>NZ_JCAFRK010000003.1:0-931704 GCF_059367995.1 Stenotrophomonas sp. YJH_SMC_79
GGAACCACCCGATCCCATCCCGAACTCGGAAGTGAAACGCAGCTGCGCCGATGGTAGTGTGGCTCAAGCCATGCGAGAGTAGGTCATCGCCAGGGTTTACACCCAAAACCCCGCTGCTCACGCAGCGGGGTTTTTCTTTGTACGCAGGAAACGGCGGGTAGTGCCGGCCGTCGGCCGGCAACCCGATGGTGTTACATCGCCCGGTAGATCCACGCCATCCGTGAATACCCCCTGCGAGGAACAGCGGCGCCAACCAAGGTTGGCCGCTACCAACAGCAGGCGCACACAGCGATCGTTTGCCGGCCAGCGGCCGGCACTACCAGGTAGATCCACGCCATGCGTGGATGCACTCTGCGAGGCGCTACAGCGGTAACCAAGAGGTCGGCAGCTGTATCGCGTGACCCATCACGCAGAACACGCAAAAAAAGACGGCGCCCTGCGGGCGCCGTCTTCACATGGATCGTGTTGAAGGCCGAGATCAGGCGACCAGCGCCACGTCCTGCGACTCCTGCCGACGGAACACCGAAACTGCATCGTCCAGCGTTCCCGCCTGCGACTGCAGCTCGCGTGCTGCGGCAGTCGCTTCCTCCACCAGCGCAGCATTCTGCTGCGTGGCCTGGTCCATCTGCACCACGGTCTGGTTGATCTGCTCGATACCGATCGACTGTTCCTGCGACGCCGCGGATATCTCGCGCATCAGATGGCTGACGTTCTCCACCCCGCCGACGATCCCCTGCATGCGTTGGCCGGCATCCGCCACCAGCTGGGCACCTTCGCCCACCTGCCGGCCGGCCTCGTCGATCAGCTTCTTGATCTCCTGGGCTGCCGCCGCCGAACGCTGTGCCAGCACTCGCACTTCACTGGCCACCACGGCGAAGCCACGGCCCTGCTCGCCGGCGCGCGCCGCTTCCACTGCTGCGTTGAGCGCAAGGATGTTGGTCTGGAAGGCGATGCCGTCGATGACGCCGGTGATGTCGCCGATCCGCTTCGACGCGCCCTCGATGGCCTGCATGGTGTCGACGACCCGCTGCATGGCCGTATTGCCATCACCGGCGGCATTCTGCGTGGAGGCCGCCAGCGCGCTGGCCTCACGCGCATGGGCGGCGTTCTGGCGCACGGTGGCGGTCAGCTCCTCCATTGATGCCGCGGTTTCCTGGAGGTGCGCGGCCTGGCGTTCGCTACGCTCGGACAGGGCACCGTTGCCAGCAGCAATTTCGTTGGCCGCCGTACTGATCGAAGAAGCGCACTGCTGGATGCGGCCCACCATGCGCGCCAACTGGCCTGCCGTGGCGTTTGCATCGCGCTGGATGGCCGCGAAGGCGCCGTGATACTCGCCGCGCATGCGCCGGTCCAGATCGCCGTTGGCCAGCGCCGAGAGCATCTGCCGCACTTCATCGACGGTGCTGCCCAGCGTATCGAGCAGCTGGTTGATGCCTCCCGTGAGGCCGTCGAGGAAGCTGGCGCCTTCGGTCGCCTGCAGGCGCTGCTCGAGATCACCGGCGGCGGCCGCAGCGACGATGCCGGCCACGGCGTTCTCCAGGGTGAGTTCGTGGGTCCGGTCATGCCACTCCACGGCAAAGCCCAGGCGCACGCCCTGGGCGTCGAACACCGGCGTGACCACCTGCGCGAAGTGCACCGGGCCGATCTGTACCTTGCCGTTGTGCGTGACCTGCAGGCCATTGAGGATGGCGCGGATGCGGTCCGGATTGGCGTGGAAGCGATGGATGCTGCTGCCGACCAGGCGCTCGGCGTCGAAATCGGGGAAAGCCTGTCGCAACGTTGCCTGCTGATTGCGCAGCAGGGCCACCACCGAGCGGTTTACATAGCGGATCACATGGTCGTTGTCGGCGATCATCATCGCGGTGCGCGAGGCATCCAGCGCCTGGCGGATCTGTGCGTTCTCGGCATGCGCCGCCGCCTCGCGTCCACGCTGGGCCTGCACGTGGCGTGCAGTGTCGGCCAGGGCGTGGGCCAGTGAACCCGGTGCATAGGCGCTGGTGTCGGCATGTGCACCAAGATCGGCACCGGTGGCGATATCGCGTGCCAGCGCGGCAAGGCGACGCGGGCCATGGCCAAGTGTCTCCGTCTGCTGGCGAAGCCGCAGTGCGACCTGGCCGAGGGACAGGGTCAGGCCCGCGAACATGCCGGCCTGCAGCAGTGTCGGCCACACTGTGGCACCGCTCAGCAACGGGGCCAGCAGTGCGAGTGTGCCGACCCCTCCGGCCAGCCACACCGGAAGACGATCGCGGTGACCCAGCAGCACGCCCAGCAGCAGGGCGATCGGCAACGCCGGTGACAGGCCGACGATCGCGCACAGCAGGGCCAGCTGCAGCGACAACAGGATCGCCAGACCGCCGCTGGCGATACCGCGGCCCGCCAGCGGACCTGCCAGCCACAACGCGGGCGGCACCGCCGCAGCGACCAACGCAGCGGCCACGACCTGCGGGCCACGCAGGGCCAGCACCAGGCCGGCCAGGCCCAGTGCTGCGCTGCAGATCAGCAGGCGGCGATCAGCGCGGCGGGCGAGCTGCTGCAGGTGCGGCAGGCGAGCGGTATCGGGGGGGCGGGAGAATGCAACGGACATCGGCGACTCCTGGATCAGCAGACGACAACGGCCACGCGGAGACGCACGCAGGAGTGCGTGGCCAGGGCATGGACCGGGAATTCGGGGAATGCGACGCAATCAACGTCGCGCAGACGGGGCGCCGTGACCACATCCTGTGGGTGACGGTGCAATGGAGCGGGCATGCGGACTTCCTTGCAGAACCAGACACACGCCGCAGGCCCGACCGGGCCTGCGTGCTGCAGGCGCAGAGGCCCGCAACTGATGTATCGGCCGCAACTGCGCAGAGTGAAGTGCGCGGACGCCGCGACTCAGCCGGCGTTGTCGTTGTTGAAGAAGTTCAGGATCACTTCTGCGATCTGTTCCGGATCTTCCATGTGCAGGTGATGGTTGCCGGCAAACACTGCCAATCGCCCATCGCGCAGGTGCTGCAGGCGATCGCTGCGCATCGGCTCGGGATAGTAGGACTGTGCCGGCGTGGCATAGATCACCTGCGTCGGGCAGGCGATGGCCTGCAGCAGGTTGTCGATCTGCCCTTCGCTCAGGCGGATCGCGGTGGGAAGCATCAGGCGCGGATCGCTGCACCAGCGGTAGCCACCCTCGACCGGTTCCACGCCGCGCTCGACCAGCAGCCGTGCACAGCGTTCGCTGAGCTGGTTGGTCATCATCCGCGCGCGGATCGGCGCGGAGAGGTCGGGGAACACGCGCAGCTGCTTGCGTGACAGCCCACGCGTGGCATTTACATGCTCGCGCAGGCGATGCGCGGTTTCTTCCTCCGGACCGCGCAGGCCGCCGAGCGCTTCGATCGCCACCAGCCGCTCCACGCGATCACTGACCGAGGCGGTAAGGCTGGCGATGCCGGCGCCCATCGAATGGCCGAGCAGGTTGAAGCGGTCCCAGCCCAGTGCATCAGCAACATCGAGCACGTGGCAGATCGCGGCTGCGGTCGTGTAGCTGGCACCGGCCGGCAGATGCGCACTGTGGCCATGGCCGGGCAGGTCGATGGCAACCAGCTGCAACGACGACAGATGCGACGCCAGCGGCACGAAGCTGGCCGCGTTGTCGAGCCAGCCGTGCAGGGCCAGTACGCGCGGGCCGTCGCCGTGGTTGCGCAGGCCGGCGACGCGCGCGCCACCGACCTCCAGTTCAAACGGTTGCAGACTCATGCCAGCGAGGCCACGGCCAGCCGCGCAAGCGCACGTGCGTGCTCCGGTTCGGCGTTGAGGCAGGGGATGTAGCGCATCGTCGCGCCGCGCTCGGCCAGCGTTTCGGTGAAGCCCATCGCGACCTCTTCCAGCGTCTCCAGGCAATCGGTGGCGAAGCCGGGGCAGACCACATCGATCTGCTTCACACCGGATTCGGCCAGCGCCCACAGGCTGGGCTCGGCATAGGGCTGCAGCCAGCGCTCGCGGCCGAAACGCGACTGGTAACCCATCTGCCACTCGTCCCTGCCCAGGCCCAGAGCCTTGGCGATGGCCTGCGCACTGGCCTCGCAGCGCTGCGGATACGGATCGCCTGCATCGGCCAGGCGCTGCGGGATGCCGTGGAAGGAGAACATCAGTTTCTGGCCGCGACCGTGCTGTTCCCAGTAGCGGCGGATCGAGCCGGCAACGGCGTCGACCCAGCCCGGATCGACCGAATAGTCGCGCACCAGGCTCACGGTCATGCCCGGATTGCGGCGCTGCCAGGCATCGACGCGGTCTTCGACCGAGGCGGTGGTGGTGGTGGAGTACTGCGGGTACAGCGGCAGCACCACGATGCGGCGCGCACCGTCGGCCGCCAGGCGGTCGAGCTCGCTGGCCAGCGCCGGTTCGCCATAGCGCATTGCATGGCGAACCTTCAGGGTCGGCAACAGCGCTTGCATGGCCTGCGCCAGCTGGCGCGTATGCACCATCAGTGGAGAGCCCTCCGGCAGCCAGACCTGGGCGTACTTGGCCGCTGAACGGCTGCTGCGCAGCGGCAGGATCAGTCCACGCAGCAGCGGCTGCCAGAGCAATGCCGGGATCGAGACCACGCGGGGGTCGGACAGGAATTCAGCCAGGTAACGGCGTACGGCGGGGGCCGTCGGCGTCTCGGGCGTGCCTAGGTTGACCGCCAGCACGGCGGTATCGGGTGCGTCGAGCATGAGCGGTATTGTCGCCGATCCGGTGCCGCGCCGGGATGCAGGGTTCGGATTGCAGGCATAGCGCGCATCAATGTGAGCAGGGAACGCTCATTGGGGATTCATGACAACACTACTAATTTCAGTCACTTGCTATATCTTCCTATGGACTGACTTCTGGAGCCTGCCATGCGTCGCCCGATCCAAGCCCTGCTGATCGCCGCCAGCCTGCTGTCCAGCCAGGCCATGGCCGGACCGCAGGAAGACCAGCGTGCCCGCAATGCCGTGCGCGTGCTGGCTGAAATCCAGGAAATCCCTGAACAGGGCATTCCGGACAAATTGCTCGACGAAGGCCGCGCGGTCATCGTCATTCCCGACACGATCAAGGCCGGTCTGGTCATTGGCGGTCGTCGTGGCCATGGCCTGATGTCGGTACGCATGCCCAATGGTGCCTGGTCCAATCCGGTGTTCGTGAAGCTCACTGGCGGCAGCATCGGCTTCCAGGCCGGCGTGCAGTCCTCCGATGTGGTGCTGGTGTTCCGCAACGACCGCAGCCTGGACAACCTGGTCAACGGCAAGTTCACGCTGGGCGCCGATGCCGGTGTCGCCGCCGGCCCGGTCGGCCGCAATGCCGCCGCTGCCACCGACGGCCAGCTGAAGGCCGAGATCTGGTCCTGGTCGCGCGCCCGCGGTCTGTTTGCTGGCGTTGCCCTGGATGGTGCGGTGCTGCAGATCGATGATGCCGCCAATCTGGACGCCTACGGCAGCAACACCACGCCGCGCATGATCTTCGAAGGCCGCGCCGCCGGTTCGCCGTCGATGGATGTGGTCACGTTCCGCGACCGTCTGGAAGAGGCCACCTACGCCGCGCGCAACAACCGCAGCGGTAACGGCGGCAGCGCCCCGCGCCCGGCAGCGGCCCCGGCGGTTGCTCCGGCGCCTGTTCAGGCAGCGCCGGCCGCCCCAGCCGAAGCCACCACCGCGCCGCTGCAGAACGTGCCGCAGACCCCGCCGCCGCAGCAGCAGGGCTTCCAGCCGGTCAACGACGGCGAAATCCGCACGGAAACGCTGGGCGGAAACTGACTTTCGTCACGCGCGCCGGCTAACACCCGGTGCGCTATGCTCGACAGCCTGATCACTAACGTAACGAGCGTCTTTATGGGCAGTTTCAGCATCTGGCATTGGTTGGTCGTGCTGGCCATCGTCCTGCTGGTGTTCGGCACCAAGCGCCTGACCAGCGGCGCCAAGGATCTCGGTTCGGCGGTCAAGGAATTCAAGAAGGGCATGCGCGACGAGGACAAGCCGAACGCGCAGCTGGGCGATGAGTCGCGCAGCCAGGACGCCTCGCGCACCGCGCAGGACGAGCACGACCGTAACGCTCGCTGATCCGGAGCGGTTGCGGTGTTCGATATCGGCTTCAGCGAACTGCTGGTGATTGCAGTGGTCGCCCTGGTGGTGCTCGGTCCCGAGCGCCTGCCCAAGGCGGCCCGCTTCGCCGGCCTGTGGGTGCGTCGTGCCCGCAATCAGTGGGATTCGGTGAAACAGGAACTGGAGCGCGAACTGCAGGCCGAGGACATCAAGCGGCAGATGCAGGACGTGCGCCAGGGCATGCAGGACACCGAGAACCAGCTGCGCGCCAGCGGCGAAGCGATCCGTCGCGAAGCCCAGCAGGCGCAGCAGCAGGGTGATGATCTGGTGCAGGAAGTCCGTGCACCGGCACCAGCGGATCTACCGCCGCACATGAGTGCCGCGCCCGATGCCGTTGAACCGACGCAAGAGAGCGTTGCTCCCGAGCCGACGCCGGCGACACCCCCTGAAGCCGGTGCGCCGCCGGCGCAGAGCACGGAGCGCCAGCCATGAGTGAACAGGATTTCGGCGAGAGCTCGCTGGTCGAACACCTGGTGGAACTGCGCGGCCGTCTGGTGCGCGCACTGTTGGGCCTGGGCGTGGTGCTGCTGGCGCTGCTGCCGTTCACCCAGAAGCTGTACAACGCACTGGCCGAACCACTGGTCTCGCAGCTGCCGAACGGGCAGACGATGATCGCCACCAATCCGGCAGGTGCCTTCTTCGCGCCGCTGAAGCTGACCTTCTTCGTCGCGTTGTTCGTGGCGGTGCCGTGGCTGCTGTACCAGCTGTGGGCGTTCGTCGCGCCGGGCCTGTATGCGCGTGAGAAGCGCCTGGCGGTGCCGCTGCTGGTGTCGTCGGTGCTGCTGTTCTACGCCGGCTGTGCCTTCGCCTACTTCCTGGTGCTGCCGGCGGTATTCCACTTCCTCACCACCTTCAGCCCGGACGTGATCGCGATCACCCCGGATGCGAACGCCTACCTGGACTTCGTGCTGGCGATCTTCTTCGCCTTCGGCGGCAGCTTCGAACTGCCGGTGGCGATGGTGATCCTGGTGCTGCTGGGCTGGGTGACGCCGCAGCAGTTCAAGGAAGGTCGTGGTTACGCGATCGTCGGCATCTTCGTGGTCGCGGCGGTGCTGACCCCGCCGGACGTGGTCTCGCAGCTGATGCTGGCGATCCCGATGTGCCTGCTGTACGAGCTGGGCATCCACGCCGCACGCTGGCTGGTGCCATCGTCGGTAGTGAAGAAGCCCGCTGCCTGAAAAAAGGGGACGGAGGGGATTAAGTCGTTTGTGCCACTGTGCGGCTAACGACTTAATCCCCTCCGTCCCCTTTTCTATCCACGCATGGCGTGGATCTACCTGAGTTCCGTCAGGCGTGGAACACGTCGCTCGAGGTCGGCGTGGTCGGAATCGGCGGCGCCGCGCGGCTGCCGCGGTGCACGAACATCTGCTTCCATGCGGCGTAGACCGCGCCGACATACAGCGGCATCAGCACCGTGGTCAGCACCAGCTGGGCGATGAAGGCGGCGGCCAGCGGGCCACCGATCAGCATCGCGATCTGGATCACGATCACGAACAGGATGTACATGCAGAACGCGGCGATCAGGCCGAGTGCGGCGAACACGATCATCGCGCCGATGTTCTCGATGCAGCCCTGCAGGCTCAGGCGCAGCGCGTGCATGCCGCTCTGCTTGTCGAACACCACCAGCGCGGGCTGGGTGAACATCGCCAGCGACAGCGCGACCGCACTCAGGAACACCAGCAGCATCCACAGCGCGATGCGCTTGGCCGG
Source organism: Stenotrophomonas sp. YJH_SMC_79 (assembly GCF_059367995.1). NCBI lineage: Bacteria > Pseudomonadati > Pseudomonadota > Gammaproteobacteria > Lysobacterales > Lysobacteraceae > Stenotrophomonas > Stenotrophomonas sp. YJH_SMC_79. Next base: position 7,803 of record NZ_JCAFRK010000003.1, read on the forward strand.
CAGGTTGGCGACCAGCGCGGCGGCATCGTCCGGCTTGATCTGCTGGCCACTGCGGCTGATCTCTTCCATCTTGGTCATGACCTCGCTGAAGGCGGTGAAGCCCTCGCGGCCGATCATCAGGAACAGCAGCGCGCCCAGCAGCAGCACCGCCAGCACCTGGATCGCCAGCGGCACCAGCAGGTGGCTGACGCGGTGGTCGCGGATCGGCTGCAGCAGGTGCGAGGCCAGGCCCGGGCGGCCTTCATCGATTTCGCCCACGGCATACAGCATGCCGCCGAACATGATCGGTGAGATGGCCAGCGTCATCAGCTGCACGGCCATGCCGGCGGCGCCGGGAATCAGCGTCGACAACAGCGTGACCACCCAGCTCACCAGCAGCCAGGTCAGGCCGATCCGGGCCAGCTGCAGCGGCGCACGCCGGTACAGCGAGAACGTATCCAGCAACCACTGGGCGCCCGCCGAAGCCGGCAGCTTGCGAATCTCTTTCATGGACATCCGGGAAGGACAGGAGGGGGCCGGGCGGCTGCCCGTGCCGCCGATTATCCCTGTTTTGCCGCCGGCTGGGCTGAAGACAGCCGTGCCTGGCGGACGAAGCGCCGCAACAGCTGGCGGGCCAGCGGCGCGGCACTGACCGCGCGCTCGATGCTGCGGGCGCAGCCGCCATGGCGGCCGATGCAGTCGGCGCGGGCACGCACGTAGCCACGCATATGGTGGGTGGCGAACTCCGGATGGAACTGCACGCCCCAGGCCTGGCGCCCCCAGCGGAAGGCGTGGCAGCCGTCCAGCGGCGACCGGGCCAGCACCTCGGCGCCGTCGGGCGCGCGCAGCACGGTCTGCAGGTGGGTGGCGTGGGCGGCAAAGTGCTGCGGCAGGCCCTGGAACAGCGGGTCCTGCGCGGCCTGCGGCTGCAGTTCCAGTTCGATGGTGCCGGACTCGCGGCCGGCCGGGTTGTACGCCACCTCACCCCCCAGCGCATGCGCCAGCAGCTGATGGCCGTAGCAGATGCCGAACACTGGCAGGTCGTCGTGGGCGGTCTGGCGCAGCCACGCGGCGCTGCGCTCGCTCCAGTCGGCATGGTCGGTGACGAAGGCGGCCGAGCCGGTCACCAGCACGCCGGCGAAGGCGTGCGGATCGGGCAGAGCGCCACCGTGCTCGACATCGACCACCACGGTCTCGTGTTCTTCCAGCCCGGCGGCGACGCGGATCCAGTGCGGAAAGCGCCCGTAGCGGCGCAGCGACGGTACCGGGCGGCCGGTTTCAAGGATCAGGAACGGGGCTGGGTTCATCCGGGGGCGGCAGGACTGACAGGACTTCCTCGATTGTAGTCAGCCCCTGCGCCACCTTTTCAAGCCCGGCCTGGCGCAGGGTTCGCAGCCCTTCAGCCCGTGCGGCACGGCTGAAACCGGCCAGATCCATGTCGGCGCGGATCTGCCCGCGCAGCCGCGAGCCCAATGGCAGCAACTCATACAGCCCGATGCGGCCGAGGAATCCGGTGCGCCGGCACTCCAGGCAACCGACCGGCCGACAGGGCGTGGCGGCATCTGGATATGCGGCATGGCTATCAGCCAGCACCGCCCAGTCGGCAGCACCGAGGCTGTGCGGCTGCTTGCAGTGCGGGCACAGCGTGCGGACCAGGCGCTGGGCGAGGATGCCATTGAGGGTGCTGGCCAGCAGGTAGTGCGGCACGCCCAGGTCGAGCAGTCGGGTGACCGCCGAGGGAGCGTCGTTGGTATGCAGGGTGGACAGCACCAGATGGCCGGTCAGCGAGGCCTGTACCGCCATCTGCGCGGTTTCCAGGTCGCGGATCTCGCCGATCATGATGATGTCCGGGTCCTGCCGCAGCAGGGTGCGCACGCCGCTGGCAAAGTCCAGGTCGATATTGGTCTGCACCTGCATCTGGTTGAACTCGGGCGCGATCATTTCGATCGGGTCCTCCACCGTGCACACGTTCACGTCCGGCGTGGCCAGCCGCTTCAGCGTGGAATACAGGGTGGTGGTCTTGCCCGAGCCGGTCGGGCCGGTGACCAGCACGATGCCGTGCGGGCGCTCGACCAGCGCATTCCAGCCAGCGGCCTCCTGTGGGCTGAAACCGAGCTGGTCGATGCTCTTGAACGCGGCATCCGGGTCGAAGATGCGCATCACGCACTTCTCGCCGAAGGCGGTGGGCATGGTCGACAGGCGCATTTCGACCTCGCGGCCACCCGGCGAGCGGGTCTTGATGCGGCCATCCTGCGGGCGCCGACGTTCGGCCAGGTCCATGCGGCCGAGCACCTTGATGCGGCTGACCACGGCGGTCATCACTGCCGGCGGTACCTCGAACACCTTGTGCAGCACGCCGTCGATGCGGAAGCGCATGCGCCCCATCTCGCGGCGCGGCTCCAGGTGGATGTCCGAGGCGCGCTGCTCGTAGGCGTACTGCAGCAGCCAGTCGACGATGTGCACGATGTGCTGGTCGTCGGCATTGACGTCGCCGGTGCGGCCCAGCTCCACCAGCTGCTCGAAGCTGGGCAGGGTGGTGCTGGCCTCGCCGCGCACGTCGCCACGGGCGCCGCGCACCGAACGGGTCACCCCGTAGAACTCCATGGTGTAGCGGTGCAGGTCCAGCGGATTGACCACCGCCAGCTCGATGCGGCGGCGGGTCAGGTGCTGCAGGTCACGACGCCATTCCTGCACCAGCGGCTCGCTGGTGGCTACCAGCACGCGCTCGGCATCCACCGCCAATGGCAGGAAGCGGTGGCGGCGGGCGTAGGCATGCGACACCAGCGCGGTGACCGCAGCGACGTCCACCCGGGTCGGGTCGATGCGCAGGTAGCGGCTGCCGGTACGCTGGGCCAGCCACTCGGTGAGGCGTTCCAGGGTCAGCTCGCCACCGCCGGTGGCGGCCAGCTTGAGGTTGGACAGCAGCACCAGCGGGTGCACTTCACTGGCATTGCGCGCGCCCTGTGCGGAAAACCGCATGCGCTCGCGGTCCTGCTCGGCCACCAGGTCATCGGCGACCAAGGCTGCGGCAATCTGCTCGAACTGCAGGCGGCCCCACGGCAGCGTGGTGCCGCCTCGCTCGCCGGGCGTGCCCACCGGCAGCCGATGTTCCATCTGCCTGCTCCTCCCGGGTACGGAATGCCCCGCAGGTCGGCCGTTATACTAACGCACCCCCTTGCCGGCCAAGACTCGTACGCATGTCCGCGACCCCGACCGTTCCGATCACCTTCCAGGGCCTGATCCAGACCCTGAACCAGTTCTGGGCCCAGCAGGGCTGCGTGCTCATCCAGCCGCTCGACCTGGAGGTGGGCGCCGGTACCTTCCACCCGGCCACCTTCCTGCGCGCGATCGGTCCGGAAAGCTGGAACGCGGCCTACGTGCAGCCCTCGCGCCGCCCGACCGACGGCCGCTACGGCGAGAACCCGAACCGCCTGCAGCGCTACTACCAGTACCAGGTGGCGATGAAGCCGGCGCCGGACAACATCCAGCAGCTGTACCTGGATTCGCTGAAGGCGCTGGGCATCGATCCGCTGGTGCACGACCTGCGCTTCGTCGAGGACAACTGGGAATCGCCGACCCTGGGCGCCTGGGGCCTGGGCTGGGAAGTCTGGCTCAACGGCATGGAGGTGACCCAGTTCACCTACTTCCAGCAGGCCGGTGGCCTGGAGTGCCGCCCGGTGCTGGGCGAGATCACCTATGGTCTCGAGCGCCTGTGCATGTACCTGCAGAACTGCGACAACGTCTACGACCTGGTCTGGACCTATGGCCCGGACGGCCAGCCGGTGACCTACGGTGACGTCTACCACCAGAACGAGGTGGAGCAGAGCACCTACAACTTCGAATACGCCGACGTGGAAGAAATGTTCCACCGTTTCGACGCCTGCGAGCGTGAAGCGCAGAAGCTGGTGGAAGTGAACCTGCCGCTGCCGGCCTACGAGCAGGTGATGAAGGCCAGTCACACCTTCAACCTGCTCGATGCGCGCCGCGCGATCAGCGTGACCGAGCGCCAGCGCTACATCCTGCGCGTGCGCGCGCTGGCCCAGGCGGTGGCCAAGGCCTACTACGAGCAGCGCGAGAAGCTGGGCTTCCCGGGTGCGAAGAAGGCCTGACGGCCCTCCCGCACCGACCCGCTTTTCATCAACTACCCGGGGCGCCGGACGCGTTGCGCGCTGCGCCCCCACCACAGGATCGAACCGATGAGCCAACTGTCCCCCCTGCTGATCGAACTGGGCACCGAGGAGCTGCCGGTCAAGGCGCTGCCGGGCCTGGCCCAGGCGTTCTTCGACGGTGTTGTCGAAGGCCTGCGCAAGCGCGGTGTCGCGCTGGAACTGGGCGATGCGCGCCCGTTGTCGACCCCGCGCCGGCTGGCCGTGCTGCTGCCGGGCGTCGGCCTGGAACAGCCGGAACAGCACAGCGAAGTGCTGGGCCCGTACCTGAACATCGCGCTGGACGCCGAAGGCCAGCCGACCAAGGCCCTGCAGGGCTTCGCCGCCAAGGCCGGGATCGACTGGACCGCGCTGGAGAAGACCACCGACAACAAGGGTGAGCGCTTCGTGCACCGTGCGGTGACCCCGGGCGCGAGCACCGCCAGCCTGCTGCCGGAGATCCTGCGCGAGGCGATCGCGGCGATGCCGATTCCCAAGCCGATGCGCTGGGGCGACCACGCCTGGGGCTTTGCGCGCCCGGCGCACTGGCTGGTGCTGCTGCACGGTGCCAACGTGGTCGAAGCCGAGCTGTTTGGCCTGCAGGCCGGCCGCGTCAGCCGTGGCCATCGCTTCCACCACGACCAGGCCGTGTCGGTGGCACAGCCGCAGGACTACGTTGAAGCCCTGCGCGCCGCGTTCGTGCTGGTCGACCCGAGCGAGCGCCGCGCGCGCATCGTCGCCGAGGTCGAGGCCGCTGCGGCCAAGGTCGGCGGCAGCGCCCGCATCACCGAGGACAACCTGGAGCAGGTGGTCAACCTGGTCGAGTGGCCGTCGGCGGTGCTGTGCAGCTTCGAGCGTGCGTTCCTGGCCGTGCCGCAGGAAGCGCTGATCGAGACGATGGAGATCAACCAGAAATTCTTCCCGGTGCTGGATGACAGCGGCAAGCTGACCGAGCAGTTCATCGGCATCGCCAACATCGAATCGAAGGACGTGGCCGAAGTGGCCAAGGGCTACGAGCGCGTGATCCGCCCGCGCTTCGCCGATGCCAAGTTCTTCTTCGACGAGGACCTGAAGCAGGGCCTGGTATCGATGGGCGAGGGCCTGAAGACGGTGACCTACCAGGCCAAGCTGGGCAGCGTGGCCGACAAGGTGGCACGCTTGGCCGCCCTGGCCGAAGTGATCGCACCCCAGGTCGGCGCCGACGCCGCGCAGGCCAAGCGGGCCGCGCAGCTGGCCAAGAACGACCTGCAGTCGCGCATGGTCAACGAATTCCCGGAACTGCAGGGCATCGCCGGCCGCCACTACGCCGTGACCGGTGGTGAATCGCAGGATGTGGCGCTGGCCATCGACGAGGCCTACCAGCCGCGCTTCGGCGGTGACGACATCGCGCTGTCGCCGCTGGGCAAGGTGCTGGCCATCGCCGAGCGCGTGGACACGCTGGCCGGTGGATTTGCCGCAGGCCTGAAGCCGACCGGCAACAAGGACCCGTTCGCCCTGCGGCGCAACGCGCTGGGCCTGGCCCGCACGATCATCGAAAGCGGTTTCGAGCTGGACCTGCGCGCGCTGCTGGCCAGTGCCAACGCCGGCCTGGCCGCGCGCAACGTGCAGGCCGATGTCGGTGAACTGTACGACTTCATCCTCGACCGCCTGAAGGGCTACTACGCTGACAAGGGCGTGCCGGCCACGCACTTCAACGCGGTGGCCGAGCTGAAGCCGGCTTCGCTGTACGACTTCGACCGCCGCCTGGATGCGATCGGCACCTTCGCCGCGCTGCCGGAAGCCGAGGCACTGGCAGCGGCCAACAAGCGCATCCGCAATATCCTGCGCAAGGCCGAGGGCGACATTCCGGCCCAGATCGACCCGGCACTGCTGCAGGAAGATGCCGAGCGCGCGCTGGCTGAGGCGGTCACTGCGGCCATCGACGACACCGGCGCCAGCCTGCACCAGAAGGATTACGTGGCCGTGCTGGCACGCCTGGCCCGCCTGCGCCCGCAGGTGGACGCCTTCTTCGATGGCGTGATGGTCAATGCCGAGGATCCGGCGCTGCGTGGCAACCGCCTGGCGCTGCTGACGATGCTGGGCGAGCGCCTGGGCAAGGTGGCAGCGATCGAGCATCTGTCGAGCTGACGCCGGTATCGGTAGTGTCGGGCGCTGGCCGGCATTGCCACCGCGCATCGCATCGACCTGTGGATTGCCGGCCAGCGGCCGGCACTACCGGATCACCGTCGGCGGATGTCCATCGGGGTCATCGCCGGTATCGCGCACGATGCCGGCATCCTCGGCTGCGATCACGACGATCGCCACAAAGGCGCGTATTTTGACCGCCACTTAACAACCGATCCCCAATGGCGTGATGCATTTCGCATCGTCACCTCCGGTCGGTATGCTGTGCCGCATGCAGCCAAAGAAATACGCCCTGCCGCTGATGGTCCTGTCGCTGGCCGCCACCTCCGTGGCCCACGCGCGCGGCACCATCGACAAGGTGGACATCAAGGGACTGGACAAGGGCGACGACGCCGCAATCATCGAGAACATCCAGGAATCGCTGTCGTTGTACGACACGATCGGCAAGGAACAGGGCGAATCGCGCCTGGAGTACCTGCTGTCACAGGCCGAGCGGCAGACCCGCCAGGCACTGGAACCGTTCGGGTACTACAACCCGGTGATCAAGGTCGAGGCGCCGCGCGAGGACGAGCACGTGCGCGTGCTGATCCATGTCGACAAGGGCACCCCGGTCACCGTCCGCCGCGAGCACATCGACATCACCGGGCCGGCGATGTACGACCAGTACCTGCAGGACGACCTGGCCGCGTTCAAGCCGCGCAAGGGCCAGCGTTTCGAGCACACGCAGTACGAAGCCAGCAAGATCACCGTCACCCGTCGCCTGGCCGAACGTGGCTATTTCGATGCCGACTACACCCAGCGCCAGGTGCAGATCACCCGTGCCGACAACGCGGCCGACATCGACCTGACCTGGGACAGCGGCCGCCGCTACAACATGGGGCCGGTGCGTTTCGAGCAGGATTACTTCGTCGACAAGCTGTTCGACCCGCTGGTGTACTGGGAACAGGGCAGCTACTTCCACGAGGGCAAGCTGGACCGGCTGCGCGAGTCGCTGACCAAGCTGGACTACTTCAGCGTGATCGACATCCAGCCACGGCCCGACCAGGCCGATGCGAACGGCGAAGTGCCGGTGGATGTGAAGCTGACCCGTGCCAAGCGCACCATCTATACCGCGGGTCTGAGCTACGGCAGCGAGAGTGGCCCGGGTGTGCGCGGTGGCATCGAACGGCGGTGGCTGAACAACCGCGGCCACAAGATGAACACGCAGCTGGACTATGCGCAGAAGCGCAAGAGCCTGGTCACCAGCTACCGCATTCCGGCCTTCAACTGGCTTGATGGCTGGTACACCTTCGCTGCCAGCGCCTACGACGAGCAGACCGACTACATCGACCTGCGCAACTTCAAGCTGATCGCCAGCCGCAGCGGCGAGATCAACGAACACTGGACCGCGATCGCCTCGATCAACGCGCTGCGCGAGCGCTGGCGCTATGCCTCCGGCACCGAATTCACCGACGCGGTCTACAACACCTCGACACTGGTCTACCCGCAGCTGGTGGCCGACTACGTCAACGTCGATGACGAACTGTTCCCGCGCAAGGGCATCAGCGGTACCGCGACGATGCGTGCCGGCGTCGAAGGTGCCGGCTCGGACACCAGCTTCGTGCAGGCCAACGCCGTGCTGCGCTGGTACATCCCGGTGGGCGAAAGCAACCGCCTGATCCTGCGCGGCGAAGGTGGCACCACCTGGACCAGCGACCTGGTGGCGATGCCACCGAGCCTGCGCTACTTCGCCGGTGGTGACCGCAGCATCCGCGGCTATGCCTATCGCGAGGTGGGCCCGCGGACCCCGGCACCGGACAAGTACGCGCTGGGCGCCAAGAACCTGGTGATCGGCTCGGCCGAGTACGAGCACTACTTCAATGGCGGCCCCTGGGGTGCGGCGGTGTTCGTCGATACCGGCAGCGCCTTCGACAACACCATTGATCTGCACACCGGCGTCGGCTTCGGCGTGCGTTGGAAATCGCCGGTGGGCCCGGTGCGCGTGGATATCGCGCATGGCCTGAACAACCCGGATTCGCAGTTCCAGCTGTACCTCAACATCGGAGCGGACCTGTGAGTACGCCCGCACCCGCTCCGAACCCGACCACGCCGCCGCGCGTGCGCTTCTACCGCCGCCGCCGCTTCTGGGCCTGGTCCGGTGTGGGCGTGCTGGGCCTGGTGCTGCTGGCCCTGCTGGCGGTGTACTGGCTGCTGCAGACCGTGGCCGGCCGTGACGTGCTGCTGGCACAGGTGGTGGCACGGCTGCCGGTGGGCGCCAGCTTCACCTGGGACAAGGTGGAAGGCCCTGTGGCCGGCCCGCTGACCCTGTACAACGTCGACTTCCGCTACGACGACATCCATTTCCATGCAGAACGCGCGCACCTGGAGCCGGACCTGCGCCCGCTGCTGGGCCGCAAGCTGCTGCTGGACAAGCTGGAGCTGACCAACGCGACGCTGAACCTGGCCAAGAGTGACGAGCCTTTCAAGCTGCCGTCGTGGCCGGATTCGCTGCCGCAGATCGAAATGCCGTTGGCGATCCAGGCCGATGCCATCGCCATCGATGGCTTCCGCATCAGCCAGGCCAACGAGCCAGTGATCGACATCAGCCGTGTGCGCGGTGGCATCGAGATCGCCAACGGCGAGTTCCAGGCGCACAAACTGGTGGTGGACAGCGACATGGGCAATTTCACCGCCCAGGGCCGCTACATCCCGGCCAAGGACTACGACACCGACGTGACCGTCACTGCCGTGCTGCCGGCGCCGCGTGGCCGCACGGCCGCCACCGTCGGTCTGGTCGCCCGTGGTGACCTGTCGCACATGGAAGTGGCCGTAGCCGGGCGCGCGCCGAAGCCGCTGCACGCGATGCTGGTGTTCGATGGCCGCACGGATCCGAGCTGGAGCGCCAGCATCCGCAGTGACGAGCTGGATCTGGCGCTGCTGTCGCCGGCACTGGCCAGCTCGGCGATCGCGCCGCTGGCACTGGACTTCACCGCCGCCGGCAAGGGCGGCAACGCCAACCTGCGTGGCAAGGTGAAGCAGGGCGATCAGGAACTGGAACTGGCACCGTCGGTGGTGTCGCTGAAGGACCAGGTGCTGAACGTCTCACCGCTGCTGGTGAAGGGCCTTGGCGGTGAGGCGCGACTGGAAGGTACCGCCGATTTCAGCCAGGAAGACCAGCAGAAGCTCAACTTCTCGGTGGTCGCACATGATCTGACCTACGTGCCAGCGGCGGACCCGAACACCGCCGGCAGTGCACCGGTGCCGGTCACCTTGAAGGAAGCGCGCTTCGGCCTGGCCGGTACCCTGAAGGCCTGGGCCGCGATCGGCCGTGCCGAGGTCGAGCGCGATGCGCAGAAGGCGCAGCTGCACTTCGACGTGCGCGGCAACGATCAGGCCGCGTCGATCCACCAGCTGCAGGCGCAGACGCCGGGTGGTCAGCTGCAGGTGGAAGGCCAGGTGGCGTGGGCACCGCAGCTGGACTGGGATGCCAAGGCCACGCTGAAGGACTTCGACCCCGGCTATTTCGTGCCGGGCTGGAATGGCCGCCTGTCCGGCAACCTGGCCTCCAAGGGCCGCCAGCTGCCGCCGCCGGCAAACGCGCCGCCGGGCACCGCCGGCACGCTGGAAGCCACCGTCGATCTGCCGTCGCTGAAGGGCGTGCTGCGCCAGCGCAATCTCGATGCGCAGGGCAAGTTCGCGCTGCAGGGCGCGCAGGGCCAGGGTGACCTGAAGCTGTCGCTGGGCAGCAGCCGGGTGACCGCTTCGGGCAAGGTCGGTGATCGCCTCGATATCGATGCGCGCTTCGAGCCACTGCAGCTGAGCGATCTGCTGCCGGGCGCCGATGGCGGCCTGCGTGGGCAGGTACAGGTGAAGGGCCCGCGCGATGCGCCGGACATCACCGCCGACCTGGTCGGCAACAACCTCAACTGGGACGGCTACGGCGCCGAGAGCGTGAGCATCAAGGGCCACCTGCCGTGGCGCGGCGACAGCGGCACGCTGGCGATCCAGGGCCAGCAGGTCAATGCCGGCATGCTGCTGGAACGCTTGAACGTGGATGCGCAGGGCAGTGTCTCCAACCTGCGCCTGGCCGCGCAGACCCGCAACGAGATGGGCGCGATCGAGCTGCAGGGCAGCGTCCGCCAGCAGGGCGCGCAGTGGCGCGGCGAGCTGGCCGCGCTGCGCATCGCACCTGTGAAGGGCGATGCCTGGTCGTTGCGTGCACCGGCGGCGTTCGCGATCAACGGCAGCAACTACACGCTGGGCGAAGCCTGCCTGGCTGCCGCCAGCAGCGGCACACTGTGCGCACAGGCCAACTGGCCGCGCGAGGGCCTGGTGGTGCGCAGTGATGCACTGCCGCTTGCGCTGGTGCAGCCGTGGTTGCCGCCGCAGTCCGGCCGCCGCATCTACCTGCGTGGTGATGTCAGCCTGGACGCGCAGATCCGCCCGCGCGGCAATGCCTGGGAAGGCCATGTGGAAGTACGCTCGAAGGAAGGCGGCGTACGCCTGGGTGAGAACCGCAACACCGTGGGGGACACCACCCGCGGCGAGCTGGTGCGCTATGACCAGTTCTCGCTCAAGCTCGACATGACCCCGGCCAGCATCAAGGGCTATCTGGGCATGGGCTTCCAGGGCAACGGCTTCGTCGATGCCAGGATGCAGACCGGCTGGGAAGCCAGCGCGCCATTGAACGGCGAGCTCTATCTCAACATGTCGCGGCTGTACTGGCTGGAGCTTTTCTCGCCGGACATCGTGCGCCCGACCGGCCTGATCGAAGGCCACGTCAGCCTGCGCGGCACGCGCGGCCAGCCGTCGCTGGGCGGCGACGCGCAGTTGAGCAACTTCAAGGGCGAATTCCCCGCGCTGGGCCTGACCTTCGACCAGGGCAAGGGCAGCTTCGTGGCCCAGCCCGACGGTTCGGCCAAGATCACCGCGCAGGCCAACTCGGGCCAGGGCACGCTGTATGTCGATGGCGGCCTGTCGTGGTTCGGTGATGCACAGCCGCTGCAGTTGAAGATCCACGGCGACAACGTGCTGCTGTCCAACACCAGTGAGCTGCGCATCGTCGCCAACCCCAACCTCGACTTCACCCTGGCCAAGGCGGCGATGGAACTGCGCGGTACCGTGCACGTGCCCGAGGCCGACATCGATCTGGAGCGCCTGGACCGTGGCACCTCGGTGTCCGAAGACGTGGTGGTGCTGGACCCGGCTGATCCGGAAGAGTCGCGTACCTCGCCGTTGGACATGGAGCTGGTTGTCAGCCTTGGTGACAAGGTGAAGATGACCGGCTTCGGCCTGAAGGGCGCGCTGACCGGCAAGATGCAGGTCTGGGCCAAGCCCGGCCGCGAGATGACCGCCAATGGCGGCCTGGAAGTGAGTGGCCGCTACAAGGCGTATGGGCAGGACCTGACCATCACCCGCGGCAACCTCACCTGGAACTACAACGCGGTGTCCGACCCGCGCATCAACATCCGTGCCGAGCGCCGGATCGGTGATGTCACCGCCGGCATCGACGTGACCGGGCGTGCGCAGCAGCCGCGTGCGGACGTGTGGTCCGATCCGGCGATGTCGCAGTCCGAAGCACTGGCCTACCTGGTGCTGGGCCGCAGCCTGACCGGGGCCAGCAGCGACCAGACCCAGCAGGTCAACGCGGCCTCGGCGGCACTGTCGGCCGGCAGCGGCCTGCTGGCCTCGCAGCTGGGTGCCAAGCTGGGCCTGGACGACGCCGGCGTGAGCCAGTCGCGCGCGCTGGGTGGTTCGGTGATCGGCGTCGGCAAGTACATCTCGCCCAAGCTGTACGTCGGCTACGGCGTGTCGCTGGTCGGTGCCGGTTCGGTGATCACGCTGAAGTACCTGCTGCGTCGTGGCTTCGACGTGGAAGTGGAGTCGAGCACGGTGGAAAACCGTGGGTCGATCAACTGGCGGCGGGAGAAGTAACCCGCCGCCACTCAACCGCCCTCTGTGCCGGGGTCCATCTGGCTGACGACGGCGAAGGAGGGGGCTGGCCTGCGCGGACGAGGCCCGTGCGTGAGCATGCCGAGTGCATCGGACGGCGACGATGGTTCGACGGGGGCTGGCGCGGACGCCGTTCGCGATGGAGTCCATCCCACGAAGGTCGCCAGCATGACGACGCCGGCCACGATGACCACCGAGGCATGGATCGCCACGCGTTTCATGCCGGACGTGCTGAGCGCAAGCGGTCGCGCGGCATCACCCAGCAGTGCCAGAACTGCCAGAACCGCCAGCACGATCATTGCACCCAGCAGGCAGCGAACAATCGCCACCTGCATCTTCAGGAGACTGAAGTGCCTGGGCTGCGATATCGCCATCCAGAAGGCGATCTGATCTGCGTCCAGTGGCGCCAGCGTGTCGCGGACGGTGTGCACCCCCAGATGCTGCATCGTGCGCCGCATGGTGCCTGCGCGCCCGGGCACGCAGGCCGACAGCGTCGATTGCAGCCAGTGCCACGGTCGGGTCAAGCGTTCCATGCGGGCATGGGCTTCCTGTGCGGACACGCGGTCCTGCGGTCGATCCAGTGCTTCGGTGAGGGCCGCGTGGTTGCGCGGCTGCAGCAGCCAGTGGCGATGCAGCTGGCTGCGTCGTGCACGCACCCGGTAGGGATCGATATCACCCCGGATCTCATCCCAGCAGAAATACCGGCTGAGCAGATCGAAGTTGGACTCGCACAGGGGCCCGCCCTGGTGCAGCAGCTGCTGCAGTACCACGTCGCCGATGCGTGGCCTGTCAGCCAATGACCACAGCTCCGGACGATGGGCCAGCCAGCGCTCGAAGCTGGCCGGGTCGGCGTCGGCCGCGGTATTGATCAGCAGGCGCGCAAACCGGGGCAGGTTCAATGACTGCTCCACCACATCGTCCGGCATGTCGGTGTCGAGCGTGCATGGATGATGCAGCACCGGCATGTGGTCCATCGGCGAATGGTTGTCATACGGCGGCGATGAGACGGGTGGGCTGTTGTCTGCAGGTGGGATCGACAGGGCTTCTGCACTGCTTTCCTCCTGCCATTGCGCGCGGTTACGTGCCCACTGCAGCGCTTCCTGGTAAGCCTCGTGCAGCGCCTGGAATGCCACCGGGTCTTCGTCCGGGCGTGCCCCACGCAGTCTCTGCGCGTAGACGCGCTTGATCGCCCGTTCGTCGGCGCTGGCGTCGAGCCCGAGAGCGTCCAGCGCCTGTTTCACGCAGTGTTTCCAGAGGCCGGCGGGAGCCGGTCAATCGGCACGTGACGACGCGCGCGATGCAGGAACTCGGCGCCCCACTGCAGCAGGGTGAGAACGATGCCTGCTTCGGCGATCAGCATGGCAAGCACCATGAACACGGCGTGGCGGATTCCGAACCGCATCCGGGCCCCGACGCGTCGCCACAGGCGCGCAGTCGCCAAGGGCAGTGCCATGAAGATCAGCAGCGTACCTTCCATGCGGTGGCCCAGGCCATGGACAAGAACCAGGCTGCCGATCGCCATCAACGGCGCCGGTAGGGCCAGCAGCAGCCCTGCACGCTGATGAGTGAGGTCAAGCGTAAGTTGGCGCAGCGCCCAGCGAACAGGCACCCACAGTACTCCCATCACCGCCAGCAGCAGGCCCAAGAGCGCCCCCAGCTGGACGAACATCGCGGCTTCGCCCGCCTTTCCCTGGACCAACGAGACACCTGCGATTCCACCAAAGAACAACAGGCTGCAGACGCCCAGCAGCACGCCACGCAGCGCGTTCACCTGCCAGCGCCACCGGTTGGGCCGGGAGACGTCGGCAAGACTTCGCCAGAACAGGATCTGCTGCGGATGCCATGCCTCGGGTACCTGTTCCCTTCCCCCCGACTCGATGGCATCCAGCAGTGCGTTGACTTCATTGATGTGCTCGGGCAGCTGCGCCTGCCAGAGGGATCGCCGCAGGTTCCATGGCTGCGACAGGTAGCTCAGGCAACGGCTGACCGTGATCTTTCCCAGCCGCAGGCTGCCCTCTCGTTCAAGCAGTGCCGACAGCTCCGCCGCATTCCCGGTCTCGGCGGCCCAGCGTCGATGACCGCGCGACTGGATCGATGCCAGCCTGTCCGGATCCACGCCATCGTGTACATCATCCCAGCCAAAGCAGCGTGCGAGCAGACCCATGTTGGCTGCGCTGATGCCGTTGTGACTTCGTGCCAGTTCATCCAGTAGCGCATCACCCACCAATGGCTTGTAGCGCAGCGACCACAGCACCGGCGTGGCCTCCAGCCAGGGGCCGAAGTCGTAGACCGGCAACAGATAGGCCTGGCGCAGGATCAACTGCGCGTGGCCTGGTACATCGACCACCCCCTCCAGCTCCACCACCGGTGCCGTGCGCAGCAGCACAGGCGTGCCGCGGGGTGGCAACGGAGGTGAGTACGAACGCGTTTCCGGCGGCGCCCATGCCACGTCGACGTCGTACGGCCAGGGGACGATATCGGCTGCATGCTCCGCCGGTTCGGCCTCGTCCGCGGTATCGGCCAGCGGTTCCTGGCGGACCCAGTCCAATGCCGCCTGATAGGCCTCATGCAGGTGCTGGAAGGCGACGGGATCCTCGTCGGGACGCGTCACCCGCAGGCACTTTGCGTAGGCGCGCTTGATCGCGCGCTCGTCAGCGGTTTCGTCCAGCTCCAGGACGTGAAAGGCCCAGCTCATGCGTCGCGCTCGAGAGTGTCGAGTGCCTCGTCCAGCTGATGGCGATGGCGCTCGACGGCAACGGCATCCTGGCTTTCCAGCACATGGCGGAAGCTGCTCAGCCACGACTGCAACAGTTCGCGGTGATGGATGCGTTCCTCGTACAGGCGCTCGGTGCGGGCGATCACCGCGAGGTTGGGCTGGGCGTCACGCGGGTGAATCTTCAGCGCTTCCAGTGCGCGCAGGCGCTGCTGGATCTCTTCGGGTGACAGCAACCCGGGATTCTGTTCCAGGATGAGCTCGTGGCGCTTGCCGGTGGTGTCCTCGGTGACTTCGACCTGCAGCAGCCCGTTCACGTCGTAGGTAAAGCGGGCGGTGACGCTGCGCTCCTGCATCGGGACAGAATGGGTCAGCGGGACGGTCAGCTCACCGAGCTTGATGTTGCGATCCACCGTCGGGCTCTCGCCTTGGAACACGTCGATACGGATGGCACTTTGCCGCTCGTGCAGCGGGTAGAAGCGATCCTCGCGGCTGACCGGCACGACGCTGTTGCGCTGGATGATCGGGTGGAAATAGCCGCTGCGCTCGCCACCGGAAACATCCTGGCGGGACACCTGCGTGCCCAGTGTGTAGGGGCAGACATCGGTCAGCACGACCTCGCGCAGCGATTCGTCGCGCGCCTTCAGTCCTGCGGCAACGGCGGCACCCAATGCGATCGCCTGGTCCGGATGGACGTGGCGCAGCGGTAGCCGGCCGAACATGCGGGTCGCCAGCTTGCTGACCATCGGCATGCGTACCGCACCGCCGACCAGGATGATGTCGTCCAGCGCCTCGGGCTTGAGCCGGGCGTCGCGGATCGCGCGCTCGATGGGCGTGCGCATGCGCAGCAGCAGTGGCTCGCAGAGCTGGGTGTAGCGTGCTTCATCCAGCTGCCAATGGCGTTCACTGCCGGCCAGGGGCAACTGCAGACTGGCAGTGCTGTTCTGGCTGAGTTCGCGCTTGAACAGTTCCAGCCGACGCAGCAGCTGCGCCTGCTCGGCAGCGGACAGGTCGCTGGCGGACGTGCGCTGGTCGGCATGGAAGGCCTGCACGAGCACCTGCAGGAAGTCCTCGCCGCCCAGGAAATTGTCGCCAGCGCTTGCATGCACTTCGACCACGCCGTCGAACAGTTCCAGGATGGAGACGTCGAAGGTGCCACCGCCCAGGTCCAGCACCAGCACGCGGCCTTCGCCGTCACGCTCCTGCAGGCCGTAGGCCAGCGCGGCGGCCGTGGGTTCATTGATCAGGCGCTCGACGCGGATGCCGGCAAGCTCGCCGGCGGCGCGGGTGGCCTTGCGCTGGGCGTCGGAGAAATAGGCCGGCACGCTGATCACCGCCTCCTCCACCTTGCGGCCCAGGGCGGCTTCGGCGTCGGCCAGCAGCGAGCGCAGGACCATGGCCGAGAGCTCCTCGGGACGGAAGCTGCGCTCACCCAGCCGGGTCTCACGGTCGCTGCCCATCCAGCGCTTGAAATGGGCCACGGTCTGCTGAGGATGGCTGACCAGGCGGTCACGGGCCGGCTGGCCGACCAGTACGGCACCATCGACGAGGCTGACCACCGAAGGGGTCAACAGCTCGCCATGGGCATTGGGGAACAGCTGCGGCCCCGCTGCCGTGTGCATGCCGATGAGGGAATGGGTGGTACCAAGATCGATGCCGACGATCATCTGCGAACGTCCGATGTGCAGAAAACGGCAATTCTAGGAGCGCGGCGCAAGCCTGACTATCGGGCGTTGCCCGACAGCGCCCCACGGGCTATGGTCCCGGGCTGTTCTGTCGTACCGGATTGCCTCATGTCACCACGCAAAGCCCTTCCCACCGCCCTGGCCCTGGGCCTGACCCTCGCCGCCGGCGCCCACGCCGATGAAGGCATGTGGATGCCGACCCAGCTGCCGGAACTGGCCAAGCCGCTGCAGGCCGCAGGTTTCAAGGGCAATCCGGCCGACCTGGCCAATGTCACTGCGCCGCCGCTGAGCGCCGTGGTGCGTGCCGGCGGCGGCACCGGCTCGTTCGTGTCCGCCGATGGCCTGCTGCTGACCAACCACCACGTGGCGATGGGCGTGATCCAGTACAACAGCTCGCCCGAGCACGACCTGATCAACGGTGGCTTCATCGCCAAGGACCGTGCCGACGAGCGCCCGGCCAACCCGGACTTCCGCGTGCTGGTCACCGTCGGCTTCGACAAGGTGACCGACCAGGTGCTGGCGCAGGCGCGTGGCAAGACCGGCCGCGCCTACTTCGATGCCGTCGATGCGGCCAGCAAGCAGATCGTGGCCGAGTGCGAGAAGGACGGCAGCGTGCGCTGCTCGGTGGCCAACATGTACTACGGCACCGACTTCTACCGCATCGCCCAGCTGGAACTGAGCGACGTGCGCCTGGTGTACGCGCCGCCGCGTGCGATCGGCAACTACGGCGACGAGATCGACAACTTCATGTGGCCGCGCCACACCGGCGACTTCACCCTGCTGCGCGCCTACGTGGGCAAGGACGGCAAGCCGGCCGCCTACAGCAAGGACAACGTGCCCTACCAGGCGCCGGCGCACCTGCAGATGTCGGTGGAAGGCCCGAAGGAAGGCGACTACGCGATGCTGGCCGGTTACCCGGGCATCACCTACCGCCACCGCACCGCGGCCGAATTCGCCGGCCAGATCGATGCTGTGCTGCCGCGCCGCGTGTCGGTGTTCCAGCAGATGATCGACACCATCGAGGCCGCCAGCGCCAAGGATGCGCAGGCGCGCACCCGCTATGCCTCGCAGCTGCAGTCGCTGAAGAACAACCGCAAGCGCGCTGCCGGTGAACTGGAAGGCCTGCTGCGCAGCGATGCCAAGGCCCAGCGTGCCGCCGACGAGACGGCGATGCTGGCCGCGACCGACCGCAAATATCAGGCCGACATCAAGGCGCTGCTGGCCAACCTGTCGCAGGGCGCGGCGGTGGGCGAGCGTGACCTGCTGCTGGACCAGATGGCCGCGCAGAGCCAGCTGCTGCGCTCTGCGCTGCTGCTGGAGCGCCTGCGCATCGAATCGGCCAAGCCGGACGCGCAGCGCGAGAGCGGTTTCCAGCAGCGCGACCAGGCGATGATCGAAGGCGTGCTCAAGCAGGTCCAGCGCCGTTACGCACCGGAGGTCGAGAAGGCGCTGCTGACGACTTTGCTGACCCGCTACCAGAAGCTGCCGGACGCGCAGCGCGTGGCCGAGTTCGACGCGGCCTTCGGCCGTACCCCGGAGCAGCTGGCCAAGGCGCTGGACACCCTGTACGCCGCCACCCAGCTGGGCGACGAGGCGCAGCGCCTGTCGCGCTTCGCTGCTGCGCGCGAAGGCAAGGCGCTGGCCGCCGATCCGCTGATCGCCGTGGCCGGCCCGCTGGTGGCCGCGCAGCTGCGCATCGAGAACGAGAGCAAGACCCGCGAAGGCGAGCAGCTGCGCCTGCGCCCGGCCTACATGCAGGCGCTGTTCGCCTGGCGTGCCAAGCAGGGCCGCGCCGTATACCCGGATGCCAACCGCACCCTGCGCATCAGCTACGGCAAGGTCGAGGCGCTGCACCCGCGCGATGGCGTGACCTACTCGCCGGTGACCACCGTGGCCGGCATCGTCGAGAAGAACACCAACGCCTATCCGTTCGATGCACCCAAGCCGCTGCTGGCCGCGATCGCCAAGGGTGACTTCGGCAGCACCGCCGACCCGGCACTGAAGACCCAGACGGTCAATTTCCTGACCAACCTGGATACCACCGGCGGCAACTCCGGCTCGCCGGTGCTCAACGCCAAGGGCGAACTGATCGGCCTGAACTTCGACAGCAACTGGGAGTCGGTCAGTGCCAGCTGGTGGTTCGACCCGCGCTACAAGCGTGCCGTGCACGTGGACATGCGCTACCTGCGCTGGCTGCTGGCCAAGGTCTACCCGGCGCCGGAGCTGCTGAAGGAAATGGGCGTGCCGGCCCAGTAAGAAGCCGGCCACGACCAACGGTCGTGGCCCGCACCGCGTAGGCCCCCACCTTGGTGGGGGTGGTTGCCCCCAACGAGCCCGCACCCCCGGCCACGCCTGGCCTACACTGCGGGTTCTCCCGACGGAAACGCGCGCGTGGTCTCCAGCTGGATCCTGCTGCTGGTCTCGGTTGCCTATGCTGCGCTGCTGTTCGGCGTGGCGTGGTGGGGCGACCGTCGGCCGATGTACCCCGACCGGCCGTGGCTGCGGCCGGTGGTCTACAGCCTGGCGCTGGCCGTGTACTGCTCGTCGTGGACCTTCTACGGCGCGGTCGGCACCGCCGTGCGCAACGGCGTGGGCTATCTGCCGATCTACATCGGCCCGCTGCTGCTGCTGCTGTTCGGCTGGCGCATCATCGAGCGCCTGGCGCTGATCGCACGCAGCCAGAACGTGGTCTCCATCGCCGATTTCATCTCCTCGCGCTTCGGCCGCTCGCGGCGGTTGGCGGCACTGGTGGCGATCATCGCGCTGATCGGCATCATTCCGTACCTGGCCCTGCAGTACAAAGCGGTGGCGATGAGCCTGCAGGTGCTGACCGGCAACACCGGCCCGACCGGATTCTTCACCGATCCGGCGCTGTACGTGGCGCTGCTGATGGCGTTGTTCGCCACCCTGTTCGGCACCCGCCAGGTCGATGCCACCGAGCATCACCACGGCATGATGCTGGCGATCGCCTTCGAATCGGTGATCAAGCTGCTGGCGATGGTGGCGGTGGGCGTGTTCGCCTACCTGTGGCTGAGCAACCGCACCGACGCGGTGGTCGAGTCGGTGCATACGCTGTTCACCGGCCTGCCGCCGGTGGGATTCATCTCGCAGACACTGCTCAGTTTTCTCGCCATCATCTGCCTGCCGCGCCAGTTCCACGTGGCCGTGGTCGAGTGCGGTGACGTGCGCGACGTGCGCCGCGCGCGCTGGATGTTCGGCGGCTATCTGGTGGTGATCTCGGGCATGGTGCTGCCGATCGCCACCGCTGGCGTCACCCTGTTCGGCACCGGTGGCAGCGTCGCCGACGATTCGATGGTGCTGGCGCTGCCGCTGGCCGAGGGCCGCAACGCGCTGGCGCTGATCGCCTATGTCGGCGGTTTCTCGGCGGCGACCGGCATGGTCATCGTCTCGTCCATCGCGCTGGCCACCATGGTCAGCAACGACCTGGTGATGCCGGTGCTGCTGCGCCGCAGTGGCGACCACCAGGAAGCGGCCGACGTTGCTTCGCGCGTGCTGTGGATCCGTCGCCTGGCGATCCTGTTGCTGGCGCTGATGGCCTACAGCTACTACCGCACCAGCAGCAACGACAGCACGCTGGCCTCGTACGGCCTGATGGCGTTCGCTGCGGTGGCGCAGTTCGCGCCGGGCCTGATCGGCGGCCTGTACTGGCGCGGCGCCAGCCGCCGTGGCGTCGAGACGGGCATGCTGCTCGGCTTCGCGACGTGGCTGTACACCCTGCTGCTGCCGGCGATGACCATGGCCGGCTGGGTCGATGCCGCCTGGGTGCAGCACGGACCGTTCGGCATCGAGTGGCTGCGCCCGCAGCAGCTGTTCGGCATGACCGGCTGGGATCCGCTCACCCACGGCACCTTCTGGTCGCTGCTGGTCAACGCGGCGACGATGATGCTGGTGTCTGCGCGCTGGCGCCCCGGTGTGGACGAACGGCTGCGTGCGGCGCCGTTCCTCGACCCCTATGCCGAGCGCCCGTCGGTGGCCGGTGGCTGGCCCGGCCATGTGCATGTGGGCGACCTGCTGGCACTGGCCTCGCGCGTGGTCGGTGAACGTCACGCAAGGCGCTCGTTCTTCGAGCAGGCGCAGTCGCTGGGCCGTGAGTTGCAATCCTCGGCGCCTGCGGACCGGCCGTGGGTGCAGTTCACCGAACGCCTGCTGGCCGCGTCGATTGGTGCGGCGTCGGCACGCCTGCTGCTGACCAGCCTGCTGCGTGGTTCGGGCATGGACCTGGGCGAAGTGGTAGCAGTGCTGGACGAAGCCGGGCAGGAGCTGCGCTTCAACCGGGAAATCCTGTCGACGACTCTGGAGAACATCAGCGCCGGGGTCAGCGTGGTCGATCCGGACATGCGCCTGACTGCATGGAACCGCCGCTACCAGGACATGTTCGGCTACCCCGACGGCATGCTCTACGTGGGCCGCCCGGTGGCCGACCTGATCCGCTACAACGCCGAGCGCGGCGAGTTGGGCGAAGGTGATATCGAGGTGCAGATCAACCGTCGCATCGGCTACATGCGAGCCGGTTCGCCGCATGTGTTCGAACGCACCCGCAGCGATGGCAAGGTGATCGAGATGCGTGGCCAGGCACTGCCCGGTGGTGGCTACGTGACCAGCTACAACGACATCACTGACTACAAGCACGCGGAAAAGGCGTTGCTGGAGGCCAACGAGACGCTGGAGCAGCGCGTGGCCGAGCGCTCGCACGAGGCCGAGGTCGCGCAGCAGTCGAAGACCCGTTTCCTGGCGGCGATCAGTCACGACGTGCTGCAGCCATTGAACGCTGCACGATTGTTCGCATCGGCGTTGCGTGACAGCGACCATGTGAGCGATGAGCAGAAGCACCTGGCCGAGCGTGTGGATGCCTCGCTGCGTGCGGCCGAGGAACTGCTCGATGGCCTGCTGGACGTGTCGCGCCTGGATGCAGGTGGCCTGCACCCGGTCATCGGGGAGTTCGACGTGAGCGCGCTGATGCGCGAACTGGCCGCGCAGTACACCCCGGTTGCTGCGGGTCGTGGCCTGCGCCTGGACCTGTTCGCGCGGCCGGCCTGGGTACGCAGCGATCGCCGCCTGCTGCGCCGCGTGCTGCAGAACTTCCTGGCCAACGCGCTGCGCTACACACGGCAGGGGCGCATCGTGCTGGCGGTACGCCATCGCGGCGATGAAGTGGAACTGCAGGTGTGGGATACCGGCCCCGGCATTCCCGAACACCACATGCGGCAGATCTTCGACGAGTTCCATCGTTACCAGCAGCCGTTCGACTGGGGCGAGCAGGGATTGGGCCTGGGCCTGTCGATCTGCCAGCGCATCTCGCGACTGCTGGACCATCGCCTCAATGCCCGCAGCCGCGTCGGCAGCGGGTCGATGTTCTCGATCATCCTGCCGCGGGTGGCGCCGCTGCCGGGCTACACCGAGCTGGCCACGCCGGTACAGGCCGTGACTGCGCCGGTGCGCAGCGATTCGCTGGCCGGCCTGCGCGTGCTGTGCGTGGACAATGACGAGGAGATCCTCGACGGCATGCGCGCGCTGCTCGGCCGCTGGCAGGTGCAGGTGATCACCGCTGCCACCGTCGACCAGGCGCTGGAGAAGATTGCCGAGCGCCCGCAGGTGATGCTGGTGGATTACCACCTGCATGACCGCATGGATGGCCTGGACGCGCTGGTGGCGTTGCGCGAAGCAGCCGGCTACGTGCTGCCAGGCGCATTGCTGACCGCCGACGGCCGCGACGAGCTGAAGCGGATGGCACGCGAACGTGGCTATCGCGTGCTGACCAAGCCGATCAAGCCGGCCTCGCTGCGCGCCTTCCTGGGCGCGCTGCGCGACGCGCAGTAGTGCCGGCCGCTGGCCGGCAACCACGCAATCGCTCGCTCTCGACGCGTTACCCCACGCCGTGCAGGTGTTCGTACAGGATCGTCGCACCGATGATCACCAGGATCACGCCGCCGATGATCTCGGCACGCTTGCCGACCATGCTGCCCAGCACGCGGCCGAGCATGATGCCGGCGGTGACCATGGTCAGCGTGCACAGGCCGATGACCGCGGCCATCACGCCGATATGCACGTCCATGAAGGCCAGGCCGATACCCACCGCCATCGCGTCGATGCTGGTGGCGAAGCCGGTCAGCGCCAGCTTCCAGAAGCCGTGATGCTGCGAAGGGTCTTCGTCTTCCTCGGCACTGTCCGGGCGCAGGCCGTTGTAGATCATGTGGATGCCCAGCGCGCCGAGCAGGCCGAAGGCGATCCAGTGGTCGAAGGCTTCGACATACTGCAGGGCGGCACGGCCGAGCAGCCAGCCGATGATGGGCGTGATCGCCTCGATGACGCCGAAGATGATGCCGGCACGCAGTGCATCGCGGAACACCGGCTTGCGCATGGCCGCACCCTTGCCGATCGCCGCGGCGAAGGCATCGGTGGACATGGCAAAGCCGATCAGGAGGATCGAAATGGGGGACATGGGCGGCTGCTGAGGTCGGGCTAGGACGGACGCACGGCCTGCGCTCGCGCCCAACCTGACGTTGCGCGCGCGGGCCGCTGGTCTCGCCAACCATCATGGTTGTCCACGCCACGGCGCACTGGCCGAGTATGTTGACGTGGACGATTCCTGCGTAGGAATCCGGCTACTCCCCAAGGGGACGCGAAGCTTAGCATCGCGATTCGCGCGTGGCGCATTTCCAGCGAAACGCGCAGGCAGGGCTGGTTTGTATAGCGATGGCTATAACATCGGCGGAGCAAAGGCGTGCCAAGCAAGCTTGGCACCCACCGGGGATGCGGTAGTGCCGGCCGCTGGCCGGCAGGGCAGCGTGCCAAGCAAGCGTGGCACCTACCAGTGTGGTTTCAGATGATGTCGCACGTTTCAGGGGGATTGCCGGCCAGCGGCCGGCACTACCCTCAGTCTTCTTCCGGCGGCAGCACGATGGCGTCGTCGTCGATGGCCAGCTTGCCGGCCATCAGCACGGCCTGGGTGCGGTTGGTGACGCCCAGCTTGCGCAGGATGGCGGTGACGTGGGCCTTGATCGTCGCTTCGGAAACGTTGAGGTCGTAGGCGATCTGCTTGTTCAAGCGGCCTGCGCCCAGCATCTGCAGCACGCGGAACTGCTGCGGGGTCAGCTCACGCAGGCGCTGGCCGACTTCGCGTTCTTCGCTGCCGGTGGGCGGCACGTTGTGCGCTTCCGGCGGTGCCCAGGTCTCGCCATCGAGGATGGTGCCCAGTGCATGGCCGATGGTGTCCGAATCCGCAGACTTCGGAATGAAGCCCAGCGCACCGTGGTCGAGCGCGCGGCGCATCACCGTGGCTTCTTCGCGCGCGGACACCACCACCACCGGCAGGTGCGGGTGCAGCGAGCGCATGTGCACCAGCGCGTTGAAACCCTGTGCGCCAGGCATGTTGAGGTCCATCAGGACCAGGTCGGCGTCGTTGTGCTGATCGGCCAGCGCGTACAGCGCTTCCACGCTGTCGGCCTCGAACAGCTGCACGCCGGGGATGACCCGCTGCACGGCGCCGCGCAGGGCTTCGCGGAACAGCGGGTGGTCATCGGCAATCAGGAGGGTGGTCATGGTCGGGGGGAACCGTGGGGGAAAGCAGATGGGGTCGGAGCCCTTTCCTTGCGGAAAGGGATCCGACCCCGGGTCGTACGTCAGCGCACCTTGCGCTCGTCCACCAGCGACGCCACCACCGACGGATCGGCCAGGGTCGAGGTGTCGCCGAGCTGGTCCGGCGCGTTCTCGGCGATCTTGCGCAGGATGCGGCGCATGATCTTGCCCGAGCGGGTCTTCGGCAGGCCCGGCGCCCACTGCAGGTGATCCGGCGTGGCGATCGGGCCGATCTCCTTGCGCACCCAGGCAACCAGCTCCTTCTGCAACTCGTCGCTCGGTGCCTCTTCGGCCACCAGGGTGACGTAGGCGTAGATGCCCTGGCCCTTCACGTCGTGCGGGAAGCCGACCACGGCCGCTTCGGCCACCTTCGGGTGCGAGACCAGCGCGCTTTCCACTTCGGCGGTGCCGATGCGGTGGCCGGACACATTGATCACGTCATCGACGCGGCCGGTGATCCAGTAGTAGCCGTCTTCGTCGCGGCGGCAACCGTCGCCGGTGAAGTAGCTGCCCGGGTAGGTGCGGAAATACGTATCGATGAAACGCTGGTGGTCGCCGTACACCGTGCGCATCTGGCCCGGCCAGGAATCACGGATGATCAGGTTGCCCTCGGTCGGGCCGTCCTGGATCTCGCCATCGGCATTGACCAGCGCCGGCTGCACGCCGAAGAAGGGCAGGGTGGCCGAACCCGGCTTCAGATCCATCGCACCGGCCAGTGGCGAGATCAGGATGCCGCCGGTTTCGGTCTGCCACCAGGTATCGACGATCGGGCAGCGGCTATCGCCGACCACTTCGTAGTACCAGCGCCAGGCTTCCGGATTGATCGGCTCGCCGACACTGCCGAGCAGGCGCAGCGACGCGCGCGAGGTCTTCTTCACCGGTTCCTCGCCTTCGCGCATCAGTGCACGGATGGCGGTCGGGGCGGTGTAGAAGATGCTCACCTTGTGCTTGTCGATGACGTTCCAGAAGCGCGAGGTGTCCGGGTAGTTCGGCACGCCTTCGAACATCAGCGAGGTCGCGCCGTTGGCCAGCGGCCCGTACACGATGTAGCTGTGGCCGGTGACCCAGCCGACGTCGGCGGTGCACCAGTAGATGTCGTCCTCGCGCAGGTCGAACACCGCTTCATGGGTGTAGGCCGCGTACAGCAGGTAACCGCCGGTGGTGTGCAGCACGCCCTTCGGCTTGCCGGTGGAACCGGAGGTGTAGAGGATGAACAGCGGGTCTTCCGCATTCATGCGTTCCGGCTCGCAGCTGGCCGGCTGGCTGTCCACCACGTCGTGGAACCAGCGGTCGCGCGGGGCCTGCATGTCCACCGCGCCGCCGGTGTGGCGCACCACCAGCACGGTTTCAACCGTGTTGGTGCCCGGCAGCTTCAGCGCGGCATCGACGTTGGCCTTCAGCGGAATCCTGCGGCCACCGCGCAGGCCCTCGTCGGCGGTGATGATCAGCTTGCTCTGGCAGTCGCTGACGCGGTCGGCGATCGAGTTCGGTGCGAAGCCACCGAACACCACCGAGTGGATTGCACCGATGCGCGCACAGGCCAGCATGGCCACGGCGGCGTCGACGATCATCGGCAGGTAGATGGTGACGCGGTCGCCCTTCTTGACCCCGAGGTTGCGCAGTGCGTTGCCGAGGCGGCAGGTGCGCTCGTACAGCTCGCGATAGGTCACGTGCTGGGCCGGCGCATCCGGGCTGTCCGGCTCGAACAGCAGCGCGGTCTTGTCGCCGCGCTTCTCGAGCTGGCGATCCAGGCAGTTCACGCTGGCATTGAGCTCGCCATCTTCGAACCACTTGATGTGGAAATCGGACAGGTCGTAGCTGACGTTCCTGATCTTCGTCGGCTTGCGCATCCATTCCAGGCGCTCGGCGGCCTTGCCCCAGAAACCATCCGGGTCGGTCAGCGAAGCCTGGTACTGCTGTTCGTAGGACGTCTTGTCGATGCGTGCCTTGGCGGCGAACTGCGGATCGACGGGGTAGATATCAGCCATGGCACCCTCACTTGCACGTTGACTTTGTGTGTGCGGTCGCAGCATTGCGGCGACCGATCCCCCTCAGTTTGCCCCATCCACCCCCGGTCGCGTCACCACCTTGGTTAGACCATGGTCGAAAGTGAGCGCCCTGCAGGGCCGGGTTCGACCAATGGCGAATAGCCGCTATACATAATCGCCCCGCAGTCTCGGCTCGACCGTGCCCCACGCGCGGCATCACCTTGCCACTTGGGAGAGAGGGCAACATGAGCCACCGTACGTTGAAAGCCGTGCGCACACCTTTGGCGGCCTGCCTGTTGGTCGCCCTGGTCGCACCGGGCATGGCGTTCGCAGAGACCGCCAAAGAGAAGGCGCTGGAAGCACGCGTTGCCGAACTGGAACGCCAGGTCCAGCTGCTGCTGACTTCGCAGCAACAACAACAGACCCAGATCAGCCAGACCCAGCAGGCAGTGACCGAAGTCCGCACCGTGCAGGCCGAGCAGAAGCCGGTCGCCTCGGTGCCGGCCGGCAAGCAGCCGATCCAGGTCACCACCATCACCCCGGGCGCGGCGCCGGGCACCACAGTCAAGATCGGCGGCTTCATCAAGGCCGACTTCCTCGCCACCCAGACCAGTGACGGCCAGCTGGCCGACGACGCCACCGGCCGCTCGCTGTACCTGCCGGGCCAGACCCCGGTGGAAGGCGCCGGCGGCAGCGGCAAGCGTTCGGGCACCGACTTCAATGCCCACGCCAAGTTCTCGCGCTTCAACCTGGGCATCGACAACGTGAGCGAATCGGGCAACAAGGCCGGTGCGTTCTTCGAGATGGACTTCTTCGGCAACTCGCTGGGCAACCAGACCGCCACCAATACCTACGGTGTGACCCTGCGCCACGCCTACATGTACTGGAACAACTGGATGGCCGGCCAGACCTGGTCCAACTTCATGGACGCGGCCGCACTGCCCGAAGCGGTCGACTTCGTCGGCCCCACCGACGGCGTGATCTTCGTGCGCCAGGCCCAGGTGCGCTACACCCAGGGCGGCTTCAGCGTCGCGCTGGAAAACCCGGAAACCACCACCCTCACCGGTACCCGCAATCCGGTCACCGGCGCCTGGACCAATGCCAGCGCCAACTCCGACCGCGGCAGCCTGCCCGATCTGACCATGCGCTATGGCTGGAAGGGCGATTGGGGCACCTTCGGTGTCGGCGGCATCGTCCGTCAGCTGAAGGTCGACAACCAGGCCACCGGCGCCAAGGCCGACAAGGTGGCCGGCGGCCTGACCCTGGGCGGCAAGTGGGTGATGGGTGACAGCGATTCGCTGCACTACCAGCTGACCGGTGGCGAAGGCATCGCCCGCTACATCGGCCTGGGCATCACCGCCGACAGTGCCTACGACGTGGCCCGCGACGAGCTCAACCCGACCGGCGTGCTTGCCGGCTACGTGGGCTGGCGGCATGCGTTCTCGTCGAAGCTGCGCACCAACCTGATCTACGCGCGCAGCGACTACGACAACGACAGCATCCTCGGCCCGCTGGTGACCAAGAGCGTGCAGAGCATCCGCGGCAACATCTTCTACTCGCCGTTGCCCAAGGTCGATATCGGCGCCGAGCTGATGTACGGCCGTCGCGAAGTGGAGAACGGAAACAAGGGTGACATCACCCGGTTGCAGTTCACCACCAAGTACAGCTTCTAAGAGCGTGCCGGCCAGCGGCCGGCACCTACCGAATTGAGTACCGACCAACGGTCGGTGTCTACCGGATTGAGTGCCGACCCAGGTCGGCACCTACAGAGGGAAAACGTCCCATGTCCAGCACACCCAGCACCGCACACAAAGCGGGCACCCTGACCCAGGGCCACAAGAAAGTCATTTTCGCCTCGAGCCTCGGCACGGTGTTCGAGTGGTATGACTTCTTCCTGTACGGCTCGCTCGCCGCCATCATCGCCAAGCAGTTCTTCAGTGGCGTCAACGAAACCACGGGCATGATCTTCGCCCTGCTGGCGTTTGCCGCCGGCTTCTTCGTGCGTCCGTTCGGCGCGGCCTTCTTCGGCAGCCTCGGCGACCGCATCGGCCGCAAGTACACCTTCCTGGTCACCATCCTGATCATGGGCATCTCGACCTTCCTGGTCGGCGTGCTGCCCAACTATGCATCGATCGGTTTCGCCGCACCGGTGATCCTGATCATCCTGCGCCTGGCCCAGGGCCTGGCGATGGGCGGAGAGTACGGCGGTGCCGCCACCTACGTGGCCGAGCACGCGCCGGACGACAAGCGTGGCCTGTACACCAGTTTCATCCAGTGCACCGCCACGCTCGGCCTGTTCATGTCGCTGCTGATCATCCTGGCCTGCCGCTACTTCCTGGGCAATGAAGCCTTTGAAGCCTGGGGCTGGCGCATCCCGTTCCTGGTCTCGATCCTGCTGCTGGGCATCTCGGTGTGGATCCGCCTGCAGCTGAGCGAATCGCCGCTGTTCCAGCAGATGAAGTCGGAAGGCAAGGGTTCCAAGACCCCGTTCCGCGACAGCCTGAAGGGCGGCAACCTGAAGCTGATGCTGCTGGTCCTACTCGGCGCTGCAGCCGGCCAGGCCGTGGTCTGGTACGGCGGCCAGTTCTATGCGCTGTTCTTCCTCAGCAGCATGCTGAAGGTCGATGCCACCACCTCCTACCTGCTGATCGCCGCCGCGCTGGCGCTGGGCGTGCCGTTCTTCATCTTCTTCGGCTGGCTGTCCGACCGTATCGGCCGCAAGAAGATCATCCTGGCCGGCTGCCTGCTGGCTGCCGTCACCTACATCCCGATCTTCAAGGGCCTGACCCACTTCGCCAACCCGGCCATTGAAGAAGCCCGCAGCAGCTCGCCGGCCCTGGTTGTGGCCGATCCGAACACCTGCTCGTTCCAGTTCGATCCGGTCGGCCTGCGCAAGTTCACCAGCTCCTGCGACGTGGCCACCGCCGCGCTGACCAAGGCCGGTGTGCCGTACGACGTGCAGCCCGCCGCCGCCGGTTCGCTGGCGATGGTGAACGTGGGCAGCGCCAGCGTCACCTCGTATGAAGCCGCTGGCCTGACCAAGGAAGACGGCAAGGCCAAGGCCGATGCGTTCGGTGCGGAACTGAAGACCGCCCTGACCACCGCCGGTTATCCGGCCAAGGCCGATGGCGCCCGCATCAACATCGCCGGCACCATCTTCATGCTGTGGCTGCTGGTGCTGTACGTGACCATGGTCTACGGCCCGATCGCCGCCTACCTGGTCGAACTGTTCCCGACCCGCATCCGCTACACCTCGATGTCGCTGCCGTACCACATCGGCAACGGCTGGTTCGGTGGCTTCCTGCCGGCAATCTCGTTCGCGCTGGTGGCCGGTACCGGCAACCTGTACTACGGCCTGTGGTACCCCATCATCATCGCGCTGATGTCGGTGGTGATCGGCGGCCTGTTCCTGCGCGAGACCAAGGACGTGGATATCACCAAATAGCCGGCGTGCCGACCAACGGTCGGCACCCACCGGGTTTCATGGGCCGCGGTGCAGACCGCGGCCTTTTTTGTTTCCCTGTTTTTGGGGTCAGATCCCTTTCGCTTGCGAAAGGGATCTGACCCCATCGAGACGACCATCGTGTTGCGCAGCACGCCGTATAGTCGGCCCATGACCATCACCACGCCGGCAGACCTCCCCGCCATCCTGCACACCCTGCGCAGCGCCTGGCTGGCCCAGCGGCCCACGCTCGACCAGCGCGAAGCCGACCTGCGCCGCCTCCGCGAAGCGCTGAAGCCACGCCTGGACGAAATGGCCCAGGCCATCGCCGAGGACTTCGGGCATCGCGCCCACGTTGAATCGAAACTGGCCGATGGCATGAGTGTGCTGTCGGCCATCGACCACCTGCGCCGCCACCTGCGGCGCTGGTCGAAGCCGCAGCGGGTAGGTGCCGGCTGGCGACTGTGGCCGGCGCGCGCGCAGCTGCGGCCGACGCCGCTGGGCGTGGTCGGGGTGATCTCACCGTGGAATTACCCGGTCACCCTTGCCCTGGTGCCGCTGGCCACCGCGATTGCTGCCGGCAACCACGTGCTGCTGAAGCCGTCTGAGCACACGCCGCGCACCAGCGCGTTCCTGGCCGACCTGCTGGCCGGTGTGTTCCCGCCCGATCGGGTGG
This sequence comes from Stenotrophomonas sp. YJH_SMC_79, assembly GCF_059367995.1. Lineage (NCBI taxonomy): Bacteria > Pseudomonadati > Pseudomonadota > Gammaproteobacteria > Lysobacterales > Lysobacteraceae > Stenotrophomonas > Stenotrophomonas sp. YJH_SMC_79. The sequence goes on from NZ_JCAFRK010000003.1 coordinate 38,082, forward strand.
CGGTGGTGCAGGGCGGGGCGGACGTGGCTGCAGCGGTATCCTCGCTGCCACTGGACCATCTGCTGTTCACCGGCTCGACGGCGGTGGGCCGCAAGGTGATGGCGGCCGCCGCCGAGCATCTGGTGCCGGTCACGCTGGAACTGGGTGGCAAGTCGCCGGCGATTGTCTGTCGCGACTTCCCGCTGGACACCGCCGCTGCGCGGCTGGCCACCGGCAAATGGTTCAACGCCGGTCAGACCTGCATCGCGCCGGATTACGTGCTGATCGACACCGCGCGCCAGCGCGAGTTCGTGCAGGCGCTGCAGCAGCAGGTGCGCGAGCGCTACGGCGATTTCAGTGATGCCGCGGATTACACCCGCATCATCAACGAAGGCCAGTACCAGCGCCTGCAGGGCTATCTGGCGCAGGCGCGCGAACGCGGTGTGCCGGTGATTCCGCTGGCGGAGGTGGATGACGCGCGTGCCGACCGTGAACGCCTGCTGGTGCCGACCGTGGTGCTGGACCCGCCGGATGACCTGGAGCTGATGCGCGAGGAGATCTTCGGGCCGATCCTGCCGGTGCGGGCCTACCCGGACCTGGAAGCGGCGCTGGCCGACGTGCTGTCCCGCGATCGGCCGCTGGCGCTGTATCCCTTCAGCCATGATACGGCAACGGTGGAGCGGATCCTCGGCCAGGTGGTGGCCGGCGGGGTGACAGTGAATGACACGCTGCTGCACTTCGCCGCCGATGGCCTGCCGTTTGGCGGGGTAGGGGCCAGCGGCATGGGCGCGTACCACGGCCGGGCCGGGTTCGATGCGATGAGCAAGCGGCTGCCGGTGCTGTGGCAGTCGCGCTGGGCGGCCAGCGACCGGTTGCGGCCGCCGTATTCGAAGATTGCGGGGTTGTTGAAGCTGCTGCTGCGGTGATCGGGTTCCGGTAGGTGCCAACCCTGGTTGGCACAGGGTGATTGCCGGCGCCAACCAAGGTTGGCGTCTACCGGGGTATATGGGCGCCCATCAAGGCCCACCCGGGTAGAATGCCCCCATGAAGATCGCCTCGTGGAACGTCAATTCGCTCAATGTCCGCCTGCCGCACCTGGAGCAGTGGCTCAAGGAGTTCGGCCCGGACATCGTCGGTATCCAGGAAACCAAGCTGGAGGACCACAAGTTCCCCGATTCTGCACTGATCGCCGCGGGCTACCGCAGCGTGTTCGCCGGCCAGAAGACCTACAACGGCGTGGCGCTGCTGTCGCGTGAGCCGGCGCAGGACGTGCAGATCGGCATTCCCGGCTTCGAGGACGAGCAGAAGCGTGTCATCGCCGGTACCTTCGGCGACCTGCGGGTGATCAACCTGTACGTGGTCAACGGCCAGGACATCGGCACCGACAAGTACGACTACAAGCTGCGCTGGCTCGAGGCGGTGCACGCCTGGATCGCCGAAGAGCTGCAGCGCCACCCGAAGCTGATCGTGATGGGCGACTTCAACATCGCCCCGGACGCGCGCGATGTGCACGACCCGGAGGTGTGGAACGAAAACCACATCCTGACCTCCACCGCCGAGCGCGGCGCGTTGAACAAGCTGCTGCAGCTGGGCCTGCACGATGGCTTCCGCCTGCACAACGACGAGGCCGGTGTGTTCAGCTGGTGGGATTACCGTGCCGCTGGCTTCCGCCGCAACCTGGGCCTGCGCATCGACCTGACCCTGGTCTCCGAGGCGCTGAAGGGCAGTGCGGTGGCCTCGGGCATCGACCGCGAGCCGCGTACCTGGGAACGCCCGAGCGACCATGCGCCGGCGTGGGTGCAGATCGCTTGAACGAACGGGGCCCGACGATTGCCGGGCCCGTTGTGATGCGTCTGTCGGCCAGCGGCCGGCACTACCCTCAGATCACCGTATGCTCTTGCGGGTGAACAGGTTGACGATCGCCAGCAGGATCACCGCACCGATCAGCGAGAACAGGAAGGTGCGGATGGTGATCGCTTCGTTGATGCCGCCGCCGAACAGCCAGCCGGAAATCAGCGCGCCGACGATGCCGACCACGATGTTGAGGATGATGCCCTGCTGGGCATCGCGCTTCATGATGATGCTGGCCAGCCAGCCTACGATGCCGCCGACGATCAGCCAGATGATGATGCCCATGATCGAACCTCCGGTGGGGAACTGTGACCAGTTGACGCGCATGGCCGTGAACCCGTCGTGGAATTGCGTGATGGGCGCGTGCGGATGAGCCTGCCAGCCACCCTCGACGGCCCGTGGCGTTTCGGTCCGGTGACGGTCTGGCGCCGCCCGCACGTGCCGGGCCACCGGGGTGAACCGCAGGCGCGGCAGGTGCTGGCGCAGGCATTGGGTGCCGACCCGGAGACGCTGCCGCTGGTCCGTGATGACAAGGGCCGGCCGGAACTGAGCGGCGCTCTGGCCCACTACGGCACCGGCTGGAGCCACAGTGGCGAGGTGCTGCTGGTGGCGCTGGGCGAAGGCGTGCGGCTGGGTGTCGACCTGGAACTGCTGCGGCCGCGGCCGCGTCTTCTGGAAATCGTACGGCGCTTCTTCCACCCCGAGGAGGTGATCTGGCTGGAAAGCCTGGACGAGGCCGGGCGCGAGCACTGGTTCTTCCGCGTGTGGTGCGTCAAGGAAGCCATCCTGAAGGCGCACGGGCAGGGCATCTCGTTCGGCCTGCACCGGCTGCAGCTGGCGCCGGGGGCCGATGGTGCCCTGCACCTGCGCTGGTGCGACCCGGAACTCGGCGAGGCCGCGCGCTGGCACCTGCACGAATGGCAGGCCACCGGCCAGTTCCGTGCGGCATTGGCCTGGTATCCACACTGAAGCGGGGAATCAGCGTGCAAAACCGGCGATAATGTCGGCATGAGCGAACACCCACTTCCCGCCAGCGTGGCTGCCACGCTGGAACAGGGCCTGGCCAGCATGGGCCTGGACGCCGCGCTGGCGCCGCCGCTGCTGCGCTACCTGGCCCTGCTGCACCGCTGGAACGGCACCTACAACCTCACCGCCATCCGCGATCCGCAGGAGATGGTCACCCGCCACCTGCTCGATTCGCTGGCAATGCAGCCGTTCGTGGCCGATGGCAGCCTGGCCGACCTCGGCACCGGCCCCGGGTTGCCCGGCATCCCGTTGGCGATCGCCTGCCCGGGCCTGCAGGTCACCCTGGTCGAGAGCAACGGCAAGAAGGCGCGCTTCATGCGCGAGGCCGTGCGCCAGCTCGGCCTGGACAATGCCCGCGTGGCCGAATCGCGCGCCGAGGCGCTGGACGAGGCCGGCCGCTACGACCAGCTGACCGCGCGCGCGATGGACACCCTGGCCGGCATCGTCCGCGTCGGCGGCCACCTGCTGCGCCCTGGCGGCGTGCTGCTGGCCATGAAGGGCGTCTACCCGCATGAGGAGATCGCGGACCTGCCGGCTGGCTGGCAGGTGCGTGAGGTGACCCCGTTGAGCGTGCCCGGCCTGGCCGGCGAACGCCATCTGGTCACCGTTACAGGCCCCTGATTCCCGCCGCCAGCCCTTTGTGGAACAACGGGTTGGCGATCCACGATTTCCGCAAGGGGCCGGTTGTACGCATAATGACCGGTCCCAGCACACGTCGACGAGGCACACCCGCATGGCCCGCATCATCGCCATCGCCAACCAGAAGGGTGGCGTCGGCAAGACCACGACCGCCGTCAACCTGGCCGCTTCCCTGGCCAACGCACCCAAGCGCGTGCTGTTGGTCGACCTGGATTCGCAGGGCAACGCGACCATGGGCAGTGGCGTGGACAAGCGTGAGCTGGTCTCCTCCACCTACGATCTGCTGCTGGGCGAGTCCAGCGCCGCCGATGTGCGCGTGCAGACCGCCGAAGGCTACGACCTGCTGCCCGGCAACATCGACCTGACCGCCGCCGAGATCCAGCTGATGGCGCAGAGCGAGCGCGAGCAGCGCCTGAAGCGCGCGCTGGCACCGATCCGCGACGAGTACGACTACATCCTGATCGACTGCCCGCCGGCGCTGTCGCTGCTGACGCTCAACGCGCTGGCCGCTGCCGATTCGGTGATCGTGCCGATGCAGTGCGAGTACTACGCGCTGGAAGGCCTGAGCGCGCTGGTGGAAACCATCGAAGCGCTGCGTGCCAACCTCAACCCGGCGCTGGAGATCGAAGGCGTGCTGCGCACCATGTTCGATGTGCGCAACAACCTGGCCAACGCGGTCTCGGCCGAGCTCACCGAGCACTTCGGCGACCGCGTGTTCCGCACCATCGTGCCGCGCAACGTGCGCCTGGCCGAGGCGCCGAGCCATGGCCAGAGCATCGTCGGCTACGACCGCGCTTCGCGCGGTGGCGTGGCCTACCTGGGCCTGGCCGGCGAGATCATCCGCCGCAACAACGAACGCAACAAGGCCGCCAAGGCCGTGGAGACCGTCTGATGACCAGCAGCAAGCCGGCAGCCAAGAAGCGAGGCCTCGGCCGTGGCCTGGATGCGCTGCTGGGTCCCAAGGGGGCGGTCAGCCAGGTGCAGGCCACCACCGCGGTGATCGAGCCGCTGCCGGGTGAAGTGCTGCGCAAGCTGGCCGTGGGCCAGCTGCAGCCGGGCAAGTACCAGCCGCGCCGCGAGATGGACGAGGGCAAGCTGTCCGAGCTGGCCGACTCGATCAAGTCGCAGGGCGTGATCCAGCCGATCCTGGTGCGCCAGCTGCCGGCGGGCAACTACGAAATCGTCGCCGGTGAGCGCCGCTGGCGCGCATCGCAGCTGGCCGGCCTGGACGAAGTGCCGGTGGTGGTGCGCGAGCTGGAAGACCGCACCGTCATCGCGATGGCGCTGATCGAGAACATCCAGCGCGAAGACCTCAACCCGCTGGAAGAAGCCGAGGCGCTGCAGCGCCTGATCAGCGAATTCACCCTGACCCATGCCGAGGCCGCCGAGGCCGTCGGCCGCTCGCGCGCGGCGGTGTCCAACCTGCTGCGCCTGCTGGAGCTGCCGGTGGCCATCCGCCTGCTGCTGGAAACCCGCCGCCTGGAAATGGGCCACGCCCGTGCGCTGCTGACCCTGGCCCCCGAGCTGGCCGGCAAGCTGGCGCAGGAAGCGGCCGATGAAGGCTGGTCGGTGCGCGAGGTCGAGCGCCGAGCGCAGGCCTTCGCCGCCGGCAAGGTACCCAGCAACCGCCCGGTGGCCACGCCGAAGGTGCAGCAGGCCGACATCGCCTCGCTGGAAACCGAGCTGTCCGAAGCGCTGGGTGCCAAGGTGGCGATCAACCATGGCCGCGGCGGCAAGGGCAAGCTGATCATCCACTACACCGACCTGGATACCCTGGACGGCGTGCTGGAAAAACTGCGTACGCGCCAGGGCTGAGCCCGGCGCAGCGCCAGGGGATTCGGCCTGTTCCTGCCGCGTCCTGCAGATGACAGGGAACGCACCGCCGCGCGCGCCGGGGGATGCACTGCTCTCCGGTCCGTGGCCTCATCCAGGGAGCAGGACATGAGCAACACATTCGACGACGTCAGCCCGGGCGGCAGCCCGATCATGGTGCACAGCCGCCAGAAGGACTTCACCCCGCCGCAGGGCGAAGAACACATCGAGGCGATCGGCGCGCACATAGAGCGCCATCTGGGTCCGGTGTCCGGTGTCTTCCACGAGATCATCTCCGACCTGGTGCACATCGACGTGCACGTGGTGCCGGCCAATGACCAGTTCCCGTACCTGCGCCTGGTCACCTCCGGCATGAGCGACCTGCCGATGACCGTGCCCGCCGAGGTGGACGCGGACGTGCCGCGCTACATGGAGCTGATGGTGACCCTGCCGGCCGACTGGCCGATGTCCCAGGATGCCTTCGAGGACGAACGCAACTACTGGCCGGTGCGCCTGCTGAAGGGCATGGCGCGGCTGCCGCACGAGTACGACACCTGGCTGGGTTTCGGCCACACCATTCCCAACGGCCATCCCAGCGAGCCCTACGCGCCGGGCGTGGGCTTCGACGGTGCCATCGTGCTGCCGCCGGTGACTACCCCGGAGGACTTCGCCACGCTGGAACTGGACGACGGCAAGCTCATCAGCTTCATGAGCCTGGTTCCGCTGTATCCGGAAGAGATGGACCTGAAGCTGAAGAAGGGTGCCGAGGCGCTGCTCGACCGCTTCGATGCGAAGAAGATCCAGGACGTGATCGAACCCGGCCGCACCAATGTGGCCAAGAAGCGTTTCGGGCTGTTCTGAGCCCGCAGCGTATCCTCTGCACCTGTACTCATTGATTTCCAGGCAACTGCAATGACCATCCTGCTCACCGGCGCTGCCGGCTTCATTGGTGCCTACACCGCCCGCGCGCTGCTGGAGGCGGGCCAGCCGGTGGTCGGCCTGGACAACTTCAACGACTACTACGACCCGCAGATCAAGCGCGACCGCGTGGCCGCACTGTGCCCGACCCTGGACCTGCGCACCCTGGACCTGACCGACCAGCAGGGCCTGGCCGCGCTGTTCGACGAAGTGCAGCCGACCGCGGTGATCCACCTGGCCGCGCAGGCCGGCGTGCGCTATTCGCTGGAGAACCCGCAGGCCTACGTCGACAGCAACCTGGTCGGCTTCGTCAACATGCTGGAGCTGTGTCGCCATCGTGGCGTGCAGCACCTGGTGTATGCCTCCAGCAGCTCGGTCTACGGTGATTCGGCCACGCCGCCGTTCTCCGAGGACCAGCGTGTGGACCAGCCGCGCTCGCTGTACGCGGCGACCAAGGCGGCCAACGAGCTGATGGCCTACACCTACGCGCAGCTGTACGGCCTGCATGCCACCGGCCTGCGCTTCTTCACCGTGTATGGCCCGTGGGGCCGGCCGGACATGGCACCGCTGCTGTTCTCGCGCGCGGTGCTGGCCGGGCGGCCGATCGACGTGTTCAACGAAGGCCGCATGCAGCGCGATTTCACACATGTCTCCGACATCGTGTCGGGTATTCTCGGCGCGCTCGCGCATCCGGCCGATGGTCCGGTACCGCACCGGGTGTTCAACCTCGGCAACCATACGCCGGTCGAGCTGGAGCGCTTCATCAGCGTGATCGAGCAGGCCGCCGGCCGCCCGGCGCAGAAGGTCTACAAGCCGATGCAGCCGGGCGACATGGTGCGCACGATGGCCGATACCCGGCGCGCCCATGACGCATTCGGCTTCGACGCGGTGACCCCGATCGAAGAAGGGTTGCCCCCTGTCGTGCAGTGGTGCCGCGAGTATTTTGGCGACCGCGCCTGAGGACGGACCCTCACACAGCCGGATTCATCTTCGGATAACCTCGGCTTCGGAGAATGCGCGGTCTTTGTCCCCCTTTGGCCGAGTGCCTTATGAGCCAACCCGAGCTTTCCGTTGTCGTCCCGGTGTTCAACGAGCGCGACAATGTTGCCCCGCTGGTCGCCGAAATCACCGCTGCACTGCGCGGCCGGCTGCCGTTCGAGATCGTCTACATCGACGACCACTCGCGCGATGACACCCTGGCGGTGCTGCAGGGCCTGAAGGCGACCACGCCGGAACTGCGGGTGCTGCACCACGTGAACCAGAGCGGGCAGAGCACCGCGGTGCGCACCGGCGTCAAGCACGCACGTGCGCCGTGGATCGCGACCCTGGATGGCGACGGGCAGAACGATCCGGCCGACATTCCAAAGCTGCTGGCCGCGCGCGATGCGGCCGAGGCGCAGGTGAAGCTGTTCGCCGGCTGGCGGGTCAACCGCCAGGACAGCGGCAGCAAGCGCTGGGCCAGCAAGTGGGCCAATGCCATCCGTGCACGCATGCTGCGCGATGACACGCCCGATACCGGCTGCGGCATCAAGCTGTTCGAGCGCAGCGCGTTCCTCGACCTGCCGTACTTCGACCACATGCACCGCTACCTGCCGGCGCTGATGCAGCGTGCCGGCTGGAAGACCACCAGTGTGCCGGTCAACCACCGCCACCGCACCGCCGGCGTATCCAAGTACAACAACCTGGGCCGGGCACTGGTCGGCATCCGTGACCTGCGCGGCGTGGCCTGGCTGATCACCCGCAGCAAGCGCACCACGGTGGAAGAACGGTGATGGGCCTGGAACTGCACTGGCTGGACCAGCCGCTGACCTGGCTGTACTGGACCGGCCTGCATGTGACCGGCTGGAAGTTGATCGGCTACACCGGCGCGCTGATGTTCGGTGGCCGCTGGCTGGTCCAGTTCGTCGCCTCCAAGCGTGCCGGCAAGCCGGTCATCCCGCGCCTGTTCTGGTACATGAGCGTGGTCGGCAGCCTGATGACGCTGAGCTACTTCCTGTTCTCGGCCAAGCAGGACTCGGTGGGCGTGCTGCAGAACCTGTTCCCGGCGTTCACCGCCCTGTACAGCCTGCAGCTGGACATCAAGCACCGCGGCTGGAAGCGCGACAGGGCCAGCCACTGAGGCCTGCGGGGCCCATCCTGTAGGTGCCGACCTTGGTCGGCACAGGTGTATCCGGGCCCGGCGCATCCACGCATGGCGTGGATCTACTGCGTGCCTGGCTACCGTGCCTGGTAGCTGCCAACCTTGGTTGGCACACGGGGAAATCCAGCGCCAACCAAGGTTGGCCGCTACCGGGGCCCCGGTCTGCTGCGCAGGCAGGACCTTCGTCCCATGCCACGGGCCGTGGGCGGTGCCATCATCGGGGCCTGCCTTCCCGGGAACCTGTGCTCGTGAAAACCCGTCTCGCCGTTGCCCTGCTGATCGCCCTGTCTGCCCCTGCCGTGGCCTTGGCCGCGCCGCCCGCCACCGCCGCACCGGCCAGCGTGGCCACCGAATCGCCCGCCGATGCCGCCTTCCGCGCGCTGTACGAGAAGGAGTGGAAGTGGCGCCAGCAAGGCGGCGGTGAGGCCAGTGAGGACGAGGACGCCCCGGCCAATGCCACCCGCATGCCCGACGTCGGCCCGGCCGCGCAGCAGGCGCGCCTGAAGGTCTGGGACGAGACCCTGGCTGCACTGAAGAAGATCGACCCGAAGACGCTCTCGCCCGACAACCAGGTCAACTATGCGATCTACCGCGACCAGGTGTTCAACCTGGCTGAAGAGACGCGTCTGCGCGGTTACGAGATGCCGTTCAACGCCGACTCCTCGTTCTGGTCCAACCTGTCCTTCATGGCCCGGCGCGAGATGAAGACCGTGCAGGACTACCAGAACTACATCGCACGGCTGAACGATGTGCCGCGATACTTCGGCCAGCAGACCGAGAACATGCGCGCCGGCCTGAAGCGTGGCTTCAGCGTGCCGCGTGCCGTGCTCGATGGCCGCGAGGTCTCCATCGCTACCGTCGCCGAGCTGATGGATCCCACCGAGTCGCCGCTGTACGCGCCGTTCAAGAAACTGCCCAACAGCATTCCGGCCGCCGAACAGGCCAAGCTGCAGGCACAGGCGCGTGAAGCGATCAGCGGCAAGGTGGTGCCGGCGTTCCAGCAGCTGCGCACCTTCTTCGTCAACGAGTACGTGCCGCAGGCGCGTACCACCCTGGCCGCCGAAGCGATGCCAAATGGCAAGGCGTACTACAAGCAGCAGATCCACGAATACACCACGCTGGACCTGTCGCCGGACGAGATCCACCGCACCGGCCTGGATGAAGTCGCACGCATCCAGAAGGAAATGAACGACATCATCAAGCAGGTGAAGTTCAAGGGCAGCTTCGCCGAGTTCCTGACCTTCCTGCGTACCGATCCGCAGTTCTACGCCAAGACGCCGGAAGAGCTGCTGTCGCGTGCCGCGTGGATCTCCAAGCGCGCCGATGGCCAGCTTGGCAAGTACATGACGCTGCCGCGCGCGCGCTTCACCATCGTGCCGGTGCCGCCGGATATCGCGCCGTTCTGGACCGCCGGCCGTGGCGGCATGGGCACCTACTGGCTCAACACCTACAACCTGCCGTCGCGCCCGCTGTACAACCTGCCGGCGCTGACCCTGCATGAATCCGATCCGGGCCACGCGCTGCAGGGCGCCATTGCCGCCGAGCAGAAGAACCTGCCCGAGTTCCGCCGCAACGCCTACATCTCCGCCTATGGCGAAGGCTGGGCGCTGTACTGCGAGAAGCTGGGCGTGGAGATGGGCATCTACGAAACCCCCTACGAGGATTTCGGCCGCCTGACCTACGAGATGTGGCGCGCCACGCGCCTGGTGATCGACACCGGCGTGCACAGCAAGGGCTGGACCCGTGAGCAGGCGCTGGCCTACCTGCGAGACCACACCGCGCTGAGCGAGCATGAAGTGACCACCGAAGTGGACCGCTACATTTCCTGGCCGGGCCAGGCGCTGAGCTACAAGCTGGGCGAGATCGCCATCGTGCGCCTGCGTGCGCAGGCCGAGAAGGAGCTGGGCGACAAGTTCGACATCAAGGGCTTCCACGACACCCTGCTCAAGCAGGGCTCGGTGCCGCTGCCGGTGCTGGAACAGCAGATCCAGGCCTACATCGCCGAACGCAAGAAGGCCTGACCGCTACCGGGTAGTGCCGGCCGCTGGCCGGCCACCTGCACGCACCGCGATCGTTCGACATTGCCGGCCAGCGGCCGGCACTACCTCGGACCGGGAAACGGGGTCGGATCACAGGATCCGACCCCGTGGTCTTTCAGCCCACCGCCCGCGGCTTGGCCACTCGCGCGGCAAACGTCGGCAGCACCAGCAGGGTCAGCACGGTCGCGGTGATCAAGCCACCGATCACCACCGTCGCCAACGGCTTCTGCACTTCCGCACCGGAACCGCTGGCGATCGCCATCGGAATGAAGCCGACGATCGCCACCAGCGCCGTGGTCAGCACCGCGCGGATGCGGCTGGAGGCACCGTTGATCGCTGCCTGCAGCGGCAGGTCACCGGCATCCAGGCGTTCGCGGATCGCCTGCATCAGCACCAGGCCGTTCAAGGTGGCCACGCCGGAGACGGCGATGAAGCCGACCGCCGCTGACACCGAGAACGGCATGCCACGCAGCAGCAGCGCGAGGATGCCGCCGACCAGCGCCAGCGGCACGCAGCTGAACACCAGAATGGCTTCCTTGCCGCTGCGCAGGGCCATGAACAGCAGGCTGCCGATCAGCAGGAACACCACCGGCACCACCGTCGCCAGCCGCTTCTCCGCGCGCTGCAGGTTCTCGAACTGGCCACCCCAGGTCAGGTAGGCACCCGGCGGTAGCGCCACGTCGGCCACCGCTGCCTGTGCCTCGCCGACGAAGCCACCCAGGTCACGCCCACGCACGTTGGCCTGCACCACCACGCGGCGGCTGCCGTTGTTGCGGCTGATCTGGTTCGGCCCTTCGCTCACGGTAATGCGCGCCACCGACGACAGCGGAATCACCAGCCCCGACGGCGTGGCGATCGGCAGTGAGGCCAGCTGGTCCGGATCGTTTCGCGAGGCATCGTCCAGCCGCACCACCACGTTGAAGCGTCGATCACCTTCGAAGATCTTGCCCGCTGCGGTACCGCCGATGCCGGTGGACAGTGCATCACTCACGTCCGCGGCGGTCAGCCCGTACTGCGCCGCCGCCACGTGGTCGATCGCCACGTTCAGCGTGGGCAGGCCGGAGATCTGTTCCACCCGCACGTCGGCCGCGCCGTTCACCGCACGCAGCTTCAGCGCCACCTGGTCGGCCACCTTCTGCAGCTGGCTGAAGTCATCGCCGAAGATCATCACCGCCAGGTCGGTACGCACGCCGGAAATCAGTTCGTTGAAGCGCAGTTCGATCGGCTGGCTGAACTCGAAGCTGTTGCCCAGCTGCTGCCCGGCCAGTTTTTCGAAGCGCGCCACCAGCGCCTCCTTGTCCAGCTTCGGATCAGGCCAGTCCTTGCGCGGCTTCAGCACGATCACGCTGTCGGAGATGTTGGTCGGCATCGGATCGATCGCCGCCTCGGCGGTACCGGTACGCGAGAACACTGTCTCTACTTCAGGCTGTTTGGCGATCGCTTTTTCCAGCGCCAGCTGCATCGCCAATGACTGCTCCAGCGAGGTCGACGGCACGCGCAGGGCCTGCATCGCCACGTTGCCTTCGTCCAGGGTCGGCATGAACTCGCGGCCCAGCAGCGAGAACGAGCCGATGCCCACCACCACCATCATCACCGCACCGGCCAGCACCGTGCGCGGATGTGCCACGGCCTTGCGCACCACCGGCTCGATGCGCGCGCGCAGCACGCGGATCAACTTCGTTTCGTGCTCGCCATCATCCGCATGGGCATCGCCGTCCTTCACCTTGGGCTCGCGCACCAGCAGCGCGGCCATCGCCGGCACGAAGGTGAAGGAGAAGATGAAGGCACCGACCAGGGCCAGCATGAAGGTGGCCGCCATCGGGTGGAACGTCTTGCCCTCCACGCCTTCCAGGGTGAGGATCGGCGCGAACACCAGCAGGATGATCAGTTGGCCGAACGCCGCCGGCCTCGCCATCTTCAGCGCCGAATCGGCGGCTACACGCAGGCGTTCCATCGCGGTCAGCGCACGGCCCAGTTCGGCGCGGCGCTGGCCCAGCATCAGCAGCGTCGACTCAACCACGATCACCGCACCGTCCACCAGGATGCCGAAGTCCAGCGCACCCAGGCTCATCAGGTTGCCGCTGATGCCGAAGCGGTTCATGCCGATTACTGCGAACAGGAACGACAGCGGAATCACCAGCGCGGTGATCGTCGCTGCGCGCAGGTTGCCCAGCAGCAGGAACAGCACCACCACCACCAGCAGCGCGCCCTCGGTGAGGTTCTTGGCCACGGTCTTGATGGTGGAATTGACCAGTACGCTGCGGTCCAGCACCGGTGCCGCCACGATGTCGGCCGGCAGCGACTTGTTCACCTGTTCAAGGCGCGCCGCGGCAGCCTGCGCCACGGTGCGGCTGTTGCCACCGGCAATCATCAGCGCGGTGCCGAGCACGGCTTCGTGACCGTTGCGGCTGGCCGCGCCCAGGCGCGGCGCGCGGCTCAGTTCCACCGTGGCCACATCGGCCACGCGCACCACCACGCCATTGCGGGTGGCCACCGGAGCCTGTGCCAGGTCATCGGTGGTCAGCGCCAGGCCGTCTGCACGTACCACCAGGCCTTCGCCGGCACGCTGCACGAAACCGGCACCGGCCTGTACGTTGGAACGCTGCAGGGCAGTGACCAGGTCGGCCAGGCCGAGGCCATGCGCGGCCAGCCTGGCGCTGTCCGGATGCACGCCGTATTCCTTGACGTAGCCGCCGACCGTATCGACGCCGGCCAGCCCCGGGCTGGAACGCATCTGCGGCGCGATGATCCAGTCCTGCACGGTGCGCAGGTAGGTCGCACGTTCTTCGGGTGTCCGCAGCAGGTTGCCTTCCGGCGTGCGGTAGACCTCGCCGGCCTGCCAGCCGGCTTCACCGGGCTTGGCCAGCTTGGCTGGATCGAACGCGGTGAAGTCCACCGTCCACATCAGCACTTCGCCGAGACCGGTGGTGACCGGCGACAGCATCGGCGATGCGCCATCGGGCAGGTCTTCCGATGCCTCGCGCATGCGTTCGGCCACCTGCTGGCGGGCGAAGTAGATGTCGGTGGCATCGGTGAAGATCGCGGTCACCTGCGAGAAGCCATTGCGCGACAGCGAACGCGTGGTGGTCAGGCCGGGAATGCCGGCCAGCGCGGTTTCCAGCGGGTAGGTCACCTGCCGCTCGATCTGCTCCGGTGTCAGCGCCGGTGCCACCGTGTTGATCTGCACCTGGCGGTTGGTGATGTCCGGCACCGCGTCGATCGGCAGCTTGCCCAGCTGGAACAGGCCCACGGCGGCGATCAACGCGGCCATGAACACCACCAGCCAGCGGTGGCGCACCGCTGTTTCAATGATCAGCTTGAACATGGTCGCCTCCTCAGTGGCCGTGCTCGGCTTCGCCCTTGGCCAGTTCGGCCTTGAGCAGGAAGGCGTTGCTGCCAACGATGCGCTCGCTGCCGCTCAGGCCACCGAGGATCTCGATGCGGTCACCGGCACGACGGCCAGCCAGCACCGGCTGCACCTTGAAGCCGCCTTCGACGGCCACGAACACCGCACTGCTGCCATCGACGTTCTGCACCGCATCGGCGGGCACGCTGAGCGAGCCGTCCTGGCCTTCGGTGACCACCACGGCCGATACCGGCGAACCTGCCGGTGGCAACGAGGCGTCCACCGGCGTGGCGCGGATCACCGCGACGCCGCCCTGCTGGCGGACATCGGCGGCCGAACCGGTGACGGTGGCGGTGAAGCTGCCACCCGGTACGCTCACTTCCAGCTTCATGCCCGGCGTGACCTGCGCGGCCAGCGCCGGCGGTGCGGTGAACACCAGCTCATTCATCGTCGGGTCGGCGACGTCGGCCACCGCGCTGCCGGCGGCGACCACGCCACCCGGGGTGACCTGCACGTTGCCGACGATGCCGGCTACCGGGCTGGTGATGCGCACGCGACCGCTGCTGTCCGGCGAACCGTTGGCAGCGGCCTGGGCCTGCGCGGCGGCGGCCTGGGCCTGTGCCGCCAGCGAACGTGCGCGCGAGGCCTCCATTTCCTGGCGGGCGACCACGCCCTGGTCGACCAGGGCCTTGTCGCGGCCATAGGCCAGGCGCGCGGCTTCGGCCTCGGCCGATGCGGCCAGCGCGTTGGCACGGAACACCGCGGCTTCGCCGCTGACCACGATGGCCAGTGCCTGGTTCTGCTTCACCGCCGTGCCCGGCGCGACCAGCACGCGTTCAACGCGGCCGGTCACCGTGGAGGCCACCGATGCGCGGGCACCGACCGAGGGTTCGACCCGGCCGGCGAGGCGGGTTGAACCGCCACCGCCGCGACCGATCGCGACCACCTCGATACCGGAGGCCTTGATCTGCTCTGGCGTCAGCTGCACCACGCCTTCGTCGGCGTCAGCCGGCGACTTCGCGGTTTCTGCCTTGGCTTCCTTGCTGTCGGCGGCGTGGCCATGGCCATCGTCGGCGCCCGCCTTGGCCGCGGCGGGGTCGTCATTTGCAGGTGTCTGCGCGTTGCCAGCGCAGCCGGCCAGGAACACGGTCAGCAGGAGGCCGCCGATCAGGGGGAAGGAACGGGAGAGAGTCATGGGGCCTCCACAAAAGGTGCGCGCCCTTCCAGGCGGGCAAGATCGATTTCCGCGCCGACGCGCGACAGGCGCGCATCCACGGCGGTGCCGCGGGCGGCGATGAGGGCGCTGCGCGTGCTGCGCAGTTCCAGCTGCGAGATGCGTCCGGCGTCGAAGCCAACGCGTGCGAGGCGATAGGCCTCTTCGGCGGCGACCACACTTTCATCGGCGGCACGGGTACGGCTGCCGGCCGCCTTCAGCCCGGCCACGGCTGACAGGCGTGCGGCCTCACTGTCGCGGCGCTGCTGGTCCAGGCGTGCCTCGGCCGCGCGCTGGTCGGCATTGGCGGCGCGGATGCCGCCACGGTTGCGGTCGAACAGCGGGATGCTGAGGCTGACCCCGAGGTTGTAGGCACGCTCGCCGCCTTCGCGGAAGCGGGTCTGCGCGGCGGTGACACTGAGGTCAGGCAGGGCGCGCTTGCGCTCCACGTCGACCAGCTTGCCCGCCGCATCGGCCTCGGCTTCGGCGATGCGCACCGCCAGTGCGGTATCGGTGGCACCGCGCGGCAGCGGTGGCGCGCGGTCGAGCAGGCTGTCGTTGATCGATTGCACCGGCGCATCCAGCAGCGCGGCACCGGCCAGGCGGGCCAGCGCGGCATCACGGAAGGCCTGCGCCTCATCCAGTGAAGCACTGGCGTTGGCCACCTCGCTCTGTGCCTGCACCGCGCGCAGCTGCGGTTCGCGGCCCTGCTTGACCATGGCGTTGACGGCGTTGGCGTCATCGCGGGTCAGTGACAGTGCTTCTTCGGCCAGCGTGTAACGGCGCAGTGCACTTTCCGCCTGTGCATAGACCACCGCCAGCTGGCTGGCCACATCGCTGCGACTCTGCGCGCCACGCAGGTTGGCCGCCTGTGCCTCGGCGCGGGCGGCACGGACACGCGCGCCGCGCTGGCCCCAGACCTCCAGCGGCTGGGACAGGGTGAGCACGGTATCGGCCTTGCCCATGCCGCCATAGGAGCCGGTGCCCCAGGCGTTTTCGGCGGAGTAGGAAAGGGAAGGGTTGGGCAACGCACGGGCCTGGTCGGCGCGCGCATCGGCGGCCTCGGCCAGCGCCGTACCCACACGGGTGCCGGGCAGCTGGTCCAGGCGTTCAAGCAGGGTGTCGTAGGAGGGGGCGGCTTGTGCCGACGCCTGCATTGCCGGGGCCAGGCCCAGCAACACGGCGACGACCAGCCCGGCCGCGCGCGGCGACCGAGGTGTCAGGATCGACATAGGGGGA
This sequence comes from Stenotrophomonas sp. YJH_SMC_79, assembly GCF_059367995.1. NCBI lineage: Bacteria > Pseudomonadati > Pseudomonadota > Gammaproteobacteria > Lysobacterales > Lysobacteraceae > Stenotrophomonas > Stenotrophomonas sp. YJH_SMC_79. Next base: position 54,284 of record NZ_JCAFRK010000003.1, read on the forward strand.
TTCCGGTTGTGAGTGAAACGGGAGCCCGCGATTGCGGGACGCGCTCAACTCACGCCCGGGGGGGACGCGTCAATTCATCCTGGGCGACCGCATAGGTCGCCACGTCGCCGGCATTCATCCAGCGCGCCGGCAGCGGCGTACCGAAGGCGGCGAAATCATTCGCTGGCAGGCTCAGCGTGGAGTGATGGCAGTGGTTATGCGTGCAGGCACCCGTGTGCTTGCTGTCGCTGTCGCCGCCTGCATCGTCCGCAAGGGACTCGACATGGGCGCTGCTGGCATGCGGTTCCACCGCACACACCAGTGCGTCGGCCACCGGCACGACCACGAATGCCGCCATCAGCAGCATCATCAGGTACGTACGCAGTTGGCGGGTGATCCGGCGCATGGAAGGGAGGCTAGCAAGCGGTTTTCGCCGGATACAATATCAATGGTCACCTCGGGAATTCGTCGGAACCTCCCGTTCAGGTGGGTGGCCTGGGGGCCTCCTGTCCCGGTAGGGGCCGACCTCCTGCCCTGGTGGGTGCCGACCTTGGTCGGCACGCCTTTCGGCCCGTGGGGTGGGACACCGGGATGCGCTTCTGTAGCCCACGCTCGGCTGCTTTCGCGCGACCAGCCGTCCCGGTAGGTGTCGACCTTGGTCGACACGCTTTTCGACCCCACCACGCTGCCGGCCAGCGGCCGGCACTACCCGTGTCACGGCAGCTTCGCGATCACCTTGATCTCGAACTGGAACCCGTACAGCCAGGTCACGCCGATACCGGTCAGGGTCGGGTGCGGCGCCTCGCCCCAGTACTCGGGCACGATCGCCCAGGCCTTCTCGAAGTTCGTTTCCGGGTCGACCAGGAACACGGTCACGTCGACCACGTCATCGAACGTGCAGCCGGCGGCGGCAAGCACCGCATTGAGATTCTCGAAGGCGCGGCGCACCTGCGCCTCGAAGTCCGGCTCGGGCGAGCCGTCCTCGCGGCTGCCGACCTGGCCGGAGACGAACAGGAAGCCATTGGATCGGATCGCCGGCGAGTAGCGGTTGCGCTCGTACAGGGCCTGTCGGCCGGCGGGGAAAACGACATCACGCTGTGACATGGGGAAGATCCCGTGGGAGAGAACACCATCCTCCCTGCCAGCGCTGTCTGGATAAACCGCGATGATCGGCCTAGATTGGTTGCTAATCCCAAACAATCACGGCCGGCCATGGACCGTTTCGAGGCGATGCGGGCGTTTGCCCGGGTGGTGGAAACGGGCAGCTTCACCCGCGCCGCGCACACCCTGCAGGTCAGCCGCACCACGGTTACGCAGCTGGTGCAGCAGCTGGAGGCGCACCTGCGGTTGCGCCTGCTCAACCGCACCACCCGGCGGGTCAGCGTCACCGCCGATGGCGCGGCCTATTACCCGCGCATCGCCCGCCTGCTGGCCGAGCTGGACGAGGTAGAGGGCGGGCTGGGCGATGCGGCCGCCCAGCCGCGCGGACGCCTGCGCGTGGATGTGCCCGGGCCGTATGCGCGGTTGCGGCTGGTACCGGCGCTGCCGGATTTCCAGGCGCGTTACCCGGAGATCCAGCTGGATATCGGCGTCAGCGACCGCGAGGTCGATGTCATCGCCGACAACGTCGATTGCGTGATCCGCGGTGGCACCCCGGCCGACCCGGCGCTGGCTGCGCTGCAGATTGGTTTCCACGCCAGCCCGGCGTACGTGCAACGTTTCGGCGTGCCGTCCGACCCGCGCGCGCTGGAAGGGCCGGACCACCACATGGTCGGCTTCCTCAGCCCGCGTAGCGGCCGTGCCCGAGTGTTCAATGCGAAGCGCGGCGATGAGCGCATCGAGGTGCAGGGCCGCTATACAGTCGGCTTCGACGACGGCAACGCGTATCTGGCGGCTGCGCTGGCGGGGCTCGGCGTGGTCGCGCTGCCCAGCTATATGGCCGAGCCGCACGTGGCGCGCGGCGAGCTGATGCCGGTGTTGCAGGACTGGCAGCTGCCGCCAATGCCGATGCACGTGATGTTTCCGCCGAACCGGCACATGAGCCAGCGGCTGCGGGTGTTCATCGATTGGGTGGTGGAGGTGTTGGGGTGACACGCACCGGGCGTGCGAAAATCACCACAACACGCAACAGGAAACAGCCTCACGCATGAGTCGCATCGTCGCACTGGATACCGAAACCACCGGCATCTCCCACCGCCTGGGCCATCGCGTGATCGAAATCGGTGCCGTCGAACTGGTCGATGGTCAGCTCACCGGCCGCCAGTTCCACACCTACCTGCAGCCGCAGCGCAAGGTCGATTGGGGCGCGCAGCGGGTACATGGCATCAGCGACGCGATGCTGGTGGGCAAGCCACTGTTTTCCAGCAAAGCCGTCGAACTGCTCGACTTCCTGCGCGGCAGCGAGATGATCGCGCACAACGCCACCTTCGATGTGGGTTTCCTCGACAATGAGCTGCGCCTGGCTGGCATCCCCGTCACGCTGGCCCAGCATTGCCGCATCACCTGCAGCCTGAAGCTGGCGCGCGGGCGCTGGCCGGGCCAGGGCAACAAGCTGGATGATGTGCTGCAGCGCCTGCGCATTCCCGGCACCCGGGGACTGCACGGTGCGCTGAAGGATGCCCATCTGCTGGCCCAGGTGATCCCGCACCTGCGCTGAGCGGGATCGGTTCCACGGGGAGCGGCCGTCGCGTTCAGCCCCAGCCTGTGGGTAACTTGCGCAAGTGCTTGAACACGTGCATAATGCGCGGCTCGCTGTGTCCGGTTTTCTACCGGGCGGCGCCCCCGGGAGCACGTCCCCGGCCGCCCAACGCCAGCGTAACCCTTTGATTCTCTTGACGTGTGGTGGGCAACCATCGAGGCCGCCGTCTCCCGGGCTACGGGCTGACAACTACTACTATCGAGGTGCGCAATGTCCCGCGTATGCCAGGTTTCCGGCAAGCGAGTGCAGACGGGTAACAACGTCTCGCACGCCAACAACAAGACCCGTCGTCGTTTCCTGCCGAATCTGCACGAGCGCCGTTTCTGGGTGGCCAGCGAAAACCGCTGGGTCAAGCTTCGTGTTTCCGCGCATGCACTGCGCACCATCGACAAGAACGGCATTGATTCCGTTCTGGCTGAGCTGCGTGCGCGCGGCGAAAAGGTCTGAGGAGTAAAGCATCATGGCAGGCAAGCGCGATAAGGTCCGTATGATTTCCTCGGCCGGTACCGGCCACTTCTACACGACCGACAAGAACAAGAAGAACACCCCGGGGAAGATGGAATTCCTGAAGTACGATCCGGTCGTGCGCAAGCACGTCCTGTACAAGGAAGGCAAGATCAAGTAATCCGCAAGGATTGCTGGTCCCCGCGAAGAAACCCGCCCTTGTGGCGGGTTTTTTCATGCCCGGCATTCCAGGGCGGCTGCCGGCTGCTCCGCCATTGCCGTGGTGGGTGCTGACCGTTGGTCGGCACGCTGTCCGCCCGGTACGTATCGACCTTGGTCGACACGCTGGTTCAAGGCAGTCGAGCGCGGCTCGACTCTACACACCCCGCTGGGCAGAATGGCCCATCACCTCCCGACGGGCGACACGATGCTGTTCGAGTGGTTGCTGGGTTCCTACCTGCTGCTGATCGACTGGCTGATCCGGCTGGTCGCGCTGTGCTGGATCCCCACCCGCACCACGCCGGGTGCGGCGCGCAGCTGGCTGCTGCTGGTCGGCTTCGTGCCCCTGCTGGGCCTGCCGCTGTACCTGCTGTTCGGCCACCCGTGGCTGTCGCGCGAGCGTATTCGCCGCCAGGCCGAGGCCTCGCAGGTCATCCGCGAGGAACAGGCGCTGCAGCATCGCCTGCGCTGGACCCCGCAGCCGGACACCGCCAGCGCCGAGATCGTGCCGCTGGTGCAGCGCCAGGGCGACTTCATGCCGGTGCACGGCAACGCCGTCGATCTGCTGACCGATTACGACGAATCGCTGCATACGCTGATCGCCGACATCGACCAGGCCGAAGACCGCGTGCACCTGCTGTACTACCTGATGTTCGACGACGCGGTGGGCGAGGCCATTGTCGAGGCACTGCAGCGTGCGGCTGCACGGGGCGTGCAGTGCCGCGTGCTGCTCGACGCGGTAGGTGCCAAGCGCGGCCTGCGCGCCTACCGCAAGCGCCTGCAAGCACGCGACATCGAAGTGCGCGCGATGCTGCCGGGTGGCCTGCGCTGGCGCCGCAGCGGGCGCATGGACCTGCGCAACCATCGAAAGATCGCGGTGATCGACAACGAAGTGGCCTATGTCGGTTCGCAGAACCTGGCCGGCCCGCAGTTCGTGCCTGGCCACCCGAACCGCGAACTGGTGGCGCGCGTGCGCGGCCCGGCGGTGGCGCATCTGGAGGCGGTGTTCGCCAGCGACTGGTACATGGAGACCGGCCAGCGCCTGGACGTGATCGCCGATGTGCCCGAGTGCAGCGACGACATCGCCACCCAGCTGCTGCCCAGCGGCCCGGCCTATCCGTACAGCAACGCGCGCGACGCGGTGGCGGCGCTGATCCACCTCGCACGACGCCGGCTGGTGATGGTCACCCCGTACTTCGTGCCTGACGAAGCCACGCTCAGCGCGCTGCGCATCGCGGCGTTGTCCGGCGTGGAAGTGCAGCTGATCCTGTCGGCCAGCAACAACCAGCGGCTGACCTCGTGGGCACAGGAGGCCTACTACGACGAGCTGCTGCGCTGTGGCGTGCGCATCGCGCTGTACGAGCCGCAGTTCCTGCACGCCAAGCACATGAGCGTGGATGAGGACATCGCCGTGCTCGGTTCGATCAACATGGATATCCGCTCGTTCGCGCTGAATGCCGAAATCGGCCTGATCTGCTACGACCGCGCGCTGGTGCAGCAGCTGTGCGCGATCGAGGATGGCTACCTGCGCGAGTCGCGGCAGCTGGATCTGCAGCAGTGGCGCAGCCGCCCCACGTGGCGGCGCAGCCGCGAGGGCATCGCACGGCTGGCCGACGCGTTGATGTAAGGCAATGCCGGCCGCCCATTTCGGCAATCCGGCCTGTCATCGCCGATGGCCTACAATCGGCACATGACTGATTCACCGCGTAATGGCGAACTGGACCTGGCAATCATCGGTGGTGGTGCGGCCGGGGTGCTGGTGGCGATCCAGGTATTGCGCCAGGCGAAGGCGCCGCTGGCGCTGGCCATTTTCGAACCGGCCTCGCAGCTGGCCCAGGGCATCGCCTATGCCACGCCGTGGCCGGAGCACCTGCTGAACGTGCCGGCGGCGAAGATGAGTGCGTTTGCCGACCAGCCCGGCGATTTCCTCGATTACCTGATGGCCACCAACGCCTACCCGGGCGAGGCGCGCGAGGTGCTGGGCGAGCGTTACGTGTGCCGCCACTACTTTGCGGCTTATCTGCAGCAGCGCCTGCAGGAGGCCGCCGCCGCCAGCCCGGCGCAGCTGCAGGTGATCGCACAGCCGGTGCTGGGCCTGCAGCCGGACGACCACGGCTACCAGCTGGCACTCGGCGATGGCCACACGCTGCACGCCGCGCAGGCGGTGCTGGCCACTGGCAACAGCATGCGCCCGCTGCCGGTGGCCGGCGCCGATGCGCTGCCCGCCGATGACGTGATCGAGGCCTGGGACTACGACGGTGTGCGCACCCTTGCCGGCGAACAGGCCGTGGCCATCGTCGGCTCCGGCCTGAGCATGGCCGACACCGTGCTGGCGCTGGTTGCCGCCGGCCACACCGGCCCGCTGCATGTGATCTCGCGCCACGGCCTGCTGCCGCTGCCGCACGCACACGGGGGCCTACCCACGTTCGACCCGGCCACGCTGCTGCCGATGAACCTGCGTCAGCGCCTGCGCGCGTTGCGCGGGTTCGCTCGCCAGGCACAGGCCGACGGCCTGCCATGGCAGGGCGTGATGGACCGCATCCGCCCGCACGGGCAGGCGCTGTGGTGCAGCCTCGATGAGGCCGACCAGCGCCGCTTCCTGCGCCATGCGGTGCGCTACTGGGATGTGCATCGCCACCGCATCGCCGAAGAGGTGGATGTTCAGCTGCAGGCGTTGATCGACAGCGGCCAGCTGCGCGTCCACCGCGCCCGCCTGCAACGCACCTGGCGTGATGGCGATGCCGTGCAGTTGTCCGGCCGGGATGCCTCGGGCGAGGAACAGCAGTGGATGATCGGCGGCGTGATCAACGCCACCGGCGTCGAAACCCGCGCCAGTGCGCTGCGCAATCCGTTGCTGCAACAGCTGCAGGCCGATGGGCTGGCGCGCCCCGGCCCGCATGGGCTGGGCCTGGACAGCTCGGTGCCGGGCGATCGCCTGTGTGCCTCCGGTGGCCAGCCGCAGGCACGGCTGGGCGTGCTGGGCAGCCTGCGCATCGGCAGCCTGTGGGAAAGCCTGGCGGTGCCTGAACTGCGTCAGCAGGCGCACGCACTGGCCACCCAGGTGGTCGCAGGAGCCGCGACGGCGATGCCGTAAAATGGGGGCATGGATGTCTCCCACCTGCTTGATGGCCTGAACCCGGCCCAGCGCGAAGCCGTCTCCGCTCCCCCCGGCCACCACCTGGTGCTGGCCGGTGCCGGTTCCGGCAAGACCCGCGTACTTACCCACCGCATTGCCTGGCTGCATGAAGTCGATGGCGTGCCGACCCACGGCATTTTCGCGGTGACCTTCACCAACAAGGCGGCCGGCGAGATGCGCCACCGCATCGACGCACAGCTGCCCAATGGCAGCCGTGGCATGTGGATCGGTACCTTCCACGGCCTGGCCAACCGCCTGCTGCGCCTGCACTGGCAGGACGCGAAGCTGCCCGAAGGCTTCCAGGTGATGGACTCGGACGATCAACTGCGGCTGGTCAAGCGCGTGGTGCAGGCGCTGGAACTGGACGACGGCAAATACCCGGCCAAGCAGATCGCGTGGTGGATCAACGCGCAGAAGGACGAAGGCCGCCGCCCGCAGCACATCCAGCCCGAACCGCACGACGCGTGGCTGGAAACCATGCGCCAGGCCTACATCGAGTACCAGGCGCGCTGCGACCGCGCCGGCCTGGTCGACTTCGCCGAACTGCTGCTGCGCGCGCACGAACTGCTGCGTGACAACCCGGCCCTGCTGGCGCACTACCGCGCGCGCTTCCGCGAAATCCTGGTGGACGAGTTCCAGGACACCAATGCCATCCAGTACGCCTTCGTGCGCGTGCTGGCCGGCGATTCCGGCCACGTGTTCGTGGTTGGCGACGATGACCAGGCCATCTACGGTTGGCGCGGTGCCAAGGTCGAGAACGTGCAGGGCTTCCTGCGCGACTTCCCGGGCGCGCAGACCATCCGCCTGGAACAGAACTACCGCTCCACCGCCAACATCCTCGGTGCCGCCAATGCGGTGATCGCGCACAACCCGGATCGCATCGGCAAGCAGCTGTGGACCGACAGCGGCGACGGCGAGCCGATCGACCTGTACGCCGCGTACAACGAGATGGACGAGGCGCGCTACATCGTCGAGCGTGCCCGCCAATGGGTGCGCGATGGTGGCAGCTACACCGAAGTGGCCGTGCTCTACCGCAGCAACGCGCAGTCGCGCGCGCTGGAAGAAGCGCTGCTGAGCGAACAGGTGCCGTACCGCGTGTACGGTGGCATGCGCTTCTTCGAGCGTGCCGAAATCAAGGACGCACTGGCCTACCTGCGCCTGCTGTCCAACCGCAACGATGACGCCGCCTTCGAGCGCGCGGTCAACACGCCCACCCGTGGCATCGGCGACCGCACGCTGGACGAAGTGCGCCGCGAGGCACGCGCGCAGGGCATCTCGCTGTGGGAAGCGACCATGCTGGTCACCCAGGGCAGCGCGCTGGCCGCACGTGCGCGCAATGCACTGGCCGGCTTCCTGGTGCTGGTCAACGAGCTGCAGGCGCAGACCCTGCACATGACCCTGGCCGAGCGCGTGGACCACGTGCTGGCGCGCTCGCAGCTGCGCGAGCACTGGAGCAAGGAAAGCCGCAACGCGCTGGATTCGGAATCGCGTACCGACAACCTCGACGAACTGGTCTCGGTGGCATCGCGCTTCGTGCGCCGCGCCGACGACATCGAGGAAGTGGGCGAGGACATGGACGAGCTGGTCGCATTCCTGGCCTACGCCGCGCTGGAGGCCGGCGAGGGCCAGGCGCAGGCGGGCGAGGACGGCGTGCAGCTGATGACCCTGCACTCGGCCAAGGGCCTGGAGTTTCCGCTGGTGTTCCTGGCCGGCCTGGAAGAAGGCCTGTTCCCCAGTGCGCGCTCGCTGGAGGAAAGCGGGCGGCTTGAAGAAGAGCGCCGCCTGGCCTACGTCGGCATCACCCGCGCGCGCCAGAAGCTGGTGCTGAGCTATGCCGAGTCGCGCCGCATCCACGGCCAGGACAACTACAGCCTGCCGTCGCGCTTCCTGCGCGAAATCCCGCGCGAACTGCTGCACGAAGTGCGCCCGAAGGTGCAGGTCTCGCGGCCGGCATCGCTGGGCAGCAGCCGGGTGATGGGCCATGCCTCCATCGAGGCACCGCCGCTGAAGCTGGGCGCGCTGGTCACCCATCCCAAGTTCGGCGAAGGCATGGTGACCGACTACGAAGGCAGCGGCGCCCATGCCCGCGTGCAGGTCGAGTTCGCCGACGCCGGCAGCAAGTGGCTGGTGATGGCGTACGCCAACCTGACGGTGATCTGATCACCGTTCAGGGGTCGGATCCCTTTTCCGTTGGAAAAGGGATCCGACCCCGATTAGGCTGCGCTCATGACCCGCAACGTGCTCTTCCTCTGCAGTCAGAACCGCCTGCGCAGCCCGACGGCCGAGCAGGTGTTCGCCGAGTGGCCGGGCATCGAAACCGCATCGGCCGGGTTGCTGGCCGACGCGGATGAAGTGCTCAGCCCGGAGCTGCTGCAGTGGGCGGACCTGGTGTTCGTGATGGAGAAGGCGCACCGCAACCGGTTATCCAGCCGCTACAAGGCATGGCTGAACGGCAAGCGGGTGATCTGCCTGGATATCCCCGATGACTACGACTACATGGACCCGGTGCTGGTGGAGCTGCTGAAGCGCAAGGTCACGCCATTCCTGCGTTGACAGGCTGTTGTAGAGCCGAGGGCAGCGGCTCCTGCCGCTACCTTCGACTCTACAATGGGGCCTGACTTCTTCCAGGAACGCCCCATGACCGAACCCACGCTGCACGTCACCGTGAAGTTGAACGCCCGGCTGCAGCCGGAGCATCGCCACGAACTGTTCGAGGATCCGCTCGACGCATTGATGCAGGCCGCCGAGATCGGCGAGATCGTCGGCGGCGGTACCGCGATCTCCGATCTGGGCGAGGTCGAATACGGCGATATCGAAGTGGCGCTGGTCGATGCCGATGGCGTGCCGAAGCTGATCGACCTGCTGGAACAGCTGGGTGCGCCGAAGGGTTCGCAGTTGCAGGGGGCGGGCGAGGCCGACCGCAGCTTCGGCGTCACCGAGGGCCTGGGCATCTACCTGGATGGCCTGACCCTGCCGGACGAAGTCTACGAGCAGTGCGATTCCAACCACGTGTTCGAGCAGCTGTCCGAGAACATCGACGGCCTGGGCGAGATCTGCAGCTGGTGGCAGGGCCCGACCGAAACCGCGCTGTACATGTATGGCGAATCGTTCGAGGCGATGCGCGATGCGATCGCCGGGTTCGTGGCCAGTTATCCGCTGTGCCAGAACGCACGCGTGGTGCAGATCGCCTGAGAGCAGGCCTGATGTGGAGCCGAAGGTAGCGGCAGGAGCCGCTGCCAACGTCGCTTGCGATGGCCCGAAGGGTGCCGGTCAGGACGACCGGCATCGCAATGCTCGGCTACAGGAGCAGGTTATCGGCCGGCTGCCTGCCGCGCGTTGTCGCGCAGCGCCATGTCCTTGCCGACCTGGTAGCCGCCGAAAAGCACAGCCAAGGCGACGATCACGGCGACCAGGATGGATTTCCGGGAACTCCAGACGGGCGGTTTGTTGTCCTGCATGTCGGTCATCGTTGAGCGCGGCGGTGCGCCCCCGCCGAGCATGCGCCGCAGTGTCCGGGTACGCAAGCCGACGGTGCGCACACGCCGCTGCGCGGCGCCGGATTGATCCTGCTCAAGGCGCGGCCTGCACATCCGGTGTGCAATGGTGTCGTTCCCATCTGGCAGATCGCTACGGAGCCCCACCATGTACAAGCGCATCCTGATTGCCACCGACGGGTCCGAGCTGGCCGACAAGGGCCTGGCCAAGGGCCTGGAGCTGGCCAAGGACCTCAATGCCGAGGTTGATATCGTGACCGTTTCCGAGCCGTGGGCCGTCGGCATGTACGACGCCATGGGCTGGAGCGTGGGCTACATGAACAGCCCGGAGTACAAGGCAGACCGCGAGGAAGGCGCGCAGAAGGTCCTTCAGCCCGCGCTGGCCAAGGCCGCCGAGCAGGGCATTACCGCCAATCCGGTGCATGTGCTGGACCGCTATGCGGCCGATGGCATCATCGAGACGGCGGGCGAGCGCAACAGCGACCTGATCGTGATGACCTCGCACGGCCGCCGTGGCGTGACCCGCGTGCTGCTGGGCAGCCAGACCGCGGAAGTGCTGGCGCGCAGCACCCTGCCGGTGCTGGTCATCCGCTGATCCACACCCACTGATTCAAGCGTTCCCGGGGAGGGGACCCGACGCCGGCCGCAGGATGCGCGCCGGCGTCATCTTTTGTGGGCCCTGAGCGGCGCACATGCATTCAGATCGATCCATGTGCCGAAGCCATCGGCCATGCACAGATACGTCCGACGAACGGTTACGAACGGCACGCGTGGCCGTTCATTCTTTGTGGCATCCTCCGCGCGGGGTTGTTGAGGTGCACGCATGTCTGGGCAGTGGGCGAATCGCCTGCTGGATGCCAGCGCGTCCTGCTGCGCCTGTCTCTTTCATGCGCTCCGCCCGGGGACTGGCGGGTGCTGTCCATTGTCTTGGACATCCGTCGTCATTGGAGGACACATTCGTGCCATTGAATCGATCGTCGTTCGCACTGCTGCTGTCTGCGGCCCTGCCAGTAGTCGCTGCCGCGCAGCAGGCCGATGCGCCATCCACGGTTGACCTGCCCGGCATGGCCGCGCGCACCGGCAGCCAAACCCTGCAGGTACGCGGTTTCCGCGCCAGCGACGTCGGGGACCATCCGCAACGTGGTATCACGCCTGCACAGGTACAGGCAGTGCTGGATGCCTACTTCGCCAGTCTGGCGCACGGCGCGGACGTGATCTCGCTGGACTTCGCCCAGTTGCAGGGGGCGGCGGATGCAGTGACGGCGGCCTATCGCAAGGCAGGCTTCCTGGTCAGCGTTGCCTATCTGCCTCCGCAGAAACTCGATGCCGAAGGACGCATCGAAGTGCGCGTGCTGGAAGGTCGCATCGGCAAGGTGGTGGTGCAAGGGAACCAGCGCTATCGCACGCATGTGCTCAGCAACGTCGCCGAGCGCCTGCGCGGGCAACCGCTGCGCCAGGCCGACATCGACAGCGCGTTGCTGTATGCACGTGACCTGCCCGGTGTATCCGTGTCCTCGGTGCTGCAGCCTGGCGAGAACGTAGGGGAAACCGATCTTGTACTGGTCGCACGCGAAAGCGGCCGGCCGTACGAAATCAGTACGAGCGTGGACAACCACGGCACCGAGCTGACCGGTCGCGGGCGCGCCCAGTTGGGCGTCACCTGGAACAGTCCGCTGGGACTGGGCGATGTATTTGCGGCCAGTGGCACGTATGCGTTCGATCCGCAGGCCAGTCGCGCTGGCGCGCTGTCCTACAGCGTGCCGTTGCAGGTGGTGCAGGGGCTGTCGGTGCTGGCCGGTGCCAACCGCAGTGAACTGGAGGTGGACGACGGCATCCTGCGTGGCTTCAAGCTCAAGGGCCCCGCCTCGCAGGCCTATGCCGGTGCCGACTGGAAGTTCATCAACCGTCCCGACCTGCAGATGACCAGCTCGATGCGCTACATCCGCGAGAGCTCACGCTTTGAAGCGCTGGGCCTGGTGCTGTCCAAACAGAAGTACGACGTGGCCGAAGTGGGCGCGAGCCTGCGCCACAACGATGCGCGCCTGCATGGCATCAACCTGGCGCAGTTGAGCGTGCGCCAGTCGCTGCATGATCGCTCGGCCGACTTCGATGCGATCAACCCGACCCGCGACAGCCGCTTCACCGTAGTGCGCCTGGGCCTGCTGCGGCTGCAGTATCTCAGCCGCAGCCAGCGCCTGCTGTTCAAGTTCAATGGCCAGTACAGCAACAACTCGCTGCCGGCGCTGGAGCAGTTCCAGGTGGGTGGCAACGACAGCGTGCGGGGTTATGCGCAGGGCGAGACGCTGGGCGATCGTGGCTGGTACGGAGCGCTGGAGTACCACGTCGATGCGCCGGGTTTCGGCGACGTGGTCTCGCCGTTCCGCGGGGTGCCGTGGCGCGAAGTGCTGGAGCTGGACGTGTTCGCTGACCAGGCGCGCGTGTTCGATATCGATGGTGTGGAGGCACCGGCCGATCTGGCATCGGTGGGCATGGGCGCGACTTTCCGCCTGCGCCAGTGGAAGAACCTCGAACTGCGTGTGGCGGCGGCCAAGCCGACCAGCGCCCTGCGACCGGGTGACGGCCGCGATGTCCGCGTGTATGCGCGGCTTGGCCTGACCTTCTGAGGAGCGACCATGAACCGTATCTACCGACTCGTCTTCAATCCTTCGCTGGGCCAGGTGCAGGTCGCCGCAGAACTCGCACGCGGGCCGCGCCGCTGTGCGCCACAACGCACGTGCCGCACGCTGTGGCTGGCGCCGCTGACGGCGGCGCTGCTGCTGACCGGCAGCCTGCCTGCCATGGCGCAGGTTGTCCTGCCACAGAACGGCAGCATCATCGCAGGCTCCGGGGCGATCAACACCAACGGCAACGTGATGACCGTCACCCAGGCCAGCCAGTCCGCGCTCATCCAGTGGAGCAGCTTCAGCATCGGCACCGGCGATGTAGTGCAGTTCAACATGCAACAGGGCTCGCAATCGACGGCCATCAACCTGGTCACCGGCAGTTCGGCCAGCATCATCAGTGGCCAGCTGCTGTCATCCGGCCAGGTGTTCCTGATCAACCCGGCGGGCATCACCTTCACCGGCACTGCCAGCGTCAATGTTGGCGGACTGCTGGCCAGTACCCTGATGCCGGGTACGCCGGGACTGCCGATGGATGGTGGTCCGCTGCCGGCCGCCTTCCAGCTGGCTGGCGGTGGCAGTACTGGCGTGGTCAGCAATCTGGGTGGCACGCTGCGCGCTGCGGCCGGTGGCATCAGCCTGATTGGTGGCGCGGTCTCCAACAGCGGGTCCATCTACGCGGCCAACGGCAATATCGATCTGGTGGCCGCCGGTGCAGCCACGGTGGTGAGCGGCGTGTCCCCGGACGGCATGTCGCGCCTGGCATTTGCCGCCACTGCACCCAGCACCGTGGCCGGTACCGGCGTCAGCAATGTCGGCGTCCTCGATGCACGCAGCATCAGCATGACCGCGTTGATGGGCCCGGGTTTGTCCAGCACAGGCATCAATGCTGGCGGTACGATCACCGCCAATGCGATCGACGCCGGTGATGGCAGTCTCACCATCCACAGCACGGCCCCGGTGGTGACCAGCAATGCCGCCATCACCGCCGATACGGTGGCGGTGGTCGGCAACGCAGTCGGCGGCCCCGTTGCGATCCAGATCGATGGTGGCCGTCTCCAGGCCGGCTCCGTCGCGCTCAATGGCGGAGCCAACGGTGACGTCATGCTGAACGGTGACGTCAAGGCCGACTCGATCAACGTTGCAGCGAACAATGTCGTGCAGGCCAGCGGCGCGCTGGAGGGGGCACTGACCCTGGCCCTCCAGGGCGGCGCAACCCTGGGGCAGAGCAGCAACCGCATCGGAAGCATCGGCGGCAGCGTGGGCTCCGACCTGACGCTGGCCACGTCCATCGGTCTGTCCAACGGCGATGCCTTGTCGGTCGGCGGCTTCACCGCGCTTGACGCCGGCACCGGCAACATCACCTTGACCCATTCCGGAAACAGCTTCGGCAACCGGGTCAGTGCCAATGGCGGTGGTATCGCGCTGGTCAGCAGCGGCACACTCGGGTTGGGCAACATCAACGCCCGCAGCCTGGCCGCGCAGGGCAGCACCATCGACCTGAGCGGCACGATCATCACCACCGGTGATCAGACCTATCAGTCACCGGTGATACTGCGGGGCAACTCGACGCTGCAGGGCAGTACGGTCCAGTTCGATGGCAGTGTCGATGGCAGCTACCATCTGGCGGTTGAATCCAGCGGGCTGACGACCTTCTCCCGTGCCATCGGTGGCAACACCGCTCTGCAGAGCCTGTCCGTCACCACCGGTACCGGCGCTCGCCTGTTCGGCGATGTCAGTGCCACCGGCATGCTCGCTTTCGATGGTCCGGTGCAGGTGTTCGGTTCGCGCAACCTGTCATCCGTGGGTGGCAGCCTGCGCTTCGGTGGCACACTCGATGGCGATGGCGGCTCGCTGAACCTGAGCGCTCGCCAGCTCACGCTGGGTGGCGCAGTGGGGACCCGCGGCGCATTCGATCGCATCTACGGCGGTGCCGACACCCTCACACTGGGCAGCCGCATCGTCGCCAATGGTGAAATCCTGCTGCAGGGTGACGTGCGCCTGGCCGGCGCTACCCAACTGGTCAGCACCGGTGGCGGCACCATCACCACCGACGGCATCTCCAGCAATGTCAGCGGCGGCTACAACCTGGCGCTGAGTACCTCCGGCCGGGTCCAGGTCAACGGCAACATCAGTGCCGCCGATGTCAGCATCACCGGACAGCTCTTCAACGGTCGCGGCATCATCAGCAAGGGCAATCTCGACATCGATTCCGTGGCGAGCCTGGTCCAGCTGGGCAGCTACCAGGTCGATGGCCGCGCGCGGTTCAAGAGCCTGGGCGACATCAACCTGGTTGACGGAGGAAACCGCTTCAGCGGCGAGGTCAGCCTCCTGGGCAGGAAAGCCGAACTGCGTGCGGGCAATCTGCAGCTGGGCAACACCATCCTGTCGGACAACCTGCGGCTGAATCTGGGTGGATCGCTCCAGCAGACCGCCGGTAGTGCGCTGGATATCGGTGGGACCACCCACATCGACGCCAGTGGTTCGGTCCTTCTGAACCAGGTGGACAGCATGGGCAGGCCGGTCAACCAGTTTGCCGGCGCGGTGTCGCTGAAGGGCGATACCAGCTACCTCTATGCCAAAGGCACGCTGGCAATTTCCGGTTTCGACGTGGCCAGCCTGTGGACGATCGCCGATGTCGTGCAGCTTCCCGCCAGTGGCAGGAGCATCGGCCTGCAGTACTTCCAGGGCGATGCCGTGCTCACCGGCGACAGCACGCTGAACAGCCAGCTCGGCCAGATCAACTTCCGCGGCCGTATCGATGGGTCGCATGCGTTGACGCTCACGAGCGGACTCGACGTGGTGTTTGCCGGTGACGTGGGCAGTCGCCAGGCGCTTGCCAGCCTGGGCATCAACAGTGCCGGTCCGCTCCAGCTCGGCGGCAGCATCACGACCGACGGCGCGATCCAACTGGGCAACGTCAACCTGGCCGCGAGCACGCCGCGCTGGCTCAGCATCCGCAGCAACAATGGCAATGTGGTGGTCGGTCGCGTCGACGGCAGCGGTGACGGGCTGAGCAGCCTGGCGCTCAACGCGCACGGCACGCTTGAACTGCAATCGGGAGCAGGGACCACCGCTGGCGCCTGGTTGACCGATCTGGAGCTGAAGGGCTCGAGCGTGACCACCAAGGCGATCCGGACGACAGGTCGGCTTGACGTCACCAGCAGCTCCGGCTTCACCCAGGGCGGTGCGTTCACTGTTGGTGGCGACGCCAGCTTCAGCGCAGGCCCCGCCGGCAATCTGGTACTCGATGCCTATCCCAACATCTTCGGCGGCAAGGTTTCCCTGAAGGGCAACCAGGCGCGCATCCAGGCGCTGTCGGGGCTGGCGTTGGACGGCATCGATACCACCACGCTGGACGCCTACAGTGGCGGTGCGATGTCGCTGGCCAATGCCAATGTCGCTGCAGCTGCCAGTCTCAACGCTACATCGCTGCTGTTCGACGGCGCATCCATGGGGGGGCTGCTGCAGGCCACCGCGCGCACTGGTGACATCCGCCAGGGCAGCGGCACCCTGACCTTCGGCAGTAACAGCGATTTGCGGGCCAGCACCGATATCTTGCTGGGCAATACCGGCAACCGGCTGGGCAGTGCACTGCAGGTACAGGGCCGTGACATCACACTGACCAGCAGTACGGCGCTGGACCTGCAGAACCTGCAGGCCATGCGTGACGTGCAGCTCGGTGGCAACGGCGTGCGGTTGGGTGCCACCTCGGTGCTGGGTGCGCTGCAGGTGAACAGCAGCGGTGCGATCACCCAGTCCGATGCGCTGCAGGTCGCAGGCAACAGCCGCTTCCAGGCAGGTTCGGCCATCACCCTGGACCAGTCCGGCAACCGCTTCGACGGCGCGCTCGACCTGGCTGGCGGCGATATCGACGTGGTGGCTGCTTCGCTGTTGCTGGGCAGCGTGAGTGCAGGGGGCAGACTGGCGCTGGCCAGCGCAGGAGGCATCCGCCAGCAGGGCGGCGTGCAGGTGGCAGGCACCACTCGCCTGAACGCCGGCGGTGCCATTGATCTGCAGGCAGGTGGCAACCGTTTCGGCGACGCTGTCACGGTGCAGGGGCGGCAGGTGGCACTGGCCGCCGATGGCAGCCTGCAGCTTCAACGCGTGACAGCGGACAGCCTGGTTGCGCGAAGTGGTGGGCGTTTGGCCCTGGGCACGGTGGACATCGTTGGCAACGTGGTGCTGGACGGACAGCAGCTGCATCTGGGTACGACCCACGTCGGTGGCAACCTGCAGGCCGAGGGCCGCGATGGCATCGATCAGAGTGGCGCACTGCGTGTGGATGGAAGCGCTGACCTGCGCAGCGACGCGGGCATCGCATTGGCACGTTCGGACAATGACCTGCGTGGTGCGGTTGCACTGACCGGCGTCGGCATCGACCTGGCCGCCGCGGGTGACCTGCGCGTGGCCTCACTCGGCAACCGCAATGCGACGGTACGCCTGCAGGCGGGTGGAGCACTGCAGCTGCCCGGCACCCGGATCGATACCGGCAGCGGTGACCTGCAATTGCTCGCGGTCGGTGCCCTGCAGCTTCCGGCGGCACTCCGCGGCAACAACATCACGCTGCACAGCGGCCAGGACCTGCAGCTCGCCCACGATGTGCTGGCGACAGGCGTACTGCAGCTTGGCAGCGCGGCTGCGCTGACCCAGAGCGGTGGCGTGCTGGCCGCACAACGCCTGCAGGGCAGCGCGGGTGGCAACGCCCGCCTGCGCGGCGACAACCGCATTGCGACGCTCGGCGATTTCAGCAGCCAGGGCCTGGAACTGCAGACCCAGCAGGGGCTGCAGGTGACCGGCACTGTGCAGGCCGGCGCACAGGGCCTGCTCGACGTGCGTGGCGGGGATCTGCAGATCGATGGCAGCCTGCAGGCGGGCAGACTCCGGCTGCAGTCGGCCGGTGCGATCCGTTCCAGCGCCAGTGGCCGCCTGTTCGCCGACCAGCTCAGCGGTCGCGCGGTCGGTCCAACGACGCTGGGCAATGCGTCGTTGTTCGTGGCCAATGCCATCGGCAACCTGGGCGATTTCCAGTCGCCTGCGGGCTTCAGCCTGACCAACACCGGCAACCTGACCCTGGCCACCGTCAACGGCAGCGCATTCAGCGTCGACGCCGGCAGCAGTGCGTTCTACCTGAAGGTCCAGGAGGGTGACATCCGCCAGCTGGGCACCACGCCGGTGCTGGCCGGCAGCAGTCGTTGGTGGTCCAGCGGCGGTATCGGCACCCAGCCTGCGCCGATCCATCTGACCAGCACGAGCAGTACTTACGAGGTCGATTTCGTCGGCCGGCCGCCGGCCTATTTCCATGCCGTGGGCGCAGATGGCCGCCCTCTGACAATGGGCGGTGGACCTGATCCTGGCCCTGATCCTGCTGCGATGGGCCCCGGCGTGCGTGCGCAGGGCGCGGTGCTGCCGCGGGCGGTCTACGTCGATGCGGCTGCGGCCACCATCGAGCCGCGTGCGATCGGCATCACGCACCCCGGGATCCGGTTGCCGACGGGGCTGGCGCGAGCCTGTGACGGTGACGCGGCGGGTTGCGTGCAATGACCCGTTGAACCGGGCGGAGCGTGGCCACTCCGCCCGGTTCGATGCCGGTCACATCACCAGCTGTACAGCTTCCAGTACACCGGCGACACACCATCCTTGTCGTTGTCGAAACGGCCATCGCCGTTCTTGTCGTACATGTAGAACGGGGCGCCGCGCGACGGGGTCACCTTGACCATGCGCAGCTGGCCGGACACGCGGTATTCCTCGATGACATCGCCGTTGTCCATGGTGCGCTTGGACACATCCGCGCCCTTGACGTCCACCGGGGGAGCGCCCGCGCCACCCATGCTGGCGCAGCCAGCGAGCAGGAGCAGGGAAGCCAGCATCAGGGTCTTCATCGGCGGGGGCCTTTGCCTGGAATGAGCCTTGATTATGCCCCATCGCCGGGCACCTGCCGTGTCGCCGCGGTGCAGGCACGGGCGCGTAGAATCGACCCATGAGCAGATTAGTCCTGATCGACGGGTCCAGTTACCTGTACCGCGCGTTCCACGCGCTGCCGCCCCTGTCCAATGCACAGGGCGAACCCACCGGCGCGCTGTTCGGCGTGGTCAACATGCTGCGCTCGACACTGAAGGAGCGCCCGGCCTACGTGGCGTTCGTGGTCGATGCGCCAGGCAAGACCTTCCGCGATGACCTGTACGACCAGTACAAGGCCAACCGCCCGCCGATGCCCGATGAACTGCGCAGCCAGGTCGAGCCGATGTGCCGCATCGTCGAAGCACTGGGCATCAGCATCCTGCGCATTCCCGGCGTGGAAGCCGACGATGTGATCGGCACGCTGGCCCTGCAGGGCGTGGCGCAGGACCTGAAGGTGACCATTTCCACCGGCGACAAGGACTTCGCCCAGCTGGTGCGCCCGGGCATCGAGCTGGTCAACACCATGACTGGCAGCCGCATGGATTCGGACGCCGCGGTGATGGAGAAGTTCGGCGTGCGCGCCGACCAGATCATCGACCTGCTGGCGCTGATGGGCGACACCGTCGACAACGTGCCGGGCGTGGAGAAGTGCGGGCCGAAGACCGCCGCCAAGTGGCTGGCCGAGTACCAGCACCTGGACGGCGTGATGGCCGCTGCGCCGACCATGAAGGGCAAGATCGGCGAGAACCTGCGCGCGGCGCTGGAGCGTCTGCCGCTGAACCGCGAACTGGTGACCATCCGCACCGATGTGGAGCTGGATGCCAGCCCGACCACGCTGGCCCTGCGCGAGCAGGACGTGCCGGAGCTGACCGAGCTGTATGCGCGCTACGGCTTCACCCAGGCGCTGAAGGAGCTGGGTGCGCCGCTGCCGGCGCCGACGGCCGCCAGCGAAGCGACGCCGAGCCTGCGCGGTACCGCGGCTGGCTTTGCCCGCGGCAGCGCCGAGGCGCCGGCCGCCGGCACGCTGGATCCGGCGCTGGCGGTACCGGGTGACTACGAGACCGTGTTGACCACCGAACAGCTGCAGGCCTGGGTTGAGCACCTGCAGCAGGCGGACCTGATCAGTTTCGATACCGAGACAGACGCGCTGGACGCGATGCGCGCGCGCCTGGTCGGTGTCAGCCTGGCGGTCGAGCCGGGCAAGGCCGCCTACATCCCGGTTGGCCACGACTATCCTGGCGCACCGGCGCAGCTGCCGCTGCAGCAGGTGCTGGATGCACTGCGCCCGGCGCTGCAGGACCCAGCGAAGAAGAAGCTGGGCCAGCACGGCAAGTACGACCTGCACGTGCTGCGCCGCCATGGCGTGGAGGTGCAGGGCTACCACGACGACACCATGCTTGAGAGCTTCGTGCTCAACTCCACCGCCACCCGCCACGACATGGATTCACTGGCCCTGCGTTACCTGGGCTACAACACCATCAAGTTCGAGGACGTGGCCGGCAAGGGCGCCAAGCAGATTCCGTTCTCGCAGGTGGGCATCGACGAAGCCAGCCGCTATGCGGCCGAGGACGCCGACATCACCCTGCGCCTGCACCACGCGCTGCAGCCGCAGCTGCTGGCCGAGCCGGCGCTGGACAGCGTGTACCGCGACATCGAGATGCCGCTGGTGCCGGTGCTGACCACGATCGAAGCCAACGGCGTGCGGATCGACACCGACGAACTGCGCCGGCAGAGCCAGGACCTGTCCTCGCGCATGCTGGCCGCGCAGCAGAAGGCCACCGAACTGGCCGGGCGCAGCTTCAACCTGGATTCGCCCAAGCAGCTGCAGGCGGTGCTGTTCGATGAGTTGAAGCTGCCGGCGGTGGTGAAGACCCCCAAAGGCCAGCCCAGCACCAATGAAGAGGCGCTGGAGGCGATTGCCGACCAGCACGAGCTGCCGCGGGTGATCCTCGACTACCGCGGCCTGGCCAAGCTGCGCAGCACCTACACCGACAAGCTGCCGGAGATGGTCAACCCGGACACCGGCCGCGTGCATACCAGCTACCACCAGTCCGGTGCCGCCACCGGGCGCCTGTCCTCGTCGGACCCGAACCTGCAGAACATCCCGATCCGCACCGAGGATGGCCGTCGCATCCGCCGCGCGTTCATCGCCCCGGACGGCTTCCAGCTGCTGGCCGCCGACTACTCCCAGATCGAGCTGCGGATCATGGCCCACCTGTCCGGGGACCCGGGCCTGGTGCGTGCCTTCGAGCAGGGCGCCGACGTGCACCGTGCCACCGCTGCCGAGGTGTTCGGGCGTACGCTGGAGGAAGTGACCCCGAACGAGCGCCGCGCTGCCAAGGCGATCAACTTCGGCCTGATGTACGGCATGAGCGCCTTCGGCCTGGCCCGCAACCTGGGCATCGACCGGGGCCAGGCGCAGGACTACGTGGCGCTGTACTTCAGCCGCTACCCGGGCGTGCGCGACTTCATGGAGCGGATGCGCCAGCAGGCCCGCGACCAGGGCTATGTGGAAACCCTGTTCGGCCGCCGCCTGTACCTGAACGACATTCATGCACGTAACCAGGGCCTGCGCGCCGGTGCCGAACGTGCCGCGATCAACGCACCGATGCAGGGGACGGCGGCGGACATCATCAAGCGGGCGATGGTGGACGTGGATCGGTGGCTGCGTGACAGCGGCGCACCGGCGCGGATGATCCTGCAGGTGCACGATGAACTGGTGTTCGAAACCGAAAGCAGTTTCGTCGAGGAGTTGCGTTTGCAGGTGGTCGAGCGCATGTCGCAAGCGGCCAAACTGCGGGTGCCGCTGGTGGTCGATACCGGCATCGGCAACAACTGGGACGAAGCGCACTGAGGGGGGTTCAGGCCGAAAACGACGTGAATTCGTTCATTCGCCAAAGGTTTCTGACTCGATCATGAATGTTGCCCTGAGCGAGGTTCATTAAATTGGGTCCCTTCACGAACCGTTAGTGTTCGGAGTGCTTCTATAACTCTCGACAGGCGCAACGCCTGTTGTGGATCTCTCCCATCCCCTGGAGCAGATCTCGGAACGGGGACTCCTCCCCAAGTGCCCGTTCCCCGGCCCCGTTGACCTCCCCCTGGTCAGCGGGGCTTTTTATTTGTGCCGTTGCCAGACGCCATGGCCTGCGCCACGCTGGGCCACCGCTCCGCAGGGGAAGACAATGCCCGACCTGTTCGCACTGGCAATGCCGTGGTGGGAGTTCATCCTGCGCGCGGTGGTGGTCTACGTGGTGGTGCTGGGCATGGTCCGGCTCAGCGGAAAACGTCCGCTGGGGCAGATCACGCCCTTCGACGTGCTGCTGGTGGTGTTGCTGGGCAACGCGGTACAGAACGCGCTACTGGGTACCGACACCTCCCTGGGGGGCGGCCTGTTGCTGGCGGCGACCCTGATCCTGCTCAACTACGGGGTGGGCTGGGTGAGTACCCGCAGCCGGCGGATCGAGCGCCTGGTGGAAGGAGAACCCGTGGTGATCGCGCGGGATGGGCGCCTGTTCGATGCCGTTCTGCGCCGCGAGCAGGTCACCCGTGCTGATTTCGAGGCCGCCATGCGCCAGCAGGGCTGCCTGGGCGTGGGGGATGTCGAGCTGGCCCTGCTGGAGATCAACGGGCACATCACGATCATCCCCAGGAAGAGCACCTGACCCTGTAGCCGAGCCCATGCTCGGCTGCCTTGCGCCCGGCTCCATGGGTGCCGGGCGTCAGGGGGTGGCTTCGGCCTTCAGTGCCGGCCAGTTGCGGGTGGCGTCCACATCACAGGCCACGTGCGTGCCCTTGCCATCCTTCGCGCAGATCGCCGCCATGGCCTGCGGGATCTTCGGGTCTGCGGTGTGCGAATACACCGCTGCCAATGCCAGGCACCCTTCGCGCACGCCCGCGCCGCACAGCGTCTCGAAGTAGGGCAGCGACGCGGCCCATTTTTCGGACTCGAACAGCGCTTCGCCGGCGACCTTGCAGCCCAGCAGCTTGCCATCGGTGCAGCAGGCCTTTGCGCCGTCCTTGCGGGCCAGGGTCGGGCAATCCAGCGGCAGCGGGATCTCCACGAAGGCCACCGGCGGCGTGCAGGTGGCATTGCCTGTGGCGGGCTTGCGCTCGTAATAGGCAAAGCGGTTGCCGCCGTCGACGCTGGCCAGGTTTCCGTTCTTCAGCGGCTGCAGTACGAAGTCGCTGCCGACATCGCGACGGATGAAGATGCGGCCGTCCTGCAGGCGCGCGCGCAGGCGCTGGTCGCGGCCCTCGGCCTCAACCAGGCCGCCATCGAGGAAGCGCAGCTGCGAGAGCACGCTGTACTCGGCTTCAAAGCTGCCACAGGGCAGCGCGGTGGCCGGCACCGGGGCCAGTGCAGCGGCCGGTGCAGCGGCCAGGCTGGCAAGTGCCTGGGCGCGGCCGCAGGCCACGCCGTCCACGCGCTGCGCGCACGACAGCTGCAGCGCTTCGTGGGCCTGCGAAAGGCGCCCGCCGCTCCACAGCACCTCGGCAACGTCGGCGCAGAAGGTCTCGCCGTGCTGCTGCCGGCACAGTGCGGCCAGCTCATCGAGCTGCGCGGGCAGCAACGCAGGCTCGACCGAATGCTGCAGCCCGAGCAGCGACTTGCCGATCATCTCCAGGCCGATCACCTCGGCGATCGCCCGGCAGCCCTCGGCGTTGAAGGACGCGGAATCCTCCTTGCAGATCTCCGGCTTCGGCGGCTCGGCCCGTGCAGGCGCCGGGGCTGCGTCCTTGGCCTGCTGCTGGTAGGTCTCCAGCAGTCGCATGCAGGCTGCGCCCACGCCCTCGGCACACCAGGCGTGCAGTTTCACGGGTGCGGCCTCGGGCAGCGCCTCCAGGCACTCGGAGGTGTTCATCACGCAACCGTCCTCGACGGGCTCCGGCATCGTCTTGCAGGCGGCGGCGTGCTCACGGGTGAACTCGCGATAGGGCGTGCTGATCGTGCGGTCGTTGTCCGAGAAGTACCAGTTTTCCAGCTGGCCCGTGGACAGGTTGCCGGTACCGAGCACGTCTTCCTGGCGGGCGATGCGCAGCTCCTCGGTGGCCTGGTAGGGGCCGGACAGGAAGCCGTGGCCGTCGCTCTCCAGGGTCAGCGTGGTGTTGCCGCTGCTGTCCTTGTAGGTGCCGCAGGCCATCGACTGCGCGGCGGCCGGCAGGCTGGCCGAGGCCAATGCAAGCAACAGCAGGGCGCGCCAGCCCGCAGCGCGGGGGCGGAGGGAAACAGCAGCAGACATGGGGTCATCCTTGAGGGAAGTGGGGCAGGGCCTGTCCGGCGCGCGGCGCACCACAGGCAGGAGAAAGTGCCACGGGTCAGGCGTGGCGCCGGAAGATCAGAGCCAGTCGCGCGGCACCAGATAGTCGGCCAGGCGCGCCTCGGCGCTGCCCGCTTCCGGACTGAAGCCGTACTCCCAGCGCACCCGCGGCGGCAGGCTCATGAGGATGCTTTCGCTGCGGCCACCGCTCTGCAGACCGAACAGCGTGCCGCGGTCATAGACCAGGTTGAACTCCACATAGCGGCCGCGACGGTACAGCTGGAACTCGCGTTCGCGCTCTCCATAGGCGGCGTTCTTGCGCTGCTGCACGATCGGCAGGTAGGCATCGAGGAAGCCATCACCGACCGCGCGCAGGTAATCGAAATCGTGCTCGAAGTCGCCGTGCAGGTCGTCGAAGAACAGACCGCCGACACCGCGCGTTTCATTGCGGTGGCGCAGGAAGAAGTACTCGTCGCACCAGCGCTTGTGTGCGGCATAGCGTTCTTCGCCGAACGGCATGCACAGGTCGCGCGCAACCCGGTGCCAGTGCTGCACGTCCTCGTCGAACGGATAGAACGGGGTCAGGTCGAAGCCGCCGCCGAACCAGCTGGCCACTACTTCGCCGTCGCGCTGTGCCTGGAAGAAGCGCACGTTGGCATGGGTGGTCGGCACGTAGGGGTTGAGCGGGTGGAACACCAGCGACACGCCGGTGGCGCGCCAGGAGGCGCCGGCCAGTTCCGGGCGGTTGGCCGAAGCCGACGGCGGCAGGCGGCTGCCGGACACATCGGAAAAGCCGATACCGGCCTGCTCGAACACTGCACCATCGCGCAGCACGCGGGTGCGCCCGCCACCGCCCTCGGCCCGCTGCCACAGGTCTTCCTGGAAGCGGGCATGGCCATCGACGGCCTCGATCGCCGCACAGATGCGGTCCTGCAGGTCGGTGAGGTAGGCGCGCACGCGCTCGAATTCGTTCATGGCGCGTACTTTACCGCAACGGCCACGCACCGCCGGAAGGCCCCGTCCCTTGGAGACGTGGCCATCAGCCCCTCCTACTCGGTCGCCCTGAAGTAGTCGAATCCAACGTGCTGTCCGATGCCGAGCAGATCTCCGTTGAGCAGCGGCTGGAAGATCAGCTCTCCAACCCTTGCATGCTTGAGATGGATCCGGTCATTTTCCAGCCGGGCCTGCAGCTGGCCGAAGGGCGCGGAGACACTGCCGTCTTCCGTGAAGGTCAGGAAGCTTATGATCCCGCCCGACGAGACGAACGTTCCTTGCGGAAGCTCCACGCCCTTGGCTGGCTGCAGGTCCGGGCCCAGTCCCCGGAGTGGTTTCAGCAATGCGCAGTCGAGGCTCCGACCACCGGTGCATGCCAGTTCCAGGGCCTCTGTTGCCCGTCCAAGGTCGCCTGCCGAAGCATGCAGATCGGCAACTTTGTGGCAGAACGCACCATCAGGCGTCTTCGTGCAGAAGTCATGCAACGTTTCCCTGTGATCCTTTGGAAGGGTGGCGGTGGCCACAGTGGCTGCATGCAGCCCCAAAGAAGCGGCGACAATCGCGTTCCTGAATGAACTCAATAGCTCGGGTTCTTCCTCGAGCTGAGCCAGACACGCTTGCCCTGAGGTGGTGCTGTCGGGATCCAGGCACTCGGCGGGCAGCGGCATCGCGGCCAGCTGCCTCTCCAGCGTCGCCCGCATTCTGGTGGCCAGTTCCCCCGGCGGAGCAATGGTGCCGGTATCGATCAGACGCTCGATGTACTTCTCCGGCAATGCCATGCACATGTAGGGCACGCCTTCCGCACATGCACTCTCAAGAGCGGTGGTTTCCATGGAATGCCGCATGTCCAAGCATCGCTTGGGATCTGCGAGACAGCTGTCTGCGGGATGCCTAAGTGCGGCCGAGCACTGCGACGGTTCGATCAGCGAGTAGTGCGTTCCATCGTCGTGAAGAGCCTGTCCGCTCTGATCTGCACCCACGGAGCGGGCATAGCCGGTGCTGAGGTTGACGATGATCATGTCGTCCCCGGATTGTTGCAGCGCGAATCGGGAATGACTTCCATCGTGGGAGATTGCATGTCCTCTATCCGGTGCCTCGACAACAAGCTTCGAGCTTCCGTACTCGTTACTGAAGACGCCGCACGCGACCCCGGATGCCAAGGTTGGAAAGGAAAGGAACAGCAGAAGGGCGCCGGTCAGGGGCGACCAGGCAAGCAAGCGCGGAGCAACTAGCGGCATTTCGCCTTCTCGGTACGAATGGAGATGCTGGAGTGCGCATTGGGCGATGACCTGAGCACGCCCGCCAGTTCCAGTGAAATCCATGATAGGGAGCCGCTCGGACGCAGCAGTGATTTCCGTCGGAAACCCTTGCAGGCTGGTGGGAGCAAGTGGACCCGGGTATGTCGATCACGACAATCAGGGCCCGCCCGAAGCTGCGGACAGGCCCTGGCGGGCTCAGCGCTTGCGGTTGGAATTGCGTGGCGCCGGAGCGTCGTCCACGGTCGCCCCGTCAACCGCCTTCTGCAGGGCACCGCCCAGTGTGATCAGCTCCCAGTTCTGGGTTCCGAGCACGTCGCAGGCCACATGCAGGCCGCTGCGGTCGGCCTTGCACAGCTGCTCCAGGAGTGCTCGTGCGCTCACTTCGGCACCGTTGCCCTGCGCGGTGACCAGGTTCTCGCACCCTTCGCGGACGCCGGCACGGCAGACCGTGGTGTAGTGCTCGACGGCCTGCATCCAGTTTCCGGACAGCGCGAGACGGTTGCCAAGAATGTTGCAGCCCTGCAGCTTGCCCTGCGCGCAGCAGGCTTCGGCTCCGTCCTCGTTGGCCAGCGCCAGCGGGCAGTCCTGTGGCAGTGGCAGCACCTTGAACTGCTTCGGTGCACTGCACCGGGTCGGGCCCTCCCCGGTCGGGGCGAACACCTGGAAGCGGGTCCAGTTATCCAGGCCCAGCAACTGGCCGCCGGGCAGCGGGCGCAGCACGAAGTCGCCGTCCCGGTCGTGGCGGATGCGGATGTCGCCTTTTTCGACGCGCGCGCGAAGATGGCTGCTCCAGCCCACACCGACCAGACCGGCGTCACCGAAATCCAGCGTGTCCATCAGGCCGCCGTCGGACCGGTAATTGCCGCAGGGCAGGACCGTTGCCGGCAGCGGTTGCAGCGATGCACCCACCGCCTGCAGCGCCGGAAGGCGGCCGCAGGTGGCGGTGTCATTGCCGGGGGGGCAGGCCGCAGCCAGGGCCTGCACCGCCTGCTGGGGGTCTCCCGCCTCCCAGGACAGCTCAGCCACGCGGGTGCAGAAGCCGCCGTGCGGTACTTCGCGGCACAGCCGCAACAGCTGTTGCCGCCGCTCAGCCGGAATGATCACCGGCACGGTCGGCGCCGTCATCGTCACCATGGCTTCGGTCATGGCTGCCGTCATCGCCGCCTTGACCAGCTGCTCCTGCACTGCGGGATCGGCCTCGAGTGCGGCGGCACACGCCGGGGTTCCCTGTTCGAAGCCACCGTCGTCACAGGCGGCGGGGAGCTTGATGCCGGACAGAGCGGCGTCCAGCGCTGCCTTTGCCAGGGCGGGATCGGCCTCGACCGTGGGTTTGGCCTCCTCGTGCCAACGATCAGCCAGTTGCAGGCACATACCGGGCACGCCTTCCCGGCACCCTGCTTCCAGCGCGGCCGGGCTCGTTTCACGACGGTTGTCCAGGCACGCCGCCGCGTCGGCCAGGCAGCTGCCTTCAGCCGGCGTGGCTGCTGCGGCGCACTGTGCGGGGGCCTGCAAGATGTAGACCGTGCCATCCACCTCGACCGTGCGGCCACGATCGCGCACCTGCAGTGCGCTGGGCAGGCCGTACTCCAGGTTCACCAGTTGCAGCTTTCCGTCGATCTGCTGGAACGCGACCGGAGACGGCGCACTGCCGAAGTGCTTCTGCTCGCCGCGGTTCGGTGAGCTGATGCGCAGCGTGCCGCTGCCTTCGTCGGCCTTGAACAGGCCGCATTGCGGTGACTGTGCGGCGGCCATCGGCGCGGCCAGCAGCAGCGCCCAGGCCAGCCAGGGGCGGCGCGGTGCGGGTGAATGCATGTCGTCTCCTTGACGATCGAACGGGAAACTCCAGGCGCTACGGCGAACCATCGCCCTCGCGCGGGGGCGTGCATTGTGCCGTGCCGGGCACGGGCTGGTAACGCTGATAGCCGGTCTGCGCATCCATGCCAAGCAGGTCGCCATTGCCGAGCCGGCGCAGCACACGGGTTTCGCTGTTCTGCTGCAGATGGATGGCACCGTCATGCAGGCGGGCCCGGCCGCCATCGCCGAAGTCGAGCATGTCGATCACGCCATCGGCGGCCTGGTAGCGGCCGCACGGCACCTGTTGGGCCGGAACCAGGCGCAGGTCAGCACCGAGTGCCTGCAACGGCGCGGTACGTTGGCAGGCACTGATGCGGCCTGAGTCGCAGACCACCTGCAGCGCCTGCACCGCCAACGCAGGGTCCCGTGCGATCAACTGCTGTTCGGCCACTTCGGTGCAGAAGCGGCCATTGCGATGCTGCAGGCACAGCTGCTGCAGATGATTGCGTGCAGCGGCCGGAAGCGACGATTCCAGCGTGTCTTCGTCTTCCCTTTGCAGGCGTTCATCCACCAACTGCATCGCGGCGCCCAGCGCATCGTCAGTCAGCGCTTCGCAGGCCTGCAGGTCATGCCCGGGTGTGTGTTCGCGGCAGACAGGCGGGCGTTCGAAGCGCACGGCGTCGGTGTCATCGCTTCCGCCCGCAGCTACGCCATCGCGCAGTTGCCGCAGCAGTGAAGAGCAGCCCGCGCCGACGCCTTCGCTGCACGCGCGCTGGGCGTGGCCGGGTGAGGCCGTGGGCAGCCGCGCAATGCAGTGGCTGCCGGCGGCGCGACAGCTGCCGTCCATCGCGCTGGGCTCGACGGCGCAGGCACGGGATTGGCGCAGGGTGTAGACCACGACGCCCTCGTCCTCGATGCGCTGGCCATCGGCACTGATCCGGATCGGCTCCGCCACGCCATCGTCGAGCATGACCAGGCGCGTCTGCGCCGCACTGCGATCAACCCACAGCGGCTGCGGCTCGCTGCCGTCGTCGTGGCGGTAGCCGGTGCTGGGGGTGGTGAACACCAGCGCCATGTCGCCATCGGTGCTGCGGTATTCGCCGCAGTGCAACGCGCCGGCGGCAACAGGCAGCGCGGCGAACAGCAGCAGTGCGGGGAGAAGGCTCAGCAAGCGCATGCGACGGTCCTTGTCGTGCGGAAAATGGATGTTGCTCAGTGGAAGCGCAAGCGGATGTCCGGCCGCAGCAGGCGCCAGGCCAGCCAGCCCTGCAGGCCGAGGAACAGGACCGACGTGCCGAGCAGGGTGAAGGTCATCATCCAGCGCCGCGGCTGCAGCGATTGCTCCATGCCCGGATCGTCGGCGAGCAGCACGATCACGTCGCGCATGAACACGTCCAGCCACCAGGTGATCGCGAAATTGGCAAGCGCGCTCAACAGCAGCATCACCACAAAGCTCCACAGGCCCCAGCGGCGCTCGCGCAGCAGGCCCCAGCTGGCCACGGCCGAGGCCAGGCAGAGCAATGCAGCGATCATCGAGGCACCCACCGGGTGCGCCAGCAGCCAGGTCAGGCTGTGCACCTGCCGATGCTGTGCTTCATCGGCCAGCAGTTGCCAGAGTGGAACGTCGTGCAGCGGCCACACCAGCAGCCCCTGCAGTACGAAGTAGCCGGTCAGCAGCGCGGACAGCCAGAAGGAGGCCTGGACCAGTGGTCGAATCCACGCATGGTAGGGCGAGGGCTGCAATGAGGGCGGCGGGAGCGGCACTGACATCCGGTGTCCTTGCATTCGGTGCCCGCGCGGTCAGCGGGCCGTCACCCGTGTGGCGACGGCCGGCAGGATATGGTGTTCGCTCAACGGTGCCAAGGGCTGGCCGTGCGGCGGCTGCAGCGGCACCCAGGCCAGTTCGGCGATCTCGGCACGCGCCTGTGGCGCGCCGTCCACCCGCACCCACCACGCCTGTGCCTGCACGCGATGGCCGGGCTCGTTCACCGCCCAGTCCTCGAACGTGCCCAGCGCGATGGCGGTTTCGGCGCACAGCTGCACACCGAGTTCTTCGTCCAGTTCGCGGGTCAGCGCCTGCAGCGGCGCTTCACCGGGTTCGGGCTTGCCGCCCGGCTGGATGAAGCGGCTGGCGCCGTGCTTGCGCACCACCAGCGCCCGGCCGCGGTCATCCAGGATGACCGCAGCCACGATGCGGATCGTGGCTGCGGCGTTGCTCACTTCAGGTTCTGCTCGAACAGCTTGAGGATGCGCTTGTACTGGTCCAGCCAGGAATCGGCGCGCACATAGCCGTGGCGCTCCAGCGGGTACGGTGCGATCGACCAGTTGTCCTTGTGCAGTTCGATCAGGCGCTGGGTCAGGTTCACCGAGTCCTGGAAGAACACGTTGTCATCCATCATGCCGTGGGCGATCAGCAGGTTGTCCTGCAGGTTCTGCGCGTACTCGATCGGCGAGGACACGCGGTACGCCTCCGGATCGATGTCCGGGGTGTTGAGGATGTTGCTGGTGTAGCCGTGGTTGTACTGGTGCCAGTCGACCACCGGGCGCAGCGCGGCGCCGGCCTTGAACGTGCCCGGCGAGCGGAACAGCGCCATGAAGGTCATGAAGCCGCCGTAGGAACCGCCGTAGATGCCGGCGTGGTCGCGGTCACCCTGCTGGGTGTCGACCAGCCAGTCCAGGCCGTCCTTGTAGTCTTCCAGTTCCGGGTGGCCCATGTTGCGGTAGATCGCCGTACGCCAGTCGCGGCCGTAGCCCTCGCTGCCGCGGTAATCCATGTCCAGCACGATGTAGCCCTTCTGCACCAGCAGGTTGTGGAACATCTGCTCGCGGAAGTAGGCCGGGTAGCGCTGGTGCACGTTCTGCAGGTAGCCGGCGCCGTGCACGAACATCACGATCGGGTACTTCTTCCCCGGTTCCTTGTTTTCCGGCTCGTAGTACTTGGCCCAGACCACGCCGG
Source organism: Stenotrophomonas sp. YJH_SMC_79 (assembly GCF_059367995.1). Lineage (NCBI taxonomy): Bacteria > Pseudomonadati > Pseudomonadota > Gammaproteobacteria > Lysobacterales > Lysobacteraceae > Stenotrophomonas > Stenotrophomonas sp. YJH_SMC_79. The sequence goes on from NZ_JCAFRK010000003.1 coordinate 85,036, forward strand.
CACCGTGCTTGGACGGTACCGCCACCAGCTTCGGCTGGATCCACTGGCGTGCCTTGTAGTCGGCGGTGCGGGTGTCGGTCAGTACGCGCGCCTGGCCACCGGCACTGGGCAGCACGGCCAGCTGCGGCGGCAGGTAGGCACCGGAGTAGCGCACCAGCAGCTGCTGGCCGTCCGGCGACAGTGAGAAGTCTTCCACGCCGTTGAGGCTGGTCAGCTCGCGCACCTGGCGGCTGCCGGTATCGACCGCGCAGACTTCATAGTCATGCGGGGCCTGCTGGTTGCACAGGAAATAGAAGCCCTTGCCATCGGCCGACGGCACCGGCGCCGAGGTTTCCCACTTGCCGCTGGTCAGCGCCTGCGGCTTGGCAGTGCCGGCCTGGGTGTACAGGTGCGAGAAGCCCGATTCCTCGGACAGCAGCCACAGCGTGCGGCCATCGGCCATCCAGCCGAAATCGTTGAAGCCCCAGTTGATCCAGGCGTTGTCGGTCAGGCGATGGCGGTTCTGCACGCGGCCGTCGGCGGCGTTGACGCTGATGATCCAGCGGTCCTTGTTGTCGTTGGCACGCAGCATCACTGCGGCCTGCTGGCCGTCGGCGCTCCAGCGGATGCCGCCGCCCATGAAGTCGCTCATCACCTGCACGCTGCGTTCGCCCTTCAGCGCGTCCTTGCCGGCCTTGCGGCGCAGTTCGGCCAGCGGGTCGGTGCTGATGCCCGGCAGGCCAGCCAGCGAGACCTTCTCGGCCTTGCCGGTGCGCACGTCCACGTACCACAGGGTGTGCGGTTCGAAGCCGTTGCGGCCGACGCGGGTGCGGGTGTCCTCGGTTTCCTCGTAGCCCGACTCGGTCACGTACAGCGGCATCTTGCCGCCGCGGCCATCATCGAAGTCCTTCGGCTTGGTCACCACGATCAGGTGGGTCAGGTCGGGCGACAGCACGCTGTCGGCGATCTCCACGTCGGCGCCCAGGTACACCGGGCCCGGTGCGCGGGTCGGGTCGGCCTGGCGCCAGCGCTGGTCCTGGTCCTTCAGTGCTTCGCGCTGGTCGCGGTCGCGGCGCAGGGTTTCCAGCGTGCGCAGCTGCTGGTCGCGCAGCACGTCGGCCTTCGGCGCCGTGCGCGGGTCCTTCTCGGCCTTGAGGCTGGCCACCTGCTGCACGCCGCTGGCGGCGGTCCAGTGGAACCAGTTCTGGCCGACGCGCCAGATCACGCCGTTGTCGGCGGCGAAGTTCACGTTGCCCGCGCGCTCGTTGCTGCGGGTCAGCTGGGTCAGCGCGCCACTGCGCAGGTCGCGCACGAACACATCGCCATTGCGGACGAAGGCGCTGCGGCTGCGGCTGCGGTCGTAGACCGGCTCGGCCACGTCCAGGGTGCCGCGCTGGTCATCGGCCACCTGCGCGGCCACGCCACCGGCCACCGGCTGGCGGAAGGTATCGCGCACCGGGCTGCCGTTGCGCTTGAGCTGGTACTCCACCTGCTGGCTGTTCCACGACCACCAGGCCTTCTCGACCGGCGGGCCGATCCAGTCCGGGTCGGCCATGGCCTGTTCGATGGTGATCGGCGTGGGCGCAGCATGCGCGGCCGGTGCGGCCAGCACGGCCGACAGCAGGAGGGACAGGGGCAGCACTCGGGACATGGGCGGACGGCACCGGAAGGGGAAACCGGGCAAGGGTAGCAGCCGTCCGGGCCCGGGGCAGGGGCCACAGGTCATGGCAGCGGAATCGGCAAAATGCTGCAACCGGTTGCCGTGGCCACGCATCCATTCTCCTGAACCCGCATCATCCACCGAACAGGAGCCCGACCATGCAGGAACTGATCCCGATCACCCTCTTCATCTGCATCGCCTACGCGATCCATGCCATTGCCGATGCCCGCGCGCGCAGCAAGCTGGTGGCCCCGCACGTGCCGGAGGAGGTGATCCGCTCGCTGGCGGTGCTGGAAGAGGAGCGCCGCCGCCAGGGAGCGCTGCGCTGGGGCATCAGCCTGGTCTGCCTGGCCTTGGCCATGGCCCTGCTGGAAGCCATCGGTGCCCGTGACCTGACCTTTGGTGCCGCTGCCGCGCTGGTCGGCAGTGCCGGCCTCGGCCAGCTGCTGGCTTGGCACCTCACCCGTCCTGCCGCACGCAAGGGCTGAGTCAGGACATGCCACGGGCACAGGGGGCGCCCCGCGGATGAGCCTGCTCGGCGAAGCGTTGTCGGCACTGCGGGGCCGTCGCCGCCACGATGCAGCGGCGACGGCAGCCCCCGCCGAACCGCTGGACGCGGACCAGGCCCTGGTGCGGGCCATCATCGATGGCTCGCAGTCGGCCTTCGTGCAGCTGGTGGAGACCCACCAGCGCACCTGCGCGCATGTGATCGGACGCATGGTGGGCGACCGCGATCAGGTCGCTGACCTGCTGCAGGAAACCTTCCTGGCCGTGTTCCGCCAGCTGCACCGGTTCCGTTTTGAATCCTCGCTGCGCACCTGGGTTTCCCGGGTCGCCTACACCACTGCACTGCAGCACCTGCGCCGGCGGCGGTTGGAGGCGCAATGGATGGTGGCGGTGGAGGTGCCGGAGGAACTGGGGATCGGCGATGAAGGCCCCGGACCGGCCGAGTTGAGCGAGGCGCTGCAGGCCGGTCGTCAGCTCGGCGCGGCACTGGAACGGCTGAGTGCACCGCAGCGCCTGATCGTCGGCCTGCACTACCTGGAGGATTTCGATCTGGCCGAGATCGAACAGGTGACCGGGCTGGCACGCGGTACCATCAAGAGCCACCTGCACCGCGCGCGCCAGGTCCTGAAGCAGGAACTGACGCGGCATGCCACCGCCGGAGAGCTGCTGTGAACCCACCGACCGACCCTCGCGATGCGGAAAAGCGCGCGCTGGTGCAGGCGTTGCGTGAGCAGGCGCAGCAGGAAGAAACGCCGGATGTGAGCGAGGCGCTGCAGAAGCGCATTACCGCTGAGTCGAGCGACAGTGGCGTGGGCTATGTGGTGGTGCAGGTGGTGTTGCTGGGAGCGTTGGTGGCGGGGGCTGTCTGGTACTTCTGGGTCTAGGAGAACATTGACGTCTGCACCTGCTTTGGGACGCTTCTTCCTCCAACTCCCGATCAGATCTCCAGGCATCGGGCGTTGTCTCCACGTCGGTAGTTGGCCTTTTCCGTCAGATTCCGTCACGTCGATCTGGTCATCAGTGGCGGTCGCTCTATCCAGGACCCAGGAGCTACGTGTGCTTCCTGAGGAAAGTTGCAAATTCCATGTCTCCGCTTGAGGCGGAGTTTCACAATCAGAGACTCTCAGCTTCCACGGATATGGAGTGAGAATCACATGGACAGGTGCGACAGTAAGCCAACGCCGGATGCAGTTGGATGATGCTCTACTACATCCAGCTTTCGCTTGCCCGATTCAAGCAACGAATCGGCACTCATCTGACAATCGCTCTCATGCTGGGTGCAGGGGTAGGGATCACGACCGTGATGCTCTCCATTGTTCTCCAGGCATCGTCGGATCCCGCGCCAGGCCGGAGCTCGGCATTGTTCCGCCCGTACCTTGACGCGCGTCCAGATGCACTGCGCAGGGGTTCGCCGGATCCGGGCCAGGCACTGACCTGGCCAGACGCGAAGGTGCTTCTGAACCAGGGCCGGACGTGGAAGCAGGCAGCAATGGCGGGGGGGGCGGTGACGCTCTCCCGGCCGGGAGAGTTCAGCGCAAGGCTGCGTGCGAGGTTCGCCACGTCTGAAGTCTTCAGTGTCCTTGGCATTGCCGTTGTTCAAGGGCGGGCATGGACCGCTGAGGAGGGGCATGCTGCGAGTCGGATAGTGGTCCTGTCGCGTGCGCTCGCCGAGCGCGAGTGTGCGCAGGACTGCGTTGGCCATCCGTTGGAACTGGGCAGACGCACCTATACCGTTGTGGGTGTCGCGGAGGATTGGCATCCGGTGCCGATGTTTCAGGGAGATCTCACACGCCGGCCGTTTGTGGAACCTGACGAGATCTACCTGCCGGTTGAAACCGCAATCGCAGACAAGCTGACTGTTGTGGACGGTACGGCGATCTGGGGGGGGGACCAGGACACGGATCTTGCAGGGGCAAACGTTTCATGGCTTCAACTTTGGGCGTGGCTGCCCACCGCAGATGATGTCGCCGCCTACCGCGCGAGTCTGAATGCCTATGCGCAGGCAAAGGGCCTTCGGATCGAACCAGGCACCCAGCAGGTGGCACTCTGGCCGTTGATGGATTGGCTGGACAGGCTGGGATTGGTTCCGGAGCGGGCCAGGATGCAGCTTCGGCTGTCACTGATCCTTCTCGGTGTGTGCATCGTCAACGCGGCGGCGCTGCTGAGCTTCAGCCTGGGGCGCCGTCGGCGGGAGCTCGCGATACGACGTGCACTGGGTGCGCGACGCCGGGACGTGTTCATCCAGCTCATGTGGGAATCCATCGCGGCAGGAGCCGCAAGCAGTGCGCTCGCTGTCGTCACCTATACGCTGGGAATCCGGTTGGTTGCTGCGGGAGACGTTCTGCCCAGCGCGATAACGGCGATGCATGCTGGGGCAATGCTGATGGCCGCTGGCCTGGGAGTCGTCACGACGTTGCTCTGTTCATTGGTCCCATCGTTTGAAATCTGCAGGGTCAGCTCCCTGTCGAGTGCCTTCGCGAAGGGGGCTGCCTGAAATGTTCGACTCGATGAGGGAGACCCGACGACACTTGGGAAGTGCCGCACTGCTTGCAGTCCAGGCAGCGCTTGCAGGCCTGGCATGTGCGTTCGCACTGCAATCCGCGCTGGACAGCTTCGCCAGATTGAACACCGGGAGCATCCGGGAGGCAGGGTCGATTGGTGTGGTCAGGGTCTCGGATGTCGAAGACGGCGCGGATGCAGCAGTGCTGCGGGCAGACCTGTCTGCGATCCGGCTGCCCGGTGTTCAGGACACGGTTGTGAGCGACGCTGTTCCGTTCGGGGGAAGAGCCCATCGATACGGCGTATGCACCAGTGAGTCAGCCATGGCGTACTCGATGAACGCGGGCACGACAGACGTAGCTGGATGTGATCGCATTCCCGTGGCAACTGCAAGCTCTGGCTTGCTGGCGATGTTGGGCGCGGGAATCGTCCTGGGACGGGATGCCACAGAGGACGACATGGCTGAAGGTGTTCCGGTAGTGCTGATCAGCGAAGCGCTGGCTGCTCGTCTGTTCGGAACGGAGAGTGCTGTTGGCCGGCACCTGTATTTCGGCCCCGGCAGCAGCCGGGTCATCGTGGGCGTATTTGCGTCTGTTGCTGGACCGGCACCAGGAGGCAATGAGCGGGACTCGCAGTGGGCGCTGCTTCCAGGCCTTCCCATGGGCGCCAGTCGCTATTATCTGGTGAAGTGGAGGTCGGAGGTTGATCGTTCTTCGCTTGATCGCATTGGCGATGCGCTGCAGCGCCCTTATCGGATCGTGAATCCAGCCGGTGTCGAGACGCTGGCGGGATATCGCGACGCCTACGTCAAAGCTGATCGCTTCGCTACGACCGTGCTCGCGGTCATGACGGCCGTTGTTCTCGGTGTGCTGATGGCCGGAGTTTCCGGAGTTGTAGGTGCATGGCTTGATCAGCGCCGGCACTCCATTGGGGTTCGACGGACATTGGGTGCTCGCGGATCCGTGATCTTTGCCGAAATCATGTTCGAGGTTTCAGTGTTCACCACGCTGGGTACCCTGCTCGGCGCGTTGTCGTTGCAGTGGGTAGGGTCGCCGCAGGACGGCATCACAGGTTCACCGTGGTTCTCGATATCGAGCGCTGTCGTGCTGGTGATGGCGGCCTGCTTGACCGCACTGGTACCCCGGGCCCTGCGAATCGCCAGGGAGCCGCCCTTGACCTTGCTGAAGCCCCTGTAGCCCATTCATCCTGTCACCCTGCTTCACCTGCGACAAAGTGAAGCAGCGCGTCACCCGGTCGCATCCCACCTTAACGAAATCATCCTAAAGTGGTCCGGTATCCCACCGGTCACAGGCAGGAGGCGTCCCTTGGACGCGTTGTTGTTGTCCCGGATCCAGTTCGGATTCGTCATCAGTTTCCACGTGTTGTTCCCTGCCTTCACCATCGGTACGGCCAGCTGGCTGGCCTTCATCGAATGGCGCTGGCTGCGCACGAAGCTGCCCGTGTGGCGCGAGCTGTATTTCTTCTGGCAGAAGATCTTCGCGGTGTCGTTCGGCATGGGCGTGGTCAGCGGCATCGTCATGGCCTTCCAGTTCGGAACCAACTGGCCACGGCTGAGCGAGGTGGCCGGCACGGTCATCGGCCCGCTGCTGACCTATGAGGTGCTGACCGCGTTCTTCCTGGAAGCCAGTTTCCTCGGCGTGATGATGTTCGGCTGGGGCCGGGTCTCGCCGCGCCTGCACTTCTTCTCCACCTGCATGGTGGCGCTGGGCACGCTGTTCTCCACGTTCTGGATCCTGTCGTCCAACAGCTGGCTGCATACACCGGCCGGCTACGAGATGGTCAACGGCATCGTGCATCCGGTGGACTGGTGGCAGGTGGTGTTCAACCCTTCGTTCCCCTATCGCCTGGCGCACATGGCGCTGGGCTCGTTCATCACCACCTGTTTCGTGATCGGTGGCGTGGGCGCGTGGTACCTGCGCAAGGGCACGCACGTGGAAGCGGGGCGTCGCATGCTGGTCGCGGCGGTGGCGTTCGCCGCACTGACCGTGCCGGTGCAGATCTTTGTCGGCGACATGCACGGCCTGAACACGCTCAAGCATCAGCCGATGAAGATCGCGGCGATGGAAGCGCATTGGCATGAAACCAGGGAAGGCGAGGGCGTGCCGCTGGTGGTGTTCGCGCTGCCGAACGAGAAGGAAGAGCGCAACGATTTCGAAGTTGCCATCCCGAAGCTGGGCAGCGTGATTCTCACCCACAGCCTGGACGGCACCTTCGATCCTCTTACCTCGGTGCCCGCCAGCGAGCGGCCGCCGGTGACGCCGGTGTTCTTCGCCTTCCGCATCATGGTCGGGCTGGGCACGCTGATGCTGCTGCTGGCCTGGGTGTCGGCCTTCCAGTTGTGGCGGAGGAAGCTGCTGGATTCGCCGTGGCTGCTGCGTGGCTGGAACTGGATGCTGCCCAGCGGTTTCATCGCGCTGCTGTCGGGTTGGTTCGTTACCGAAATGGGGCGCCAGCCGTGGGTGGTGTACGGCGTGCTGCGCACCGCTGATGCGGTGGGCCCGCAGAGCGCGTGGATGACGGCGCTGTCGCTGGGCGTCTATGTGGTCGGCTACGCGTTCGTGTTCGGCTGGGGTATCTGGTACCTGGTGAAGATCCTGCGCCATGGACCGCAGCCGTATGCCGAAGGGCCATCGCTGGACCACGGCAGCCACACCCCGGCACGACCACTGTCGGCCGCCGACGAACCGCTGGAGGAGCGCTGACATGGACCTGATGACCTGGCTGCCGGTGGCATGGTTCGCGGTGATCGGCTTCGGCGTGCTGATGTACGTGGTGCTGGACGGCTTCGTGCTCGGCATCGGCATCCTCGCCCCGTTTGCCGAGGACGAGGAACAGCTGGACCTGATGATGAACACCGCCGCGCCGATCTGGGACGGCAACGAGACCTGGCTGGTGCTCGGTGGCGCCGGCCTGCTGGCGGCGTTCCCGAAGGCCTATGCGGTGCTGCTGTCGGCGCTGTACCTGCCGGTGCTGCTGCTGGTGGTGGCGCTGGTGTTCCGCGGCGTGGCGTTCGAGTTCCGCTTCAAGGCGCATCGTTCGCGCCGGTTGTGGAGCGTGGCGTTCGGCCTCGGTTCGCTGCTGGCGACCTTCGCCCAGGGCGTGATCCTCGGCACCCTGGTGCAGGGCATCCCGCTGGTGGACGGTGTCTATCAGGGGGGCCCGTTCGCCTGGTTCAGCCCGTTCGCGATGTTGACCGGTGCCGCGCTGGTGGCCGGCTATGCGCTGCTGGGCAGCACCTGGCTGATCCTGAAGACCGAAGGGCGCGTGCAGGCGCTGGCGCGGCAGATGACCCGCCCGCTGGTGGTGGCGGTGATCGCGGCGATGGGCCTGGTCAGCAGCTGGCTGCCGTTCCTCGATTCGCGGCTGATGGCGCGCTGGTTCAGCGACGGCAACTTCTGGTGGCTCTCGCCGGTGCCGCTGCTGACCCTGGCGGTGGCTGCCGCGCTGTGGCGCAGTGCCACCCACCCGCGCCGTGACCTGCCGCCGTTCCTGCTCAGCCTGGCCCTGTTCGTGCTCGGCTTCGTCGGCCTGGTGCTGGGCATGTGGCCGTACCTGCTGCCACCGTCGATGACCCTGTGGCAGGCCGCCGCGCCTGCGTCGTCGCTGGGCTTCACGCTGGTTGGGCTGGTCATTCTGTTGCCGGTCATCCTCGGCTATACGGCCTGGTCCTATCGGGTATTCCGCGGCAAGGTGCACGCCGACACCGGTTACCACTGATCGATTGAAGACGGGGCCGGCTGTTGCCAGGCCCCGCGTTGGGGAATGTGAAACCTGCACACCCTGCGCGGGACGTGCTAGCGTGCGCTCCTTTCCGGCGGCCAGGGGGGCAGCCGGCGACGTCCTGGACGGACGCACGGCTGCAGGAATGGGGGCCGCCGCGCGTCGCCGTAATGGCTCGTGCCTATCGTTCTCCCGTTGAAGCACCAACGCTAAATGATTGAATTCTCCATCGTCGACTGGGCTGCGTGGGCGCCCGGCCTGAGCGAGCGTAGCCAGTGGCTGGGCTGGGCCGATGCGCCGTACCTGCCGCATGGCGGGGATACGCCGGCACTGGCGGAGGTTCCGGCAATGCAGCGACGGCGCATCGAGCGGTTGGGCCGCATGGCGATCCAGGCCGCGTGCTGGTGCGAGGACGGGAAGGGTGCCGACAGTGACGTGCCGCTGGTGTTCGCCAGCCGCCACGGCGACGTGGCCCGTTCGATGGACCTGCTGGGCGCGCTGGTCAGCGACCAGCCGTTGTCGCCGACCGGATTCGGCCTGTCCGTGCACAACGCGATCGCCGCGCTGTACTCCATCGCCCGCGGCCACCGCGGCAACTACCTGGCATTGGCTGCCGGCCAGGCCACGGTCGAGGCCGCGTGCCTGGAGGCTGTCGGCCTGCTGGCCGATGGCGCCCGCGAGGTGCGGGTGGTGGTCTACGAATCTCCGCTTCCTGAAATTTACGCGACGTTCGCCGACGAACCCGACCCGTTCTTTGCATGGTGCTGGCGCATGACCGCCCCGGCAGAGGGCCGGCCGACGCTGTCGCTGCAGTGGCAGCCGGCCGCCGGCCAGGCCAGCACGGCGCCCGGCCTGCTGCCGCATGCGCTGGACCTGCACCGGTTCCTGTTGTCCGGCGCGCCGGCAGTGGAACACGTGGCCCACGGCCAGCGCTGGTGCTGGAGACGCCGTGGCTGAGCTGCTGCGCCGCCTCGACCATGCCTGGCGGGTGTTTGGCACCGGTCTCAGTTTCGTCGCATTTGGCCTGGGCGGGCTGCTGCTCGGCGTTCTGGTGATGCCGGTACTGCTGCTGATGCGCGACCCGGTGGCGCGTCGCCGGCGCGCCCGGCGCGTGGTCCAGGCCGCCTTTGCCAGCCATGTCCGGCTGATGTGCCGGCTGGGGGTGATGACCCTGCAGATCGAAGGCCGGGAACGCCTGCAGCGCGACGGTTTGCTGGTTCTGGCCAATCACCCCACCCTGATCGACGTGGTCTGCCTGATTTCGTTGCTGCCCAACGCCGATTGCGTGGTCAAGCGGGCCGTGGCCTGCAACCCGTTCATGCGTGGTCCGGTGCGGGCGGCCGGCTACATCTCCAACGATGATGGCGCTGGCCTGGTGGACGACTGCGTAGCAGCGGTGCAGGCCGGCGGCACCCTGGTCATCTTCCCGGAAGGCACCCGCAGCGTGCCCGGACAGCCGCCGCGTCTGCAGCGGGGCGCGGCCAACATCGCCGTGCGCGGCCGCCTGGACATCACCCCGGTGCGGATCACCTGCACCCCGCCAACCCTGACCAAGGGGCAGAAGTGGTATCGTGTCCCCTCACGTCGCTTTCACGTTCGGCTGCAGATCGGCGAAGATATCCCGATCGCGCCTTTCTTGGCCGAAGACGACTCGCCAAGGGGGGATGCCTTGGCGGCACGCCGCGTTACCGAGCACCTTTCTCGTTATTTCGACCTGTCTGGAGAGCCGCCCCGTGCAAGCACTTGAGCACGAGATCAAGGAATTGATCATTTCCTCCCTTTCGCTGGAGGACATCACGCCGGAGGACATCGATCCGACCGCGCCGCTGTTCGTCGAGGGCCTCGGCCTGGATTCGATCGACGCGCTGGAGCTGGGCCTGGCGCTGCAGAAGAAGTACGGTGTCAGCCTCTCGGCCGATTCGGAAGAAACCCGTCGCCATTTCTCCAGCGTGCGCGCGCTCGGCGAGTTCGTCGCCGCCCGCCAGTCGTAACGGCGCCAGGAATTGCCATGACCAAGAATGAACTGTTCGAACGCATCGTCAGCATCCTGACCGACAGCTTCGAGATCGAAACCGCCCGGATCACCCCCGAGGCCCGCCTGTACGACGACCTGGACATCGACAGCATCGATGCGGTCGACCTGATCGTGCAGCTCAAGCCGCTGCTTGGCCGCAACCTGCAGCCGGAAGCGTTCAAGGCCGTGCGCACCGTACAGGACATCGTCGATGTCGTGCACGGGCTGCTGCCGGACCAGGCAGCCGCCTGACCGCAGCGCCGGCGGCTCCGCCATGGCACGCGCACGCACGTTCGTGGTGGCTGCGATCTCGCTGGCCTACCCGGTGCTGGTGTACTTGGCGATGGGCCGTTTCGAGCCACGCTGGCTGTCGCTGCTGCTGTTCACCCTGGCCCTGCTGCGTGCGCTGAGCACGCGCCAGCCGCTGTGGTGGGCCGCCGCCGCCGGTACCGGCCTGCTGGCCGTGCTGGCCACCGTGCTCAACCAGGCCCTGCCGCTGAAGCTGTACCCGGCGTTGGTCAACGTGGTGATGCTGGCGGTGTTCGGTACCAGCCTGCGCTTCGGCCCGCCGCTGGTGGAACGCCTGGCGCGGTTGCAGGAGCCGGACCTGCCAGCGTTCGCGGTGGCCTATACCCGCCGCGTCACCCAGGTGTGGTGTGGCTTCTTCGTTCTCAACGGCAGCCTGGCCCTGCTGACCGCGCTTTACGCGTCGGACCGGGTCTGGATGCTCTACAACGGATTGTTGGCGTACGTGATGATGGGCGTGTTGTTTGCAGGTGAGTGGCTGGTGCGGCGTCGGGTCAAGGCAGCGCACGCCCATGGCTGAGTGGATTGCCCTGGACCGGCTGCTGGTGGACCCGCAGCCGCAGCGCAGCATCGGCCTCTGCGATGGCGAGCTGATCGATCATGCCCGCTTCCGCCAGCGGGTGCTGGCCTGGCGTGCGGCCTTTGTTGCTGCCGATGGCCGCGACTGGGCCCTGTACTTCGATGATGCCGTGGCCTTCGCTGCGGCACTGTTCGGCGCCTGGCATGCCGGTAAGCGGGTGTTCCTGGCTGCCGACAACCTGCCGGCCACACTGCAGGCACTGCAGCCACAGGTGAGCGGTTTCGCCGGTGATGTTTCCGCCGACTACCGCCCGCTGGTTGCCCCCACTGTTGGCGTGGACGGCGAACTGCAGGTGCTGGACGAGCGTGCCTGCGAGCTGTGCGTGTTCACCTCCGGCAGCACCGGCCAACCCAGTGCGATCAACAAGCGCATGGACCAGCTGGCGCGCGAGGTGGATGCGCTGCAGGCTGCGTTCGGCGCGCAGCTGGAGGGGGTGCAGGTGCATGGCACGGTGTCCCACCAGCACATCTACGGCCTGCTGTTCCGCGTGCTGTGGCCGCTGGCCGCCGGCCGCCTGATCCATCCGCGCCGGTTCTTCCACGAAGACCTGGTGGGCGCGCTGGCCGGTACCGATACGGTGCTGGTGGCGACGCCAGCCCACCTCAAGCGCCTGCCTGAACAGCTCGACTGGGCCAGCCTGCACGGCCGCCTGCGCGCGGTGTTCTCCTCCGGTGGCCCACTGCCCGAAGAAGCCGCACGCCAGGTACGGCAGTGGCTGGGCGTGGCACCGACCGAGGTTTACGGCAGCAGCGAGACCGGTGGTATCGCCTGGCGCCGCTGGGACACCGACCTGCCGCCGTGGCAGCCGCTGCCGGGTGTGCGGTGGCGCATCGAGGATGGCTGCCTGGCCGTCGCCTCGGCGCATCTGGAAACCCTCGACTGGTGGCGCACCCAGGACCGCGTGGAAGCGTTGGCCGACGGCCGCTTCCGCCTGTTGGGCCGTGCCGACCGCATCGTCAAGATCGAAGAGCGCCGCGTTTCGCTGGATGCGCTGGAACGCGCGCTGCGCGAAGACGCCGAAGTGGACGACGTGCGCGTGCTGGTCCTGTCCGGCCAGCGCGAGCAGCTGGCAGCCGTGGTGGTACCGGCCGACCTGGCACTGCTGGAGGGCGGTGACGCCGCGCGCCGCGCTCTGGGCCAGCGCCTTGGTGCGCGCCTGGCACAGGCACATGACGCGGTCACCCGGCCGCGCCGCTGGCGCCTGGTGCCGGCGCTGCCGATCAACGCACAGGGCAAGGTCACCCAGGCGGCGCTGGCGGCGCTGTTCCAGCCGCTGATGCCGGTGCCAGCATGGGAGCACCGCGACGCTGCAAGCGCCACCCTGCGCATGACCCTCGACCCGGCGCTGCGGCCGTTCCAGGGCCATTTCCCGCAGGCGGCGATCCTGCCCGGCGTGGCGCAGCTGGACTGGGCCGTGCGTTTTGGCCGCCAGGCGTTCAGCATGCCGGCCCGATTCCTGCGCATGGATGCGGTGAAGTTCCAGCACGTGGCCCGCCCGGGTGATGAGCTGACACTGCAGCTGGACTGGGATGCCACGCGCAATGTGCTGGCCTTCCGCTACACCTCCAGCCACGGTGTGCACGCCAGCGGCAAGGTGGTTTTCGCCGATGCGGACTGACCCGGCCGTTGCCGGTGCCGCGTTCGCGCCACTGGTGGTGATCCCCGTCTACGACCACGAGCACGCCATCGCGGCGGTGGTCGACGGCGTGCAGGCCGCCGGCCTTCCGTGCCTGCTGGTCGATGATGGTTCGCATGAGGCGTGCGCGGCGGTGCTGCGCTCGCTGGCGCAGCGCCACGGCGTCGACCTGCTGCGCCTGGACGTCAACCAGGGCAAGGGTGGGGCGATGCTGGCCGGTTTCGCCGAAGCCGCTGCGCGTGGCTACAGCCACGTGCTGCAGATCGACGCCGACGGCCAGCACGATACCGCCGACCTGCCGCGCTTCATCGAGGCGGCGCGCGTGCACCCGGGTGCGGTGATCTGTGGCATTCCGGCCTACGACGCCAGTGTTCCGAAGGCGCGCCTGTACGGCCGCTACGCCACCCACATCTGGGTCTGGATCAACACGCTGTCGCTGCACCTGCGCGACACCATGTGCGGCTTCCGCGTGTATCCGCTGCCGCCGGTGCTGCGCCTGATCGGTGAAGAGACCATCGGCCGCCGCATGGATTTCGATACCGAAGTGATGGTGCGCCTGTACTGGCGGCAGCTGCCGGTCGAGCACCTGGCCACGCGCGTGACCTATCCCGCCGATGGCGTGTCGCACTTCGATGTGTGGCGCGACAACGTGCGCATCAGCCGCATGCATACCCGCCTGTTCTTCGGCATGCTCTGGCGCGCACCGCGCCTGCTGTGGCACCGCCTGCAGGGGCAGCGCTGAGATGGCGGCCGCGCAGGACGCCCCGCACTGGGCCGACATCGGCGAATCCACGTCGGTGGCCGGCGTGCTGTTCCTGTGCTGGGTGCACCGCTGGTTCGGGCGCTGGCCGTTCCGCCTGTGCGTGTGGCCGGTGGTGGCCTGCCATTGGCTGGGCAACCGCGTCGGTCGCCAGGCCTCGATGCAGTACCTGCAGCGCCTGCAGGCGCACAGCGGCGCGCTCGGCCGTGCGCCGACCCGGCGCGACAGCCTGCGCCACTTCTTCGCCTTCGCCGACACGATGCTGGACAAGATCCTCGGCCTGGGCGGGCGCTATCCGGCCGAGCGCATCCACCTGCATCGCGACCTGGTGCTTGAAAAGATCGCGCGCCGCGAAGGCGGGCTGATCCTGACCGCGCACATCGGCTGCCTGGAACTGTGCCAGGTGCTGGCCGAACAGGTGCCGGGGTTCCGCATCACCGTGCTGGTGCACACCGCGCATGCGCAGCGCTTCAACCGCCTGCTGCAGCGGTTGGACCCGCTGGCGGCGGTGGAACTGGTGCAGGTAACCGAAATGGGCCCGGCCACGGCGATGATGCTGGCCGAGCGCGTGGCGGCGGGTGGCTTCGTCGCCATCGTCGGCGACCGCACGCCGGTGCAGGGCGGCCGCAGCGTCACCGCCGATTTCCTTGGCCACCGCGCGCCGTTCCCGATCGGCGCCTATGTACTCGCTGCCGCGCTGGGTTGCCCGGTCTACACCATGGCCTGCCTGCACCAGGGCGAGGGCTATCGCGTGGCGTTTGAACAGTTCGCCGAACGCATCGTGCTGCCGCGTGGCTCACGCGACGCGGCACTGGCCGAACAGGCACAGCGCTTCGCGCGCTGGCTGGAACTCCAGGTCATCCAGTCCCCGTTGGACTGGTTCAATTTCTTCCCCTTCTGGGATCAGGCTCCGCATGACGACTGACGCCGTACCCGTGTGCCGCTTTGGCGATGCACCGTTGACCATCGAAGACGTGGTTGCCCTGGCCCAGCGCCAGTGCGAGGCCGCACTGAGCGACGCGCCGGCGTTCCGCGCGCACATCCAGCGCGGTGCCGACTTCCTCGACCGCCTGCTGCGCGAGGACGGCGTGATCTACGGTGTAACCACCGGCTACGGCGACTCGTGCACGGTGAATATTCCGCCGGCGCTGGTGGCCGAGCTGCCGCACCACCTGTACACCTACCACGGCTGCGGCCTGGGCCGTTACCTGGACCCGGTCGAGACCCGTGCGGTGCTGGCGGCGCGCCTGGCGTCGCTGGTGCGCGGCATGTCCGGCGTCAGCGTGCCGCTGCTGGAAGGCCTGGCCACGCTGCTGCAGCACGACGTGCTGCCGATGATTCCGGCCGAAGGCTCGGTGGGCGCCAGTGGCGACCTGACCCCGCTGTCGTACGTGGCCGCGGTGCTGTGCGGTGAGCGCGAGGTACTGTTCGAAGGCCAGGTGCAACCGGCCGGCCCGGTGCTGGCGAAGATCGGCATGACCCCGCTGAAGCTGCGGCCAAAGGAAGGCCTGGCGATCATGAACGGCACCGCGGTGATGACCGGCCTGGCCTGCCTGGCCTGGCAGCGCGCCGATTACCTGGCGCGCATGGCCACGCGCCTGACCGCGTTCAACGTGCTGGCCAGCGACGGCAACGCGCACCACTTCGACGAAACCCTGTTCGCGGCCAAGCCGCACCCGGGCCAGGGCCGCATCGCCGCGCGCCTGCGCAGCGACCTGCACAGCGAACGCCCGCCGCGCAACGAACAGCGCCTGCAGGACCGTTATTCGCTGCGCTGCGCACCGCACGTGATCGGCGTGCTGGAAGACAGCCTGCCGTTCCTGCGCCAGCTGATCGAGACCGAGCTGAACAGCGCCAACGACAATCCGCTGATCGACGCTGACGGCGAGCGCATCCTGCATGGTGGCCACTTCTACGGCGGCCACATCGCGTTGGCGATGGACACCCTGAAGAACACCGTGGCCAACGTCGCCGATCTGCTCGACCGCCAGCTGGCGCTGGTGGTCGATGCCCGCTACAGCCACGGCCTGCCGGCCAACCTGTCGGCGGCCACCGGCGCGCGCGCGGCCATCAACCATGGCCTGAAGGCGCTGCAGATCAGCGTGTCGGCCTGGACCGCCGAAGCGCTGAAGCAGACCATGCCGGCCAGCGTGTTCTCGCGTTCCACCGAATGCCACAACCAGGACAAGGTCAGCATGGGCACCATCGCCGCGCGCGACTGCCTGCGCGTGATCGAGCTGACCGAACAGGTGGTGGCGGCGATGCTGATCGCCGCGCGCCAGGGCCTGGCCCTGCGCGAGCGGGTTGGCATGAACGCGCAGCTGCATGGCAGTCTGGCCGACATGTACGCCGACCTGGGGCAGCGCATCGCCCTGGTTGAAGAAGACCGCGCGCTGGATCGCGAGCTGCGGGAACTGCTGGTGGAGATCCGCGCGCAACGTTGGGAGCTGTATGCCGGTGAATGAGGCTATCGAACGGGTTGGCGAGATTGCGTTGACCCCCGCCTTCCATGACTGCGATCCGATGAACGTGGTCTGGCATGGCAACTACTTCAAGTACTTCGAGATCGCGCGCTGCGCGCTGCTCGGCCGCTACGACTACGACTACCCACAGATGCTCGAATCGGGCTACCTGTGGCCGGTGGTCGATGCGCGGGTGAAGTATGTGCGCCCGCTGCTGTTCAACCAGGCGCTGCGCGTGATCGCGCGCATCGTGGAATGGGAGAACCGGCTGAAGATCGAGTACGAAATCCTTGATGCGGAAAGCGGCCAGGTGCTGACCCGTGCGATGACCATCCAGGTTGCGGTGGACGCGACCAGCAAGGAAATGCTGTACCAGTGCCCGCCGGTACTGTGGGAACGCCTGGGAGTGCCTGCGCCGTGACTATGCTTGCCCGTCTTCCGAGCGTGCTGCTGTGCGCGCTGATGCTTGTTGCCGCACCGCGCGTGCAGGCCGCCGACCCCGCCGTGGATGCGATCACCCAGACGGTGGCGCGGCCGGAGGTGCTGCGTGGCCAGTTCAGCCAGGAAAAGCAGGTCAGCGGCTTCAAGAATCCGCTGCGCTCGCAGGGCCGGTTCGTGGTCGCGCGCCAGCACGGCGTGATCTGGACCACGCTCAAGCCGTTCCCTTCCGAAGTGGTGGTCACCGCCGACCGCATCCTCAGCCGCCAGCGTGATGGCAGCACCCGCGTCGAACTGGACGCGCGGCAGCAGCCGGCGATGCGTTCGGTGAACGCGATCATGTTCGCGCTGATGAGTGGCGACGTGCAGGCGCTGTCCAGCCAGTTCAACGTGGCGGCCAGCCGTGAAGGACAGGGCTGGCGGCTGCGCCTGACGCCGAAGTCGGCGATGCTGGCCAAGGCTTTCGAATCACTGACCCTGCAGGGCGACCGCTACGTGCGCCAGGTCGAGATCGTCGAGGCCAACAAGGACCGCACGCAGATCCAGTTCAGCGCGTTGAGCGAAGCCCCGGCCACGCTCAATGCCGACGAGGCGCGCCGCTTTGAGTGAGGCCGTGGCATCGAACGCACCGGGCCGGTTGCGGCGCTGGTGGCACTGGCTGGGCATCGCCTGGCTGCTGGTGCTGCTGGTGATGGGCGCGCAGCAGTGGCGCCTGTGGAGCCAGCAATCGCGGATCGACACCGACATCCTCGCCCTGCTCCCGCAGGATGCGCATGACCGCCTGTTGAGTGACGTCACCCGGCGCATTGCCGACGGCAGTTCGCGGCAGGTGGTGGTGCTGCTCGGCAGCCAGGACGGCGCCGCCGCCAAGCGGGCGCAGGCCGCGTTCGCTGCGGCCATGGCTGCCGATGCCGACAGTGCATTGCTGGTGCCCAGCGGGTCCATCGAAGGCTGGTTCGACGAGGCGCGCGCGTTCTACGCGCCGTACCGCGACCGCCTGTTGACGCCGGCCCAGCGTGATCAGCTGCAGAGTACTGAAACCGGTGCGCTGGCCGAGCAGGCGCTGGCCGCGCTGTACGGCCCGATGGGTGCGCCGCGCCTGACCGACTGGCGGCAGGACCCGTTGTCGCTGTGGCCGCAATGGTGGCAGCAGCAGGCGCAGGGTTCGGGGTTGCGGCTGGGTGATGATGGCCTGCTTGAAGCCGAAGGCAAGCATTGGGCGGTGCTGCAGTTCGATACGCCGGGTTCGGCGTTCCAGCTCGATGGCGAGCGCCATCTTGATGGCCTGCTGGAGCGGGCCGGAGCAGCGGCCGAGGCCGCAGCGCCGGAGCTGGAAATCCTGCATGCCGGCGTGCCGCTGCATGCCGAGGCCGCCGCGGTGCAGGCCAACCAGGAAATCAACACGATCGGTTGGGGTTCACTGGCCGCGGTATTGTTGCTGGTGTGGCTGGCGTTCCGTTCGCTGCGCCCGATCCTGCTGGTGGCCGCCTCGCTGCTGATCGGCTGCGGCGTGGCACTGGCGGTGACCGTGCTGGTATTCGGCAAGGTGCACGTGCTGACCCTCGTGTTCGGCGCATCGCTGGTGGGCGTAGCGGAGGACTACGGCATCCACTGGTTTGCGTCGCGCCAGGCCGAACCGGCCGACCGTCGCTGGAAGCTGCTGCGGCATCTGCTGCCCGGCCTGTGGCTGGCCCTGCTGACCAGTGCGCTGGCCTACCTCGCGTTGGGCCTGGCCCCGTTCCCCGGCCTGCGCCAGATGGCGCTGTTCTCGGTGGTAGGCCTGGCCGCGGCGTTCCTCACGGTCATCTTCTGGTTCCCGTGGCTGGATGGCGGCGAGATCCGCCAGACCCGCTTCTCGCAGTGGCTGGGCAACACGCTGGAGCGCTTCCCGCGCCTGAATGGCCGCCGCGCGGTGACGATGTTCGTGGTGATCACGCTGGCACTGTCTGCCATCGGCATCGCGCGCCTGCAGAGCAACGACGACCTGCGCAGCCTGCAGTCCTCGCCCCCGGCATTGATGGCGCAGCAGATCCGCCTGAGCCAGCTGCTGGGCATGCCCAGCCCGGCGCAGTTCTACCTGGTGCAGGGTGCCGATGCCGCGCAGCTGCTGCAGCGTGAAGAGGCATTGACCGAACGCCTGCGTGCACTGGCCGATGACAAACGCATCGGCGGCTACCGCGCCATCAGCGATTGGCTGCCGTCACCGGCACGCCAGCAGGCCGATGCTGCGCTGACCGCGAAGGTGGAACCCGGCGTGCTGTCGGCCGTGTCCGAGGCCGTGGGCGAACCGCTGCAGCGACCGCAGTTCGCCGCAGCGCCGCTCACCGCCGAAGCCTTCCTGGCCTCGCCGGCCTCGCAGCCGTTCCGCCACCTGTGGGTGGGTGAGGTCGGTGGACAGATGATCAGCGTGGTGATGGTCGATGACCTGTCGCGCGCCGATGCCCTGGCCACGCTGGAAGGTGCCGCCGAAGGCCTGCCCGGCGTGCGCTGGGTCGACCGCACGTCAGATTTCTCCAAGCTGCTGGGCCACTACCGCAAGCTGATGGGCGGGCTGCTGCTGGTCGGCATCGCGCTGGTATTTGGTGCGCTGTGGCTGCGTTACCGCCGCCAGGCCTGGCGCGTGTTCGCCCCGACCCTGATCGCCGGCGCGCTCACCCTGGGTCTGCTGGGCCTGTTCGGCCAGCCGCTGCAGCTGTTCAACGTGCTGGCGTTGATGCTGCTGCTGGGCATGGGCATCGACTACGGCATCTTCCTGATCGAGCACCGCGGCGATGCCAGCGCCTGGCTGGCGGTGTGCGTGGGCGCGGCCAGCACCTGGCTGTCGTTCGGCCTGCTGGGCCTGTCGCAGACCCCGGCGCTGCGCGCGTTCGGCCTGACCCTGCTGTTCGGCATCGGCCTGGTCTGGCTGATCTCGCCGTTGTTCCGGCCGCCGCCGCACGATCTGCCGCCAGCCTGAGCCTGTTTTCCGACTTCCTTCTTTCCACCTGATCGAGCAACAAGGACGCACCGATGAACACTGCTGTGGATGCTGTCGAACGTACTGAAATCCTGATCATCGGCGCCGGCCCGGCCGGTTCCGTGGCCGCGGCGATGCTGCGCCGGCAGGGCCGCCAGGTGCTGATGCTGGAGCGCCAGCAGTTCCCGCGCTTCTCCATCGGCGAAAGCCTGCTGCCGCAGAGCATGGAGTACATCGAGGCCGCCGGGCTGCTGCAGGACGTGGTCGAAGCAGGCTTCCAGCACAAGAACGGCGCTGCCTTCGTGCATGGCGAGGCGCGCACCGCGTTCGACTTCAGGAAGAAGTTCTCGCCGGGCTGGGGCACCACCTACCAGGTGCAGCGCGCCGACTTCGACAACGTGCTGGCGCGGGGTGCCGAGCGCATGGGCACCACGCTGCGCTTTGGCGACGAAGTGCTGTCGGTCGAAGCGGGCGAGCAGCCGGCGGTGACCGTGCGGCGCCCGGATGGCAGCGAATACCGCATCGAGGCCGATTTCATCCTCGACGCATCGGGCTTCGCGCGCCTGCTGCCGCGCCTGCTGCAGCTGGAATCGCCGTCCAACTTCCCGGTGCGCGGTGCGATCTTCTGCCACGTGCGCGACAACATTCCGGCCGAAGCGGACTTCGATCGCAACAAGATCCTGATCACCACCCACCCCGAACACATCGACGTCTGGTACTGGACGATCCCGTTCTCCAACGGCTGCTGCTCGCTGGGCGTGGTCGCCGAGCCGTCGTTCTTCGAGCGCTATGAAGGAGACGACCTGCAGAAGCTGCAGGCCATCGTCGGCGAGGACCCCAACCTGACCCGCCTGCTGGCCAACGCCGAATGGGCAGTGCTGCCGGTGCGGCGCATCACCGGCTACTCGGCCAACGTCAGCTCTTTGTGGGGCCCGGGCTACGCGCTGCTGGGCAATGCCGGCGAGTTCCTCGACCCGGTGTTCTCCTCCGGCGTCACCATCGCCTTCAAGTCCGCGCAGCTGGCCAGCGAATGCCTGGCGCGCCGCTATGCCGGTGAAACCGTCGACTGGGAAGCCGAGTTCTCGATCCCGCTGCGCGCCGGCGTGAAGACTTTCCGCCGCTTTGTCGAAAGCTGGTACGAGGGCGGCTTCCAGAAGATCATTTACCACCCGCAGCAGCAGCCCGAAGTGCGCGACATGATCAGTTCCATCCTGGCCGGCTACGCCTGGGACACCAACAACCCGTATGTGGCCGACGAAAGCGGCCGCCGCATGCGCGTACTGGAGCAGCTGTGCAGCGCCTGATCGCCCGTACCACCGCACTGCTGCTGTGCCTGCTGCTGGCCGCCTGTGCCGGCCGCATGCCCAAGCCATTGGTGGAACTGCCGCCGCTGCGCCTGTCGCCGGCCAGCCTGCCGGCGACGTTGGCGCTGCAGCAGCAGCTGCATTTCCGCTTCGGCACACATGAGCGCGACCTCGACGCTCTGCTGGAAGCCGATGCGCAGCAGGTGCAGCTGGCGGTGCAGGCGATGGGCCAGACCGGCGTGCGCCTGCAATGGGACGGCCAGCAGCTGACCCAGCAGCGCGCGCCGTGGCTGCCGCCGCAGGTACGTGCCGAGCGTGTGCTGGATGACCTGCAGTTCGCGCTGTGGCCGACCGCGGCCATCGCCGCCGCGCTGCCGGCCGGCTGGGAGGTCAGCGACGACGGCCACCAGCGCCGCCTGTCGCGTGACGGCACGGTGTGGCTGCAGCTGCAGCGCCTGGACGATGGCAGCGTGCAGCTGGACAACCGTGCCGAAGGCTATGCGCTGCGCATCGAATCGATCGATATGGCCGGGCAGGACCGATGAGTGCACCGATCTACCTGAACGACCTGGGCGTGGTCTGCGCGCTCGGCGATGGCCGCGCCGCGGTCGCATCGGCGATGTTCGCCGATGTGCCGGGCGGGCTCAGCGACAACGACAGCCTGTTGCCGGGGCGCACCCTGGCGTTGGGAGAGGTACGCACGCCGTTGCCGGCGCTGGATGACCTGCCGGTGGCCCTGCGCGGGCGCAACAACGCCCTGCTGGACGTGGCGCTGGCGCAGATCGCACCGGCGGTGGCCGCGGCGATCGCCCGCCATGGTGCAGAGCGCGTGGCGGTGGTGCTGGGCACCAGCACCTCGGGCATTGGTGAATCCGAGCAGGCCCTGCGCAGCCACGCCGAACAGGGCCAGTGGCCGCAGGGCTTCGATTACGCCCAGCAGGAAATGGGTACTGCGGCGCAGTTCGTGCGCCAGCGCAGTGGCGCGCAGGGCCCGGCGTGGACCCTGTCCACGGCGTGTTCGTCCAGTGCCAAGGCACTGATGTCGGCCGCGCGCATGCTGCGCGCCGGCATCGTCGACGCCGTGATCGCAGGCGGCGCCGATTCGCTGTGCCGCTTCACCGTGGCCGGCTTCAGCGCGCTGGAATCGGTGTCGGCCCTGCGCTGCAACCCGTTCTCGCAGCACCGCGCCGGCATCAACATCGGCGAGGGTGCCGCGCTGTTCCTGCTTACCCGCGAGCCGGGCCCGGTGTGCCTGGCCGGGTGGGGCGAATCGGCCGACGCCCACCACATGTCCGCGCCGGACCCGCAGGGCCTGGGCGCCATCGATGCCCTGCAGCAGGCGCTGCAGCGCGCCGGCTGGGCTGCCGATGAAGTGGACTACGTGAACCTGCATGGCACCGCCACCGGGCACAACGATGCGATGGAAAGCCTGGCGGTGTCGCAGGTGCTGGGCAATGACGTTCCGGCCAGTTCGACCAAGCCGCTGACCGGCCATACGCTGGGCGCGTCAGGCGCGATCGAAGCCGCACTGTGCTGGATCCTGCTGGCCGAGAACCCGCAGCAGCAGCTGCCGCCCCACTGGTGGGATGGCGTGGCTGACCCCGCGCTGCCGATGCTGCCACTGGTCGCGCCCGCCACCCGCCTGGCAGAGCCACCGCGGCGGGTGCTGAGCAACTCGTTCGCCTTCGGCGGCAGCAATGCCGTGCTGGCGCTGGAGCGCCGATGAACATGCTGTATGCGATTGAAGAGGTGGTGCCGCACCGCCAGGACATGTGCCTGCTGGAGCGCATCACGCACTGGGACCAGGACGCCATCGAGGCCGAACTGGTGGTGCCGGAGGCCGGCCTGTTCGTGGAAAACCACCAGGTGCCGGCCTGGGTGGGCATCGAATACATGGCACAGGCCATCGCGGCCTGGGCCGGCTGCCGCGCGCGCGCGGCCGGCAAGCCGCCGCAGCTCGGTTTCCTGCTCGGCAGCCGCCGCTACAACAGCGCGCGCAGCAGCTTCCCCAGCGGCTCGCGGCTGCGCGTGCAGGCGCGCTGCGAGTTGTTGGGTGACAATGGATTGGGGATGTTCGCCTGCCGCATCCTGGCGGGCGAAGACGAATGGGCGACAGCCAACGTGGCGGTGTTCGAACCGGCCGATGCGATGGCCTATCTGGAGAGTGGACAGGCATGACAGGGAATCGAAGTGTGCTGGTGACCGGCGCCAGCCGGGGCATCGGCCGGGCCATTGCGCTGCGCATCGCGCGCGATGGCTTCGACGTGGTGGTGCATTGCCGCAGTCGCGTGGAAGAAGCGCAGGCCGTGGTGGCCGAGATCCAGGCACTGGGCCAGCAGGCTCGCGTGCTGGCGTTTGACGTGGCCGACCGCGAGGCCGCACGCGCCGCGCTGGAGGCCGATGTCGAGGCACATGGCGCGTACTACGGTGTGGTATGCAATGCCGGCATCGCCCGTGATGGTGCTTTCCCGGCACTGTCGGCGGACGATTGGGACCAGGTGATCCACACCAATCTGGATGGCTTCTACAACGTGCTGCATCCGCTGATCATGCCGATGGTGCGGCGGCGCAAACCCGGCCGCATCGTCACCCTGTCGTCGGTGTCCGGCCTGGCCGGCAACCGCGGGCAGGTCAACTACAGCGCTGCCAAGGCCGGCATCATTGGCGCCACCAAGGCCCTGGCGCTGGAACTGGCCAGCCGCCAGATCACCGTCAACTGCGTGGCCCCGGGCCTGATCGAGACCGAAATGCTCAACGACGAAGTGGTTGAACACGCGCTCAAGCTGATTCCCGCCGGCCGCGTCGGCCGTCCCGACGAAGTGGCGGCCACGGTGGCGTTCCTGCTGTCCGAACCGGCCGGCTACATCACCCGCCAGGTGATCTCGGTGAACGGAGGCATGCTCTGATGGCCGCCGATCGTCGCGTAGTGGTGACCGGCGCGTCCGCGATCAGTCCGCTCGGCCATGACTGGCCGACCATCGAGGCGCACCTGCGCAGCTGCCGCAACGCGGTGCGCGCGATGCCCGAGTGGAATGTCTATGCCGGGCTGAACACCAAGCTGGCCGCGCCGGCCCAGGACTTCGAGCTGCCGCCGAACTACAACCGCAAGACCACCCGCTCGATGGGCAAGGTCGCGATCATGTCGGTGCGCGCCACCGAAGTGGCGCTGCGCGAGGCGGGCCTGCACGAGCACCCGGTGCTGCGCAGCGGCCGCACCGGCGTGGCCTACGGTTCCTCGTCGGGCAGCCACGAAGCCACCGGCGAGTTCGGGCGCATGCTCAACGAGTTCACCACCGATGGCATCAGCGCCACCACCTACCTGAAGATGATGAGCCACACCGCGCCGGTCAACATCGGCGTGTTCTTCGGCCTGTCGGGGCGTGTCTACACCACCTCCAGTGCCTGCACCTCGGGCAGCCAGGGCGTGGGCGCGGCCTATGAAGCGATCCGCAGCGGCAAGCAGACGGTGATGGTTGCCGGTGGTGCCGAGCAGCTCGACGCCACCGCTGCGGCGGTGTTCGACACCCTGTTCGCCACCAGCGTGCGCAACGACGCGCCGCAGACCACGCCGCGCCCGTTCGATGCCGGCCGCGATGGCCTGGTGCTGGGCGAGGGTGCCTGCACGCTGATCCTGGAAGACCTGGAGCACGCGCAGGCACGCGGCGCCACCATCCTTGCCGAGGTGGTCGGCTACGGCACCAACAGCGATGGCCAGCACGTCACCCAGCCCAGTGCCGACACCATGGCCACCGCCATGCGCCTGGCGCTGGAAGATGCGGGCCTGGAGCCAGCGCAGATCGACTACGTCAATGCCCACGGCACCGCCACCGATCACGGCGACATCGCCGAGACCCAGGCCACAGCGCAGGTATTCGGCAGCCGCGTGCCGATCAGCTCGCTGAAGAGCTACGTCGGCCATATGCTCGGTGCCTGTGGTGCGTTCGAGGCCTGGCTGAGCATCGAGATGATGCGCGCCGGCTGGTTCGCCCCCACGCTGAACCTGGCCGAGGTTGACCCGCGCTGCGGCCAGCTCGACTTCATCACCGGGCAGGGCCGCGAACTGCAGGCCGAGTACGTGATGAGCAACAACTTCGCCTTCGGCGGCATCAACACCTCGCTGGTGTTCCGCCGCTGGAGCGAATGATCCGCCGTCCCATCCCGCCTTTTTCCGCAACCCACCCGCACCCTCGACAAGGAGATGTTCCGATGCGCCGCACCCTGATGATCGCCACGGCCACCGCACTGCTGGCCCTGACCTCCACCGCTTCCGCCCGCGATACCCGCCTCGAGCAGTCCCTGCAGGAACTGGTCAGCTCGCAGGCTGCCAGGGACGCCGGCATTGACGGCAGCGTGCGCTTCTACCTGGCTGGCCAGCCGGTCGGCGTGCAGCAGCGCCTGGGCGAAGACGTGACCAACAAGAAGACCAATGCCGCCAACAAGAGCGACGCCGAAGCCTGCCGCTGGGTTGCGCTGTCGGCGCTGCGCGCGCTGCAGGATGGCGCCAAGTCGCGCGGTGCCAACGCGGTGGTCGACATCGTCAGCTACTACAAGAAGAACGAGTTCAAGAGCAGCACCAACTACGAGTGCTGGGCCGGCACCTTCGTCGCCGGCGTGGCGCTGAAGGGCACCTACGCCAAGGTCAAGTAAGCCACCGTCATCCCCGCCCGCGGGCTGGGGATGCCGTCCACAGGCCGTCCACAGGGGGACTCCATGAAATCGATGCATGCTACGGCCCTGGCCGTGGCTTTCTGCTGCGTGCCCGCGCTGTCGGCGCACGCGACCGATGCAGCACCCATCCGCATTGCCGCCGAGGTACCGTACCGGGCCGAGGTCGGCGGTGAGCTGATCCGCCAGGAGTGCGCGTTCGGCCGCGATCTGAGCAGCAGCATCGTGCGCCATGCCGGTGGCAGGGTGGTGGTTGCCGCAGCCGGCGAAGACGCGGGACGCCGCCTGGACATCGTCGTGACCAAGGCCCACGCCGCAGGGGGGGGGGCCATTTCAGGACCGAAGTGGGGGCGCATCTATGGCGAACTGAAGGAAGACGGCCGCGTGGTCGGCAATTTCAGTTTCAAGCGCACCACCAGCCGGCCCTTCACCTTCCGCGCCTGCACCACCCTGAAGCTGGTGGCCGAGGCGCTGGGCGGCGATGTGGCCCGCTGGCTGGACAACCCCACGCTCGATCCGCTGATGACCGAAGAGATCGCGGCCAACTGAGCACGTGGCGTTGCCTGAACGCCGCCGCCACATTACTGAACCCCGCCGGGGAAACGCCGTCGATCGCGCCGCCATCGTCGGCTGACGGCTTTCCCCGGTGTCGGCTTTCCGACACAATCACGGCTCTTCCCGGGTTATCGTCCCGTGGACATGCACGCCTACGTCTATAAAAGCCAACTCAAGCCGGACACCTACGTCTACGTTCCCCGACGCGATGATTTCAGCGCGCTGCCTGCGCCGCTGCTCACCTCGCTGGGTGCGCTCACCTTCGTCCTGGACGTGGCACTGGATGCCCAGCGCCGCCTGGCCCAGGCCGACCCGGACAAGGTTCGCAGTGAAATGAGCGAGCGCGGGTTCTACCTGCAGGTGCCGCCGTCGGTGGCCAGCCTGATGCCGCGCCACTATGACTGATACGTCCCGTCCGCGCGCCCTGTCGATCGCCTTCGCCGTGGGCGCCGTGCTGGCGCTGGGCGCTGCCGTGGGCGGCGTTCCAGGCGCCATCCTTGCTGCGCTGGCACAGCCGGCGTTCGCGCTGGGCGTGTCGTGGTGGCGGCGCAGCCGCGCGCTGCTGCCGCTGAAGGTGGTTGCGCGCCAGGACCTGCCGGCATTGCTGGCGTTGTGGTCGGCCGCGCCGTTGTTGCTGGCGCTGCTGCTGGCCTGGCCACTGGCCGCACTGCGTGACAGCGGCAGCCTTGCGGCGGTGCTGGGCCTGAGCGTGCTGGTCAGTGCCGGCCTGCTCGCTGCCTGGCGCACCTGGCCGTTGTGGAACGATGTCGAACGGCTTGATGGCAGCCTGGCCCACCATTGGCAGGCGCTGGCCGGTCGCGACCTGACCGCCTGGCGCGGTCTCGGCGTGGCCGCGCTGGTGATCGCGCTGGCCGCGCTGGTGGTGCTGCCAGCCTGGCCGGGCCTGCTGCCGGAAAGTGCACGCTGGCCCGCCGCGCTGGCGGTGGTGCTGCTGTCACCACTGCTGCATCTGCTGCTGCAGCGGGTCAAGCCGGCGCCGCTGGTGGCGTTGCGCTCCAGCCCATTGGCGACGGCCAGCCACGAACACGAACCGATGTTCGCCGCCGCAGCCGAGACCGCGCCGCTGGAGGCGATGGCACCGCAGGAGCTGACCCCGGCACTGTATGAAGCCGCCCGCCATGGCCGCATCGACCGCGGCCTGCAGCTGCTGCAGGCCGGCGCCGATCCGTATGCGCTGCCCGACCCGAACTGGCGCGACCAGCGCAGCCTGGCGGTGCTGGCCGCGGTGCTGCCGGACCTGCGCCTGCTGCGCGAACTGATCGCCCGCGGCGTTGACGTGAACGTGCCGCACCGCGGCATGACGCCATTGCTGGCCGCCACGCGTGACAGCTGGCATGGCCGCCCCGAAGCGGTGATGACCCTGCTCGCCAATGGTGCCGACTCGCGTGCTACCGACAGCGATGGCAATACGCCGCTGCACCATGCCGCGCGCAGTTCCGACCCGGGCGTGGCCGCGCTGTTGCGCGATGCCGCCGCCGAAGTCGATGCATTGAACAACGAGGGCTGGTCGCCGCTGGCGGTGGCCTGCCAGGTCGGCAACTGGCGCCTGGCCCGCTTCCTGCTCGAACGCGGTGCGCGCAGCGAACCGGCCGAGGGCACGCCGGTGCTGTTGGCCGCTGCTGCCACCGAAGATGACGACCCGGCCGGGGTGCAGCTGCTGCTCAAGCACAAGGCGCGCGCCGACGCCCGCGATCGCCAGCGCCGCAGCGCGCTGCACGAGGCGGCGCTGGCCGGCCACGTGGAGATCATCGGCGTGCTGCTCGGCGCCGGAGCCAATCTGGAAGCGCGCGATGCCCTGGGCCGCACGCCATGGCTGGAAGCGGCCCGTGCCGGGCGCGCCGCGGTGGTCGAACACCTGCTGCCGCACAAGCCGGACCTGGTTGCCGTTGACGGCGAAGGCCGCAACGCGGTGCAGCTGGCGGCGATGGCCGAGGATGTCTCGCCGTTGCTGGTCAAGCGCCTGGTGGAGCTGGGCATCGCCGCCGACGCGACCGATCCGGTCGGTCGTCGCGCGGTGGATTACGCTGCCGAAGCCGGCCGCTGGGCGATCGTGGCCCTGCTGGACCCCTCCTACCCGTTGCCCGCCGCCGTCAGTGATGGCCTGGCCGAGCGTGGCGAGGCCGCCAGTGCCAGCGGCCTGCTGCCGGACCGCCCGCCGCTGACCCTGCTGCGCGAAGCGCTGGGCTTCGGCAACACCGAGGGCATGGCCGCGCTGGCCAAGCTGTGCCAGCCGGAAGAACTGGGTGGCCTGCTGCTCGACCCGGAGCTGGCGCTGGAGCCGCGTGCGGTTGATTGGCTGCTGGGCCACGGCGCCGATCCCTACGTGCGCGATGCCTGTTCCGACACGCCGATGTTCGCCCTGCTGTCGCGCGGCATCGATGCGGTGCCGGCGCTGCAGGTGATGCTGCAGCGTGGCCTGTCGCCGGCCGGCCGTGGCGGCCTCGCGCGCTTCCTTGCTGCCTGCGCCCAGCACGACCAGGCGGCGCGCGGCCTGGAACAGCTGGCGCTGGAACTGCTGGAGCGTGGCGCCGATCCGTTCGCAGCTTCGCCAGCCGGTGATCCGCCGCTGTCGCTGGCGGTGCGCCTGGGCTGGTTGCGCCTGCAGCAGGCCCTGCTGAAGGCAGGCGTCGATCGCGAAGCCCGCGACAGCCACGGCATGACCGCATTGCATCTGGCCACCGCGCTGGCCCGCGAAGGTGCGCTGAAGCTGCTGGTGCAGCATGGCGCCTCGCCGGAAGCACGCGCCGCCGATGGCCAGACGCCGCTGGGCGTGGCGCTGTCGATTGGTCGCCGCGATCTGGCCGACTGGCTGGACTGGCGGGTGTGGCCGTTGCCGCGCCGCACCCTGCGCGAAGCCGATCTGCCGGCCGCCGCAATGGCCGGTGACGTCGATGCGGTGCGCCGCCTGATCGATCTGGGCTTCGCCGTTGATGCGGTCGATGCGCAGGGCTGCACCGCACTGCTGCGCGCCGCCGGTGGTGGCCATCTGGCGGTGACCGACCTGCTGCTGGCGCGCGGCGCTGATCCGCAGCATGCGGCGGCAAGTGGTGCCACGCCGCTGTCGGCGGCGGTCAGCATGCGCCAGGTGGACATCGTCTCGGCCCTGCTCGACGCCGGCGCCAAGCTGGAACACCGCCTGCCGGGCGGCGTGACCGTGCTGATGCTCGCTTCGGCGCTGGGCCTGCCGGACATCGTCGCGCGCCTGCTCACCGCAGGTGCCGACGTGCATGCCGGTGATGCGCAACAGCTGGGCCCGCTGCACTGTGCCGCGCTGTATGGTTTCAGCGCCCGCGACCGTTCGCGCCTGCTCGCCCTGCTCGACACCCTGCTGCTGGCCGGTGCCGAACCGGACCAGGCCGCCGCCGGTTCGGTCACGCCGCTGCTGCTGCTGCTGGGTGCACGCGCCGAGCCCGGCACCGCCTGCGACGAACAGGTGGTGATGGCCGCGGTGGAACGCCTGCTGGACGAAGACGTGAGCCTTGAGGTGCGCGATCCGCGCGGCTTCGGTCCGCTGCACCTGGCCGCCCTGCATGGCCTGCCGCTGCTGGTGCAGCGCCTGTTGCGTGCCGGTGCCGATCCGGAAGTACGCGACAGCCTCAACCGCAGCCCGCGCGAGATCGCGGTGATGCGTGGCTTCATCGACGTTGCCGGCGAGTTCGAACCGCGCGTGCCGGGTGTTTCGTCGATGGCGCGGTTCCTGCGAGACAACGGCTGAGCACCGGGGTCGGATCCCTTTCCAACGGAAAGGGCTCTGACCCCGGCATCGCGTCATCCACGCATGGCGTGGATCTACGGAATCCCTAGGCTGCCGGCCAGCGGCCGGCACTACCGCAATCTGTGGTGGGTGCCGACCGTTGGTCGTCACGCCTACTTGTCGTCGCTTTCCGCGTCGGCCTCGAACAGGTGCATCAGGTCGTTGCGTGCATCGCGCGAGGTCTGGATCACGGCGGCCTCGTCGTCGTAGACCAGGTACTGGTCACGCAGCAGCTGCTCATCGTGCTCGCGGAAACGCTGCACGTGGCGCTCGGCCACAGTGGGGGCAACGCCCAGTGCAGTCAGCACGCGGCCACTCATCTCCAGGCTGGTGCCGAACACCTCGCGGAACGGCTCAGCCGACATGTCCATCAACCGCCACGCATGCTGGCGGTTGCGCGCACGCGCCAGCACCGTGGCATCCGGGTACAGCCGGCGCACCATGCGCACTGCGCGCAGATTGGTTTCCGGGTCATCCACGGTGATCACGAACACATCGATGTGCTCGCCGCCTGCCGCGCGCAGCATCTCCGGCCGGGTCGGGTCGCCGTAATACAGCTGGTTGCCGAATCGGCGCAGGTCGGCCACGGTGTCCGGGTTCGCCTCCAGCGCGACGAACGGCACTTTCTGGGCGGTCAGCAGGCGCGCGATCACCTGGCCGAAGCGGCCCATGCCGGCGATCAGTACCTTCGGTCGGTTGTCCGGCGCCACCTTGTCGGAGTCCGCCGGCTCGCGCGGAGCGGCTTTCTCCTGGCCGAGCAGTTTCAGCAGCGCGATCATCAACAGCGGCGTGATCGCCATCGACAGGCCGACGATCGCCACCAGCCGGTCGTGGTTGGCGTTGCCCAGCAGGTGCGCGCGCTGTGCCTCGTTGAACACCACGAAAGCGAACTCACCGCCCAGCCACAGCACGCTGCCCAGCAGCAGCGACTGCCGCGGGCTGAGCCGGGCGACACGGCCAACCGCGTACAGCAGGCTGAACTTGACCACCAGCAGGATGCCCACACCCGCGGCGATCAGCCACGGCTCGGCGGCGATGCGGTCCAGGTCGATGCCCATGCCCACCGCGATGAAGAACAGGCCGAGCAGCAGGCCCTTGAATGGTTCGATCTGCGATTCCAGCTCGTGGCGGAACTCCGAGTCGGACAGCAGCACGCCGGCCAGGAAGGCGCCGAGGCTGGGGCTGAGGCCGGCTTCCTGCATGAACCAGGCGGTGCCCAGCACCACCAGCAACGCGGTGGCGGTGAATACTTCCGGGCTGCGGGTCCGGGCAATGGTGCTGAACACCCGGCGCAGCACCGGTCGCCCGCACAGGATCACTACCGCCAGCGCACCCAGGGCCACGGCCGCATCTTCCCAGCGCAGGGTTTCATTCTTGACCCCGCCCAGCAACGGAATGGCCGCCAGCAGCGGGATCGCGATCAGGTCCTGGAACAGCAGGATGGCAAAGCCCAACCGGCCGTGGTCGCTGTTGATCGCTTTGTGCTCGGACAGCAGCTGCAGACCTACCGCCGTGGATGACAGCGCCAGCGCCACGCCCACCACCAGCGCGCTCTTCCACTGGAAGTGGTCGAGCAGCAGCAGGCCGCCCAGCACCAGTCCGGACAGCGCCACCTGCGCCGCACCGGCACCGAACACCGAGCGCCGCATCACCTTCAGGCGTGCCGGCGACAGCTCCAGTCCGATCACGAACAGCAGCATCACCACGCCGATCTCGGCGGCGCCGAGGATGCGGTCGGCGTCCTGCACGAAGCCCAGTCCGTCCGGGCCCAGCACCACGCCGGCCGCCAGATAGCCCAGTACCGCGCCGAAGCCGAATTTCTTGAACACCGGCACGGCGATGACCGCCGCCAGCAGCAGCACCAGGGCCAGTTCCAGACCACCGCTATGCATGGGAATACCTGGTCATCGGGGAAGCCCGCTGTGAGTCCGTTCGGGTGGGGAAAGCGTGGCGAACACCACCGCGCCATTATGCGCGCCGGTCCGTGTACGCACGAGAACAACCTGCGGGGCGGGGTGCTGCCGCGGCGGGAGCGGGTTGACCTGCATGGCCCACGGGTCCAGACTGCCCGCCGCTGGCGGCGCGTCCCCCAGCACACGCATCCCGGAGTCCCCAACCCATGTCCAGCGACAGTAGAAGTCGACCTCGTTCGACGCCAGCGATGGCCACCGCCTGACATCGGGACGGTTTGCCTGCGTTGGCGTTGCGCGAGGTCGCACCCCCACAAGGCAAACCCGATGAACCAGAAGCAATTGCTGCGCCCGGTGGCCGATGCCGCCGCCCTGGCCGCACCGCTGGCGAACTACAACACCGCTGACGCGGTGGAATTCCTCAACACGCTGGAACTCGTGCGCGCCGCGGAAACGCTGGCTGCGCTGCCGTTGCCGCGTGCGGTGAAGATGCTGGAAGCGCCGGAGCTGCACCGCAGCGGCGAGCTGGTGGCCGCATTGCCACCGGCCCGCGCCGCTGCCCTGCTCGGGCTGATGGCTGATGACCGGGCCACCGACATCGTCCACGAGCTGGACGAGGAAGAACGCGCACGGCTGATCCCGCTGCTCGGTACCGATGCCCGCCAGGCCATCCAGAAGCTGCTCAGCTACCCGCCGAACACCGCCGGTGCGCTGATGACCACCGAATACGTGGCGGTGCCCGCCAGCTGGACCGTGGCGCAGACCCTGCAGCACATCCGCCAGGTCGAGCGCACCCGCGAGACGGTGTACGCGATCTACGTGCTGGATCCGGCCAGCCAGCAGCTGCAGCAGGTGGTGACCATGCGCCGGTTGATCACCGGCCTGCCGGAGGAGTCGATCCTGGACGTGGCCCAGGTCAACCCACCGGTAACGGTGGACGCACTGATGGACCAGGAAGAAGTGGCACGGCTGATCCGTCGCCACGACCTGCTGGCGATCCCGGTGGTCGATGCGCAGCAGCAGATGCTCGGCATTGTCACCGTCGATGACGTACTGGATGCGTTGATCGAGGAATCCACCGAGGACGCGCACAAGTTCGGCGGCATGGAAGCGCTGGACAAGCCGTACATGCAGATCGGCTTCTTCGAGATGCTGCGCAAGCGCGCCGGCTGGCTGAGCGTGCTGTTCCTGGGCGAGATGCTGACTGCCAGCGCGATGCAGCACTACGAGGACGAACTGGCGCGCGCGGTGGTGCTGACCCTGTTCATTCCGCTGATCATGAGTTCGGGCGGCAACTCTGGCTCGCAGGCCACCTCGCTGCTGATCCGCAGCCTGGCGCTGCGTGAACTGCGCCTGCGCGACTGGTGGAAGGTGGCCATCCGCGAGATCCCCACCGGCATGGTGCTGGGCGCCATCCTCGGTTGCCTTGCCATCGTGCGCATCGTGATCTGGCAGCTGGGCGGCCTGCATGACTACGGCGAGCACTGGATCCTGCTGGCGATCACCATCGGTGCGGCGCTGGTCGGCATCGTCACCTTCGGCTCGCTGTCCGGCTCGATGCTGCCGTTCATCCTCAAGCGCCTGGGCTTCGACCCGGCCAGTGCCTCGGCCCCGTTCGTGGCCACCCTGGTGGACGTGACCGGGCTGGTGATCTATTTCAGCATCGCCGCGATGATCCTGCACGGCACGCTGCTGTAAGAGAAATGGGGACGGAGGGGATTAAGTCGTTTGTGGCACAAACGACTTAATCCCCTCCGTCCCCTTTTTTGGGTACCGTAGGCGTATGAGTACCTACCACCTGCAGTCCGTGTTCCGTCCGCAGTCGGTCGCGGTGATCGGCGGCAGCCCGCGTGAGCGTTCGGCTGGCCGCGCAGTGATGCGCAACCTGCGCGGCACGGGCTTCCCCGGCAAGGTAGCGTGGATCAACCCGCGGCACGCCGAGATCGATGGCATCCGCACTGTGAAGCGGCTGAAGGACCTGGACTGGGTACCGGACCTGGTGGTGATCACCGCCCCCGCAGCCATCGTGCCGCAGGTGGTGCGCACCGCTGCCGAGCGCGGCGTGCAGGCCGCAATCATCCTCACCGCGCACCTGGGCGAAGGTCCGGGCTCGTTGTCGGAACAGGTGGAAACGGTGGCGCGCAAGCATGGCCTGCGCATTCTCGGCCCACACTGCCTGGGCGTCATTGCGCCGCACGCGCGGCTCAACGCCAGCATCGCCGCGCACTTCCCGCAGGCTGGCGACCTCGCGCTGATCTCCGAATCCTCCGCCATTGCCGCCGCGCTTGTGGAGTGGGGCGTGGCCCGTTCGGTCGGTTTCTCCGCCGTGGTGTCGCTGGGCGACACGATGGACGTCGACTTCGGCGACCTGCTCGACTACTTCGCCACCGACTACCGCACCCGTGCCATCCTGCTCTATGTTGAGCAGATCAAGGATGCGCGCAAGTTCATGTCGGCCGCGCGTGCCGCCGCCCGTGCCAAGCCGGTGGTGGTGGTGAAGTCCGGTCGCGCCGAGCGGGTGCAGCCAGGCAGCCGCGATACCCACGTGCAGGCGTTGGCTCGCGCCGACGATGTGTATGGCGCAGCCTTCAACCGCGCCGGCCTGCTGCGCGTGAGCGCACTGGACGAACTGTTCACGGCTGCCGAATCGCTGGGCCGGTTGGGGACGTTCCCCGGTCGTCGCCTGGCCATTCTCAGCAATGGCGGTGGTGTCGGCCGCCTTGCCGTGGACCAGCTCATCGCATTGCGTGGCACGCTGGCCAACCTGTCCGACAGCACGGTCGAGAAGCTCGACGCGGTGCTGCCGCAGGGCTGGTCGCGCAGCAATCCGGTGGACATCGTGGTCGATGCCGACGGTGACCGCTACGCCGCGGCCATCGAAGCGCTGCTGGCCGACAACGAGAATGATGCGGTGATGGTGGTCAACGTGCCGACCGCATTCACGTCGTCCGCAGACGCCGCACAGGCGCTTACCCGCACGCTCGGACTGCGCCCGCGCCATCACCGCGACAAACCGGTATTCGCGGTGTGGCTGGGCAACGACGACCAGGCCACCGCCACGCTCAACGCGGCACGGGTGCCGACCTATCCGACCGAGGCCGAAGCGGTGCGCGGCTTCCAGCACCTGGTGCGCTACCGCGAGGCGCAGAATGCGCTGATGGAAACGCCACCCAGCCTGCCGCAGGATTTCAGTGTCGACGCGGCGGCCGCACGCGCGCTGGTCGATGCGGCGCTGGCCAACGGCCAGCAGTGGCTGGACCCACTGGCCACGCATGAGCTGCTGAAGGCCTACGGCATTCCCTCCGCGCCGGTGATGCATGCGCGCGATGCGCACGAGGCGATGGACCTGGCGCAACCGCTGCTGGAACGTGGCGCCAGCGTGGCACTGAAGATCCTGTCACCCGATATTCCGCACAAGTCGGAAGTCGATGGCGTACGCCTGAACCTGACGACGCTGCCGGCGGTGCAGAGCGCGGCCAATGCGATCCTGTCACGTGCCCGCCAGTTGCGGCCGGATGCGCGCATTGACGGCCTGCTGGTGCAGCCGACCATCGTCCGCCCGAAGGCGCGTGAGTTGATCGTCGGCATTGCCGATGACGCAACGTTCGGCCCGGTGATCGTGGTCGGTCGTGGCGGTACTGCGGTCGAAGTGATCAACGACAAGGCGCTGGCACTGCCGCCGCTCGACCTGCGCCTGGCCCATGAACTGATCGGCCAGACCCGCGCCTCGCGCATCCTCAAGGCCTACGGCGACGTGCCCGCCGCCGACGAGCGCGCATTGGCGCTGGCGCTGGTCAAGCTGGCACAACTGGCCGCCGACATTCCTGAAGTGCGCACGCTGGACATCAATCCGTTGCTGGTCGATGGCAAGGGCATCCTTGCCCTCGACGCACGCGTGGCGGTGGCGCCGTCGCGCATCCTGCACAAGGGCCGCGGCCATCCACGCTTCTCAGTGTTCCCGTACCCGAAGGAGTGGGAGCGCACCATTGAGCTGTCCGATGGCGGCCGTGCCTTCGTGCGCCCGGTGCGGCCGGAGGACGACGCGCTGTTCCGTGCGTTCTTCGCCCGCGTCAGCGACGAGGACCTGCGCCTGCGCTTCTTCCAGTCGGTGAAGCACTTTAGCCACGAGTTCATCGCGCGCCTGACCCAGCTCGATTACGCACGCTCGATCGCGCTGGTGGCGATCGAGCCGCGCAGTGGCGAGATGCTGGGCGCGGTGCGCCTGCACGCCGATGCGGATTACCACCGCGGTGAGTACGGCATCCTGATCCGCTCGGACCTGAAGGGCCACGGCATCGGCTGGCGGCTGATGGCGATCATGATCGAGTACGCCAAGTGGCTGGGCCTGGACGTGGTCGAAGGCCAGGTGCTGCGCGAGAACAGCACCATGCTGGCGATGTGCCAGAGCCTGGGCTTCAAGACCAGACTCGACCCGGACGACCCGACGGTGATGATGGTGACCCTGCCGGTACAGCAGGTCGAAGTGCCCGCAGTGCCGCCGGTGGCCTGACCGCCACCTCGTCGGCAGCGCCGGGCCATGCCCGGCGGTCCCCTCAGCGCACCGGCTCCACCACCACTGCCGTGCCGTAGCACAGCACTTCGGTCAGCCCGGTCATCACATCGGTGGCGTCGTAGCGCATGCCGATGATCGCGTTGGCGCCCAGCTGCCGCGCGTGCTTGACCATGTCGCGGTAGGTTTCCTCGCGGGCCTGTTCGCACAGCTCGGTGTAGATGGTGATGTTGCCACCGAACAGGGTCTGGATGCCGCCGAGGAAATTGCCGACGATCGAGCGCGAGCGCACGGTGATGCCGCGCACCACGCCCAGGTTGCGCACCACGCGATGGCCGGGCAACTCGAAGGCGGTGGTGACCAGTGAATCGTCGAAACGTGCCAGCGAGGTCGTCGGGTTGCCGCTGTTGTAGGGGTCTGCCATGGCCGCATCCTTGGAACGGGTAGGGTCGAGGGATGCATCCTAGCGTGTCGTCGCGCTGCTGGGCCGGTTCTGCAACGCACAGGGCCAGCCACGGCATGTCCTTGTCACCGCACCGGCGCGACAATACCCCCATGACCGACCGTACCCCCCTGTTGCTGCTGCCCGGCCTGCTCAACGACGCCGAGCTGTGGCGCTCACAGTTGCCTGACCTGGCCGACATCGCCGATTGCACGGTGGGCGACCAGACCCGTGGCGAGACCCTG
Source organism: Stenotrophomonas sp. YJH_SMC_79 (assembly GCF_059367995.1). Taxonomy (NCBI): domain Bacteria; kingdom Pseudomonadati; phylum Pseudomonadota; class Gammaproteobacteria; order Lysobacterales; family Lysobacteraceae; genus Stenotrophomonas; species Stenotrophomonas sp. YJH_SMC_79. The sequence continues at coordinate 121,980 of NZ_JCAFRK010000003.1, forward strand.
CAGGCGGTGGCCGAGGACGTGCTGGCGCAGGCGCCGGAGCGCTTCGCGCTGGCCGGTTTCTCGCTGGGCGGTTTCGTCGCCCAGCAGATTCTGCGCATCGCGCCGGAACGCGTGCTGCAGCTGGCGCTGGTCGATACGTCGATCCACGCCGACTCGCCGGAGCGCGCCGAGCAGCGCCGCAGCCAGCGCGCCAGCGTGCGCCTGCCGGGGAAGTTCCACGGCTTCGGCGATGCGCTGATGCGCAGCTATATCGACGCCTCGCGGCTGGATGACTACGTGCTGGTGCAGCGCGTGCGCGACATGACCGCTCGCCTGGGCGCGGACGTGTTCCTGCGCCAGAGCGCGCTGGAACGCCGTGACGGCCATGACGTGCTGGCTGGCTACCGCGATCCGCTGTTGATCATCTGCGGGGCCAACGATCGCATCACGCCGCTGGCAGTGAGCGAGGAAATGCACGCCCTGGTGCCGCACTCGCAGCTGGTGGTGGTGCCCGATTGCGGGCACCTTGCCCCGATGGAGAAGCCGGACGAGGTCAGTGCGGCGATGCGTGGGTGGTTGTCTGCGGATTGAGGTGGGTTGGGAGGGCAGGCGGTTCGTTCCACCCCAGTTTGTTGTAGGCGTGGTAGCGGAGAATACCGATGCGTTCGCGCAACGCGTACTCCGCCAGCATCATGTTGAAAGAGGTTGGAAGGAGTCCTGGCATTGCGTCGGCATGATCGCTCGCAAGGCCTTAGGCGGCGATGCCGGCATGACGGAAGTACTGCAGGCTGCGCCGCATGTGCAGGCCCGAGGTGACGAGCACTATCTGGGTCGGCTGCATCTGTCGTGTCAGTTCAGCGCTACGGTGAGCGTTCTGCCAGGTGTTCAGGCTGGCATCCTCCAGCACCAACGACTGCGGAGGAATGGCCAGCGCATGGAGCTCGCGCGCGTAGACTTCGGCTTCCGAGGGAAGCCCTGTCCTGGTATGGCCACCGCTCACCAGGATCCTGCAGGTTGCCCCGGTGTCGTTGCAGGCGTGAAACGCCTGCGCGGCGACCAGCAGGCGGCTGTACCCCGGTACGCTTGGCCGCGAGTTGCCGGGTGAGCCCTGGAGTCCGGCGCCCAGCACGATGATGGTGGCCGAGGGCTGCCACTGGGGAGTCTGCACGTGGGGTGACGTCCCTTGGATGCCATCCAGCCACCATTGGGCAACCGGGCCGATACCCATCAGCAGCGGCAGTGATGTCAGCGCCATGACGATGGCGAGCGCGCGACGGCGTCGCCACAACGCCAGCATCGCGCACGCCCACAGGAGGAGCAGCAGAAGGGTCAGCATCGCAGTGGTCCGCAGGAATTCAACGAATCCGATAGCATGATCCGCGCACTCTTCGCATCATGGACATGCAAAGTGCGGAGCCAACCTCACGATGGCACCACCTCGCGCCGGTGTTGGCATCGTCATTGGCCTATCTGGCCGTGGCGCGCGTCCGTGGCAATGATCCCGCGCTTCTTCAATCGGTTCCGTTGGCCTGACGCTGCAGGTTCCCGGCTGGAAACTGTCGTTTCCAGCCGGCAGTTCCGTCGCCCAACTTGTGTCAGTTGCGACACTTTTACCCGACGCATCACGTGCGTATCGCGTTACTCAGTCCCACGCCGGCGCAATGCCTTCCGGATTGGCCAGGCGGTGCCCACGGTCCAGCTTGGCGATCTGCGCCATGTCTTCGTCGGTCAGGCGGATCGCTGCAGCTTCCAGATTGCCCGAGAGATTCTCGCGCCTGGTCGACGACGGGATCACCGAGAAGCCCTGCTGCAGCGCCCACGCCAGCGCGATCTGCGCCGGAGTGGCCTGGTGACGGCCGGCAATGGCCTGGATCACCGGGTCCTTGATCACCTCGCCATAGGCCAGGCTCATGTAGGCGGTGATGTGGATGCCGTTGTCCTGCAGGAACTTCACCAGCAGGCGGTTCTGCAGGTACGGGTGGATCTCGATCTGGTTGGTGGCAATAGCATCGGCGCCCAGGATGCCGATCGCCCTGCGGGTCTGTGCGATGGTGAAGTTGGAGATGCCGATGGCCTTGGTCAGGCCCTGTGCCTTGGCCTCGGCCAGCGCGGTCAGGTACTCCTCCATCGGCACGTCGACCTTGTCGTTCGGCGACGGCCAGTGGATCAGCGTCAGGTCCACATGATCGGTGCGCAGCTTTTCCAGACTGGTACGCAGGCTTGCCAGCAGCGCTTCGCGCTTGAACTCGGTGATCCAGACCTTGGTGGTCAGGTAGATCTCTTCGCGCGGCACGCCGGAATCGGCGATGGCCTGGCCGACCTCGGCCTCATTGCCGTAGATCTGCGCGGTATCGATGGCGCGGTAGCCGACATCCAGCGCGTTGTGCACGGAATCGATCACGGTCTGGTCTTTGAGGCGGAAGGTGCCGAGACCGAAGGCGGGGACAGTCATGGGGAGCTCCAGCAGAGGGGAGGGATGCGAATATCCGGCAAAGGGTAGGCCAGTGGCCGCATGCGTGCCGGCAACGGTGCATTGCACCACCGTACCGGCAGGGCGCCGGCACGGCATGACTTATCTCAATGCGCGCCCACGGCGATGCCATCGACGCGGTCATCGATGCCGTCGCGGCGGTCCAGGCGGCCGCTGAGCACGGTCAGCGCATACGCACCCACCACCACCAGCGCGCCCAGCCACGGCGTGTGCATCAGGCCGATGTGCTCCACCACCAGGCCGCCGAGCGAGGCGCCCAGCGCGATGCCGATGTTGAAGGCGGCGATGTTCAGCCCCGAGGCCACGTCGGTGGCCTGCGGCGCATAGCGCTGCGCCTGCTTGACCACGTAGACCTGCAGGCCGGGCACGTTGCCGAACGCCACCGCACCCAGTGCCAGCACCGTCAGCAGCATCAGCCAGGTGTTGCAGGCGGTGAAGGTGAGCACGAACAGCACGACGGCCAACAGGGCGAAGATGCGCTTCAGTGCGGGCACCGGACCCATGCGGTCGGCCATGCGCCCGCCCCACAGGTTGCCGATTGCCACCGACACGCCGTACACCAGCAGCACCAGGCTGACCGCATTGGCGGAGAAACCGGTGACGTCCTGCAGGATCGGCGCCAGATAGGTGAAGGTCAGGAAGGTGCCGCCGTAGCCCAGCGCGGTCATCGCATAGACCAGCAGCAGGCGGGGCTGGGCGAGTACGGCCAGCTGCTGGCGGAAGCTGGCCGGCGCACTCTGCGGCACGCTGCGCGGCACGAACAGCAGCGCGCCGAGCAGGGCGATCACGCCCAGAGCGGCCACCGCCAGGAAGGTGGCGCGCCAGCCCAGGTGCTGGCCGATGAAGGTGCCCAGCGGCACCCCGGTCACCACCGCCACGGTCAGGCCGGTGAACATGATGGCGATCGCGCTGGCGGCCTTCTCCTTCGGCACCACCGCGGTGGCGATGATCGAACCGATCGAGAAGAACACGCCGTGGGCGAGGCCGGTAAGGATGCGTGCAGCGATCAGTGAGGTGTAGCCCGGTGCCATGAACGCGATGATGTTGCCGACGGTGAACAGCACCATCAGCGCCACCAGCAGGGTCTTGCGCGGCACGTGGCCGGTCAGCGCGGTCAGCACCGGCGCGCCGATCGCTACGCCCAGCGCGTACAGCGAGACCAGCAGGCCGGCGGAGGGCAGGCTGACCTGCAGGTCGGCGGCGATGGTCGGAATCAGGCCGACGATGACGAACTCGGTGGTGCCGATGGCGAAGGCACCGAGGGTCAGGGCCAGCAGGGCGAGGGGAATGCCACGGATCATGGCAGGCTCCAGAGGGAAGGAAGGCGCGCAGTGTGCGCGGCGCACCTTTGCCTAAAAACCCATCGTCACGCCAATCACTCTTGCCTCGTGGTCAATAATGGCGCCATGAAAACCACCCTCGATGAAATGCAGGCGTTCCTGGCGGTGATCGACAGCGGTTCGATCAGCGCCGCGGCCGAGCAGCTGGGGCAGACGCCCTCCGGCGTCAGCCGTGCGCTGGGGCGGCTGGAGGACAAGCTGGGCACCACCCTGCTGACCCGCACCACGCGCCGCCTGCACCTGACCGCCGAGGGCGAGGCCTACCTGCGCCATGCACGGGCGATCATCGATGCGGTGGAGTCCGCTGAGGAACAGATGGCCGCCCGCCGCGAGCGCCCGGCCGGGCGCCTGCGCGTGGATGCGGCGATGCCGTTCGTGCTGCACGTGATCGCGCCGCTGGTGGCCGGGTACCGCGCGCGCTACCCGGAGGTGCAGCTGGAGTTGAACAGCTCCGAACGCTACATCGACCTGCTGGAACGGCGCACCGACCTGGCGATCCGGATCGGTCCGCTGGCCGATTCCACCCTGCATGCGCGACCGTTGGGCCGCTGCCAGCTGCGGCTGGTGGCCAGTCCGGCCTACCTGGCGGCGCACGGCGAACCGACCAGCGTCGCCGCGCTGGGCCAGCACACGCTGCTCAGCTTCAACGAACCGGAATCGCTGAATCACTGGCCGCTGCCGGGCGATGCCGATGGCCTGCTGCGGGTGCGCCCGGACATCGCGGTGTCCAGCGGCGAGACGTTGCGCCGGTTGGCGGTGGAAGGGGTGGGCATCACCTGCCTGTCCGACTTCGTGACCGACCGCGACCGCGCCGCCGGCACCCTGGTGCCGGTGCTGGCGGCACAGACGCTGGACGTGTACCAGCCGATCCATGCGGTGTATTACCGCAACACCGCAGTGTCGGCGCGGATCAGCTCGTTCCTGGATTACCTGGGTGAAGCGATGGCGCAGAGCGGTTACCTGCGCTGAGGTCGTGGTGGGGTTGCCGGCCAGCGGCCGGCACTACCGTTCATCACGAGGGTAGTGCCGGCCGCTGGCCGGCAACCAAATCCGTCAGGCCGCGCGCGCCAGCGCGTCCTTTGCTGCTGCCGTGGTCGACAGATCAAATACATCCACTGCATCGATCAACCGGTTCGCCTGCTGTTCCAGGCTGCGTGCGGCGGCACTGGCTTCTTCCACCAGCGCGGCGTTCTGCTGGGTGGTGCCATCCATCTGGATCACCGTCTGGCTGACCTGTTCGATGCCCGCGCTCTGTTCCTGCGAGGCCGCGGAGATCTCGGCCATGATGTCGGTCACGCGCTGCACCGACGCCACGATCTCGGCCATGGTGTCGCCGGCCTCGCGCACGCGCTGCGCGCCGTGGCCGACCTGTTCCACCGAGGCTTCGATCAGTGCCTTGATCTCCTTGGCGGCACCGGCCGAGCGCTGTGCCAGGGTGCGCACTTCGCTGGCAACCACCGCGAAGCCTCGGCCCTGCTCACCGGCGCGTGCCGCTTCCACCGCGGCATTCAACGCCAGAATGTTGGTCTGGAACGCGATGCCATCGATCACGCTGATGATCTCGGCGATCTGCCGCGACGAGGTCTCGATCGCGCCCATTGTCGCCACCACCTGGCCGACCACGCTGCCGCCCTGCGAGGCGACCGTGTGCGCGCCGATGGCCAGCTGGTTGGCCTGGCGTGCGTGCTCGGCGTTCTGGCGCACGGTGGAGGTCAGTTCCTCCATCGATGCCGCGGTCTCCTCCAGATTGGCCGCCTGTTGTTCGGTTCGGCGTGACAGGTCGTTGTTGCCGGCGGCGATTTCCGCCGCCGCGGTGTGGATGTTGCCGGAGGCGTGCTTGATGTCGGTGACGATGGTCGCCAGCTGTGCAGCCGTGGTGTTGGCGTCGCCTGCAATGCGTGCGAACACGCCCTGGAAATCACCGTGCATGCGAGCGCCGAGGCGGCCGTCGGCAATCGCGCGCAGCATGCTGGAAACTTCGCCCAGGTTCAGCTCGGTGGTCTGCATCAGGCGGTTGAGGCCATCGACCATCGCGCGGAAATCATGCTCGAAGCGTGCGCTGTCGCCGCGCTGGCTGAAGTCACCGGCGGCAGCGGCTTCGGCCAGGCGGCGGATCTCGCCGTTGATCACACCGAGGTTGGCCTTGGCCGTATCCAATGCGTTGGTGATCACGGCCTTTTCGCCGGGCAGGCGTTCCATGTCCTGGCTGAGGTCACCGATGGCGTAGCGGCCCATGATTGCAATCGCACGCAGCTTTACCTGGATATGTGCATCGACCAGTGCATTGCTGTCGGCGACCATTTCGCCGAATGCGCCCGGGAACGCACTGGCATCCATGCGATGGCTGATGGTGCCGGCGTCATGCGCCTGCGCCATCGTCGCCTGTGCGTCCAGTACGCCGCGCAACGTGGACTGCACCGCCTGCATCGCTTGGGCGAGGCGACCGATCTCGTCGCGGCTGCGCACCTGCACCACGTGCTGCAGATCACCAGCGGCCACGGCACGTGCAGCGGCTTCCACCGCCAGCACCGGCTGCACCACCGCACGCCGCAGCCACCAGGCCAGGCCCATCAGCAACAGCACGGCGGCCAGCACGGTCAGCGCTGCGCACAGCAGCAGTGTCTGCCGCGCCTGCTGCGAGCGTGCCGCCACGGCCGCCTCCGCCACCTGCGTGGCATGCGTGCTCAATGCATCCAGTGCCGTAGCCACCGGGCGATCCTTGCCGCGCACGAGGTTGTCGCCGGCGGCGGGATCGTAGCCGGCCTCCGCAAACGCCTGCAGGGCAGCGTGGTAGTCCTTCTGCAGCTGCGTGTGCAGGCCGATGAAGGCCTGTGCCAGTTCACGCGTGCGCGCGTCCGGGCTGGCCAGCAGGCCCTTGGCCAGCTGCTCGACCAGGCGGCCCTCGCTGTCGAAGGCGTCCAGATGGCGCTGGCGCAGCGCGTCGTCGTGGCCGCGCAGCAGCACGTTCTTCCATTCCTGCACCTGGCCGCGGAACTCGCGCTGCAGGCGTTCGGCGTCGCGGTTGTGCGCGACTTCGGGCGGAACCTCGGTGGAAAGCTTCAACCAGGCGGAGGCCAGGCCCGCCAGAGCGCACAGCAGGACCACGGCAAGACCAACGGAAACCGCGCCGAGCAGCTTGGACTGCAGGCGCGGAGCACGGACAGACGCATTCATGGGGAGGGACTCTCGGGAAGGGGCGATTCGGTATCGACCGCTGCCACCTCCCTCTGAAGTGCGACTTGGATCACATTCCCGTTTCGTTTAGCGATGTGAAGAGGATATTTCATAGGACATATGTGTCCATATGGAACGAAAGCGGACCCTCGACAGGGGATTTAAATGTAACTATGGTTGTTACATGAAATCCGCGAATCCCCTTTCCGACGCCCTGCACGTGATGGCGCATCTGGTCGGCCATGCCACCCCGCGCACCTCCGAGCAGCTGGCGGCGTGCCTGCCGACCCATCCGGTGGTGATCCGCCGCCTGCTGGCACAGCTGCACAAGGCCGGCCTGGTGCGCAGCACCCGTGGCCACGGCGGCGGCAGCCAGCTGGCCCGCGATGCGGCAGCCATCACGCTGCATGACATCTACCTGGCGGTGGGGGCACCTCCGCTGGTGCAGGTCGGCGCTCGCGATTCCGGCGGCGGCTGTCCGATCCAGCAGCTGGTCAACAGCGCCCTGCTGGAGGGCGCACGCGAGGCACAACGGATGCTTGAACAGCGATTGCAGGCGACCACGCTGGACCAGCTTGGCGCCGACTTCGCCCGCCATCTTGCCCATCACCGTTCCCTGGAAGGTCACCATGAATCCTGATGTGCTCATCGTCGGCGGCAGCTATGCCGGCATTGCCGCCGGCCTGATCCTGGCCCGTGCCCGTCGCCCGGTTACGGTCATCGACGCCGGATTGCCGCGCAACCGCTTCGCCAGCCATTCGCATGGCGTGCTGGGGCTGGATGGCATCAGCGGCGCCGAGCTGCTGAAGACCGCGCGCCAACAACTGCTGGATCACCCCAGCGTGCGCTGGCTGCACGCCGAGGCGGTGCAGGCCACCGCCAGCGCAGGGGGCGTGGAAGTGCATACTGCTGACGGCCAGGTGCTGGCCGCACGCAAGCTTTTGCTGGCCAGTGGCATTGCCGACCAGCTGCCGGAACTGCCGGGGCTGGCCGAGCGCTGGGGCAGCACCGTGCTGCACTGCCCCTACTGCCATGGCTATGAAGTGGGTGGTGGTGCCATCGGCCTGCTCGGTGGCCATCCGATGTCCGCCAGCAAGGCGCCACTGTTCGCCGATTGGGGAAATGTCACCTTCTTCAGCCAGGGCCTGCCGATCACCGATGAGGAGCTGGCCGCCATGCAGCAGCGCGGCGTGCAGATCGAGACGTCGCCCGTGCTGGGCGTGCAGGGCGACCAGCCGACCTGGCTGGAAGTGGAGCTGGCCGACGGCCGCCGCATCGCCCAGCGTGCGCTGTTCGTGCCGGCCACCCAGGCGATGGCCACGCCATTGGTGCAGCAGCTGGGCTGCACATTGGTCGATAGCCCGCTGGGCGTGCTGATCGAGGTCGATGCGATGAAGCAGACGTCGGTGCCGAACGTGTATGCGGCAGGCGATGCGACGACGGTCGGCAACATCACGCTGGCCACCGCCGAGGGCGTGCGCGCCGGCATCGGCGTGCATCACGCGCTGGTGGCCGAGGACAGCGTGCCGCGCTGAATGTCTCGGGGTCAGATCCCTTTCGCAGAAAGGGCTCTGACCCCCGACATGACGTGCCGCCCTGGCAGAGGCCGGCCGTAGCCGGCATCGCTCCATCATCCTTTCACGCACAGCACCTGGCGCAGGGTGTGCACCACGTCAACCAGGTCCAGCTGGGCGGCCATCACATCATCGATCGACTTGTACGCCGCCGGTGACTCGTCCAGCACGCCGCTGTCCTTGCGGCATTCCACATGCGCGGTGGCCTCACGGTGCTGGGCCAGCGTGATCTGCTGGCGCGCCGTGCCACGGCTCATCACCCGGCCGGCACCGTGGCTGCAGCTGTGGAAGCTGTCCGCGTTGCCCTTGCCGCGCACGATGTAGCTGCGCGTGCCCATGCTGCCGGGGATGATGCCCAGCTCGCCCTCGCGGGCACTGACCGCGCCCTTGCGCGTCACCAGCAGCTCCTGGCCGTGGTGCGTTTCCTTCTGCACGTAGTTGTGGTGGCAGTTCACCGCCATCGCCGCCAGCTGGAACTTCGGCAACCGGTGGCGCATCTCGGCCAGCACGCGCGACATCATCGCCTCGCGGTTCTGCCGGGCGTAGTCCTGCGCCCACGACACGGCTTCGACGTAGTCATCGAACAGCGGCTCGCCTTCCATGAAGAACGCCAGGTCCTTGTCCGGCAGGTGGAAGCCGAGCACGCGCCGCGCCAGTTCCTCGCGCGCCTTCTCGATGAAGTAGGTGCCGATCAGGTTGCCGGTGCCGCGCGAGCCGCTGTGCAGCATCACCCACACCGTATCCGTCTCGTCCAGGCACAGTTCGATGAAGTGGTTGCCACCGCCCAGCGTGCCCAGCTGACGGTCCAGCTTGTCGGTGCGGATCTTCCGGTGCCTGTCCTTGATCTTCTCCAGCCCGGCGGCCAGCCCGGACTGCACCAGCCGGGTGTGGATGCTGTCGGGCATGCGGTGATGCTCGCCGCCACGGCCATTGCCGACCGGGATGCTGCGCTCGATGCTGTTGCGCAGCTGCCGCAGGTCATCGGGCAGGTCATTGGCGCGCAGCGTGGTGCGCACCGCCGCCATGCCACAGCCGATGTCGACGCCGACCGCAGCCGGGATGATCGCACCACGGGTCGGGATCACCGAGCCCACGGTCGCGCCCTTGCCCAGGTGCACGTCCGGCATCACGGCCACCCACGGTCCGACGAACGGGATCGCGGCGATGTTGCGCAGCTGCTCGTGGGCCTGCGCTTCCAGCGGTACCCCGTTGACCCAGCCCTTGATCGGCGTGGTGCCCTCGGCATGCAGCCATTGATAGTTGTGTTGAGTGTCCATGTCTTCGTGTTTGTCCTTGATGGGCCGGCGGCGCGTCCCTGCGCCGCCGCTACCCCCTACCTGATCGTCACCAGCTGCTTCAGCACGCCATCCAGGCCGCCGAACACGGTGAGCTTGTCGATCTTCTCGGTGACCTTCTCCAGTGCCTCCAGCTCCTTCAAGCGCATCAGCACCGGGTTGTCCTCGATCAGCTTTGCGGTGTTGAGCTGCGAACGCGTGGCGTTGGCCTCCTCGCGGCGGCGGATCACGCTGGCCTGGGCCTGCTTCTCGGCCAGCACCACGCCGTTGAGGATCTCCTTCATCTCGCCCGGCAGGATCACGTCCTTGATGCCCACGCCGAGCAGCCGCACGCCGTGGCCCTCGATCGTCGCCTGCACATGGGCAGCGATCTCGCCGTCCAGTGCCGCCTTGTCGCCCAGCAACTCGTCCAGGCTGCGCGCCGCGATCGCCTGGCGCAGGCCGAACTGCAGCTGACGGTAGACGAACTCATCGGCGTTGCTGAGCGTGCGGTGCGCACGCACCGGGTCGACCACCTGCACGGTCGCGGCCAGGTTCACCCGCAGGGTCACCTTGTCGCGGCTGAGCAGCTCCTGGCCGGACACGTCCAGCGAACGTGCACGCAGTTCCACACGCTCCATCGACACGTTGCCGTTGAAGTTCCAGAACGCGTGCAGGCCGGCGTCCAGCGTCTGCCGCAGCGTGCCATCGATGAACAGCAGGCCCACCGACTCGCTCGGCACGGTGCTGATCACCGCCACACGCGGCAGCACGCCCAGCTGGCCCAGGCGCTGCTGCACGTCCGCCGGAATGCGCGGCTCGTCGCCCAGCGCCATCACGCGTACCTGGGTGTCGACAGAACCGCGCCAGTACAGGCGGCGGCTGCCCGGCGGCAGCACTTCGTCGATGCGGCCGTTGCGCAGCAACAGGCCGACCTCGCTGGCGCCGACGTTGGCCAGCACGAAGTGCGTGTCCAACCGCGCGCCCAGCGCCTCGATCAGGCTGTCCTGGTCGCTGCCGGTATAGGCCGCGCCCTTCGATGCAGTGTGGATGTCCACGTGCGGCCGGCCGCCGAACGGCGACAGGCGGTGCACGCCCGGCAGCAGGATCTGCTGGAAACGACGGTTGCGATACACCAGGCCGCGCTCGCCGTCGCCGATCACGACCTTGATGGTCCAGAACATGGGAGTCTCTCCTTGTATGGCTCTGGTGGTTCGACCCGTTGCGGATGAATCGCCATGACCCGGGTCGATCCGGTCGTGGCGAGGCCGCCTGCACATCACGTGCAGGCGGCGGAAGAGGGCGGCCATCGGCGGACGGTCCGCGCGCGGAGCCTTCGGTGCACCGGCAGTGCTGCCATCGTCGTTCCCGGCAGGCAGCACCGGTGCGGAACGTGGCTGGCAGTGGCGGCGGGCCGGGGCCCGGCGTGCGGTCCGTTGCCTTCCACGTTCCTGCCCGAAGGCGATGTCCGTGGACGGCGACGATGGCCGCTGGGGCTTGCGCCCCGGGTGTTGCTTCAAGTCATGACGTGAGAGGTCATGTGGTTTGGAGTGGGAATCGAACCCACGACAGACGGATTACGGATCCGTTGCTCTGACCAAGCTGAGCTATCCAGTTGGGGACCGCGCGGAATCGAACCGCGTACCGGCGAACCGGTGCCTGCCTCCAGCAGGCGATCCAGGCGATGGCATGTCCGCGACCTCCGGCATGCGCCACGGCAATGCCGCGCGCACCAGCCCGTGGTTGAAACGGGACCGTTGGAGAATCGAGGGTGCAGGCCACCGACATTATCGGCGAGCGATAATGTTTGGGTGCAATGCAGATAATGTCCAGGCGTTGCCGGTCGCGCGAAGTAAATCCTTCGGCGGGGCAGAAAAACCTGGGTCAGTGAGCGGCGGGTCGCCGCGCGGGGTGCAGTTCTGGCATCGCGGGTCCTTGTGCCGACGCAAACGAAAACGCCCCCGGGACTTGCGTTCCGAGGGCGTCGTCAGGCCTCGGAGATCGGGGTGGCCGATCTCCGCAGGGCGGGTATCAGGCCGTTGTCAGCTGGTCTTCCTTGCCGAACGCGCGCGCCGGCCCGTCCATGCGCAGGCATGGCAGCTGTTTGGCGATGGCGACGGAATGCGCGTTCAAGGGAAGTTTCCAGTGGTTGTTGAAACGAGGTGCGCACGATAAACCACGATTTAGTCGCGTGCAACCATTTTGTTCAATTATTTTCTTCGCTGTTGTGCAATGCCGGCCAGCGGCCGGCACTACAACTCAGGCTTCCGTGCTGGCGGCATCCAGCTGCGCGACATCCTGCACGCTCAGCGCTACGTTGGCCGCTGCCAGCAGATCGTGCAGCTGTTCGACGCTGGTCGCGCTGACGATCGGTGCGGTGATCGACGGCCGCGCGATCTGCCACGCCAGTGCGATCTGTGCAGCGCTGGCGCTGTGCTTGCTGGCCACGTCATCCAGCGCCTGCAGGATGCGCAGGCCGCGCGGGTTCAGATAGCGCTTCACCACTGTTTCGCCACGCGCCGGGCTCTTTGCCGCATCAGCCGGCGTGCGGTACTTGCCGCTGAGGAAGCCACTGGCCAGCGCGTAGTAGCCGATCACGCCGATCTGCTCGCGCTGCACCAGCGGTTCCAGTTCCTTTTCGTAGCCGGCGCGGTCGTAGAGGTTGTACTCCGGCTGCAGGGTTTCGTAACGCGGCAGCTTGTAGTCGGTGGACACCTTCAGCGCATCGGCTAGGCGCGTGGCGCTGTAGTTGGAAGCACCGATCGCACGCACCTTGCCGGCTTCGATCAACCGGCCGAACGCGGCCAGGGTCGCTTCCAGCGGTGTCGACTCGTCATCCTCGTGGGCCTGGTACAGATCGATCACGTCAGTCTGCAGGCGGCGCAGCGAATCCTCGACCGCCGCATTGATGTTGTCCGGGGTCAGGCCGGGGCGCTCGGCCCACTTGGCCACCTTGGTCGCCAGCACCACCTTGTCGCGCTTGCCGCTGCGGGCAAACCACTTGCCGATCAGCGTTTCCGATTCGCCGCCGGCATTGCCCGGCACCCACGCCGAATACACATCGGCGGTGTCGACCAGGTTGAAGCCGGCATCGACGAAGGCGTCGAGCAGGGCGAAGCTGGCCTTCTCATCGGCGCTCCAGCCGAACACGTTGCCACCGAAGGCGAGCGGACGTACATGCAGGCCGGAACGGCCCAGTTCGCGGGTTGCCGTCATGGGCACGGACTCCTTGGGGGAAGTGCTCCAGAATAAAACGCGTTGTGTGACCGTGCTGCGGCGGTGGCCACAAAACAGTGTTCCGCGACGGGCATGCGGCTAACGTTTTGTGAACACCTGGGACGCTGCGGCTGCTAGTCTCGCCGGATCTTCCGCTGGAGTCGTTCCGATGATGCCTGCTTCGTCCCCGCGTGGTTGCCGACTGCTGCTTGCTTCGGCCCTGCTCGCTGCTGTTCCTGCGTTCGCCGCACCGGCCACGGTAGCGCCGGCGAAGATCCAGGTCTCGCCGGCCATCGACGCGGCGGTGAAGGCGCCGACCCGCGATGCCAGCAACGCCAAGCGCGATGGCTTCCGTCATCCGGCGCAGACGCTGTCGTTCTTCAAGGTGGCACCGGAAAAGACCGTCATCGAGATCACCCCCGGCAACGGCTGGTACTCGGAGATCCTGGCGCCGCTGCTGCATGACAAGGGTCGCTACGTCGCCGCCGTGGTCGATCCGATGGCCGTGCCCGAAGGCCGCGGCCGTGACTACCAGCAGCGTAGCCGCGACAGCCTGGAAAAGAAGTATGCCGGTGCGCCGGCACAGTTCGGCAAGACCGCCGTGGTCGCCTACGATCCGGCCAAGCCGGTGTTCGGCCCGGCCAATTCTGCCGACGTGGTGCTGACCTTCCGCAACGTGCACAACTGGCGCAAGGCCGGTCAGGCGCAGGGCATGTTCCAGGGCTTCTTCAACGTGCTCAAGCCGGGCGGCGTGCTGGGCGTGGTCGAGCACCGCGCCAAGGCCGATGTGGCCGACGACGATGACACCGGCTATGTCGGCCAGCAGCAGGTGATCGCGATGGCCGAGGCCGCCGGCTTCAAGCTGGACGCGCGCAGCGAGGTCAACGCCAACCCGCGCGACACCAAGGACCACCCGAACGGTGTGTGGACGCTGCCGCCGACCAACCAGCACGACAAGGCCGATGATGCGAAGTACCAGGCGATCGGCGAAAGCGACCGCATGACATTGCGCTTCATCAAGCCGTAAGAGGGGTGCCGGGCTGGCGCATGCTGACTCTGTAGAGCCGAGCCCATGCTCGGCTCATCGCGCGTAGCGCGGCGCATGGCTGGTCCCAAGGCCGGCCATGCGCCGGAATTCGATCGTATGCAAGGACATGGATAGTTGAAGAAGATTTTTTACATCGCTGCCGCGGTGCTGGTGCTGGGGCGGTTGATCGATTTCGTGTTCTACGGTGGTCATGCCCACGATCTGATGGCGACGGTAGGGTTTGCCGTGCTGTTTGCGGGTGCCCTTCTGGAGGAACGTTCGCGCAAGGCCGACCCGCCGGCGGCAGACCTGCGGCGCCGGGCCAATGTCATCGCCGCGTGCGGCATCGCATTGGTCCTGGGTTCGTTCCTGCTGGAATGGAAGGTTTTCGGCTGAGCCCGCCGTGATCGCGGCGGCAACGCGGGAATGGGACAATGCCCTACCCGCCGCCTGCCGTGCCCGCAATGCTGATCGCCTTCAACAAGCCCTTCAACGTGCTCTGCCAGTTCACCGACCGCAGCGTGCCGCCGCGGCCGACCCTGGCCGGGTTCGGCCTGCCGCCGCGCGTGTATGCCGCCGGCCGGCTGGACCATGACAGCGAGGGGCTGCTGCTGCTGACCGACAACGGCACGCTGGCGCACAAGCTGACCGACCCGAAGCACAAGGCCGACAAGACCTACTGGGTGCAGGTGGAAGGCACGCCCAGCGACGAGCAGCTGCAACAGCTGCGCGACGGCGTGGTGCTCAACGACGGGCCGACCCTGCCGGCGAAGATCGAACGCCTCGATCCGGCGCCGTCGCTGTGGACGCGCGATCCGCCGGTGCGTTTCCGCAAGACCGTGCCTGACAGCTGGCTGGCGATCACCATCCGCGAGGGCCGCAACCGCCAGGTGCGGCGGATGACCGCGGCCGTGAACCTGCCGACGCTGCGGCTGGTCCGCGTGTCGATGGGGCCCTACCGGCTGGACGACCTGCAGCCGGGGCAGTGGCGGCAGATTGGCTGAAACAGAAAGGGCCGGAGGCCTTGCGGCGTCCGGCCCTCGTGCGGTGCTTTGAGGTCGGAGCCCTTCCTGCGGAAGGGCTCCGACCCCAGATGATTCACGCGTCGCTGCCGATATCGCTGTGCTCGTCCACCACGGTGTCGTTGCGGCGGTCACGTGCGTTGATACGCTGCGCCTGCCCATTCACCACGTGGCCATTGGCGGCCTTCTTCTTCTGCTGCTTGCGGTACAGCGCATAGCCGAGCAGGCCTACACCGACCGCAGCGGCGGCCACGGCCACTGCCGGATTGCGGCGCACGAACTTGGTCGCGGCCTTGCCGCCGGTCTTCACTGCGCCGATGGCGGCGCCGGTCTTGATCCAGTCCGCATTGCGCAGGCTGCCACCGGCGCTCTTCAGGCCATCGCCGGCGGTGTGGGCCAGCTCCAGGGCGCGCTCCAGAGCGCGGTCGGTGATTACGGTCAGCTTGCTCATGCGGGGGTCCTTTGCCTCGGGTCGAAGTCCAGTGTCGCGTGTTGCCCGTAAACGGTATGTCAGTCGAGGCCGCACGTGGCGTGACTTTACCGCAGCCATTCAGGATCAGGCAGGGTGGGGTCAGAGCCCTTTGCGTTGCAAAGGGATCCGACCCCGCCAATCAGGTCCCGCGCGGCTTGGCCCGGTGGGTGGCCGTGGCCGTCCACGGATCATCCGGCCATGGATGGCGCGGGTAGCGGCCCTTCATCTCCTTTTTCACCTCGGCGTAGGTGTTTTCCCAGAAGTTGCGCAGGTCCTGGGTGACCTGCAGCGGGCGGCCGCCGGGGGAGAGCAGGTGCAGGGTCAGCGGCACGCGGCCATCGGCGATGCGCGGCGTATCCGCCAGGCCGAACAGTTCCTGCAGCTTCACCGCCAGCACCGGTGGCAGCGGATCGCCGCTCTCGCCGTCCAGCGCATAGCTGATCGGCCGCTCCAGCCCGGACGGCACGGTGATGCGGATTGGCGCATGGCGTTCGACCAGCTGCCGTTGTGACCACTCCAGGGGGGACTTCAACGCTTCGCCGAAGCCGGATTCATCCAGCGCATCCAGTCGCGTCTTACCGGCGAACGCAGGCTGCAGCCACTGCGCGCGGTTGGCCAGCAGGGCGTCGTCGCTGCAGTCGGGCAGGTCCAGCTCCGGCATCCAGCGCCGCAGCGATTCCACCCGTGCCTGCCACTGGCGCAGGCCTTCGGTCCACGGCAAGGCCTGCAGGCCGAGCTCGGCGACCGCGTCGGTCAGGGCCTGCGCGGCGTGCTGCGGATCGACCCGGCCGGCCGAGCGGCTGTCCAGCACGATGCGGTCGAAACGGGTCTCGCGCAGTGCCACCAGGGCGCGGCGCTCGCTGTCCCAGCGCACCACGTCTTCAGTGACGAAGCGCTCCGGCCACGCCTTGCGCAGTTGGCCTTCATCCACCGGTGCGGCACGCAGCAGCAGCGCATCGCGTGCCTCAAAGCGAAGCTCGCTGGCCACCAGCCACGGTTCGCCACGCAGGTCGCTCAGTTCGTGCAGGCGCGCGCTGCGACCATTGGCCAGCAGGTAGCGCAGTGGATCGCCGGGATGCTGGACACCGATCCGGTCGGGGAAGGCATGTGCGAGCAGGTCACCCAGCTCGTGCGCCTCGATGCTGGCCGGTGGCGCGGCATCGCAGCGCAGGCGACGTCGCCATTGTTTGGCGGCGGCATCGATGGCGGCCAGCCCGCTGCGATTGGCGTCGCCCGGCGCGCGGCCGTTGCGGAACGCGGCCAGTGCGCGCCAGCGGGCCGCCAGCGCGTCACCGCCCTGGCGCAACGGGTCGCGGGCTTCCAGCAGGGCGGCCAGATCGGCGGCCAGCGCCTGCGCGCGGGCATCAGGTGCTGCCAGCAGCATCGCCGCCATCCGTGGATGCGTGCCCAGCGCCAGTACGCGGCGGCCGAGTGCGGTGATCGCACCACGGCTGGACAACGCGCCCAACCGCTGCAGCAGTTCGCGCGCGGCGCTCATTGGGCCGGCAGGTGGCGGATCGAGGAAGCGCAGGTCGCTGCTGCCCCAGGCGGCCAGTTCCAGCGCCAGTCCGGCCAGTTCCACCTGGTCGATCTCGGCGCGGCGCTGCGGCTCCAGCCGCTGCGACTGCGGCCACAGCCGCCAGGCCACGCCTTCGGCCACGCGACCGGCACGACCGGCGCGCTGATCGGCCGACGCCTGGGCGATGGCCACCACGTCCAGCCGGGTGAAACCGCTGTTGGGGTCGTAGCGCGGCTCGCGTGCCTGGCCGCTGTCGATCACCACGCGCACGCCGGGCAGCGTCACCGACGACTCGGCCACATTGGTGGCCAGCACCACGCGGCGGCGGCCATCGCTGGCGGCCTGCAGCACGCGTGCCTGCTGTTCCACCGGCAGCTCGCCGTGCAGCGCCAGCACCTCCACGCCGCTGTCCAGGGATTCCTGCAGGCCGGCTTGCACCCGCGCGATCTCACGCTGGCCGGGCAGGAACACCAGCAGGTCGCCGGGATGTTCGGCCAGGGCCTGTTGCACCGCGCGGCGCACCTGCAGTTCCAGCGCCTCATCGCGGCGCGCCGGGAAATGGCTGACCGTCACCGGGTAGCTGCGGCCCTCGCTGCTCAGCCGCGGCGCATCAAGGAAGCGTGCCAGGCGCTCGCCGTCCAGCGTGGCCGACATCACCACCAGGCGCAGGTCGTCGCGCAGCTGCGCCTGCACGTCCAGCGCCAGCGCCAGGCCGAGGTCGCCGCTGAGATGGCGCTCGTGGAATTCGTCGAACAGGATCGCACCGACCTCTTCCAGCATCGGGTCGTCCTGCAGCATGCGGGTCAGGATGCCTTCGGTGACGACTTCAATGCGCGTGCGCGCCGAGACTTTGTTCTCGAAACGGATGCGGTAGCCGATGGTGCCGCCCACATCCTCGCCCAGCTGCCGCGCCATGAACAGCGCGGCGCTGCGTGCGGCCACCCGGCGCGGCTCCAGCAGGATGATCTTCCGGCCTTGCAGCCACGGTGCATCGAGCAGCGCCAGCGGCACCTGGGTGGTCTTGCCGGCGCCGGGCGGGGCTTCCAGCACCAGCCGTGGCTGCATGGCCAGGTGCTGCTGGATCTGCGGCAGCAGCGGGGAAATCGGGAAGAGCGGGGCGTTCATGTGCAAAGGATAAGGGGCCGCGGCGGGCGCAGGTACAATGCGCGGGCACTTTTCCCCCGCGATGACCATGCACCTGATCGATATCGGCGCCAACCTGACCCACGATTCCTTCGACCGCGACCGTGACGCCGTGCTGGACCGTGCGCGCCAGGCCGGCGTGGTGCAGATGGTCATCACCGGTGCCAGCCGCGAGCACTCGCCGCTGGCCGTGCAGCTGGCGCAGCAGCACCCCGCCTTCCTGTACGCCACCGCCGGCGTGCACCCGCACCACGCGGTGGAATACACCGAGGAATGCGATGCGGAGATGCGCGCGCTGCATGCCCAACCGCAAGTGGTGGCGGTGGGGGAGTGTGGGCTGGACTACTTCCGTGATTTCTCGCCGCGCCCGGCCCAGCACCGTGCGTTCGAGCGACAGCTGCAGCTGGCCGCGGACAATGGCAAGCCCCTGTTCCTGCACCAGCGCGACGCGCATGCCGATTTCATGGCACAGATGAAGAACTTCGAAGGCCGCATCGGCCCGGCGGTGGTGCATTGCTTCACCGGCGAACGCGATGAGCTGTTCGATTACCTCGACCAGGACTGGTACATCGGCATCACTGGCTGGCTGTGTGACGAGCGCCGCGGCGCGCACCTGCGCGAACTGGTGAAGAACATCCCGGCCAACCGCCTGATGATCGAGACCGACGCGCCGTACCTGCTGCCGCGCACGCTGAAGCCGATGCCGAAGGATCGCCGCAACGAACCGATGTTCCTCTCGCACATCGTGGAAGAGCTGGCACGTGACCGTGGCGAGGACGTTGCGGTGACCGCGGCCAATGCCACTGCCGCCACGCGCGCGTTCTTCCGCCTGCCTGACGCCGGTTGATCGGGTAGTGCCGGCCAGCGGCCGGCACTACCGGAGCAGGTCGCGCAGGCCTTCACGGTAACTCGGAAACCGTGGTTCCCATCCCAATGCTTCACGCGTGCCACGACTGTCGATGCGCTTGTTGCTCTCGTAGAAGCGCCGCAGTGCCGGGCTCAGCGCCGGATCGTCCCAGGCCACGGCCGGCGGCAGCGCGACCCCGCCCAGCTGCGCGGCGAAGGCCAGTACGTCCTGCGGTGGCGCCGGCTCGTCGTCACTGGGCAGGTACAACCCTTGTGCGGTGGGGCGCTGCATCGCGGCGATGATGACCGCCGCCAGGTCCTGCACATGCAGGCGGTTGAACACCAGCCCGGGCCGCACCACGTGGCGTGCACGCCCCTGTGCCAACTGCATCAGCGCATTGCGGCCCGGCCCGTACAGGCCGGGCAGGCGGAACACCGCCGAGGCGATGCCGTGTTGTCCGGCCAGTGCGCGCCATTGTGCTTCCGCGAGCAAGCGCTGCACGCCGGCCGCTTCAGTGGCATCGGCCGCGCTGCGCTCTTCGATCCAACCGCCGGCGCGGTCGGCATACACCGAGGTCGACGACAGATAGCCGACCCAGCGCAATGCCGGGCTGGCCTGCAGCGCGGGCAACAGCAGGCGCAGTGCCGGGTCACCCCTGGCATCTGGCGGCACGCTGCACAACACGGCGTTGGCCTGCGCGATTTCCTCGAGCAGGGACGGCGAAGGCGAGGCGTCGGCATGCAGCCGGTGTCGATGCAGGCCATCGTTGGGCGCCGCTGCCGGATCACGCACCGTCCCCGCAACCTGCACGCCGCGCGCCTGCAGCTGCGTAGCCAGCACGCACCCGCTCCAGCCCAGGCCGAGGATCAGCACCCGCGCCGGCAGTGCGTTGGCCTGCAACGCGAAGCTCACGCGCTGCGCAGTGCCTGGTAGGCCTGCAGGCTGCTATAGGCGACCTGCAGCAGCAGGGCTTCCTGGTCGGCCTTGCGGGCACGCGCCAGCATGTCGCCGACGATCTGCTCGGCTTCGACCTGCTGGCCTGCTTCCAGGTCGCGCAGCATCGAGGCCTTCAACGCAGAGCCGGACTGGGTCAGGGTGCCGCGTGCGGTGTCCTGTGCGGCTTCGGGAATCGGCTCACCGGCGGCCTCGGCCACGGCCAGGCACTCGTCATACAGGCCACGCACGATCGCCTCGCCATCGCGGGTAGCGACGATGGTGCCGATGTCGGCGCGCAGCAGGCAGGTGGCAGCGGCCAGCGCGGTCAGGAAGGTGTACTTGACCCACTGTTCCTGGCCGATGCGTTCGCTGGCCAGGTGATCAAGACTGGCCTGTGCGCAGGCGGCGGCGAAGGCACGGACGCGCGCGGAGATCGCGCCGCCATCGCGCTCGCCGAAGGTGAGCTTGGCTGGCTTGCCCAGATGCAGCACGGCGCCGTCAGTGGCCTTGGTGGCGCTGATGAAGCACAGGCCACCCAGCACCGCCTCGCGGCCGAAGCGCAGGTCCAGTGCGTTGTAGTGGTGCAGGCCGTTGAGGATTGGCAGCACGGTGGTGTTCACACCGACTGCCGGCGCGATGGCATCGATCGAACTGTCCAGGTCATAGGCCTTGCAGCTGAGAATGACCAGATCGAACGGCTTCTGCGCGGCGAGCGCTGGCAGCGCGTCGGCAGTGACGTGCTGCACCGGGAAGCGGGCATCGCCGATGGGGCTGCGGATGACCAGGCCATCGCGATCCAGCTGCGCTGCGCGGGCGGGGCGCACGAGGAAGGTCACGTCCACGCCGGCCTGGGCCAGGCGACCACCGAAGTAACCGCCGGTACCGCCGGCGCCGAGGATCAGGATGCGCATTGCAGGTTCACCGTGTTCTGGGGGAATCAGAACTGCGATTGTGCCGGAGATTGCGGCCAACGGCGGAGCACCTCGTGGTGGTTCGCGGAAAGCACTGTTCATTGGGGTAGGCCGGGCGGGTAGGCCGCGCAGGGGACGCTGCAAGTACGTCCCCGTAAGCTCGGTCGCCGCTTGCTCGCGTGCGCTTTCCTGCGCACACGGCAAGACCGGGGTTGGGCGTCCTGCCCAACCCGCCCGAGGCATGCCTCGGGCCCATGCGGCTCACGCCCCTGCACAACCTACCCGCCCGGCCACGGACATGTTCCGGGCGCGGCCACCACGGAAAGCAGATCAAGAGCGGAAGCGGGTCGCTCGCTGCGCCCGCTCGTGTAGAGCGGTGCTCAGGGCAGTTGTTCGCTGAAGTCTTCGGTGTAGCCCAACAGCAGTGTGGTGCGGGTGGCCAGGGTTGCAGCCAGTTGTGACCAGGTGTCATCCGTTCCTGCGGCATAGGTGTGCTGCAGATCCGCGACCAGAGCACTCGCTTCTGCAGGCAACGGCGCGCTGTCGCGCTGGAAGCCCAGCCACGACGCGCCAAGCCCGAACAGACGGTAGTCGTATCGCTCCTGCAGGTGCCGGATCAGGGCGTGATTCTGGAAGGGGTCCCAGTCCGCGCTGAAGTAACCGTTGGGCAGGGCGGCGATCAGCAGGTCATCGCGGTCCACGGGCACCTGCTGCACGCAGACCACATCGTCGACGATGTGGCCCGGTGTGGCATTGGCCGCGACCAGTGCCTCGATGTCTGCGTCATTGCACATCAGCGTGCCCGCCAGCGCGCTCCATTCCAGTCGATGAGAGGAATGCTCGAGTTGCGCGACGACATGCGCCAGCAACCGCCCGCGTGCCGCCAACGCATCTTCGGGGGTTGCCGGGTCCTCGTCCTCGTACAGCGCGATGCGTGCGTCGTCTGACGCGTGCATGCTGGTGTAGCGGCACTGGCCGGCGTCATCGAGCGTGCATAGATAGCGATACCGAGGATCAGCCGCGTGCTGTGAGGCCAGGTATTCCAGCACCTCCTCCAACGTGGGCGAATCGCCCAGCAACGCATGGCTGAAGGCATCGATGGGGCCGTCCGACACGGCCTTGTCCAGCGGAATGGAAGTGATGTTCATCGCCACAGCCTAGCCGCAATCCCGAACGAGAAGAGCGGAGCGTCGACCTTACCGTGAACGCTCCATCCACGCATGGCGTGGATCTACAGTGTCGACCAAGGTCGACACCCACCAACAGCAGCGGCAATCTGTCGAAGGCGGGGTGGGTCCGGTTGCGGGGGTGTGAGCCGCAACCGGACCCACCCCGCCATCCCCCGGATAGTCAGCTTTTGCCGTTGAAGTTGACGTTGACGTTGATTCGGCGGGTGCAGGGCCGCAGGCCCTGCACGCAGAACTCAGCTGCGCATGCCCACGCCACGGCGCAGCAGCCACAGCGCCAGCGCCGTCAGCACCACCACGAAGCCGATCATCAGGCCGTAGGCCACCGGCAGCGGTACGTCGCTGCTGCCCAGCAGGCCATAGCGGAACGCGTTGACCATGTAGAAGATCGGGTTGGCGTGCGTGGCCGCCTCGGCCCAGGTCGGCAGCAGCTTCACCGAATAGAACACGCCACCCAGGTAGGTCAGCGGGGTCAGGATGAAGGTCGGCACGATCGCCACGTCGTCGAACTTCTTGGCGTACACCGCGTTGATGAAGCCGGCCAGCGAGAAGATCGTCGCGCCCAGGATCACCGTGGTCAGCATCACGATGGGGTGCGGAATGCGCACCGGGGTGAAGAACATCGCGATGATCAGCACGATCACGCCCACCATCAGGCCGCGCAGCACAGCACCGGCCACGTAGCCCCACAGGATCACCCAGTTCGGCATCGGGCTGACCAGCAGTTCTTCCACGTGGCGGCCGAACTTGGCGCCGAAGAACGAGGAGCTGATGTTGCCGTAGCTGTTCTGGATCACGCTCATCATCACCAGGCCCGGCACGATGAACTGCATGTAGCTGTAGCCGCCCATGTCACCCACGCGCGACCCGATCAGGTTGCCGAAGATCAGGAAGTACAGGGTCATGGTGATCGCCGGCGGCACCAGGGTCTGGCCCCAGATGCGCATGATGCGGGCGACTTCGCGGCGCACGATGGTCATCAGCGCGACGCGGTTGCGCTGGCCGTCGGTCAGCTCGGTGGTGCTCATGCGGAAGTCTCCAGGTTGCCGGTGAGGCGCACGAACAGCTCCTCCAGGCGGTTGCTCTTGGTACGCATCGAACGCACGCGGATGCCAGCCTCGTTCAGCGTGGCGAACACGCGGTTGAGGTCCATCGCGCGCGGCATGTCGATGTCCAGCGTGTGCGGATCGGGGGCGGTCAACGTCGCGCCTTCGATCACCGGCAGCTGCGCCGGCAGTTCGCCATCGATGTCCAGCAGGAAGCCTTCCACGTCCAGCTTGGCCAGCAGGGCGCGCATCGGGCCCTGCTCGACGATCTGGCCGTGGTTGATGATTGCCAGGTGGCGGCACAGGTACTCGGCCTCTTCCAGGTAGTGCGTGGTGAGGATGATCGTGGTACCGGCGGCATTGATCTCCTTCAGCACGCGCCACATGTCGCGGCGGATCTCGATGTCCACGCCGGCAGTCGGCTCGTCCAGGATCAGCAGGCGCGGGCGGGTCATCATCGCGCGCGCGATCATCAGCCGACGCTTCATGCCGCCGGACAGGGTGCGGCTCATCACCTGCGCCTTTTCCCACAGATGCGCACGCTTCAGTTCCTCTTCGGCACGCTTTTCGGCTTCCTCGCGCGGCACGCCGTAGAAACCGGCGTAGTTCACCAGGATGTCGAAAGGTTTCTCGAACAGGTTGAAGTTGATTTCCTGCGGCACCAGGCCGATCAGGCGCATGGTGGCGCTGCGGTTGCGCACCAGGTCGCTGCCGAACACTTCCACCTGGCCCTCGCTGAGGTTGACCAGGGAGCTGATGATGCCGATCAGGGTCGACTTGCCGGCACCGTTGGGGCCGAGCAGGGCGAAGAAGTCGCCCGGGGCCACTTCCAGGGAAACCCCCTTCAGGGCCTGGGTGCCGTTGTCGTAGGTCTTGCGCAGGTCGCGCACGCGCAGGGCGGGCGCCGTATCGTTCTGGGATGCCAAGCTCGAAGCCTTCGCGCCCATGGGCTGGCGCTGGAGAGGGGGCGGGGAGGGGCTATTATAGAAGACCCCGAGGGCTTGCCCCGGCTACACACTGTCCCGAAAAGTCGTGCCTGTTCAATTCCCCCTCAAGCTGGTCGGCTGCCGCATGCTGGCCCCGACCGTCGGCCACTACCAGTTCGTGCGTGACGATGGACAGCCGCTGGATTTCCAGCCCGGCCAGTTCATCCAGGTCCATTTCAGCTACGCCGACGGCACCGAAACCAAGCGCAGCTACTCGCTGGCGACCATCCACGACCACGCGCTGGGCCCGGGCGAGGCAGTGGATATCGCGGTCAGTTTCGTGCCCGGCGGCGCCGCCACGGCGCTGTTCGAGGCGCTGGAGCAGGGCGGCCAGATCAGTGCGTCCGGCCCCTATGGCCGGTTCTGCCTGAATCCCGGTGATCACAACGCCCGTTACCTGCTGATCGCCACTGGTACCGGCGTTACCCCGTACCGCTCGATGCTGCCGCTGCTGGAAAAGGCCATGGCCGAGCGCGGTGTGCAGATCGTGCTGCTGCAGGGCGCGCGCAGCCCGGGTGAGCTGCTGTACAGCGAAGATTTCTACAGCTTCGCCGAAAAACATCCGAACTTCCGTTATGTGCCGTGCCTGTCGCGCGAACTGCCGGCCGATCCGCACCCGGACGTGCAGCACGGCTACGTGCAGCAGGCCCTGGCTGGTTTCTCGCCGGACCCGGCCACCGACATCGCTTACCTGTGCGGCAACCCGGACATGGTCGATGCCTGCGCCGAGCTGCTCAAGGCGGCTGGCCTGGGCAACCCGCAGATCCGCCGCGAGAAGTACGTCAGCAGCAAATAGGTCCGGTTGGTGCCGGCCGCTGGCCGGCAACCCCACGACGCCTGGAAATACCCACCGGAGGCGGCGTCATGCCGCCCCCGGTGCCTGCCTCAGTACGCGATCCAGGCATCCCGCCAGGCGAACCCGGTGCCCGGGCGGTAGGCATCGGCATTTATGTTGCACCAGGCGCCTTCCGGGAACGGGCGGCAGGCGTACAGCGTGCCATCGGTGCCCTTCACCACGGTCTCGCCAGGCTTGTAGCTGCCGATACCGGCCGGGTACACGAAATCGTAGTCGCCGCCCGGCGGATCGATCGGGCCCGGCCCCGGAATCCGGGTTTCCAGTTCGAAGCGGTTGCCCGGCTTGAGATAGACACGGTTCCCGGTCGCCGACGCCACCGGCGTGATGACGCCGTTCCTCATTACACCCACCCGGGCGTGCTGGGCGTTGCCGTTGACCTTGCGCGCCAGCGCCAGCGGCCACTGGTCTGCAGCAGTCTGGCCGGCGGCCAGGGTGATTTCCGGACGTTCCAGATCGTTGCCGTTGGCGTTGAACACGCGCAGGGTCACCGTGGTGCCTGCTTCCAATGCACCGCGCGCGGTGACCGGGCCGGCATCCTGCCATTGCGGCGGCGGGGTGACGCCATCACCGTCTTCGAAGCGCACGTCCACACAGGTGTAGAAGGCTTCACCCGAATCCGAGCGCTGCCAGGTGTTGTAGATGATGTGCTGGCCGCTGCGCTTGGGCAGCGGGCAGTCCAGCTTGTAGACACCGCCCTCGGACAGCGGCACGTTGCCCAGCGTGCAGAACGCTTCCAGGTCCGACCAGCGCAGACCGTCGCTGGCCTTCCAGCCGTCACGGGTGACGTAGAACTTCCACTCGCGGGTGGCGTGCGGTGCCGGTGCAAGGAATTCAAAGGTGTACCGGCCGCGTGCATCGGCGCGGATCGGCGAGGTCGGCCAGTCGCTGCGGTTCAGGTCGAGGCCGCGGAACTTGCTGTTGCCACCACTGCACAACTGGCCATCCGGAACGACGGCCTGATGGTTGCCGTGCGCGGCCGCCTGGTTGACGCCGTTCCAGTCATAGAACGGCTGCGCGCCACCAATGGCCTTGGCCGCAGCGCAGGCCGGGTTGGTCGGGTTCTCCGGGTTGCCCTCGTAGCACTGCTTCACGCGGCTGAGCGGCTTGGACATGGTGCCGTGGGCGAAGGCGCCGCCGGACAGGGCCAGGCCAGCGATGGCGGACAGCGCGAGCGCGGCCCGATGGGACAGATGCATGGAGATCTCCTCTGGAAGGGTGGAACTGCCGGGAGGAGTCTTCACATGCGAACTGACGATCACCATAGGAACAGTACGAAACTCGCGGCCGCGAAAGTGCTTCTGCGCAGTCGTACCCACTTCCTGCAGGCGAGAGGCGATGCAGTGGCACCGCCTCTCGACCGTATGATCAGTACGCGATCCACGCATCCCGCCAGGCGGCACCCACGCCCGGCCGGTATGCCTCGGCATTGACGTTGCACCAGGCACCCTCCGGGAACGGGCGGCAGGCGTACAGCTTGCCGTCGGTGCCCTTCACCACGGTCTGGCCCGGCACGTAGCTGCCGATACCGGCGGGGTACACATGGTCGAAATCACCGCCCGGCGACGGCGTGCCCGGGTCCGGCACCTTCGTGTCGAGCTGGAAGCGGTTGCCATCCTTCAGGTACACGCGGTTGTCGGTGGCCGAGGCGGTCGGCGTGATCACGCCATTGGCGAGCACGCCCACGCGCGCGTGCTGGGCACTGCCATTGACCTTGCGGGCAAGCACCAACGGCCACTGCGCGGCCGCCGTCTGGCCGCCGGCCAGCGTGGCCTCAACGCGTTCCACGTCATTGCCGTTTGCATTGAACACGCGCAGCGCCAGTGTAGTTCCCACCGGCAACTCGCCGCGCGCGGTGACCGGGCCGGCATCCTGCCACTGCGGTGCCGGCGTGGTGCCACCGCCCTGGAAGCGCACGTCCATGCAGGTGTAGAACGCTTCGGTCGAATCCGAGCGCTGCCAGGTGTTGTAGATCACGTGCTGGCCGCTGCGCTGCGGCAGCGTGCACTGCAGCTTGTAGGTGCCATCGGCCGACAGCGGCGTATTGCCGAGTGTGCAGAATTCCTGCAGGTCGGCCCAGCGCAAGGGGCTGCCCGGTTGCCAACCTTCGCGGGTGACGAAGAAGCGCCAGTCACGCGTGGCATGCGGCGCGGTGGCCTTGAACACGAAAGTGAACCTGCCATTCGCGTCGGGCTGGATCGGCGTGGTCTGCCAGTCACTGCGGTCCACGTCCAGGCCGCGGAAGGTCGGGTTGTTGCCGCTGCACAGCTTGCCATCGGGCACCACCGCCTGGTGGTTGCCATTGGCGTTGGCCTGGTTGATGCCATTCCAGTCGTAGAACGCCTGCGAGCCGCCGATCGCCTTGGCGGCGGCACAGGCCGGATTGGTCGGGTTCTCGGGATTGCCCTGGAAGCAGGCGTAGACGCGGCTGACCGGCGTGGTCATGGTGCCGTGGGCGGCCGCAGTGCCGGCCAGGCTCAGGCCTGCGGCGGCGAACGTGGTGGCCAGCAGCAACGGTGTGGATCGGAATGACATGGCGCATCCTTGTGGTCGTCGAAAGGGAACGGTGACCGCAGGAGTTGCGCTGCGCAGCGGACTTGCGGCGGCACCACAGCGAGTATCGAGTCGTGGTGCGGGCGGCGGAACCATGGAAGTGCCGATCCGTGACTGTGCATGTGAAGCCCTTCCCGCAGGCTTCACGTGGTGCTGAACGGATGCGCCAATGGTCACGTGATCGGCGTGCCGTCGATCACGTCATGGAGGTGGCATTACGTGGCGTTGATGCCAACCCGATCTGCCTGGCATGAGAAACAGCCGTGTGCCGCGTTGTGCAGCTGGACAAAGGCCACCGCTGGATCGGCGAAGATCGTGTCCAGCTGCGTGGCGACCTCGGTGCCGGCGCAGACCTGCGCACTGCGCATCAGCGCCGCTGCGTCATAGGCGCGCAGCGAGATCAGGCGGCGCTGCACATAAGGTGGCACCTGCCCGGCGGGCAGTACGCAACGGATCACGCCGCGCTGCACGAAGATCGGGCCGGAGGCGCGATAGGGCGAGTGCAGCGGCAGGTGCACATGGGACAGCAGGAGCAGTTCGCTGCCGCGGGGAGGATCGCTCAGGCTGATCCGGCAGGGGTGTCCTCCCGAATCACCTGCCCAGCGACGCTGGATTCCCAGCGCAGCGAGCGCGATGTCACTCATCTCGAAGAGGGGCAGGAAGGGGCGGTGGTCGATGCCACCGAGGTACCACGCATGCATGGGCGTCTCCTTGGTTTCCCGCGGATTCTGCGCATGCGCCGGCCGCCATGCTCGCCGTTTTCAGACCCCGCATCACCCTCGAGCCGAGGAACGCCGCGGGAATCGCGCTGCAAGGCGCTAAGATGCGCGCGCCGCCCCGGCCGATGAGCGCTGCATGTCACTGGATTTCCGCACCATCACCGTGCTTGGCTTCCTGCTCTGCATCGGCATTGCCGTGGGGTTCTCGCTGCTGCTGGTCGTGCTGCGCGGGCAGCCGGTGCTGCGCCAGTGGACCGCCAGCCTGTGGCTGCTCACCCTGGGCGTGACCCTGCTGGCGCTGCGTCCCTATCTGCCACTGGCGCCGGCGGTGCTGGCCGGCAATGCAGCGATGGCCGGGTGCGCGCTGATGATGCTGCGCGGCGTGGCGCTGCACCTGGAGCAGCCGTTGCCGCTGTGGCGGCCGTTGTTGATGGCGGCCGCGTTCATGGCCTGCATCTTTGCCTTCCTGGTGCCATGGCCAAACCTGGGCGTGCGCCTGCAGGTGTTCAGCGTGTTCGCGCTGGTTGTCGATGGCTGGATCGCCTGGCTGCTGCTGCGCCATGCCCCGGCCCAGCAACGCACCAGTTGCCGGTTGGCCGCTGCGGTGTTCCTGGCCGAAGCCACATCGTATGCCGTGCGCCTGTTCCTGCCGGTGGCCCCGGATGCCGGCGAGGACATCATGCGCACCGGTTCGCCGATGTTCGCCACCTACATCGCCGGAGTGATGCTGGAACTGGCACGCTGCTTCGCGATGGTGCTGCTGCTGGTCGAACGCATGCTGGTCGATCTGCGGCATGCGGCGCGCACCGATGGCCTGACCGGGCTGCTCAACCGCAGCGCGGTGCTGGCCGATGGCCAGGCGCAGTTGCAGCGGCTGCGCCGGCAGGGACGGCCGCTGGCGCTGCTGCTGGTGGATGTCGATCACTTCAAGCAGATCAATGACCGCTGGGGCCATCTGGCAGGTGACCAGGTACTGCGCCATTTCGCAGCGCTGCTGCAGCGCTGTGCACCGGGCCACGACGCCCTGCTGGGCCGTTACGGCGGTGAGGAGTTCGTGCTGGTGATGGCCGGCAGCACGCAGGGCGATGCAATGGCAGGGGCCGCAGCGATCCGTGCCGCTCTGCAGCGGTGCCCGGCGCGCCTGGCCACCGGACCGGTGACGGTCACCGCCAGCATCGGTCTGGCGATGGACGAAGGCCAAGGCGACCTGTCCACGCTGCTGGCGGCGGCCGATGCGGCGCTGTACCGGGCCAAGGCCGAGGGCCGCGATCGCCTGGCCTGCGCCACGCCGGCGGAGATTTCGCGTCTGCCCATCGCCGACGACGCCGTGCCCGTGTAAGTTGAGTCACATCTTCCGCGGCAGCCCGTCGTGGTTGCCAGGAACGTCCTCCAGGGGAAACGAGCACGATGCAAAGACACCACCTCGCGTTGGCCGCAACGTTGGCCAGCCTGATGCTTGCCGGTTGCAGCCAGCCACCGTCACCCGGCGTCGAAGGCGCCAGCGATGGACCCAGCCGCCGTTTCGGCACGATCGACTTCCAGCCCTGCACGCTGTCCACGGTAGGTGCCAGTGCCAACGTGGAAGCGCAGTGTGCCACCCTGCAGGTACCGGAGGACCGGGCCCAGCCCGAAGGCCGACGCATCGGCCTGCGCATCGCCTGGCTGGAATCGGGCAGCAGCGGCTCCAGCCAGCCCGACCCGGTGTTCTTCCTGGCCGGTGGCCCCGGCCAGGCCGCCAGCGAAGTGGCGGTCATCGTCGATACCGCGCTGCGCCAGGTGCGCAAGCAGCGCGACATCTTCCTCGTCGACCAGCGCGGTACCGGCGGCTCCAACCCCCTCAACTGCCTTGGCGCGGATGGCAAGGAGCTGGCCATGGACGAGGATGCCGCACCCACGGAAGCCTCGCTGCGCGATTACGCCGAGCGCTGCGCCGCCTCGCTGCAGGGGCGTGCCGATGCGCGCTTCTACACCACCAGCGAGGCGATTGCTGATCTGGATGCGGTGCGTCAGGCGCTGGGCGTCGAGCGCATCAACCTGGTCGGCGGCTCCTACGGTACCCGCGTAGCCCAACGCTATGCCGGTGCCTATCCACAGCACACGCGCAGCATCGTCATCGATGGCGTGGTGCCGAACGAGCTGGTGGTGGGCGGCGATTTCGCCACCACGTTCGAGGATGCGATCGCCCTGCAGTCGGCGCAGTGCCGCAAGGATGCCGCCTGCAGCAAGCGCTTCCCGACCGACACCCGTGCGCAGCTGCGCAGCGTGGTCGAGACCCTGCGCCGCGCCCCGGTCTCAGTGGAGTATCGCGACCCCGGCACCAACCAGACCCGGCAGGATGTGCTGAGTCCGGACAGCGTGATCGGCCTGGCGTTCGCCTTCTCCTATGTGCCGCAGTATTCCTCGCTGCTGCCGCTGGTTCTCGATGAAGCCGCGCACGGCCGCTACGCACCGCTGGCGTCGCTGGCACGCGGTGCGAACCGCAGCATGGATTTCCAGATCAACCGTGGCATGCAGTGGTCGGTGATCTGCAGCGAAGATGCGCCGCGCTACCACGCGCCGGCCGAGGATCCCGAGCGCCTGTTCGGCAACGACGTGGCCAGTGCCTTCTTCGCCGCCTGCCCGGTTTGGCCGCACCGGCCGGCACCGGCAGCCAATGCCGTGCCGCTGCGCAGTGACGTACCGGCGCTGCTGCTGTCCGGTGAGCTGGACCCGGTGACGCCGCCGCGCTATGCCGAGCAGGTCCTCAAGGGCCTGCCCAATGGACGCACGCTGGTCGCACGCGGCCAGGGCCACGGCACGCTGGCGGCTGGTTGCATGCCGCGCCTGCTTGGCCAGTTCATCGACACGACCGATGCCAAGGCGCTGGATGCCGGCTGCCTGGACACGCTGAGCTATGTGCCGGCGTTCACCTCGTTCAACGGATGGGAACCATGATCGTCGCCGACAACCTGCACAAGGCTTTCGACACCCGTACGGGGCGCATTCAGGCGGTCGCCAACGTCGGCTTCCGCGCCGAGGATGGCCGCATCACCGGCCTGCTGGGCCCCAATGGTGCCGGCAAGACCACCACCATGCGCATGCTGTACACGCTGATGACGCCCGACCAGGGCAGCATCAGCGTCGATGGCATCGATGCAGCGCGCAACCCGGTGGAGGTACGCCGCCACCTGGGGGTGCTGCCCGATGCGCGTGGCGTGTACAAGCGCCTGACCGCGCGCGAGAACATCGCCTACTTCGGCGAACTGCATGGCCTCTCGGCCCAGCACATCCGCGAACGCATCGAGGTGCTGTCGCATGCCCTGGACATGGGCGACATCCTTGATCGCCAGACCGATGGCTTCTCGCAGGGCCAGCGCACCAAGACCGCGATTGCCCGCGCGCTGGTACACGACCCGCGCAACGTCATCCTCGATGAACCCACCAACGGCCTGGACGTGATGACCACCCGCGCGCTGCGCCGGTTCCTGCTGGGGCTGCGCGAGGAAGGCCGCTGCGTGATCCTGTCCAGTCACATCATGCAGGAGGTGGGTGCGCTGTGCGATCACATCGTGATCATCGCCAAGGGCACGGTGATGGCCGCCGGCAGCGCCGATGAACTGCGTACGCAGGCCGGCGAATCCAACCTGGAAGATGCGTTCGTGAAACTGATCGGCAGCGAAGAGGGCCTGCACGCATGAGCATGATGTCGACCCTGATGACGGTGATGCGCAAGGAGCTGCGTGACCTGTCGCGCGACCGCCGCACGCTGGCGCTGACCCTCCTGTTCGGGCCGCTGCTGTACCCGGTGCTGCTGCTGGGCATGGGCAAGCTGGCTGAGAGCCGGGTGCGCACCCAGATCGAACAACCGCTGCAGATTCCGACCATCGGTGCGGACAACGCCCCCAATCTGGTGCGTTTCCTCGCCGCGCAGGGGCTGAACACCGCTCCGGCACCGAAGGACCTGGCCGAGGCCATCCGCAGCCAGGAGATCGACGTGGCGCTGCGCATCAGCGATGACTTCGGCAAGGACTGGGCCGATGGCAAGCCGGCGCTGGTGGAGGTGATCAAGGACAGTACCCGTCGCGCCGCAGAAGTACCCAGCGCGCGCCTGGAGGCGGCACTGGCGACCTACAACGGCCAGGTCGGTGCGCTGCGCCTGATGGCGCGTGGCATCGACGCGCAGGTCGCACGGCCGCTGGAGGTGGCGCGCCAGGACCTGGCCAGTGCCGAGGCCAAGCGCGGCATGATCCTGTCGATGCTGCTGCCGGTACTGCTCACGCTGACCTCGTTCATCGGCGGTGCCTATCTGGTGATGGACGCCACCGCCGGCGAGCGTGAGCGACAGTCACTGGAGCCGTTGCTGGCCACACCGGGCTCGCGCAGCGCCATTGTCAGCGGCAAGATCGCGGCCGCCTGCGTGGTCGGGTTCGTGTCGCTGCTGCTGACCCTGGTGGCGTTCAAGGTGAGCGCACAGATCGCACCCGGCAACATCGGCCGCCAGTTCAACATGAACGTCAGTTCGATGCTGCAGATGCTGCTGGTGATGTTGCCGATGCTGATGATCGGCACCTCGCTGCTGACCTTCCTGTCGGCCGCGGCCAAGAGCATGAAGGAAGCGCAGAGCCACATGACCTGGCTGATGCTGTTGCCGATGATGCCCGGCTACGCGCTGGTGGCCTATCCGCTGAAGAGCGAGCTGTGGCAGTACGCCGTGCCGTTCCTGTCGCAGAACCAGATGCTGCTGAAGGTGATCCGCCACGAGACGATCACGCCGGCGGTCTGGGCCATCTATCTCGGCGCCAGCCTCGGCCTGGCCGCCGTGCTGTGGTTCGCCGCCGTGCGTCGTTACCACAACGAGCGCCTGGCGATCTCCGGCTGACCGCCGCTGGTAGCGCCGGGCCATACACGGCGGATATGAAACGAGGCCCGGTCAGTCCGGGCCTCGTTGCTTTCAGGATCGCGTTGTCTGCCAAGTGGCGAAGCGCTGGGTGATCACCGGTGCCAGCCGGTCGAAGTTCTCCCAGGTATCGGCGACGTGGTACAGCGAAGGGAGATCGTCTGCCAGCAATTCGATGTAGTCATCGGGATACAGGCAGTCATCCGCGTCGTAGTATTCCAGCGTGAATGCGTTCGCCTCATCGTTGATCATTTCGTCAAGGAACTTGCCATCACACACCAGCAGGAACTGACCGGGTGTCATCCTACGCCGGGTCAAGGATTCCAGTTCCTCCTGCATGTCCTCTGCCAGTTCCTCACTTGCCATACCGCGCAGTAGGAGCCATGCCACGTACATGCCGATATGCGTTGCACCGGCCTCGGGGGCAAGCTCGGCGGGAAAATCGCCGTCGGAATGCCAGCTGGCGTCGTCGTACTTCATCTATTTTCCTCTTGAGGTCGACAACCAGCATAGGTCGCGAGGAACTACGGTGGGAGGGTTGAATGCGTCATCCTTTTCCATACCGCGCAGGCGTCACGCCCATCTCGCGCTTGAACACGGCGATGAAGGCGCTGGGCGTGTCGTAGCCCATCGACAGCGCGACGCTGATCACCGGCTCGCCGGACAGCAGGCGTGGCAGCGCCAGCAGCACGCGCAGTCGTTGCCGCCATTGGCCCAGCGTCATGCCGGTCTCGGCCAGCCAGTGGCGGGCCAGGCTGCGGCTGGACAGGCCGCTGCTCGCGGCCCAGTCGTCGACGCTGCGGTTGTCGTGCGGCGCGCGAGCCAGCGCGGCGGCGATCCGGCGCAGGCGGCGGTCGCGCGGTTGTGGCAGGGCCAATGGCAATGGCGTACTGCTGGCGATCTCATCGGCGATCACACCGGCCAGTCGTGCCTGTGCAGCATCCAGCGGCCGATGGGGCCATTGCAGCGCACGTGCTGCCGCCGCCTGCAGCAGCGCATCTGGCTGGAAGATGCGTGGTGTGGCGGGCAGACCCAGGCAGGCCTCGGCGTTGAAGTACAGGCTCCAGCCATTGAACCCGTCTGCGCCCAGCAGCGCGTGGGGCAGCAAGGGCGGTATCCAGGCGACGTGACCTGCAGGCAGCAGCCAGTGCAGGTCGTCGGCGGCGATCCGCAGCAGCCCCTGGTGCGCACCCAGTAGCTGCCCACGCGCATGACGGTGGCGGCCCGTGCGACGCACACCGCGCTGGCGCAGCCGGGCCGCCAGCACCACCGGTCCGTCGGAGGCATCGGCCAACGCGGGGTCGAGCAATGCGGTGGTTGTCTGATCTGCCATATCGATTGGCAGTTATACGGCAGAAACGTCGCGTCCGGGCCCCGACACTGGAGCCCACTTCAACGGAGCGCTTCCCCATGCAGCCACAGGACATTCTTCCCGACCATCAGAACGACGTGCAGGTGAACGGTCTCACCGTGCGCAAAGGCAGTGTCGGTGCTTTCCTGGCCAGCGTCCGCGACTGGCAGGATCCGGCCAGCGATCCTGCCACACGCGCCACTGCTGAAGCCGACCTGCGTGCGTTGCTGCCGGGCCTGCACGCGCTGGGCCTGTTCCAGGTGCTGGCGGCGCGCGATCCGGCACTGCAACGCCTGATCGATGGAGTGGCCTGAAACGGACAAGGCCCGGACATGCCGGGCCTTGGCGTCATTGCAGGGGCAGAAACGACTTAATCCCCTCCGTCCCCTTTTTCGTTCAGTTGTTGCCCGGCGCGAACACCAGCGTGCGGCGGGTGGTCACCGGCGCGCTGACCGGCTCAAAGCGCCAGCGCTTCACGGCGTTCAGGGCTTCACGATCGAACACGCGCCCCGGCGTCGCGCGCAGCACGCGAGCGTTCACCACCGAGCCGTCGGTGCCGACGGTGATCTCCACCAGCACTTCGCCGGAGGTTCCCGAGCGCAGCGCTTCGCCTGGATAGCGCGGCGCCGGTGTGCTGACCGGGCGCAGGGTGGGCGCTGCGGGTGCGGCGGCCTGGCGCGCGGCGCTGGCCTGCTGGGCGGCGGCCTGCTGCTGCTTCTGCTCGGCTTCGCGGCGGGCGGCGGCCTGGCGCTCGGCTTCCTGGCGCTCATTGTCGCGGCGGGCGGCATCCTGCTGCGCGGCGATCTGCTTGGCGGCGTCGGCTTCCTTGGCGCGCTGCTCGCTCAGGCGTTGCTGTTCGGTCTGCTGCTTGCTGCGGTCCTCGGCCTCCTTCTTCGCCTTCTCGGCTTCGGCCTCGGTGCGCTTGGCAGCGTTCTGCACGCCCTTGGCCAGGCCGTCCTTCAGGCGCGGCAGCGCCGGCGCGGACGCATCCACCTTCTCGATCAGCGCCACCAGGCGCTGCGCTTCGGTGTAGTCCTCGCGGCCCAGGTGCTGTTCGGCGGCGATCAGGGTGTAGGGCAGCAGGTCGGTCAGCGCGCTCTTCACCGAGGCGTCGTCCGGGGTCTTGTCGCGCAGGGCGAGGTAGTACTCGATGGCGTTGTCGCCGGCCGGCGCGTACATGCGGTTTTCGCGCAGGGCCTGGCTGGCCGACTCACGCAGCTGCTCGGTGCCCATCGACTGCACCTTGGCGGCGACCACCGGGGCGGCCGGAGCAGCGGACGTGGGTGCGGCGGCGGGGGCCGGTGCGGGCGTTTCTTCCTTGCCCGAGCAGGCGGCCAGCGCCAGTGCCAGGGCAATCGGCAGCCACCGGCGCGCGGCGGTGATCGTTGAGACGTGCGACATCCTGCTCCCCTCTAGAAGACGACGTGACGTAAATCATTGATACGCATGGCCGGGACCTGTGGTCCGGGCGCGGCAGGGTGACGTTTCCCGACGCCACCGCCGGCAACGGCGAGGGTGCAATCTAGCATCCCCGCCACCGCCACGTACAAGGGCGGTGGCAGGGAAGGGCAACGGCGACCAGGCCGTTGCCGGCGCCGACCTCAGTGGTCGTGCGCCTTGTCGTGCGACTTGCTGTGGCTGTTGGACATCAGCTTGTCGGTCCAGGCGATGCCGATCGCCGACAGGATGAACACGCAGTGGATGATGGTCTGCCACAGCACGCCTTCCTGGGTCAGCATCGAGCAGCGGGCGACACCGATGTTGGCGGCGGCCACGCTCATCTGCTCCGGCGTGCACAGCGGGATACCGCCCAGCGCACCGCTGGCGATGAAGGTCTTCAGCAGGTGGATCGAGGAAATGCCGATGATCGCCATCGCCAGCTTCACCTTCAGCACGCTGGCGTTGACGTGGCTCAGCCATTCCGGCTGGTCCGGGTGGCCTTCCAGGCGCAGGCGCGAGACGAAGGTCTCATAGCCGCCGACGATCACCATCACCAGCAGGTTGGAGATCATCACCACGTCGATCAGGCCCAGCACGATCAGCATGATCTGCTGTTCACCCATCGAGGCGGAATGCGAGATCAGGTGCCACAGTTCTTTGCCGAATAGGAACACATAAACGCACTGCGCCACGATCAGGCCCAGGTACAGCGGCAGCTGCAGCCAGCGCGAGGCGAAGATCAGCGTGGACAACGGGGAGAGCGGCGGGCGGTTTGCACTCATGCGGGGGATGCTGCGTTTCGGGGGAGAGGCGAGGTTACCGGCCCGCCATGACGGTGCCAACCCAACTCACGCACTAGACTTCAGGTTCCTTTCCGCACCCCGAGCCGACGCCATGATCGACCTGTATTACTGGCCCACCCCGAACGGCCACAAAGTGACCCTGCTGCTGGAAGAAACCGGACTGGAATACCGCATCCACCCGGTCAACATCGGCTCGGGCGACCAGTTCAAGCCGGAATTCCTCGCCATTTCGCCCAACAACAAGATGCCGGCCATCGTCGACCAGGCCCCGGCCGATGGCGGCGCCCCGCAGAGCGTGTTCGAATCCGGTGCGATCCTGCTGTACCTGGCCGAGAAGACCGGCCGCTTCCTGCCCAGCGACCCGCGCGGCCGCGTGACCACCCTGGAATGGCTGTTCTGGCAGATGGCGGGCCTGGGCCCGATGAGCGGCCAGATGGGGCATTTCAATGTGTATGCGCCGGAAAAGATCCCGTACGCGGTCGAGCGCTATGACAACGAAGTGCGCCGCCTGCACGGGGTGATGGACAAGCGCCTGGCCGAGCATGCCTTCCTGGCCGGCGACGAGTACACCATCGCCGACATGGCCAGCTACCCGTGGATCGGCGCCTACGACAAGCTGCCGGTGGACTTCGCCGCCTTCCCGAACCTCAAGCGCTGGCACGAGGCCATCGCCGCGCGCCCGGCCACCCAGCGCGCCTATGCCCTGCGCCAGCAGGTGAACCCGAACGCCGGCAAGCCGCTCAGCGACGAGGAGCGCAAGCACCTGTTCGGCCAGCGCTGACCCAGAACGGCGTCATCCACGCATGGCGTGGATCTACCGGTGGTGGGTGCCGACCCTTGGTCGGCACTCCTTATGGGCAGAAGGTCATGCTGCCTTCCTGCACGGGCTTGGTTAGGATGGGGGACAACCGCCCGGCGCCCGCCGCAGGGCGGACCTGCCGTTTGCCGGGATCCTCCATGCGCCACCTGTTCGCTTCGCTCGCCCTCATGCTCGCCACCAGTACCGCCGCCCACGCTGAAAAGCTGACCCTGGAAGCCATCACCGGCCCGTTGCCGCTGTCCGGCCCGACCCTGATGAAGCCCAAGGTGGCGCCGGACGGATCGCAGGTCAGCTTCCTGCGCGGCAAGGACAGCGACCGCAACCAGCTGGACCTGTGGACCTACGACATCGGCAGTGGCCAGACCCGGCTGCTGGTCGATTCCAAGGTGGTGCTGCCCGGCACCGAGACCCTCAGCGATGAGGAGAAGGCCCGCCGCGAGCGCCAGCGCATCGCTGCGATGACCGGCATCGTCGATTACCAGTGGTCGCCGGACGCGCAGCGCCTGCTGTTCCCGTTGGGCGGCGAACTCTACCTGTACGACCTCAAGCAGCAGGGGGCGGCGGCCGTGCGCCAGCTGACCCACGGTGAAGGCTTCGCCACCGACGCCAAGCTGTCGCCCAAGGGCGGCTTCGTCAGCTTCATCCGCGGCCGCAACCTGTGGGTGATCGACCTGGCCAGCGGCAGGCAGCTGCAGCTGACCCGCGACGGCAGCACCACCATCGGCAACGGCGTGGCCGAGTTCGTCGCCGACGAGGAAATGGACCGCCACACCGGCTACTGGTGGGCGCCGGATGATTCGGCGATTGCCTTTGCCCGCATCGACGAATCCCCGGTACCGGTGCAGAAGCGCTACGAGGTCTATGCCGACCGCACTGACGTGATCGAACAGCGTTACCCGGCCGCCGGCGATGCCAACGTGCGCGTGCAGCTGGGCGTGATCGCACCGGTTGCCGATGCGCAGCCGCGCTGGGTCGATCTTGGCAAGGAACAGGACATCTACCTGGCCCGCGTGGACTGGCGCGATGCGCAGCACCTGAGCTTCCAGCGCCAGTCGCGTGACCAGAAGCAGCTGGACCTGGTGGAAGTGGCACTCGACTCCAACCGCCAGCGCGTGCTCGCCCACGAAACCAGCCCGACCTGGGTGCCGCTGCACAACAGCCTGCGTTTCCTCGATGATGGCAGCGTGCTGTGGTCGTCCGAACGCACCGGTTTCCAGCACCTGTACCGCATCGACAGCAAGGGCAAAGCCACTGCGCTGACCCACGGCAACTGGCCGGTGGACGAACTGCTGGCGGTCGATGAGAAGGCCGGCAAGGCCTACTTCCGTGCCGGCATCGAGAGCTCGCGCGAAAGCCAGATCTACGCGGTTTCGCTGCAGGGCGGCGAGCCGCAGCGCCTGTCGAAGGCGCCGGGCATGCACAGCGCCAGCTTTGCGCGCAACGCCAGCGTCTACGTCGACAGCTGGTCCAACAGCAGCACGCCGCCGCAGATCGAACTGTTCCGCGCCAATGGCGAGAAGATCGCCACCCTGCTCGAGAACGACCTGGCCGATCCCAAGCATCCGTATGCGCGCTACCGCGATGCGCAGCGCCCGGTCGAGTTCGGCACGTTGATGGCTGCCGATGGCAAGACCCCGCTGAACTACAGCCTGATCAAGCCGGCCGGTTTCGATCCGTCCAGGCGCTACCCGGTGGCGGTGTACGTCTACGGTGGCCCGGCCAGCCAGACCGTTACCAACAGCTGGCCCGGCCGTGGCGATCATCTGTTCAACCAGTACCTGGCCCAGCAGGGCTACGTGGTGTTCTCGCTGGACAACCGTGGCACCCCGCGTCGCGGTCGTGATTTCGGCGGTGCGCTGTACGGCAAGCAGGGCACGGTGGAAGTGACCGACCAGCTGCGCGGCGTGACCTGGCTGAAACAGCAACCGTGGGTGGATCCGGCGCGCATCGGCGTCCAGGGCTGGTCCAACGGCGGTTACATGACCCTGATGCTGCTGGCCAAGGCGTCGAACCAGTACGCCTGTGGCGTGGCCGGTGCGCCGGTGACCGATTGGGGCCTGTACGACAGCCACTACACCGAACGCTACATGGACCTGCCGGTGCGCAATGAAGCGGGCTACCGCGAAGCGCGCGTGCTGACCCATATCGACGGCCTGCGTTCGCCGCTGCTGCTGATCCACGGCATGGCCGACGACAACGTGCT
Organism: Stenotrophomonas sp. YJH_SMC_79; assembly: GCF_059367995.1. Classification (NCBI taxonomy): domain Bacteria; kingdom Pseudomonadati; phylum Pseudomonadota; class Gammaproteobacteria; order Lysobacterales; family Lysobacteraceae; genus Stenotrophomonas; species Stenotrophomonas sp. YJH_SMC_79. The sequence continues at coordinate 161,742 of NZ_JCAFRK010000003.1, forward strand.
GTTCACCAACTCGACCAGCCTGATGAGCGCGTTGCAGAAGCGTGCCCAGCCGTTTGAGCTGATGACCTACCCGGGTGCCAAGCATGGCCTGTCCGGCGCCGATGCCCTGCATCGCTACCGCGTGGCCGAAGCCTTCCTGGGGCGTTGCCTGAAGCCTTGATCCAGCAACGGGAAGGAGCCCGCCGATGACCCTGCCACCGCCGATTCCCGCCCATGACTCGGCATCCGCCGGTTGGTGGTGCCGCCACTGGCGCTGGGCGATGCCGTTGATGGTGGTGCTGGTGCTGGGTGGGGCCGGTGGCGTGGTGACCTGGAGCGTGCTGCGCTGGAGCGAGGCCGCACGCGAGAGCCCGCCGATGCGCGAGGCGCTGCGGCGCGCGGGTTGCAGTATCGACCTGGTGGGAGCGTTCGGTGAGCCGCTGAATATCGAGTCGATGCCGCTGGGCAGCATGCAGACTGCGATCAACGGCCAGCGTGATGTCGGCCTGACCGTGGCCCTGGAAGGACCGCATGCGCATGGCCGGTTGTTCGTGCAGGGCACCCGTCGCGATGACGTGTGGGACTACCCGGTGATGTACGTGCTGGGCGAGGACAAGCAGACCTTCGACCTGACGGCGCTGGATGATGATGAGGCTGCACACGAATGCGAACTGCAGGCCTGCCGTGATCGCGGCGAATGCCCGCTGACCGCCGCGTTGTGACCTCCGAGGGCAGGCGACTGCGGGACGTCGACTGGGTTTACACAGTTGGTCGACCGCTCTTCGATCAGATGGCGAAAACCCCCGCGCTGCGCGCGATGGTCGACTGACAGTCGACACTACCCCCGGCAGGTTTCCGCGGAGCCCGTCCGCACAACCCGGTCGCCGTGACCTCCAGCCGATTGTCGCCATCGCTGTGAGCGCGTAGGGTGCGGGCAACCCTTTGCTGGAGTGTCCCATGAAGCCGATTGCATTGGCCGTTGCCCTGGCCCTGACCGCCGCACCGCTGCTGTCCGCACCGCCGGCGCTGGCGGCACCCGCCACCAAGGTCGCTACCCCGGCCAGCCCGGCCTGGGTCGCCCGCAGCAATGCGCTGGCGCAGATCCTGCTGGATGCGCAGGGCCCGTTCCAGCCGGAGGAAACCGGCTTCTTCGGCGTGCCCGGCTATGACGACAAGGTGGCCGACCTCGGCCCGGACAACGGCAAGCGCTACCGCGCTGCCATGGCCAAGGCCCGCGACGAACTGAAGGCGAAGCTGGCCGCCGAAAAGGATCCCAATGTCCGCCAGGACCTGGAGATCATGATCCACGCCGCCAACCAGAACATCGAGGGCAGCGAGCTCAACGAGAAGTACCTGCTGCCGTGGAGCGACGCACCGCAGACCGTGTTCAGCGGCCTCAACCTGCTGCTGTCCGACCAGGTGCCGGCCGAGCGCCGGGCCAAGGCGCTCGATCGCCTCAAGGCGTATGCCGGCCTGCAGCCGGGCGGCACCGCCTTCACCACGCTGGCGCGCCAGCGTTACGAGGAACGACTGAAGGACAGCAGCCTGCTGCAGCCGACGAAGATCGAAGTGCAGCAGTCGCTGGACAACGTCGAGACCTACGTCACCGGCATCGAGTCGCTGCTGAAGAAGTACCAGATCACCGGCGCCGATGAGGCGATGAAGACCCTGGCCGGGCAGATGAAGGACTACGCCGCCTGGACCCGCAGGGAGGTGCTGCCGAAGGCACGTGCCGACGCACGCCTGCCGGCGCCGCTGTATGCCTACCAGCTCAAGCAGGTCGGCATCGACATCGATCCGAAGCTGCTGATGCAGCGTGCGCAGCTGGAGTTCATGGAAACCCGCTCGGCGATGCAGCAGCTGGCACCGCTGGTGGTGAAGGACAAGGGCCTGAAGGTGGCTGATCCGAGCGACCCGGTGGCGGTGATCCGTGCGCTGAAGGCCGACAAGATCGCCGACGACCATCTGGAAGGCCACTACCGCAAGGTGATCGACGCGATCGATCCGCTGATCCGCGAGCATGCCATCGTCGACGTGCCCAAGCGCGCCATGCAGATGCGCCTGGGTTCGGCCGCCGAGAGCGCGGCCAGCCCGGCCCCGCATTTCCTGCCGGCACCGCTGGTCAACAACACCGGGCAGCAGGGCACCTTCGTGCTGCCGCTGGGCAACCCGGCCGCGGGCCCGGGCGCGCAGTACGACGACTTCAACTTCGGTGCGGCAGCATGGACGCTGAGCGCGCATGAAGGTCGCCCCGGCCACGAGCTGCAGTTCACCGCAATGGTCGAGCGCGGCGTTTCGCTGGCGCGCACCATGTTCGCGTTCAATTCGGTGAACGTGGAAGGCTGGGCGTTGTACGCCGAAGCCGAGATGGTGCCGTACGAGCCGCTGGACGGGCAGATGATTGCCCTGCAGTTCCGCCTGCTGCGCGCCGCGCGCGCGATGCTTGACCCGATGCTCAACCTCGGCCTGACCGACCGTGCCAACGGCGAGCGCGTGCTGATGGAGCAGGTCGGCCTGTCCAAGGCGATGGCCACCCAGGAACTGGACCGCTACATGGTGCGCATGCCGGGTCAGGCCGGCAGCTACTTCTACGGCTATACCCGCATCCTGGAGCTGCGCATGCAGACCGAACTGGCGCTGGGCGCGAAGTTCGACCGCCTGGCGTTCAACAACTTCCTGCTCGACCAAGGCCTGCTGCCGCCAGACCAGCTGGCTGACGCAGTGAACAAGGTGTTCGTGCCGAAGTACAAGCGCTGAGCATCTCCGGCAATGCCGGCCGCTGGCCGGCATTGCCCTGGCGCAGGAAGGATTCCTGAGGTTGCCGGCCAGCGGCCGGCACTACCCGCGGTGACGCAGCTGCGTCACCGCTGCGGGGTAATCACCTGTGTCGGCAACCGCGCGGGCGGTGCCGGATTCGGCACCCAGATCGCGACGCCGGCGGCGCGCTTCTGTGTGGTCGGAATCCCGATGCCGACGCCGCCACCAACGTGCGAGCCGAAGGTGCCGGCGCCCACCGACATGCCTACCGGCGAACCGCTGCTGCCCACGCCCATCAGCACCACGCCGTTGGCGCCCAGTGCCGCCGCTTCACGCTTCAGGCGTGCCACCGCGGCATCGGTCTGGCCCTGGGTGCCGAAGCCGACGGCGGAAGCCGATTCCAGCTGGGCGATTTCCTGGGAGCCGGCCGGTGGCGTCGAATAGATCTGCACCAGCGCCGGGTCGATCGGTGCGCGGGCGCGGCCCAGCATCACCTTGGAGGTGCTGGCACAGCCGGCGGCGACCAGCAGCATGGCCGCCAACGCGGCCCAACGGATGTTCATGGCACTACCCCTGCAGGACTGGTTGCGATGATCGGCGGGCCACTCTGAATCGGCGCCAACACCCGGGCCAGGGCACGCACGACTGCACGCTAGCACGGGTCGGGTGACAACCCCGCCAATGGCAGTAGGCGGCAGCAATGGGAACGATTATGGTGGGGCCACGAACCAACTGCGGGAGAGCGGCATGGGTGTGATCAGTCTGTTGTGGGGCGTATTGGCGCTGTTGTGGATGATCCTGGCGTTGATTCCGCTGCTGGGCTGGGGCAACTGGTTCCTGATCCCGTTCGCCGCGGTCGGTGCGGTGATCGCCGCGCTGGGCATCCTGTTCACCCACCCGAGCAAGCGTGGCCGGGCGTGGGCCGGGTTGGTCCTGAACGGCATCGTGGTGGTGGTCGGCATCCTGCGTCTTGGCCTGGGCGGCGGCGTGGTCTGAGCCCGGTCCCGGGTGCGACAGGGCGTCGCAGGCACACGGCCGACGGCCGGGCGGGGGCGTACAATGAATGGCTGCGCGAGCCCCCCGCGTGCCTGTGAATCCGCGCCCGGCGCGGCTGCCCCATGATCATCCGACCCCGTCCCCACGGCTGGCAACTGCTGTACATCCTGCGCGGTTCGATCGTCAAAGCGATCGCGCCCAAGGTGCTGGCCATCCTGATCCTGTCCATCGCCGTGGCCGCGGTGGTCGAACTGGCGCCACCCACCGGCATCGAACGCGTTTCGGTCACGCCGTTCACCCTGCTGGGCCTGGTGCTGTCGATCTTCCTCAGCTTCCGCAACAGCGCCTGCTACGAGCGTTGGTGGGAAGGCCGCAAGCTGTGGGGCCAGCTGGTCTACGAATCGCGTTCGCTGGCGCGCCAGGTCAACCTGCTGCTGGCCGATGACGCCGGTCGCCGTCGCCGCATCGCCTACCTCACCACCGCGTTCGCCCATGCCCTGGCCGGGCGCCTGCGCGGGCGCATCGTGGCGCTGATGGCCCTGCCGTGGCTGGACAAGCGCCAGCGCGAACAACTCGGTCAGCGCGAGAACGTACCCGACGCGCTGCTGTCGATGATCGCGGCCGAACTGGCGCAGGCCCTGCGCGCCGGTGACCTCGATCCGATCCTCTACACCCAGCTGGAAGAACGCCTGCACGCGATGTCGTCGATCCAGGCCGGCTGTGAGCGCATCCTCACCACCCCGCTGCCGTTCGCCTACACCCTGCTGCTGCACCGCTGCGCGTGGATGTTCTGCGTGCTGCTGCCGTTCGGCTTGGCCAGTTCGCTGGGCTGGGGCACGCCGGTGCTGTCGGCGGTGCTGGCCTATGCCTTCTTCGGCCTGGACCAGCTGGGCGAAGAAATGGAAGACCCGTTCGGCCTGGAGCCGAACGACCTGCCGCTGGACGCGCTGGTGCGCACGATCGAGATCGACCAGCTCGACGCGCTCGGCGAACGCCCATTGCCCGAACCCCTGCTGCCGCAGGGTTACCTGTTGCAATAGCCACTCCTCGGAGCCTGCCATGTCCCACCCGCTTTACCGCCCGCGCCGCATGCGCCATGACGAGTTCTCACGCCGCCTGATGCGCGAGAACACGCTGACCACCGACGACCTGATCTACCCGGTGTTCGTGCACGAACTGGCCGGCCGCACCGCAGTACCGTCGATGCCGGGCGTGGAGCGGCTGTCGATCGAAGAACTGCTGAAGGTGGCCGAAGAGGCGCTGGAGCTGGGCATTCCGGTGATCGACCTGTTCCCGGTGATCGACCCGTCGCTGAAGTCGCTGGATGCGTCGGCGGCGTGGGCCGAAGATGGCCTGGCGCAGCGTGCGATCCGCGCGCTGAAGTCGCGCTTCCCGGAACTGGGGGTGATGACCGACGTGGCGCTGGACCCGTACACCACCCACGGCCAGGACGGCATCATCGACGACAAGGGCTATGTACTGAACGACATCACTGTCGAAGCGCTGGTCAAGCAGTCGGTATCGCACGCTGAGGCCGGTGTGGACATCGTCTCGCCGTCGGACATGATGGACGGCCGCATCGGCGCGATCCGCCGTGCGCTGGATGCCGACAACCACATCAACGTGCGCATCATGGCGTACTCGGCCAAGTACGCCTCGGCGTTCTACGGCCCGTTCCGTGACGCGGTGGGCAGCGCGGCCAGCCTCGGCAAGGCCGACAAGAAGACCTACCAGATGGATCCGGCCAACGGCGACGAGGCCCTGCGCGAGATCGCGCTGGACCTGGAAGAGGGCGCCGACATGGTGATGGTCAAGCCGGGCATGCCGTACCTGGATCTGGTGCGCCGGGTGAAGGAGACCTTCGGCGTGCCGACCTTTGCCTATCAGGTGAGCGGCGAGTACGCGATGATGAAGGCCGCCTTCGCCAACGGCTGGCTGGACGAGCGCGCCTGCGTGCTGGAATCGCTGCTGGGCTTCAAGCGGGCCGGTGCCGATGGCGTGCTGACCTATTTCGCGCCGCAGGTGGCGCGATGGCTGCGCGAGCGCTGACAATAGCGCCACGATAGACGGAGGACTACGCGATGGGACCCGAACTGGGATGGATGCAATGGTTGATCTGGGGCATCGGTACGCTGGTGTTCGGCGCCATCATCGTCGGTGTCTTCATCGCCGCCTGGCGGGCCGGCAAGCGCCCGCCGGAGCAGCTCTCGGCCGCCCGCCACGTGGCCCGTGAGCAGGCCCTGCCGGAGAGCGTGCAGGCCGAGCTGGCGGCGCTGAACCAGCGCAAGGACAACGGCCAGCTGAGCGAAGTGGAGTACGAGCAGTTGCGCGCCAAGGTGTTGTCGCGCTGACCGCGCGTTCCGGGCGTTCCATCCACGCATGGCGTGGATCTACTGGTAGCCGCCAACCTTGGTTGGCGCTTTCACACAGGCCCACCAAGGTTGGCATCTACCGAGCGCCCTGCACGCACCCGGCCACCGCCGCCACCTTCGGTACCGCCAACCGGTACACATCCACGCCACCGGCACGCGGTGCCTTGGCCGCGCTGCTGGCCACCATCATCTCGCCCGGCTTGGCGTTGTCGATCACCGGCGCGCCGGTCCAGCCGCTGGTCTGGTTGAACGACAGCCCCAATGGCTGCAGCGACACGCCGGTCCACGCACAACCGCTGCTCCACACCTGTGCGGTCGTGCCGTTGCCGCGGCTGAACACCACGGCGCCGTCATGGCCCAGCCAGTCGCCGTCGGTCTCGTCGCCGGCGCTGTTCAACGCGGTCAGTGCGGTGGCCGGTCCGCGCTGGCCCTGCGCATCCAGCGTTGCCACGAACAGGTCCCAGCCGGCGCCACGGCCCTGCTGGCGGGCAAACAACAGCCGTTGGCCGTCCGCGCTCAGGGCCGGCCCGCGCTCTTCCCGGCGACCGCCATCACCGGACAGCGCCTGCGCATGGCCCAGCTGGCCGTCGACGGCCAATGCGGCGCGGTACAGCGCCAGCGCGCCCTCGCGGCCGGCCGCGAACAGCAGCCAGCGGCCGTCACGGCTGAAGTAGGGATCGCGGGCCTCGCCAGCCACGCCCACCGGCAGCGCCTGTGCCTGCTGCCAGCGGCCATCGACCACGCGTGCCTCCCACAGGCCCCAGCCGGCCTCGCCGCGGCGGGCGAAGACGATGCGCTGGCCATCGGCGCTGATCGTGGCGCGGCCCTCGTCGGCACGGGTCGAGACCACGCCCATGCCTTCGATGCCGTACTCGTTCAACGCCATCGCCACGGGGGCAGAGAGTAGACTGGCGGCAAGCACCAGCAGGGGCAGGGTGATGCGCATCATCCGGTTCCGTGCACGAAAGAGCATCAGTCTAGCCAGCTTGAGGATTCCATGACCGACCGTTACGCCGTCTTCGGACACCCCGTTGCCCACTCGAAGTCGCCGCAGATCCATGCGACGTTCGGTCGCCAGGAAGGCATCGCCATCGACTATCGCGCGATCGACCTGGCCCCGGATGCGTTCCTGGCCGGCCTGGAGGCCTTCGCTGCCGAGGGCGGTGTCGGTGCCAACGTCACCCTGCCGCACAAGGAAACCGCTTTCTCGGTATGCACCACGCTGACCGCACGGGCGCGCCGCGCCGGGTCGGTCAACACGCTGCTGCGCAAGGGCGACCGCTGGCACGGTGACACCACCGATGGCATCGGCCTGGTGCGTGACCTGACCGATCGCCATGGCCTGGACCTGCGCGGCCGTCGCGTGCTGATGATCGGTGCCGGTGGCTCGGCGCGCAGTGTCGCCCCGGCGCTGCTTGATGCCGGCATCACCGAGCTGGTGGTGGTCAACCGCACGCCGGAGCGTGCCGACGAACTGATCGACGCCATGGGTGAACCGGGCCGCGCGATCAGCCGCTACTGGGAAGACCTGCGCGACCTGGGTGACTTCGAACTGATCGTCAACGCCACCTCGGCCGGCCGCGACCGTGACGTCGAGTTCAAGCTGCCGCTGTCGCTGGTCAACTCGATGACCACCGCCGTCGACCTGAACTACGGCGAGGCGGCCATCGCCTTCCTGGCCTGGGCCCGTGCGGCGCAGTGCCGCAATACCGTCGACGGCCTGGGCATGCTGGTCGAGCAGGCCGCCGAGAGCTTCCTGCAGTGGCACGGTGTGCGCCCGCAGACCGACGAGGTCTACCAGTCGCTGCGCCAGGGCTCGGCCGTGCTGGCCGGCGAGGATTGATCGATGGACAGCACAACGTTGATGGTGACCGTGCTGAGCATGGTCGGCGTGCGCCTGCCGGTGCTGATCGCGCTGTGCATCGGCCTGGTCTGGGTGGTCGGCGCACCGCGCGATGCCACCCGCACCGGCGCCCTGGTCGGCCTGGTGCTGTTGCTGCTGTCCAGCCTGGGCGGCCTGGCGGCGGGTGTCCTGCCGATGTGGCTGGTCAGCAGTGGCAACTTCAGCGCCATCTCGGGCATGGGCGCCATCCTCGGCGTGCTGCATTTCGCGCTGGCGATGGTCGAGGCCATCGGCGTGGTGCTGCTGGTGTGGGCACTGGTACGCCTGCTGCGTAGCCGTACGATTCCGGCGGCCTGAGCGGCAGCGCCGGGCCATGCCCTGCGCATCTGGCCCTTGGGCGATCCGGCCACCGTACCGTGACCGCCGCCAGGCGTCGTCGCTGGCCCGTTCAGGGTGCCAGCGGCGGTGAACGTGGCCAGCCATGCGACAATGACCGGCCTGATCCAGCTACGGTAATTCCCGGCGTGACCGAAACCGTCGCCGCTCCGCGCACGCTCGATGACCCCTTGAAGGACGCGATCCGCAAGGCGTACACGACGCTGCAGGCCAATACGCCCGGCTTCTCCACCCGCCGCTCGCAGAGCCAGATGATCGGCGTGGTGTCGCGCGCGCTGTCGAAAAGTGGGGGTGTCGGCGTCGTCGAGGCACCCACCGGCGTCGGCAAGAGCCTGGGCTACCTGACCGCGGGTGTGCCGATCGCATTGGCCAGCAAGAAGAAGCTGGTGATCAGCACCGGCACCGTCGCGCTGCAGTCGCAGCTGGTCGAACGCGATATTCCCAACTTCCTCAAGGCCACCGGCCTGGAAGCGACCGTGGCGCTGGCCAAGGGTCGTACCCGCTACCTGTGCACGCGCAACGCCGCCGAGGCGCAGGGCGAGGGCTCGCAGGGCGGCATGTTCGAGGATGACGCGCCCCTGTTTGATCGGCCGCTGGCGCCGATCGAGATGGACATCGCCAAGCGCCTGACCGATGCCTTCACCGGCGGTACCTGGGATGGCGACATCGACAACGCGCCGGAGACCATCAGCCCCGGCCTGCGCAGCCGCATCACCACGCCGGCCTCGGGTTGTGCCGGCCGCCGCTGTGCGTACTCGGCGCAGTGCGCGGTGCTGCGCTCACGCAACACGGTGCGCGATGCGCAGATCGTGGTCACCAACCACGCGCTGCTGCTGTCGGCACTGTCGATCGGCGACAGCGACAACGGCCAGCCGTTGATCGCACCGCCGTCGGACATGCTGCTGGTGCTGGACGAAGGCCATCACATCGGCAACGTGGCGATCGACCAGGGCGCGGCAAGCCTGGCGCTGGATGAAATGGCCAAGCGCACCGGACGCCTGCAGATCCTGATCGCGGGTGCCTACCGCGCGGTCGACAAGGATCGTCTCGGCAACCTGCTGCCGAACGAAGCGATCGAGGTGGCCAGCAACGTGGCCAAGCAGCTGCGCGCGTTCCGCGATCACATCGAGCGCGTGTGGATGCCTGCGCCGGCGGACGAAGAGCCGATGTGGCGCGCCGCCAACGGGCGACTGCCCGAGGCCTGGCGCGAGCCGATCGAAGCACTGGCCGACGATACCCGCAGCCTCTACAACTGGGCGCATGCCGCCACCGCGCAGGTGGCCAAGGGCAAGCCGGACGATGCCGCGCGCGAGCGCCTGCAGCGCAACCTGGGCATGGCGCTGGAGATGATCGAGCAGCAGTACAACCTGTGGCAGGCCTGGCGCCGCGAGGACAAGGACGGCGCGCCGCCGATGGCGCGCTGGGTCACCGCCACCCGCGACGGCGACCTGGTGCTGCACGGCTCACCGGTGTCGGCCGCGCACGTGCTGCGCAAGCTGCTGTGGGATGAAGTGGACTCGGTGGTGATGACCTCGGCGACGCTGACCGGTGGCGGCGATTTCCAGTCGCTGGCGATCGACAACGGCATCCCTGAAGAGGCCGAGATGGTCTCGCTGTCCTCGCCGTTCGACCTGCCCAACCAGGCCGAGCTGATCGTGCCGAAGTTCCCGGTCACCCCGGACGACCGCGAAGGCCACCCGCGCGAAGTGGCGCGCTACCTGGATACCGAACTGGACTGGGCCAAGGGCTCGATGGTGCTGTTCACCTCGCGCTGGAAGATGGAGAAGGTGGCCGGCCTGATGTCGGCCGCGCGCCGCAAGCAGGTGCTGGTGCAGGGCGAGATGTCCAAGACCCGGTTGATCGACGAGCACCTGCGCCGCGTGGCGGCGGGCGAGGGCTCGGTGCTGTTCGGGCTGAATTCGTTCGGCGAGGGCCTCGACCTGCCGGGTGAGGCCTGCACCACGGTGGTGATCACCCAGGTGCCGTTCGCGGTGCCGACCGACCCGCAGACCGCCACCCTCAGCGAGTGGTTCGAGGGTCGTGGGCTGAATGCCTTCAACCTGATCGCGATTCCGCATGCGCTGCGCACGCTGACCCAGTTCGCCGGCCGCCTGATCCGCACCTCCACCGATACCGGCCGCGTGGTCATCCTCGATTCGCGGCTGCTGACCCGCCGCTACGGCAAGCGCATCATCGACGCGTTGCCGCCGTTCAAGCGCGTGATCGGCTGAAAAAAGGGGACGGAGGGGATTAAGTCGCAAATGGCACAAACGACCTGATCCCTTGCGTCTCCGGTGGCTACCGCCGCAACGGCAGCCATTGTCCTTCGCTGGCGCTGCGCCACAGCCATTCGACCGGCCCGAAACGATGGCCGCGCAGCCACCATGCACTCGCCCACAGTTGCAGTGGGAACACTACTGCAGCCACCAGCAGCACCGGCCACAGCCCGTGCAGCGGACCGATGCCCAGCCCGAAGCCGGCAAACAGCGGTACGCAGATCGCGCTTTGCAGCAGGTAGTTGCTCAGTGCCATGCGCCCGGCCGGAACGAACACGCGCAGCACGCGTCCGGCCCATGGGCGCAGATAGAGCAGGGCGAAGATCGCTGCCGCAGCGATGCCCAATGCCAGCGGCGCAACGCGGTACGACACGCGCAGCAGGTAGCCGGGCACGCCCCCTCGCAGCGCTGGCCATGCCTGCTTCAGTGCATCGGCATTGGCATCGATCCACAGGAACGCTGCCGTCAGCAGCAGGCCGCCCAGAGCGATTGAACGCAGCAGCGGCAGATGTGCCTGCGGCTGCAGCAGCAGGCCGCGACGGCCTGCCCAGTAGCCCAGCAGGAAGCGACCGAGTACGAAGAACAACAACGCCCAGTTGCTCAGCTTCAGCCACGCCGCCAGCTGCAGGTTGTGCCACCACGCCTGCGCCAGGCTTCCGTGCTCCAGCGCATCGAGTGCTACGGCGTTCATCTGCGCGCGCGGTGTGAGCAGGGCCACCCATTCGCGTATCCACGGCGCCAGCAGCGGAGGCAGCAACAGGGCAATGAACAGGCCGCTGAACAGCAGGGCGCGATCACCCAGGTGCCGGAACAGCGGCAGCAGCAGGCCGACCACGGCATACACCAGCAGGATGTCACCCCACCACAGCAGCACCGAATGCAGCAGGCCGATCACCAGCAGCACCGCCATCCGCCGCAGGTGCGCGGCCATGCTGCCCTGCGCATTGCCGTCCATCTGCATCGCCACGCCCATGCCGAACAGCAGCGAGAACAGCGTGATTGCCTTCATGTCCACCAGCCATTCCATGCCGGTGCGGATGGCCTGGTCGAGCGCCGCGCTGGGCAGTGCCTGCTGCGCGGCCTCGGTCATCAGCGCGTCGAGCGAGAAGAAGCGCAGGTTGACCAGGAACACGCCGAGCAGCGCGAACCCACGCAGGGCATCGATGAGGGGCTGGCGAGATGGACGTTGGGTCATGCCGCGCAGCGTAGCGGATCGGTAGTGCCGGCCGCTGGCCGGCAACCGTTGTTGGTAGATGCCGACCTTGGTCGGCGCTGTGGGTACCGTGCCAACCAAGGTTGGCACCCACCAGAGCGATGTGGCGGTTGTTGCAGGGGTAGTGCCGGCCGCTGGCCGGCACCTGCACCGCGATGGCCCACATCGATGAGGCTGCCGGCCAGCGGCCGGCACTACCGTATGGCGATCAATCGCCCAGCAGGGCGGTGTTGCGCACGGCGCCCTTGTCGGCGCTGGTGGCGAGCAGGGCGTAGGCCTTCAACGCGCTGGTGACCTTGCGCGGGCGCGGCGCGCGCGGCTTCCAGCCACGCGCATCGGCGTCGGCGCGGCGCTGGGCCAGCACGGCCTCGTCCAGCAGCAGATCGATGCGGCGGGCCGGAATGTCGATGCGGATGCGATCGCCATCTTCCACCAGGCCGATGACACCGCCGCTGGCCGCTTCCGGCGAGACGTGGCCGATCGACAGGCCCGAGGTGCCACCGGAGAAGCGGCCGTCGGTGAGCAGCGCGCACTGCTTGCCCAGCCCCTTCGATTTCAGGTAGCTGGTCGGGTACAGCATTTCCTGCATGCCGGGGCCGCCCTTCGGCCCTTCGTAGCGGATCACCACCACTTCGCCTGGCTGCACCTCGTCGGCGAGGATGCCGGCGACGGCGGCGTCCTGGCTTTCATAGACGCGCGCGCGGCCTTCGAACACATGGATCGACTCGTCCACGCCGGCGGTCTTCACCACGCAGCCATCGACGGCCAGATTGCCGCGCAGCACGGCGAGGCCACCTTCCAGTGAGTACGCATGCTGCAGTGAGCGGATGCAGCCCTCGGCGCGGTCCACGTCCAGCGTCGGCCAGCGCGTGGCCTGGCTGAAGGCCTCCTGGGTGGGGATGCCGGCCGGGCCGGCCTTGAAGAAGGTATGCAGGGTGTCGTTGTCACTGCGCAGCACGTCCCAGCGTTCCAGCGCGTCGGCCAGGCTGGCGCTGTGTACGGTCGGCACCCTGGTTTCGAGCAGGCCGGCGCGGTCCAGTTCACCGAGGATGCCGAACACGCCGCCGGCGCGGTGCACGTCCTCGATGTGGTACTTCGGCGTGTTCGGCGCCACCTTGCACAGCTGCGGCACGCGCCGCGACAGCGCATCGATATGGGTCAGGTCGAAGTCGACCTCGGCTTCCTGCGCCGCGGCCAGCAGATGCAGGATGGTGTTGGTGGAACCGCCCATGGCGATATCCAGGGTCATTGCATTGGCGAACGCGGCCTGGGTGGCGATGCCGCGCGGCAGCGCGCTCGGGTCTTCGCCGCCATACCAGCGGTGGCAGAGTTCGACGATCAGGCGGCCGGCGCGGCGGAACAGCGCTTCGCGGTCGGCATGGGTGGCCAGCGTGGTGCCGTTGCCGGGCAGCGACAGGCCCAGTGCTTCGGTCAGGCAGTTCATCGAGTTGGCGGTGAACATGCCCGAGCAGGAGCCGCAGGTAGGGCAGGCACTGCGCTCGAAGGCGGCCACCTTCTCGTCGGAGGCGCTGTCATCGGCGGCCACCACCATCGCATCGACCAGGTCCAGCTTGTGCTCGGACAGCTTGGTCTTGCCCGCTTCCATCGGCCCGCCGGAAACGAACACCACCGGGATGTTGAGGCGCAGCGCGGCCATCAGCATGCCCGGGGTGATCTTGTCGCAGTTGCTGATGCACACCAGTGCGTCGGCGCAATGCGCGTTGACCATGTACTCCACGGCGTCGGCGATGATCTCGCGGCTGGGCAGCGAATACAGCATGCCGTCGTGGCCCATCGCGATGCCATCGTCCACGGCGATGGTGTTGAATTCCTTGGCGACGCCGCCGACCTGCTCGATCTCGCGCGCGACCAGCTGGCCGAGGTCCTTCAGGTGCACGTGGCCGGGCACGAACTGGGTGAAGGAGTTGGCGATGGCGATGATCGGCTTGTGGAAGTCGCCGTCCTTCATGCCGGTGGCACGCCACAGGGCGCGGGCGCCGGCCATGTTGCGGCCGGCGGTGGAGGTGCGGGAACGGTATTCGGGCATGGCTGGCGGAACGGGCGGGCCGTACGACGTGGGGGTCAGCCGATCATGGCCAATTTTTTCGGTTGCTGCTGCAACCACCTTCACCGCTTGCAGCGGCTTGGTGGTCCGCGCATTTCCCCTTATCCCTGCGCCTTCGGCGCGCCCCCTTGAACAACAAGGGGGCTTCTTGCCGGAGACTTGGCTGTGCACGCCGGGCATAGCCGGGCGCCGCGGGGTGTGTGCCAACCAAGGTTGGCACCTACCAGTGCGGTGTGCCGCCCGGGGTCGGATCCCATCGCGGCGGGATGGGCTCTGACCCCAATGCCGACGAAAATGAAAGTCCGTTCATCTTTCGGACTTTGCCGATTCCGGTTGTTGGCCAGGATTTGGCATCATTGGGGCATTGATCCGTCGACAGGGCATGAGGCCATGAAACGTTCCCGCACCACCGCGCTGCTGCTGATGAGCGCTGCGCCGCTGCTGTTCACCGCCTGCCAGAAGGAGCCGGAGGTGAAGGTGCAGGAAGGCCTGTACACCTCGGTGGAGGCCTGCACCGAGGCCACCGGCGATCCGTCGTCGTGCCGCAATGCCTTCGCCGAAGCGCAGAAGCAGGCCGCCGATGCGGCACCGAAGTACGCCAGCAAGGAAGCCTGCGAGAAGGATTACAAGCCGGAGCAGTGCGTGCAGCAGCACACCTCGGCCGGTACCTCGTTCATCGGCCCGATGATGATGGGCTTCTTCATGTCGCAGATGCTGAGCAACCGCGGCGGCCTCGCCCCGCAGGCGCCGGCGGCGTCGCCGGCTTACCAGGACAAGAGCGCCGGCTGGGCGCGCCCGGCACCGGGCGGCAGCGGTGGCCTGAACACCGCCAGTGGCATCGGCGCCGGCAAGGCTGGCCTGGCCCCGGTCACCAGCGAACCGAACCGTGCGGTCACCGCCAGCCGTGGTGGCTTCGGCAACACCAGCGCGCGCCGCAGCACCAGCGGCAGCTACGGCGGCTGATCGACCCATGCAGCGCATCCGGATTGCCGAGCGTGCCCAGTGGCGGGCACGCGCGGAAGAGGCGGGTTTCCGCTTCCACACCATCGACGGCCAGCCGTACTGGGATGAAAGCGCGTACTACGCGTTCACCCTGCGCCAGATCGAACAGGACATCGAAGACCCCAGCGCCGAGCTGCACCAGATGGCGCTGGATCTGGTCGGCGATGTCATCGCCAGCGAACGCTTGATGGACCAGCTGGCGATTCCGTCGCACTACCGCGACTGGATCGCTGACAGCTGGCGCCAGCGCCAGCCGCACCTCTACGGCCGCCTGGACCTGGCCTACGACGGCACCGGTCCGGCCAAGCTGTACGAACTGAACTACGACACGCCGACCTCGCTGTTCGAGGCCAGCTTCTTCCAGTGGCAGTGGCTGGAAGACCAGCGCAACGCCGGTCGCCTGCCGCAGCATGCCGACCAGTTCAATGCCATCCACGAAGCGCTGGTCGAGCGTTTCGGCGAACTGGCCACGCAGCTGCCGCCGCCGCTGTACTTCAGCGCGGTGGGCAGTTCCGAAGAAGACCGTGGCACCGTCGATTACCTGCGCGACTGCGCTTCGCAGGCCGGCCTGCATGGCCAGGCCATCGCCGTCGAGGATATCGGGTTGTCCGAGGACGGCCGCTTCACCGCGCTGGATGATTCGGTGATCGGTACGTTGTTCAAGCTGTACCCGCTGGAAGACCTGATGGCCGAGGAATTCGGTCGCGCGCTTCCCGGCTCGGGCGTGCAGCTGCTGGAGCCGGCCTGGAAGGCGGTGCTGAGCAACAAGGGCATCCTGCCGTTGCTGTGGCAGCGCAACGTGGGCCATCCCAACCTGCTGGAAGCGCACTTCGATGACGGCAGCACGCTGGCGTCGGGCTGGGTGCGCAAGCCGCTGTTCTCGCGCGAAGGCGCGAACATCGAGATGCACCTGGCCGATGGCAGTACCCAGCGCAGCGACGGTCCCTACGATGGCCCGGCGATCATCCAGCGCGCGCATCCGCTCACCCGCTTCGAAGGCGGCTACCCGCTGATCGGCAGCTGGGTGATCGGTGACCACGCCTGCGGCATCGGCATCCGCGAGGACGACAGCGCGATTACCCGTGACAGTGCGCGCTTCGTGCCGCACGCGATCGTTGATGAGGCGCCGACGCGGATCTACGTCTGATGACGGTGCGGCGTTGGCCTGGCCGGCATGGGCGTCCCACGCCCGTGCCGGGCCGGCATTTCGATGACGGGCGCAGCCTGCAGGCCTTCGCGGACCGCGTCGCTGTGCGTTGCCATCGCTGCGACACCCCCGGCTGGGTGATCGCCAGCTGGAAACCTTATCGGTGGACGGCGCGATTCCGCTGCACCGGCTGCAGTTCTGCGTTGGACAGTGGTGACTGGGTCGGCGCGGTCTACATGCTGGGCCGCCAACCTTGTGGATTCTGTGGGCATCAGTGGCTGCATGTGCGTCGCCGGGTTCCCGCTGGCATCCCTGCACCGGCGTCCTTCGCTGCTCGATGTGCGCAATGTGATCGTAGTACCGATGTTTCGGTCTCGGTGCGTCCGTTGCGTGATGCCGAGCCTGCCGATCCGCACTTCGGATTGCCGCTGCGCCTGGTTGAACCGACCCGCGCGGGCCTGCTCTGGGCCTACAACGCTGAGCATCTGCAGGCACTGCACGAGTACGCGAGCGCGACACTGCGGGAAAGCCGCGGCCATCACCGATCCATGTTCTCGCGCCTGCCGCAGTGGATGAAGCTGGCCCGCAACCGGGTGCTGCTGCAGCGTGCGGTGGAGCGGTTGCAGCGGCGGTTGTTGCAGGGGTAGTGCCGGCCGCTGGCCGGCAACCGGTGTTGGTAGGTGCCGACCTTGGTCGGCGCTGTGGGTTTCGTGCCAACCAAGGTTGGCACCCACCAGAGCGATCGCTGGTATCAGAGCAGCCCTTCGCGCTTCACTGCCAGATAGCGCTCCACCAGCGCAGCAGGCAGCGCATCGGCGGTCACGTCCAGCACCATCACCTTCTCGCTGCGCAGTGCCTCGTGCGCCTTCGCGCGCTGCTGCAGGTACAGCGCCGCAGCGCCAGCCTGGGCGGCGTCCTCCAGCGACTGCACCTCATCATCGAGGACAGCATCCAGTTCGCGCTCGCGCAGGCTGGCCACGCACACCAGGTGGCGTTTCTGCAGCAGGCGCACTGCCGCCAGCAGATCCTCGATGTCTTCGTCGCGCACGTTGCTGACCAGCATCACCAGCGCGCGTCGGCGCTGGCGCAGCGACACCTCGGTGGCGGCGGCCAGGTAATCGGTGGCCACCGCGCGCGGCTGCAGGTCGTAGCTGGCACGCAGCAGGTGCTCGACCGTACCCATGCCACGCTGCGGCGCCACCCAGCGGCGCTCGCCACCGGCAGCGAACAGGCCGGCGGCATCGCCCTGGCGCAATGCCAGGTACGCCACCACCAGTGAGGCGTTCAAGGCGTGGTCGAAATGCGAGAGGCCGCCTTCGCTGGCCAGCATGCGCCGGCCACTGTCGAGCATCAGCAGCAGCTGCTGGTTCTTCTCGTCCTGGTACTCGCGCGAGACCAGCTTGCGCGCCCGTGCGGTGGCCTTCCAGTCGAGCTGGCGCAGGCTGTCGCCCACGCGGTATTCGCGCATCTGGTGGAAGTCGGTGCCTTCACCGCGGCGACGCTTCACGTGCGCACCCACCAGGCGCGAGGCCTGGTCGGCGCTGAACAGGGCGAAGCGGGTGAGCGGCACGAAGTTCGGATAGACCCGCACGTCCAGCGCGGGGGGCAGGGTGCGTTGCTGCCACCACAGCCGCCATGGCGAGCGCATGCGCAGATGCACGCCGTCGAAGCGGAAGCGCCCACGCTGGAGCGGCTGCAGGTGATAGTGAAGTGTGGAGGCGCTACCGGGCTGCAGGCGCACGCGCTGCGGCAGCGATTCCAGCGGCCATCCGCCGGGCACCAGGTCGAACACCTGCACCGTCATCGCTGCGTCTGCCTGCAATCGCAGTGCAGCCTCGCGGCGCACGCCCAGTGCCAGTGCTTCGGGCAGTTCGCGCTGGATCTGCGGCGATGGACGCCGCGTCTGCCGCCACAGGTCGAACAGCGCAGGCAGTGCGATGGCCACCGCGGCCAGCGCCCAGCTCCAGCGTGGCAGCAGGTCGCCCAGCACCAGGCCGCCCAGCGCGGCCCAGGCCAGCAGCAGCGCCAGCAGCAGCGGGGCCGGCCTCATCGGCGCGGCGCTTCCACCTTGACCAACAGCGCGCCCAGCACATCGTCGGCGTCCTGGCCCTCGATCTGCAGTTCCGGGGCCAGCGCGATGCGGTGGCGCAGTGCCGGGCGGGCGATGTCGCGCACATCATCCGGAGTGACGAAATCACGACCGGCCAGTACCGCCTGCGCGCGCGCGGCACGCACCAGCGCGATGCTGCCGCGCGGACCGGCGCCGACCGCGATTCCCGGCCACTGCCGGGTGGCGGCAACGATGCGTACCGCGTAGTCAATCACTTCGTCATCGACCGTGATCGCCGCAGTAGCACGCTGCAGCGCCAGCAGTTCGCCGGCGCCGAGCACGCGCGGTACCTGGCTCAGGTCGAAATCGCTGGCGGCGCGGCCGCTGGTGATCGCGGTCACCATGCGCTTCTCGTCCTCCAGCTGCGGGTAGTCGATCAGCACTTTCAGCAGGAAGCGGTCCAACTGGGCTTCCGGCAGCGGGTAGGTACCTTCCTGTTCCAGCGGGTTCTGCGTGGCCAGCGCCATGAACGGTGGCGCCAGGGCGAAGGCCTTGCCTTCGATGGTCACCTGGCCTTCCTGCATCACTTCCAGCAGCGCCGACTGGGTCTTGGCCGGCGCGCGGTTGATCTCATCGGCCAGCAGCAGGTTGGTGAACACCGGGCCACGACGGATCTTGAAGCTCTCGCTCTTCGGGTCGTACACGGCGTGGCCGCTGACGTCGCTGGGCATCAGGTCGGGGGTGAACTGCACGCGCCCATAGTCCAGCTCCATCGCCTGCGCCAGCGCGCGCACCAGCAGGGTCTTGCCCAGCCCCGGCACGCCCTCGATCAGCACGTGGCCACCTGCCAGCAGGGCCACCAGAATCTGGTCCAGCACATCGGCCTGGCCGATGAAGGCATGTCCGACGGCGGTGCGGATGGCATCGACGCGTTCGATCAGGCGGGCATCGGCGGCCGCCGGCAGCTCGGGGACTTCGGTCATAGCAGGGATCTCATCTGGAGCAGCAAGCGGATGCGCTCGCGCAGGGCGGAGGAATCGTGCGGCGGAGGCGGTGTGAGCGCGCTGGCAACGCGGCCCTGCGGCCACTTCAGCAGCTCGGCGATGGCCTGATCGCGTGGCGCACCGTCCAGTGCGGCGGCAATCGGTGCGCGCAGGCGCAGGCGGTGCAGGAACAGGGCGAGGACGGCCTCGTACAGGCGCGCGCCGTGGCCGAAACGCAGCAGCAGTTCACCACTGGCGCGCACGTGCTCCAGCAGCGAACGGCGTTCCAGTACCGGTGACGGCAGCAGGCTGCCGAAGCGCTGCGAGCGGCCCCACAGCCAACCCAGCAGGGCCAGCAGAAGTGGCGCCCACAGCGGCCAGCCCTGGTAGAAGACGCGTGCCCACAGCGATGGCGGACGGCTGGCGTAGATCAGCCAGACCGTACCGTTGCCGTAGTTCGGGTCCAGCAGATGGCGGGTCAGGTCGCGGTGCGAAGCATCGTGCAGGCCATCGCTGGCCCTGCCGCCCGCCGAGGCCAGGCGCGCTGCCGGTGAATCCACCTCGCTGCGCATGAACTCCATGTCAGCCAGCACGCTCACCTTGCCCTGGCCATGGCGGAGGCGTGCGAACACGAGATCGCGATCACCGCCCCAACGGCGCTCGGCCTGCGCACTGGCCGCAAAGCCCAGGGTGAAACGGCGGCCACCGCAGAATTCAACGTGGCCCGGATCATCGTCGACATGGAAGGGTTGGCAGTCGCTGCGCTGGAACAGGCTGTCCACGCCCAGCCGGTCCAGCAGCGGCCCCTGCGTGCTGCCGGCATCGTCCTCGGCCGGCGGCGGTGTGCGTACCAGCAGGTGGCCGCCATCCTCGACCCAATCCAGCAGGGCGTTGGCGACGGGCGGCGGCAGCTCGCTGCTGTCCTGCAGCAGCACCACCGTGTCGTGCGGCCCCAGCGTCATCTGCTGCAGTTCCAGCCGGGGCAGCGAATGCACGTCGATGCCGTCGGCACGCAGGGCCTGGCCAAGCACGTACAGCGGGTTGTAGCCGGCTTCGCCCTGCGGCGGCAGCCGGATGGTCTCGGTCACGCGCTCATGCGTGCGCAGGTAGAGGATGGTCAGCGGCACGCCGAACAGAACCAGCACGCCCAGAAGCAACGACCAGAACAGGCGCGGGCTCATGCCTGCCACCCGTACTGCTGGCGCAGCGCTGCGGCCAGTGCGTCGAAATCGCTGCGGCTGGGCAGGCGGCCACCGTAGGCCGCGTACTGCCACATGCGGACGATGCGCGCGAACAGGTCACGGTCGGTGGCGTCAGGCATGCGTCGCGATGCGCGCAGGCACTGTGCTTCGGTGGCGCCGGGGGGCAGCGCGATGCCACTGCGCTCCCCCACGGTACCCACGCTGGCACGGTAGAGCAGGGCCAGCGCCTGGCGGGGTCGGCCCTGGTCCCAGAGCAGGCCGGCCTGCGTGGCCACGTCCGGCGGCAGCACCACGGGCAGTTCCACCTGTTCCTCCATCACCTGCGGTGGTGCATCGGCCTTGCGCCGGCCGCTGCCGCGCAGCCAGGGCAACCACATCCGCGCCGTCAGCAGCAGCACCAGCAGCAGGACGCCGAGCAGGCCCCACAAGCCCCACTCGGCCAACCGTGCCAGCCAGGCGATGCCATCCTTGCGCGCCTTGCGTTCGCCCCGGGCGCTGCTGTCACTCTGCAGCTGCTTGTCTTCCTTCTTTTTTTCCTCGGCCTGTTCGATCGGCTTCCAGTGGGTGACCTGGCGGGTCGGGCGCTGCAGCGGATCCTCGTAGGCGCGATTCACCGCCTGGCGGAAACCGGCAGTGTCCACCGGCGTGCCACCGAAGATGGTGGCCGGCGTGTTGGCCGGGTCGATGGTCGGTTCTTCGTCGTCCTCTTCGGCGGCAATGCCGCTGGCGCTGGGTTTGCCCATTGCGCGTTCGGGCTCGGCATCTGCGTCCTGCGCGTGCACCGGTGCGGAGGCCAGCGGCAATGCCAGGCACAGCAGCAGGGCCAGCGTCGATGCCGCCGGCAGCAGGCGATCGCGCAGGCGGCGCAGGGCGATCTCGACGTCCCAGGCTTCCATCTGCGTACGCCGGTTCAAGTACAGGCCAAAGCCCGCACCGACGAAGAACGGGCCGATCAGCGCCGAGGCCAGCCAGCAGGCCAGATTGAAACCGAAGCGTGCCCATGCGGGCGTGTCCTTGCCGATCATGTCCCACGCCGCGCGCCAGGATTCGGACATCAGGTCCAGCGGCATGAACATGAACACTGCACCGATGGCACCGGACACCAGCACCGCTTCGAACGCCATGCAGGTCACGGTCAGCACTGTCGCCGCACCTGCGGCGCCGGCCGCCACCGCACGGCGGCGTGGACCGCGCTGGCCCGGTGCGTTGCCTTCCAGCAGGTTCACCGGCAGGCACAGGCTGCGCAGCACGCTGAAGCGACGCCAGCCAAGGTAGCCCCAGAAACCGGTGTTGCCCCAGTGGCGCTGCGCACGCAGGGCCGAAAGCGTGCTGACCGGTTCGCCGAAGATGCCGCGCGACAGCACATACAGCGGCGCACGCTCGAACAGCGGCTTGCACCACCACATCGCCAGCCAGGCCCAGCCGAAGGCATCCAGCCACCCTCCCAGCACGTTGAAGATCACGAACAAGGGGGCACTGGCCAGCAGCCAGCTGCCCCACACTGCGCGCGCATGGCGGCGGGAGAGGGCAGTGCCCAGCTCCATCGCTTCCCAGCCGCTGCGTGCACGCAGCACCACGTCCAGGCGGTCAATGCGCATGGCCGTCTCCACGCCCGCCACGCCACAGCCACAGCAGCACGCCGGCCCAGAGCACTCCGGCGACGCTGAACTTGATCCATGCGGGGACTTCGGCGATCGACGACCAGAACGCTTCGATGAAGGCCGCGACCAGCAGCATGAACGCCACGCCCAGGCACAGCCGGGCACCGATGCGGCCACCGTCGACCAGCGCATCCAGGCGGCTGCGCCGGCCCGGTGCCAGCAGTTTCATGCCCAGCTGCAGGCCGGCACCGCCGGCGATCACGATCGCGGTCAGCTCGAATGCGCCATGGCCGACCACGAAGCGCCAGAACGGTCCACCGTGCCCGATGTGCTGCAGGTGGCCGGCCACCGCACCGATGGTTACGCCGTTGAACAGCAGCACCAGCAGCGTGCCCAGCCCGGCCAGCAGGCCGCTGGCGAAGGTGCGCAGGGCAATGCTGATGTTGTTGAGGATGTAGTGGCCGAACATCATCCAGTCGGTGCCGCTGTCGCGGCCCAGTCGTTCGGCAGCAGGGTCGTACATGCGCTCCATCGCGGCGATCTGGCGGTTGTCCATCAGCGTGTGGATCAGGTCCGGATGGACCTGTGCAAGCACGAAGCAGGCGATCGCCGGCAGCGCGAACATCGCCAGCGCTACCCACATGCTGCGTGCCTGGCTGCGCACGAGCAGCGGGAAGTCGGCCACCAGGAATTCCAGCGCGGCGCGCCAGCGCGTCGGCCGTGTGCGGTACAGCACGCTGTGGCCCTGCTGCATCAGCTGCTGCAGGCGCTGGACCAGCTGCGGGCTGTAGCCGCGCTCGCGGGCCAGCGCCAGCTGCTGGCACAGGCGTCGATAGCGTTGCGGGACGGCGGTATCGTCCAGTGCCAGGCCGCTGGCCTTGCGGCGCGCGCGGCGCGAGGCGCCGGCACGCAGCAGCAGCCACTGTTCCAGCTCCTCCCATTCCTGGTGGTAGCGGGCGACGAACTGTTCCTGTTTCATCGCCGCCCCAGCAGCCAGTTGGCCATTGCATACAGGCGCAGCACACCGATCTGGCCCAGGCTGCCGGTCAGGGGTTCGGCAATGCCGGCCAACTCCTGCTGGCGGGGCGCGGACAGACGTGGGGCGCGCTCGGCGAAGGCCATCAGCGCGGCCTGTTCCTCCAGCCGCAGCGGCTGCGGTGGGGCCAGCACGCTGTCGATGGTGGGGGGGGGCGGCAGGTACGGTACAGGCGCGTGTACCACCACGGTGCCGGCAACCAGATCGCCGAGGCGGCGGCCGTGCGGATCGAACAGGCTGCTGACCAGGCCCAGTGCATAGCCAAACGGCAGCATGTCCACCGTACGCAGCAGGTTGCGGGTGATCGCCGCCATCCAGCCCACGGGCGCGCCATCGCGGGACAGCACGCGCAGGCCCAGCGCGCGCTTGCCCAGCGTGCGGCCCCACAGCGCCTCGCACACGATCGGGTAGACCCAGTAGACCAGGAACATCAGCACCAGGTTGAGGCCGGAGCCGAATTCGTCCAGCACCGCCAGCGGGATTGCCATGAGCACCAGTACCGCGATGCGCACGCCAAGATCGACCAGCCACGCCATGGCCCGCGGCAGCGGCCCGGCTACCGGCAATTGAAGCAGCACGCCCTCCGGCGTCACCACCTCACGGTAGGTATCGAGCATCGGTGCGGCCATCAGCGCGATGGCCTTCGTTGTGGGCGCCGGAGTCCTCTCCGGCGGGCAACCACAGGCATGGGGGGGTCTCGACAGGTCCTGGTCGGGCCCAGACTTTAGCAGAGCCGCGTGGCGGCGTTGGCTGCTCAGCCCCGGTACTCGTCCTTCAGGCGCACGTAGTGGTCGGCCGAATAGTGCAGCGACTCGATCTCCTTGTCGCTCAGCGTCCGCGCCGGCCGGGCCGGGTTGCCGACCCACAGCTCGCCTTCGCCCACCACCTTGCCGGGGCCGATCACCGCGCCGGCACCGACGAAGCCGTGGCGTTCAACGCGGGCACCGTCGAGGATGCAGGCGCCCATGCCGATCAGGCTGTAATCGCCGATGGTGCAGGCATGGATGATGCAGCCGTGGCCGACGGTCACGCCCTCGCCGATCAGGGTCGGGTAACCGGCCTTGTTGTACGGGCTGTGGTGGCTGACATGGATGATGGTGCCGTCCTGCACGTTGGTGCGCGCACCGATGCGCACGTAATTGACATCACCGCGGATGACCGTGCCCGGCCACACCGACACGTCGTCGGCCAGGTCCACGTCGCCGATGACGGTGCAGGCCGGGTCGATGTACACGCGCTCGCCGAGGACGGGCATCTTGTCGCGGAAGGGGCGCAGCGGGTTCATCGGTGTCTCCGGAAATCAGGGCATTCGCGACGATGATACGCGTGCGTCCGCTGGGGGAGGTACCGCCCTGGGGCCGCGCGGATACGCAGTAGATCCACGCCATGCGTGGATGGTGATCTCGGTGCCGACCAAGGTCGGCAGCTACCAGAAACGGGTGCAACCGCTCAGGCCGGCGCGTGCTCGGCCAGCATCTGCCGGAACAGCGCGTCCAGCCGGGTGCTGTCGCCCTGCCCAGCGGGCAGATGCGGGGCCTGCTCGACGCGGGCGGCCAGCTCACGATCGATGAAATCGCTGATCGCCGCGATGCGCGGTCCGGCACTGACCTCGGCACTGGCGCGTTTCACCACCAGCAGGGCATCGATGGCTTCACGCACCGGGCCATGTGGCAGCAGCCGGTCCAGCAGATCCTCGAAGGCCATCGGCTGGGGTGTCTGCTCGTGTTCGATCCACTGGCAGGCCAGCAGTGGGCGCAGCACGTACAGGTACTTCTTGGTGCGTACCGTTTCGCCACGCAGGTAGCCGCGATGGTTCGAGCGCGCCATGTTGAAGTAGTGCCACCACGTGCCCAGTGGTGAATGGAACGACTCAGCTGCCTTCCACAGCTGCGACACCGCGGTGTGATCCTGCTGGTAGATGATCGGCGAGCGCAGCCACTCGATCAGTGTCGGATTGGATTTTGAAACCAGGCGCAGCGCTTTGCGCAGGTCCCAGCCGCTGACGTCGAGTTCATCGTCGATCGGCAGTTCGATCACATCGCGCTGTGCTTCACCGGGGCCGGTGCTCTCGTTGACGGTGAGATACCACGGCTGGCGATGCACGTAGATGAAGCGCGCGTCGTAGTCGCTGTCCGGCGAGGAAAAACCCCAGCCGCGGCTGCCGGATTCGCAGGCCAGCAGCACACGCACATCGTGGCGCTGTTCGATGTCGGCGAGGGTGGAAAGAATGGCGGCGCGCTTGTCCGGCGCGATCGGGTGGATGTCGTCCATGCAGTCGTGATTCGTTGATGTCGAGCGTTCTCGAATGTAGCGCAGATCGAACACACTGCGCCTGCCGGGCCAAGCCAGGCGAACGCGATCACGGCTCGTAGCTGTAGCCCATGCCGTACACCGAACGGATCGGTTCGCCTTCCATGCCGGCGTCGGCCAGCTTGCGGCGCAGGTTGCGCACATGGCTGTCGACGGTGCGGTCGACCACCACGCGATGGTCCAGGTACAGCCGGTCGAGCAGTTCATCGCGCGCCCAGATCCGGCCCGGCGTGGCCAGCAGCGTGCGCAGCAGGCGGTATTCCACCGGGGTCAGGTCCAGGCCCTTGCCGTTCCAGGTGGCGCGTGCGGCCGGCTCGTCGATGTGCAGGCCGCCGTTGGCGCGCGCACCGGGGTCCGGGCGGTAGCGGCGCAGCACCGCCATCACCCGAGCGACCACTTCACGCGGACTGAACGGCTTGCAGATGTAGTCGTCGGCACCGATCTCCAGGCCCAGCAGGCGGTCGATCTCTTCCACCCGTGCGGTGACCATGATGACCGGCACATCGCTGCCGGCGCGCAGTTCGCGGCACAGGTCCACGCCGTCGCGCTGCGGCAGCATCAGGTCCAGCAGCACCAGGTCGGGCTGGTAGCGCGCGAACGCCTCGATCACCTGGCCACCGTCGTCCACCCACTCGCTGGCCATGCCGGCAGCGGCCAGGTAGTCGCGCAGTACCGAGGCCAGGCGTGGCTCGTCCTCGACGATCAGGATCTTCGCGGACGTGGCGGGCGACGTGCTCATGCAGGCTCCGGCAGGGTGATGACCACGCGCAGCCCGCCCAGTGGCGAGGGCTCGGCGTGGATGACGCCGTGGTGGGCCAGGATGATGTTGTGGCTGATGGCCAGGCCCAGCCCGCTGCCGCCACTGGCGCGGTTGCGCGAACTTTCCACGCGGTAGAAGCGTTCGAACAGCAGCGCGCACTTGTCGGCCGGCACGCCCGGCGCGGTGTCTTCCACGATCAGCTGCAGGCCGGCAGGCACGCGCGCTGCCTGCACGAGTACGCGGCCACCGGCGTGGGTGTAGCGCAGTGCATTTTCCAGCAGGTTGGCCAGCACCTGCTGCAGGCGCCGTTCGTCACCGGACACCTGCAACGGCGTGGCGGGCAGATCTTCTTCCAGCGCCAGGCCTGCATTGGCAAAGCGCACGCGCATGCCATTGAGTTCGCTGCGAAGCAGCGCCACCAGGTCCAGTGGCGCGAAGCGGTACGCCAGGCCGCCGGACTGGGTCATCGACAGGTCGTGCAGGTCGTCGATCAGCTTGCCCAGCTGGCGGATCTCGCCCTGCAGGCCCACCAGGTTGGCGCGGTCCAGCGGACGGATGCCATCTTCGATCGCCTCCAGCTCGGCGCGCACCACCGCCAGCGGCGTGCGCAGTTCATGCGAGATGTCGGCAATGAAGGCGCGGCGGTTGCGCTCGGTATCGTCCAGCGCCTGCGCCATCCGGTTGAAGTCGTTGACCAGTGCGTCCAGCTCATCGTCGCTGGTGCGCTCGATGCGGGTGGCGTAGTCACCGGCGGCCAGCCGGTGCGTGGCCGCGGCCAGCTTGGCCAGGCGCTTGCGCAGCGCACGCGATACCAGCCAGGCCAGCAGTACCGTCACCAGCAGTAGTGCGATGCCGATCACCCACCAGGCACGCACCTGGGTGTTGTAGAAATTCAGGTCGTTGGTGGCGATGACGGTCTGGAAGGGGACCATGCCCAGCCAACCTACGGTCTGCCCGTCCACCTGCACCGCGTGCGGCTCGTCATCGCTGGTGGCGTCGGGGTTGCCGGCCACGAAGCGGTGCTGCGCATCGAACAGGCCCAGACGCGAGGGCACGCCGGTCTGGTCGGACAGCGGCGGCACCGGTCCTTCGTGCCCATGGGCCAGATCCGGGCGCAGCAACCGCGCCCAGCGGTCGCCATCACCGTGCAGATGTTCCCAGCCAGCGTGCTCGCGGTACTCGCGCTGCAGGTGCGGCATCAACCGCTGCATGCGCAGATCGCCCTGGTCGTTGAGGTAGTCCAGGAATCCGGTCTGGAAGGCCACGCGGCTGGCAATACCGTTCACTGCCAGCACCAGCAGGCAGGCGGTGAAGATCGCGAGGAAGGTCTTCGCGGTCAGGCCGAATTTGAGTCGAATCTTCGCCATCGCGGAGGCCATTAGCGGCGCATGCGGCGCCGAAAGCAAGCGCCAGCTGAGCCGGTCGCACAATCTCCATATTCTCTGCACAGTTCCACGGCAGCGTGCACGGGTCCACGCAAGGCCCCCACGCCCCCCATGTCCCTCCTGCGCCCGCTGTCCCGTTCCCCGCGTCCCCTGCTGCTGCCCCTGCTGCTGGCCCTGGCGGCCTGTTCGGCGGGCAGGACTGAAGCCCCGGCCATGCCCGAAGTGGGCGTCATCACCGCCAGAGCGCAGCCGCTGGCACTGCAGCAGACCTTGCCCGGCCGCGCCGTGCCGTTCGAGATCTCCGAGGTGCGGCCGCAGATCGGCGGCCTGATCCGCCAGCGTCTGTTCACCGAAGGCCAGCAGGTCGAGGCAGGGCAGCTGCTGTACCAGGTCGACCCGGCGCCGTACCAGGCTGCTTTCGATACCGCGCGCGGGCAGCTGGCGCAGGCCGAGGCCACTGTGTTGTCGGCACAGCCGAAGGCCGAGCGCACCCGCGCGCTGGTGAGCATGGATGCGGCCAGCAAGCAGGATGCCGACGACGCCACCTCGGCGCTGAAGCAGGCGCAGGCCAACGTGATCGCCGCGCGCGCTGCATTGCAGGCCGCCCGCATCAACCTTGACTACACGCGGGTGACCGCGCCCATCGACGGTCGCATTGGCACTTCCAGCGTGACCGCTGGTGCGCTGGTCGCGGCCGGGCAGGATGCCGCGCTGACCACCATCCAGCGGCTGGACCCGGTGTACCTGGATGTCACCCAGTCCAGCACGCAGATGCTGGCGCTGCGCAAGCAGCTCGATGCCGGCCTGGTGAAGGCCATCGATGGCAAGGCACAGGTGAAGGTGCTGCTGGAGGACGGCAGCACCTATGCGCATGAGGGCACCCTGGAGTTCGTTGGCAGCGCGGTTGATCCGGGCACCGGCAACGTGGTGCTGCGCGCGGTCATCCCGAACCCGGACGGTCTGTTGCTGCCCGGCATGTACCTGAAGGCGGTGCTGCCGATGGCCACCGACGCGCGCGCGCTGCTGGTGCCGCAGAAGGCGGTGATGCGCAACGAGCGCGGCGAGCCGCTGCTGCGCCTGCTCGACGCCAGGGATCATGTGGTCGAGCGCCGGGTCAGCACCGGCCAGGTGGTCGGCAACCAGTGGCAGATCACCGATGGCCTCAAGGCCGGCGAACGGGTGATCGTCAGCAACGGCAGTGCGGTATCACTGGGCCAGCAGGTGAAGGCGGTGGCGGCCACGACGGCGCAGCTGGCCGCGATGCCAGCGATCGACCCGAACGGCAACACCGACGAAAAGTCGCACTGAGGCCTGCCGCGCATGGTTCGTTTCTTCATCGACCGGCCGATCTTCGCCTGGGTGATCGCCATTGCGGTCAGCCTGCTCGGCCTGCTTGCGATCCTGATCCTGCCGGTGGACCGCTATCCGCAGATCGCCCCGCCCACCATCACCATCCGCGCCACCTACACCGGCGCCTCGTCGCAGACCGTGGAAAACGCGGTCACCCAGGTCATCGAGCAGTCCCAGCAGAGCCTGGACCACCTGATGTACATGACCTCCACCAGCGCCTCCGACGGCTCGGCGCAGGTCAACCTGGTGTTCGCCACCGGTACCAACCCGGACACCGCGCAGGTGCAGGTGCAGAACCAGCTGCAGGCCGCCATGGCCACGCTGCCGCAGGCGGTGCAGCAGAACGGCCTGACCATCACCAAGTCCAGTGGTTCGATCTTCGAGGTGCTGTCGTTCACCAGCGAAGACGGCAGCATGGACAACTTCGATGTCGCCAACTTCATGGAAGCGCGCATCGACGACCAGATCAGCCGCGTCAGCGGTGTCGGCAACATCCAGCCGATCGGCCAGGAGTACGCCATGCGGATCTGGCTGGATCCGGAGAAGATGCGCCAGTACGCACTGATGCCGTCGGACATCGAGACCGCACTGCAGGCGCAGAACACCGACGTGTCGGCCGGTGAACTCGGCGGCCAGCCGGCGCTGAAGGGCCAGCAGCTCGACGCCACGGTGACCGCGCGCAGCCGCCTGCACACGCCCGAGCAGTTCGCGCAGGTGGTGCTGAAGGCCGATGCCAACGGCAGCGTGGTGCACCTGGGCGACGTGGCGACGATCGGCCTGGGGCCGGAGAGCTACGACAGCATCAGCACCTTCAACGGCAAGCCGTCGGCCTCGCTGGGCATTGAACTCAATGCCGGTGCGAACGCGATCGCCGTCTCCAGGGCCATCGATGCACGGCTTCAGCAGCTGCAGAAGTACTGGCCGCATGGCTACACCGCCCACGTGGCCTTCACCACCACGCCGTTCGTGACCATCTCGCTGAAGGAAGTGGTGATCACCCTGATCGAGGCGATCATCCTGGTGGTGCTGGTGATGTACCTGTTCCTGCAGAACTGGCGCGCCACCCTGATCCCGACCATCGCGGTGCCGGTGGTGCTGCTGGGCACGTTCGGCGTGCTGGCCGCGTTCGGCTATTCGATCAACACGCTGACCATGTTCGCACTGGTGCTGGCCATCGGCCTGCTGGTGGACGATGCCATCGTGGTGGTGGAGAACGTGGAACGGGTGATGACCTTCGAAGGGCTGGCGCCGAAGCCGGCCACACTCAAGGCGATGGGCCAGATCACCGGCGCGCTGGTCGGCATCGTGCTGGTGCTGACCGCGGTGTTCCTGCCGATGGCGTTCTTCAGCGGTGTCACCGGCGTGATCTACCGCCAGTTCTCGGTGACGATTGCTGCAGCGATGATCCTGTCGGTGCTGGTGGCGATGACCATCACCCCCGCGCTGTGCGGCAGCATCCTGCATCAGATCCCCAAGGGCGGCCACCCGCATGGAGACCACGGCGGCGAACCGAGCCTGCTGGGCAAGTTCTTCATCTGGTTCAATCACCGCTTCGAACGCACCTCCAACGGCCTGCGTCGTCGGGTGGATGGATTCCTCGGCCGGCGCACGCTGGGCGTGGTGTTCTACCTGGTGCTGAGCGTGGCCACCGGCCTGCTGCTATGGCACCTGCCGGGTGCATTCCTGCCTGATGAGGACCAGGGCATGCTCAACGCGCTGGTGAAGCTGCCGGCCGGTTCCACGCTGGAGCAGACGCGGGCGGTGATGGATCGCCTGAGTGCCGCCGCGGTGAAGGACGACAGCGTGCTGTCGATCCAGGCCACCGCCGGTTTCAGCGTGACCGGCAGCGGCCAGAACGTCGGTCAGGCCTTCATCCGCCTGAAGGATTGGGATGACCGCAAGGATGATGCCGATACCATCGCCGCGCGCTTGACTACAGCCATGGCCAGCGTGCCCGATGCATAGGTGTTCATCACCTCGCCACCGGCCATCCTCGGCCTGGGTGATGCGGGCGGATTCACCCTGGAACTGCAGGACGAAGGCGGTGCCGGCCATGCGGCCGCGGTGGCCGCGCGCAACACCCTGCTGAAGGAAGCTGCCAAGGATCCGAGGCTGGTCAACGTGCGCTATGCCAGCCTGGAAGATGCACCGGTGTATGCGGTGAAGGTGGACGACGCCAAGGCGCAGGCGATGGGCGTGAGCCCGCAGGACATCAATGACACCTTGAACGCGGCGCTGGGCGGCGACTTCGTCAACAACTTCATCTACAAGGGCCGCATCAAGAAGGTGTTCATCCAGGGCACTGCCGAAGCACGCATGCAGCCGCAGGACATCGAGCGCTGGAGCGTGCGCAACCAGGCCGGGCAGATGGTGCCGCTGTCGTCGCTGGTCAGCACCCACTGGACCAGCGCACCGGCCGCGCTGCAGCGCTACAACGGCATCTCGGCGATGGAAATCACCGGCCAACCAGCGCCGGGTGTCAGCTCCGGCGAGGCGATGGCCGAGATCGCGCGCCTGGCCGACACACTGCCGGAAGGCTTCAGCCACGCCTGGTCGGACATGGCCTACCAGGAACAGCTGTCGGGCAACCAGGCGCCGATGCTGTATGCCATCTCGCTGCTGTTCGTGTTCCTGTGCCTGGCCGCGCTGTATGAAAGCTGGGCGGTGCCGTTCGCGGTGATGCTGGCCGTGCCGGTAGGCGTGTTCGGTGCCGTGCTGATGATGAACCTGCGTGGCCTCAACAACGATGTGTACTTCCAGGTCGGCCTGTTGACCACGATTGGTCTGGCAGCGAAGAACGGCATCCTGATCGTCGAGTTCGCGCGCATCCTCGAACAGCAGGGCAAGAGCACCCGCGAAGCGATCCTGCAGGCCGTCTATCTGCGGCTGCGGCCGATCGTAATGACCTCGCTGGCGTTCCTGATGGGCGTACTGCCGCTGGTGTTCGCCACCGGCGCCGGTTCGGCTGCGCGCCGTTCGCTGGGTACCGGCGTGGCCGGTGGTACGGTTGCCTCGATGGTGCTGGGCATGTTCTTCGTGCCGTTGTTCTACCTGCTGGTGCGCCGCATGTTCCCGGGCCGCGCCGCAAGCCAAGCCACTGCCCCGGAGGCAAGCCCATGAAGCCGTTGCTGCTGCGCGCCCTGACGGCCGCGACGATGACCACCGTGCTCGGTGGCTGCGTGAGCATGGCGCCGCGTTACCAGCGGCCCGAGGCGCCGGTGCCGATGCAGTTCGGCAATGCAGCGACCGGCGAAGCTGATCCTGCGCTGGCGATGCCGGCATGGCGTGAGGTGTTCCTCGAACCGCGCCTGCAGCAGGTGATCGCGCTGGCCCTGCAGAACAACCGCGACCTGCGCGTGGCCGTGCTGCAGGTGGAGAAGGAGCGGGCGCAGTACCGCATCCAGCGTGCAGCGCTGCTGCCGTCGGTGGATGCCAGCGGCAGTGTCACCCGCTCGCGGGTCAGCGATGCCAACAGTGAGACCGGGGCCACCCAGGTGACCGAGTCCGATGCGGTGCAGGTGGGCATCAGCAGCTGGGAGCTGGACCTGTTCGGTCGCATCCGCAGCCTGAAGAACGAGGCCCTGCAGAACTGGCTGGCCAGTGCCGAGAACCAGCGCGCGGCGCGCACCAGCCTGGTCGCCGAAGTGGCGACGGCGTGGCTGGCGCTGGCCGCCGATGGGCAGTCGCTGGCATTCACGCAACAGACCCTGGACAGCCAGCAGCAGACCCTGCAGCGCACCGAGGCCCGCCATGCGCAGGGGGTGGCCTCGGGCCTGGACCTGTCGCAGGTGCAGACCAGCGTGGAAGCCGCGCGCGGCGCGCTCGCCAAGCTGCAGACGCAGCAGGCGCAGGATCGTGATGCACTGCAGCTGTTGGCGGGGGCGCCGCTGGATCCGGCCCTGCTGCCGACAACGCAGGTGCTGGAAGGCAGCGTCGCGCTGGCACCGCTGCCCGCCAACCTGCCCTCCAGCGTGTTGCTGCAGCGCCCGGACGTGCTGTCCGCTGAGCATGCGTTGCAGGCAGCCAACGCCGATATCGGTGCCGCGCGCGCTGCATTCTTCCCGACGCTGACGTTGACTGCCAACTACGGGCACAGCTCCACCGCGTTGTCGACGCTGTTCTCGGCCGGCACCCGTGGCTGGTCGTTCGTGCCCAGCATCACCGCGCCGATCTTCCATGCCGGCGCACTGAAGGCGTCGCTGGATGCCTCGAAGATCGGCAAGGACATCGGCATCGCGCAGTACGAGAAGGCGATCCAGCAGGCCTTCAGCGAAGTGGCCGATGCGCTGGCCACGCGTGATCACCTGGCCGCGCAGATCGATGCGCAACGCGCGTTGGTGGCCGCCAGCCAGCGCAGCTACACGCTGGCCGAGGCACGCTACCGCACCGGACTGGATGGCTATCTGCAGTCGTTGGACGCGCAGCGCAGCCTGTATGCCGCGCAGCAGGACCTGATCGCCCTGCAGCAGCAGGAAGCGGGCAACCGGGTGACGTTGTTCAAGGTGCTGGGCGGAGGCGCGGACGCACGGTAACGCGCCCGCCAATGTGGGTGTGTCTTCCGCTCCGGTAGGTGCCGACCTTGGTCGGCACAAATGCATGCAGCATCGCGATCTGCTGATTCGTGCCGACCAAGGTCGGCACCCACCAGAAGCAGGTGTGACTGCTTACGCCACGCGTCCGCGCCGCGCCCGCTCCAGGTGCACCAGCAGCAGCGAGATCGCCGCCGGGGTCATGCCCGGGATACGTTGCGCCTGGCCGATGGTCTGCGGGCGCACACGTTCCAGTTTCTGCAGTGCCTCAGCCGACAGCCCGCGCACGGTCGCATAGTCGAACGCCTCGGCGATCGGCGTGGCCTCATGCCGCTGCTGCCGCTCGATTTCCTCGCGCTGGCGATCCAGGTAGCCGGCGTACTTCACCCCGATCTCCACCTGTTCGGCGACTTTGGCGTCGGCCACGGCCGGGCCCAGCGACGGCACCTGCATCAGCTGCGCGTAATCCAGCTCGGGGCGCTTGATCAGGTCCAGCACATTGGTTTCGCGGCTGACCGCCACGCCCAGCGTTTCCTGCACTTCGCGGCCCAGCGCATTGGCCGGGGTCGCCCACAGTGCACCCAATCGCACGCGCTCGGCGGCCACGGCAGCCTGCTTGGTCTCGAACGCGTTCCAGCGGCGGTCATCGACCAGGCCCATCTCGCGACCGGCCGGGGTCAGGCGCTGGTCGGCATTGTCCTCGCGCAGCTGCAGGCGGTATTCGGCGCGGCTGGTGAACATGCGGTACGGCTCGTTGGTGCCGTGGGTGATCAGGTCATCCACCAGCACGCCCAGGTACGCCTCATCGCGGCGCGGGCACCAGCCGTCCAGCCCGCGCACCTGGCGCGCGGCGTTGAGGCCGGCCAGCAGTCCCTGCGCGGCGGCTTCTTCATAACCGGTGGTGCCGTTGATCTGGCCAGCGAAGAACAGGCCGTTGACCAGCTTGGTTTCCAGCGAAGCCTTCAGCCCGCGCGGGTCGAAGAAGTCGTACTCGATCGCATAGCCGGGGCGGGTGATATGCGCGTTTTCGAAGCCGCGGATGCTGCGCACCATCTCCAGCTGCACGTCGAAGGGCAGCGAGGTGGAAATGCCGTTGGGGTAGATCTCGACGATGCCCAGGCCTTCGGGTTCGACGAAGATCTGGTGGCTGGCCTTTTCGGCGAAGCGCACCACCTTGTCCTCGATGGACGGGCAGTAGCGCGGGCCGATGCCCTCGATCTGGCCGCTGTACAGCGGCGAGCGATGCAGCGCGTCGCGGATGATCTGGTGGGTCTGCTCGGTGGTGTGGGTGATCCAGCAGCTGACCTGCTGCGGATGCTCGTCCACCGAGCCGAGGAAGGACATCACCGGACGCGGCGTGTCGCCGGGCTGCTCGTCCATCGCGCTGTAATCCAGCGAACGGCCATCGATGCGCGGCGGCGTGCCGGTCTTCAAGCGGTCCACCTGGAACGGACGCTCGCGCAGGCGCGCGGCCAGCGTGGTGGCCGGCGGGTCGCCCATGCGGCCGGCGGCGTACTGGGTCGGGCCGACGTGGATCTTGCCGGCCAGGAAGGTGCCGGCGGTCAGCACCACGGCTTCGGCGTCGAAGCGCAGGCCGGTCTGGGTGATGACCCCGCGCACGGCGTCGCCTTCGATGACCAGGTCATCGACGGCGGCCTGGAACACGGTCAGGTTGGCCTGGCCTTCGACGATGGCGCGGATCGCCATGCGGTACAGGTTGCGGTCGGCCTGGCAGCGGGTCGCGCGCACGGCCGGGCCCTTGGAGGCGTTGAGCGTGCGCCACTGGATGCCGGCGCGGTCGGCGGCATGCGCCATCGCACCGCCCAGGGCGTCGATTTCCTTGACCAGATGGCCCTTGCCGATGCCGCCGATGGCCGGGTTGCAACTCATCGCGCCCACGGTTTCGATGTTGTGGGTCAGCAGCAGGGTGCGCACGCCGGTGCGGGCTGCGGCCAGCGCGGCTTCGGTGCCTGCGTGGCCACCGCCGATGACGATGACGTCGTAACGATGGAAGGACGGGTTCATGGGAGGCTGTTCAGCTGGGGGCGGGCGCGGCCGGGGGGCGGCGCCGGGGTGGCGATTTTAGCGCCATTCGGGGCCAGGACGCCGGCGCCGGCCAGTTGGCGTCGAAATCAACCCTAAAGTTGGCAGGATTTTTGCAGATAACCCAATAGCACCCATCGTGGCTGGCGCCGTAGGCGCCCGTGACCGGAATTGGAACAGGGGCCGGTACAGGTGCACGATGGGGGAGCAGAGGGCCGGCAGTCGGGGGACTGTCCGGCCCTGTTTTTTGGGGCGCCGGGAAAGGCCCCATCCACGCATGGCGTGGATCTACTGAAGCAGGGGCCTCGCCGGTCGGCGTCCCGCCAAAACAAACGGCCCCGCATTGCGGGTCCGTCTGCCTTCAGAGGTGCCGACATCCGACAGGGCCGGAACAGGGGGGATCCAGATGTTCCTGTCGGATATCGACGTAGAGCTTTCTGCGGCGGCCCGTGTCGTTTTTGTCACTTTGTGACGCGGGCCGTCACTGTCCGCGTAGATTGCGGCTTAGACCGTGTGAAATGCAAGACGGTTCAGCGCTCAACTGTGCGCTGCGTCGCACGATCCATGTTGCGCCAGGGGGAACCGTTCATCCTCGGCGCACTCGGTGCCGGGGCCGGGCGGGCCTGCGGTGCGGGCGCCGGCGGCTGCATGTTCGACTGCGGCGGGCGACGCATCGAATCCATGTTCCGCCACGGGGAACCGCCGTTGTACGACGGCCTCGGCGGCGGCGGACGGTTCTCGCCACCGTTGCCGGGCGGGCGCGGCGGCGGGCGGTGGTTGTGCGGCGGGCGGTAGATCGGGCGCGAGTAGTACGGGTTGCCATAGCCGCCGTAATAGCCGCCATAGCCACCGTAGTACGGGTAGCCGTAGTTGTAGGGATAGCCGGCCGGGTAGCGGTACTCCACCGACGGCGCGCCGTGGTAGTAGCCGCCACCGCGGCCACCGCCTACATAGTCGTAGGTGGTGCAGCCAGTCAGGCCCAGCAACAGGCCACCGGCAAGCAACAGGCGCATTTTCATGGTGGGTCCCCCCAGAGGACGGGTGTGCAGTCAGCTTCGTGCGCGGGCATTGAATCGGCCCTTAATCCGGCTGGCCAGGATGAATGGAGGCGTAGGCCCGCATGCTGGCATGACCTGTGCCCCGGTCGCCAGCGCAGGGGCATACGTTAATCTTGCGTCATGAGCGATTCACTGTTGCCCCGCGCCGATGACGTCCTGCTTGCTGCTGCGAGGATCGCCCCGCATGCCAGCGTGACCCCGGTGCTGCGCTCGCGCACGCTCGATGCGATGACCGGCGCACAGCTGGCGTTCAAGGCCGAGCACCTGCAGCGCGGTGGCGCATTCAAGTTCCGTGGTGCCTGCAATGCGGTGTGGTCGCTCGATGCCGATCGTGCCAGTACCGGCGTGGTGACCCATTCCTCCGGCAACCACGGTGCCGCGCTGGCCCTGGCCGCACGCACCCGGGGCATCCCCTGCCATGTGGTGGTGCCGGAAGGGGCGGTGGCCGCCAAGCTGGCCAACATCGCCCGCCACGGCGCCACGCTCTGGCGCTGCCCGCCGACCATCGCCGACCGCGAGGCCACCTGTGCCAGGGTGCAGGCCGATACGGGCGCGACCCTGGTCCATCCGTACGCGGACCCGGCGGTGATGGCCGGTCAGGGCACTGCGGCCCTGGAACTGCTGCACAGCGACGGCCCGTTCGATGCGCTGTTGGTGCCGGTAGGCGGCGGTGGCCTGGCCAGCGGTACCGCGCTCGCCCTGCAGCACGCCAGTCCGCAGACCCGGCTGATTCTGGCCGAGCCGGCCGGTGCCGATGACACCGCGCGCTCGCTGGCCACCGGCGAGCGCCAGGGCGCGTTCACCCCGGACACCATCTGCGATGGCCTGCGTACCCTGATCGGCGCGCCCAATTTCGACTTGCTGCGCGCCGCCGGTGCCGAGGTCATCGTGGTCGATGACGCCGCAACGCTGGCGGCGATGCGCCTGCTGTGGGACGTACTCAAGCAGGTAGTGGAACCCTCATCGGCCACCGTGCTGGCTGCGGTGCTGGCGCAGCCACAGCGCTTCGCCGGCCTGCGCGTGGGCCTGGTGTTGTCTGGCGGCAACGTCGACCTGCCAGCGCTGCGCTGGGGGGCTGCGTGAGCCGCGGGCGGCACCGCGAACGCACCGGCCTGCTGGGCTGGTTGTGGCGGCTGTTCGTGCTGCTGGTGATCTGGCTGCTGGGCGTGACCGCCTGGATCGTCTGGGTGGGGGAACGTGACCAGGCCGCCAAGGCCGACGCCATCATCGTGCTGGGTGCCGCCGCCTATGACGCCAAGCCGTCACCCGTGTTTGAAGAACGCATCCGCCATGGGCTGGACCTGTATGAAGCGCGCTATGCGCCGCTGCTGATCTTCACCGGTGGCTATGGCGGTACCGGTGCCCGCTTCTCCGAATCGCAGGTCGCGCGGCGCTATGCGCTCAAGCACGGCGTGCCGGACGACGCGATCCTGATCGAGACCGCCTCGCGCAATACCGTGCAGAACCTGGTGGAAGCCAAGCGGCTGATGGACCAGCGCAGCCTGCACCGGGTGATCATTGTCAGCGACCCGCTGCACATGGCGCGCGCGCTGCGCCTGAGCAAGGCGCTGGGCATCGATGCGCTGGCCTCGTCCACGCCCAGCACGCGTTTCCGCAGCTTCCATACCAGCTGGCGCTTCCTGGTGCAGGAAATCTATTTCTTCCACCGCGACCTGGTGCGCCCGCCGTTGAGTTCGCCGGCCAACACCTGAGCAGCTGCCGCTACGATCGCCCGGGTTGTCGTGCTGGCCCATACCTGCCTTTGGTAGGTGCCGACCTTGGTCGGCACGATGCTGGCGGCACCGCGATCTGATGGATTGTGCCAACCAAGGTTGGCACCTACCAAAAGCAGACCCGCGATCGTTCGATCAGGTCTGCTTGCGACGGATCGGAATCGCCGACACCGGCACCGCGGCCACGTCATGCCCGCCCTCGCGGATCGGCGCGCCCGGGTCCGGTGCCCAGGCGTGGGCGTAGATCACTTCCCAGCTGCTGGGCAGCTTGCCGTCGGCGCGGCGCATCGGTTCGTACGCCGCCGCCGCCGCCGCGAAACGTCCGCGCCCGGTCAGGGTATGACGGCGGTCTACCCGTGCATTGGTCGCGCCCATCGCGCGCAGCTCGCGCATCAGCGAGGGCAGGTCGTCGTAGGTCAGGGTGAACAGATCGCGGTCCAGCACCGGGTCGCGGAAGCCAGCCATCATCAGTGCATCGCCGAACTGCGCGATCTGCGCGAAGCGGCTCACGTGCGGGCGGTCGTCGGCGGCGGCGAAGGCTTCATTGAGTTCCACCAGGGTTTCCGGGCCGAAGGTCGAGCACAGCAGCAGGCCACCCGGCTTGAGCACGCGGCGGAACCCGGCGAACACCGCCGGCAGGTCGTCCACCCACTGCAGGCACAGGTTGCTGAAGATCACGTCGACGCTGTTGTCGGCCAGCGGCAGCGCAGCGGCGTCACCGCACAGGCGCTGGAACGGCTTCCACCAGCCGGCCTGGCGCTTGGCCTGGTCCAGCATCGGCAAGGCCACGTCCAGCGCGATCACCTGTGCCTTCGGCCAGCGCTTCTTCATCAGCGCACTGGCGTGGCCGGTGCCGGAACCAATGTCCAGCACCACCTCGGGCTTGCGTGCCTCCAGGTAGTCCAGCGATTCGATCAGCCGCGACTGCACCTCGCGCTGCAGGGCGGCAGCAGCGTCGTAACTGGTGGCGGCACGCGCGAACGCGCGGCGGACATGGCGGGCATCGAAGTGGGACGGCATTGCGAAAGTCTCTTAGAACGTACCGGGGTAGGCGCCGCCGTCGATCAGCAGGTTCTGCCCGGTGAGGTAACCGGCCTGTGCACTGCACAGGAAGGCGCAGGCGGCGCCGAATTCGTCCGGCGTGCCGAAGCGGCCGGCGGGAATCTGCTGGCGCCGGCGTTCAGCCACGTCGCCGGCGTCGCCGTCCTTGCCCGCACTGTGGGCGAAGTTGGCGCGCAGGCGATCGGTGTCGAACTGGCCGGGAAGCAGGTTGTTGATCGTGACGTTGTGGGCCACGGTGCGGCGCGACAGGCCGGCGACGAAGCCGGTCAGGCCACTGCGCGCGCCGTTGGACAGTGCCAGGATGTCGATCGGTGCCTTCACCGCCGACGAGGTGATGTTGACGATGCGGCCGAAGCCGCGCTCGATCATCGCGTCGACGGTGGCGCGGATCAGCGCGATCGGCGCCAGCATGTTGGCGTCCAGCGCGGCAATCCAGTCGTCGCGCTCGAAATTGCGGAAATCACCGGGCGGCGGGCCACCGGCGTTGTTGACCAGGATGTCCACCTGCGGGCAGGCAGCCAGTACCGCCTTGCGGCCGGCCTCGGTGGTGATGTCGGCGACGACGGTGCGTACCTCACCGGCACCGGGCAGTGCACGCAGTTCGTCGGCAGCGATCTGCAGTGCAGCCTCGCCACGAGCCACGATCACTACGTTCACGCCCTCGCGCACCAGTGCACGCGCGCAGCCCAGGCCCAACCCCTTGCTTGCGCCGCAGACCAGTGCCCAGCGACCAGTGATACCCAGATCCATGCGTCAGTCCTGCGGAATTCGGTAGGCGCTCATTGTCCGCCATCGGCCGGTGACAGGCCGGCAACGAAGTGTTGCAGGGCGGCCGCCACCTCCTCGGCATGGCCGAGGAAGGGTGCATGGCCGCCGTGGGCGATGGTCAGCGCCTGCGCGCCCGGGGCCAGCGCCGCAGCGGCCTGCATGGCGACCGGTGACACCAGGCGGTCGCGCTGGCCGGCGATCCACAGGCTGGGCTTCCCCAGCGCTGGCAGGGCGCCGCGCAGGTCGGTGCTTTCGAGCAGGCGCAGGCCTTCCAGCAGGGCGCGTTCAGTGGGGGCGCCGCGCTCGACCAGGCGCTGGCGCAGCGTGCGCAGCTCCTCGCGGGCGTGCGCCGAGCCCATCACGTCCAGTGCCAGGAAGCGCTCCAGGGTGCCGCCGAAATCGTTGGCCAGCTCGCGCCCGAACTGCTCGAACACCGCCGGTTCCACCGCGTGCGGCCAATCCTCGCCACGCACGAAGCGCGGCGTGGCGGCGATCATTGCCAGGCCGCGTACCTTCGGCAGCGTTGCCGCCGCGTGCAATGCGAACAGGCCGCCCAGCGACCAGCCGCACCACACCGCCAGCGGCGTGGCCGCGGCAATGGCACTGACCACGAACGGCAGGCGCAGCGACGTGGTGTCCTCGCGGCTGTGCCCGTGGCCGGGCAGGTCGACAAGATGCAGGGTGAACTGGTCCGCAAGCCGCTGTACCAGCGGCGCGAACACGCCGCCCTGCAGGGCCCAACCGTGGATCAACACCAGGTCCGGCCCACGGCCGGTGACTTCAATATGCATGGGCAACTACACGGAACTCAGGCAAAAGCGGGCAGCGGCGGTGGGGCGGCTTCGCGTACGGCCAGGTCGACGCGATCGCGCGCGTTGGCGATGGCCTCGACCAGACCCCGCACCTGTTCCGGTGCATGCAGTGCGGACAGCGTGACGCGCAGGCGCGCCTTGCCTTCCGGCACCGTCGGCGGGCGGATCGCGCCGACCAGCCAGCCGGCCTGTTCCAGCGCCTTGGACATCGCCATGGCGCTGTGGTCATCGCCGCACAGCAGCGGCTGGATCGGCGTTTCCGAGGCCATCAGGTCCAGCCCGTGGCGGCGTGCTTCGCTGCGGAACAGCGCGATCAGGTCGGCCAGCTTGGAGCGGCGCCAGTTGTCCCTGCGCGCCAGACGCACCGCTTCGAGTGCAGCGGCGGCCATCGCCGGTGGCACGGCGGTGGTGTAGATGTACGGGCGCGCGGTTTCGGCCAGATGCTCGATCAGGTCGTCGCGGCCCAGCACCAGTGCACCGGAACCACCCAGCGCCTTGCCCAGTGTGACCAGCTGCAGCGGCACATCGTCCACGCCCAGTCCTGCGGCGGCCACGGCACCACGGCCATCACCGACCACGCCTACACCGTGCGCATCATCCACATAGAACAGCGCCTGCTGCAGGCGTGCCACAAGCGACAATGCACGCAGCGGTGCGATGTCGCCATCCATGCTGAAGACACCATCGGTGGCCAGCATTGCCGCGCCATCGGGCGCGTGCTTGAGCTGACGCATCGCGCCTTCCGCATCCAGATGCGGATAACGACGCAGACGTGCACCGGCCAACCGGGTGGCATCGAGCAGGCTGGCGTGGTTGAGCTTGTCCTGTACGCAGACATCGTTCTCTTCACTCAGCAGTGCCTGCTGCACCGCCAGATTGGCGGCGAAGCCACTGCCGAACAGCAATGCACGCGGGTAACCCAGCCACTCGGCCACCTCGCGTTCGAGTGCGTCGTGCATCGCGTGGTGGCCGCAGACCAGGTGCGAGGCACCAGCGCCAGCGCCTTCGCGTGCGGCGGCGTCCTGCAGCGCGTTGACCACGCTGAACTGCTGGGCAAGGCCCAGGTAGTCGTTGCTGCAGAAGCCGGTCAGCCATTGGCCGTCCACTTCCAGGCGCACGCCATCACGACGGGTGACCGTGCGTCGCGGGCGGCGACGGCCTTGGGCATCGCGCAGAGCGCGCTGGGCGTGGAGGCGGGCGGTCAGGTCGGGGCGGGCCATGGTGGCTGAATGCGTCGACGGGGCGGCTAGGGTAGCGCGTTGCCGCTGCGCCTGCTTGCGGCCCGTCTCAGGCCGCGTGAGCGCAGCCGCAGCCGGGCGTATCGGCGCTGATATCGGCGTGCACGGTGCCGCCGTGGTCGTGGCCTTCGGCATCCACCTGTACTGCCATTGGCTGCAGACCCAGCCGCGCGAACAGGGCCAGGTCGCGTTCGCTTTCCGGGTTGCCGGTGGTCAGCAGCTTGTCGCCGTAGAAGATCGAATTGGCACCGGCCAGGAAGCACAGCGCCTGCAGTTCGTCGCTCATCGCCTCGCGGCCGGCCGACAGCCGCACCATCGAGCGCGGCATGGCGATGCGGGCCACCGCGATCATGCGCACGAACTCGAACGGGTCCAGTTCGGCGCTGCCATGCAGCGGCGTGCCCGCCACCTGCACCAGCTTGTTGATCGGCACCGAATCGGGGTGTGCCGGCAACGTGGCCAGCGCCAGCAGCAGGCCAACGCGCTGCGCGCGCGTCTCGCCCATGCCGACAATACCGCCGCAGCAGGTCTTCAGGCCGGCATCGCGCACATGCTCCAGCGTGTCCAGGCGGTCCTGGTACTGGCGCGTGTGGATGATCGAATCGTAGTAATCCGGCGCGGTGTCGAGGTTGTGGTTGTAGTAGTCCAGACCCGCATCCTTCAGCGCACGCGCCTGCTCGCCGCTGAGCATGCCCAGCGTGGCGCAGGTCTCCAGCCCCAGTGCCTTCACCCCGGCGATCATCGCCGCCACCTTCGGGATGTCGCGGTCCTTCGGCGAACGCCACGCCGCGCCCATGCAGAAGCGCGATGCGCCGGCGGCCTTGGCCTGGCGTGCCTTGGCCAGCACCGCATCGGTCTCCATCAGCTTCTGCGCGTTCACCCCGGTGCTGTAGCGCTGCGCCTGCGGGCAGTACGCGCAGTCTTCCGGGCAGCCACCGGTCTTCACCGACAGCAGCGTGGACACCTGCACCTGCGCTGGGTCGAAGTGCTCGCGATGGACCGCGGCGGCGCGGAACAGCAGCTCGGGGAACGGCAGATCGAACAGCGCCTGCAGTTCGTCGTGTTGCCAGTCGTGGCGGATGGCAGCAGCCATGGCGGGACCTTGGGTACGAATGGAGCGAGGGCGGCAGTGTGGGTGGGTAGATGAAGGCTGTCAACAATATTATTCGAACAATGGTTTACAGTGCGCGCATCCAGTCAGGTGCGGTGGAAATGCGGTGTTTCACCGTATCCAGCAAGGCCTTCGGCCACAGTGGCCGCTGCCCAACCGGTACGACAGCGCGCAGACTCCTGCCCATGTTTGATCTTTACAGCCTCCGCGGCCGCATCACCGCGCTGGTTCTCAGCGAGGCCTGGCGCCGCCGTGCTGCGCTCTGGGGCGGCGCCGTGGCCGTGGCGCTGGTGGCCATCCTGTTCGCCAAGGCCAGCGACGCGGCCTTCCATCTATTCCAGCGGATCACAACGCACTCGCCGTGGTGGGCCCTGCTGCTCACGCCCGGCATCTTCGCGCTGTTGGCCTGGTTGACCGCCGGTGTGCTGAAACCCACGCGGGGCAGCGGTATTCCGCAGGTCATCGCTGCGCTGGACAAGCCCGATGAGCCATTCCGGAAGACCAATCTTTCGCCTGCGGTCTCAGCCGGCAAGCTGCTGCTGACGTCGTTGTCGCTGCTCGGCGGCGCGTCGGTCGGGCGCGAAGGTCCCACGGTGCATGTGGGCGCCAGCCTGATGTATCTGTTCGGTCGCTGGTTCGGTTTCAAGGATCCCCGCGAGCTCTCGCACTTCCTGCTGGCCGGTGGTGCGGCGGGTATCGCGGCGGCGTTCAACACGCCGTTGGCCGGAATCGTCTTCGCCATCGAGGAGCTCAGCGGCCGTTTCGAGCATCGTTTCTCCGGCACCCTGCTGACCGCGGTGATCGTCGGTGGCGTGGTGTCGCTGGGCCTGCTGGGCAACTACACCTACTTCGGCCATGTGAGCGCACGCCTGCCGCTCGGCCAGGGCTGGCTGGCCATCCTGCTATGCGGCGTGGTGGCTGGGTTGCTGGGCGGATTGTTCGCGCGCGCGGTGCTGGCCAGTGCGGCGGGCCGCCCGCGTTGGCTCGGGCAACTGCGGCAGCGGCATCCGGTTCTGTTGGCCGCAGGCTGCGGCCTGGTGGTGGTACTGCTCGCCCTGGTCTTCGGTGAAGGCGCGTTCGGCACCGGCTACGAGCAGGCGCGCAGCCTGGTGCAGGGGCAGGCGATGGTCGGCCACGAGTTCGGACTGATGAAGCTGCTGGCCAACCTCGCATCGTACGTGGCCGGCATTCCCGGCGGCCTGTTCTCGCCGGCGCTGGCGGTCGGCGCGGGACTGGGCCACAACCTGGCGGTACTGATGCCGGGCGTGGACCCGCGCGCGTTCGTGCTGCTGGGCATGTGCGCCTACCTGACCGGCGTCACCCAGGCACCACTGACCTCGGCGGTGATCTCGCTGGAGCTGACCGACAGCGGCGATCTGCTGCTGCCGATCCTGGCCACGGTGCTGATCGCGCGCGGCGTGTCCGGGCTGGTCTGCCGCGTGCCGATCTACCGCGGGTTGGCGGAGGTGTTGATGGCGCCGCAAGCAGAGCCAGCTGATAGGCATCGCTGATTACCTTGATCAACAGGATCAATCAGGTCGCAATCTTCACTCCTGCAGTGAAGCTGATTCCCCGTTGCACCGTCTACTCGATGCCAGGTGCGCCGCTGAAGATGCACCCACGCCGGGGCTGCACCCGGACCTGCATCGAGAGCGACCATGATCAACTGCCGTATCCGCAGCCTGGCGGCTGCCGTCCTGG
Organism: Stenotrophomonas sp. YJH_SMC_79; assembly: GCF_059367995.1. Lineage (NCBI taxonomy): Bacteria > Pseudomonadati > Pseudomonadota > Gammaproteobacteria > Lysobacterales > Lysobacteraceae > Stenotrophomonas > Stenotrophomonas sp. YJH_SMC_79. The sequence goes on from NZ_JCAFRK010000003.1 coordinate 206,520, forward strand.
CCCTGGCCAGTTCCCCCATGCTGGCGATCGCCGGTACCCCATTGCTGCCCAGCGAGCGCAGCATCGGCACCCTCGAACCGGTGGCGCGTTTCGAAGGCGCCATGCCCACCAGCGTGGCGGTATCTGAAACCGGGCGCATCTTCGTCAACTTCCCGCGCTGGGGCGATGAGGTGGCCTACAGCGTGGCCGAATGGCGCGACGGCCGCGCCGTGCCCTATCCGGATGCGCGCATCAACAGCGCGGAAGGAGCGGACCCGGCTGCACACTTCATCAGCGTGCAGAGCGTGGTGGCCGATGGCCAGGGCCGGTTGTGGGTGCTGGACACCGCCGCGCCCGGGTTCTCTGCGCCACAGGCCGGAGGTGCCAAACTGGTGGCGATCGACCTTGCCACCAACACCGTGGTCAAGACGCTGGTGTTCCCGGCCAACGTCATCGACGCGCGCACCTATGTCAACGATGTGCGCTTCGATTTCCGGGTTGGCCGCGAGGGCGTGGCCTACGTGACCGACTCGTCGCTGAGCGGTATCGGCGGCATCATCGTGATCGACCTCGCCACTGGCGTCGCGTCCAAGCGACTGGTCGGCCACGTATCCACCTCGGCCGATGCCGCCTTCGTGCCGATCGTGGAAGGGCAGCAGATGCAGCTGCGTAACGCCGATGGTTCATCGGCGCCGTTTACCGTGGCCGCCGATGGCATCGCCCTGTCGCCCGATGGCGGCACGCTGTTCTACACGCCCTTGTCCAGCCGTCATCTGTACAGCGTGCCGACCGCGCTGCTGCGCGACCCGAAGGTGAGTGAGGCGGCACTGGCGGCAGCTGTGGTCGACCTTGGCGACAAGGGCGCCTCCGATGGCATGGAGATGGACGCCAACGGCCGGCTGTATGCGAGCGATTACGAGCACAACGCCATCCATGCCCGCGACGCGCAGGGGCGATGGACGACGGTGGTGCACGACCCGCGCATCCTGTGGCCGGATACGCTGTCGATGGGGCCGGACGGCTATCTGTACTTCACCGCCAACCAGCTGCATCGACAGGCTGGCTTCAATGGTGGCGTGGATCGCCGGCAGACGCCGTACATGGTGTATCGCACCCGGGTGGATGCGAAGCCTGCGCCGACGCGGTGAAGTGCTCCGTAAACTGGTAAGGATGCCTACGGGCTGAAGAGCGTGCGCCTGATGGCCTCGGGACCGCGGCGCGTTCAGGCTGTAGCGCATGCCAGCCCTGTCCACGCCCACTCGTCTTCTGGAGGCAGCACTTCGCGTGCTGCTGCCACTGCGCTGCCTGGTCTGTGGCGAGCCGGGCCACGATGAACTTGACCTGTGCCGCGCCTGCCTTGCCGAACTGCCCTGGGCCGGTCGTGCCTGCCTGCGCTGCGCACTCCCGCTACCCGGGAACGCCCTGATTGTCTGCGGCATATGCCGCGACGAGGTGCCGCCGCAGGCCGCCACGCATGCCAGCCTGCTGTACCTTCCACCCGTCGATCAGCTGCTGGTGCGTTACAAGTTCCATCAGGACCTGGCGGCCGGGCGCCTGCTCGCACAGCTGATGCAGCGCGCGCCACCACCCTGGTCGTGCGCGCCGCTGGTGCCGGTGCCGCTGCATGCGCGACGCCTGCGCCAGCGTGGCTACAACCAGGCCGCCGAACTGTGCCGCCTGTTGCCGATGCCGGTCTGGCAGGGGCTTTACCGGCGCCGCCACACCGCGCCGCAATCCGAGCGCAGCGCAGAACAGCGCCGGGACAATCTCTTTGACGCATTCGGCACGCGCTTGTCGCCACCCACACGGCTGACCGTCGTGGACGACGTGATGACCACCGGCAGCACCGTGATGGAAATCGCCGAGACGTTGCGGCTGGCGGGCGCCAAGGACGTGCGGGTCTGGGTGTGCGCACGGGTGCCGTGACGGCCGGAGCGATTGACACCATATGACGGCTGCTGAAGGATGCCCATCCTTCAGCGCGCGGTGCTCGACTGCGTCGCCGCAATGGGTGCGCGGATGCAAAGACCCTAAAGTTCCGCGCACTCCCGCCGATAGCGGTTGGCGGTCGAGTCGGTGTTGGCCGCACGTTCTATCTGCACGATGTCTGTTCACAGCTTCAGGTCTGTACCAATGCTGGACAAGGAAGTCGTTGATGGGTAACAGGAAAGCAGGATGCAGCATGCGTGCCGTTCTGGGCACCGCGGGGCTGTTGTGGATCGGCGTCGTGCATGCGCAGTCGGCCAGTCCTTCGTTCGTCGAGCAGCAGGAACTGCGCGAACGCGCCGAGCGCGAGGCACGCGAGCGTGAGCAGCGGCAGGCATTGCCGGATGTATCGCGCGAACAACCGGCCGCTGCCACCGATATGCATTCGCTGGAACTGCCGGACGAAGAACCGTGCTTCACCTTGCAACAGCTGCAGCTTGACGGCGCGCATCTGGGGCGGTTCGCGTTCCTGCAGCGCTATCTCGACCGCTACCGTGGCCGCTGCGTGGGCCAGCAGGGCATTGCGCTGATCGTCCGGCGTGCGTCGGATCTGGCGCTGGCCAAGGGCTACGTGACCACCCGCATTGGCCTGCCCGAGCAGAGCCTGGGCAGCGGAACCCTGCGCCTGCAGCTGGTGCCAGGCGTGATCCGGCAGATCCGCTTCAACGTGGAAGAGGTACCCGATTCGATGTGGAAGAGCGCGTTTCCCGCGCGGCCGGGGGACGTGCTCAATCTGCGCGCGTTGGAACAGGGCCTGGAACAGCTCAAGCGCGTTCCGTCGCAGGACGTAAGCATGGAGCTGGTGCCGGGCGAGGCGCCCGGCGAATCGGACGTGGTCATCAGCATCCGCCACGGCAAGCGCTGGCGTGCCTCGGTGTCGCTGGACGATGCCGGCAGCCGTGCGACCGGAAAGCAGCAGGTCGGCGCGACCGCCTGGGTAGACAACCTGGCTCGCGTCAACGACCTGCTCAGCATTGGCGTCAGCAGCGACGGCAGTGCCGACAAGGGCCGGGGTACCCACGGCTTCAATGCATCGTGGTCGGTTCCGCTGGGCAACTGGCGTTTCAGCACCAGTACCTACAGCTCGCGCTACAAGCAGACCATCGCCAGCAACGCCGACACGTTCGCCAGCACCGGCACCTCCAGCAACGTCGATCTGGCCGTGGAACGGCTGCTGGTGCGTGGCCAGAGCTATCGCAGCGGCATTGAACTGCGCGTGGCGCAACGGTCGTCGCACAGCTACGTGGAAGGCGTGGAGATCGAAGGCCAGCGCCGCCGTACCACCTCGGTCGAGCTGGCGCTGCTGCACCGCCAGTACCTGGGGCGGGTCCAGGCCGATGTCCGCCTGGCGCACCGCCGCGGCGTGCCCTGGCTGGGAGGCGATGATGACGCCGTGGGCCGCGATGACCTGGCGCCGACGTTCCGCTATGGGCTGACTACGCTGGATATCGGCGCCGGTGGCGCACTGACCTCCGGGCCGCGCCCGCTGGCATGGAACACCGCGCTCCGCTACCAGTGGAGCGAGGACACGCTGTATGGCTCGGAGTTCATCAGCGTCGGTGGCCGCTATACCGTCAACGGCTTCGACGGCGAGGTGCCACTCGGCGGCAGCCGCGGTGGCTATTGGCGCAACAGCATCAGCTGGATGGCACATCGCGCCATCGCGCCCTACGCGGGCATCGATATCGGCCACATCGAGCGCGACGACCGCCAGGGTATCGGCGGCGGAACCCTCAGCGGTGCGCACCTGGGTGCACGTGGCGAGCTGGGCGGATTGGCGTGGGATGGCTTCGTCGGCGTACCGATGAGCCGCCCGGCGTGGCTCAAGCATGAGGCACGCGGGCACGTGATCGGATTCCGCGCGTCCTGGCAGTTCTGATCCGGCTGGAAGCACCGTCGCCGGGTGGCGACGTGACCGGGTTGTTGTGTGTGTGCAGTTCCCCCTGGGTTGATGGAAGTACCTGGCATGAAGAACGTATTCCGCAGTTTGTCCCTGTCCGCTTCGGGCGCTGTCTGGGCCACGCGCCTGCGCATCACGATGGCGAGCGCCACCCTGGCAATGGCGTTCCTGGCCCCAGGCAGCTCATTTGCCCAGGTGCAGGTGCAGGCCGGCGAGCAGGCGCGGGCCGACCAGTCGGCGAACGGCGTGCCGGTCATCCAGATCAACCGCCCCAACGCCGGCGGTGTCTCGCATAACCGCTTCCAGGACTACAACGTCGGGCGCGAGGGACAGATCCTCAACAACAGCGCGAGCACCGTACAGACCCAGCTGGGTGGCTACATCCAGGGCAACGGCAACCTGCAGCCGGGCCAGTCGGCACGCTTGATCCTCAACGAGGTGACGTCCACCAACGCCTCGCGCCTGCAGGGCCATATCGAGGTGGCCGGCCACTCGGCGGCGGTGATCGTCGCCAACCCCAATGGCATCACCTGCGATGGCTGCGGCTTCATCAACACCACCCGGGGCACGCTGACCACCGGCACCCCGGTGTTCGGCAACGATGGCAGCCTGTCGGCGTTCCGGGTGTCCCGTGGAACGATCCGCCTGGAAGGCAACGGCCTGGATGCCGGCAACCTGGAAGGCGTCGACCTGCTGGCCCGCGCGGTGCAGCTCAACGCCGGCCTGTGGGCACGCCAGGTGAACGTGGTCACCGGCGCCAACCAGATCGATGCCCAGACGCTGGCGACGCAGGCGATCAGCGGAGAAGGCGAACGCCCGCAGTTCGGCCTGGACGTTGCCGCTCTCGGTGGCATGTATGCAGGCAAGATCCGCCTGGTCGGCACCGAGGCCGGTGTGGGCGTGCGCAGCGCCGGCCAGATGGTGGCCGATGCAGGCGACTTCATCCTGACCCAGGCCGGCGATGTCCGTCTGAATGGACGCACGGCGGCCGCGGGCCGCCTGCAGATCGAGACCGACGGCGACCTGAAGGCCGACGGCACGCAGTACGCGCAGGGCGATCTTCAGATCCGTGCCCGGCAGGCGTCGCTTGCCGGTTCCACGTCGGCAGGCGGTGCGATGGCGGTACGCGCCATCCAGAATCTGGACCTGGCTGGCAGCGCGCAGGCCGCGCAGATGCAGCTGGACGCCGGTGGCATGCTGACCCTGGCTGACACGGTGAAGAGCGCGGGCAGCATCGCGCTGGCTGCCGCACAGGTGCAGAACCGTGCACAGGTGACCGCAGGCGCCGGGCTTGCCGTGCGCGCCGACACGCTGGTGCAGGACAAGGGCGCGCGCCTGGGCGCGCAGGCGCTGGACGTGCAGGCCCGCCAGGTGGACAACGCCGGCCTGCTGCTGGGCAACCAGAGCGTACGGATTCAGGCCGCGCAGCTGCACAACGCAGGGCAGCTGTACAGCGACGCCGACGTCGATCTCGACGCGGTCAGCATCGACAACGAGGGCATCATCGGTGCCGGTGCCAACCTGCGTGCAGCGGCCGACCGCATCACCCAGGTGAAGGGTGCCGAGCTGTCTGCGGGCGCACTGCTGAAGGCCGAGGCGCGCCAGCAGCTGGACAACGCCGGGCATATCCTCTCCGAGCAGGCGCTGGAACTGTCTGCCGGCGGCGTGGACAACCAAGGCACCCTTGAGGCCCGCCAGGCCTCGCTGACGGTCGACCGTCTGCGCAACGGCGGCACGCTGCAGGCGGTGGATCTGCTGGCGCTGAAGGCCAACGCACGCATTGACAATGACGCCACCGGCAGCATCCAGGGTGGCAAGGGCCTGCAGGTCGACGCGGATGTGCTGGACAACGCCGGCATCATCGGCAGTGCAGCCGATGCCCGTCTGTCCGCTGCCACGCTCGACAACCGCAACCGGCTTGAAGCAGGCGGCACCCTGACCCTGCAGGGCGGCACCCTGCGCCAGCAGGCGGCCGCCACGGCGCTGGCACGCGTGCTGGCCGTGGACATGCAGAAGGTGACCAATGATGGTCGCCTGCACGGCCAGCAGACCCTGGATCTGCACGCCTCCGGACTGGCCAACAGCGGCGTGATCTATGGTGGTGATCGCACCCGGCTGCGTACCACCACGCTGGACAACGCGGGTGTAGTCGCCAGCGATGGCGCGCTTGACGCGCGTACCGACGCGCTGCACAACCGCGCCGGCGGCAACCTGTCCAGTGCGCAGTCGCTGCAGCTGGATGCGGTGACGCTGGACAACGCAGGCAACGTGTTCGCCAAGGGGGCACTGACGGCTACGGCCGATGTGATCGACAACCGTGGCGACCTCTACGGCGCCGGTGATGTCGATGTCACCGCGCGCGATTCGCTGGACAACCAGGGCAGCCTGGTAGCCGGCCAGGCGTTGCAGGTGCGGGGCCGGACCCTGCACAGCCAGGGTGAACTGGGCAGCGAGCGTGGCAACGTGCAGCTCAGCAGTGACCAGACACTGGTGCTGGGCGGGCGCACGTTGGCCGCCGGCACGCTCACCGCCCACGCGGGCGGCAGCCTGGAGCAGTCGGGCAAGGTCTTTGCGCAGCAGGGCGTCGTGCTGTCCGCCGATGCCGACGTGACGCTGAAGGGAACGATCGACAGCGCTGCCGATCTGCAGGTGCGCAGCGGTGGCGACCTGGACAACCAGGCCGCGTTGTTCGCCAGCGGCGCGCTTTCGCTGCAGGCCGCGCAGGCACTGCGCACGACGGCAGACGTGCAGGCGCGCACCGTCACGCTGCAGGCCGCCCAGGCCAGCAACCGCGGACGCATGCTGGCCTCGGGTGACATCGAGGTACGGGCAGGGCAGATCGACAACAGCGGCGTGATCGTGGCGGGCCTGCTGGCCGACGGCAAGGTCGGCAGCACCGGCAGCGTCACCCTTGATGCGCGCCAGCAGCTGCGCAATGCCGGCCAGATCAACGCCGGCCAGCAGGTTCACCTGCTGGGCGACAGCCTGCTGCTGGAGGGTGGCCAGGTCTGGTCGGGTGGCACCCTGCTGGCGCAGGCGCGCAGCGGTGAGTGGCGCAATACCGGCGGCAGCCTGACCGCGATCGGGCTGCTCGACCTGCGTGCCACCGACCTGCTGCGCAATGCGGGCAGCCTGCAGGGCACGCGCATCGGCCTGCTCGCAGCCGCGCTGGACAACAGCGCCGGCGAACTGCTGCAGACCGGTACGGACCCCTTTGAACTGAGCCTGACAGGTGCTCTGCGCAACACCGGCGGGCGCATCGCCGCCAATGCTGGCAGTGTCCACCTGAAAGCTGCGCAGCTGCTGAACCAGGGCGGCCGCATCGAGCACGCGGGCACGGGTGTGCTGAAGATCGAGACCGGTACGCTGGACAACAGCGGTGCTGGCCTGATCGTCGGCAACGGCGAGGCGGACGTGGCCGTTGCTGGTCGCCTCGACAACAGCGGCGGTACGCTGACCGCGGGCACCGGTGCGCGCGTGACCGGTACGGAGATCGTCAACGCCGGTGGCCGCCTTGATGCCGGCGGCACCCTTACCGTGGACGCCACGGGGGCATTGGACAACCGCACTGGCACCATCGTGCAGCGTGGTGTCGGCCAGCTGCAGGTGCTGGCCTCCCAGCTGGACAACAGCAATGGCCTGCTGGGCGCCGAGGGCAGTGCGCGCGTGACCAGCCGCACGGGCGACCTGCGCAACGTGGATGGCAACCTGTACGCTCGCCAGGAACTCGGGCTCGACGTTGCGGGTGCGCTGGCCAACCAGCGTGGCCTGGTCCACGGCGGCACCTCGCTGGATCTGCAGATCCGCCAGGCACTGGACAACAGCCAGGGCAACATCGAAGCACAGGGCGCTGCGAACATCCGCGCTGCTTCGGTGGGCAACCGTGGCGGCCGCATCGTGGCCAACGGCATCGGGCAGCTGTCGCTGGAATCGGCCGGTGCGCTGGACAACCGTGGCGGCACCCTGGGCAGCACCGGTGGTGCGCTGACGCTGACCGCAGGCAGCGTGGACAACCGCGCCGAAGGCGGCCAGGCCAAGCTGGTGGCTGGAACCGACCTGCGCCTGCAGACCGCTTCGCTGGACAACGCCGGCAGCATGGTCCATGCCGCCAATACCCTGTACCTGGAGCGCGCCGGCGCACAGGTATTCAACGTAGGTGGCCAGCTCAGCGCAGGCAATCTGCTGCGCCTGGATCTTGCCGCGCTGGACAACAGCAACGGCCGGCTGCTCAGTCGCCAGAGCCAGCTGACGCTGGGCAGCCTGGCCAATGGTGGTGGCGAAATCAGCGCCTATGAAGCACTCGGCGCACGCCTGCAGGCCTTCAGCGGCATCGGCCGCCTGTTCGGCGGCAGCGAGCTGCGCCTGACGCTGGCCGGTGACTACGTGCATGGCAACGGCCAGCGCCTGGAGAGCAACGGGCTGCTGAAGCTGGACGTGGCCGGTGCACTGGTCAACCAGGGGCGCCTGGAGAGCAAGGGCACCCTTGAAGTCTCGGCGGCCCGGATCGAGAACAGCGCTGGCGGGCAGATCAACGCCACGGCAGGCAATGGCAGTGGTCGTGTCGCGCTGAGTACGGCGGGCGATTTCAGCAATGCCGGTCGCGTGGACGGCGATACGGTGGAGGTGTCGGCTGCCACCATCACCAACACCGGCACCCTGATGGGCAACGCGTTGGAACTGCGCGCCTCGCGCATCACCAACGGCCGCGACCTAGGCGACACGCTGGTCGCTCGCGATTACAACGAAGGGCTGATGGCGGCCACCGGCCGCATCAACCTGTATGCCAACTACATCGACAACCTCGACGGCGAGCTCTTCAGCCTGGGCGACATCCGCCTGCAGGGCTGGAACGGCGGCAATGCCCAGCAGATCCGCAACCGTTCCGGGCGCATCCAGGCCGAGAACGACCTGATCCTTGCTGCACTGGGCGTGGCCAACGAACGTCGTGTGCTGGTCACCCAGCACAAGGTCTACAGCGGCAACGAAGGCGCTGCCGATCCGGACAGCGGGACGTTCAGGGTCGATGGCATCGACGGCCCGGCACCGCCGGGCAAGCTGTGCCCGGGCGACTGTGCCGTGCTGGAGGTCTGGACCGAGCACAAGGACCTGGTGCTGGAAGGCACCACCGTCATCGCCGCCAGCGCGGCGTCGCAGCTGATTTCCGGTCGCGACATGCAGATGTCCGGCGGCTCGGTCGACAACCGGAACTCGGCCATCGCCGCCGGTCGCAACCTCTCGATCAACGGCCGCGGCTCGTCCAACAGCGAAGACCCCAATGACTGGGCCGGCGTGGTCAACAACGAGGCGCTGGCCGGCTACAAGGTGGTCCAGCGTACGTCGACCATCGACTACACCTACCGCCCCTGCCCCAGCCGCTGCGACTTCGAGATCTATGGCGGCAGCCGTGCGCTGGGCACCAGCACGGTCACCAAGCAGGTCACGCTGGCTGGTGGCAATGCCAGCATCACCGCCGGCCGCAAGGTGCAGATCGAAGCGCGCGAGGTCAACAACGCCGTGGTCACCGCGCACAGCGGTGGCACGCCGCTGGACGTTGCCGGTTGGCAGGGCAACAACGCCTACGCACCCGAACTGGGCCAGCAGCAGGGCGCCGGCGCGGTCGGCGGCAACGCTGGCGCACCGGATGCACAGCAGGGCGTGGCCACCGGTCCGGCCAGCGCGCAGGCGCAGGGCGCCGGCATGGCCGGTGATACCGGCACACCGGGACCGGGCCGTGTCACCACGGTGCCGCCGCCGCAGGTGGTGGGCAGCCCGCAGAATCCGCTGCCGGGCCTGTCGCTGCCCAGTGGCGGCCTGTACACGGTCAATCCGGGCAACCAGCGCTGGCTGGTGGAAACCGATCCGCGCTTCGCCAACTTCGGGCAGTGGATCGGCTCGGACTACATGTTCCAGCGCCTGAACCTGGACCCCGACAAGCAGCTGCGTCGGATGGGTGACGACTTCTACGAGCAGCGCCTGGTGATGGAACAGATCACCGGCCTGACCGGGCGTCGCTACCTGGATGCCGACCAGGGCGATGGCATGGGCCAATACCGCGCCATGATGGATGCCGGCGTGAGCGAAGCCGCGCGCCAGCAGCTGAGCGTGGGCGTGGCACTGTCGGCCGAACAGGTGGCCGCGCTCAACGAAGACATCGTGTGGATGGTCGCCCAGGAAGTGGACGGGCAGAAGGTGCTGGTGCCGGTGGTGTACCTGTCCCAGGCCACCGCCAGCCGCCTGCATCTGGGGGGCGCCGCCATCGCTGGCGAGTCGGTGGAGATCCGCGCCGGCAATGTGTCCAACCAGGGCATGATCCGCGCCGATGATCGATTGACCATCGACACCGGCAGCCTGCTCAACGATCGCGGTGGCATTTCCGCGGGTGGCAATGCCCGCATCACCGCCGTGGAGGACATCCTCAACAACAGCGGCCTGATCCAGGGCGGCAACGTGGCCCTGGTGGCCGGCCGCGACCTGAAGAGTGTCAGCGGCATCGACGTGGCCAGCATCCGCAGCGGCGGCAGCCTGGCGCTGGAAGCCGGGCGTGACCTGGCACTGGTCGGTTCGCAGGCCAGTGCCCGCGGCAACGCGGCGCTGGAGGCCGGCCGCGACCTCAACCTCACCACGCAGATGCAGGGTGATGGCAGCCTGCGCCGCACCACGCTTGATGTCGGCGGCAGCCTGTCGCTGGACGCTGGCCACGATCTGAACCTGACGGCAGTGACCGCCAAGGCCAGTGGCAGCGTCCATGCCACGGCCGGCAACGACATCAACCTCAACGCACTGACCACCACCGAACAGGGCGGCTGGGGCAGTAACCGCTACACGCGCGAAACCCTCAACGCCAGTGGCATCGAGGCCGGTGGCTCGCTGGGCATGCAGGCCGGGCAGGACGTGAACCTGCAGGCCGCGCAGCTGAAGGCCGGCGACGGCCTGGCCGTGGTGGCCGGGCGCGATCTCAACCTGCAGGCCGAAACCACCACCAACACCAGCCAGCAGCAGAGCCGTGGCAAGCGTTTCTCGCAGACCACGCAGAGCATGGACGAGACCGTGCACGGCACTTCGCTGCAGGCCGGCGGTGACATTGCGCTGGTGGCCGGGCGCGATGCCAACCTCACTGCCACGCAGGTCGGCAGCACCGACGGCGGCATCAGCATTGCCGCTACGCGCGACGTGAATCTGCTGGCGGCACAGGAGGACCACAGCTGGGAGCAGGAAACCACGCGCAGGAAGAAGAGCCTGCTGTCGAGCAAGACCACCACCACTTACGACGCGACCCGGGACAGCCTGGTGGTGGGCACTACGCTCAGCGGCGAGACGGTCACCATCGGCGCCGGCCGTGACGTCGTCGCGCAGGCGGCGCAGGTGGCTGCCACCGGTGATGTGGTGGTGGCCGCCACCCGTGACCTGACCATCGGCACGGCCACCTCCACGCACAGCGAAGAGCATGACAAGACCGTCAAGCGCTCGGGCGTGTTCGGCGGTGGTGGCTTCAATCTGACCATCGGCCAGAGCAAGCTGGAAAAGGGCCTGGAGATCGAGCAGAGCGCGCCACAGGGCAGCCTGATCGGCTCAACCGATGGCCGGGTCAACCTGAGCGCCGGCAACACGCTGCACATCACCGGTTCGGACGTGCTGTCGAAGACCGGTACGCAGCTGGTGGGCGGGCAGGTGGTGATCGACGCGGCACAGGGCACCACCGACGTACACCAGAGCACCAAGCAGAAGAGTGCCGGCATCAACGTCGGCCTGACCGGCGGCGTGGTGGATGCCGCGCTGGCGGCATATGGTGCGGCCAAGGCCGCCGGCAACGCGCAGGATGACCGCCTGAAGGCGCTGTACGCGGTGCAGGCGGCCAATGCCGCCGCTGGCGTGGGCGGCGCCATGCAGCAGGGTGCTTCCGGCGCTACTGACGGCGTAAGCCTGCGCATCGGCATCGGCGCCTCCAGCTCCAGTGCCAGCCAGACCAGCCACGACCAGTCGGCGGTGGGCAGCACCATCCGCAGCCAGGGCGACGTCAGCATCGTCGCCACCGCCGGTGACCTGAACATCATCGGCAGCCAGGTGAAGGGTGACAACGTGGCGCTGGCCGCGCGGGACAACATCACCCTGCGCAGCGAAGCGGAAGACCACACGCAGTCGTCGAAGAACAAGAGCGGCAGCGGTGAGATCGGCTTCAGCATCGGCGCGCAGACCGGTTGGTACGTGTCGGCCAGCACCGCCAAGGGCAAGGGCAGCGGCAACGGCACCACGCACGTCGAAACCGTGGTGGACGCCGACCGCAACCTGACCGTCATCAGCGGCAAGGACACCACGCTGCAGGGGGCCCAGCTGAGCGGCGACAAGGTGGTGGCCAGCATCGGCGGCAACCTGTCCATCATCAGCGAGCAGGACACCGACGACTACGCCAGCAAGCAGACCCAGGCTGGCGGCACCTTCGTGTATGGCAGCGGCGGCACTGTCAACATCGGCCAGCAGAAGGTCGAGAGCCACCTGCGCAGCGTGCAGGAACAGAGCGGCATCGTTGCCGGCAGCGGTGGCTTCAACATCACCGTGGGCGGCAACACGCACCTGGAAGGCGGCGTGATCGGCAGTACTGCCGACGCCTCGAAGAACCGCCTGGATACCGGCAGCCTGACCGTTGTCGACATCGAGAACGAATCCCGCGCCAAGACCAGTGGCGGTGGCATCGGCACCGGGATGAGCAGCGGTGGTGGCATCAGCAACCCGCTGGGGAGCGCGGCCGGCGCAGGGCTGAGCCTGCTGGGCGGCACGAAGAAGAACGACAGCAGCACCACCCACTCGGACATCGCCGCCGGCACGGTGGTGGTGCGCGATGGCAATGAAAGTGCCCTGGCCGGTCTTGATCGGACCGCGACCGGATTTGATACCGACAGTGCGTTGTCGGCCGTTGACCTGCGCAAGATGCAGGAGCGCGCCGAGGTGATGCAGCTGGGTGGGCAGCTGCTGTTCAAGGGTGCGGGTGACCTGGGCAGCTACCTGAGCCAGAAGGCGGAGACCGAAGAAGGCAAGGCGTTCTGGGCCGACGGCGGCAACGGCCGCGCACTGCTGCACGGCATGGCCGGTGCAGCGATGGCCGCATTGGGTGGGGCCGATGCCCTGAAGGGCGCGGTGAGTGCTGCCGGTGCGGAGAAGGCCAAGAAGGCGATCTCGGATTACCTCACCGCCAACCAGAGCGAGATCAGTCCCGACCAGTTTCGGTCCTTGATGGAGGTCAGTAGTGCGATGGTGGGTGGACTGGCCGGTGGAAGCACCGGCGCCAACATTGCGCTTACAGGAGATCGATTCAATCGGCAGCTGCACCTTGACGAAGCAAAGAAGCTGGATGCGTTGAAGCAGGGCAAGACTGCTGATGAGCAGCAGCGCTTGAACGACGCAATGTGTGCTCTGGTTCATTGTTCCGCCGGCGTACCGGATAGCGATCCGAACAAGGCTCAGCTGGAGGCCTCGGAGAAACGCGGACGTGGATACGCGGCAGAGCAGCAGCTTATCAAGGGCGCCAATGCTTTCCTTGGCTACTCAACGATCGATCAAGTGAATGACCAGATCCTTCGGTTCGATGAGTCATTCATGCGAATCAAGGGAGGGGTGCAGGCAGTCGGTGGTGCGGCTGGAGCAGTAGGAGCAACCGCCGGCGCGGTGGCAACTACGCCCGGTTGTGGGACTGTCGTGTTGTGTGCGGCACCGATTGGGCTGGCTGGCGTGGCCGTCCTGTCGGCCAAATCCGGTATGGATGGTCTGGACTCTGCCCTGGGGCCCTACAACTCAGTGCAGGGAAAGAGGGTTCTGGATTCGTTCAATGCTTCAACCTATCAAGGTGATCAGAATCCCTTGGCGGGTGCTGCTGTTTCACTCGTGCGGATGGCTGCCGAGCAGGCGATCAGCCGAGTGGGCGGAAGGGTGCTTGCGCAGAAGGAGCTTCCTGGGGCGACGGGGCCTATCTTGCCTGGTAGTAACATTGGCAAAGAAAGTCCAGCTGTAGGCTCCGGTGCAGAGAACGCGGTGAACGCCGCTAAGCTTCGTACCCAGTTGGCCGCTCAGGAGATTGCGGGTGGGCATGCCTTCGAAAAGCACGTGCTTGTACAGGGGGAATTCAAGGGGCTGGGTATTCGCACTCGTGAGCAATTTGCAAGTCATATTGAAAATGTCATGAACAATCCATCGTCGATACGTTATTACAAAGATGGTCGGATGGTATATATTCAAGAGAGTACAGGTACTGTTGTCTTTAGAAATCCAAACGGCGGAGAAGGAACCGCGTTCCAGCCTAAAAACTGGAAAGGCTATATCTCAACTCTCCCGACTCAATCAGTTCCATACTGAGAATTCAATGAAATTAGATAGAATTAACGATGCGGACCTTATTCTGCACTTAAACTCCCGAGAGCTCGAGCTGGTTCTATCATGCATTCGAGAGTCATTTGCAGCATTGAATGGGAAGGAGTATGAATTGAGGGTTGGAGTTCCAATTGATGAGGCTGTAAAGATGGCCGTTGAGCTAAAGGATATTATGGAGCGTGAGGGGTTGGGTGGGTAATTGAGATAATTTGGTCCTTGGCATTTACTCCGCGAGTTGGGGTGCGCCTCAGCGGGCAGGGGGCTTCGATGGCGATCCGTTTTCAATGGATCTACCGTTGACGATTGTAGGTGTGAAGAGTGTGCAATGCTGACCCGAAAATTTTAGTCACCATCGACATTGATGAGTATCGTAGGGCGCTTCGAGGGCTTCAGCCGGAGTGGATCTTTCAATAGAAGTAGATCTGGCGGCCAGGAAGATAGCCTCTTCGATTTGAACAGCCTGTGCAAAGCAGGCGAGGCAGGCGGCCGCGTTTGAAGGTGGTTCCTGCATCTGCGGCAACGACCGCGCGCTGCTGCACGGCATGGCCGCACTGGGTGGTACGGATGCGCTGAAAGGCGCGGTGAGCGCTGCCGGTGCGGAGAAGGCCAAGAAGGCGATCTCGGATTACCTGGAGAATAACAAGGGCAGCCTGAGCGGTGAGGCCTACCAGTCGCTGATGGAAATCGGCAGCGCGATGGTGGGTGGTGCTCTGGGTGGAAGTACGGGCGCCAACATTGCGGTGACCGGGGACCGGTTCAATCGGCAGCTGCACCCGGATGAGGTGAAGTGGATCCGCTTCCATGCAGAGGAGTTCGCCCGCGAGCAGAAGATCTCGAAGGAAGAGGCCTATCGCATCCTTCTTGTGGAAGCAGCTGCGTACGTAGACTCCAAAATTCAGTCCGATCTGAGTGGAGTAGAAAACAATACGGCCGCAATTGAGTTCCTGCGCAAGAACCAGAACAAGTACGACTGGGGCACGGCGTTCGACACCAGCGACCAAGACAACTTCTCTAAGTTCAGCGAAGAGCTTGGGCGAGAGAAGGGCTATTTCCGCGACGTCTACAATGCCATTTCGGGGACCGCGTCCGCCGCGGGATCAACCAAGGACTGGCGCTTCGAGTTCCAAGAACCGCTGCGCTACTACGGCGATGCCTCCCGCTCCCAGAAGGGCGTTGCCATGGTCCAAGCCGGCGCAGCCGGTCTTGGTATCGGTGCCGCAGCGGCTGTTGAATTCGGTGGCTGGTGCATCCTCAATCCATACAGCTGTGGCAGGGCTGCCAGCGGGGCGATCGATGCGGTCATGAGTGACTACGTGGGTGGTCACTCGCTTGCGCCTGTGCTGCCGGCCTTGGTTGCGGCAAAGGCCGCTACCACTGCGGAAGAAACGCTTCGACTGTCGAGCGGCGCGGTGGGTGCTGAGATCGCGGGGAATGCTGCAAAGAAGGGGGGGCTGCAATCCGAGCAGGTGCTGAAGCCGATGCAGGCTGCCGGTGCGGATGTGGCAGAGGCAGGCGCGAAGGCCGGGGCAAGCGAACAATCTTCTCTGGCAACTCTGAATCGTCTGAGTCCGCAGGAAGAGGCTGAGCTACTAAAGCGACAACTGGTCCAGGCCGAGCGGCATGATCCATGGATTGGCACAACGCTTCCGGGAGCCGAGGCTCCAGTGACGGTTACGGCAGAAGCAACCGTCGGCGGACGAATGCTCAAAGACACCAATCCGGCAGTCGTCAAGGAGCTCACTTCGGATGGGTCTAGAATTGAGGACTGGGGGAAATTTACTACCCAAACCATAGTTCTGCCGAGTGGTCAAAGATCTCAAATCTACTACTACATGAATAAAGTTACCGGAAAGCTCAATTTCAATATCGATTTCAAGGTCAAAGGAAGGGTGGAGTGAAAGTTGCGGTCAAGCCAGGCGCTGAAAGCGCGCGCGGTTGGTTGTACGAAGATATTGAGCTAACGGTCCTTGCACTCATGATTTCTCCATCTGGTGAAGTTAGATTGGTATTGTGGTCCGACGCGCAAGAGTCGGTTGCACTATTTCCAATTGGAGATTTTAGTGTGTCCGACAGTGCGCTCTCGGTCGCTTGGGTAATCAGTTTCGATCCGAGTGGGGCTGTTTCCATAGCGCCGAAGTCCTGGCAGACCGCTGACTTTTGGGATCTTTACAATGAGGGGGATTCGGCGGCGGAAGAAATTTTTAGACTGGAAATGAAAAGAATGATGGATGAATAGGAATGGATCTTTTGCAATGAGCGGATCAGGCTCAGGGCGGGGCTGAAGACAAAGGGAACCTCGCTGACAAGCCTCCATTGATCGCTGGTTCTCAACTCTCTAGCGGTGGTGGCATCAGCAACCCGCTGGGGAGCGCGGCCGGCGCAGGGCTGAGCCTGCTGGGCGGTACGAAGAAGAACGACAGCAGCACCACGCGTTCGGACATCGCCGCCGGCAGGGTGGTGGTGCGCGATGGCAATGAGAGCGCTTTGGCCGGCCTCGATCGGACCGCGACCGGCTTTGATACCGACAGCGCACTGTCGGCCGTTGACCTGCGCAAGATGCAGGAGCGCGCCGAGGTGATGCAGCTGGGCGGGCAGCTGCTGTTCAAGGGCGTGGGTGACCTGGGCGGCTACCTGAGCCAGAAGGCGGAGACCGAAGAAGGCAAGGCGTTCTGGGCCGACGGCGGCAACGGCCGCGCGCTGCTGCACGGCATGGCCGGTGCGGCGATGGCCGCGCTGGGTGGTGCGGATGCGCTGAAGGGCGCGGTGAGTGCTGCCGGTGCGGAGAAGGCCAAGATCGCGATCTCGGACTTCCTGGAGAGCAATAAGGGCAGCCTGAGCTGGGAGGACTACCAGTCGCTGATGGAAGTCGGCAGCGCGATGGTGGGTGGGGCTTTGGGTGGAAGCACGGGCGCCAACATTGCGGTGACCGGGGACCGGTTCAATCGGCAGCTGCATCCGGATGAGGTGAAGTGGATCAACATGAATGCTGCCGCGTTCGCTGCCCAGGAGGGTATCAGCGAAGCAGAGGCAGTACGGAGGCTGACCACGGAAGGTGCTGCGCGTGTTGATGCAAAGGTCAACCGGTTGGTGGGCAACGAGAATGTTGATCTCGAAGCAACCGCGTTCCTGAGCAAGATGGGTGGGACGTACGGGTTCACTGCGACGGAGGCTGAGTACAACAACTTCAACCTCTATGGGAAAGAGCTGCTCAAGGACGACGCACTGTACCGGCAGGTCTTCAATTCTCTGCTGTCCTCCGGCGTATCCAAGGATGCCCTGCAGCTCAAATTCTATGATCTGAACAACCTCCGCGGTGATTCATTAAGGTCACAGAAAGGTGTGGCTGCTCTTCAAGCAGGTGCTGCCGTAGCCGGTGCAGGTGCCGCGCTTGCTGTCGAGGGCGGCGTCTGGTGTCTGCTGAACCCGATCGCTTGCTCCAATGCGCTAAAGGGAACGGCGGATGCTCTTTCGGCAGACTTTGTCGGCGGGCATGCGATTTCAGTTCCTGTCGCGGCTGGTGTCGTTGCGAAAGCCGGGTTGGTGGCGGAGGAAACAATAAGCACAAGTCGTGCTGCATCTCGAGTGTATGAGGGCGCGAAGGGTGTCTCCGGATTTAAATATGGAATTGCCGCAGATGAGGTTCGTGGGATAAATTACAGAATAAGTGGAACTGGTGAATACTGGGATATTTCAACAACAATCGCCAACGCTGCCAATCACGAAGGGTTTTATAATAAGAGTGTCGTATTTATTCGTGATATTGCCGGGGCACGGATTTGTAAATGGGAATAAGAGGGCTGCTGTTGAGGTTTTCGAGGTTATTGAGGAAAGGAATGCCGTTGACGGTCCGCCGCGTGAGCTGGTGTGGAAGGTTGTTGGCCAGTGTTTCCACTGGCGAGTTAAAGTCAATTGACGAAATTTCAAAGGCTCTCAGGGGGCTTGAGTGAAAAGCAAGAATGAATTGGCTTTCGACTTTTCTGAGCGAGTAGGTGTGCCTATTGATAGGAATTATTTGTCTGATTTTATTGGCGTTGTAAACGGAATTGTTAATGGAGAGGGTTCTTACTTCATTTTCAAGCTGGACGGGGATAGGGTTAGTTCGAGGCTTACTTTCGTTTTTTGCGATCGCGCTAGAGATGTTATATTGAGGAGAGATACATCCAGTATTGAGGATGGCATGATGCATATATTTGCTGGACTGGAAGAGGCGGGTGGGTACGCTTAGTTGCTGTGGGTGGGATGTATATGCCATGGTTTTGGTCCGAGCCTTCTCGTGTGCTGACCGGCTGGGGTTCTGAGTTGTATTGGATTTCGATCCGCACATATTGCTGACATGCAATGACCCGCCGATATATGCTCGGGTCATGCGGTTAATGTGGCGGCATAGAAGCCATACGGAGCAACTCGCTGGGCGACCCAGCGGGTGCAGGGTTGAGCCTGCTGGGCTGCACGAAGAAGAACGGCAGCAGCACCACTAGTACTCATAGTGCCGCCGGCCGGGTGGTTGCGGAGTCCAAATGAGGGTCGAAGCAGGCTTTGATCTAACGGCCATCGAGCTTGACGCCCATGTCCATTGGGGCGTCGATCCAAGACGAACCCATCCAGAGCCACCGTGATCCCCCTCTTCATCCCGAACGGCTAGGATGAACCCGATTACGGATCGAAGGAGTGGTCATGAATTCCCCCTTGTCTCCCCTGTTGTCGGCAATCGGCCGTAGCTGGTGGATCCTCCTGCTGTATGGCCTGGTCGCACTCGGCTTTGGCATCATCGCCATCGGTTGGCCCTTGTCGGCGGCCATGGCATTGGCCTGGACGCTTGGCGTGATGGCCATCGTCGAGGGTGTCATCAGCCTGTTCGCTTTGATCAGCGGCGGTAGCGGCGCTTCGCGCGGCTGGCTTGCGCTGTATGTCATTGCTTCGCTGGGCTTCGGCATCCTGGCGGTGATCAATCCGCTGGCAACGGCCAGCGTGCTGGTGCTGTTCCTGGCGGCGTGGCTGCTGGTGGCCGGCATCTATCGCATCGTGTTCGCGATCCGCGTGCGCAAGCAGATCCAGGGCGAATGGCTGCTGGTCCTCAGCGGCGTGCTGGCGGTGGTGCTGGGCCTGCTGTTTGCGGCCAATCCATATGCCGGCGTGGCGGTAACCACGTTGTGGATCGGCATCGGCAGCCTGCTGTACGGCCTGCTGCAGGTGCTGGTGGCATTCAAGCTGCGGAAGCTGAAGTGAGAACGGCGCTTCTGCTGCTGCTGGGCGCGGCACTGGCCATCACCGGATGCACGCCGGGTGCCACACCCGGTGTCCTGGCAGGCAAGGAGCATGCGCCGCGGCCCGGTGTGGATGTGCGCCTGAGCGCGGTTGATGCGGACGGCAAGGGCACGCAAGCGCAGTGGCAGGGCGAGACCCTTGCGCTGCGCGAGCCGCCGATTGCCGGCAGCGCCGACATTGCCGATGTGCGCTATGTGCTGGACGCAGGCCAGCAGCCCGGCCTGCAGATCCGCTATCGGCCCGAAGCGCACCAGCGCATCCACGATGGCACGGCAGCACTGGTGGGCCAGCGAGCAGCGATCAGTGTGGATGGCCGCGTGCTGATGGTGGCGACGGTGAAAGGCCCGTTCGGTGAATCGATGATGCTGAGCGGGCTGCCGAGCATTGCCGAGGCGCAGGCGTTGGCGAAGCACATCACCGGTCAGTGACGGGCGCGCCAACACCGCCGCGCCATGCGCGGGGGTCGATCAAGGTCGACCGCTACCGGGCGAACCGTGCCTCGATCTCCTCCAGCGACTTGCCCTTGGTCTCCGGCAGCCAGAAAGCGGCCACCAGGAAGAACACGAAGGTGCACGCCGCCCAGAACACGAACATGCTGGCGTAGCCGTAGTGGCCCACCGTGGGCAGGAAGATGGCGGCGATGGTGGTCGACACGAACTGGTTGATCAGCAGTGCGATGCTCATGCCGTTGGAGCGGATGCGGTTCGGCATCAGCTCCGACAGTGCCAGCCACACGCACACGCCGGGGCCGACCGCGAAGAACGCGACGAACACCAGGATGCAGGCGGCCACGGCCCAGCCATGTGCCGGCGGCGGCACCGGGCCGATGCGCGCCTGTTCGATGCGCAGCGGTGCCTGCGCGGCACTGGCCGGGTCGGCGAACGGGTTCAGATGCAGCTTGCGGAAGAACGCACCAATCACGCTGTCGGGCTGCACGGTGCCAGCGCGCTCGATGCGCAGCTCGCGATCAGTCAGGTTGTCGCTGCGCAGGGCGCGAACATTGGTGAAGTCACCATAGGCGTACGACACGGTCAGCTGCATCGGTCGGCCCTGGCTGTCGATGCCATTGCTCAGGCGCTGCCACTGCGCGTCATCCAGCACCAGCTGCAGGCCATCGCCGCTGACCGCCGCCTGCAGTTGTGGCTGCACATCGGCGCGACCGCGTTCGGCCTGGAAGAACAGCGTGGCCGCCGCCAGCAGGGCCACGCAGATACCGCCGCTGCCCAGCATCAGCAGGAATTTGCGGCCCTTGCGGTCGACCAGCAGCAACGCGACCACGGTCATCACCGCATTGAGCAGCTTGATCGCCACGTCGGCGCCGTTGGCCACTGAACCGGACAGGCCGGCCTGGTTGAGGATGTTCACCGCGTAGGCCAGCACCGAATTGATGCCGGTGGCCTGGGTGCAGGCCAGCACCACGCAGGCGAGCAGGAACGGCACCACGTAGCGGCGGCTGAGCAGCGGGTCACGCTTGCCATCGCTGCTGCTCGATTCCGGCGCCTGGATCTGGGCCAGCGTGGGCTCGACGTCTGCGGCGGGAAGGACGCGCTGAAGGCTGCGGCGGGCTTCATCGATGCGGCCGCGGCGTACCAGCCAGCGTGGCGATTCGGACAGCCAGAAGATGCCGGCGCAGAACAGCAGGCCTGGCGCCAGGCAGGTCCAGAAGATGGTGCGCCAGGCATGGTCCTTCACCGTGAACAGTTCCTGCGCCTGTTGCGCGACCGGCAGCGAACGCACGGCTTCGGCGGCGGCATCCACGGCGTGGGCGTGGTACAGGCCGATCAGGGCTGCCAGCACCAGGCCAACGGTCAGCAGCAGCTGGAACATGGCCGCGCCGCGCCCACGTCGTTCGGGGCTGAGCACTTCGGCCAGGTACAACGGAATGACCACCCCGATCAGGCCGCCACTGATGCCCTGCAGCAGGCGTCCCAGCAGCAGCGGTGTGTAGCCGGAGGCCAGTGCCATGATCGGAATCGAGGCAGTGAACAACAGGCCGGCCAGCAGCATCGCGCCGCGGCGGCCGATCAGGTCGGCGACCATGCCGGCGAACAGCGACGACAACACGCTGCCCAGCAGTACCGCTGCCACCACGAAGCCAAGCTGCTGGCTGCTGAGCTGCCACGCGTGGCTGGCCGTTGCCTCCAGGTAGGGCAGGGCACCGGCGATGATGCCGATGTCGATGCCGTACAACAGGCCACCGAGGCCGCCGATGAAGAGCAGGTAACGTACGGGCCAGCGCGGAGCGGTGGAAGCGGGTACGGCAGGTGCGGCGGCTGCGGTCATCGGCGTATTCCTGGAATAACGGGGATGGTGCGTGGCTGAGGCGTTGCGCTTGCGCGCTTCATGAAGGGCCGAGCCAGGCTCGGCTTGCCGTGCGAAGCGCGGCACGGACGTCGTCGATATCGGTACGAAAAACAGCCGAGCATGGCTGGGCTCTACGGAAATGCGTGGCTCAGTTCAGATCGACCACGCGCCCGCCGATGACCACCCGCTGCAGGCGCAGTTCGGCGTCCATCACCACCAGGTCGGCGCGGGCGTCGGGCGCGATGCGGCCGCGATCATCCAGCCCCAGGTAGTCGGCCGGGAAGGTGGATACACGCTGCGAGGCATCGGCAAGCTCCAGGCCCACACGCACCAGGTTGCGCAGCGCCTGGTCCATGGTCAGCGCGCTGCCGGCCAGTGAACCCGTGGCCAGGCGCACGCAGCCGCCGCACTTGTGCACGCGCTGCTCGCCTAGCGCGTATTCGCCATCGGGCATGCCGGTGGCGGCGGTGGCGTCGGTCACCGCGTACAGGCGCGGGATCGCGCGCGCGGCCAGGCGGATCACGCCGGGATGGATGTGCTGCAGGTCGGGAATGATCTCGGCGTACTGCGCATGTGCCAGTGCCGCCGCCGCAATGCCCGGGCGATAGTGATCGACGCCGGTCATGCCGTTGAACAGATGGGTGAAGCCGGAGGCACCGGCCTGCAGCGCAGCAACACCTTCTTCGTAGGTACCGGCGCTGTGGCCGAGCTGTACGCGGATGCCCATTGCCGAAAGCGCGGGAATCAGCGCGGTGTGCTCGCCGATCTCCGGTGCCAGCGTCATCACCCGGATCGGCGCCAGCGCGTGCAGCTGCTGTACCAGCGCCAGCGTCGCCTCGATGGTGCGGTTGGGCTGCGCGCCCAGCCGCTGCGGGCTGATGAACGGCCCTTCCAGATGTACGCCGACGATGCTGGCGGCGTCTGCATCGGGTGCGGCCATGGTCGCGGCCACGCCGTGCAGCGCGTGCTCGATCTCATCCAGGCCGGCGGTCATGGTGGTCGCCAGCAGCGTGGTGGTGCCGAAGCGCAGATGGGTACGGGCGATGGTGCGCGCCACGTCGCCGCCCTGCATCAGGTCCACGCCGGCCGCACCGTGCACGTGCAGGTCGATGAAGCCGGGCAGGATCACCGGCAACTGCAGGTCGTCGGCACCGCTGTGGTCATCCACCTGCAGGTGGCGCACGTGCGAATCGAAGTGGACGTGGCCACGCCGCCAACCCAGCGGGGTGAGGATGCGGCCATGCAGGGAACGGGTGTCGCTCATGCGGTGGGCTCGGCGATGATCACTTCGATGCCCAGCCGCTGCAGGCCCTCGCGGGAGACGTCGTCGATACCGGCATCGGTGATGATGGTGTGGATCTGATCCAGCAGGGCGATGCGGTGCAGGCTGACGCGCCCGAACTTGGAGGCGTCGGTCAGCACCACGATGCGGCGTGCACGCTCGACCATGCGATGGTTGAGGCGGGCTTCGGCTTCGTCGTGGGTGGTCAGGCCGAACTGCAGGTCCAGGCCGTCCACGCCCAGGAACAGCGTGTCGAAGCTGTACGAATTGAGGCTGGCTTCGGCCTGGCTGCCCTGCAGCGACAACGACTGCTGGCGCAGCAGGCCACCGGTCAGCAGCACGTTGATGCCGGGCGCGTTGGCCAGTTCCCAGGCGATGTTCAGGCCGTTGGTCATCACCGTCACGTCGCGCTGCGTGCGCAGGTGGCGGGCCAGGGTCATCGTGGTCGAGCCGGAGTCGATGATGATGTTGTCACCAGGCCGTACCAGGCGCGCGGCACACGCACCGATCGATTCCTTCAGCGGCAGGTTCAGTGCGTCCTTTTCGTGGATGTCCTGTTCCTGCGGTGGCGTGCGCACCAGGGTGGCGCCACCGTGGGTACGGTTGGCCAGGCCCTGCGACTCGAAGTGGGTCAGGTCGGCACGGATGGTCACCGCCGACACGCCAAAGCGCTCGACCAGATCGGCCACCTGCACCGAGCCGTGCTCGATCAGCAGCTGCAGGATCTGTTGTCGGCGGGAGCGGGTGTTGCGCATGGCCATTCTCGGTGTCGCGGGGAAAGGTAGAGATTAGCCGTTCACAGGAACAGCGGCAGCCGAACCTGCGTTCTGCGTGCGGGTTCCGGCCTGGTTGGCGCTGCACGCACGGGCGTACTCGCCCAGGCACAGGCCGACGCGATGTTGCGCCAGCGCGGTGGGCGTATTGGCCAGGGTGCCCTCGCGCACGGCGCGGTACTGCTCCGGCAGGTACTGGCTGAGCAGCACCAGCGGCGGCGCGTGCTGTTCCAGGTTGGCGAACAGGGTCTGCACCGCCTGCACCAGCGCGGGCTCGCCCCAGTAGTAGCGGCAGCGATCGCTGAAGGAGTAGCTGCGCAGCAGGCGCAGCGTGGCATCATCGCCCTGGTAGTAGGACTGCCAGTACTTCGGCTGCGCCACCATCACTTCGTCCAGCACCTGCGGCAGGCGCGAGCACTGCGCGGCCGGCAGCAGTTCGGCCTCGATCGCGGCCAGCGCGAACAGCGCTTCGCGGTAGGCGAAGGTGGCCGCCGGGCCGACCTTGAGGATCGCGAAGTGGTCGCGCACCAGCGCGTGCAGGCCGCTTTCGCGCTGGTAGTCGGTGGAATGCGCCTCGAACACGATGCGCGGCTGCTGTTCGAGGAAGTCGGCCAGCGTGCTGGCAGCGGCCGCGTCGTACTCGTGCACGCTGCTGTGGTCGAAGTCCACGCCCGGCTGCACCACCATCGCGATCACGCGCTGCCACGCATCGCGCAGCTGCGGCGTGTCGAACGCCTGCTGGTGGATGGCCAGGGTCTGCGCGGCAGCAGCGGGCGTGGTCACCTGCAGGCCTTCGGCCAGCGAGGCTTCGCCACCGGGAATCGGCACTTCGGTACCGATCACGTAGACCGGCGGTGGCAGGCCATGATCCGCAGCGGTGCGCTCGGCGATTTCGGCCAGCTCGGCCGAACGCGCGGCGACGGTGGCGTCCGGCAGCGGCACCGGGTCATCGGCGCAGGACATGCTGCAATCCAGGTGGATCTTGTGGAAACCCGCGGCGACGTAGGCTTCGATCAGTACGCGCGCGTGGGTCATCGCCTCGACGGCCGGGCGCTTCTGCCAGGCATTCGGGCCAAGGTGGTCACCGCCCAGGATCAGCCGCTCGCGCGGGAAGCCTTCCTCATCGGCCAGCGTGCCCACGTAGTCGCGGTACTGCGGCGGGGTCATGCCGGTGTAGCCGCCGAACTGGTCGACCTGGTTGGAGGTGGCCTCGATCAGCAGCACGGTACCGTGCGCAAGCGCCACGTGCATGGCCGCGCGCAGCACCTGTTCGTTGCTGCAGCAGACGCTGTACAGGCCGACGTTGGCACCGGCGCGGTGGGAGGCAAGCAGGGTCTGCAACGGGGACATGGTCAGGCTCCGGACATCAGGAAAACGAGGGTTGGCAGGCGAGCAGGGCGGCACCACGTGCGCCACCGGCATCGCCGAAGCGCGGCGGCACGATCGGCGGTACCTGCACGCCGTTGAACAGATGGGCGGCGATGGCCGCCGGCAGCTGCTGGTACAGCGGTGCGTACTGCGAGAGGCCACCGCCGAGCACGATCACGTGCGGGTCCAGCGCCAGCACCAGTGCGGCCAGGCTGTGACCCAGCAGGTCGCGGTGGATGTCCAGTGCCTGCACCGCACGGGCATCGCCGGCCTCGGCCAGGGCGATCACCGCGCTGGCATCGCGCGCGCTGCCGCCCAGGTGGCGTTCAATCATCGCCACGCCGCTGCCGGATACGTAGCGCTCCACGCAGCCCTGCAGGCCACAGGCGCAGTCGATCAGTGGCAGGCCATGGCGCTGCAGCAGGTGGCCGGGCACGCTCCAGTGGCCCCATTCGCCGGCCAGGCCATTGAAGCCGGACAGCAGCCGGCCCTGCAGGCAGAAGCCGCCGCCGGCGCCGGTGCCGAGGATGGCGCCGAACATGCTGGGGTAGCCGTCAGCCGCACCGCCGTGTGCTTCAGACAGGGCAAAGCACTGCAGATCGTTGCCGAAGTGCAGCGGGCGCCGCAGCCGTGTCTGCAGATCCTGCGCCACGCATTGGCCGGTCAGTGCAGGCACATTCGCGCTGAGCTGGCGGCCGGTGCGGCGATCGCGCACGCCGGGCAGGGCGATGCCGATGGCCGCATCGCTGCGGCCAAGTGCAGCATCTGCCTCTGCCGCCAGCGCCACCACCGCCTGGAGGAAGCCGTCGTAGTCACCCTGTGGGGTGCTGACCCGGCGGCGCCAGGTGACCTGCATCGCCGCATCGCACGCCACCAGCTCGATCTTGGTGCCGCCGATGTCGATGCCGTAGCAGGCGTGGGCGATCAGCTCAGCCATGGTGGATGGTGACGCCCTTGACGACGCGGTTGACGGTGCCGTCCGGGAACGGGTTGTCCGGGGTCAGGCCGAGCGCGGTCGAGCGCTGCAGCGCGAACAGCTGCGCGAAGCCCAGCCACACCGGCGCCAGCCACGGGTCGTCGAATGCAGTGTGAAGCGGCGGCACCACAAGGGTGTACTCGTCATCGGCGCCGATATCCGAGTGCGGGCCGATCGCCAGCACCTGGCCGGCCACGCCATCGCGGCGCAGTTCTTCCAGCAGGTCCTGTTCGTAGCGCCGCGCCAGTGGCTGCACGCTGCGCAGCACCACCACCAGGGTGTTGCCATCCAGCGTCGACTTCGGGCCATGACGGAAGCCCAGCGGCGTGTTGGCCAGCGCCAGCACGCGGCCAGCGGTCAGCTCCAGCACCTTCAGCGCGCACTCGCGTGCCAGTGCTTCCAGCGGGCCGCTGCCGAGGTAGATGATGCGGTTGAACGGGCGCTGCGCCAGCGCCGCCACCGGTGCATCCCACTGCGTCAGGCCTTCGCGGGCCAGCGCGGCGATCTGCTTCAGCCGCGCCACGCGCGCATCCCACGGCGAACGATCGAACACGGTCAGCGCGGCCAGCAGCATGCAGGTCAGGCTGCTGGTCATGGCGAAGGCGCGGTCGCAGCTGGCCGACGGCATCAGCAGGGTGCAGGTATCGGCACGGCCGGCGCCACGGCGGGCTAGTTCGCCATCGGCGTTGCAGGTGATGTCGAGGAAGCGCGCGTCATCCACATCGCTGCGCACGCGGTCCACCGCGGCCACGCTTTCCGGGCTGGAACCGCTGCGGCCGAACGAGACCAGCAGGGTCGGGCGGTCGCGCTGCAGGTAAAGCGCCGGGTGGGTCAGCAGGCTGGTGGTGTGCACCACGCGCACCTCGGCCGGCCACTGCGCATTGATCGCGTCGGCCACCATTTCGGCGATGAAGCCGGAGCTGCCGGCGCCGGTGAACAGCACGCGCTGGTTGGGATCGTTGAGGCTGTCGCCGAGGAAGGCCTGCAGGCGGTCGCGTGCACGCGACAGGTCCTGTGCGAGGGCGTCCCACAGCACTGGCTGCTGGGCGATTTCGGTAGCGGTATCGGCTCCGCCAAGGCGCTGCCAGGCGGACACATCGGAAAGCAGGGTGACGTCCATTCGGAGGTTCCAGTTGGGCCAGCGCACCATCTGTGTTTTCTTTCGAAATGTCAAATAGCGAAAGTAAAAAGAAAGAAAATGTGATGCCGACTTCGCTCTACCTAGTGCATCCCGGAAAACGCAAGAAACCGACGAATGCCGTATCGCACAATGCTTAACAGGCGCCTGCAAGCGC
Organism: Stenotrophomonas sp. YJH_SMC_79; assembly: GCF_059367995.1. Lineage (NCBI taxonomy): Bacteria > Pseudomonadati > Pseudomonadota > Gammaproteobacteria > Lysobacterales > Lysobacteraceae > Stenotrophomonas > Stenotrophomonas sp. YJH_SMC_79. The sequence continues at coordinate 234,004 of NZ_JCAFRK010000003.1, forward strand.
TTACACAAAGTATTGCGACGCAACAACTTTCGTTTCAACGGAATATATCTTCCTTTTTCCTTTCAATTTGTTGACATCTTTCGAATCGCTGCCCTAGAGTCGGCCCAACCGCTTTCGAAACGCCCGGTGAACGGGTTGGGAGTCCGCGTGGAAAACTGCGTTCGTCGCTCGCCGCTGATGCTGGCCCTGTTGCCGGCATTGATGCTGGCGTCCATGCCGGCCCGCGCCGAGCCGGTCGGCAACCTGCGTTCGGTCAGCGCCAGCGACAGCCGCGATGGCGTGCGCGGCTGGGACCTGCAGACCGACAAGGGCGCGCGCATCCGCATCGAACTGCCGGCCACCGACATCATCCGCGTGCAGGCGGGCCGCAACGGCACGCTGACCGGTGCCGGCGACAAGGCCGCACCGATCGTGCTGCCGCAGCCCAAGGCGAACGTACAGGCGCAGCTGGAAGAAGACGCACAGGAAATCCGCGTGCGCACCGATGCACTGGTGCTGCATGTACAGCGGCAGCCGCTGCGCCTGCGCCTGGAACGCCTGGACAACGGCCAGCCCACCGCGCTGTGGCAGGAACTGCAACCGCTGGACCTGGATGCCACGCAGAGCGTGCAGGTGCTGTCCTCGCAGGCTGATGAAGGCTACTTCGGTGGCGGCCAGCAGAACGGCCGCTACCAGTTCAAGGGCCGCGAGCTGGAGGTGTCCTACTCCGGCGGCTGGGAAGAGGGCGACCGCCCCAGCCCTGCACCGATGCTGCTGAGCAGCCGTGGCTGGGGCATGCTCCGCAATACCTGGAGCGATGGCAGCTACGATCTGCGCGAGGCCGACCAGGCCACGCTGCTGCATCGCGAAGACCGCTTCGATGCGTACTACTTCGTGGGCGCCGACCTGCCGAAACTGATCGAGCGCTACACCCAGCTGACCGGCCGCCCGAACATGGTCGCGCGCTGGGCGCTGTCCTACGGCGATGCCGATTGCTACAACGACGGCGACAACAGCAAGAAGCCCGGCACCGTACCTGAGGGCTGGAGCGACGGCCCGACCGGCACCACGCCCGATGTGATCGACTCCGTGGCCAAGCAGTACCGCGCCAACGACATGCCCGGTGGCTGGATCCTGCCCAACGATGGTTACGGCTGCGGTTACAAGAAGCTGCCGGAAACCGTGCAGGGCTTGGCCAAGTACGGTTTCCGCACCGGCCTGTGGACCGAGAACGGAGTCGACAAGATCGCCTGGGAAGTGGGCAAGGCGGGCAGCCGCGTGCAGAAGCTGGACGTGGCCTGGACCGGCAAGGGCTACCAGTTCGCGATGGACGCCAACCGCCAGGCGTTCAACGGCATCCTCGACAATTCCGATTCGCGCCCGTTCCTGTGGACGGTGATGGGCTGGGCTGGCATCCAGCGCTATGCCGTGGCCTGGACCGGCGACCAGAGCAGCAGCTGGGATTACATCCGCTGGCACGTGCCGACCCTGGTCGGTTCGGGCCTGTCCGGCATGGCCTACGCCAGTGGCGATGTGGATGCGATCTTCGGCGGCAGCGCCGAAACCTTCACCCGCGATCTGCAGTGGAAGGCGTTCACGCCGGTGCTGATGGGCATGAGCGGCTGGTCGTCGAACGCACGCAAGCACCCCTGGTGGTACGACGAACCCTATCGCAGCATCAACCGCGATTACCTGAAGTTGAAGATGCGCCTGACGCCGTACATGTACGGGCTGGTGCACGAGGCCGCGCAGACCGGCGCGCCGCCGGTGCGTGGCCTGATGTGGGACAACCCGCGCGATCCGCATGCGCAGGATGAAACCTACAAGTACCAGTTCCTGCTCGGCCGCGATCTGCTGGTCGCGCCGGTATACCGCAGCCAGGCCGCCAGCCGTGGCTGGCGCCGCGACATCCATCTGCCGGCCGGCGGCTGGATCGACTACTGGGACGGCCGCCGCGTGCAGGCCGCCGCCGATGGCCGCCAGCTTGACCGCCAGGTGGACCTGGCCACGCTGCCGGTGTTCGTGCGTGCCGGTGCGATCCTGCCGATGTACCCGTCGATGCTGTTCGACGGCGAGAAGCCGCTGGATGAAGTGACGTTCGACCTGTACCCGCAGGGCGATTCGCAGTACACGCTGTACGAAGACGATGGCAACACGCGCCGCTACCAGCAGGGCGAGTCGAGCACGCAGCAGATCCGCGTGCAGGCCCCGGCGCAGGGCAGTGGCCCGATGCAGGTGCAGATCGATGCGGTGCAGGGCCAGTACAACGGCCAGCTGGCGCAGCGTCGTTATGGCCTGCGCGTGCTCAGCCGCCAGGCGCCGCGTGCGGTGCAGGCCGGTGGCCGCGCGCTGCCGGCGCTGGCTGATGCCGCTGCGTTCAACGGTGCGGCTGAAGGCTGGTACTTCGATGCCGCAGAACGCCGCGGCACGCTGCACGTGCGTACCGCCACCCAGGACATCCGTCAGCCGCTGCAATTGGCTCTGGACTTTGCGGTGGCCGCCGCGGCCGCCGACGATGCCTATCCGGCCGCGCCGGTGCTGGGCCGTGAACTGCCGGCCGACAGCCTGCTGGTGGTGAATCGCCCGGCCGAAGAGCCTGGCCATGCGCTGGAGAACGCCTTCGATGATGATCCGGCCACCTGGTTCCGCAGCGTGCGCAACCAGGCCGTGCGTACCGGTGCCCACGAATGGGTGGTGGGCTTCGGCGAGCGCAGGATGATCGATGGCATCGACATCGCACCGCGCAACGACAAGAACTGGAAGCACGGCCAGGTACGCGACTATGAGGTCTACCTGGGCGACAGCAACGGCGAGTGGGGCGAGCCGATCGCACGTGGCCGCCTGCAGTTGAAGGAAGGCGTGCAGCGCATCGACTTCCCGGCACATGCCGGACGCCTGCTGCGCTTCCGCGTGCTGAGCGTGCAGAACCCGGAAGGCGACGGCGCCAGCAGCACCGACCCGATGGTCACGGCCGCACAGGGCAGCGCCCGCGCGTTCGATGCACTGCAGCCGCGCGACGTCGGCCCGATCGCCCTGTCTACCTTCCACATCCTCGAACACCAGGAACCGGAGCGACCGGCCCGGCAGCGCTATCTCTCCGAGCTGCCGGTGCCGGCCGCGCTGGCCAGCCAGGTGCGCACCGACCAGTCCTTCCGTGGCGACGCCGGCATGCGCATGAACGGCCTGCAGTTCCGCCGTGGCCTGGGCGTCGGCGCCACCAGCCGCATCGACCTGCGCCTGCAGGGTGGCTGGCACCTGCTGCGTGCCGACCTCGGCATCGACGACGCCTGCCGCAACGCCGGTGGCCTGCAGTTCCAGGTCTGGGGCGACAACCGCCTGCTGTACGACAGCGGCCTGGTGAAGGCACCCGGCGTGGTCAAGCCGGAGCTGGACATCCGTGGCCTTTCCACCCTGAGCCTGCGCACGCTGGGTGCGCAGGGCAGCCAACCCGCCCAGGTCTGTGCCAACTGGGCCAACGCCGTGCTGATCGGCCAGGAGGGCGACTCCGCCAGCATCGTCGCCCCATGACTCCCTCGTAACACCGCTCCTCCCCCCGCCCATTCCGACTACGGCCCTCACGGCCGTGGCCCGGGAGCGTTTTGCCCGCCGAACGCCTACGCGCTCACTTATTGCGCTGCACCCCTGCCAGGAGAGAACCCCGATGTTGCCCGCACGCCACCACCGCCCCCCCTGTCGTTCGATCGCTCCGCTGTCGCTGGCCATCGCCGGCGTGCTGCTGTCGGTCGCCGTTCCTGCCTTCGCCCAGGAGAGCAAGGACAAGGCCACCGACCTGGCCCGCATCGAGGTCACCGGCTCCAACATCCGCCGCACCGACGTGGAAACCGCGTCCCCGGTGCAGGTGATCAGCAAGCAGGACATCCAGAACATGGGCGCGCGCACGCTGCTGCAGGTGCTCGACAACCTGCCCGCCGCACGCCCGGCGCAGCAGGATGCGCGCTCGCTGTTCACCGGTTCCGATGGTGCCTCGCAGGCCAACCTGCGTGGCTTGGGCGCGCAGGGCACGCTGGTGCTGCTGAACGGCCGTCGCCTGTCGTACTACGGTGCACCGGCCGGCTTCCAGACCCAGTTCGTCAACATCGATGCGATCCCGGCCGCGGCCATCGAGCGCATGGAAGTGCTGACCGACGGCGCCTCGGCGGTGTACGGCACCGACGCGGTGGCCGGCGTGATCAACGTGATCACCAAGCGCAACTTCCAGGGTGCCGAGGTCAGCTTCACCAACGACACCTCCTCGCGCATCGACTCCTACGGCGAGCGCCAGGCCAGCATCACCGCCGGCTTCGGTGACCTGGCCGAAAACCGCTTCAACATCTACGGCGCGGTGAACATGTACCGCCGCGACGCGATCCCGCTGAGCGACTTCTACGACAAGCGGCCCGACCAGTACTACGTCAACAACCCGAACTACCTCAACAACCTGCGCCTGGGCGTGGGCAGCAAGCCGGGCGAGTTCAACCCGGGCAGCTACTTCGCCTTCGATCCGGTCACCGGCCGTCGTGTGCAGGAAGCTGCACCGGGCTGCAAGAACGTGCTGACCAGTGAAGCGGCCGGCCCGCGTTGCGTCTGGGAAACCTGGATGAACAACGAGATCGATGCCGGCGCCAAGTCCGAGCGCAACACCGCCTACCTCAACGGCACCTTCCTGGTGGGCGACAGCACCGAGATCTTTGCCGAGGCCACCTACACCGATATCGACCTGCGCGCCAACGGCGGTACGCCGCGCACCTATGGCACCACCACCGGCAACCCGACCAGCTGGTTCTCGCGCAATACCGGCAACACCGTCAACCAGTTCCTGTACCCGTTCCTGGGCCCGAACAACGAGTACAACCACGCCAGCCCGGAAATGAAGGCGATGATGGGTGGCGTGGTCGGCCTGAACTACCTGCTGCAGGATGCCGGCCCGAACTACTTCGGCCAGCGCAACACCGACAAGAGCTACCGCGTGCTGGCCGGTGCGCGTGGCAACCGGGGTGACTGGAACTGGGAGACCGCGTTCGCCAGCGCCGGTACGCACTCCACCACGTACCAGACGATCAACGTCAACATCAAGGGCTTCGAGAAGGCGTTCGGCCCGTACTCGATCGATCCGGGCACCGGCCGCGTGATCATCTCCGACCACCCGGCGTACAAGTTCGGCGAGATCAGTGAAGCCAACGCCGCATTGATCCGTGAAGCGTTCCCGACCTTCGACATCCAGTCGTGGACCCGCCTGCACACCCTCGACGGCAAGATCGAAGGCCCGCTGTTCCAGCTGCCGGCCGGCGAGATGCGCGCCGCGTTCGGCTTCAACGCCAGCCGCGAAACCTTCTACACCCCGGGCAATGCCGATGCGGCCAACGGCCTGATCTCCCAGCAGGGCGGCTCCTGGTTCGACGGCAAGCGCAACACCTACGCGCTGTTTGCCGAGACCGTGGCACCGATCACCGACAAGCTGGAGCTGGATGCAGCGGTGCGCGTGGACAAGTACCCGAACTTCAGCGCCAACGTGGCGCCGAAGATCGGGTTCAAGTACCAGGCGTTCGACCAGCTGATGCTGCGCGGTACCTACTCGACCGGTTTCCGTGCACCGAGCCTGGCCGAATCCGGCAACGGTGGCGTGTTCGCCCAGCTGGGTGGCTACCGTGACGAGCTGCGCTGCAACGAGACCAACGCCATCGCCAACCTGCTGCTGCGCTCGCAGCGCCCGGGCGATGTCGATCTGGGCAAGAACCTGTTGAACGTGGATTGCAGCCGCACCGTGGCACGCATGACCCAGCCGAACAAGAACCTGAAGCCGGAGAAGGCGAAGATCGCCACCCTCGGCTTCGTCTACGAGCCGGCGACCTGGCTGTCGGTGTCGGCCGACTACTGGTTCATCTATCGCGACAATGAGATCGTCGCGCCGGACTACCGCCGCATGGAAGACATCATCTCCTCGTCGCGCTCGCCGATCACCGACAGTGACCGCGCCAACCTGGCGCAGCTGGCGGCGATGTGTGCCGACCCGGCCAGTGGCGTGAGCTGCCCGTCGGTGCTGCCGGGCTACTCCGCCGGCAACGTGGCCAGCGTGGTGGGCCAGTACAAGAACCGTGGCAAGACGCTGATCGACGGCTTCGACATCGATGCGCGCAGCCGCTTCTCGCTGGGTGACTGGGGCAACCTGAACATCGGCCTGGCTGCCACCATCGCCAACCGCAACCGTTTCTACATGGATGAAGCCAACGGCTGGTACTACGGCGACGTGGTGGGCTACTACAACAACCCGCGCCTGCGTGCCACGCTCAATGCCGACTGGACCTACAAGCAGGTGACCACCAGCATGTTCGTCAACTACGTGGGCGGCACCAAGTGGGCCACCGACCAGGTTGATGAGGTGAGCAACAACAAGGAAACCTGCACCGGCGGCTACCTGGCCCTGCAGAAGAGCAAGTGCGATGGTGCGCCGTCGTGGTGGACCGCCAACATGAGCGTCACCTGGCGCCCGGATGATGCCTGGAACCTGAGCTTCACCGTCAAGAACCTGTTCGATCGCCTGCCGTTCTACGATCCGAACAGCTTCCTGGGTGACTCCAGTGACTACGCAACCATCTTCGGCCGTGGTTACAGTGTGACCATCGGCTACCGTTTCAAGTAATTCCGTTTGCGTGACCTGGCGTGCCGGCTGCGGCCGGCACGCTGCCAAGAGGAGAGATGTTTGCCATGAAGCGTAGGGAATTCATCGCGGCCAGTGCCGCTGTCGCCGCCAGCAGCCTGCTGCCGCAGACCCCGGCATGGGCACGCGGGCGCAAGGTGCGCCTGGCCATGATCGGTACCGGCATGCGTGGCCTGGTGCTGCTGAAGGAACTGGTGCGCCGCGACGACGTCGAGGTGGTCGCCGTCTGCGATATCGAGCCGATCATGCTCGGCCGCGCCGTGGAGATGGTCAGCAAGGCCGGCAAGCCGGCGCCGAAGACCTATGGCCAGGATCGCGATACCAATGCCTGGAAGCGCCTGCTGGATCAGAAGGGCATCGATGGCGTGATCATCGCCACGCCGTGGGAGTACCACGCGCCGATGGCGATTGCCGCGATGCAGGCTGGCGTGGCGGTGGGCTGCGAAGTGGTGGCCGGCATCACCCTGCAGGACCACTGGGACGTGCTGAAGACCCAGCTGAGCACCGGCACCCCGTACATGCTGCTGGAGAACGTCTGCTACCGCCGCGACGTGATGGCCGCGCTGCAGATGGTGCGCCAGGGCCTGTTCGGCGAGCTGGTGCACCTGCAGGCCGGCTACCAGCACGACCTGCGCGGCGTGAAGTTCAATTCCGGCGACCCGAACCAGCCCTACGACAGTGGCGTGGAGTTCGGGCCAAAGGGCTGGAGCGAGGCCCGCTGGCGCACCGAGCATTCGGTGGAACGCAATGGCGAGCTGTACCCCAGCCACGGCATCGGCCCCTGCGCGATGTACACCGGCATCAACCGCGGCAACCGCTTCACCCATATCAACGCCTTCGCGACCAAGGCGCGTGGCCTGCACGAATACACCGTGGCCAAGAGTGGCGGCACCACGCATCCCAGCACCAAGGTGAAGTTCAAGCTGGGCGACATCGTGACCACCACGCTGGCCTGCGAGAACGGCGAGACCATCCTGCTGCAGCACGACACCTCGCTGCCGCGCCCATACTCGATGGGTTTCCGCGTGCAGGGAACCAAGGGCCTGTGGATGGATGTGAACCATTCGATCCACATCGAAGGCCGCAGCCCGCCGCACCAGTGGGAAGAGTTCAAGAAGTACCAGGACGAGTACGAACACCCGCTGTGGAAGCAGAATGCCGACACCGCTGCCAGTGCCGGCCATGGTGGCATGGACTGGTTCGTCATCCATGCGTTCGTCGAGGCGCTGAAGGCCAAGGCGCCGATGCCGATCGACATCTACGACGCAGTGACCTGGAGCGCGATCACGCCGCTGAGCGAGCAGTCGATCGCCAACAGCTTCCAGACGCTGGAATTCCCGGACTTCACCGCCGGTGCATGGAAGCAGCGCAAGCCGATTTTTGCGTTCGACGGCAGGTACTGAGGTTTACCCCTTCCATGCGGTGACGGAAACGCCGGGCCATGCCCGGCGTTTCTGTTTCTGGGGCATTCGCCTTGTAGAGCCGAGCCCACGCTCGGCTGCATTTCCGACACGCCCCCCTGCATCAGAAAATTCTGAAACTCGACTCATTCCACAGTTTTTGACTTGAATGTGTAAACCACATCGGAGATAACGTCCCCCATGCGGCCACGCCGCATTCCGGACCAGGGACGATCCGAAGCATGACGTGAGGCTGCTGCTGCCCCACGTTCTCGTTCCCGCCGGCGCTGTGTCCGTCCAGGAAGGAGAACAGGGATGTTGAAGGCAGACTCTGGCACTTCGCTCATGGAGAGCGCGTGCTACGTACCCCGGCCGGTGGCGCAGCTCAGATCACGCTGTACGACGAGACAGGGCAGTGGCTGGGTAACTACTCGGCCACGGGCCAGGCGCAGCAGCAGGCGATCTGGCTGGACAACTACCCGGTGGCGCTGATCAACGTGCCGGCTACCGGCGTACCGGAACTGGCCTACGTGCAGCCGGATCATCTGGGCACACCGCGCGTGGTGGTCGACCCAGTGCGGAATGTCGCGATCTGGGAGTGGAGCAACAAGAGCGAGGTGTTCGGCAACCAGATTCCGAGTGCTGATCCGGATGGCGATGGTGTGGCGTTCGAGCTGGCGCTGCGATTCCCGGGCCAACAGGCGACGAATGCGAGTGGGTTGTTCTACAACTACCAGCGGGAGTATGACCCGGCAGCGGGGCGCTATTCGCAGAGTGATCCGATTGGATTGGAGGGTGGAATATCCGCTTTTCTTTACGCGCATGGGAATCCGTCGGGTAATGGTGATCCCTATGGTTTGAAGACAACAGTTATTGTCACTTCAAAATTGGGCATAGGCACCCATGCTGCCGTGCGTGTCGATGGCAAGGATGGGGAGGGAATTTTGTATGATCCGGCCGGAGGCTATCCAGGTGCCAACCCGAATGCGCCCACGCGCGGAACCGGCGACATATTTTCAGGTGTTGACGCCAATCTCACGAGTTTCGTGAATCATCATTTGGCTGAAGGGTCAACGGTATACACGCTCAGCTTTGATACGACTGAATATAGCGAGCTTCAGATTCAAGACTATGCCGAGCAGCTGGGGACAGCGACCGGAGGGCTTTGCGCCATCCAAACATCCTCCGCAATCAATGGAGTTGGACCATTTAAGAGTCTCGGTGTTAAATTTACGCCTGCAACATTGGGTAAGTCTTTGTCAAAGCTTCCCGGAATTAAGGTCAGGGTCTATTCTCCAAAGAGGTGATTCAATGGGGGGGCGGAATTTACTCTATTCTGGGATTTCACTGGTCATCTCGATGGTGATGTATGTTGGAATTCCGGAGCCTCTATGGGATATGTATCAGTTTGATACTGATAGGTTGTTTCCTTGGTTGTATCTGGCAGGCTTGGTTCTATTTGGTGTATTGCTCAGGCCCTATGGAAAGGGGAGTTTTTGGAAATGCGCGGCCTGGGGCGGGGGTGTTGGCATGGTGGCTGGAGTTTTTGCTCAGGCGATAGTAATTTTCGTTGAGCGTGAAAGATTTTCTTCGTTCAATGCAGATTTCATGTGGCAGGCGTTGGTGTCGTTCGGAATTATAAGTGCTGTTTTAATGACGCCGGTTTGGGGTGCAATTTCAAGTGCTGTGTCCTTCTTGCTTTTAAACCGAAAGGCGGGTGCGAGTACGAAGAAATAGCATTGCGCTCAGCTGGTTAATGAAAGGGGGTCTGGAGTCGTTTGGAAAATCGGGTATTTCACCCCGATCCGTCTCCGGCAAGCGAAGGAATCTGTGGATTCAGTGCTGGCGCGCAACGCCTTCAGTCCTGCTCCAGGCCGGTTTCGGTTTGCAGCGATAAGAGGTAGTCCTTGAAGACCTGACCACCGGCGCTGGCAGCGACACGTTCACCTACAACGATGCCAACCGCATGAACTCGGTGAAGCAGCGCAGTAGCGTTCTGGAAAGCCAGGGTTACAACCACCGCGGCGAGCGCGTGCTGCGCGTCCCGACCGGTAGCGCGGCTCAGATCACCTTGTATGACGAAGCAGGGCAGTGGATGGGTAACTACGCGGCCACGGGGCAGGCGCAGCAGCAGGGCCATCTGGCTGGATAATTGCCCGGTGGCGCTGATCAATGTGCCGGCTACCTGCGTGCCGGAACTGGTCTACGTGCAGCCGGATCATCTGGGCACACCGCGCGTGGTGATCGACCCGGCGCGGAATGTCGCGATCTGGGAGTGGAGCAACAAGAGTGAGGTGTTCGGCAACCAGATTCCGAGTGCGCTCCGTTGTCAATGCCGGGTAGATCACCTGTTAGGCCGGTGACCTCGAGGCTGCCCCATGCGCAGCACACCGAGCCGGGTCGGTCGCGCGCGGCCCGGGCCACCGAAGCCCCATCCAAGCACCCCTCCCCCTGACGTGGTATTTCTCTAACAGACCATGGGTACGCACGAACGGGCTGCTCAGGCTCAGCGGGTTGCGTGAGCCGGTGTCCAGCCACAGGCGAAGGGGGATGCCGTCAAGCTCGCCATTCAGTACCGGCGCACGGTCATCTAGTTCGAACGGCGGCGCCACCCCGATGGAGGGTGGCGGATAGTGGCCTGGCCGGGTGAAGCTGAGCGCGCGCGCCATAGTCGAGGGTGGTGACGAAGCGCAGGAAGTGGCGTCATGCGCGCAGTGTTGATGAAGCACGTGGCAACGTCCCGCGCGGGCTGGCGACGTGCAGGCAACACAGGGGAAGATGGCGCGCCCGGAGGGATTCGAACCCCCGACCAATGGCTTCGGAAGCCACTACTCTATCCGGCTGAGCTACGGGCGCGTTGTAGAACCGCCGCGCCACCGACCAGTGCCGGGGCGGGCATCGCAGCGCCATGAAGCGGTGCGGGACCGGCATTCTATCCAGTTTCGCCGAACAAATCTCCCCCCACGGGCAAAGCCCTGCCAGAGGGGCAGGAGTATCCTATCGCCATGGCTGATACCCCCCTCACTTCGCCGCAGTCGCCGGCGACGCCGCGTTGGCGGCATTACTGGAGTCTGATGCGCGCTGATCGCCCGATCGGCACGCTGCTGCTGCTGTGGCCCACCTGGTGGGCGTTGTGGCTGGCCGCGGGCGGCCTGCCGCCGCTGTGGACGCTGTTCGTGTTCACCGCCGGCGTGTGGCTGACCCGCTCGGCCGGATGCGTCATCAACGACTACGCCGACCGCTGGCTTGACCCGCATGTGGAACGCACCAAGGCGCGTCCGCTGGCCACCGGCGCAATCAGCGGCCGTGCCGCGCTCGCCTTGTTCGCCGTATTGATGCTGGTGGCGTTCGGCCTGGTGCTGACCCTGAACGGGCTGACCATCGGCCTGAGCTTCATCGGCGTGTTCCTGGCGGCCAGCTACCCGTACCTGAAGCGCTACACCCATCTGCCGCAGGTCTATCTGGGCATGTCGTTCGGCTGGGGCATCCCGATGGCGTTCGCCGCGGTGCAGGGCGAGGTGCCGATGCTGGGCTGGCTGCTGTATGCCGGCAACATCCTGTGGTCCACCGCCTACGACACCTGGTACGCCATGGTCGACCGCGAGGACGACCTGAAGATGGGCTCGCACTCCACTGCGATCCTGTTCGGTGACCTGGATCTGGTCATCCAGGGCGTGCTGTACGCGCTGTTCCTGGCCACCATGGCGTTGGTTGGCGTGCGCGGCGGGCTGGGCGGCTACTACCTGGCCGGCGTGGCCGTGGCTACGGTGCTGGTGGTCTACGAGTTCTGGATCTGCCGCAACCGCGAGCGCGGCCCCTGCTTCAAGGCGTTCCTGCACAACAACTGGGTGGGTGCCGCGCTGTTCGCCGGCATCGCCGTGGATCTGGCGCTGCGTTGAGCCCAAGGTGAGGTAGAGCCGGCCGCTGGCCGGCTGCAGCCGTGCGCGATCCCGAGGTTGCCGGCCAGCGGCCGGCACGACCATCCTCCGCTACCTACGACCAATAGGTGGCTGACAGCCCGCACCCCACCGCCCAGAATCGAACCATCGAACCTGGGAGGGTAGGCGATGGCCTCGACGGCAGCAGTACAGGACGGCTGGATGGCGCGCGCAGCGCTGCGCTCGGCCGCCTGGGCGGAAAGGTGGTTCCCCGATGCGTACGTGTTCGCGGTGCTCGGCGTGGTCATCGTCGCGCTGGCTGCGATGAGCTTCGGCTCGACCCCGCAGGCCACCGCCAGTGCCTTCGGCGACGGCTTCTGGAGCCTGATTCCCTTCACCATGCAGATGGCCTTCGTGGTCATCGGTGGCTACGCCGTGGCGACCGCGCCGGTGGTCGCACGCTTCATCGATTTCCTCGCCCGGGTGCCGCGCACCGGCCGCGGTGCGGTGGTGTACGTGGGCCTGGTCAGCATGCTGGCCTCGCTGCTCAGCTGGGGCTTCTCGCTGGTATTCGGCGGCCTGCTGGTGCGCGCGCTGGCGCGCCGTACCGAACTGCGCATGGACTACCGCGCGGCCGGTGCTTCGGCCTACCTCGGCCTGGGTGCGGTGTGGGCAATGGGGCTGAGTTCGTCTGCCGCACAGCTGCAGGCCAACCCGGCCAGCATGCCGCCAGGGCTGGTGGAGATCACCGGCGTCCTGCCGTTCACCGAAACCATCTTCCTGTGGCAGTCGATCGCGCTGACCGCAGTGCTGATCCTGGTCTCGCTGCTGATCGCCTGGTTGACCGCACCGGCCGCCGGCAGTGCCCGCACCGCTGAAGACTTCCCCGGCGCCGCGCAGGCAGAACCGGAGCCACTGCAGCGCCGCACGCGCCCGGGCGAATGGCTGGAGTACAGTCCGTTGCTGACCGTACTGCTCTCGCTGCTGGCGTTCGGCTGGCTGTTCAACGAGTTCGCCAACAAGCCGGTGGTCACCGCCATCGCCAACCTCAACACCTACAACTTCCTGTTCATTTCGCTGGGCCTGCTGCTGCACTGGCGCCCGCGCAGCTTCCTCAACGCGGTGGCCAAGGCGGTACCGAGCACCACCGGTGTGCTGATCCAGTTCCCGCTGTACGGTGGCATCGCGATGATCCTCACCCACGCTGCCGGCGGTGACGGTCAGACCCTGGCGCACCGGCTGTCGAGCCTGTTCGTGCACGTGGCCAGCACTGATACCTTCGCGCTGGTGATGGGCGTCTATTCGGCGGTGCTGGGCTTCTTCGTGCCGTCCGGTGGCGGCAAGTGGATCATCGAGGCGCCGTACGTGATGCAGGCCGCCAACGAACTGAAGGCGCACCTGGGCTGGGCGGTGCAGGTCTACAACGCGGCCGAAGCGCTGCCGAACCTGATCAATCCGTTCTGGATGCTGCCGCTGCTGGGCGTGCTGGGGCTGAAGGCACGCGACATCGTGGGCTTCACCTTCATCCAGCTGCTGGTGCACATCCCGCTGGTGCTTGGCCTGCTGTGGCTGCTGGGCATGACCCTGGCGTATGTGCCGCCGGTGATGCCCTGAATGGAGGGTTGGCTTCCCTGCGTGAGCCGGGAAGCCAGCCTCGTTCAGCGCGTGTTTCCGGCGGCGAACGCCATGAATGCGTGCAGGCTGACGAAGGCATGAGCACATGCCGAACCCGCATGAATTCTTCAGCTGCTTGTGCCGCAAGGGCTTCTGCGCGTTCATTCACAGGCGTACACACAGATGTAGCCGCCCACCCACGCCTGATTAACCATTCGCTGCAGACGATGGCCACGTCCACCGCATTCCGCGAGTGGCTTTGGAGATCGGACATGGCACAGCAGAACCAGAACCCGAACCAGAAGCAGCAGGGCCAGCAGAACCAGCAGGATCAGCAGCAGGGCCGTGGCCGCGACCAGCAGCAGCAACAGCAGCAGGAACAGCAGAAGCGCAACCAGAACCAGCAGCAGGGCGGCCACGACGAAGAAGAATGACCGCGTTGCGCATGCAACGTGACCGGCAAGGCCCCGCCCCGTGCGGGGCTTTGCTTATTCCAGCACGCCGATACGCTGCAGCACCGGCGCTGCCGACATGTCGTTCGGATTAGTACCGGGCTGATCCTGCGGCACGTCCATGCCCATGCCGCGATACAGATCCACCCAGTGCTGGGCGATCTCCCCGGTCTGCGGGTTGCGGAAGTTCATCGGCTGCAATGCGAACACGTGGTGCGCACGGAAGGCGCGTTCGATGAAGTCCGAGCAGTAGTAGCTGTCCTCGCTCAACACATACGACGTGTTGTACGGCTTTCCCAGCATCGTGCGCGCGGTGGCGACCGCATCCCTGATGGCCGCCTGCTGCGGCGCGCGCAGGCGATAGACCACGATCTGCCGTTGCTTGGCGCGCGCCTCCTGGCGGAACTCGACCAGCGATTGCCGGCGCGATCCTTTCTCGTCCGCATGCAAAACCTCCCAGCCCTTCGGCGTGGACGCGACCAGGGCAACGTGATCGAAGCTGAGCGCGCCCTGCTTGCCGGTGGCATCGTCGATGGCCGCACTGAGGCCGCTGCGGCCGGCGGTGACGAACAGCAGATCGCCTTCGTGGACATCGACGGCCAACGCCACAGCCGGCCACAGGGCGGGCAGCAGCAGGCCGATCAGGAGCAGGAGGCGATGCATGAGGACTCTCGGACAGGCGGAATGCCGGAATTGTAGGGTGCGCGGTAGCATGGAGCGACCGGACCGGATTCAGGATGAGCCCATGTGTCGATACCGTTCTGCCGTTCTGCTGACGATTGCCTGCGGCGCGGTTCTGGCTGCCTGCACACCAGCGCCGCAGACAGCGGCCGAGGCGGCGCCTGCTCCAGCCGTGCCTGCTCCAGCCGCGCCAGCGACCGCCGCCGAGCCCACACCTGCGGCTGCACCCAGTGAATGCCCCTACCCGGAATTCGATACGTTCCTGAAGCATTTCGGCAACGAGATCGCGCTGCAGGAAAAGACCACTGCCGATCCGCTGCTGGACAGCTACATCGATGCGGAGGCTGAGCCGGAACCGCGCAAGGTGGAAAGCCGGCTGGCGCTGGCCGATGTCGAGTGGCCGGTGATGCCCGATCCTGCCGCATTGGCCGGGCAGGGCCGCGAAATGCAGGTCAGTGCCCTGGCCGATGGGCAGCGGCAGGTGCAGGTCCGCACGCCGGACAGCAGCGACCAGCAGACCTATACCTTCGCGCAGGCGCCGTGCTGGACACTGGTCAAGCGTGAGGATGAGTCGATCTGAGGCCTGACTCGGCACAGGCGAGCCGGGCGGCTGGCTGCTAGGCTCGAAGCCTGGTCCAGGCAGGGAGACGCCGATGCAGGCTTTCAGGAAGCGCGCTACCACCGCCGCCGTCGCCGCCGTACTGGCGATAGCCTCCTTCAGCGGCGCCCAGGCACAGTCGGTGCATGCCGATGACCGCGCCTACTTCGCCAATGCCACCGCCGAACAAGCCGCGCGTGACGCGCTGGGCAAGCGCGTCGAGGCCCTGCAGCAGGCGTCCACCCTTGCACCGGCGGAACGCTTCCAGCAGGCCGAGGCACTGGAGGCGCAGTGCCTGCGGCATCTCGGCTACCTGCACCTGCAGTCCGCCCGCAACGCCCGCGATCATCGCCCGGCCCAGGCGATGGACCAGGCAATGGGGCTGTGCAGCCGCATCGCCCGCAGCGGTCGCGCTGCACTGCGCGAGGCGCCCGCAGATGCGACGTGGGCAGCACCGTATGGCTTCCTGCGCGCACGTGCGTTGAAGGAAGCCACCACCCCGGCCAACGCTGTGCTGGACGAGGCCGTGGAGGCATTGGCCGATCCGGCGCTGGACAGTTTCGCGCGCCTGCGCGGGCAGATCCTGCGCAGCGCCGAGTACCCGCAGCTCGAGCACGGCGGTCGGCACTGGGACACGGGGCGCGACAAGCAGGCGCTGGCCCAGCAGCCCGACCGCGCCCTGCGCGAGGCCGGCTGGAAGGGCTACTGGCAGGGGCTGCACTCGCGCCGTGAGCCGATGGCGTCGGTGCTGCTGGGGCTGGTGCAGGTGAATGACGCCGCCGCACGCCTGCAGGGCGATGGCTCGGCGCCGGCACACGGCTACCAGCGCATGGGTCTGGATACAGCGGCAGTGGATGCGACGCTGATTGCAATCGAACAGCACGCGGGGGACCGCCGCGCCTACCAGGACATGCTGCTGCACCACGCTGCGCGATCCGGCATCGACGCGCCGCAGATCTGGGATACCACGGTGCCCGATGCCGGCTACACGCCACCGGTGCTGACGCTGGCGCAGCTGCGCGACAACGCCGCCGATGCCATGCAGCACCTGGGGCCGGCGTACGTCGCCGAACTGCGCGCGCTGCTCGATCCGGCCAACCAGCGTATGGATCTGGCCTCCGAACGCGGTGACCGCAGCCAGGACGCGTTCTCGGTGAGTGCTCCCGGTGTGCCGGCAATGCTGTTCGTTGGCGTGCGCCGTGGCGATCTGGAAAGCGATGTCGAAATCGCGCATGAAGCTGGCCATGCCGTGCATGGCGAGTGGATGCAGCGCGGTCATGCGTCGCCGCTGCAGCGCAATGGCAGCCAGTGGCTGACCGAGGCGTTCGCGATCTACAACGAGCTGCGCTTCCGCGACCAGCTGTACCAGCAGGCACAGGACCCGCGTGCCAAGGCCTACTACCTGAAATCGCTGCTGGACGACATGGTGCTGCAGCTGTTCACCTCTTCCGAGGAAGCGCAGCTGGAGCAGTCGATCTACCAGGGCGTTGCCGCCGGCACGCTGGGCACCGCCGATGGCCTGGACGCGCTGACCGGGCAGGTGCTGGCGCGCTTCGGCCAGCAACCGGAGCGCTACCCGCAGCTGCGCAACACCTGGATCGGCAAGCGCCTGATGTATGAAGACCCGAACTATCTGGTGAACTACCTGTATGCAGGGCTGCTGGCCGTGCAGCTGTATGTGCAGGACCAGCGCGACCCCGAAGGGTTCCGTGCGCGCTATCTTGCCGTGCTTGGCGAGGGCTTCGATCGCGCGCCGAACGAGCAGGTGGCGCAGCTGTTGGGGCACGCGCCTGACTGGGCGGCCCTGGTGGATGCCGATCTGCAGGTGTTCAACCAGGCGGTCGCGCAACTGCAGGCGCTGCATGCGCGGATCGAGGCGGGGCAGGGTACGTGAGCCTGCTGCGCGCAGGACGGCAGACCGCAGCCATGACGTGGCTGTTGTTGCTGCTGTGCCTGCTGCCGGTGGCGGCGCTGGCGGCGATCCCGGTCCCGGCGCTGGACGATCCCGTGGTGGACACCGCCAACGCGCTGTCCGCTGAAACCCGCGCCACCCTGCGCAGGCAGGCGCTGCAGCTGCAGGTGCAGAAAGGTGCACAGCTGCAGGTGCTGGTGGTCCCCAGCGTGGGCAACGAGGGCATCGAGGCCTACGCACAGCGGGTGTTCGATCAGTGGCAGCTGGGTCGCACCGGTGTCGACGACGGTGTGCTGTTGCTGGTGGCGGTGCAGGACCGCCGCGTACGCATCCAGACCGGCTATGGCCTGGAAGGTGCGTTACCGGACGCGTACGCCGCTCGCATCATCGACAACGCGATCGTGCCGCGCTTCCGTGAGGGTGATTTCGACCAGGGCGTGCTCGATGGCACGACGATCATGGTGGCGCTGATCGAAGGCGAGGACCTGCCTGCATGGGAAGAACCGTCGGCCAGCAATGTGCTGCCTGCGGACTGGCGACGCGCAGACTCGGTGGTGGCGTTGACCCTGCTGGCCGGCTTCCTGGCCGGGCTGTGGCGCTCGCCGCCGCCCCTCCCGCCGGCGAAGACCGAGGACGATTTCAGCGGCAGCCGTCGGGAGCGGCGGCGCAAGGCGCTGGCCGCCAATGCGTCGGCACCGAGGCCGAGCTGGCCGACCTTGCCGGCCTGGGGGCGTCCGATGCTGCTGACAGCGGTGGTTGCCGCATGCGCGCTGTCCGTGGCGTTGCTGCTGCCACGCCACCTGCTGCCGGGCCTGTGCTTCGTGATGGCGCTGGGCGTGCCGGTGGCGGCCCTGCTCGGCTGGTGCTGGCGTCGCAGCCGTGGGGTGCGCATCGTCCTGTGTGGCATGCTGGTAACCGGCGCGGTCTTCCTGGTGCAGGCGCTGCTTCGTGGCCAGCTGCCACCGAGCCTGGCCCGGCACCTGCTGCTGCAGGCCGCCGCGGGCGTTGTCACCCTGATGGTGTTCCTGCTGGTGCAGGCCTGTCGCACACGCTGGAAGAAGAACCGCAGCAGCTTCGTCGTGCGCATGACGGTGCTGGTGCTGTTGACCCTCGGCTACGCCGCGGGTGCGTTGCTGGCGATCCATCGTGCCGAAGGGCACGATCCACGTCTGCTGGCAATGATCGTGTCCGGTGTGTGTGGCGTGTTGCTGTACTTCGTATGGTTGTTCACCATGCTGCCGGGCGAGCGCGCGCATGGCCGGGTTTCGTCACGCCGTGAGCGCAGCGCGTCCAGTTCGTCATCCAGCAGTTCGTCGTCGAGCGGCTCCAGCAGCTGGTCCGGAGGCGGTGGCCGCAGCGGCGGAGGTGGTGCGTCGGGCAGCTGGTAGATCAGGTCGCCTGCACCCGCCAGCCGAGTGCAGTGTCCTCCACAACACCCGGGCCGGCCACGTCGCCGACCTGCAGCAACAGGCCCTGCGCATTGGGCAGGTCCTTCTGCTCGGGGAACCAGCGCCGGTCCGCAGCGACCACGATCAGCAGCCCTTCGTCGTCGCCCATCGGCGCGAACTGCGGCGAAGGCGGGCTGATCGGTTGCAGGCCAAACCGCAGGCTGGACTGCTCGCGCACAGCATCGACATCGTGGCTGGGCAGGCCGACCTCGCTCAGGCAGGTCAGTTCGCTGCCGTGGAAAGCGCCCTGATGCGTACTGTCCGGCAAGCGGCGGCGGCCGATCAGTTCAAGGATCAAACCATCGGGGCCGGTGAAGTACACCGACTGCGACTGCCAGCTGCTTTCCAGGGCGAAATAATCCAACCCTGCCGGATTGCGCTGCAGTGGCGTGCGTTCGCGCAACCAGGTCATTGCCTCGCCAAAGCGGTTGTCCGGTACGTTGAAGGCCAGGTGCACGCCTCCGACCGGACGTCCTTCAGCGGGCTGCAACTCGATCGTGCTCCAGCCGATGTGCACATGATTGCCGATCACGCGCTGCTGCAGCACATCGCGGAAGTAGCTGGCCACGGTACCAACATCGGATACCGGCAGCGTGAGGTGCAACAGGCGCATGATCGATCCTCCGTGGAGCGCACGCACCGAGTGTAGACCTGGCGGGATTGCGTGGGTGTCACCGCGGGCGCAACGATTCGTTACGGTGGGTGCCGCGCTCGAAGATCACTCCACTGGCAGCCAGATTTCCACGCCGCCGTTGCCGCTGTGCTCATCGAAATGCATGTCGTAGCGTTCCAGATCGGGTGCATCGGCCAGGCTGAGACCGGAGCCGGGCAGGTAGTGATCCAGCAGCCAGAACCAGGTCGAGCGGATGGTCGAGATATGCCCGCCGTGCCAGGCCACCAGGTAGCGACGCGGCGGAATGTCCACGCGTTGCCAGTGCGCAGGTACGCTCGGCACCGCGCTGGCCGGCAGTGCGGCGATGTAGTCCAAGCCGCCATCGTCATCACTGTTGCAGCACACGCCAAAGCTGACCGGTGCAGGCGTCGGCCATTCGCGGTTGAGCTGCGCCCACTGTCCGGGTATCGCACCACCGCTGCCGCGGGTATGCCGCATGCCGATACCCACCAGCTGGAAGGCGGGCGTGTCGAGCAGGCGCGGTGCCTCATCGCAGGGTACAGGCGCCTCGTCCACGCGGATCGCCTGCACCAGTACCAGGCCGTCGGTGCCCTGTTCGCGTACCCGCTCCGGTGTCTGCCCGAACTGGTCGCTGAAGGCACGGGTGAACGCCGCATGGGTGGTATAGCCGGCCCCAAGCGCAACCTGCAGGATGTCGCCTGCGCCGTCGGCCAGCCGCTGCGCGGCCGCGGTCAGGCGCCGTCCGCGCAGGTAGCGCACCACCGAGGTACCGGTGCGGGCCTGGAACAGGCGCGACAGATGAAACGGCGACAGCCCCGCCGCAGCAGCGACGTCGGCCAGTGCCAGCGGTCGATCCGCATGGGTTTCGATGTACCACAACGCCTTGCCTGCCGCACTCATCCTGCCGTTCCCCGAATCCAGTGCCCGGCACAGTAGCGGATCGGCAGGTTTGGCGTTTAGCAGTTCTTGCGGTGCCGGGGCTTTGCGTGTGCCTGCATACCGGCAACAATGCCCGCATCATGGATGAAGGGGGAGGTAAGGGGCGTGCGATCGACGACGTGGGATGCCAGCCCAATGGAGCCGGTCCAATGATGGACATGGTGGTTAACCAGTGGCTGTTGCCCTGGCTGTTGACCCTGGCATTGCTGCTGCTGATGTGGCGCTGCGCGCCGTACTGGAAGGGCAATCCCTGGGTGTACCGCGCCGGCTTCGCGCTCCTGGCCGGGCTGCTGACACCGAC
This sequence comes from Stenotrophomonas sp. YJH_SMC_79, assembly GCF_059367995.1. NCBI lineage: Bacteria > Pseudomonadati > Pseudomonadota > Gammaproteobacteria > Lysobacterales > Lysobacteraceae > Stenotrophomonas > Stenotrophomonas sp. YJH_SMC_79. The sequence goes on from NZ_JCAFRK010000003.1 coordinate 254,495, forward strand.
GTTGCTGCTGGCCGGTCATGGCGTTCTGCCGGTTCCGACCATTGGGGGACTGGTGACGGTGTTGCAGCGGTTGGAGTGCATCGGCGATCTGGACTTCAACATCCTGGCGGTCGGCACCGACAACATCTGGTTCCTGTTCACGCCGTTCCAGATGGTGTCCATTGGCATGCTGTTCTTTCCACTGCGGACGGCCCGGCCGGCCCGTCTTGGCTTCGGCGGCAAGACTACGGACTAGCCCCGGCACACCGCTGGTGGACTCTGGTAGGTGCCAACCCTGGTTGGCACATTCCGACCGTGCCGGGAAATCTTCCGCCGGGCATGGCCCGGCGCTACTGCATCCTGGGCGCCGCGTATCCACGCATGGCGTGGATCTACTGCTCTGGTAGGTGCCAACCTTGGTTGGCACTTCCTTGCACCTACCGCTCGATCGCCGGCAACGCGTCCGATAACAACAGCCGGTCGATCCGGCGCAACGCGCTTTCCAGTTGCCTGCGGTCCGCTGCCAGCCCCAGCGACAGCCGCACGCCATTCGGATGCGACACGCCTGGCGGGCAGAATGCCGATGATGGTGCGATCGCCAGCCCCTGCAGCTGCGCGGTACGCACCACGGTCGCATCGGTCCACGGCGCCGGTATCCGGCACCAGGCATGCAGGCCTTCGGCACGCTGCAGCAGCGATGGCGCCAGCAGGTGCCTCGCCATCCATATGCGCTCACATGCCTCGCTGCGTACCTGCGCCAGCAGTGACTGTGCCGAGCCATCCAGCAGCAGCTGGCTGGCCAGCGCTGACACCAGTGGATGGCCCATCAACCGCGTTGCCCGCAGCGCGGCCGTCATCGCCTCGGCGTGTGCGGCACTTGGGCAGTGCACGAAGGCGGTGCGCAGGCCGGGGCTGATCACCTTCGACAGCGTCGCCACATAGAACACGTGGCGCGGTGCCAGCGTTGCCAACGGTATCGGTGCATCTTCGGCGAGGTGCCAGTAAGGATCGTCCTCGATCGCCAGCAGGCCTTCCCTCTCCAGAGCACGCGCCAGCGCCTCGCGCCGCTGCAGCGGCAGGGTCAGCGCGGTCGGGTTCTGGCAGGTGGGGTTGAGATAGACCAGCCGTGCACCGCTACTACGTGCCTGTCGCAGCAGCGCTTCGGGGCACATACCGTGTTCGTCGCTGTCCACCGGCAGCAGCCGCCGGCCCAGTGCGGCGGCGGCCTGCAGCAGGCCCGGATAGACCAGCGCATCGCAGAGGATCGCATCGTCGTCGCGGCCCTGGCTGACCAGGATCGCTGCAAGCGCCACCTGCGCCCCTTCAGTCAGCAGCAGGCAGGCGTCGTCCACCTTTCCCAGCATCGGCTGCAGCCAACGCGCCGCAGCATGGCGATCAGTGGGGTTGCCACCACCCAGGTGATAGGTCATCAGGTTCGGCGCGTTGCTGCGTGCAAGCACGGCGGCGGCACCGCGGCGCAGGGTCTCGGCCAGCGCATCGGCGTCGGGCACCGGCGGCACGTTCATGCTCAGGTCCACCACCTGGTCGAAGCCGGCCTTGGGCGGTGCGATGAAACTGCCCTGTGGCCCGCGTGCTTCGATCAGGCCGCGCTTGCGTGCTTCATCGAAGGCGCGGGTGACCGTGGTCAGGTCGATACCGAGCTGCTGCGCCAACGCGCGCTGCGAGGGCAGGCGCTGGCCCGGCGCGAGGCCACCGCGGCGCACTGTACGCTCCAGTGAATTGACGATGCGCAGGTAGATCGGCCCGTTGTGCGCGAGCACGTCCTGCACCCATTCGCGGGCTGCGACATCCGGTCGCGGCATGTACGGAGCATGTCGGGGCGTATCGTTGCTTCCAACGGCGGGAGCCTGTCCATAACCATCGGTCGGTTCGGACAGGTGACCGCCGTTGTTGTTTGCGGCGGCCGCACCGGCCAGCGTCAGTGATGTCATTGCGCGTCCTCAGCGCTTGGCCTGCCAGGGGCAGTAGCAGCCCACGGCAAGCAGTCCCTTCGGGCGCACGGTCTCGCCGCGCACCAGTCTGTCCAGCAGCGGTTCGACAAAGCTGTTGGCCGAGTTGCAGACCATGCCGATGCTGTACGGGCCGGCATAGGCGAGGTGGCCCCGGCGGTCCCAGATCGCCACTGCAGGGCTGGCCGGAATGTGCTCGATGCCGTCGATGGTCGGCAGGTTGATCACCTTGTTGCGCAGAGGCTCGGGCAGCTCACCCTGCGTACCCGGGCGGCGGATCGCATAGAAGTCGATGCCGGCGCGGCGGTACATGCTGATCAGGTAGCTCAGGTGCGCGCCGGTCTCGCGGTTGCACACGCCGCAGGCCGGGTCCCAGAAATGCACCACGCGGATGCGGCTGGTATCACCGGCCAGATCGGCCGGCAGGCGCAGCTGCGAATCATCGAAGACGATGGCCTGTTCGGTGAACGTGGACTGTGCGCTGTAGCCGAAGTACTGCCACAGCGCAGCCGCCACGCCGGCCATGAACAGGCAGGCGAGGGCGATCATCGTCGGCAGCAGCCAGCGGCGACGCGGCGCGGCTGCGCCCATCAGGACGCTTCCCCGCCGAACTTGTGCACGTACTGCTTGCGCATCTCGCGGCAGGAGTCGGCCTGCGCGCGACGCTGGATCTCGCTACGCGAGGGATCCTCGCTGCGCTGCACGCACTGCTCGATGGCGTGGCGTTCGGCGGCCTGCACATCCATGGTCTGCGGCTGCAGGCAGACCCAGGCCAGCGCGGCCAGCATCAACACCACAAAGCCACCGCACCCGGCCATCACCAGGTGGAACTTCAGTTTCTCGGCGCGCATCGATGCACGTCCCTTCATCCATACATTGCATACAAAATATCATCTTGTATGGATGCAGCGCTATGCGTCCGGTTCAGACGATGGCGTTGTGCCGGGCCTCGGGGGCTTCGGACAGGATCTCGTTCAGCTTGGCCAGCGCCCCGGCCAGCGCGCCCTGGTCGACTGCGCCTCCCAGCGACAGGCGGATCGCGTTGCCCGGCGGCGGCTCTTCCACGCTGAAGGCATCCGAGCTGGCGATGCCCAGGCCCTGTTCCTGGGCGGCCTGGATCAGCCGGTACTGGTCCAGCCGTGGCGGCAGCGGCAGCCACACATGCAGGCCGGCCGGATGCGCCTGGGCGCGGGACGGCAGGTACTGCGCGGCAATCGCCTGGCGCTCGCGCAGTTCCTGCTGGAAGCGCTGCACCATGTCCTGGGCCTGGCCACTGCGGATCCACTGCGACGCCACCGCCACCATCGACTGGGTCGGCATCAGCGCGATTGCGCGCAGCGCATCCAGCACCGGTTCCATCGGCTCGCCGGCCGGCACGACCAGGTAGGCGGTGCGCAGGCCCGGCGCCAGGCACTTGGACAGGGTGGAGATGTAATACACCGGGCAGCCGGCATCGCGGTGGGCGGCCAGCGGTGGTGCGGCGTCACCGGCCAGCAACCAGTAGGGATCGTCTTCGATTACGGTCAGATCGTGGCGCTTGGCCACCGCCAGCAGGGCCTGCCGGCGCTGTGCCGACATCGTTGCCGTGGTCGGGTTCTGGATGGTCGGCACCAGGTACAGCAGGCGTGGGCGACGCAGCTGGCAGGCCTCCTCGAGCGCCTCCGGCAGCATGCCCTCGGCGTCCATCGCCACCGGCACCACGCCCCGCTGCAGCACGCGCGCGGCGGCCAGCAGGCCCGGGTAGGTCAGCTGCTCGGCGGCGATCAGCTCGCCCGGCTGGGTGCGGGCCAGGATCAGCGCGCACAGCGCGGTCTGCGCGCCGGGACAGATCACCACCTGGTCGGCACCGACCGTGCCCAGCATCGGCGCCAGCCACTGCACCGCGGCGGCGCGGTCCTCACGGGTGCCGGCGCCGACGTGGTAGCTCATCAGTTCGCCCTGGCCCAGCTGCTGGCCCACGTGCTGGAAGCCCGCCTCCATGCCCTGTGCGAACGGCGCGCTGCCCAGCAGCGGCGGGATGTTCATGCTCAGGTCCACCGAGGTGCTGCGGTTGCCGGCCGACAGCGCGATGAAGGTGCCACCGGCGCCCTGCGCATCGAGCAGGCCGGCCTGGCGCAGCTCGGCGAAGGCACGGGTGACGGTGGTCAGGTCCACGCCCACCTGCTGGGCCAGGTCGCGCTGCGGCGGCAGCCGGTCGCCGGGGCGCAGCACGCCGTCATCCACCGCCTCGCGCACCTGCTGGGCAATCTGCAGGTACAGCGGGCCGGCGCCCTCGCGAAAGGGGCGAACCCAGGTGCGATTGGGGTGTTTCAGGCGGCGGCCGGCGGCAGGTGGCGTCATCGGTCAGTTTTTTCCATACGTGCAGATGCACAAGTCCATACAATGCTGTATCTTGTATGGGCTTGATTGGAGTGGTTCGCCTGCTTGTAGGCGACCTCGTACCCACAGTGTAGCCGCTCCACGCCCGGGCGCTGCGCGCAGGCGAGCCGGTCAAGCGCGCTTCTTCAACAGGGTTGACCTCCAATGAATATCTGCTGGAACCGCATCCGCCTGGCGCTGGTCGCCCTGGCCTGCCTCGGCCTGTCGGGCTGTGACTGGGTGCTGCTGGATTCGAAGGGCATGGTCGGGCTCGCCCAGCGCGACCTGATCCTGATCTGCATCGGCCTGATGCTGATCGTGGTGATACCGGCCATCGTGCTGACCTTCGTGTTCGCGTGGCGCTACCGCGCCGGCAACACCAACGCGAAATACATGCCTGACTGGTCGCACTCCACCAAGGTGGAGATCGTGGTCTGGGGCGTGCCGCTGATCATCATCGCGGTGCTGGCGGTGATCGTGTGGAAGTCGACCCACGAGCTGGACCCGTACAAGCCGCTGGACGTGGCCGGTGAGCCGCTGCACGTGGACGTGATCGCCACCGACTGGAAGTGGGTGTTCGTGTACCCGGACCTGGGCATCGCCACCGTCAACCAGCTCAACTTCCCGGCCAACCGCCCGCTGGCATTCAACATCACCTCCAACTCGACTATGAATACCTTCTTCATCCCGCAGCTGGGGGGGCAGATCTACGCGATGGCCGGCATGCGCACGCAGCTGCACCTGATCGCCAACGAGCCCGGCCAGTTCCGTGGCATGTCCGGCAACTACAGCGGGCATGGCTTCTCGAACATGAAGTTCATCGCCACCGCCAGCAGCAACGAAGACTTCGAGCGCTGGGTGGCCGAGGTGCGCAGCGCGCCGGACGCGCTCAGCTTCACGCAGTTCAAGGCGCTGGCCGCACCGTCGAAGAACGCACCGGTGCAGCACTTCTCCAGTGTTGAACCGCTGCTGTTCAAGAAGGTCATCGACCAGTTCATCGGCGTCGGTGAGAACACCGCTGCTGCTACCCCGGCGGGCGCTGCCGGCGGTGCCCAGGTTTCCCAGGAGTAACGAACATGTTGGGTAAATTGACGTGGGAGGCCGTGCCGCTGCACGAGCCGATCGTCGTGGTCACATTGGCGGCCATGGTGCTGGGCGGCCTCGCGCTGCTTGGCGCGGTGACGTACTTCAAGCTGTGGGGCCCGCTGTGGCGCGACTGGTTCACCACCGTGGACCACAAGAAGATCGGCATCATGTACGTGGTGGTGGCGCTGGTCATGCTGGTGCGTGGCTTCGCCGATGCGCTGATGATGCGCGCGCAGCTGGCGGCAGCCGGGCCGGGCAGTGATGGCTTCCTGCCACCGGAGCACTACGACCAGATCTTCACCGCGCACGGCGTGATCATGATCTTCTTCGTGGCCACCCCGTTCGTGGTCGGCCTGATGAACATCATCGTGCCGCTGCAGATCGGCGCGCGCGACATGGCGTTCCCGTTCCTCAACGCCTTCAGCTTCTGGATCTTCGTGGTCGGCGCAGCGCTGATGATGATCTCGCTGGGCGTTGGCGAATTCGCCATGACCGGTTGGGTCGCCTATCCGCCGCTGTCGGGCATCGAGTTCAGCCCAGGCGTGGGTGTCGATTACTACATCTGGGCACTGCAGGCGTCCGGCGTCGGCACATTGCTGACTGGCGTCAACCTGTTCATCACCATCCTGCGCATGCGTGCGCCGGGCATGACCCTGATGAAGATGCCGGTGTTCACCTGGACCGTGCTGGTCACCAGCGTGATCATCATCGCCGCCTTCCCGATCCTGACCGTGGCGCTGGGTGCGCTCACCCTGGACCGCTACCTGGACTTCAACTTCTACACCAACACGTTGGGCGGCAACCCGATGATGTACGTGAACCTGGTGTGGGCCTGGGGCCATCCGGAGGTGTACATCCTGGTGCTGCCGGCGTTCGGCATCTTCTCCGAAGTGACCGCCACATTCGCGCGCAAGAAGCTGTTCGGTTACAAGTCGATGGTGGGTGCCACGCTGGCGATCGGCATCCTGTCGTTCATCGTGTGGCTGCACCACTTCTTCACCATGGGCTCGGGTGCCAGCGTCAATGCCTTCTTCGGCATCATGACGATGATCATCGCCATCCCCACCGGCGTGAAGATCTTCACCTGGCTGTTCACCATGTATGGCGGTCGCGTCGAGTTCAGCGTCCCGATGCTGTGGACGATCGCCTTCCTGGTCACCTTCACCATCGGTGGCATGACCGGCGTGCTGCTGGCCATCCCGGGCGCGGACTTCCTGCTGCACAACAGCCTGTTCCTGGTCGCGCACTTCCACAACACCATCATCGGTGGCGCGCTGTTCGGCTACCTGGCCGGCTTCGCCTACTGGTTCCCGAAGGTGTTCGGCTTCACTCTCAACGAGCGCCTCGGCAAGTGGTCGTTCGCCTGCTGGGTGATCGGCTTCTACCTGGCCTTCATGCCGCTGTACATGCTGGGCTTCATGGGCATGACCCGCCGCATGAACCAGTACGACAACCCGGCGTGGACGCCGTACCTGATCGCCGCCTTCATCGGTGCGCTGTTCGTGTTCGCGGGCATCATCCTGATGCTGGTGCAGATCTACGTGAGCGTGCGCGACCGCAAGCGCAACCTGGACCTGACCGGCGACCCGTGGAATGCGCGCACGCTGGAATGGGCCACGCCGTCGCCGCCACCGTTCTACAACTTCGCCGTGGTGCCCAAGGCCGATGAGCTGGACGCCTTCCACGAAGCGAAGAAGCGCGGCCTGCCGCCGCCGCCGAAGAAGTACGCACCGATCCACATGCCGAAGAACACCGGCGTGCCGCTGATCCTCAACATCTGGATCCTGGTGCTGTGCTTCGCCCTGGTCTGGCACATCTGGTGGATGGCCGCGGCCAGCTTCATCGCGATGATCGTCACCCTGATCGTGCGGTCCTACGACGAGGACGTGGACTACTACGTCAGTTCCGAAGAGGTGGCGCGCACCGAAGCGGCCAACCTTGCCAAGCTGAAGGAGGTACGCGCATGAACCTGTTGACCCGCCCCGAGCTGGCCAGCGACACGCAGGCGCACGAAGACCGCCACGAACACGACCATGGCCACGAACAGGGCGGCATGAAGGTGTTCGGCATGTGGGTCTACCTCATGTCCGACCTGGTGCTGTTCGGTTCGCTGTTCGCCTCGTATGCGGTGCTCAGCACCGCCTACGCCGGCGGCCCCACCGGCAAGGACCTGTTCTCGCTGCCGTTCGTGATGGCCGAGACCTTCCTGCTGCTGGTCTCCAGCATCACCTACGGCCAGGCCGTGCTGGCGATGCATCGCCACGACACCTCGGCGGTGCTGCGCTGGCTGGGCGTGACCTTCGTGCTCGGTGCCTCGTTCATCGGCATGGAGATCTACGAGTTCTCGCACCTGATCCACGAAGGCGCAGGCCCGAGCACCAGTGCCTACCTGTCGGCGTTCTTCGCGCTGGTCGCCACCCACGGCCTGCACGTGGCCAGCGGCTTGATCTGGATGGCGGTGGTCATGCACCAGGTCTACCGCCGTGGCCTGACCCCGACCAACATCACCCGCGTGTCGTGCCTGAGCCTGTTCTGGCACTTCCTGGACCTGGTGTGGATCTGCGTCTTCACCTTCGTCTACCTGATCGGAGCCTTCTGACATGGCCCACGTCGAAACCTCGCGCGCCGGCAATGCGCACGGCTCCACCAAGTCCTACCTGATCGGCTTCGTGCTGTGCGCGCTGCTGACCGTGGTGCCGTTCGCACTGGTGATGAACCCGGTGCTGTCGCGGCCGCTCACGCTGTTCCTGCTGGTCGGCTTCGCGGTGGCGCAGATCCTGGTGCAGCTGGTCTATTTCCTGCACATGGACCGCAAGTCCGAAGGTGGCTGGAACCTGGCCAGCTTCGTGTTCACCCTGGTGATCCTGTTCATCATCGTCGCGTTGTCGGTGTGGATCATCTGGAGCATGCACTACCACATGATGATCAACTGACCGTGGCCGGGGTGATCGGCATGGACCGCACGATCATCCCGGCACCTCAGCCTTCTTTTCCCCAAGGGCAGGCCTGACCGAGACCCCGCCCGCGCCTGCGTTGGTGGTACCCGTGATGTGTCTTGCCGTTGTTGTCCGTTCGTTGCTCTCTCCCCGATTCCGCCTGCCGCTGCTGGCCGGACTGGCCGCCGGCCTGCTGGCCGGCTGCAGCGCGCAGTCGCGCATGGACTTCTACTCCAAGGACATCGCCTGCGAAGAGCTCGGCCAGCACTGGTCGATGCCCGACAGCCACGGCACCGTGCGTGGCCCGAGGGACCTGCAGGGGCAGGTGACCTATCTGTTCTTCGGCTTCACCAGCTGCCCGGACGTGTGCCCGACCACGATGGTCGAGCTGAGCCAGGTCAAGCATCTGATGGGCAAGGATGCCGACCAGCTGCAGGTGGTGTTCGTCAGCGTCGACCCGGCCCGCGACACGCCCGAGGTTGCGCGCACCTATGTGGAAGCGTTCGACCCCAAGGCGATCGCACTGGTCGGCAACGAAGCGCAGCTGGCCGCGATGGCCAGCGACTTCAAGGCGTTCTACGAGAAGGAACCCGGCCAGGTGCCGGAGACCTACACCATGAGCCACATCGCGGGCGGTTACGTGTTCGACCGCCAGGGCCGTCTGCGCCTGTTCGCGCCCTATGGCATGCCGGTGGACAAGCTGTTCTCCGACGTGCAGCGCCTGCTGCTGGAACCGGCTCATCCAGCCGCCGGCAACGACGCACTGGCCAGCTGCAGCCGCAAGCACAGCGACACACTCGCCGCCCGGTAATCCCGGGCCATGCGCGGCTGATGCCGCCTGTTCGTCGCGCCCGCTGCCCCGGTAGATGTCGACCTTGGTCGACACGTGGGTGCCGACCGTTGGTCGGCACATCTCCCACACCAATCCCCCGGCCGGCCAGGAGAGCCAACCGGCCGGGGCACCACTCAACGCTTTACCGGGTTTCTTCCCACTGCACCACGTCCGGCTCGGCCGCCTTGATGCCGGCGGTCGACAGCAGCTTGGTGGTCGCATCCAGCGCCGCATTCACCGAGGGATACTCGACGATCGCGCGGCCGGAGGCCTTGGACACCTTCACCACGGTGCCGCCGGTGGCGGTGGCTGCACGCTGGGCCGAGGCCGCATCGGTGAAGAACACCTTGACCCGCGAGGTCGCCACTACCGGTGCGCCATCGTTGGAGACGGCGGCGGCGAACTTGCTGGCTCCGGCATCCAGGCGTGCGGCCGCGCCCGACGCGGCATCGGTAGAGCGCTTGCTGCGGGTGCCCGCTGCAGGTGCGCTGGCAGCGCTGCCCTGGGTGATCTTGAACTGACCCCCGCTGGCCTGCTGCACGGTCGCCGAAGGCGCCAGCTGGAAGCGTGAGCCGCCCACATCGAACGAACGGCCGGTGGCTGCCGCTTTCAGCGCCTGTGCATCCACGGTCGAAAGGGTCTTGTCTGGCGGCGTCTGGCCCGAACTCTGGGCCCAGGTGGTGGTGGTCATCGCCGCGAGGGCGAGGGTGCTCAACAGAATGGTCGTCTTCATCATCAGTGCCCCAGAACGCGGATCTTGAAGAATTCGAGGTTGCCACGCGATGCAGCGTTCGCGGCCTGCCCCAGGTCGGTCACTTCCAGTGTCCAGGTGCCGCTGGCGTTCTCATCCAGGAAGGCATTGCTGGACAACAGGTCCCAGCTGGTGAAGTTGCGCTGCACGCCACCGGTACCCGAGCCGATCGCAGTGAAAGCCGGCTGCACCACGCTGCGGGTGCCACTGGGCGAGATCAGCACGAACTGCAGCTGGCGGGTGTTGGTGTGGCTGACGCGGAAGCCCAGCTGCACGCTTTCGATGTTGCGCGCGCCGTTGGCCAGCTGGAAGGTGAGGCGTGCGGCGGCCGCCGAGGTATTGCCGATGGCCACGGTGCGCGTCGTATTGCGCCAGCCGCTGTCTACCAGCGCACCCAGCGACTGGAAGTTCTCCGCCACCTGCACTGCACGCGCGGCATTGACCACGCCGAAGCCGTACCAGTTGCTGTAGGCGCGGCCGGCGGCGTTCACTGTCCACCCGGGCACCAGCACGCGGCCGTCGGAATGGGTCACTGCCGCCTGGTTCGGGTCGTTGCGGGTGGCCGTGGTGGCCAGGATGTACTTCACATCGCGGTAGGACAGGTTCGGGTTGGTTTCCAGCACCAGTGCCGCGACACCCGACACCATCGGCGTGGCGGCCGAGGTGCCGTTCATCTTGCCGGTGTAGTTGCAGGTGCTGTCGATGGCCGACTGGTCGCCGTCCAGGGTGTTCCGCAGGCTGCTGTTCTTGTTGCTGCCTTGAGCGCAGCCGGTGACGTCGGTGGTGAGGATGGCGGGATCGTAGCGGATCGCCAGCTGCCCCGGCACGACCTGCCGCTGCCAGCCGTTCTCACCGCCGAAGCCGGACACCCACAGTGCCGAGCCGGTGGACGAGTACGAGGAGCGGACACCGTCGGCACGCACCGCAGCCACGGTGATCACGTTGAACAGGTTGTTGCGTGGATCGCGGCCAGCCGGAACACAGCCGGTCCTGCGGTTCTTGGTGTCGTTGGTGCAGACGTCCTGGAACTGGTTGATCGCAGCATTGTCGAAGTTGTTGCCCGCTGCCTTCACATAGATGCCGCCGCGGCCACCGCGGGTGCCTGACAAGGCCTGCTCGTAGGCGGTGATGTCATTCTGGCTGTATGCGAACGGCAGGTTTGGATTGCCAGGGCCTGCGCCCCAGCTGTTGTTGAAGACCTGTACATCCGCCGATTCGGCACCGTCCCACCAGGCATATTCGATGTTGCTCTGCTGGTTGCCCTGGGCAGCCCTCGAAATCGGGTTGAACCCTTTCAGCGTCGCTGCCGGAGCCACGCCGCGCACGCCCAGATTGTTGGCCCCGACCGCGCCGGCGATGCCACCGACCATGGTGCCGTGGTTGTCGACGTCGGGATCAGGCGGCGTCGGATTGTTGGAACCGTTGGCGAAGTTCTTGCCTGCGACTGCCGCGATGTTGGCAGCCAGGTCCGGGTGTGCGATCTGCAGGCCATCATCGACGATGGCGATGGTGACGCCCTGGCCGCGGATGCCGTTGCGGAACAGCCCGTCCACGTTCAGATCGTTGCCGGCCACAGGCCGGGTATCGCCCAGCACGGCTTGTCCGGTGTTGAGCAGGTGCCGCTGGCGACCGGCCAGCGGGTCAGCCTGCTGGGCCTGGGCGGTGACGGCCAGGCTGCCCAGCACCAGGGCAGTGGCAAGGGCCAGGCGCGCGGAGCGCGGTGGCGCGGAGCGTTGCGTGTGTCGCTTCATACACGAATCCTTCTGTTGTGAATCGGCATGGCAGGACGGCGGGGCGGAACTGCCCCATCGCAACGAGCCAAACGCGACACAACGAAGAACCCCCTACCTCTTCACACACTCAATCTGCAGATGTGCCAATTACGTCACAAACGCTTAGTGCGTCTGGTTATGACAGTGCACACAAATATCTTCACGCCATCTTCGCGCGGTTGAATTTGAGTCGTGGGAAACAGGGAGAACTACTTGCAGATGACCACACACATGAAGAACGAACGGCAGCGCGGCCGTGCGCGCGCAGACCAGACCCCGCTCTCGGTCGCCGCCATCCGCAAGGTGGTGCTGGCCGTGCATACGCGCAGCCACGACTATGGCGACGATGCCGATATCGCTGAGTTGCTGCCCGAGCTGGCAGCATTCGGCATCACCACGGTGAAACCGCTGCGCCTGTTGATGAAGAAGCACCGTCGCGCGCTGCTACAGGAGGAGCGGATCGTCATGCGACGCGTAGAGACGCTGCATCTGCGCACCGAGTGGCGGCCCGGTGGCATCGACGTGCATGCCAACACCAGCCGCTACGCCATTGGCGGCCTGGTCCGCACCAGCATGGAACACGAATTCGGCTTCGAGACGATGCTGCCCTTCCACGAGGTGCGCGAGGACGAATCCGCGTAGCGCGGTGCCTGTTCGGCGGGAGTGGCAATCCCATCCCGGCGTCATCGCGCGCCCTCACATCCCGCTGTGCTACTACACCCCGTGCACCCTTCCGCATCGGAGCACGATGATGGTCAATCCGCTCGCCCAGGCCCATCGCGGCCTTGGCACTACGCTGTTCAGCCTGTTGAACCCCATACCCTTCGGCTTCTTCGTCGGCGCCCTGATCTTCGATGCGATCTACCTCAACAGCGCCGAGGTGATGTGGGGCAAGGCTGCGGCCTGGCTGATCACCTTCGGCCTGCTGATCGCCATCCTGCCGCGCCTGATCAACCTGTTCGCGGTCTGGCGCCGCAACGGCACCGCTACCCGCATCGACCGCATCGACTTCTTCCTCAACCTGGTCGCGGTCGTGCTGGCCATCTGGAATGCCTTCGTGCACAGCCGCGATGCCTATGCCGTCGCGGTGCCCGGTACGATCCTGTCGGCGCTGACCGTGGCCCTGATCGCCCTGGGCCTGATCCTGCTGTCACTGCAGCCGCCGGTGCTGCGGGGAGGTCGTCATGGCTAAGCACATCCCGCCCACCCTGGCTGCGCTGGCACTGGCCGTCACCCTGTCGGCTTGCGCCGGCAAGGCCGAATACCACCCCACCGACCAGTCCGGTGCGAAGCCGCCGCTGCCGGCACCGAAGAACTTCCTGATGCCACCGATGCAGGTGCCGCGGGGCGTGGGCTGGGCTGATGGCCAGTCACCCACGGTGGCCGAAGGCCTGCAGATCGAACGCATCGCCGCCAACCTGCAGCATCCGCGGCGGCTGTTGACCCTGCCCAATGGCGATGTGCTGGTGGTGGAGGGCAATGGCCCCGGCGAAGAGCCGGTCACCACGCCCAAGCAGTGGATCGCCGGCAAGGTGAAGGCGCGCTCGGGCAAGGCCGGCAAGGGCGGCAACCGGGTCACCCTGCTGCGGCGCACGCCCGGCTCCAACGCCTGGACCCAACACGTCTATATCGAAGGCCTGCATTCGCCGTTCGGCATCCAGCTGATCGGCGACACGCTGTACGTGGCCAACACCGGCAACATCATGCAGTACCACTACGTACCCGGCGAAACCCGCATGTCCGACAAGGGCCGCGAGTTCACCGACCTGCCCAGCACCATCAACCACCACTGGACCAAGGAACTGCTGGCCAGCCGCGATGGCAGCAAGCTGTACGTGGGCGTGGGCTCCAACAGCAACATCACCGAGAACGGCCTGGCCGTTGAATACCGGCGCGCAGTGGTACTGGAGGTGGACGTGGCCACCCGTGGCAGCCGCATCTACGCCTCGGGCATCCGCAACCCCACCGGGCTGGATTGGGAGCCGAGCACCGGCCAACTGTGGGCAGTCGCGAACGAGCGCGATGAGATCGGTGCCGATCTGGTGCCGGACTACCTCACCTCGGTGAAGGAAGATGGCTTCTATGGCTGGCCCTACAGCTACTACGGCCAGCACGTGGACGAGCGCGTGCAGCCGCAGCGGCCCGATCTGGTGGCCAAGGCGATCGTGCCGGACTATGCCATTGGCTCGCACGTGGCACCGCTGGGCCTGCTGTTCTACACCGGGCAGGCGCTGCCGGCGCAGTACCACGGCGGCGCCTTCATCGGCGAGCACGGCAGCTGGGACCGCTCGCCGTTGAGCGGCTACGAAGTGGTCTACGTGTCATTCAAGGACGGCAAGCCGACCGGACGGCCGCAGACCGTGGTCAGCGGCTTTGCCTCGAAGGATGAAAAGACCCTGATGGGCGCACCGGTGGGCATGGCGATGGATGCCGAAGGTGCACTGCTGGTGGCCGACGACGTGGGCGACGTGGTGTGGCGGGTGTCGGCCAAGTAATTCTGTAGAGCCGAGCCCATGCTCGGCTTGCGCGCGCAGCGCGCGGGTTTCCGTGCACCGAACGAAGAGCAGCCGAGCGTGGGCTCGGCTCTACAGTTCCGCGGTACTGCTGCGGAACCCGCTGAACACCGACTCGGCGGCAAACCCGACGCCGCCCAGCAGCACGCCGAAATACACCATCGTGGCCACCACGAACGCGTAGCCCGCCGCCACCGCCGCGCCATCGCGCTGGATGAAGCCGATCGCAAAGGACATCAGCGCCAGGGCCGGCAGCGTGTTGCTGAAGGGAATCGGCCCGGCCGGCGCCATCAGCAGCAGGGTGGCCACGACCAGCGCCAGGTTGTTCAGGCGCATCATCTTCTTCGAGCGCACCATCACCGCCAGCCGCATCGGCCGCGACAGCCGCTCCATGCGGTGCACCCACTTCAGCGCACGGCCGAGGTTGGCCTTCAGCTTGTCGGTGGCGATCTCGCGGCGGGCGAGCTTCTGCGGCACCCATAGCGGGCGGTTGCGCACCCGGCTCAGGCCGATCAGCAGGATCGAAGCGCCAAACACCGTACTCAGGCCGGGAATCGATACGGGAATGATGAAGATGGCCGAGAGCAGGATCACGATCAGCAGCAGGCCTTCATCGCCCAGCGCACTGAGCAGGGTGCCGACGCTGACCTGTTCGCCGGGCAGCTCGTCGATCATCTGCTCGATCTGCTGGGCCAGGGGGGCGCTGTCGTTGGTTTCGGGGGCACGGTAGGTCATGCGTCGCAAGGTTCTCCAGGGAAGGGCGGTCAATGGGCCGTCCTGCGGTGGGGGACGCACAGGCTCCCGCAGTATCCCGGCCAGCGTGGGCAAAGAGGTGAACCGGGCATGAGGGGGTAAACTGGCGTGCCCCGCACGAGTTGAACGCAATGGACATGGGCCGCAGGCAATCGACCATCGAACTGGTCGCCATCGACATGGATGGCACCCTGCTGGACCCTACCCACACGCTCACCGCGCGGGTCAAACAGGCCATCGCGCAGGCGCGCGCGCTGGGCGTGCACATCGTGCTGACCAGTGGCCGCCCGGTGCCGGGACTGGCACCGTTCCTGCACGAGCTGGGCATCACCGGCGACGACGACTACTGCATCGCCTGCAACGGCGGCCTGGTGCAGCGCATCGGCACCCGTGAAACCGTGGTCGAGTACCCGCTCAGTTTCGACGACTTCCTGTTCTGCGAGCAGGTGGCCCGCGAACTGGGCGTGCACTTCCAGGCGCTGGACAGCCAGCGCATGTACACGCCCAACCAGGACATCAGCTACTACACCGTGGCCGACTCGCATCTTTCGCGGATGCCGCTGTCCTACCGCCGCGTGGAAGACATGGACCCGTCCATGTCCTTCATCAAGCTGATGATGATCGACGCGCCCGACGTGCTGGATGCCGCCATCGCGCGCCTGCCCAGCGCGCTGACCGAGCGCTTCGCGGTGCTGAAGAGTGCACCGTTCTTCCTGGAAGTGTTCGACCACCGCGCCGGCAAGGGGCCGAGCCTGCAGAAGCTGGCCGAGTACCTGGGCATCGACCGCGCCAACGTCATGGCCATCGGCGACCAGGAAAACGACCTCACCATGCTGCAGTACGCCGGCACCAGCGTGGCGATGGGAAATGCCATCGATGCGGTGAAGGCGGTGGCGCGATTTGAAACCACCAGCAACGCCGATGAAGGCGTGGCGCGCGCGATTGAGCGCTTCGTTCTGCAGTGATCCGGAGCACATCATGAGCTGGACGTTGATGATGTTTGCTCAGTCCTTTGCCAACGAGCGGATGTCGGCGCAGGTCTTCTCCGAGTCCTACATCGAGCTGTGGAGGATCGAGCGGGATCTTGACGTGCTGGCTTTGGATGACGCAGCGCTTTCAACGTGCCTGTCCAACATCTTCTGTGCTGCCGACATGTATTGCGGCGAAGAGATGGATCGCCATGCGTATGAGCTTGATGCCGCCCAGCTGCATGCTGCCGTTGTGGCTTTGATCGATGAGTGGAAGCAGTCCACGACTGCTCGCTAGCCTGGCTTGGATCTATACCTGCGTATAGCCCACCCATCCCCACCGCCATCGACGCTGTACCACGGTGCAATGGCGGATGCGGCAGTGCGATGCAAGAATTTCGCACGTCGAAATCACGCCATCGAATGCCACGGCCGATGATCGTCCTCGTCTGCCACTGACCGGCGCGCACCGCGCGGTCATCCCTTCAACGCAATCGCATCGCCAGCCAGGGCGCCGACACCGGCGCTGCATCGCGCTGGGCGTGCGCCTGCGCCGCTCTCCCCCTGCACCCTGGATCTGCCCATGAACACCCCACCCACGACGTGCCTCGCCCTGGCCATCATCGCGGCCATCACCGCACCTGCGTACGCCGCAGAAACGCACGATGCCGCGCACGACTCGCCCACCACGCTCAACGCCCTGCAGGTCATCGCAACGCCGCGCGGCGCCGCCGTTGCACCGACCCAGGTGGTTGGCCCGAACCGCTACATCATCAAGGCCGAAGACCTCGACGCGATGGTCACCGGCAACAACGGCCTGGCCATGCTCAAGCAGGTACCCGGCGCCAGCTACACCGCCACCGACGGGCTGGGCCTGGACATCTCGGCCACCAGCCTGTTCGTGCGCGGCTTCCGCATGAATGAAATGGGCATCACCTTCGAAGGCGTGCCGCTGAACGACAACGGCTTCCTCTCGCTTACCGGCACCAGCGTGGTGAACGTGGGCGTGCCCGATGGCATCGGCGCGATCACGGTCAGCCCGGGTGGCGCACCGGTCAGCGTGTTCTCCAGCAGCGTCAACGGCGGCAGCCTGGAATACCGCCTGCGCGAGCTGCAGGACACGCCCAGTCTGCGCGTGAAGCAGGGCGTGGGCAGCAACAACACGTTGGTCACCACCGTATCCGGGCAGAGCGGCCAGCTGGGCGAGCATGGCCCGAAGGTGCTGGTCGACCTGCAGCGTGTGTCGGCCGACAAGTACCAGGGCGAGGGCACGCAGAACTTCCTGCGCGGCGACCTGAAGCTGCAGCAGGACGTCGCCTGGGGTGACTTCACCGTGTTCCTGTCCGACAGCAAGGCCAAGGTGTGGGGCTACAACAACATCTCCTTCGACATGATCCGCAAGCTGGGCTGGAAGGCCGACATCTTCTATCCGGACTACGCCTGGGCCTGGTACGTGGCCTCGCCGGAGAACGCGGACAAATCCTGCGGTGCCTATACCTGTGGCGAGCTTTCCGAACTGATTCCGTACGACACCGGCCAGACCACCCGCGACCGCGTGTCCTCGATCAACCATCGTTTCCAGATCACCCCGGCACTGAACGGCAACGTGCAGCTGTACAACGCCAACAGCCACACGCAGGCCACGCTGACCGACCCCACCGTGCCGTCACCCAACGGCGCACCGTTCTCCGAACAGGTGCAGACGCCGCGCCTCAACCGCCTGGGGGGCATGCTCAACCTGCAGTTCGAGACCGGCGCGCACACCTTCACTGCCGGTTTCTGGCAGGAGAAGAGCAAGGCCGCGGCCAAGACCGAGTGGTACCAGCAGCCGCTGCTGGGCGAAGGCCCGCCATTGAAGGCCACCGGCCCGTTCGACGTGTACGGTCCAGCGTTCAAGACCGACAACGCATCGAGCTGGGTGACCCGCTCGCGCCAGTTCTACCTGCAGGACGACATCGTGTTGAACGACACACTGAAGCTGGGTGTCGGCTTCAAGGCCGTGGACTTCCGCACCAGCGGCGGCGGCCTCGGTGACGCCAAGGATCGACCGGTGAACGGCACGCTGCGCGCGAAGAGCAGCTTCCTGCCGCATGTCTCGCTGTTCTGGAGCCCGACCGAATCCACTGATGCCTTCATCGACCTGGCCAACACCATGAACGGCTATCGCGTCGCCCAGCGCGGCAACATCGGCTACACCGCCTCGGCGTGGACCATCACCGACCAGGAAGAGTTCGACCGCGTGGCGGGCACGCTGCGCCCGGAGAAGAACTGGAACCTCACCGTGGGCGCATCGCATCGCTTCGACCGGCTGACGATCACCGGCGATGTGTTCTACAACGACATCCGCAACCGACTGCTGTCGGCCGCCATCGGCACCCAGTTCGCGCAGATCAACACGGTGCGGCTGATGCCGAAGATGCACGTGATCGGCGCTGACCTCGGCATCACCGCGGACCTCACCGACCACCTGCAGTTCTACCAGGGTGTGGCCGTGGCCCGTTCGTACTACGACAGCGATTTCGTGGTGGGCGACACGGTGTACCCGATCAAGGGCAACGCCCAGCCGGGCTACCCGCAGATCTCGCTGGTCAGCGACCTGTCGGCGCATTTCGGTGACTGGCGTTTTGGTGCCACCAGCACCTCCTACCTGCGCCAGCCCTTTACCTACGAGAACGACATCCGCGTGCCGACCTTCTGGCAGGTCAACACCTATGCCGCCTACCGCTTCGGTGCGGATAGCGCCGTGCCCGGCCTGGAGCTGCGGCTGGACGTGAGCAACCTGTTCAACCGCCACAACATCGGCACTGCCACCATCGCCGGCTCGTCGTTCTCGGGCGATTACCAGACCCTGCAGCGCAGCGCGCCCCGGCAGCTGATGTTCAGCACCTCGATGGCCTTCTAGGTAGATCCACGCCATGCGTGGATGCACTTGGCGGCCCCCCCCAATCCACCTGGCCCCCCTTGGGCAATCAACAGGGATTTTCTGGCGGCGGCGCAAGGTTCCCACAATGTTGCTGGGTCATCCTGTCGGCATGGCTCAGTACAACCCGCGATCACCGTTGTTTGACATCCGGAGCCCGGGACGGCTCAGGCAGGCGCCCTCCGTGACGCCTGTGATCGACCTGCAGGCCGAGTACCAGTTCTGGCACGTCTACGAGCGCGTGGTCCGTCCGTTGCCCGGTGGGGGGCTGCGTCTGGCCTGGCTGGTGTGCCAGAAGGTGTACCGGGACCGCTGGCAGCACCCGAACGACAGCGACGCGGCGGGACTGTCGCGGGTGCTGTTCGGCGACAACATGACGGCTGACCGGGCGTCGGAGCTGGCGGAGCTGCACGCGCTGGTCAGCCGTCGGGTGGCGTTGCTGGCGAAGCGGGGGCGGGTGGATTCCGCAGCGTGATGCACGCCCTTGGTGGGGACGACTGTTGGTCGACCGCTCTTCGCACCCAACTGTAGGTAGAAGGCCGTGCGTGGTAGATGCACCTTCCGCATTCACTGCGGCTGATCGCAATGCTTGTCTCCCGTGCGGTAGCGTGGTCAGGTACACCCCGCTACCGTCTCTGTCCTTCTGGGCATGCGGCCGGGGTATTTTTTTGATTGTTGCTGCTCCCGTGCGGATGAGGGCTCCCGGCAATCAGGCTCATGCATTTCCCCGATCCAACTGCCGATACCCGATCGCCTCAGCCAGATGCGCGGTCTGGATCACCTCGCAACCCGCAAGATCCGCAATCGTGCGCGCCACGCGCAGAATCCGGTGCATCGCCCGTGCCGAAAGCTGCAGACGCTCGATGGCCTGCTCCAACAGAACCTGATCGGCCTCGCTCAGTTTCGTGCAGGCACGCAGTGCCGCCGGCAACAGATGCGCATTGAGCCCACCACGCGCCTGCTGCCGGCCATGCGCGGCTTCCACCCGCTCACGCACCGATGCGCTGGGCTCACCCAGCGGCGTGCTCTCCCGCAGCTCCACCGCGTCCATCCGGGTCACGCCGATATGCAGGTCGATACGGTCCAGCAGTGGGCCGGACACCCGCGCACGGTAACGGTTGATACGTTCGTCGCTGCACAGGCAGCGGTTGCTGCGGTCACCGGCCCAGCCGCACGGGCAGGGATTCATCGCGGCCACCAGTTGGAACCGCGCGGGGTACTGCACGCTGCGTGCCGCGCGGGCGATGCGGATGTGGCCGGACTCCAGTGGCTCGCGCAGGGTCTCCAGCGCGCTGCGGTTCCACTCTGGAAGCTCATCAAGGAAGAGGACTCCATGGTGGGCCAGCGAGATTTCACCGGGGCAGGGCGGGTTGCCCCTGTCACTTCCAGCTAAACCATAGACAGGCAAGGCCGGTTAGACCGCATAAGACGGCGGGGCTTGGTCTATGCTCAACAACGAAGAAGGCGACTGTATACAGCCAATAACGAGACTGCATCGCAGGACACATCAAATGAGCAGACTGCGTACACATTCCCCGGCTCGGAAATTGAGAAATAGCCACCGTGCCCTTACCGGGAAGGTCAATTTGGAAGCTGGTGGTATGGCCGGCTTCGAATCCTCATTGGAACGAGATCTGCTTCTGATTCTGGATTTCGACCGGACAGTGCTGTCCGTCAAGGAGCAGCCGTTCTCGCTTACCCACATCCAAGACGCCTCCGTGCGTCGCTATACGCCTGACGTCATGGCCGAGTACGACCGAGCTGCCATGTCTACTGTCGTCTATGAGGTCAAGCCCATCGAGAAGCTGCGGGCCGACTGGGCGTCTCTGCGGCCGGCCTTCAAGGCAGCTGTCGCCCACTGCCGTTTTCGGGAATGGCAGTTCAAGATCGTCACTGAGCGACATATCCGCACCCCCTATCTGGCCAACGTGAAGTTCCTGCGGCGCTATCGGGACCTGGCCCCGCTGCTGGTCCGCCAGGCTCAACTGAGGTACACCGCCACTGCTTTGGGACCTACGACTCCCCAAGGACTGCTGGCGGCTGCCTACTGGCCGAAGGAAGAGCAAGCTCAAGCTATCCCTGCACTTTGGCAAATGGTCGCTGCGGGGGAATTCGATATCGATCTGACGCAGCCGCTCAGCATGCGGATGCCGATCCAGTTGGTGGAGTAAGAAATGGCCTCCTCAAACTTCATCAACATCTCACCCGGCGTCGAGGTCATGGTCGGCCAGCGCCGGTACCGTATTACCCGTTCGCTCGACATCAACAGTGTCTTGGCCGAAGACGTTGAGACCGAAAAGGTCGCCAGGCTGCGAATCGAGACCATGTCCCGCGTGCTGGAGGCTCAGGAAGGGGATGGGACGCCCAACTTCTCCGTTCACCACTTCTCAGACGACCTATGGGCCGTGGCGCAACGGCGCTTTGAAGCAATCAAACCCTTGCTGGACAACCCTCGCCGGAGCCGGTCTTCAGTGTCCGCAGCGGCGCTGACGGCCGGCGTCAACACCTCCACGCTCTACAAGTGGCTGGCGCTCTATCACGACCATCAGCACGTTGCGGCTCTGGTCCCAACCAAGCGTGGCCGAAACAGAGGCACACGCTTCTTACAGGCAGATCAAGAGTTGGTGATCGCTTCGGTGATTGAGGACTTCTACCTACAGAAGCAGAAGCCGAGTTCGAAGTCCGTGGTGGATGAGGTCATGCGACGCTGCCGCGTAGCCAAGATCGACGCGCCGCATCCCAATACAGTCCGTAATCGCCTTGCCGACATCCGTCCAGCCACCGTGCTGCGCCGCCGTGGCCAGAAGGACAAGGCGCGCGACAAGTACGAGCCCATCCGCGGCGCCTTCCCGGGCGCAGACTTTCCTCTGGCAGTGGTGCAGATCGACCATACGCCTTTAGACGTCATGATCGTCGACGAGGAACACCGCAAGCCGATCGGCCGTCCGTACCTCACCTTGGCTATTGATGTGTTCAGCCGCGCTGTCGTTGGCTTGTATCTAACCTTGGATGCTCCCTCTGCCACCTCAGTAGCAATGTGCATATCGCACGCGATGAACACGAAGAACGACTATCTGAGAATGCTGGGTGTGGAGGGAGACTGGCCCGTATGGGGGCAGATTGGCACCCTCCATGCCGACAATGCCAAGGAGTTCAAGTGCAAGGCGGTGAACCGCGGCTGCCAAGCCAATGAGATCATCATGCAGTGGCGGCCGGTTAAGAAGCCCAACTATGGCGGTCACATTGAGCGGTACATGGGCGTAGTCGCCACAGAAATGAAGAAGGTGCCGGGGGCGACATTCTCCAACATCCATGAGAAGGGCAACTACGACTCAGAGAAGGAGGCGAGCTTGACCTTGAAGGAAGTGGAGCACTACTTGGTCAACTTTATCGTCAACAACTATCACCAGCGGGGGCATAGCCAACTCGATGCCGCCCCGATCAAGGTATGGGAGGACGCGATCCTTGGTGGTGAGAAGCCTGGAGTCGGGCGCATGCTGCCGGCAGATCCCGACAGAGTTCGCATGGACTTCCTCCCCTATTTCAAAGCAACCGTCCAGCGCTACGGCGTACGTATTGAAAACGTCTTCTACTACGACCCCATTCTTGATCGCCACATCGGGGCTACCGACGACGACAATCCGAAGTTGAAACGCAAGTTCATCATTGCCAGAGATCCGCGGAACATCAGTGAGGTCTACTTCCTGGATCCGAACACGGAAAGGTACATCGCGATTCCGTATCGAAACGTGGGGCATCCGGCCATTTCTGCTGGCGAGCTTCGTGAGGCCAAAAAGCGAATCAAGGCCGAGGGGAAAGATGCTGTAGATGAGGAGCGCATCTTCCAGAGCATTGAAAGCAACCGGAAACTGATCGAAGAGTCCAAAGCCAAGTCAAAGGCGGCTCGCCGTCAGGCGGCGAAGACCCCCAAGGGAAAGCCAAAAGCGTCTGTGCCTCAGTCCGCTGATACTTCGCCGACTATGCCGCCCCAGCAACAGTCTGTGCCCAGGGTGCCAGATCGCAGCATCTTCTCCCAGCCGCTTGAAGTGCTGGAAATTGGAGAGATTCACTAATGAGTAGCTATCCCCATCTGCATGATCAGGTCGCTGCTTACATGGCTGGCTCCAACGAAGAGCGAATCGCGGTGGCGCGAAAGGATCGCTGGATTGGCTACCCAAAGGCAATGGCCGTGCTGGATGAGCTCGATCAACTCATCGTGTATCCGTGCACCCAGCGGCCACCGTGCAGGCTGATCGTTGCTCGTGGCGACAATGGCAAGACTGCGCTGCTCAGGCAGTTCCAGCTGCGCCATCCCACCGTACAGCTTGGCGACGGAGGAATGAGCGTTCCGGTACTTCGCATCAACATGCCAGCTCAGCCCGATCTGTCCCAGCTTTGGTCCGAGGTGCTCACTCGCTGTGCGACTACTCATCGGAGAGCGGATCCTGCCAGTGCCAAGTACACCATGGTGGTTTCTGTGCTGCGCGTACTGAAGGTTCGCGTTCTTGCAATCGATGAGTTCAATGACGTCGCTCTGGCCAGAAAGGGAACATCTGACGTCCTGGCAGGTATCCGCAAGCTCAGCAACGAGCTGAATCTCAGTATCGTAGCTGCAGGTACAGAGGCTGCAGTACATGCCTTGGCCTTCGATGCGCAGATGCGTTCGCGTTTCAGTGCCCTTTCGATGCCTAAGTGGGCCATGGACCTGTCCTACCTCAATTTCCTCAATACTTATGAGCGTCTGCTTCCCTTGGCCAAGCGTTCGAGCCTGGCGGATGAAGCGCTCGCACCCGTCCTGCACGCTGCGGGTGGAGAAGCAATCGGCGGCACCGTTACCCTTCTCCGCAATGCCGCCGCGTTGGCGATCAGGTCCGGCGAGGAGAGGATCACAGTCGAGATCATCAGGGCTGTTCAGGAAACCGCCTCTCACACGATCGCTCTCAGCGAGATCTGACGGTGCGCATCGTCTGGCCGCCACAAGTACCGGACGAACTGCTTTCCAGCTACTTAACCCGGGTGTCAATTGCATATGGCACATCACCCCATAAGCTCATGACGCTCTATGCCCCAGGCTTTCAGGTGTGGACCAGAGACATTGATGTCTGCGCTTCCGAGGCGCTGCTGAGATGTCTCGAATATCCGTCAGGAAAGTCGCTGCAAATGCTCAATGGACTCACGCTTGCTGGATGGAACGAGGTGACCAGGCGAAGTGCCGATCCACCACAGGGGGTCTACCATTGGATCAACAGCATAGGTGTGCTTCACCGGACTCGCCGCCGACACGGTCTAGCTTTCTGTCCCAAGTGCTTGGCGCAGGATGGTGCGTATCTACGTCAGTGGCGGCTCTCCTTCTGGACGGTTTGCCCGTTGCACCAAGAGCTTCTGCAGGACGCATGCCCCGTTTGTGGGGCGGTGGTCCAGCCGCACCGGCATGGCTTCGACGTACGCATGTGCTGGCACTGCAATCGATCCTTGACCGCTTCAGCCTCGGCAGCAACGGAGGTTTCACTCCTGCAGTCATTTCTTTTCAGATGTCTGATGAACCCCACCAAGGAATTTGAGTTCAGTGGCCATGCCTGCCGGGGAGCCGAGGTTCTCTGGGGGGGCGATGCGCTTCTCTCGGCACTCAAGCCTGCTTGCAGGACGCTGAGTATGGGATCGGAGCGCGGGCCGCGGATCGAGATGCGGCGGCTACCAGAGCGCCACGCGGACATGGCTTTGCTCGCCCACCTGCTAAGCCTTGGGCCTGCTGCCTTGGTAGCGAAGGCGAAGTCGATGAGTGTCACTCAGAGGTGCTTCCGCCAACAGATGCCCTCCTGGATAGAACGGCTGGTGGAACAACTCCCTGAGGGCCGCATCCGCCCTGTACCTGTCTCCAATCGGAGCGAGCTGAGGTCCGCCGGCGAGGCTCAGCGAAAGCGCACCAACGGATGGCGTGAAATGAGAGCGGATGTCTTGCTCAAGATGATTGGAAGAAGCAATGAGTACCGATAAGCAAGGTCGGCGTACCTGTGATGGCTGTTACGCCCCGATGGTCACCGCTCACAAGCTGTACAAAGGCAATGAATACTGCGCAACCTGCTATAGCAGGCAGTTTGTGAGTTCCAACTGCCCAACGTGCGAGGGGAGGGTGGTCCACCACGCCTCAGAGGAGCAGCCTCCGTCCTGTGATGGATGCCTTCGTGACCAGCGACGCTGTGTCAGGTGTCAACGGCCTGCGCCTGACGCCCGCATCATCCAGGATGTTGCGCCAGGTCCCGATGATGGGGCACCCGTCACACATGAGCACATTGTGTGCTTGTCATGCTTCCCGTACACCACGCCTGAGATCCCTTGTCCAATCTGCAAGCGACCGAGTCAGCGCCTAGCCGGTTCGGCACATCTGCCGGATAACCTAAAGGCATGCCCTTCTTGTGTGAATAAGCAAACCCATGCCACGTGCACGCGGTGCCGAAAGTACAGGAAGAGGATCTCGTTCACCGAGGGTGGCGGCCCATTGTGCTTAGCCTGTAGCGGCGACCAGCCAGCAGAGCACAGGTGTCCCGACTGCGGGTTCATGGTTAAGGGGGCCGGAACTGCGCGGTGTGATGCATGCTCGATCACGGCAAGGCTTAGACGAGAGGTTGCCCTAAACGCGGCAACTATCGAGCGAGAATGGGTCGCCTCTCTATACACCGCCTTCGGTGAGTGGTTGCTCGTCAGAAACGCTGCCACCGGGGCACTACCTAGGACGGCTGTGCGTGCCACGCCGTTCTTCCGTGCAATCGACTTGGATGGTGATACCCATCAGCCGATTGTGCCAGCCGATCTGCTGCGGATCTTCGATTCCAAGCAGCTCAGGGCCAATCTCAACGTGACCCGATTTATCTGTGAGCGCTACGGGTTCCAGATTGACGAAAGCGCTCGGGCTAGAGCTCGAGATGAGGCGCTGATCGAGCGAGGACTGCAGGAGAGTGCGTCCAAACCTTGGGCTGAGTATCTGAATGACTACAGGACGTGGCTGGAGGGTAGGCCAAGCCGGACCCAAGCACTGTACCTTCGGACAGCTCAAGCGTTCTGTGAGGCGACCGAGCTGAGCGGCCCCTTTAGTCAGGAGCATCTCGTCAAGTACTTGGAGTCAGCGCCCGGCTCCCGCGCAAACTTAAGTGTTTGGGTGAGCTTTGTTCGAGCACAGTATGGCTGGGCAGTGACTATGCCACCGAAGGTCCCGAAGAGGACAAACCTTAGGCGTGATGCGCAGGCACTGATGGAGCTACTGCAGCGGGTTGAGGTTCCACGCGATGCATCGGATGAGGACCTAGCTGCCACGGTTGCCCTTGCTTACGGCTTCGAGTTGAGTACGCTGCGCCGCCAGATCACGGGGATGACCAAGGCCGGTGATCTGGTTACCGGAGACGGCATCGTGGAGGTGAAGAGGGAGCTCAGGGAGATTGTTACCGAGTGGTCAAGGCGGACGTTCTAGATTGACGGGAGGCCGGCGAGCCAACTGGGCGATTGACTATCGATTGCGCCTTCAACTGACACCGCACGCCCAAACAACGACCGACCGATTTCTAATTGGCCAGCTCCACAACGCTTAGAAGGATCGAGACGGTACGGAAGCCCTAGATCATGCGGACCTTGAGCGGCAAGATGCGCTACGTCACCACTTCCGCGTCAAACGGTGCCAATGGATTGGTGCCCGGCGACATTGAGACGCCTCATTGCGGAATAGGGCAGGAGCCTTCCCGTACGAAAATAGCATCTCCCCATGTCATAGTGTCTGTCTCGTCACGAACGTCTCGATGGGTTCAGCGCCAAGTATGCTTCAAACCTATGCTGGACCATCTCGCGTGTCTTCTCGACGTCTCGTTCAAGATCAGTCAGCCGTCTAAAATTATCCCTGTGAGTCTCATGCGCTTCGGGCGCAATCTCGGCGCAGTAGTTGGCATACATTCGAATGGTCGATCGCTGATGATCGATTCGATGCATGAGAACCGCGATATCTCTGTCGAACAGGAACGGCGCCTCTAGGGCTGCGTCCGCAAAGTTCGCGACCAGCTCGTCAGGTAGTCCACCGTACGGTCTCGATTGCTCGCCATTTTTGCGCCGAGCCGTGGGGCCGCGGCGTTTGGCGATTTCGTTCAGTACTGCGTCCAGCATGCTGACGACGGCTTTGTACACTCGGAGTCTGCGGTCATATGTATCCAGTCTGAGCTTCACCGTGTTCGTGTGCCATTGTGCAACGGCCACAGCTACACCGAGCGCGGCTACTGCGGGGCCAAGGCTAGCCTTCAGAAAATCAAGTGCAAGGACCATGTTCATTGGCGGATTCAGCAATAGCAGGCCGAGTGGGGTCCAATGCGCTCAGGTAGCTCGATCTTGGCTTGTTGGACGGTTGGACCGATTTTACCGGTGTGATCAGAATGTTCAGATGTTGCGCGCTGAGTTCCGCGACTGTGGGCACCACGGCATTACTCTGCCGAGCTGAAAAAGGCGTCCAATGGCGCAGCGCTCGAGTTCTCACGGCCCGGCTTCTGCATGTGATGGGGGTGGGTGGCCTACCAGTGCCGTGATTGCCAGCGTTCGACCATTCACGAGGTGCTCGTTCACCATGAAGACGCCGGTGACGTGCCAGAGAACATGGCGCTGAGCATGTCTACATGCCTATGGGCCTGGTGACGGCAAGAGATTGCAGTGGCACAGGTTCTGCAATATGTCATGGCTAAAGAGAAGCACAGCGATGACGTTCGCTACATTCTCAGGCAGCATGTCGGAGAGCGCCTTGGCGATTCCGGCTAGCAGCATGCCTACCGGAAGGCTTGTCTTGGCGCAGTAGTCAAATTTATCGCAGATGATTGTTTTGAGATCTAGGGCGGTCTTGTACATCTTGCTAAGCGCGAGCCCCACTCTAAGGAGCACCTGACGTCGGAACTCGTTGAAGTCCAACCATTGCATTGCTAGCAAAGACTGGGGGTTAGATATCGCTTGATCCCAAGAAGGAACATCTGAAAGCCTACGCCGGACCGGCTCCATCTCATCCCACTCGCGCAGCAAAATCAGGAAGAGTTCAAACTTATTGAGTCGGAGCAGCTCATCGATAGGCATCTTGCAGTCCTTTGCTGGCGGTGGGATTCACCTCGTATTGCCTCCATATCGGCGTTCCATGAAGCTTCTTTAGATAGCAATCCAGGCGTACGCAGCGACCGCACTGGTTTTGCCTATCTCCATCGCTGATGTTGCCTGCCTGGCTGATTCAATGGATCGCGTGATCGACAGTCGGAGTGCTACTGATCTACGGCACGTGAGACTGGAATCTAACGTCTCGGGTTACGACACAATGGTTACCCGAGCCCCCAAGGCTGAGCAAATTGAGCTGCGACCGGTACTGAACTGGCTACTGGACCAGGCTAATTAGTTGAGTCTAGCCAAACCCGGGCGGGTTGCTGGAGCATGTCCCTTTGCTAGCTCACTTGTCCTCGGTAGCTGACCACTCGGGGAGCCTCCTGGTGTCGTCCGTGTAGGCGCTGAGGTGACTAAGAAAATCGGCCTCCAAAGTGGCGTTTCGCAAGGTGTAGTACGCGATTTCATAGCCGATAAGGCACAACTCCAGAGTGGCCAGAAGAGGCGTCCCCTGCATGACAAAGGTGTAGATACATAGAACGGCGATCAGCACAGATCGGAGCCACAGCCAGCGTCGTGCACTGATGATCCTGGCCCTGGTGGGCCTGCCCAAGTAGTGAGCAAGCCATTCCTTTGGCAGCTTCTGTAGCTGATCGCTGCTCAGCTCATCAAACCTAACGTCGGAAAATTTCATGCTTTTCCCCTGTCGAGCTTATCGATATGTCCACTTTCTGGGAAATGTGCAATGTCGCGAGTGCTGTGCTCATCTAGCCGCGGAGGAGGCTGGCCTGGCTAATAGCTAGGGATTTAAAGAATGCCTCCAAAGGAGCGAGACTCCATTTCTCACTGCCCGCCTTCTCCATGTAGTGCGGGTGTGGATAGCAGATCTTTCCCCTGCTTTCGAACGCCTTGCTCAGCGAAACGCCATGGCATGAGCGGATGATGCTCAGTGAAGCCGCCGTCTCCGCTCTGATGGCAAGGTCGCTTGAGATGACAAATGCCGAAGCGATGGGCTCCTTTGTCCCGTCCTTCTTGCTCCTTCGCTCAGTCTCGATCCACAGCCCAGTAAGGCCATTTGGGAGGGTCACCCGAATCACAAACGCTGTACGAGCCAGTGCGGTGTAATGTGATCTCTCTTTCTGGAGGTACACCCACGATCGTGTGCCCCAATCAGCCTTGCCGCTGCGGACTGCCTTGCGCTCATCCGAACCAAGGAAGTTCCAGCAGGGATAGGCTCCCACCTGAACTCGTTGCTCTGATTCAATCGGTGAGACGACTCGGTACTCTGTAATGGTTCCCTTTTGCATCAGTGTCTTCAGGATCGCCATCAGCCCAGTTAGCAGCTCTGATGGTTCGCGCTTCTCCTGGGCGCTGTGAGCGTGGCTGAGATCTTCCTGCCTGCCGGCTTTGCGGCCCCCGGAGATCTCAGTTGTGGGCTCTTGCTCTTCCTTCCTTCTCTTGGAGCTGTACTTGAAGCTCTGGTCCTTCTTCAGTCGAATGATTCTTGGCTTTGGATAGAAAGCAAAGGAGATTGAGGGCATGTCGAAGCCGGGCCTTTTCTCGGTCGCTTCGTGCGTATCGACGGTTGCCTTGCCATTTGGACGCCGCTTACGCCCTTTGTTGCCAGTGTCATGCGGCCTGGGGCCGCCTGTATGGATGACCTTCTCACCCTCAGTCGCGTCATTGACCAGGATGGGAGCGATTGCCGGCAGCCGCTTTGAGAAAGACATTTGATGGATTGCTGTCACCAAGAAAGTTCTGCCGGCAAATCCGCCATCCCTCCGACGCCTCAAGAAGTAGCCAGAGACTGTGCCACGGTAAGGGCCTAATGTGGGATCCAAGGGGATCTCGGCATTTGAGTACCAAATAGCCTCCTCTTCTCCCCAAGTCGCGGCATCCAACTGGGCCTTCAGAATCGGCTCGTGGATGCGCTTGGCCCGGGTCTCAGCGTAGTGATTGAAGCGGAATAGAGCCATCATCGGACCGTCGTCCAAGGTCATGCCCAATGCGAGGACGACCTTCCAGCTGCCAGTCCTGTCGTCGATCCCTGTGAGGTGACCAGCGAACTCCTGCTCGGAGATCGCTTTGGAGCGGACGCTGTTCCAAGGGCCTGCGGTGAAGATGTCAGCTATGGTCGAGCTGAAGGCGTAGAACGCACGAAAGATAACCGTCCTGGGGATGATGTACTGGACTTGATGCCGTTCGTCAGGGTGCTTGGTGTCCCGAGCCACCAGGATCTTGGTGCTGTAGGCCATGGCATCGTGCAGGTATAGCTGGCTGGCAGGAAGTACTACGATTGGCTCGCCTGAAGGGCCTTTGCCGAGGTTCGTGCAAGGGAACAGCTCAGCCTCGAAATCCTCTTCGTGCTCCCTGAAGAACCTGGACTCCTCGCCATAGGCCAGGGCCTTCCCCAACCTGCGTTGCTTGGCAGTCAACATACCTGCGTAGATTCCTCTGCCATCCTCTCCGCGGACGAAACACTGCCCTGCTACGTACGTGGCTAGCGATCCAGCGAACACCGTACTGATGAAGCACTCACTGTTCTTGTCGGAGAAGAGGCGTGCTATCTGACGATCGTCGAGCTTGGAAGGCTCTGATCCCCATGCAAGAGGTATAGGTGCCAGGTAGCAGCGAACAGACGTGGACTCCGTGCCTTTGTGGGGCTGCGTGTAGCCGTCGATGTAACGGATGAAGTACACGCGAGGGTCGTCGGGGAAGTCGGTCAGATCCGTCATGCCTTTGGTACTTGGAGTGCATCTGTATCATTAGCGGCACGCAGTCTCGTTAATTGAGTGCACCATCCGCGTGTTCAACCTGGCACCGCAGTAGATGGCGAGCTGTCGCTGTGATCCATCTCTCTCACAGCCAGGACGAACCCCTTCTCGGTGCTCATGTCTGCAGCTCATAGCCTTTGATGGCCTCTGCAAGTTCATCGTTTAGGTGTCCGCAGGCCGGGCAGCCGACACAGCTGCTGCAGAGCCCTTTCATTCGGAGCGATCCTTAGAACCATCCTGCCGGCGGATGCGGATGCGGATGCGGATGCGGATGCGGATGAGGCGTAGAGCTTGCGGCCGGCCCTTTCAGGGGCAGGCGAAACGGTCAATTGCCCGCTGCTTCGAGGCGGCGTTCAAAGTCCTCGATCAGGCCGGCCAGGGTCTGGCCTGAGAGATGGGCAATGTCGCGCAACTCCACGACGTCCAATCGTCGCTTCCCGCGCTCGACATCACTGATGAAAGACTGACTTCTACCCAGTTGTTCAGATACCTGAGCTTGCGTGAGCCCAGCCGCAATCCTGGCATCACGCACAGCCTCAATCAGAGCCGTGTACTCCTTGCGATGGATTGACTTGGCCACGGGCGCGCCTTGCTTGAGCGGCCTCCGAAGCTATATCTAGTTCTCAGATATCTAAAAACCAGATATCTTTGGGTTTTCCAACAGGGGGTGTTATGAGCCGAGCAAGTTCCAAATGGAGGGCCGTGGCTGTGACCGGCCTGTCAGCAGCCTTGCTTCTAGCGCTGTCCGGCTGTGGCGGGGCCGCAGACAAGGCGCTGGCCACGGGCGGGTCCAAGCAGGACTACAGCACGGGGCTTGATCAGATCAGCAAGGGCCTCAGCGAGCACGAGCGTGCCGCTTTCAACTGGGCTGTATCGGACATGGACTTGGCCAAGCTGCACCGCGCCTACCCGAACGGGACGGTTCGCCAAGTGATACGTGGCGAGGTGAAGCAGGTCAAGGACGCCTATCCATCAAAAATTGAAGAGTGGAAGTCCAAGGCCGCCGCGGAGGAGTCTACGATGGACGAGCTGGGCAAGGTCTCCGCTAAGAACGCGACGCTTAACCTAAGCAGCGGGTTCTTCGGCATCAAACCGACCGTCAAAGCCACTCTGGTCAACGCTTCCAAGCTCCCATTGAGCCGAATCAGCTGGCGCGCAAGCCTCTATTTGAACGGCTCAGATACACCCGTCGCCGAATCAATCTTGGCCAGTGATTTCCGCTCCATCGGGGGCCTTGCCGCAGAGCGGCAACTTGATGCCACCTTCCAGATTGGGTTTGTAAAAGGCGATGAGAGTTGGACCACACTAGAGGTTCGCAACTCGACCGATCGTCGAGTCGTACTTGAGGCGCTTCCCGCCACAGCCATGGACTACAGCGACAAGCGCTACCTCGCAAGCGACTATGGCAAGCAGATCGCAGCCTACGAGAAGGCCCTCCAAGAGGCAGAGAGCTATTCGGACATCTGATCCGGCAGCGAACCGTATGAAGTCTTTTTGGGACCTGATGCACTCACTGAGTGCATCAGACCGTACGGAGAGGCGTACCAGCAGGCTCACGGTCAAGGCAGGTCGCGGTCCGTAGAGAGCCAACTGGAACGAGGACCCCGACAATCAGTCTCAGCCAAGGCGACTGGCCAGATGTAGGGTGGAGACGCCCCAGAGGAGGATTCATTCATGCGTCCGTCTATCCTTGCCCTCGATTTGGAGGGCACCTTGATATCAAACGCTGTAAGCCAAATTCCTCGACCTGGACTCTACGATTTCTTGGAGTGGGCGCAGGCACAGTTCGATCGGTTAGTCATGTTCACGACAGTGGATGAAGCTAGATTTCGACGAATTGCAGCGTTGCTGGCGTCGGAGGGTCGGGCGCCAGCGTGGTTTAGTGAGCTGGCTTGCACGGAGTGGAGCGGTCCAACGAAGGATCTGACATTCGTATCTCCCAAGCTGGGAGACGCACTTCTGTTTGATGACCACGCCGCTTATGTACACCCCGGGCAAGAGAGCCTTTGGGTTGAAGTTCCGCTGTTTGGTTCGCCGTATCCGCCATATGACGACGGGCTTCATGTTGCTTCCCGCCGCTTAGAGAAACGCATAGAGGAGTTGGCAATCGGACCCCAGCCGCCTGATGAGCTTGCGGAGCTGTAGCCACGGCATTTCCCTGATCTCGGATGGCTTGGTCTGTCGGAGCCGACCAAGCTTGTGGCGATCGGCGGAACGGCCGTCGGAAGAAGAGGCAGCTTGGTAGAGCGCCTTCGTGCAATCGCGTCCTCGGGCATCGAGAAGGCTGTGTATGCCCTGGCGAAAAGGCTGCCGTCTAGGAAGAAATCTCCAGACAGTTACGAAATGTCCAACGCATCTTGGGTCGAAGCAGCTTGTGCGGATAGACCAGACTGAAATACTTCTTCATCAGTCTATTGGAGTTGAGCCTCCAGGTAGCAGCGCACGGCCTCAAGGTCCTCAATGTGCCCATTGCACATCAGCTTGATCGCGGGCGCGCCGCAGAAGACGTCTGCCGCATTGTCGCGGTGGATCCACGAATTAGCCTGTTCGGGACTACGAAAGATAGTGTGGAGCGCACGATAGATCGAGATGATATGGCCAATGCGCATAAGCACAAGTTCATCAACCAAGTTTTCCGTGTCGTCCCAGCTCTGTGGAAGCTGCGACAGCGCCAGCATCTGGCGCTGCTCACTCTCGCCCAGAGACCAAGACTCGGCGATTCGACTGAACGTCCGAACTGCGGCGCCCTTCAGATCGCTAGGCTGTTCACTCGCAGACTCGGGCACGGCTCAACTCCTCAGTTGACCTTTCATAAGGGTACGCTGCCGGACTAGCAATCACCACTGACCGAAAAGACTATCGGGCTCTGACCCCATCAAAAAGACGTGCGGTCAACGCCCAACGACCTTTGCGCTCCAGTCCGTGGATGCTGATCACCACGCTGTCCCTGATCTCTGCCAGGAAGCTGAAACCAAACTCATCCAGTTCGACCTCAGCTTGTCCCTCAATCGAATCGACCGCTATTGGCTTCTTATCCTCACTGTTCCAAACCGCGGAGTCCCAGTCAGGAGCGACGAAGCTAGCATTCACAGTGGCTTGGCACCTGCCAAAGCCGATGTACTGGCTGTCTTCCCCACTGATTCGGTAGAGGGACGAAACGGACAACTCGCTGACTCGCAGGACTCGCAGGATCTCCAAAAGCACATCATCCGAGTCTTCGGCCTCTACATCCGTATGGATCAAGGCATCCTCGAGCGGCACAACGAAAATCTCAGTGTCTCGCTCCAGCAGTTCGACCATCGCAGGACCTTCCGGTGCGATCCCCAGCGCGTCGAAGAGTTGAGGCATGGCCTTCACTTGAGTGAGGTGCTCGCCCTGATCACAAGCTTGAGTGAAATCTCCATCACTTGACCAGATGATCAGCGGTCTGTCCGAACTGACATCTGCGGTGATTGCGGCGAAGATGAAGGCGTCGGGAAACTGATCCTTCTTCACCTGGGCGCTGAACAATCCAGTGCCGCGTGTGTAGTGTGCCAGGACGTCGCTTGGCCTCACGCTGTCAATACTTCGGATCTCGGCCCGCATGCGTTGAGTGAGCTGAAAATTCACGGATGCCAGATGTCTGGAAAAGAACGAAGCACGCATCTCGTCCTTGTCCATAACAGGGAGCTCCAAGCCCAGTAGCTGCTTGGCTGCTTGGCTCAGATCAGGCTTGCTCAGGGGCTCGAGTCTTTCCACATCAGAGTTTCCGAAGCGCTTGGCTACTTCGGTTATTGTCAAGTCAGTGGAGACAACTTTGACGATCCCATGCTCTACAAGCTCTTCCAATGTCGACGCCTCAGCTCGCTTAAAGCGGGGCCCCCAACTGATCCAGATGTTGGCGTCAACAAACACTCGATGCGGATAGTTTGGCATGCAGTGCCCAGGGGGTTCGACGGAAATGATGCTGACGTCCAGGCTGTCGTGCAAGCCCACCACGTCGAAGGTTAACCTATTGAAACAGAGCACCAATCGAGTGCGATTTGCACCGCGCGCGAAGGCGACACTCCCCGCCCACTAGGCGGCTGCCGGTGCTTAATCCTCGAGTCTGGACTTCCTCCTACCTGCTGAAGAATATCTTTCTGTCCGCTTCATCGTGGAGGGCGTGCCTTGCGATGTGGGAGTTCGCCGGCGGAACTGCGCTGGAGAACAGGCGGAACGGCAGGTCATCGATAGATATCTCCGCTACTATCGCGCTGAAGTCCTTCTCGTAGCAATCCTGAAGAACCTTTAGGTTCGTCGATGGGAAGCTGTTCTTGAACTCCTTGTTGTACTCGGGCATGAAGTAGCGAATGAGCGAAGCTTCATATAGCGTTATCCGCTCCTGCTCGTTAGTGTCGTGAAGCTTGGCGATGCCTGCCCTAATTCTCGCGCCATCATCATCTCTGTTTTTTGCAAACGGATTGAAGACGGTAAAGAGCTGGCCGTTAGGGAACGTCTTCAGCAGCAGAAGTGTGAGCTTGTGAGTGGCTGGTATCCCCTTAAGGGAGATCTTCTGTAGCGTTTCGTGCTTCAGTAGTCGATCGAGTGCATTGCGAGAGCCGTCTGTGCCATATGCCTGGCCGATGTACTTGACCTCGAAGTCGATCACTTTGCTAATGTCGCTAAGCCTGGACTGGAGGTACTCTGGATCAACCTGATACCTCTCACCCGAGGGGGAAAGCACGATGTACTCGCCTTCTGCTTCAACCAGTGTCCAGTCGTCAGGGCAGTGGAGCGGAACCTCATAGGTCTTGCCCAAAACAGTCATGTAGAAGGTGAGCTTTCCTCCCTCGAGCTTTGCGTCATCCAGGGAGATCTTGGGTACAAGACCGATCAAGTAGATGTGGCAATCCTGAATAAGCTCCATCATTGGAGCAAGCAGTTCCTGATCGTAAATTGTCTCCGCCGGCAGGGTGCAATAGCCATTCGCGTACAGTCCTAGGGCATGCTCAACCTCGAACATTGCCTCACCAAGACGTTCCTTCAGATCCTTCTGCATAGCCAGTCCGCGTAGGTTGATTGTTGGCCGATAGTTGGCCCCAAATGGCTCAGAGTCAAGGGAGCGTTGCGGGGCAAAGGCCGACTTGAATTTTGGCTAGCCCCGGCCCCGCGGTCCGTTTGGTTGCGCCTCCGAGCGACTCGTCATCGCGACGCAGCGCTATCACCCTGGGGCGGCCCCTATCGACGAGTTGGACGCTTGGAACGACGGCTCACCAATCGCGTGAACCTGAAGCTCGAGGAAAAGTAGGTCTGCCCCCTTTTACGGAAGCGATCAGCTCGCTCCTGATCTCGAAAGTCAAAGATGACGTAGCCTTCAGCGAGGAGCCTTGCATTGGTCCTGCCGGCAATGGTCTGGTAGCCGTCGATGTTTGCTGCGAGCCCGCGCAGCATGCTGTACGCGTCCGATGCCTCCTTGGTGCTGAGTTCTTTGCGGAGGGTGGCTTTGATCTTGTACATTCAATCTGATCTCTCTTGACTGAGGAAGAGCGGTCTTTCCCGCTCGTCCCTCATTTACAAGATCAGAAAAATTCCATACCGCAGATGGATTAACCCATTCCATCAGGAGGCTTTGACCTGCACTGAGGTTGAGGTCGCAGAATGGCGATTCCCTCAACCTGGTTCTCAGTATGAACAGCAACAACCAAGTACCGTCTTCCTATGGCATGGTCCGCCTCAGCAATCCGGAGGGTCTGTACGACCCGCGCCCCAACGGCTACTCCCATGTGGCAGAAGTGTCCTTGCCAGCGCGACTGATCCATGTAGCCGGACAAGGCGGCGAGGATGCTTCTGGAGCTCTTTCGAGCAACTTCGAGGATCAGGTCATTCAGGCGCTTTCGAATCTCAGGACCGCTCTTGAGTCGGCCAATGCCAGCCTCAATGACGTGGCTCGGATTAGAGTTCTTGTAGTGGATCACGACCAGAATCGGTTGGGCGTAGTGGCCAACCAGATGCTCGCGCATTGGTCAGATCGAGCGGCGCCGGCGTGTACCTTGATCCCTGTTCCTCGCCTTGCCCTTGATGGCATGCTCTTTGAAATAGAGGCGGAGGCATATGTCGCCTAGGAGATAGGCGGTACAAAGATCTAGCGGCCTACGTTGCCTGAGGGCTCATCCACTTGCCATAAAGTTCAGCAGCGACTAGCCGATAGACGTTGTCGAGCTGGAACGCTCTGCTCTCCCTAAGGACGGGGCAAGGCTCACCTAACTTACTAGCGGTGAACTTACACTGATGAATGCAACCGGTTATAAGAAAGAAATCGCCAGGATTCTTGAATCGCTCCGCGTCAAAGAGGCGGAGGGGAGTGACAGGTCCTCTGGTGCCTCGCTGTACGCTGCGCACTATACGAGGTTACTTACACCGAAGTTCATGCTGGAGAAGTCCGGCACGAACAAGATGAGACAGTTCGATGGCGATTACATGAACGATCCGGAGGAAGGTCGCTATCTTGTAGACGTAATGATCGACGTCGCTGAGTCGTGTCCCCACGATCTCAAGTCCGAGTTCGTGAGTAGGCTTGCCGCTCTTCGGGA
This sequence comes from Stenotrophomonas sp. YJH_SMC_79, assembly GCF_059367995.1. Classification (NCBI taxonomy): domain Bacteria; kingdom Pseudomonadati; phylum Pseudomonadota; class Gammaproteobacteria; order Lysobacterales; family Lysobacteraceae; genus Stenotrophomonas; species Stenotrophomonas sp. YJH_SMC_79. Next base: position 291,760 of record NZ_JCAFRK010000003.1, read on the forward strand.
TGCACCTTTGCTCTACTCAGCTTACGGACGCGCCACTTTCTTGTCATGCTGGACGCGTGTCGAGATCAAGGCAGGTACGGAGAGCGAGAAGGACTCTCTGGATCACTGGAGGTTCTACGGCGATGATGGCAGGGGTTCGTGCATCATGGTGCCCATGGAACACTTGCGGACGATCTTCCCTAATCAACTGTATGACGTGACGTATGGGTCCGATCCGCGTGGTGGAGGTAAAGCTGCGGCTGACCGGCCTGTCAGTCAGTTTAGGAAGGCGCTGGCGGATCTTATTAAGAATTTGCCTAAGACCAAGGCACGTGCGATGGAGCAGCTCGAAGATGTGATCAAGGCGACCCATCCCTTGCTGTTCCTCTTCAAGTCCTCTCATTACGCAGCCGAGAAGGAGATTCGAACGATCGTCCATACGGATGGCTACGGGACTGCGGACCACGTCTTCTTTGACACCAGGGAGCCCGCAAGAGCTTACGTCGAAAGCCCCGAGGGCCTGATTAGTGATGACGCAATCCTGTTCTACGGGCCCAAGGCTAGCCCGCACTGCGCTATTGAAGCTCTTGGCTTGGCCCACAATCACAATCTTCGGCTTAAGGCGTTCTCAAGTACCAAGCCCTATCGGTAGTGTTTGCTGAACCGGAGTTCCCGATCTTGAATCTGAGCACAACCGCTTCAGTGTAAACATTCCCTTGGATCCCCAAGAGAGCCTGTTCTCTTGGGGATCGCTGAACGTGCTAACTCAGCTTCAGAGCTTTCTTTGACATGCCGACCAACATATCGTGCGATTTGATCTTCCGTGCCATGAAGGGGGCACGGAACTGGCCGAATGGCAGAGAAGTCAGCCCGTCCTTTCGACCGAGTGAGACGATCATGAGCTTGCCCGCTCCTTGGCCGGGCATCGCCGGCTTGTAGGGCTTCAAGGTCACTTTGGATTGGCTGTCGGTGGCCACCAACTTCTTCAGGTTGGCAACGACAGACTTCACATGCAGTCCGGCGATGATGGCCAATCGGTTCTCAGGCGTATTTGCTACGTCGCCCACAGCGAACACGGTTGGGTGGTCGACTACGCGCAGGTAGTTGTCTACCTTTGGGGATGACACTCACAGCAGAAGGTGTGGAGTCGGAGGAGCAAGCCAAGTTTGTTCGATGCCTGGTTCCAACAGCGATCGGTCAAGGTTGGCTGCTGGGTCGCCCTTGCAGTGCGGACCAGCACTTGGGGTTGGAAGAGAAGCGGCACGAGCCGTCCTGCCTCTGCTTCACGGAAATGGACTTGGGCTAGGTTGCCGTTCGACAAAAGTTGAGTTAGATCATTGGAAGATGTATGCCGGAATCGATCAAAACAGACCGCCTGGTTAGGCGGGCAGGCGGCAAGCCGCTCTATATGATCCTTGCTGGAGTTTTCTCGCAATCTATCGCGAGCGGCTACTACCCTGTGGGGAGGACGTTGCCGTCAGAGAAGGAACTGACTGTCATTCACGGTGTGAGCAGGCAAACGGTAAGGCAAGCCATCGCAGTGCTGAAGCGGCAAGGCTTGGTATCTTCCCGGCCGGGGATTGGCTCGATCGTCCTCCCGTCACCTCAAGGCCCAGAGCTCTTCCGTCCAATCACTCGCGGAGCGGATCTGATGGAATGTTTGGCGGCAACAGAGCTACATCGGGTTTCCCACGAGAGGGTTCAATCGAACGAGGAGCTCTCTAGGCTGCTGGAATGCCGGCGCGGCACTCAGCTTTCTGAGGCCTGTTTCCTAAGGAAGCGCCCATCGAAAGCACTGGCAATTTGCGTCCTGCGAGCCTATGTTCCCGTCAAGTTTGCCGCCGCGCAGCTGACTCCGCCTGTCGCATCTGGGCCGCTGTTCCGAAACATAGAGAGGATGTTCGGGGAGCAGATCACTGAGGTGAGGCAGGACGTGACCGCTGCCACTCTGGATCGAAGCAGTGCTGAGTTGCTTCAGGCAGCGCCCGGGGACGCAGCCCTACGGGTTGTTCGCTTTTACTTCGCCAATGAGCGCCCCATCCAGATCGCGGTCAGCATCTACCCGAGTAGCCGGTTCCGCCAGAGCATCAACTTCACGCTGGATTCCACGGACCGCGGCGACGCGTGTCCCGGTCGTGGCGAGGGGCAAGACTAGGCTGATTTTGGTCTAGGTGGCACATAATTTGCATACCGTTACTGGGTGCGGGGATAGGGCACAGATTGCGGACATGTCTTGGACTTGTGAGGCGTGACGGTCGAATGCGCTTGCCCTCAAGGCGGGGGAGCTCCATCTAGAAGGGGCAACACCTCGCAACCATGCATTCCCGCGTATGACACAGGTGCCTTGCGGGAGAAGTGGGACCGGAAGGCGGGGCTGAGTTCTTGCTCAATGCGATCTATGCGGGTCTACTCGTTGGTCCGTCGAGTCGCAGAGGGCATCGACCTAGGTATGTGAGAGATCTTAGGGGGGCTTGGTGGATGTGTAACATCCAATCTGGGGTGGGCCAAGACCCAAGGGAACGTCAGGTCCAAGGATGGATAGGACGCGATCTGCCTAAGTGACCTTTCAGGCTTGGTTCGATCTGGGGCGGTGTGTGGCCTGGTCAGGCGCCAGGTTCGCCTCTGGAGAGCGGGCGCGCCTTCCGGTAGTGCTGTGGGGTTTGCTCTGGAGTAGATGGAACGGAGGCCATGCACGTCGCTTCAGTGGCGACCTGCGGCCCCTCACGCCGGGGTCCGTATCGCACCCGGTGCTGAGCGTTTGAGCCAATGCGATGCAGCACCACAACCTGTTGACGCAACCAATGATCGATACCAATCCACTGGGCAGCTATGGCCCGCATGACGACTACATCCTTCTTCGAGAGTACTTGATAGAAGGTGGAACAATTGCGGCGATGTTGGGCATAGTCGCAGATGTTGAGGCCGAGCTGCATTCGGAGCTCGCAGCTACCGACAGAGCCGAAACCAAACGCATGCTCGACCTGGCGGGCATGCTGCGCTACGGACTTTGCACAGCCGACGTCCCCGCCCTCGATAGCGAGCTGGACAAGTTGCGTAATGCGGCCATTGCTAGCGTTGCCAGAGCGGAGCTGGCTGGCAATCAAGTCGAAGATGCTGCTGTCAGGGTGATTGCCGCATTGGAGAAGCTGACCTCCAGCTCTCAGGTGATCGTCATTAGTACGTCGGCGAGGCTTCGCGGATCGCTCACCCGCGCCTTCCCTTGGCTCGGAGGTCTTTTGAAGGCTGTCAATGGCCGTCGCCAGAGCGTGGTCACGGTAGATCGCGCCATGATGGCTGCCGACATCGCGCGGACCGTGAGCCAGGGGGCCGGTACAACGCTGGTCGCCCTGCGCAGCCTCTTGGACTCGCGGTTCGATCGACAAACGCGCATCCCCCCCTATCTGGAGACAATGCAGATTGCTGAGGGCAAGACTCCGGCCTATATCGACGGTCTTGATGAGTTCGCCGACGCGGCTGGACTGGACTGGAATCAGTTGATCACCGCGCTCGATAAGGAGCAGCCAAAGCTCCAAGTTTGGGAGAATGAGTTCAGGCGGACTCTGGAATCAGCGTACGCCTCTGTACGTCCTTGCTTGTTGGGCGACTCCGAATTCTGGCGCAAGCGCCTCCGGCCCAAGATGTATCCCGAAGCCCTGGCATGACCTGCTCCTGCCCCCTCAATCGTGAGTGGGGCTCATCGCCACAATTATCATCCGTACCAGCCAGGTACGACTCCACAATCAAGGAAAGTACACATGACCGGGTCTGAGAAGGTCGACGCGCCTTGCGCCGCCTGCCAGCGCGACACCAAGCACGACATCGTTCGGGAGTACGTGGAAAAGGGGGATGTTCCTGATGACATCGCACTGAGCTGGACTCATGAGTTCCAGATCATCCAATGCAGGGGCTGCTCGCACGTTTCCTTCCGCATGGCTAAGGGAACCAACGACGACGTCCAGCGTCAGGATGATGGTGAATGGGACTATGTCCCGCAAGTCAGCATCTTCCCAGCTCCTTTTGCTGGACGCACCGCAGTGGAAGGCGATGAGCTTTTGCCGCCCAAGATTCAGCGGATCTACGCCGAAACGTTGGCCGCCCTGAATGGCGGACTCCAGGTGCTTTGCGGTATTGGCATCAGGGCTGTCATTGAGACGGTCTGCGCGGACCAGAGTGCGCCTGGCAGAAATCTTGCCGAGAAGATTGATGGACTGGTTGCGCTGAACGTCATGACTCCCGATGGCGCGAAGATCCTGCACAACCTTCGCACCATGGGCAATAGCGCAGCGCATGAAGTTCTCCCGCACTCCTTGGCGGAACTCAATCTGGCGTTTGATGTTGTCAACCACACCCTCCTTGGGGTCTACATTCTGCCTATTCATGCAACAAGGAAATTCAAGGCGAAGTAGGCTGGCCGGCTGGAGGCCGATCGAGCTCACTAGCCCTGTTCTTTGCAGGGCTAGTGGTTCAGCGCATGACTCTCAACCTAGTTTCCAGACCCGCCAATCGTGTTGAATGGCCCGAGAGCTGCCGATGACCAGTCCTTCCTCTCAACCCAAACGCATTCTGGTGGTCGAAGACGATCGTGACAGTGCTGAAGTCATGGACGCGTACCTGCGGCGCGATGGCTTTCTGGTAGCTATCGCCGCTGATGGCGAGCACTCGCTCCGTTCCGTAGCACCTATCGCTATCTCAGCCGGGTGAGGACGGAAAGTGCATTGATTGATGCAATGCACTAGCGAGAATGCACCGCATTCGATCGGCTCGAAGGCCTGATTGATCAAAGCCTTCAGTAGACGGATCTCTTGCCGCTCCGGCGGCCTGCGGATTAAAGTTTCCGAAGCAGGTGTCGCCTGCCGCCGGCAGGTGGAATGCGTCGTCGAGGCACTCGGCCCTGATGCAGACTCCTCAAGATTCGGAGCGGGCGGAGGTTAAGCCCAATTGGCGAGACCCAACTGTCCCTCGGATGAAGCGGTCCTTGGGATAGCCGCACCGGTCTCCCCTAGCACCCTTGGCCAAATTTCTAATGGGCCGTCGGCGGGGTTATCATGAGCCAGTGGCCAATGGACGTCTTGGCTGGCTCGCGTGGCCCGAGGCAGCAAGCAGTCCATAAGGTGACGACTAGGGCGCAACTGGCTTCGTTGCGCTTTAGCTCTCTCTGCATCGTAGTCTGGAACTCTGCCCGATCACGGCGCTGAATATTTACCTCTACGGATACCAACATGGAAGCAGATACCGGAGTCCTTGAAATTGCTGATCGAATCAAGGATGAGCTAAGCAAGGAGGAGCCTGATCGACTGCTGGTGGCTCAATTGAGTCATCGGCTGTTGGACTTGGACAGCGCGAGAGTCCGCTTTACCGTGGACGCCACCCACGTTCAAAGGCTTGGGCGTGAACTAGTCGCAAAGCAGGAGACCGCACTGGCTGAGCTAGTGAAGAACTCCTTCGACGCGGACGCTTGCCTCGTCTTGATCAACATTGCGCCTCCAGGCAAAGCGAATGCCGGGGAGATAGAAATCATTGACGATGGCGTCGGAATGTCGCTGGACGATCTTCGAAATGGCTGGATGCGGCTATCCACCGATTCAAAGGTCGACAAAAGCCAGTCGCCACTCTATGGCCGCCTACGCGCTGGGCGAAAAGGAATCGGACGCTTTGCGGTCGAGCGTCTCGGCAGACGCCTAGTCCTTACAACCGGGCAAGAGGGCAACAGCGTCGGCTACAGAATTTCCTTCCATTGGGACGAGCAGTTCACACGCGGCCAGGAGCTGACATTTGTCACCAATAGCGTAGAGGAATACGAGAAGAAGCTAGAAGAAAAGGGGACGACGCTTCGAATCCTTGATCTGCGCGACAGCTGGACGGCCGCCTCCATAAGGATGGCATGGAAGATGCTGTTTCAGCTTCAGTCCCCCGTTCTCGGTCAAGAGGTTGTGGGAGCCGATGGCTCCGCGAAGGACCCGGGTTTTCAGGTGTTCATTGACTCCATGGACGCTCGCGGTGCGAAAACCTCGCTGTCTTTGGAGGCGGAGTTTGAGAATTTGGCGATCGCCAATGTTGAGGCGGAACTCCAAGACGACGGAACGGTAACTCTCACGCTCGACTCAACCAAACTCAATCATCACGAGAAAGAAACCCTTAACCTGCCGAGCTTGGCTGGCCTAGGGCCGGTGCATCTCAAAGCTCATTATTTGATATTTAACAAGAGTGCCATGCCAGGCGCGGACGTGAAGAGCGCCACCAACCTGGCTCGGGAGCTTGGAGGCATCAAGCTCTATCGCAATGGATTCAGAGTATCACCATACGGCGACCAGGGCGATGATTGGCTGAGCCTGGCAAGCGAGAGCGCCCGTCGCGTCGTGCTCGTGCCAGCGAACAACCACAACTTTGCTGGCCAAGTTCACGTCACTTCCAAAGGCAACCCCGGTCTCGAGGAAACGGCGAGCCGCGAAGGGCTACTTGAAGGGCCTGCATACGAGAAGCTGGTTGAGTTCGTTCACTCATCTCTCATTTGGTTTGCCAAGCGGGTTGGCTCCGTTCGAGAAAGGAAAGTGCTGGCCGGCCAGAAGGATTTTGGGCAGAGGAAGAAAGACTCTCTGCACTCTCGGGTAACGGAGATTGCCAATCGCCTTCGTCAAGCCAAGAGCCAAGTCGAGTCAGAGTCAGCTATCGACGAGATCCTTTCGGTTGCTATCGAGTACGAACAGCAAGTTGAGGGCGAACGCGCTGAAACGTTGAAGTATGAGGCGATGCTCAGGGTGTTGGCCTCGTTGGGTCTATCAATCGCTGTTTTCTCCCATGAGGTTTCCGCCTCAACCGCCTCTCTTGAAGCAGCCGTGGATGGCTTGGCTTCGCTCATTGACGAAGCCGGCGAGCCGCTTCGATCAGAGGCGAGAAACGAGCTGGCACAGGTCAAAGACGGCAGTGGGCGTATTGCGGAACTTGGTGGGTATCTGGGTAACCTGACTACTCAGAGTGAATCTCGGAAGCTACGGACGCTCGTGGTAAGTACCGTGTGCGAGACTTTTAACTCACAATTTGAGAGCTATGCGGCAGGTAGGGGCGTCAAGCTCGACGTTCCCAAGATGAATCCACTGCTTCGCACGTGCCCAATGCATCGAAGTGAGTTCGACTCGATCCTCTTCAATTTTTTCTCTAATTCGATGAAGGCGATCAAACGTGCAAGGCCTGCGCATCCCAGAATACTCGTGGACGCGTTTGAAGAGAAACGATTTATCGTCCTGCGCTTTCAGGATACCGGCGACGGCATCAAGGATATGCATAAGGACAGAATCTTCGATGCCTTCTTCACGACCTCCGGATCGGATGAGGAAGAGGGATCTGGAACCGGACTCGGTCTGCGGATCGTGAGCGACATTGCTCAGTCATACGGGGGAAGTGTCACGTTGGCAGATCCTGACCCCGAGTTCACCACGGCCTTTGAGTTCCGCTTGCTTAAATTTGACCCAGCTAAACACACACTTTGAAGGGATTTGATATGAAAGGAATCTACGTTGATGACCAGCCCAGAGAGGCTAGGATCATCTCCCAACGACTGATGAGCGATGGTGTCTCTATTGATGTGATGGAGCCGTCGGAGGATCTGCTTGCGCTCGCGACCAGCATTGCCGACGCGCGTCCAGACTTTGTACTCCTAGACTACCGACTTGATCAGTTCATCGTTTCCGGCTCGAATACCTCAGTCGGGTACAGGGCAGCGCCGTTGGCTCAACAGTTGCGTGATCGTACCGATGAGCCCTCGACTGCTGAATTTCCTATTGTCCTGATATCTTCTGAAGATAAGATCAGGAAGCTGTTCCGACCGGAAAAAACTGCTCACGATCTATTCGATTGGAAGCTTATCAAGACCAAGGTGGGTGACGCTGAGCGCTCTCCCAGTGTCATCTTGGGTCTGTCACGAGGGTATTCACACTTGAAGAGTCTTGAAGGTAATTTCAGGGATCTTTCCGTCTTCGGTCTCGTCGAAGAACAGGAATTCCTCGTCGACCATCAGGAGCTTCAGCATGCACTGGAGCAAGCTGAGTACGTACATGTTGCCGCAAGGTACTTACTGACCTTCGTGATCAAGCGGCAGGGTATTCTCTTGGATCGCCGTAATCTCCATGCTCGCCTGGGTATCAGCTCAGCCAGCGAAGGCATCGCGGAAATTGAGGCACTCTTCGATGCTGAAAGGTACGACGGCGTGTTCTCGGAATGTCGCGACCTGTGGTGGACGGAGCTGTTTGAGGCGCGCTTCCGGGAGTACTTTCAGGTTTCAACGAACATGATTTCTGCTTCGGATCGGGCAGCTCGTCTCAGTGAAAAGGTCGGCGTCCTCGTCACCGGTGCTGCCGACACTTGGGACGGTAGCAAAGGCTTCTATCCGTCCTTCGCTTGCGCCTGCTGCGGTGAGCCGACTGCCCTCAACCATTCGGTCGCTTGCTTTGACAGCAGATTGCCGAGTTTCGTTCAGAGGCTTCGCGTCTGCTACCGGTGCGTGCAGCAGGACAAGATCCAAGAGGAACGAAGTGCCCATGAAGATGACCACCATCTTCAGGTTGACGCGAAGGAGCTGATCATTGCAGATATGCTTAGAAGCCACCAACTCGTGCCGGGGGAAGCATGATTCCCACCGCAGTGGACATGGCAGCCGCTGTCAGGGCCAACGGCAGCAAGCTCATCGAGCACGGAATCTTGGCCGAGAGTTCTTGGTTGGCAGTCAATTCGCTTTACGCAGATCTTAGGCGCCAGAAGGACAATGAAGCATGGAAGCTAACTGTTCCCCGTGAGTATGCCTTCCATTTCAATATTGTCCAGAACGAGAAGAAAATTCAGTTCAGACCCGTTGTCTCTGTCAAGGGGATCGATACTGATCCGCAGGATGAGAATATCTTCAAGAACCTAGATATATCGCTTCAGGTGAGCTGCATCAAGTCCTTACACCATGCCCGTTGGCATTTCGACAAAGCCAATGAGGAGAAGGGCATTTTCCAGGCGGGTCCTCTCTTTCATATGCAGTTCGGTGGCCACAGCTCTGATCAGGGTGAAGACTTTTGGCTCAAGGAGCCAAGATGGGCTCATGCACCAATGGACCTCATTCTTCTACTCGAGGCAGTTACAGCCAATTTTTTCACTGACAAGTGGCTCACTTCAGTGCGAAGCGATCCGACTTGGTGCGCATATGTCACCAAGTCAGAGAAGCTGTGCTTGAGTGCGTACATCGAAAAGGTTAGCAAGGCCATACAGATCAGCAGCGACACCGTCCTGAGCGCGCTCTGGGCAACCCCGAAGACCTAGACCAAGACGCTTCTGCGACTCCCAGGCATGCGCAGCCTGCGTAATGCCTCCAAGTCCCGCCTTAGCGTTGATACTAGCGCTGCGCTGTATCGATTTCCGATGTAACGTCTCACATACCCATCGGCCAAGTCCATGGCACACCGGTTATCGCCGCGTTTCAGCGCGGCGTCGATGAGCGCAAAGACCTTTGCGGTGTGGGCGGATGCGACGGCCTTCGGCCACGGAATTCGGATTTTTCCAACGTCCCTGGGCTCATGCTTAAGTACACCAGATCCATACGACCTGCCAGTCATCTCTGCATGAAGCTGGGCGTAACTACACTGCAAGGTGATTGCAATCTGTTTGCGTTGAGTCGCAGTGACATCGTCCGCGAAGAAGATCTTATGAACGGTATTGGTGCAGTGGATCTTTTGCGGGTTTAGCACCAGTTTTGGGCCCAGATCGCGCATGACAGGCCAGAAGGCATGTGGGACTTGAGCAAGATTGGTCTGATGCCAGCACCTCCGCTTACGAAAGGTGCTGTTGCCGAGGATGCGATCCTTGGGATACTTGTCAAGGTAGCGCTTTATCGCATCAGGAATTCTGTCATCTTCACTGTAGGAAAGCAGAAAGAACGACAATCCAGCCTCAGCTGCCAATCGCAGCTGAGGCTTTCCGAAGCTAAGCCCAGCGGCCATTCCGCCTTTGGCAAAGACGGGCTGGAGATCACCCACATCGATTCCTTCCTCCTCGGCTCGTTGCCTTGAGAAGAGGAAGTACGGGTTGTCACCGGTCACAGCACCAATGCGGGCGGTGAGAAGCTTTTCCAGCTCTACGGTAGGGACTGCGTCCATCTCCCCAACCTGCTTGAACGGTCGAGCTGCATGCGTTGCTTTAAGGGCTGTTGGCGCCACGACGCCCCAGCTTTTAAGCTGGTCGGCAAGATCGGCAACAGTTTCGACACTACGCTCATCTAGGAAGCATCCCTTCGGATCTCGAAAACCCTCAGCCACTAGGACAACGGACTCCTCGGCAACACCCGCAGGGGTAAAGAGACGCTCATGGACGTGGAATAGGGCGGCTGCGCTAAATTCTCGCCGGAGAACATCCTTGAGATGCCCAGCGTAATTGGCCCGCAGAATGCTGCCAGGCAGAACCCAAGCAACGCGCCCGCCAGGCTCGAGGAAGTTCAGGGCGTGGAGCACGAAGTAAGCCCACAAGCTGGCCCGCGCCGATAGCCCTGGCCACTCTGAACCGTTGATCGTAGCTTGATACCTAGCCCTGTTTTCCCCCAGTGCTTGGTAGGAAACATAGGGCGGGTTGCCGAGCGCAACGTTGAAACGTGCTCCTTCCCATGTCTGGCCGGGCCGGGTATCTAGGAAGTCTACATGAGGGAAATGCTGCGCTGAAGAGTCAGTGCCAAAGGCCTCTCTAAGATATCCAAAGGCCGCCTTGTCCACGTCACAGCCGTGAATGAAGTCATGAGGACTGTTCTGACCAAGATGAACGAGCCTATTCTTGGCAGCCATCAAGAATCCGCATCCGCCAAAGCCTGGTTCAAGCACGCGGTCAGTCGCGGAACCAATCGCCCATTCTGCCACCACCGCGCTGAGGTGATCTGGAGTGTAGTAGGCACCAAGGGCGCGTCGGCGAGCTCGCTCTGCTTCTCCAGCCACGGAGGGATCTCCGATATCAGTGCCGATTGCGTCGTCCAATGTCACTCAATAACTCCTTCATCAAGCATGTCAGCAATCGCCCTCAGGAGAGTAGCCGTAGTCTTTCGCCTCCCTTCAGAGGCCTCTATCACTGCCTTCATCAGCGTGGCAGGGATACCCGGGTTTGGTCCACGCGCCTGTTCTCTCACAAATTCATGAATTTTAGTGAAAGAGTCTGTCCAGCGCGGGGGATTGGTGCTCAATGCGCGCCAAGCTGAAGACTCACTCGTCCCCGCATAATAACCCAATCGCTTCGCAGTCAAGTTATTTTGCTGTACGTATGCGAGAATTTGGCGAAGTGCACCTGAGGCGTCTTCGCCGCCTGTCGCCGGTCTTCTTCCGCGAGCCATCGTGGGCATCTAGGTAATTAGTGAATTAGTGATGAGAGTGTCATTCATTTAATGATCTGGTTCAAGTGCGCTTCGCGACGAAGTCCTAAAGCTGGCATGGGACTCAAGCTTCGAATGGCCTTTGCTCGCCCGAGAGTGCTGGGCCGCTTGCCTGGCAAGAGACACGGAGCCACACGGAGCCCAAGGTTGTGTCAATGGCTTTGAAGGCCTCTTGATGCTTCGCTCTCAGCGGTATCACCGAAGAGCGCGTCCGCAACTCCAAACCACGTCGGTGCGCCGCTTTAGACTCAATGCAGCGTTTCATTCGGCGTACCACTGCCGCGTGCACCGTCTTTAAGTGCAGCTCGCGCGTTGACGTGGTTGCCGCGATGCCAACATCAGTTCATTCCTCAGGCCACCGCGCGGATCGGCCTGGATCACGACACCAGTTTGCGCGTCACGTGCATGACTGATGGGCGACTGAAAAAGGCTATTAGAGCCGGGTCTCCTGCAGATGCGCTGGTGCTTGAGGGCTTGGCGGCAGGCTTCTTAGGTGAGGCCAGTGACCGCCGATACCTTCAGCGAGTCGGCTCCCGCTGCCTGACGGCGCATCTCCACACTAAGCGGGTGCCCGGTAGCGATAACTTCTGAGAGAACTCAACCTTGGGCCAGATACGTCAAGTTCGATCAGGGGCCGAGACCTGATGTTAGATGCGATTGGGCGTAGCGAAGCTGCCCTGCGTACTCTGGTCAGGTATCCCAATTTGCGCACGCTTGCGCCCCGTTCGGCCGCCTGCGCGCCGGCAACTTGGCTGTCTACACACTAGACAGGGCGGGGGAGGAGGCAGGATAGTCCTCGACAGGCCCTGGGGACTGTGCTGTGAGCATACTCAACGTTCTGGTGCGACCTGACCAGCTGGTCGTGGCCGTGGATACCCTCGCGGTAGACGCTTTGAGTGGTCGGCCCTCAGAAGGCGCCAAGGTCCTTCTGATCCCTCAGCACAATCTGGTCCTGGCGACCCGGGGATCGGCTCAATTCTTCTTGAGAATATATGAATTGGCGCTCCAGGCTAGCTTCCGCGCGGACTTCACCCTTGAGCGGCTCATGGCTGAATTGGGCTTGGTGATGGACCAGCTTTGGCCAAATTTTCAGAGGGCAGTGTCTGAGGCTGGTCTCCCGATTGAGCACTTGGGGAGCGAGATAGTCTTGGGCGGCTGGTCCCCCATTGCGGGGCGAATGATGGTCACGGCCTATGCCAAAACCGACAGTCAAACCCCAGCCATAGTGCAGCCCGTCACCGGGCAGCTGGCTTCGCCGGGCGAGCCAATCCAGAACATAGCTCCGAGCATGGCACAGGCCGATCTCTTGGCTGCGGGTAGGTTACAGCTCGCTTTCCTTCATCAAGGCCAAAGTAGTCCAAAGGGGCGCAATCGAATGCTTGCTGCTGTGTTGAGGCAAGGCCAAGCGGTAATGCACGATCTGGGGCCGATTTAGGGCCTGCGCCGGGCCATGGAGCCACGGTCGCTCAGTTCAGTCTGCTCGATGCCGGCGACCAAGATCCAATAGAATCTCCCAACAGTCCGTACCCTGGCGATGGGTCGGCTCCGATCAAACTGGGGAAGGCAGAAATGGCGCCGGATCGACATCCATACGGCTTGGGCATCCCCGACATGATGACCTTTGCGACTGACAACTATGGTCACTATGTTGACAGCGCCCTGGCAGCTTTAAGCCAAGCCAATCTGCTGATGGCTCAAGAAGACCTTGTTAGTCGGTATGCGCGTTTGCCGCGTGCCGCTGAACTCCAGTTGGACATGGTTTCTGTCGCCCAGCGGCTTCAAGAGCGCTACGACCTAGAGACAAAGAGCTCAGCCCTCCTCGATCTGGCCGGTCGGCACGGCACTGACGTGGCAAGCGATGCACTGTGGTCAGCTTCTCGCGTAAGCGTGTATGAGCGGGCCATTGACAATCTGGTTAACGCCATCCGTGAGGAGCAGCAACTTGATCGGCTTGGCTTGGTTGACTACACGTGGGGGCTGATCGAGAGCTACATCGGCGGCGGGCGCGACGCGCGACGTCTGGCGCAGAATATTGCTGGTCCCGCAGATCCTGCAGCAGCTCTGCAAGGCCTATACGACCGCGCCAGCTCGTACGCAGAGTACTCAGCCGAGTTCTTAAGGGAAGTTCAGGAGGAAGTGTTCTCCTACGATCAGATCGATCTGGACATCGATGAGGAAACAGAAGATCTAGATGCAGCATCGGCAAAGAGCAAAGCACTTGAGAGCACCGTCGCCAAGCTAAGTTGCTTGCCGAAGGAGCCAAGTCATCCGCTGTCAAGTGAAAGGATTGCTCTAATATCTGTTTGCCTGGCCTTGGTCTTTGGTCTGGCTGATCAGCTCAAGTGGTACCTGGATGTGCTGGAGAAGCGACGGGAAGCTGCAGAGTCGGTACTGGAGCAGGAAGTGATTGCCGAGCGTCACCGAGAGGCGATGGAGTCGGCCGCACGCCTGAATCGTACGATGGAGGTCCTTGTTGCGCAGGCGCTCAGCCAAGGCATATCCGTCGTTAGACGTCCAGTGGCCGTCAGGTCGAGGCCTGGAGGTGGACTAGTGCTCGGAACTGTGTACCCGAACCAGCAAGTGGAAATTACGGGTAAGCATTCGCGCTGGCTCAAGGTCCATTTGCGAGATCACATTGAGGGGCGAGAGATTGAGGGCTGGGTTCTAAAGCAGTATCTGAGCCCTATGAATAAGGCTGCGGAGCTTGGTGCGGCTGCAGAGCCTGAGCGCAATAGCCGCTAGGACGAAGGCAAAGGCCCGGCGTGGATGAGCCAGCCCAGCATCTGCCTTCATGTGCAGTCCAAACAAGCCGCATGCTAAGGCCGATCCATGCATGTGATGAGTGTTGTCCCAGCCGAAAGGACACGACCTTTCGGCCTGTAGGTTCTACACCGCAGGCGGCACTTGCACGGCAACAATTCCTAAAGTGTGCTTGGCTAGCTAGCAGTTGATCTTTCAAAGCCACTGTTGCTTGCGGGTGTTCCCCACTGGCGGATGAATTCCTCTTGTGCACGTGTTTCCACTGCTCCTGGGCGCACTGCGCGCACCATTGCAACTGCGCTACCGGCGCTCGGGGCTGTGCGAGTATCCAAGAGAAGAAGCGCAGCAACCGTGCCAGCGCGACCGAGGCCACCTTTGCAGTGGACTACCAGCCGTCGCCCGTCGAGCAACTCATCGCAAAGTGCGGGGCCAAGAGTCTTCCAAGGTACAAGGAAGCGCTCATCGGGAGCCGCACCATCGGTGATTGGAAGCCCGTGCCATTGCAGTCCCTGCTGGGAGGCGCGCTCGGGCAACCGCTGTATGCGTAGCTCCTCAAACTCCCAGGATTCGATCAGAGTGATCAGATGGGCAGCGCCCCATGCCTTGATAGCCGCGAGGTCGGTGTCCAGATCCCTGGCCCAAGAGCCGGTCATGGCAATATCTTGGAACTTGCCTGGCGCAAAGGTAACACCGACCCCTCCGCCTCTTTGCCCGATGGGGATCTCTGCGATGAGGAGGGGGTGAGACTGGCTTGTTCTGATCACGAGGTATCTCTAAAGCCGAGCGGAGATTCGTCTAATAGCACCAGATCCAGCGCGACTTCAAGCGTACCAGTAGGCTCACACCTATCTCGGATCGACGGGTCAGCAACTCTGTGGACGTCCCTAGCGCTAGCTCGA
This sequence comes from Stenotrophomonas sp. YJH_SMC_79, assembly GCF_059367995.1. Classification (NCBI taxonomy): domain Bacteria; kingdom Pseudomonadati; phylum Pseudomonadota; class Gammaproteobacteria; order Lysobacterales; family Lysobacteraceae; genus Stenotrophomonas; species Stenotrophomonas sp. YJH_SMC_79. The sequence continues at coordinate 306,775 of NZ_JCAFRK010000003.1, forward strand.
CTAGGGGCGAGGACGAAACAGTCAGTAGGCCATTATGCGCCGAGGGCAGAGTTAGAATTACCTCAAAGTCCAGGAGGATCTAATGCACCAGCCGTCTATCGAAGATCCTCGACAGCCTTTGCTGGACACCCCGCCCTCATCATCTGAGTGGGTGTGCGTATCTTGTCTGAAGGATGAATTCATAAGAGAGATCTGTGCGCCCAATGACTGGCAGCTTCGCTGCTGCGGTTGCGGCATGTGCGATAAGTTTGGTGCTCGCCTTGACAAGATTGCAGACCGTATTCGTGGCGCCTTGCAGCAGCACTACGAACCGGACATCGGGCTCTATCGAGGCTACGAGCTGGACTTGCCGCAAATCGTCTCGCGGGCTATCGGTTGTAGAAACGCGACGGTGACCGAGGCGATCTCTTCTATTCTGGAAGATAGAGAGTCTGAGGAAGAATCCGGCGACTCGCTCGACGAGAATTCCTTCTATTATCCCGGACAGACCTACAGTAGGGTGCGAAGTCCTTTTGATTCAGAGGATCATGAGCGTTGGTACGTGGTGAGCGATTGGGACCACGTGGCACATGATCTGGTTCACGGTCGTCGCTTCTTCAACGATAAAGCACGGGAATCCTTCAGTCGCCTTCTCAACGAGGCCATGGCGGCTACCTCGCTGGAGGCGCCAGGCTCGGTAGCTGTAATGCGAATTCTGCCGGAGGGAACTCTCGTCTATCGTTCTCGAGTATCCAATGGTGAGGATCAGACGCGTCGATTCCGAGAGTGGCCCGCACAGGAGTTGGGTGCCGCTCCGCGGAGAATTGCGGCAAACAATCGCATGAGCGCCGCTGGTGTGCCGGTGTTCTACGGGTCTGCCGAGATTGAGACCTGTATTGCCGAAGTACGACCGTCCATTGGCGATACTGTTGTAGCTGGCCAGTTTCGCACCACGAGGTCATTGAAGCTGTTTGATTTCACGAGACTGGACTATCGCCTTAGACACGAGCCGCTTAGCCTTCTGGATCCGAAGCACGAACAGCGCTCAATGGACAGAACCTTGCTGTCATACTTGCACGAAGAGATTGCAAAGCCCATGCGCTCCAACGACACGGGGTACGTCGTGACACAGGCCCTGACCGAGTTCATACGGTACGGGAGGGTCGAGAACTTCGATGGGGTTGCCTTCCAGTCTGTCCAGCGGCAGAACGGTTTGAACTACGCATTGTTCGATGAAGATGATCCGTCTGCTCCCCAATCGCTGGATGGCAGATCACGGTTCCCTGTCGAAATACTTTCAGGGGCCGTGACTGAGCACGTTGTGGACTCACTGAGCTACGCCCTGAGTTGTCCCCAGCCGACCTCCTATCGGTAGTATGCGGACAATACTGCTAAGCAGGCTGTCTCCGCTTAGCCTGCTGCGATCCTCCAGTCATTCAAATGGACCGTGCAATGGCTTCCAAAGCATTTCAAACATTCACCCACGTTATTCAGGATGCGGTAGATCTTTTGGCGCATTTCGACGCAATCAATTCGCAGCCGCCGCCTGAGAACTCCGAGGTGTTGAAGAGAGCAAGTCTGGTTATGGCGCTTGCTGCACTTGAAACCTACATTGAAGAACGAATCAGTGAGGCTGCCCAACAGGTCGTGGGGAGAGATGGACCAGGGGGCAGAGTTCGAGAGTTCTATCTAGCCTCCCTTGAGAACGACCTCAGGTACTTCCACACCCCTACGCCTGAGAGGGTTGGCAAAATTTTTGATAAGTACTTGCAGATCAACATCTTCGAAGGCTGGGTGTGGAACCACTATGATCCGGCGCGAGCGAAATCCCATCTCAACACGATTGCGAAGAGGCGTGGAGATATCGCCCACCGATCACTCCGACCAGTCGCAGGACAGACCGCGGCGCACGCTGTCAATCGAGAAGACCTACGGAAGCACATTCGATTCATATGTGACTTGGTCGCAGCCACTGACAAGTACATTGAGACCAAGATTTGATCCTTGCGTACACATCCAATCGCTAGTGAGTAAAGTGTATCTCCCTCGCTGAGCGCTGCGGTGGCCGACCTTTATAGTTCTGGAAGGAGATGGTGTGATCGCATTCATCGGCTGGGGTTCACTTATATGGGACCCACGCGAGCTGCCGATCGTCGGGCATTGGCAAACTGACGGTCCCGAAGTACGTGTCGAATTCCAGCGCCAGTCTGCTGATGGACGCTTGACGCTGGTTCTTAGCCCTGATGCATTGTTGGTGACATCGCTCTGGGCGAAATTTGACGGCACTGATCTGTCCGAGGCGCGCGCAGCCCTTGCTAGTCGCGAGGGCGTTTCCCCAAGGAACGCCAACTCTTTAGTAGGCGTCTGGAGAAGAGGCGATGCCTCACCGGAGTGCTTACCCGGCCTGAGCGGTTGGGCAGAGCGAAAATCTGTTTCTGGGGTGGTATGGACGGCCCTGCCGCCGAAGTTGGCAGGGAAGGTAGTCGAGACTGTAACAAGCGAAGAGGCTCTGTCGTATCTGAGCTCCCTCACAGGCACGGTGCGCGCCTCAGCGGAAGAGTATGTGCGCCGGACACCAGGGCAGATTGCTACCCGCTATCGGACGCGAATCGAGGAGACCTTGGGCTGGAGGCCGCTCTAGGCTGCCCCCACTACAGCGACTCTGCTCGCCTACCTAATGCCAGGCAATGGCCACCTGATCTCGCCCCAAGGCCTTAACGCCAGGGCTCCTTGTGGCAAAAATGGAGGGAAGCAGCGTCCGATGCCATCAGTGATGTCTGATAGCCAAGGACGACGCCTTCCACGCGCGAGTCTCGTTTCTAAATGTGGAGTCTGGTTTTTAGCTGGATATGACAGCCCCCACCCACCAGCGCCGCCGCACTGGCACTGTGATGCGGTGCCCGAAAGGGCCGCTGCCGCCATCGTCTTGGGTCCAGCCCCTCACCGCTCACCGATGCAATCGCAGCCAGCTGCAAAGCCTCGGCTTCCTCGGTATCCGGCAACAGGCTGGGCAGGCGCGAGGCCAGCAGCGTCTTGCCGCAGCCAGGACTGCCGATCAGAAGCAAATGATGCCCACCCGCTGCGGCCACTTCCAACGCGCGCCGCGCATGCGGCTGCCCGCGCACGTCGGCCAGATCCGGCAGCGGCAACGGTGTCGTGTCCACGCGCTCCACGGGCGGCAACAGACGCGGATTGCCCAACCCGGCGCAGCACTCCAGCAGCGTGCGCGCCACACGCACATCGGCATGCTCGGCCAACGCCGCCTCGGCGGCATTCCCCGGCGGCACCACCAGGATGCGCCCGGCTTCAGCGGCGGCGATTGCGGCGGGTAGTGCACCCGCCACCGGGCGCAGTTCACCGGTCAGCCCCAGCTCGCCCAGGAACTCATACTGCAGCAGCGACTGCGGATCGACCTGGCCACTGGCCGCCAGAATGCCCAGCGCGATGGCCAGGTCGTAACGCCCACCTTCCTTGGGCAGATCGGCGGGCGCCAGGTTCAAGGTGATGCGCCGCTGCGGAAAGTCGAAGCGCGCGCAGAGCAGGGCGGCACGCACGCGCTCGCGGGATTCGCGCACGCTGGCTTCGGCCAAGCCCACGATCTGAGTGACAGGCAGGCCGCCAGAGAGATGCACTTCCACCCGCACCAGCGGGGCATCGACCCCGGCGCGGGCACGGCTGTGGACCAGCGCCAGGCTCATGTGTGGTTTCCTGCAGAGAGACGCTTGATGGTGCGGCAGGTAATCTGCGTGGGACTATCGGGAATTGCCGGCAATGCGTCTAGGGGTATTTCTGCCTGCAAAGGGTGCAGCATTCGGATCAAGGGCAGATGATCTGTGCAGCGCGGCGCTGCGATGGCGGTCTCGGAGGTCTTGCGTCAGGCAAGGCGTACAACAGGGCAGTAGCGGAAAGGAGCGAGCTGAAATGCAGTGCATTCGAGTACTGATGGCCCTCTCGCTCGCCGTGGGCCTGCCGGGGTGCCGGGATGAGGTGGAGAGTTCAACGTATCCCATTGGCCAGACGGGAGCGACGTGCACCGCCTACAACGGCTTCGACCGCCAGCCTCCTGAAGTGGTTGTGGCCGAGCTTGCCAAGCGAGGGTTGGATAGTCGCCGATTGGTGCACAGGACAGTCTGCGGCCCGATCACCAGTTGGGACATTCTCCCCGCAGGGGCGTCGATCGACCGGATACCTCCGCCAGACGCATATGTAAACGTCCGCATGCGGGAGGACGGCTCGGTTTCCGTCAGTACAGACCGCCCCTGACGTTGGCGCCGCCCTTGATGATCGAGCATCGGGCGGCCCCTTGCTGTGCAGATGCAGCGCCACTATAGGCGTCAGCCTACGAAGGCACTTCAGCGCTGAAGACGTTGGTGGGATCGGCCTGGCGGTGCGCCGGCCCCCCAAGCAGACACCGCTGCTCATCAGGCACCAACCCATCGAAGCGCCCAAACCGCGCCTCAACCCACGAAGGCCCCGCACTTTCCACCAGCAACCGCCCCTGGCTCTGGTGCAGATCCAGCCAACGCTCGAAGCTGGTGCGCAGACGCTCGATGTCCGGCGCCCGCCACCGTGCATCGGCAGGCATCCGGATCTGCACGCGCGAGGGCGCGTTCTCCACGTCCATCACCAGCACGCCCTTGCAGCGGATCTCGAAGGACGTCGCCCCGGCATGGCGCGCGTGCAGTTCAAAGCCCTCGTGGGCCTTCGCAGTGACGAAGCCCAGCGCATCACTGTGCAGCAGGCGGTAATCGGCCGGCTGCAGCTTCTGGTAGGCCCACACCTGATCGCCCGCTGGCTCGGGCCAGCCCATCCACACCGCCGCCATGATCGAGGCGCACACCGCCGCAGCGGCCAGGCCGTGCTTCTTCATTTGTCCCCCCCACACAGGCAGAAAACTCCGCGCCATAAGCGCGCTCAGTCCTTGGGTCGCATCCGCTCGTGGATGAAGGCGGTCAGCGCCAGATCGGCCATCACCAGCCCCTCCATCACCCGGTCGCCGACGTACTGCTCGGGCTCGCCGTTCTGGCGCGTGCGCTCGGCCGCCAGCAGGATCTCCTGCACGATGCGCTGGCCGGTGAGCGCGCAGTCGGCATCGGACAACGCCATCTGCCGGCTGCGTAGATGGTGCCGCTCGGGCCAGGGTTGGCCGTCGGCCGCAGCGCCCGCGCCGATGGCGTGCAGGATGGCGATCAGGCTGTTGGGGTCCAGCGCGGGCGCGGGTGACGGCGCTTTCTGGATGGGGCGCGGGGGCGGGGAGTGCGGCGTGGTCATGGCGGGCTCCGTGCATGCAGGCAGAAGCCGCCACCGATAAAGGTGGCGGACAGGGCGTGGCTCGAAAACCGGTGTGTGATGATCGCCGGTGGGCACGAGGCCCCCACGCCCCGCCCGCCATAGCCGGCAGACGGATTGCCAGCCGGCACCACGCAAGGTGATGCCGGCTGGCAAGCGCAAACTTCATCACAACAACGGGTTTTCGAGTCCCGGCCACCGATGCACGGTGGCGCAGTAACGATTACCTGCTGTTGTGCGGAATGCCAACGGGTAGGGGTCAATGCCGCCAAAACCCGAGACGCTTTTGGCATTGTCGCATAGCGTGGAAAGGGGCGAGAGCCTTGGCGTGCCAGGCGCAGCGGCACTTCTGGAACGGAGTCGTCAGAACCTTCCGCCAGAGACGCAGGGCGCGGCAAATGCGACAGCACTCGCTCATCGGGCATGTGTGATCGCTCATGCAACCGAACCGCTGCGACACCCGCGAGATGGTTTAAATGACTTCTTGCCTATTGAACCTACCGAGTGCCGCGCGCAACCTGACTACTGATGTAGTCACTCAAGATCGCCCTGGCCGCAGTAGGAAGGTTCTGCAGCGTTCGACTGGATTCCACCCACTGGCGCAGGCCAAACAAGGACCACTGTACATGTCACGCCGCAGCCGACTGCTTCTCTGCGCGGGTCTGGTCCCGCTTCCGTGGTTCCTGTTCTGGACCAGTGTTGCCGCCGTGTTCGCACCGGGCTACAACCCGCTTGCGCAGCACGCCAGCGAGCTGCTGCAGGCGCCAACGCTCGCAAGCATCTGCGGCAGGATCGCCGCCCTCGGCTCCGGCGTGGGCTTCGTGGCGTTTGCCATCGGGGTGTGGCGGGAGTCCGGTCGGCGGATTGCCGTAGGCGCGATCTGCTGGTTGGTCTTTGGCATTTCCATGCTGACCAACGGGCTCTGGCCCATGGGCCATCCGATGCACGGCTTCTACACCATCGGTATCGCAAACATCATTGCACCTGCGATGTCGCACATCGAACTGAGTGCATGGTCGGTCAACCGAAGAGCGTACGCCGTGACCGCGATGGTGAGCATCGCGAGCATCGTCTATCTCTGGTTGAACGTGGTGGGGGCGGACCCGGAGGGCTTCAGAGGGCTGACCCAGCGCCTGTTCTCGTCGGTCAACTCGCTGTGGCCGTTCCTGGTTGCGCTGTACCTGCTGCGAAGGGGTTCAAGCGCGCTGAAGGTGCAGCCTGCGCATTGATGGTGGCGTGCGACAGGAACATAGAGGACCGATCAAGAACTTCTCGATTCTCCGGCCCCAGCTCAAGTTGATCTTCTCGGGATTCATGCCAGGGTGCTCGCTGTTCAAGCCGTGGGCGCTCTTCAACCATCTGTTCCTTGGTGCTGGCACCTCGGGTGGCAAGAGGGGAAAGGTCGTGCGCGCCTTCTGCTATAAGTAGCGCAACCGCGCCCGGAGGGCCTTCAGGAAGATAGTGGACTCATGGAGTTGTACTGGCGCTTGTTCACCAATTGCACATCGCAGCAGGCGGCTCTCAAGGTCGCGGCGCGGATGTTTGAGCAAGCAGGTCTTGAAGTCAGCAATCTCCACGCCGAGCCATATCACAAGGGCGGCTTCGTGGTGAGTGCTTGCTCCCGTCATGCCGCGCAATCGTGGCCTGAATTTGTGGTTCTTGCCCTGGCTTCGGCTCAGTGCACCGGCCGCGGATGGCTCCTGAGTGGCTCAATTGCAGAAGAGCTGGATGCTTGGTCCAGCCATTCCTTGGTTTCTGGTGTTTCGTCTATCCATATCCAGGCGGAAAGGCGGGAGTGACGAATCGCTGGGGTAGATGCCTAGTTCTGGCATGAAGCAGCCCATAGACCGAGGTCGCTAGCCGGTAATCATCTTGCAGTGGCGCGGTAAGAGTCGAGCTTGAGAAGCGCGTAGCCAGCTGGCCTGGCGGGGCCCAGACTCTCGCGCCACTGTTCCTCGATCTGGAAGGCTCCTGCTCTTGCGATTGATGTCCGCTCTTGGCCGGAAGTGGACATAGAGCATGGCCGACATGCCGATGCGGCACCTGAAGTACACTCCCACCATTGGGCCGAATGCCGGGAAGCAGCTCTCTGAATGGCAGGCGTCCTTAGAAGTCAAGAATTAGGAACGGCGTGATGGTGCTCTTCAGATCATGAGGAAGAGGCCCGATATGAAGCGAATTGCAGCAGGCTGAGGACTACTGGGATGTCCGGGAAAGCACCAAGAGGCTCGATAGGATTGTCTACCAGGGTGCTGCGAATGTTGCGGGCTCCATACTCATATGCATTTCTCGTTGCGAGCAACCTGGAGATGTGGGCCGAGTTCGACGCAGGTTGGCGTCGCTTCGGCGGTTCGGTTCTTGTCGCAATCTTTATGGTCCTTCAGACGATCTTCGTGATCATGCTGCTGAGATACTTAGGAGCTGACTTCCTGGAGGGTCGAAGTAATCCGCCATTCTGGATCATGCTTGTCTCGGCGTTTGCGCTGGCTTGGTTCATCTCCGGATCAGGCGCCAAGAATGGCGAATCTCTAGCTGTCGGGCATGACGGAAAGTGGGCAACTATTCTTGCGATCTACCTTATACCAGGGGTGGGCTTGGCGCTGACTCTTCTCTGGAAGCAGTACATACCATTTGCAGTCGTGCACGCGCTGATTATCGGATTCCTCTATTTTTCGTATGGGAAGTATGTTGTACGGCGACTCGGTTGATGGACGTCCGGCGCGAAATCGGGAGTGCGTCAGTTCACCACTGGGGGCTTGCCCTGGCAGTTTCGTGAGCTTGTAAGCACGCCGGTAGAAAAATTGCTGCATGTGCGCCTCCATCTCGGTTGAGTTGGATTCAACGACAGTCTCCACATGCTACGAACAAGAGCGACCATTACGGGTCATTCCAATGTCCTCGCACGAGGAACAGCTGGATGCAGATTTCAAGACCATTTTCCCGAAGCTCAACGTATCGAGCTGGCGTATGCGGATCATGGAAAAGCTGGCCGCCGATGCGCACCTAGTGGCATGGCGGGCGGCGCTGTGGCAATTGGCGAGCGACGGTGCTGATGTCACTAAGATCGAGTGTTTCATCACCGATGCGGATGGCGACAGCCCGAGATCCAAAGCGAGCGCCACTTTGGCGATCACGGCCCCCGTTGCTCCTGAGTGGCTGGCACTATTCGGATGCTTCGTCCGCATTGCGCGACCGTCGCCCTCCTCCAGCTCTTCAAGAGATCTGCTCATTTTTCAAGGATCGGCGAGTTTGGAGCGGCATGAGGACGATGCTCTGCACCATCGGTGGATGGCTAGGGCCAGTCCGCAGCTGACGCCTGCCCTATCCGCGGGCCCTTGCAACCAAAGGTTTTGAGACCTCGCGCAACATAGGAAAAACGTGCACCTATGGTTGCCCGTCTACGAGATCGTCGCCATCGAACTGCTCAACCGCGAACAGATGCCGGACAACAGCGCGTTGCCCCGTCTCAATCTGGTGGTCTCGCAAGCCTGGCTGGCGAACAGTTCGCGGCAAGCTGGAGCGATGTGCTGAACCGCACGATCGCCTACGAGCCCACTCAGACTTGTGTACGGGGCGTCCGCTTTTGGCCGAAATCAGACAAAGCCCGATATCCAGCTCTATTGCTCTTCCGTCAGCCGCAGTGGGCGCCCTTCACCCCATCAATTGATGATCTCCCCACTCCCCGAAGCAACAAACGCCTTCAACTGCCGAACGAATTCCGGGTCGTAGAGCTCCCACTCCACAATCTCCCCAACCACCCGCAACGGCTGCGCACTCCGGTACGACCGCGTCGGGTTCCCGGGAAACTTCTTGTTGGTCACGTTCGGGTCGTCCTCAAACGGCCCGGTCGGCTCCACCACATACACGCGCGGCCGCCCCTCGCCCCGGGCCATCTCGGCAGCCAACCCGGCGCCCTTGGCAATCGTGGTGAAGTAGATGTGGTTCATCACCACACTGTCGCGATAGTTGGAGCGGTAGCCCGCGCTCAGCAACTCGCCCACCGCCAGATCAGCGCGGGTGCCGTGGTAGAACGGCACGGTGACCTGGTCGCAGGTGTCATGCGAAACGGGTGTCCATTCGGTGTCCTGCGCCATCGGCACTGCCCCTGCGTGTCCTGCCGGATCGACAGGCCGGCGAGTCTAGGGCGCCCGGTGGGCCTTGCTGCAAGGCCCCATCCGGGAAATACTCTGTAAACGGGAGGCGCAGTGCGCCTCCTTTTTTCATTCTGCGGCGCCGCGCCCTTCCAGCTCGCGCACGGCGGTTTCCAGCGCGTCCAGCTTCTGGCGGGTCTTCAACAACACCGCGCGCTGCACCTCGAACTCCTCGCGGGTGACCAGGTCGAGCTTGGCCAGGCCGGCCTGCAGCGCGCTCTTGAAGGTGGCCTGCAGTTCCTCGCGCGATTCGCGCAGGCCCGGCGGCACCAGGTCGCTGAGGCGACGGGCGAGGTCATCGATTTGATTCAGGTCGATCATGGGGTGCTCCGTGGGGGTGGGCCCCCGCATCCGGCGCGGGCAGGCCATTCGGGCACAAGGATACTGCTGGCACCCACTGCCCGGACAGGCATTCGCGGCTTCGCACGGGCCGCGTTCAGGCGCTATCCTCCACGCCGGAAGACAGGAGATAGACGATGAAGATGGTCATGGCGGTGATCAAGCCGTTCAAGCTCGATGACGTGCGCGAAGCGCTGGCCGAGCGTGGGGTTACCGGCATCACGGTGACGGAAGTGAAGGGCTTTGGTCGCCAGAAGGGCCATACCGAGCTGTACCGCGGCGCGGAGTATGTGGTCGATTTCCTGCCGAAGGTGAAGCTGGAAGTGGCGGTGACCGATGACCAGGTGGAGGCGGTGGTTGAGGCCATCGTGAAGGCCGCCGGCACCGGCAAGATCGGGGACGGCAAGGTGTTCGTGTACGACCTGGGCAGTGTGGTGCGTATCCGCACCGGTGAGTTGGACGCGGACGCGCTGTAATCCGTTCGGCGGGATGTTGTAGAGCCGAGCCGATGCTCGGCTGCATTTCGCGCGATGCAGGAACAGCAGCCGAGCGTGGGCTCGGCTCTACAATGAGCGGTAAAGCGGTCGAGCAAGCTCGACTCTACGACCGGGATCGGGCGGCGCGAACACCCGTGTGCGACGAAGTGCCCTCCCAGTGTGATCAACCCGGCGGAATGAGGGGGGACGACCGCCACTCCGGTAGACCGAGCGCGCGGCGGGTGCGCGTCACGGTGGCGGCGATCTCTGCCTCGAAGCCGCCATCACGTTGTAGCAGCGGCATGAGTTCGGCACAGCGTTGCTTCAGCACATCGACCCATGGCGCTGGGTGGGTCTCCGTAGCGGCCAGTGCCAAGTGCCTGCGACCCTCGTCGTAAGCGCCCGCCAGCCCGGCAGTGATGCCCGCATGGATGTGTTCGCGGATGCCCGGTTTGGGGTGACGGCTCATCAATGCACGCACATGCCCCGGGGTGGGGAAACGGTCACGCAGGGCCAGTACCTCGGCGGCGGCCTGCTCGGCCAGTGCCTGTGCGGCCGAGGCAAACTCGGCGGTTTCGGTGAAGCGTTCGAATCCGGCAACGCGGCCGCCCACGTCGAAGGACAGATAGTCCTTTTCTTCCCAGAGCCAGCAGGCGCCGACATTGAGGTAGCTGCCCCTGTCCCATGCCGAAGGCTGGAACTCGACCACCCCGACCCACCAGCCCTGGTCGTCAAGCCAAGTGCGCGAACGGCCTTTCTGCACGCAGCCTAAGGGGCGCAGTATGGATCTTGCGGCTGCAGTCAGCAGGCGGGTGTGTTCAGGTGCCGGCATCCCCAGCGTCCTTGCGAGTGGCGTGCCGACGAGTATCGCAGAGCACATCGGGCGTGTGGCCCTGGGCATGATGTGTAGAGTCGAGCTTGCTCGACTCTACAAATACAGGGGGAAACAGCAGTCGAGCAATGCAGGGGCGAACAGCTCTTAACGCCGCTTCGCCCACTTATAGAACCGCTTCCAGCCCTGCCGCACGGCGGCGACCCAGCCGGGGTCGGCCACCAGTGCGGCCTGCGCGGCACTCGGCGCCTGGCCGGTCACGCGCTGGCGGATCTTCAGCAGGTTCTTCATGTCGCTGCGGCGCATCTGCCGGCTCAGTGGGCCGCGACGCAGCCAGCGGGGTACGCGCCAGGCGGAGGTGAAATCCAGCAGCACCGGCACGCCGCCACTGACCACCACGTTGGTGCCATGCAGGTCGTTGTGGGTGATGCCGGCGGCATGCAGGCGGCTGAGCGCGTGCTGCAGCTGCTCGAACACGTCATTGCCCACGGCCTGCGCGGTGCTGAGGGTCTGGCCGGGGATGAATTCCATGCCCAGCGCCAGGCCACCGAGGGTACCGAGCAGGGCGGGGGCGTGCTTCCAGCCGCCCAGGCGCTGCAGCATGCGCGCCTCGCGGCGGACCATCAGCCGCGCGACGGGCGACAGCGGGGTGCCGCGATAGCGGGAGTAGTCCTTGATGACCGCCTCGCGCCCGTCCAGGCAGGTGCGGTAGACATCGGGGGCCAGGAAACGTTCGCCGCGCTTGAGCAGCAGCGGCGCCGCGGCGTCATCGCCGCAGGAGGAGGGGGGCGTAGCAGGGAGGTACATATCAGGGTCTCGGACGACCCGGTGGGCGGCGCTGAGCGTCAAGCGAACCGGTAGTGCAGGGGAAGTACTAATGTTTTGTTAATTTTAGTACTCGTCAGTTCGCTATTCCACGATTTGTCGGAGAAATGTCGGCGCCGTGGCTGGAACAGTTCGTCACGCAGAATCGGACAATTTTGTCTCGCTTAGGGGATATTTCTTCTACGTCAATGGCTTGGACGTAACGTCGGTGGCGATGCGCTGGACGAATGGCAGCAGTGCGTCGCGCAACTGGTCCAGGCCGGGCTGTTCGATGGGGAAGTGGCCGCAGTTGGCCAGCAGCACGCGTTGCTTCGGTGCGGCCAGGCGTTGGAAGAAGCGGTCGCTGATGGACACCGGGGTCCAGTCGTCGCAGGCCGGATGCATCATCAGCACCGGGCAGCGCAGGAACTGCTCCGGCTCCAGTGCCGGGGCGGTGTCGAACAGCGAGGCCAGCAGGCCCAGCGGCACTCGGTTGCCGCCACCCAGCGGGTCGGCACAGACCAGCGCGGTCAATGCCGGATCGCGCGACATCCGCTGCATGTGGGTGAACCAACGCACCGGTACGCGCAGGTTGCGGGTCAGGCGGCTCAACGGGCGCAGCGACCACAGCGCGGCGCGCATCCACGGCTGGCGAACCAGGGCGGTCTGCACCACGGGGTCACGCGGGTCGGCGAGGGTGGTGGCCACAAGCCCCCGCACCCACGCTGATTCGGCGGCCACCAGGTAGGCGAGATAGCCGCCGACGCTGGCACCCAGCAGTACGATCGGACGGGGCCGATACCGGTACTCGGCCTCGATCAGGGCCAGCAGTGCCCGCTTCCAGGCGCCGTAGTCGACCTGGTGCCAGGCCGCCGCGCTCAAGCCGTAGCCGGGAAGGTCGGGCGCCAGTACTTCATGCCCGGCGGCCGCCAGCCCCGCCGCCAGTGGCGCGAACATGCGGCCGTAGCCCCCGGCACCATGCACCAGAACGACGGTCACGCCTGCGTCGGGTGGCCCGTGGCGATCCACCTGCAGCACGCCGCCGCCCCAGTCGAAGCATTCGCTGCGCGGCCCGGCGGCGGGCTGGTCCGGGAAAAAGTCCCCGTAGCGGGCGCTCAGGGCAGGGTAGGGGGCGGTGTCACGTGCAGTCATCATGGCAGTCTAGGCCAGCTGTTCAGGAACGCGACCCTGAACAGGGTGCACGGGCAACTTGACCCCGGCGCACGGCCTGCCGACCATAAGCTGTTAATTCGCGACATCGGCGGCCGCCCCTCCATGGCACGTCCCCGTCCCCTGCCGCGTTCCCCACCGGTGCTGGCCGCCTGGCCGTGCATCGCCCCCGTTTCCCGATCCGGCCGCGGCTGGAGGAAAGTGCTTTGACTATCAAGATCGTACTGGCAGTGCTGTTCGTGGCCTGCGTGCTGTACATCCACTTCCGTGGCAAGGTCCGCGCGCGCTGGTCGCGCCAGCTGCTGGACCATTCCAGTTTCATGGCCCCGATCAACGTGGTCATGTACATGTTCTCGAAGGTGCCGACCACGCCGTTCCTGGACCCGGCCAAGGAGTTCCCGCAGCTGGAGCCGCTGCGCCAGAACTGGCAGATGATCCGCGACGAGGCGCTGGCGCTGCGCGATGCGCAGGCGATCGCGGCCTCCAGCACGTTCAATGATGCCGGCTTCAATTCGTTCTTCCGCCGTGGCTGGAAGCGCTTCTACCTGAAGTGGTATGGCCCTTCGCACCCGTCGGCCAAGGCGATGTGCCCGAAGACCACCGCGCTGCTGGAGTCGCTGCCGGACGTGCGTGCGGCGATGTTCGCGCAGCTGCCGTCGGGCAGCGAACTGCGCCCGCACCGCGACCCGTTCGCCGGTTCGCTGCGCCTGCATCTGGGCCTGGCCACGCCGAACAACGACGGCTGCTACATCGAAGTGGATGGCATCAAGAAGAGCTGGCGCGATGGCGAGTGGATGATGTTCGATGAGACCTACATCCACCACGCACACAACGAGACGCCCGATGACCGCGTGATCCTGTTCTGCGACATCGCCCGCCCGCTGCGCTTCGGCCTGCCGAGCCTGTTCAATCGTGCGGTGGCAGCCACGCTGCTGGCCGGTGGTGCGTCGCCAAACCTGCCGGGTGACCCGACCGGTGGCGTCAACAAGGCCTTCGGCAGCGTCTACAAGGTGCGCCTGAAGGCCAAGGCGCTGCGCGAGCGCAGCGTGGTGGCGTATCAGGTCATCAAGTGGGGCCTGGTGGTGGCGGTGATTGCCGGTATCTGGGCGCTTTGATCGTTACATGAGGTTGCCGGCCAGCGGCCGGCACTACCGGAGCATGAAAAAACCCGCGCTGTTGCCAGCGCGGGTTTTTCTTTTGCATGGGTGGGTGCCAACCCTGGTTGGCACGCCTTACTTCAGTGCAGCCTGCACGAACGGCGGGGTCACCAGCACGCCGGTGTGCAGCGCGGCGGTGTAGTACAGGGTGTTGAAGGTCTTGGCGGCCGAGTCGGCCTGGCGGAAGTCGAAGCTGCTGTCGCCCTTGCGCGCCATGGTCACGCTCCACCAGCCGGTGGGGTAGCACGGCTGCGGGAACGGCAGGGTCTTGAACGAACCGAAGCCGGCCTTGCCCATCTCGGTGCGCATTTCGTTGATCAGCTCCAGCTGCATCAGCGGCGACTCGGACTGCTGCACCAGGATGCCATCGTCCTTCAGGGCCTTGAAGCAGCTCTCGTAGAAGGCCTTGTTGAACAGGCCTTCACCTGGGCCGACCGGGTCGGTCGAGTCCACGATCACCACGTCCACGCTGCCGGCCGGGCAGTTGGCCATGTAGGCCACGCCGTCGTCGAACAGCAGCTCGGCGCGGGCGTCATCGTTGGAATCGCACAGTTCCGGGAAGTGCTTGCGCGCCATCACGGTGACCTGCTCGTCGATATCGCACTGGGTCACGCTCTCCACGCCGCTGTGCTTGAGCACCTCGCGCAGGGTGCCGCAGTCGCCGCCACCGATGATCACCACGCGCTTGGGCGCGGCGTGGGTGAACAGCACCGGGTGGCTGATCATCTCGTGGTAGAAGAAGTTGTCCTTGCTGGTCAGCATGATGGCCCCGTCGATGGTCATCAGGTTGCCCCAGTCGGTGGTCTGGAAGATCTCGATCTTCTGGAACGGCGACTGCACCTCGTCCAGCTTGCCGGTGATGCGGTAGCCGATGGCCGAGCCGGTGCGCTCGAAGTGTTCGATGTACCAGTTGTTGCTGTCAGTCATTGAAAACAGTCCTGTTCGGAGGGGTGAAGCCGGGCTGGCGGGCGGGGCCGCGTGGCACAGATGCCACATCCGGACGGATCGGCCCGTTCAGGTTGAAACCTGTCACGGGCGCGGGCGCGCATGATAACGAACCTGTGGGCATATAGGCGTTATCATGCCCCCCCTTTTATTGCCAACAAGGCCGACTGAAATGACCGATTGGTCCCTCGACCAAGCCCGCAAGACCTACTCGATCCCGCATTGGGCGGACGGTTACTTCGACGTG
This sequence comes from Stenotrophomonas sp. YJH_SMC_79, assembly GCF_059367995.1. Taxonomy (NCBI): domain Bacteria; kingdom Pseudomonadati; phylum Pseudomonadota; class Gammaproteobacteria; order Lysobacterales; family Lysobacteraceae; genus Stenotrophomonas; species Stenotrophomonas sp. YJH_SMC_79. The sequence goes on from NZ_JCAFRK010000003.1 coordinate 322,164, forward strand.
GATCAGGCCGGGCACATGGTGGTGAGACCGACCGGGGCGGACGGCCCGGTGGTGTCGCTGCCCAAGGTGGTCGATGCGGCGCGCGCGGCGGGTGCCAAGCTGCCGCTGCTGGTGCGCTTCCCGGACATCCTCGGCCAGCGCCTGGGCAAGCTGCAGGCGGCCTTCGGCCAGGCCCAGCAGGACTGGGAGTACAGCGGCGGCTACACCGCCGTGTACCCGATCAAGGTCAACCAGACCCGCGGCGTGGCCGGCACCCTGGCCAGCCACCACGGCGAAGGCTTCGGCCTGGAAGCGGGCAGCAAGCCCGAGCTGATGGCCGTGCTGGCGCTGTCGCGCCCGGGTGGCCTGATCGTCTGCAACGGCTACAAGGACCGCGAGTACATCCGCCTGGCCCTGATCGGCCGCAAGCTGGGCCTGCAGACCTTCATCGTCATCGAGAAGCCGTCCGAGCTGAAGCTGGTGCTGGAAGAGTCCAAGGCGCTGGACGTGAAGCCGGGCCTGGGCGTACGCATGCGCCTGGCCTCGCTGGGCGCCGGCAAGTGGCAGAACAGCGGTGGCGACAAGGCCAAGTTCGGCCTGTCGCCGCGCCAGCTGCTGGACCTGTGGAAGTCGCTGCGTGACACCGAGTACGCCGACTGCCTGAACCTGCTGCACTTCCACATGGGTTCGCAGATCTCCAACGTGCGCGACATCGCCAACGGCATGCGCGAAGCCACCCGCTACTTCGTGGAGCTGTCGCGCCTGGGCGCGAAGATCACCCACGTCGACGTGGGCGGTGGCCTGGGCGTGGACTATGAAGGCACCCGTTCGCGCAGCTTCTGCTCGATCAACTACGGCCTGCATTCCTATGCCAGCAACATCGTGCAGCCGTTGGCCAATGCCTGCGAAGAGTTCGGCCTGACCCCGCCGCGCATCGTTACTGAGTGCGGCCGCGCGATGACCGCGCACCACGCGGTGCTGATCGCCAATGTCTCGGAAGTGGAAGAGGCGCAGGAAGGCCGCGTGCCGGACCAGCACGACGACGAGCCGGCGGCGATCCGCCACCTGCGCGAGATCCACGACGAGCTGGACGTGCGCCCGGCGGTGGAGCTGTTCCAGGAAGCGCAGCATTTCCATGCCGAAGGCCTGGCCAGCTACGCGCTGGGCCAGATCGACCTGCCGCAGCGTGCGCGCATCGACGATCTGTTCTACGCCATCGCCCACGGCGTGCGTGCGCGCCTGAGCTATGACGAGAAGAGCCATCGCCCGGTGCTGGACGAACTGAACGAGCGCCTGGTCGACAAGTATTTCGTCAACTTCAGCGTGTTCGAATCGATCCCGGACGTATGGGCGATCGACCAGGTGTTCCCGATCGTGCCGATCGAGCGCCTGGACGAAACCCCGGACCGCCGCGGCATCATCGCCGACATGACCTGCGACTCGGACGGCATGGTGGAAACCTATGTCGAGAACGAGAGCCTGGACAGCTCGCTGCCGCTGCACAAGATGAAGCCGGGCGAGAGCTACCGCATCGGCTTCTTCATGGTCGGCGCCTACCAGGAGATCCTGGGCGACATCCACAACCTGTTCGGCGATACCGACGCGGTGGAAGTGCTGGCCGATGCCGATGGCTATGCCATCACCCAGCAGCGCCGCGGCGATACCACCGACGTGATGCTGGACTACGTGGGCTACCGCCTGGATGAGCTGCGTGCGACCTACGCGCAGCGCGTGGCCGAGGCCCAGCTGTCGCCGGAACGTGCGCAGGAGCTTTCGGAGGCGCTGGAAGCCGGCCTGACCGGTTACACCTACCTGTCCGACGAACCGCTGGTCTGATGGACGGCGCCGGGCCTGCCCGGCGCTACCGTTGCCGATGAGCGCACGCGCGATCTTCCATCTGTTCCTGCATGCCGCCGTGCCAGCGTTGCTGGCATGGCTGTTCTGGCGCAAGCGCTTTGCCTCGGCGTGGCTGCTGATGCTGCTGGGCTGGATCATCGATCTGGATCACCTGCTGGCCGATCCGATCTACGCGCCCAACCGCTGCAGCATCGGTTTCCACCCGCTGCACACCGCACCGGCGATTGCGGTCTATGCCGGGCTGTGCGTGCCGAAGAAAACGCGGTTGTTCGGCATCGGTTTGATGATCCACATCGTGCTGGACGCGATTGACTGCTGGTGGATGCATCACCGTTGATGCTTGGTGCGTGTCGACCAAGGTCGACACCTGCCGGGTGCACGATGGCGGACGGAACTGACGGACTGCTCTGGTGGATGCCGACCTTGGTCGGCGCTTTTGATGCGTGTCGACCAAGGTCGACACCTACCGGGTGCACGAGGGCCGACGGAACTGACGGACTGCTCTGGTGGATGCCGACCTTGGTCGGCGCTGTTGATGCGTGTCGACCAAGGTCGACACCTACCGGGTGCACGATGGCCGACGGAACTGACGGACTGCTTTGGTGGATGCCGACCTTGGTCGGCGCTGTTGATGTGTGTCGACCAAGGTCGACACCTACCGAGGGCGGGTGAACCGGTAGCGCCGGGCGGCGCCCGGCGAGCGCAGCGGTGCGTCACCCCACCGGCAACCACAACGTCGCACGCAGGCCGGGCTGCGCATTTTCCAGCGCCAAGCGCCCGCCATAACTGGCGGCGATATCGCCCACGATCGCCAGGCCCAACCCGCTGCTGCCTTCGCGCTCATCCAGCCGCACGCCGCGCTGTGTGACCTGTGACAGTGACTCCGCGGCCAGGCCCGGCCCGTCATCACGCACTTCGATGCGCAACTGCCCGTCGCGGGCTTCCGCTTCGACAGTCACCTGCTGTTGCGCCCAGCGCCCGGCGTTGTCCAACAGGTTGCCCAGCATCTCTTCCAGATCCGCACTGGCACCGGCGAACTGCAGCGCCGGATCGATGCCTGCCGCCGTGAACGTGATGCCACGTTCACCATGCACGCGCGCCATCAGCCGGCACATCGCCTGTGCGACGGCCGCCACGTCGGTGCGCTGGCGATGGTCTGCGGCCAACCCTGCGGCCAGGTAGCGGTCGACACTGGCCTGCATGCGCGCACTCTGCTCGCGCACGGTGGCACGCCAGTGCGCGCCGTCGCCGTCAGCCTCGGTGGCCAGTACGCTCAGTGGGGTCTTCAGCGCATGCGCCAGATCCTGTGCACTGGTGCGCGCGCGCGCGACCATGCGTTGCTGGTGGTCCAGCAGTGCGTTGAGTTCTTCACCCAAAGGTGCGACCTCCGCGCCCAGACCGCGCGTCTCGATGCGCTGCGCATCACCGCGCCGCACCCGTTCCAGCTGTGCACCGAGGCGATGCAACGGGCGCAGGCCGAAGTGCACCTGGCTGGCCAGCGCCGCCAGCCACGCTGCGACCAGCACACCCAAAGCGATGGCGGTGCGCTGCCGGAACGCGGCCACATCGGCATCCAGCGCGCTGCGGTCGGTGGCGACCACGGCCACGAACGGTTCACTGGCCCGCGGCAGGCGCACCTGCTGCACACGTGCGCGCAGCGATTGCTGCAACGGGCCGGTCAGGTTGCGCGTAGCCGGGCCAGTGGCCGTGGCGGGAAGCGTTTCATCCCACAACGAGCGTGACTGCAGCAGCACGCGGCCGTCGGCACCGGCAATCTGCCAGTAGGCACCAGAGAACACGCGCTGGAAGCGCGCATCGTTCGGTTCCTGGCGCAGCTGCAGCTGGTTGTCGGGGGTGACTTCCATCTGCGCAACCAATGTCAGCATGTCCTGCTGCAGTTCGTGGTCCAGCCGATCACGCGCGCTGCGCTTGAACAGTTCGCCCAGCAGTGCACTGGCCAGCAACGAGACCAGCAGCAGGCCGACGCCACCGGCCAGCAGCAGGCGCCGCCGCAGCGAGGGTTGCCGGCTCACGGCGCGGCCAGCCGCCAGCCCTGGCCGCGCACGGTCTGGATCAGCTCGGTACCGAGCTTGCGACGCACCCGCCCCAGCAGCACATCCAGCGCGTTGGAGTCGGGATCCAAACCGCCTTCGAACACCTGTTCGCCGAGTCGATCACGGCCGATCACCTGGCCGCTGTGGTGGATGAAGTAGCTGAGCAGGCGGAACTCCTGCGGGCTGAGCGCCAGCGGCTGTCCGGCCAGTTCGAAGCGACCGGCGTTGACGTCCAGCTGCAGCGGCCCGCAGTGCAGGCGCGGGCTGGCGTGGCCATGGCTGCGGCGGATCAGTGCGCGCAGCCGCAGCACCAGTTCGTCGGCCTGGAACGGTTTGGTCAGGTAATCGTCGGCGCCGGCGTCGAAGCCGGCCAGCTTGTCGTGCCAGCGCGCGCGCGCGGTCAGCACCAGAACCGGGAAGGTGCGGTCGTTGCCGCGCCAGCGTTCGATCACGCTCAGTCCGTCCAGGCCGGGCAGGCCCAGGTCGACGATGGCCGCCTGCAGGTCCTCGATCTGGCCGATCTCCTCGGCCTGTCGGCCGTCGGCGACCACGTGCACCACGTAGCCGGCCTGCTCCAGCAGGGGCACCAGGCGCTGTGCCAGTGCGGCATCGTCTTCGGCCAACAGGATGCGCATCAGTCGTCCAGCTCCGTCTTCAGCAGCTTTCCGCTGCGCGCATCATAGTCCAGCTCGGCCACCACACCGTCGTCGCGCAGGATCTCCACTTCGTAGACGCCGTCGTCCAGCTCCACTTCCAGCAGCTGCCCCGGGTAACGCTTGAGTGCATCGCGCACCACGCTTTCCAGCGGCACGTAACGGCCCTGCTGCACAGCGCGACGCGCGACCTGCTGCGCCGGATCCTGCACGGGCGCAGCGGCGGTCGGGGCGTTGGCCAGGGCCAGCAGCAGGGGCAGGGTGGCGAGCATCGCGGGCGTGTGAGGGAAGGGAACCAGGCGTGAGTGTGCAGCGGCCGACTAACAGCGGGCTAACAGGGTCGGCTAAGGGGCTGTTAACCACCCCGTGCATCGTGGCGTTGCCGGGATGGTCCGGCCATGAACACGAACAGGAGAAACCCAATGTTGAAGTCGCTTGCCCTCGCAACCGTCGCTGCCCTGGCCATCGTGCCGGCCGCTCAGGCCGCACCGCTGGGCATGGCCCAGGTTGAACAGACCCTGCGCAAGGCCGGTTACACCCAGATCCACGAGATCGAGCGTGATGACAGCCTGTGGGAAGCGGACGTGAGCCGCGCCGATGGCCGCTTCAGCGAGGTCTACGTGGACCCGAAGACCGGCGAGATCTTCGACGAGCACAACGGCCGCGCGCTGCTGACCACCGAGCAGGTGCTGGCACGGGCACAGGCACATGGCCTGCGCGAGATCCATTCGTTGGAACGTGATGGTGCGACCTGGTCGCTGGAAGCGCGCAATGCCCGCAACCAGAAGGTGGAGGTGCGCCTGAGCGGTTATGACGGCCGCATCCTGCACAGCGAGCGTGATGGCTGGCTGGACTGATTCGCGTGCCGGTAGGCGCCGACCTTGGTCGGCACACGGGGAAAAAGCGTGTCGACCAAGGTCGACACCTACAGGACACGTGCACTGGTAGTGGCCGACCTTGGTCGGCACACGGGGAGGAAGCGTGTCGACCAAGGTCGACACCCACCGGCACATGCGAGGCCGACACCTGCAGGACACGTGCACTGGTAGTGGCCGACCTTGGTCGGCCCAGGCCCGGCGCGGGGCGCTACCAGCCGTACGGCGGCGGGTAGTCCCAGTAGCCCGGGCCACGGCCGTAGTAGCCGCCATACGGGCCGAAGAAGCCCGGGCCCTTGCCTTCGCTCACGTGGATGTTGACGTTGACCCCGTGGGTCTTGCCCTCATCGGTGGTGTAGTTCTTGCTCAGATTCAGCGTGGCGGCGTTGTAGTGGCTGTTGCCGCCGTTCTTGGAATAGCCGATGCCGGTGGTGAAGCTGCCGGACACCTTGACCTTGTCGTCGGTCACGTCAGCGACCTTCGCGTCGTCGTGCACGCGCGGACCGCTCTTGTCACCGTAGTACGTGCCCGGCGGATCCTGTTTCAGGCTCGCATCGTTGAGGTAGCGCATCGGCGCCTGCGGCAGCGTCAGGTCCAGGCCGGCGGCCTGCGGCGCGGTGGCGCCGGCGGCAGACTGGGCCAGTACGGTTCCCGGCAGGGCCAGGCACAGCAGCAGGGTCAGGGGGCGGATCATGACGGCGCTCCAGCGGACAGGTGGCCACGCAACACGCGGCGGTACAGGCCGACGCTAGCAGGGGCTGCTTGAATGATGCCTGTCGGCACCCGCTAGCGGTAGAGCCAGGCCATGCCTGGCTGCACGCTACAACCGCCCGAACCCGAACAGTCCTTCCAGCGCATGCCTGCGCTGCTCGATCCGGGCCCGCAGCAGCTGGGCGCCGATCATCGAATAGGTGATGCCGTTGCCGCCGTAGGCCATGGCGAAATGCACCCGTGGGCCCCACTGAGCGTGCGGGCCGAAGAACGGCAGGCCGTCGGCGGTCTCGGCGAAGGTGCCGCCCCAGGAGAACGCCGCGACCGGGTCCAGCCGTGGGAACCAGTGCTGCAGCTGCTTCATCAGCTTGTCGGCCTTGCGCTGCACGCGCCGGTCGCGGCGGGCCGGGATGTCGATGGCGTCGTCCAGCCCACCCACCAGCAGGCGCCGGTCGCCGGTGGCACGCAGGTACAGGTACGGGCGTGCGCTCTCCCAGACCATTGTATTGCGCAGCCGGCCCAGTACGTCCGCATCAATGGGGTCGGTAATGAAGGCATAGCTGCTGCGGTTGCGGGCGACGCGCTGATCGAGCCAGCGCTGGTTGGCATAGCCCATGGCCAGCACGACATGGCGGGCGCGGATCGTTGCGCCGGCTTCGGTGCGCGCGGTCACCCCGCGCGCGCTGGCGTCGAGGCTGTGCAGCACCGTGCGGTCATGCACGTGGCCGCCGCGCTGGCGCACGCGCCGCAGCAGTGCATGGGTCAGCCGGTACGGATCGACCCGGGCTGCCTGCCGGGTCAGCAGGGCGCCGCCGGCGTCCACGTCGAAGCGCGCCTGCAGTGCCCCAGGGCCCAGCCAGCGGGCATCCAGGCCGATGCTGCGCCGCGCCTCTCCCTCGGCCATCAGGCGCGGCACGTCGCGATGGCGGCTGGCCAGATAGAGGCTGTCCATGCGCTGGAAATCCACGTCCTTCAGGCCGCGCGCCACATTGCCCAGCGCCGGAATGGCCTCGGCACAGGCGAGGTAGGCCGCTGCGGCGGCGTCGTGGCCGTAGCGCTGGGCCAGTTCCAGCAGATGGGTATCGATCTCGTACTGCAGCAGCGCGGTGCTGGCAGCCGTGCTCCCCCAGCCGATGTCGCGCTGCTCGATCACCGCGACATCGTGCCCATGCCGGGACAGCTCGTCGGCGATCAGCGCGCCGGTGATGCCGCCGCCGACCACCAGCACGGCGCAGCGCAGGTCCTTCTCCAGCGGCGGGAACGCCTGGATCAGTCCGTTGCGCACCGCCCACCACGGGTAGCCACTCTTCAGGTCCATGGGCGCATGCGGCTCAGGCTGTGGGGCGACCGGTATGCGGGGTGTGGATCAGTTCGGACAGATCGAAGCCCTGCAGGCGCGCGGTCGCCAGATAATGGTCCTGCACGGTGGCGTCCAGACGCGGCTCGCGGGCCAGCAGCCACAGGTACTTGCGGTCCGGGCTGCCGACCAGCGCCACGCTGTAGTCCGGGGCGACCTGGATCACCCAGTAGTCGCCCTTGGCGAACGGCAGCCAGCGCAGGCCCTTGGGCAGGAAGCTGACCTCCAGGCGCGCGCTGTCGTTGTCCACGGCGCAGGCCTCGCCGGTGGCTTCCTCGATCTCGCCGTCCATGCGGCAGCGGTTGGTGACGCCGACGTTGCCGTTGTCGAGCAGGGTGTAGTGCGCCGACACGTCGGTGCAGCCTTCCGGTTCGTGGCGCATCGGCAGGCGCGCGATCTCGTACCAGGTGCCCAGGTAGCGGGGCAGCTTGAGGTCGGCGACGGTCTTCAGCGGCGGGTGGTCGGTCATCGGCGGTCGTGGCAGGGGGGGAGTCTCCACGATGCCGATGGCCTTGCCATGGGCGGGTGAAGCCGGAGCGATGGCCGTGTCCAGAACGTTCCGTCGCCGCTGCGGCGTGCCCGTTGTCACCGGTGCAGCGGTATGCTGCCGCCAGCGCCGTGTTTTCCTGATCCAACCGAAGTGGAGGTGCCGATGTACCAGGTGATCCTGTTGAAGAGTGAATCCGCGTTCGCACGCGAGCAGTGGCCGCAGGTTGACGACCTGGTCGACTACGAGGGTGTGGCCTACAGCCTGCGTGCCGGCCCGCGCCAGCCGCTGCCGACCGACCACGACTGGCACCCGGTGGCGGTGTATGCGCCCGATGAGATCACCGAGGAAGAGTTCCAGGACTGGTACGCCCTGCAGCAGCCAACCGTGGAAGAGCTGCGCCTGAAGTACTGATACTGCTGCGGGTCCCCCATCCGCCCTTTACCGGCTCTGCCGTATAGTCGCGCGCAGGCGCGGTGGTCCGCGCGAAACGGTGTGGCTGGCGTGTCTTCTTTCCTGCGATCGATCCGTGCACGGGGGCCCTGGCTGGGCCTGCTGCTGTGCACTGCCTTCCTGCTGTCCGCACCGGTGCTGGCACAGGATGAGGACCCCACGCCGAAGCAGCAGCTGGCGGATATCGATGCGAAGCTGAAGGAAGTCGACCGCAAGCGTGGCGATGCCGCGGCCATCGAAACATTGGCCATGCTGTCCGAGGATGCTTCGAAGGCACGGCGTGATGCAGAGGCGCTGGAGAAGGCGCTGCAGCCGCAGCTGGACCGCCTCGACGAACAGCTGGCGCAGCTGGGCACGCCTGCCGAGGGCGCCACAGAGCCGCCGGAACTGGCGGCGCAACGGCGCACCCTCAACAAGCAGCGCGACGGACTGGCCGCATCGGTGGCCCAGGCCAGGACCAGTGCCGTGCGTGCCCAGCAGCTGGCGACCGACATCGACCAGCAGCGCACCGCACAACGCACGGAAGAACTGGGGCAGAAGGTCGCCTCGCCGCTGTCGCCTGCGTTGTGGAGCAAGGTGGCCGAGCGCCTGCCGATCGATATCGCGCGCGTTGCGCCGCTGGCCGAGCAGGGGCGTGACACGCTGATCACCGGAATCCGCACCAATGGCTGGGGCACGCCCTTGCTGGGCCTGCTGGCCGCGCTGGTGATGATGTTCCCGCTGCGGCTGTGGCTGCGCCGCCTGGGGCGGCAGTTCGCCGCGTCCGACCAAGCGCCCGATGGTCGCCTGCGCCGGTCTGGCCTGGCCATGTGGCTGCTGCTGGTGGGGACGCTGCTGCCCGGTTATGCGGTAGTGGTGCTGATGGCAGCATTGGATGCCGTTGATGCGATCGCGCCGCGCCTGCAGGTGGTGGCCGACGGTCTGGAAACCGCGACCTTCCGCGCTGCCTTCATCGCTGCGCTCAGCGCCTGCCTGCTGGTGCCCAAGCGCCCGTCATGGCGATTGTTGAACCTGGACGACACCGCCGCGCTCAAGTTGCGCAAGTACGCCTGGGGCGCGGCGGCACTGGCCTGGCTGAGCACGGTGCTTGTGGCGATCGATCAGGCCACGCGCACCAGCGATGTGACCACCGTGGCGCTGGATGGGCTGATTGCACTGACCTACCTCGGCCTGATCATGGCCATGCTGGTGACGCTGGCGCGCCTGCATCGGAGGCAGACCGCCGAGGCCGAGGCCAAGCTGGAAGCACAGGCCGATGGCCTTGGCGTGAGTACGCCAGTGCGCCGCAGCAGCTGGCTGGTACTGGCCCGGGTAGCGGGCAATATCGCCGTGGTGGCCGCCATCATTGCCACGTTGCTGGGCTACCTGAATTTCGCCAAGTTCGTGAACCAGCAGCTGATCGGCGGCAGCATCGTAGTGCTGGCCGCGACCCTGCTGTTCAAGTTCGTCGATGACCTGAGCACCTGGATGCTCAACGCCGACAGCAAGGTCGGCCAGACCATCCTGCTCAGCACCGGCCTGAGCGTGTCGCGGCTGGAGCAGGCCGGCGTGCTGCTGTCGGCAGCGCTGCGTACGGTGGTCGTGCTGCTTGCACTGCTGGCGCTGGTGGCGCCGTTCGGCAACATCGGCGCGGTGGTGGAGCGCTTTTCTTCGCTGTTCACCTCTGGATTCGATATTGGCGGAACCAAGTTGGAGCCGGTGCGCATCGTGCTGGCGGTGCTGGTGCTGCTGGCTGGCCTGGCCGTTACCCAGCTGGTACAGCGCTGGCTGACCGACACCTATCTGCCCAAGACCGAGCTGGACCTGGGCGCACGCAATTCGGTGAGCACCGTTGCTCGCTACGTGGGCATCATCATCGCGGTGATCTGGGCGTTGAGCGCGATGGGCCTGCAGCTGAGCAAGCTGGCATTGCTGGTCAGCGCGCTGTCGGTGGGTATTGGCTTCGGCCTGCAGGTGATCACCCAGAACTTCGTCTCCGGCCTGATCCTGCTGGCCGAGCGCCCGGTGAAGATCGGCGACTGGGTGAAGCTGGGCGACCAGGAGGGTGACATCCGCCGCATCAGCCTGCGTTCGACCGAGATCCAGGTGGGCGACAAGTCGACGTTGATCGTGCCCAACTCCGAGCTGGTCACCAAGACTGTGCGCAACATGACGATGGGCAACAACCAGGGCCGCATCCAGATCCAGTTCGCGGTGCCACCCAGCACCGATGTCAGCAACCTGCGCCAGGCGCTGCTGGATGCGTACACCGCGCACACCAACGTACTGGAGCAGCCGGCACCGACGGTCTACATCGACAGCATCGCCGGTGGCCAGATCACCATCAACAGCTTTGCGTACGTGGCCAGTCCGCGGCAGGTCTACGCCACCCGCAGCGATCTGTACTTCAGCCTGCTGCAGATCCTGGCCGAGCGGAACATTCCGCTGTCGACCCCGACCGACATCCACATCACCCGCGATCCGCAGGAGTAGGGGTTTCTTTGCAGGGCTGCGCCCTGCACCCGCGGTAGTGCCGGCCGCTGGCCGGCAACTTCAACAGCAACAGCAAAAGCTGGTTTCCTGAGGGATGGCGGGGCGGGTCCGGTTGCGGGGGGCGCTGCAAGTACGTCCATGTAAGCTCGGTCGCCGCTTGCTCGTGTGCGCTGTCCTGCGCACACGGCAAGACCGGGGTTGGGCGTCCTGCCCAACCCGCCCGAGGCATGCCTCGGGCCCATGCGGCTGACACCCCCGCAACCGGACCCACCCCACCTTCGACAGTTTTCCGCGATCTGTCGGAATGGCATGGCGTGCTCTTGGTGGGTGTCGACCTTGGTCGGCACGTAGATCCACGCCATGCGTGGATGTTCTTCGATCAATTGTCGAAATATTCGATTTCGATCGAGTTTCATCCGCGCGTGGCGTGGGTCTACCAGACGCTAGGAACCTGTCAGAGGTGGGGCGGTGTCGGAGTGCGGGGTGTCAGCCGCATGGATGCGGCTGCCAAGCCTCCAGGGACGGATTTACGGCGTCCCCGCACTCCGACACCGCCCCGCCCAACCACGGAATGCACGCTGTTGCCGTTGCTGTTGCTCCGGCTTGTGGCGGGTGCAGGGCGCAGCCCTGCAAAGAACCCTATCCCCGCGGTCGGCTGCGGGATGGCACCAGTGCGAACGTATCCACCGCCAGCTTCTCGGCGTGGTTCAGCCACGCGCGGATCTCCAGATCATCCACCTCGTGGTCCAGCCCGAACGACACGTTGATCTTGCCGTCGGCATCGGGTTGCACCCACTGCTGGGCCAGCACCACCTTGCGCTGCGAGGACACCGCCTCGATCCAGAAACCACGATCCGGGCGCGTGCTCGCCACCAGCTGCAGCATGTACTGGCCGGCGCGGGTACGGCGGCCCTTCTGCGTGATCATGTGCGCCTGGCGCACGCTCGGGCGCGGGCCCTGGAACGCGTCCAGTGGCGCATCCACGGCGATGCCGCCACGCAGGTCGTTGTCGCGGTACAGCTTGATGCCGTTGTCACGGTTGACCAGCAGGGCACACCAGTCTCCGTCGGCCGAGCCGTCCTCGAAAGCGGTGCATCGATCGACATAGGCCAGGGTGTTGTCCGGGTTTGCGTCGTCGAACTGGCGCGAGGTGTTTTCCAGGTACACCGACTTCAAACCCCAATCCTTGTCGTACTCCAGCAGCACCGGTGGCTGCACGTGCTGCAGGCCCACCACCACCTGGTCATCGCCATCGATCTTCAGCTCGCGGGTCGGTTCACCCAGCCACAGCGAACGCGCGAAAGCCAGGTACTGCGGGTAATCGCGGCCGCCATCGCGCTGGGTGGCCACGCTGGCGCTGGGCGCACGCTGGGTATCGATCAGCGAACGGCCAAAGCCCATCGTCTTCAGGTTCGGGTCCAGCAGGCTGAGCAGGGTCGCGCCCGAATCCAGAGTGGTGCCGGCGTCGGCGCTGAGCTGCTGGGGGGCAATGCCATCGCCCAGGAACAGCAGCAGGTTCTCGCGCTTCTGCCGGGTCAGGATGTGGGTCAGATCGTTGGGCATCGCCAGGTGGTCGGAGGCGATCACGATCAGCGTGTCCTTGCCGTACGGGCTGGCCTGGATGCGCTGCACCAGCTGCGAGATCAGCCGGTCGCTGCACTTGAGCGCGTTGAGCATGTTGATGTTGCCGTACTGGCTCTGGTAGCGCTCGCCCTTGCACGATACCGGCAGGTGGCCAGCCGGATGATGGGTGTCCATGGTCAGCGTGGTCAGCATGAACGGCGAACCGGCACGCGAGAGCTGCTCGAAGCGCTGGTAGGCGGTATCCAGCAGCACGTCGTCGTGCACGCCCCAGGCCGAGTAGTGGATGCGGCCGATCTTCTTCTGCTGCTTGAACCAGGCCAGGTCATGCACTTCGTCGAAGCCGTGGCTGGCCAGGAACTGGCCCTTGCCGGCGAACTGGCCGTTCGCACCGCCAAGATAATGGTTGGTGTAGCCCTGCTGCTTCAGGTAATCGCCCAGGCACACCGCCTTGGGCAGGAAGCTGCCCATGCGGTCCATGCTGTTCTCATCGCCCTGCGAGGTGGTCAGCGGCACGCCGCACATCGACGACACCAGGCCGGCGATGGTCCAGCCGCTGCCCTCGGCCGAGGCCAGCCCGCGCACGTCCAGCGACTTCGCGGCCAGGCGGTTGAGATGGGGCATCAGGCCCGGGAACACGTTCTCGTCCAGGTAGGTGCGCTCCAGGCTCTCGCCGTAGATCCAGACGATGTTGCGCGGACGCTGCAGGGGCTGCGTCGGTACCTGGTACTCGGGGGCGATGCGGGCGAAGTCGACCGGACGCAACTGCTGGTAGAGGCGTTGGCCGTCGCGGGCCAGTGGGCTGATCATGATCGTGGCCACCCACACGGCCGCGAACCCGGCGAACAACGCGCCACCGTGGCCGGGCCGGCGCCAGCGCTTCACCCGCGTGGCGAACAGCGGCAGCAGCGAGACCAGCGCCAGCACGATGAAGCCGGCGATGTAGCCCTTGAAGTCGGAGACACCGGCGCCTTCCATGTCGGCGCCGAGGTGGTACAGCGTGGCGGCGTTGAGCCCATCACCGGACAGTTTGTCGATCAGCCACCACGCACTGAGCGCGAGCAGCAGCAGCGAGAACGCACCGGCCTTCCACCACACCCACTTGTCGGACGCGAGGAACAACCAGCACAGCAGCAACAACGACAGCAGCAGTATCCAGAGCATAGGCAGCTTCGGCAGTGACGGGGTGGTGGTGATGGACGTCGTACCGACGCGTGTCCATCCGACCGACGCTGCCGCAAGCACATTCACATGACAGGCCGATGACCCGATAGTGCATGCACGAACCTGACTGAAATGTTTGTTGAAATGACGCGCGCGCAATCGCGCTCAGAAGGTAAAACGAGCGTGAAAGGCTTCGTTGGATTGCATTAAAAACCGCATGAATACGGGTGTTTTCGCAGATTCGCTAGCGATGCCCGCGTTCTTCCCGTGCCCGTGCACGACGGTCGAACAGCAATGCACTGGTCACGATGCCAAGGCCGAGCACCACGCCGATGAACAGCAGAATCAGGGCGATGAGCGGGTAGCCGAACAGGTGCCAACCGGTGTCGATCTTCATCATCATTGCCGCCGCCATGATCAGTGCCGCGCTGATGATGCCGGCCGCTACGCGGTTGGCGATCTTCTGCAGGTTTTCCATCAACCGCGATTCTTCCAGCCCGGTCACCTTCATCTGCAGGCGATTCTCCGCCAGCAGCGCCATGATGTCCGACAGCTTGCGCGGCCCATCGCGCAGCAGCTGCTGCAGCTCCATCGCCTCGCTGGCGAGGTTGGCCGCAGACAGGGATTTTTTCAGGCGCGCACGCATCACGTGCTGCAGCTGCCGTTCGACGATGCGGCGCGTATCCAGGTCCGGTGCCAGCAAGCGGCATACGGTTTCCAGGTTGAGCAGCGCCTTGCCGAGCAGGCTCAACTCCGGCGGTGTACGCAGGCCGCAGGCGGTGGCGATGCGCACCATGTCCAGCACCACGCGGCCTTCGGAGAAACTGCCACTGGCCGCATAGCGTGCGATCAGCTGGCCGGTCTCGCGCAGGTAGCGCTCTTCGTCGAACGCCTCCAACCGCGTGCTGATGCTGATCAGGTCGTCGGCCACTTCCTCGCCGCGACCATCGACGGCGGCGAACAGGATCTTCAACAGCCGCTCGCGCAGGCGTGGTGGCATATGCGCGACCATGCCCAGGTCGAAGATCGCCAGGCGCCCATCCGGCATCACCCGCAGGTTGCCGGGATGCGGGTCGGCGTGGATCTCGCCATGCACGAAGATCTGGTCCAGGTAGCCGCGGATCAGCGCCGCCGCCAGCGGGTCCATCGATTGTTCGGTGCGGCGCACATCGGGAATCGCGTCCACGCGCACGCCGGTGGCCAGCTCCATGGTCAGTACGCGCTGGCTGCTGTAGTCCCACAGCGGCTGGGGAATCCACAGGCGGCGGAACGGCTTCAGGTGTCGGCCGAAACGGGCCAGGTTCTCAGCCTCGGCGTGATAGTCCAGCTCCTGCATCAGGGTCTTGGCGAACTCGTTGAGCCAGTCGCGCAGGCGCACGCGGCGGCCGACCTGGGTCAGGTGGTCGGCGGCCAGCGCGAAGCTGCGCAGCGCCTCCAGGTCCGAGCGCAGTTGTGCAGCCACTTCAGGCTTCTGCACCTTCACCGCCACCTGGCGGCCATCGTGCAGCACCGCGCGATGCACCTGCGCGATCGACGCACAGCCCAGTGGCTCGGGATCGAACGCGGCGAACAGCTTGTTCACCGGGGCGCCCAGTTCCTGCTCGACGATGGCATGGATGCGCTCGACCGGAATCTCGGCCACCTTCTCCTGCATGCGCTCCAGTGCGGTGGCGAACTCCACCGGCACCATGTCCGGGCGGGTGGACAGCATCTGGCCCAGTTTGACGAAGGTCGGCCCCAATGCTTCCAGATCGCTGACGAACTGCTCCGGGTTGCCGTCGGCCGGCACGTCGGCCTGGTTGCTGGCGGCGTCCAGGTTCATGCCCGAGAACACGCCCGAATGGCGGTAGCGCATCAGCAGGCGCAGGATCTGGCTGCGCCGGTTCATGCCTTTGACCAGCGGGGGATTGCCATTGGCGGTGGGCGGATTGCTCAAGCGGAACTCCCATGCGGCAAAGACGGTCGTGCCGGCCGCTGGCCGGCAATGTCCGGATTCCGCAGTGTCGCCGGGGGGCGGTAGGCACGCGGTGAATCCGACCGCTTCCGCAGCCGCCCCGGTATCGGTCAGAATCCGCTCATTCCCTCTCTGGACTTCCCATGGCCGGTGCCAGCCTGTTCGCCCTGCTCGACGATATCGCCACCCTCCTCGACGATGTCTCGGTCCTGACCAAGGTCGCGGCGAAGAAGACCGCCGGCGTGCTGGGCGACGACCTGGCGCTGAACGCGCAGCAGGTTACCGGGGTCAACGCCAACCGCGAGCTGCCGGTGGTGTGGGCGGTGGCCAAGGGCTCGCTGGTCAACAAGGTGATCCTGGTCCCGGCGGCCCTGGCGATCAGCGCGCTGGAGGCTTGGCTGCACAGCCGAGGCTGGAACGTGCCGCTGATCGTGCCGCTGATGATGATCGGTGGTGCCTTCCTCTGTTTCGAAGGCGTGGAGAAGCTGGCGCACCGCTTCCTGCACTCAGCCGAGGACGACGCCGAGCATCAGGCCGAACGGCGCAAGGCACTGTCCGATACCCAGGTGGACATGGTGGCGTGGGAGAAGGACAAGGTAAAAGGCGCGATCCGCACCGACTTCATCCTCTCCGCCGAGATCATCGTATTGACCCTGGGCGTGGTCGCTACCGCATCGTTCACCAACCAGGTGGTCACCCTGGCCGTGGTTGCACTGGCGATGACGGTCTTCGTCTATGGGCTGGTGGCGGGCATCGTCAAGCTCGACGACGTCGGCCTGTACCTGTCGCGCAAGGGCGGTGCCATCGCTGCCTTCGGCCGTGGCCTGGTGGCCTCGGCGCCGTGGCTGATGAAGTTCCTGTCGGTGGCCGGCACCATCGCCATGTTCCTGGTCGGCGGCGGCATCCTGGTGCACAACGTGCCGGCGCTGCACCACGCGGTGCAGGCGCTGGGCGGCGAAGGGCAGTGGGGCTGGCTGATCAGTGCTGCGGCCAACATGGTGGTCGGCATCATCGCCGGCGCCATCGTGCTGGCGGCGGTGACCGGGTTCCAGAAACTGCGCGGGAAGTAATCACCGGCGGGTCGCAAGGTAGAGGCCGACCTTGGTCGGCGCTTTGTTTCCCGCGTGTGCCAACCAAGGTTGGCACCTACCAAAGCGGTTTGCGGCGGGCCGGACGGTCAGCCCGCCTGCACCCGGTTCTTGCCCTGCCGCTTGGCCGCATACAGCGCGTCATCGGCGCGGCGCAGCAGGGTTTCGGTATCGTCGCCCGGCTGCCATTGCGCCAACCCGGCACTGAAATGCACTGGCACGCGCCGGTCCTGCACGGTCAGCACGCGGTGCGCCAGCGAGCGCTGCAGGCGCTGCACGGTGGCCATGCTGTCGGCACCCTGGGTTTCCGGCAGCACCAGCACGAACTCGTCGCCGCCCAGCCGTGCGATGCCGTCGGTGGCGCGCAGCAGCAGCTTGCACACGGCCACCAGGTGCTGCAGCAATGCATCGCCACCGGCGTGGCCGTGCGCCTCGTTGGTCAGGTGGAAATCATCCAGGTCGATCACCGCCACGCCCAGCGGTGAGTTGTTGCGCGCGGCACGCGCCAGTTCACGCTGCAGCAGTTCGTCCAGGCCGCGGCGGTTCAGCGCCTGGGTCAGTGGATCGATGCGTGCCAGGTCACCAGCGGCACGCAGTTCCTGCTCCAGCTCGGCAATGCGCTGCTCTGCACGTTCCACTTCCTGCCGCGCATTGGCCAGGTGATCGCGGGCCTGCGCGGCCTGCTGCTGCACCTTGCCGGTGTCGCGCATCACGTCCTGCAGCAGCTGATTGAGGTCGGCGATGCTGCGTGCCTCGCGCAGCTGCAACGCGTAGCTGCCGATGCGGTCGTGGTATTCGCCGGTGCTGGTGGCCATGCCATCCATGCGCTCGATGAACTCGCCCATCAACCCGCGCATCGCCGCCTTCGAATCGTCGATGCCCTGGCGCAGCAGGCCCTGCTTGTAGATCACTTCGCGCAGTTCAGCGCGGGTACGCTCGACCGCTTCAGCTTCCAGCGGCCCGTCCAGCAGCTGGCGTACCGCAGCGATCTGGCCCTGCAGCCAACTGCGGTCGTCCAGCAGTTCGCTCACGTTTTCCAACAACAGCGCGAACAGCTCCAGCAGCAGCGCCTGCTGCTCCTGCCAGCTCTCGGCGCGCACGCCGACCTGGTGGCCGAGTTCGCGCACGCCCTGTTCGATCGGCTCCAGTGCGGTACC
Organism: Stenotrophomonas sp. YJH_SMC_79; assembly: GCF_059367995.1. Taxonomy (NCBI): domain Bacteria; kingdom Pseudomonadati; phylum Pseudomonadota; class Gammaproteobacteria; order Lysobacterales; family Lysobacteraceae; genus Stenotrophomonas; species Stenotrophomonas sp. YJH_SMC_79. The sequence goes on from NZ_JCAFRK010000003.1 coordinate 340,006, forward strand.
CGGCTGCCACTGGCGCAGGCGCGTGGCCAGGGCCTGCGCTTGTTCGCGCAGATCCGGGTCGTGCTGCAGCAGGGCCACCACGGCGCCACCCAGCAGCAGCCGCAGCTGCTCGGACAGGCGCAGGCTTTCCGGCTGCCCGTCCGGCGAATGCTGTTCGATGGTGCGGATGTACTTGTCGATCAGCTGCCGCATCGCGCGCCCATAGCGCGGCCAATCGGCGCTGGCCTGCGCCGACTGCAGGCGGTCGCCCATGTCGCCCAGTTCGCCGGGCAGGGTGGCCATGCCGTTGGCGAACGCCGCCAGCAGCGGTTCCGGTGCATCGGCCCCCGCGAACAGCTGCTGCAGGGCCACGCCACCGCCACCCTGCAGTACCACGCGGTCGCCCAGCCCATCGTCCACCACCGCGCGCACGCGTGCCGGCGGCCCAAGGGCGGTACCGGGGGCAGGGCGGTGGTCGGGCTGGTCCGTCATGGAGCAAATCCTGGGGCTGGCAGGGACTGGTTCCAGCATATCGGCGCGGCCGCCGACGGCTTGAACGGCTAGGATGGGCGACAGGATGCCGCAGTGGAGGTGGTGATGCGCGTGATGTTGCTGGGGGCGACGGGCCTGGTGGGCGGGCTGACCCTGTCCCGGCTGCTGGACGACCCGCGCTGCAGTGGCGTGGTTGCTCCCACCCGCCGCCCGTTGGGCATGACCCACGGGAAGCTGGAGAACCCGGTGCTGGCCTTCGATGCGCTGCCTGCCGCCGCCGAGTGGGCGCGCGTGGACGCGGTCATCTGCGCGCTGGGCAGCACCATTGCCCAGGCCGGCAGCCGCGAGGCTTTCCATCGCATCGACCATGATTACCCGCTGGCGTTCGCCCGGCTGGCACAGGCACAGGGTGCACAGACCTATGTGCTGAATTCCGCCGCCGGTGCCAACCCGCAGTCGTCGATCTTCTACAGCCGGGTGAAGGGTGAGCTGGAGCGCGATCTGCGCGCGCTGCCCTTCGCATCGTTGACCCTGGTTCGCCCAGGGCTGATAGGTGGCGAGCGCAACGAGGTGCGCCGTGGCGAGCGTTTCGCACTGACGGTGTTGGGTGCATTGGGGCCGGTGTTGCCACGGGCGTGGCGGATCAACCCGGCCAGTGAGATCGCCAAGGCACTGGTCGAGGCCGCGCTGGCCCCGCAACCGGGTGAGCACGTGGTGGCATCGAGCGCACTGGTCGGCTGATGTCGCGTGCGCTGCGCCTGACACAGCTTCAACAGCTGCTGCGCCGCCATCGGCGGCCGGTGGCCGGGCAGGTGCTGGCTGACGCGCTGGGCATCAGCCTGCGCACGCTGTACCGCGATATCGAAACCCTGCGCGAGCAGGGCGCTGACCTGCGTGGCGAGGCCGGCGTGGGCTACCTGCTGGCGCCGAGCGATACGCTGCCACCGATGACCCTGCCGCCCGCCGAGATCGATGCACTGGTGCTGGGCCTGCGCTGGGTTGCAGCGCGCACTGAGCCGGCGCTGGCCGACGCCGCACGCGACGCCCTGGCGCGCATCGCGCATGTGTTGCCTGCTGCCCGCCGTGAGGCGCTGCGTGACAGTGGCCTGCGCGTGGGCCCTTCGCGCGCCGCGGCGAAGGTTCCCGCCGCGCGTCTGCAGGCCGTGCGTGAGGCGGTGGGTTCGCAGCAGCGCCTGACGTTCGGCTACCAGGACGCGCACGGCCAGCGCAGCGAGCGCACCGTCTGGCCGTTCGCGCTGGGCTATTTTGATGAAGTGCCGATGCTGGCGGCGTGGTGTGAGAGCCGCGAGGATTTCCGCCATTTCCGGCTGGATCGCATCCGCCAGGTACGCGCGCTGGAGGATCATTACCTTGTGCCGCGCGCCACCCTGCTGCGAAGCTGGCAGAAGGCGCAGGGCATCGCCCCGGACTGGCTGGACCGTTCGTAGCGTCGAGCTTGCTCGACTGCTTCCGCACTTCGCTTCCTGCTGCTGGGGAGGGCGGCCTTCGCTCTTTGCTCCTGGTAGGGGTCGAGCTTGCTCGACTGCCCTTGATCTTCGCGAACAGCAGTCGAGCAAGCTCGACATCTACCAGAGCAACGGCAGCAACCGTCGAGCACGCTCGACGCTACTGACAGAATCTGTCAGCAGGGCCGTACCACCATGAAGGCTCCCAACAACGGAGCTTCCCCATGTTCACGCCCAGCACCCTGCTGCAGTACGTGCGCGACGTCGCCGCCAGCGCGACTTTCTACAGCGGCATCCTCGGCAAGCCGCCGGTCGAGCAGTCGCCCGGCTTTGCCCTGTTCCTGCTCGGCGATGGCGCCGCACTGGGCCTATGGCAGCGCGATGACGTGCAGCCGCCGGTGTCCGCGCACGCCGGCGCCGCGGAACTGGCGATGGTGGTCGCCAACCCGGAGGCTGTGCAGCAGATGCACGATGCGTGGCGCGCACTCGGCGTGCAGATCCTGCAGGCGCCGGTGACGCTGGAGTTCGGCCACACCTTCGTCGGCGCCGATCCGGATGGTCATCGCCTGCGTGTCTACAGCCGTGCCGAGGGCATGGTGGCGCGCGATTGATCGCCCGCATTGTGTAGACCCACGCCATGCGTGGATGCAGGCACAAAAAAACGCCGGGCAATGCCCGGCGTTTTTTCCAAGTCATGTGCCAACCAACGGTTGGCACCCACCGGTCAGGTGGTCGATCAGCTGGCCAGTGCCAGGTCGTCCATCATCGCGCGCAGGAAGCGGGCGGCTTCGCCGCCGGTCGCCGCGCGGTGGTCGAAGGTGACCGACAGCGGGATCACCTTGTGTGCTTCCACGCCGCCCATCACCGGGGTCATCTGGTGACGGGCACGGCCGGCACCGACGATGGCCACGCACGGTGGCACCACGACCGGGGTCGCGTAGCGGCCGGCGAACATGCCGAAGTTGGACAGCGAGATGGTGTAGCCGCTCAGTTCCGAGGCGGCGATCGAACGCGATTCCACCTGCTCGCGCAGGCGGTTGACGCCTTCGCGGATGCCACGTGCATCGAGCATGTCGGCATTGCGCAGGGCCGGCACGAACAGGCCGTCGTCGGTGTCCACGGCGATGCCGATGTCCACCTGCGCATGCAGGGTACGGGTCAGCGCTTCACCGTCGAACCAGGCGTTCATCGCCGGCACCTTCTGTGCGGCGACCACGATCGAACGCACCAGGCGGGCGGTGACGTCGTTGCCGGGCAGCCAGGCATGGATGTCGGCGTCGTCGTTCAGCGTGGTCGGCACCACCTTGCTGTGCGCATCGGCCATCACGCGGGCCATGTTGCGGCGCACGCCCTTGAGCGGTTCCGGCTGGCCCTTGGCGACCACGCCCGGCGGCTGGGTGCGCATCGGCTTGCCGGCAGCAGACAGCGGGGTGCGGGCTTCGCTCTGCACCGGGGCAGACACCTGCGCCGGGGCTGGCGCGGCATACGCGGCGGCAGCGACCGGCGCCGGAGCAGCGCCGAGCTTGGCGGTGCCGTTGGCGGCGGCCTGCTTGACGTCGGCCATGGTCACCGCGCCATCGGTGCCGGTAGCGGCCACGCGGCTCAGGTCCACGCCCAGCTTGCGCGCCATCGCACGCACGGCCGGCACGGCCTTGACGCCACCGACGGCCAGCGCCTGTTCGGCATGCACGGCATTGGAGCTCTGCATGGCGCCGACCACGGTACCGGCGTCATCACGTTCGGCCGCGGCGGGCTTGGCTTCCTCCGCGGCGACCGGTGCAGCCGGCAGCGGCGGCGGGGTCGGTGCGGCGGCCGGTGCGGCCGGTGCTGCGTGGCCATGGCTGTGGCCGGTGTCCTGGCCATCGGCACGCTGCGGCAGGTTCGGGTCCAGTTCGAAGCTGGCCAGCACCGATCCGGTCGGGATGATGTCGCCGGCGCCGCCGGACAGCTTCAGCACCTTGCCGGAGAACGGCGAGGGCACTTCCACCACGGCCTTGGCGGTCTCCATCGAGACCAGCGGCTCGTCCAGCTTGATCACATCGCCCTCCTTGACGAACCACTCGACGATGGTCGCGTCCGGCAGGCCTTCGCCCAGGTCGGGCAGGTTGAAGTTCTTGGTCTGGCTCATTTGCAGTTCTCTTCCAGCAGTTCCAGTTCGCGGGCCGGCAGCCAACCCGTCGCGCCATTGGCGCGCTCGGACCACCACCACCCGCCGTGTTCGTGATGAAGCTTCACCATCTCGCCGCTTTCCACATCCAGCTCGCGGGCGTCGTAGTCGCACAGGGCTTCGGCGCGACCCTCGTCCAGCAGCTGCAACCAGGCGATGGGCGCCCATCCAGCGCGCCCATCGTTGGTGCGTACCCAGGCAAACGCCGGCCATTCCTCGTCACGGACACCTACTTCGACGATCTGGCCGGTGCGGAACCGGAGCGGGTTGGGATACTGGCTGCGGTAAGCCCCCAGAAGGCGGGCCCGCATGTCAGCCGGCCGCCACCGCGCGCTTGGCCGCAGCCACGATCCGCTCAACGCTCGGCAGGTACTTCATTTCCAGGCGGAACAGCGGAATGTGGGTGTCGTAGCCAGTAACGCGCTCGACCGGGGCCAGCAGGTCGTAGATCGATTCCTCGGCCAGGCGCGCGGCGATCTCGGCGCCGAAGCCCGCGGTCTTCGGGGCCTCCTGCACGATCACGCAGCGGCCGGTCTTGGCCACCGATTCGGCGATGGTGGCGAAGTCCAGCGGGCGCAGCGTGGCCACGTCGATGACTTCGGCACTGATGCCTTCACCGGCCAGCTTGTCGGCCGCTTCCAGCGCTTCCTTCACCTGCGCGCCCCAGGTCACCAGGGTCACGTCGGTGCCGTCGCGCAGCACGAAGCACACGTCCAGCGGCAAGGCTTCGCCGTCGTTGACGACCACTTCCTTGTACTGGCGGTAGATGCGCTTGGGCTCCATGTAGATCACCGGATCCGGTTCGCGGATCGCGGCCAGCAGCAGGCCGTAGGCACGCTGCGGCGACGACGGCAGCACCACGCGCAAGCCCGGCACGTTGGTGAAGATCGCCTCGTTGGCTTCGCTGTGGTGTTCCGGCGCGCGGATGCCACCGCCCCACGGCACGCGCAGCACCATCGGGCAGTGCAGGCGGCCACGGGTGCGGTAACGCAGGCGTGCGGCGTGGCAGACGATATGGTCGACCATCGGGTACATGAAGCCGTCGAACTGGGCTTCGGCCACCGGCTTCATGCCCTGTGCGGCCAGGCCGATGGTCAGGCCGGCGATGGTGGTTTCATCCAGCGGGGTGTCGAGGATGCGGTCCGAGCCGAAGCGCTGCTGCAGACCGGCAGTGGCGCGGAACACGCCGCCGTTGACGCCCACGTCTTCGCCCAGCACCAGCACCGACGGGTCGTGTTCCAGCTCCCAGGCCAGCGCCTGGGTGATGGCTTCGATGAGGGTGATCGGGGTGGTGGTCATGCTGTCATCTCCGCGCGCGACAGCAGCGCTGTCGGCGGCGTTGGTGTGCGCGCCGGGCGCGCCGTTCTTGATCTCATCCATGGCGCTTCTCCAGGGCGATCGCCTGGGCACGCTGGGCCAGCAGGTCCGGCGGCGGATCGGCATACAGGAAGTCGAACATCGCCTCGACCGGCTGCACCGGCGTGTTGAGGTACAGGTTCACTTCCTCGTCCACGCGCTTGCCGCACTCGGCAACCCAGGCGGTCTCTTCGTCTTCGCTCCACACACCGGCGTTGATCAGGTACTTGCGCAGGCGCAGCATCGGCTCGCGTTGCCAGGCATCCTTCACTTCGGCGTCGTCGCGGTAACGGCGCGCGTCATCGGCGGTGGTGTGGTCGGACAGGCGGTAGGTCATCAGTTCCAGCACGGTGCCGCCGTCGCCGGCCAGCGCACGTTCGCGCGCCTGCTCCATTGCCGCCAGCACTGCGATCAGGTCGTTGCCGTCCACCTGCAGGCAGTGCAGGCCGCCGGCCAGGCCTTTCTGCGCCAGCGTTTCGGCACCGGTCTGGGCCGAACGCGGGACCGAGATGGCCCAACCGTTGTTGACGATGCACAGGATCAGCGGGAGCTTGTAGGCGCCGGCCGAATTCAGTGCTGCGTAGAAGTCGGTCTTGGAGCTGCCGCCGTCGCCGCACACGGCCACCGCGATCTGCGCTTCCTTGTTGAGCTTGAACTTCAGCGCCGCGCCGGCGGCGTGCAGGCACTGGGTGGAAATCGGCACACAGAACGGGAAGTCCTTGGCCGCGTTGCCGCCGTAATCGTTGCCGCGTTCGTCGCCGCCCCAGTACATCAGCACGTCGTGCGGGCGCACGCCACGCATGAACATCGCGCCATACTCGCGGTACGAAGGTGCGAACACGTCGTCCTTCTGCATCGCAGCGCCGATACCCACGTGCGCGGCTTCGTGGCCCAGGCAGGCGGCATAGGTGCCGAGCTTGCCGGTGCGCTGCAGCGCGATGGATTTGCTGTCGAACGTACGTACGAACAGCATCTGCTTGAACAGCGGTACCAGGACCTTGGGGTCGCGCAGCGACGCGGGCAGGTCATCGCGGACGAGCGTGCCGTCCGTATCCAGGTACTGCAGGTATTCGATCTTGAATTCAGCGGCAACCGTCATTGCGTACTGCACCTTCGACAGAGAAGTTACAAATGATATGAATCGCCATGTTAAGGAACGCGTACGGAATAGCCTTCCTGCGCCGCAACACGGCGATTCCCCGTTTTACCCCTGCCGGCGGGTGGGGGGCCAATAACAACAACGTATTCAGTCGTTGCTGCAAAGCATCAGAATACGCCTCTGGCTGACCGCCAGTACAACGCCCTGGACGGTTCCACGCGCAGGCCCGGGATCGGCCGATGCTCCACGGCCAACCGCACGCCCGGGTATGGACCCGGCGGCTGCCAGCATGGCGGCAACGCGCTACCCTTGCCGCCCCCGATCTGGTCCCGCCCATGTCCGTCGACAACAACCAACGCGATCTCGAAGCCGGCATCCACACCGACCTGCAGGGACGCCTGACCTACGGCGGCTACCTGCGGCTGGACCAGCTGCTCAGCGCGCAGCAGCCGCTGTCCAACCCGCCGCACCATGACGAGATGCTCTTCATCATCCAGCACCAGACCTCGGAGCTGTGGCTGAAGCTGCTGGGTCATGAGCTGCGTGCCGCAATCGGCTTCCTGCAGCGCGATGAAGTCTGGCAGTGCCGCAAGGTGCTGGCGCGCAGCAAGCAGGTGCTGCGCCAGCTGACCGAGCAGTGGTCGGTGCTGGAAACGCTGACGCCGTCCGAGTACATGGGCTTCCGCGACGTGCTGGGCCCGTCGTCGGGCTTCCAGTCGCTGCAGTACCGCTACATCGAGTTCCTGCTGGGCAACAAGAACGCGCAGATGCTGCAGGTGTTCGAGCACGATGCGGCCGGGCAGGCGCAGCTGCGCACCGTGCTGGAGGCGCCCAGCCTGTACGAGGAATTCCTGAAGTACCTGGCCCGCTTCGGCCATGCGGTCCCGGCGGTCTACGAGGCCCATGACTGGACCCAGCCGCATGTGGCCGACGACGCACTGCAGCCGGTCTTCGAACGCATCTACCAGGACACCGACCGCTACTGGCGCGAGTACTCGCTGTGCGAGGACCTGGTGGACCTGGAGACCGCCTTCCAGCTGTGGCGATTCCGACACATGCGCACCGTGATGCGGGTGATCGGCTTCAAGCGCGGAACTGGCGGCTCGTCCGGCGTGGGCTTCCTGGCCAAGGCGCTGGAACTGACCTTCTTCCCCGAACTGTTCCAGGTGCGCACCAGCCTGCAGGCCGCGCCCCCGGCAGAGCAGGGCTGATCCGTATTCAGCTTGGATCCCGGCCGGCGGCTGGATCGTTTCAGATGCAAGTTCAGGGAGCAGGCTGGCACCTGCCTCAAACGGCGTGTATTTGACGTGAACGCCAGAAGTCGGTGATCCTCGCGCGTTGCTCCAACTGCACATCGGACGTGCTCGTCATCCACCGAACCAGGAAATCCGCATGAGCCTAAACGCCACTGCGAACACCCCAGAGCCGGCGCTGCCGGACTTCAAGACCACGCTGGGCCACCCGCGCCCGTTGTGGATGCTGTTCATGACCGAGTTCTGGGAGCGCTTTGCGTTCTATGGCATCCGTTGGGCCTTGGTGCTGTACATCGTCGCCCAGTTCTACAACGGCAGCGCTGCCGGTGAAGGCGACGCCAGCCGCATCTACGGCGCCTACCTGGCCCTGGTGTATGCCGCAGCGATCTTCGGTGGCTACGTGGCCGACCGGGTACTGGGCTATCAGCGATCGATCCTGACCGGCGCGATCATCATGGCCGCCGGCCTGTTCATGATCTCGCTGCCGCAGGAGCACATCTTCAAGCTCGGCCTGGCCACGATCATCGTCGGCAACGGCCTGTTCAAGCCGAACATCTCGACCATGGTCGGCAAGCTGTACGGCCTGAAGGACGAGCGTCGCGATTCGGGCTTCACCATCTTCTACATGGGCATCAACATCGGCGCGATGATCGCCCCGGTGCTGACCGAGTACCTGGCCCGCAAGGTCTTCGGTACCGACGCGATGCCGTCCTACAAGGTCGTGTTCATCGCTTCGGGCGTGGGCATGCTGATCTCGCTGGTGTGGTTCTACATCGGTCGTGCCGGCCTGAAGGGCATTGGTGCACCGCCGGCCGGCGCTGAAGGTTTCGGCCGCATCATCATGGTGCTGGTCGGTGCCCTGGTCGCCATCCCGGTCGCCTACTTCCTGCTGGCCACCGGCGCCACCGCACTGGCCTGGATCCTGGGTGCGATGTTCACCGCGCTGGCCATCCTGCTGCTGGTCGAGGGCATCCGCGAGGGCAAGGTGCAGCGCGACCGCGTGATCGCCATGCTGATCATCTTCGCCTTCAACGTGATGTTCTGGATGTTCTTCGAACAGGCAGGCAGCTCGTTCACCTTCCTGGCCGAGAACATCGTCAACCGCCAGATGGGTGACTGGACCTTCCCGACCGCGTGGTTCCAGTCGGTCAACTCGGTGGCCATCATCACCCTGGCGCCGATCATCGCCTGGATCTGGGTGGCCCTGGGCCGCGCCAATCCGTCCATTCCGCGCAAGTTCGGCCTGGGCCTGCTGTTCAACGGCGCCGCCTTCGCCCTGCTGATGTACGCGCTGTCGCAGATGGTCGTGGACGGCAAGATCCCGTTCTGGACCCTGTTCATGGTCTACGTCATCCAGTCGGTGGGTGAGCTGTGCCTGTCGCCGATCGGCCTGTCGATGGTGACCAAGCTGGCCCCGGTGCGCCTGGTTGGCTTTGGCATGGGTGGCTGGTTCCTGTCCACCGGCATCGGCAACAACCTGTCGGGCATCTTCGCTGGCGTGGTCAGTGGTGAAGGCGGCATGACGGTCGAGTCGGCCCTGAAGGGGTATACCTTCGGGTTCTGGGCCCTGATCGGCTCCGGCGTGGTGCTGTTCCTGGTCGCCCCGCTGATCAACAAGCTGATGCACGGCGTCAAATGATGATGAGAGGGTAGAAGGCATGCGCAGCAAGCTCGGTGGTGCAATGGTGGTGGTCTGTGCGGCGCTGATCGGCGCCTGTTCCCAACCGCAACCGCCTGCAGCCGCCGAGCCCACGCAGCCTCTGGATACCCGACCCACCGAGCCACCGGTCGCTGACCCCAGCGAACCGGTGGCCTCGGGCAACACCCCGGTGGCGGCGGACATCGCCGCCATCGCCGGGCTCGGCGCACAGTTCGACCCGGCCCGCGACCCCGCCGATGATCTGGCCACCGCCAAGGTGGAAGCCCAGCGCGGCAAGAAGCGCATCCTGCTGGAGGTCGGCAATGCCGCCTGCGACCGATGCCATGCGCTGGACGAGATCGTGGAAGGCAACGGCGACCTGCGCCGCTTCCGCGATGCCCACTACGTGTGGGTGAAGGTCAACGCCAGCGACGAGCAGCCCAACACCGCCTTCTTCGCTCAGTTCCCGGTGATGGAGCGGGACTATCCGCGGCTGCTGGTGCTGGATGCTGATGGAAGCCTGCTGGTCTCGCAGGCCACCGGTGAGCTGCGCCGTGGCGAAGCGTTCCAGCCCGCGCGGGTGAGCGCCTTCCTGAAACAATGGGCACCTGACCGGTAGTGCCGGCCGCTGGCCGGCAGGGTTGGTGGGGGCCGGCCGTTGGTCGGCGCTGAGGTCGGGTCGCATCCACGCATGGCGTGGATCTACTGTGGTTGCGGTCACATTCCCGGAATCGGCATCTCAATATCGCACCGCGTTCGCCGTTACCGGCAAGGACCTCAGTCGACGCCCCGTCGACGCAACCTACCGGAACGCCCATGCACAGCGACCACGCCGAACGATTGCCCGAACCTGCCAGCGACCTGGCCGAGGACGGCGCAGGCGAGGGCGTGACGCTGCCACCGCAGGAGGCGCTGCTGGATGACGCGGGCATCGGCGAGGACGCTGTTGAACTGGCACCGCCGCGCCACCGCCTGCCGCAGATCGCGTTGCCCGACAACGTGGTGCTGAAGGGTGCGGTGCAGAAACTGGTCGAGCAGAAATCACGGCTCGATGCATTGGCCGCCGACGGCCAGCTGGCCGGACTGTTGCCGCCGGAATGGCAGGGCCATGGCGTGCGCGCGATCGAACTGTCCACCTTCATCCAGGGCGTGCTGCCGTTCCTGCAGCCAGGCGAGCGTGGCGAGACCGCGCCCGCGCGCCTGCCGGTGCGCCATGTGCTGGGTGACGACAGCCGCTGGGGCCTGGACGATGTCGCCGAACCGAAATCGCTGGCCTGGTACCTGGCCAGCGACGAACGCGCCACCGCCGGCAGCAAGGACGTGGCCGAGGCGTATCTGGTGGGTGCACTGGGGCTGGCGTGGATGCAGGAAGGGCGCAGCCGACCCGGCTTCCTGCGAGCGATGGGCCAGGACAGCCTGGCGGCGCGGGTGACCATGCTCGGCTATCCGCCGGCCAACGAACTGGCGCTGTACAGCGTCACTGCGCATGGCCAGCCGCAGATCTGGTGCGTGCATGGCCGCCGCCGCATGCGCCCGCTGGTGGCGCCCTGGCTGAGTGTTCCGCTGCTGACCGCCTACGGCGTGCCGGCACCGGTGGCGTGGCCGTCCGGTTTCCCACCGGTGGAGGCCGTGGCCGAACTGCTGGCCACCGCCCGCCTGGGACGCGCGCTGCCGGAAGTGGACCTGGCCAAGGCCGTGGCGAAGATTGCCGAGGACGCCGCCTCGGAAGCCTGGCAACCGGTCAGCCTGCTGCAGCTCAACACCTGGTCGCCGCGTTGGCATTTCTTCCTGGGCACCTTCGTCGGCCTGCCGTCGCTGCTGTTGGTGGCTGCGGCGCTGGCGTTGCCGGGGGCGGTCGAAGCAGCCACCGTCGCCGCCTCGCTCGGCTTCGCCGGCGGTGCCATTGCCGCACTGGCCGTGCCGTGGATCCATGCACGGCGCAAGCATCTGAGCTGAAAAAGGGGACGGAGGGGATTAAGCCGCAATCAGCACAGGTGTGCCTGAAACGACTTAATCCCCTCCGTCCCCTTTTTCTTTCAGACCCCTTCGCCCATCCGCTCCAGGCCGTCGCCGGCCAGGCGCAGGATCAGCTTTTCAAGCACCTGCTCCTCCTCCTCGCTCAGCACCGACATCAGCTTGCGGGTGATCTCGATCACCATCGGTGCGATGGTCTCGTACACCTCGAAGCCAGCTGCCGACAGCGCCAGTACCGAGCGGCGGCGGTCATCGCCGTGGGTCTCGCGCTTGATGAAGCCGCGCTCCAGCAGGCGGGCCACGGCGCGGCTGACCGCCACCTTGTCCATCGCCGTGCGGTCGGAGACCTCGCTGGCCGAGGAGCCCGGGTACAGCGCCAGGATGGTGATGACCCGCCATTCGGGAATCGCCAGACCGTAACGATCGCCGTATAGCTTGGCGATGTTGCCGCTGACCCGGTTGGACAGCACGCTCAGCCGGTACGGCAGGAACTGTTCCAGGTCGAGCAGGACGTGCGAGGCACGCAGGCGGGTCGAGGCAGGATCGGCGGGGCTCATGTTGCGGTGCACCTTGCTGGTGGTTTCAAGTGTAACTATAAGGGGTAGGTCCAGACCCTGCATTCTCGCCGGGTCCCTACCTGCCCGCACCTGGTTTGTACCGATGCGGTACCGATTCGGAGCCACGCCATGAATACCGCAGTCCCGACCGCCTCGCACCCCAACCCCGGCATGCAGGTCACCACCTTCGAGAACCCGATGGGCATCGACGGCTTCGAGTTCGTCGAATTCGCCGCCCCGGCCGGCCGTGGCCAGGAGCTGCACGAGTACTTCCGGAAGATGGGCTTCAGCGCGGTGCTCAAGCACAAGCAGCGTCCGATTACCGTCTATCGCCAGGGCGACGTCAACTTCCTGGTCAATGAAGCCCCCGATTCGTTCGCCGCCGACTTCGCCGAAAAGCACGGTCCGTGCGCCTGTGGCTTCGCCATCCGCTTCAAGAAGCCGGGCCAGGAGGTCTACCAGACCGCGCTGGGCAACGGCGCCGAAGCCATCGCCTTCAAGCCGGACAGCAAGGCGGTCAGCGCGCCGGTCATCAAGGGCATCGGCGACTGCATGCTGTACCTGGTCGACCGCTACGGCAGCGCCGGCAGCATCTTCGACGGCGACTACGAGCCGATCGCCGGTGCCGACCTGCATCCGTTCGGCTTCGGCCTGACCTTCATCGACCACCTGACCCACAACCTGTACTTCGGCAACATGCAGCAGTGGTCGGACTACTACGAGCGCCTGTTCAACTTCCGCGAGATCCGCTACTTCGACATCAAGGGCCTGAAGACCGGTCTGGTGTCCAAGGCGATGACCGCGCCGGACGGCATCGTGCGCATCCCGCTGAACGAATCGTCCGACCCGAAGAGCCAGATCAACGAGTACCTGGACGCGTACAAGGGCGAGGGCATCCAGCACATCGCCTGTTTCACCGAGAACATCTACGAGACCGTCGAAGCGATGCGCGCGCAGGGCGTGGACTTCCTCGACACGCCGGAGACCTACTTCGACGTGATCGACCAGCGCGTGCCGAACCACGGTGAAGACGTGGCGCGCCTGGCGAAGAACAAGATCCTGATCGATGCCGATCCGGAAACCCACCAGCGCAAGCTGCTGCAGATCTTCACCCAGAACTGCATTGGCCCGATCTTCTTCGAGATCATCCAGCGCAAGGGCAACGAAGGCTTCGGCGAAGGCAACTTCACCGCACTGTTCGAGAGCATCGAGCGCGACCAGATCCGCCGCGGCGTGCTGTAAGGTCTGCAGGCAATGTCGGCTTCCCGCCGACATTGCCTGTCCGAATGGTCGTGCCGGCCGCTGGCCGGCAATCTCTGGAGTTCCCATGTCCCCCGCCATCACCGCCCGCGGCTACCAGTCCGGCTTCGGCAACGAGTTCGCCACCGAGGCCGTCGCCGGCGCGCTGCCGGTCGGGCAGAACTCGCCGCAGAAGGTGGCCCACGGCCTGTACGCCGAACAGCTGACCGGCACCGCCTTCACCGCGCCGCGTGGCAGCAACCGCCGCAGCTGGCTGTACCGGATCCGCCCGGCGGTGACCCATGGCGAGTTCACCCCGTTCGCGCAGGCGCAGCTGCAGTGTGATTTCGGCGCGCAGCCGGCCTCGCCGAACCAGCTGCGCTGGAGCCCGCTGCCACTGCCGGAGCTGCCGACCGACTTCGTCGAAGGCCTGTACACGATGGGTGGCAACGGCTCGCCCGATGCGCATGCCGGCGTGGGCATCCACCTTTACGCTGCCAACCGCGACATGGTCGGCCGCTATTTCTACAACGCTGACGGCGAACTGCTGATCGTGCCGCAGCTGGGCGCGCTGCGCCTGCTGACCGAGCTGGGCGTGATCGAGATCGAGCCGCAGCAGATCGCGGTGATCCCGCGCGGCGTGCGTTTCCGCGTCGAACTGCCCGACGGCCCGAGCCGCGGCTACATCTGCGAGAACTACGGTGCGCTGCTGAAGCTGCCCGACCTCGGCCCGATCGGTTCCAACGGCCTGGCCAATCCGCGCGACTTCGAAACCCCGCACGCAGCGTTCGAGGATGTGGATGGCGATTTCGAGCTGATCGCCAAGTTCGAGGGCCGCCTGTGGCGTGCACCGATCGACCATTCGCCGCTGGACGTGGTGGCCTGGCACGGCAACTACGCGCCGTACCGCTACGACCTGCGTCGCTTCAACACCATCGGTTCGATCAGCTACGACCACCCGGATCCGTCGATCTTCCTGGTGCTGCATTCGCCCAGTGACACGCCGGGGACCAGCAACATGGACTTCGCGATTTTCCCGCCGCGCTGGCTGGTGGCGCAGAACACGTTCCGCCCGCCGTGGTTCCATCGCAACATCGCCAGCGAGTTCATGGGCCTGGTGCATGGCGCCTACGACGCCAAGGCCGAAGGCTTCGTGCCGGGTGGCGCGTCGCTGCACAACTGCATGAGCGGCCACGGCCCGGATGCGCCGACCTTCGACAAGGCCTCCAATGCGGACCTGTCCAAGGCGGACGTGATCAAGGACACGATGGCCTTCATGTTCGAGACCCGCGCAGTGATCCGCCCCACCGCGCAGGCGCTGGTCGCCGGCCACCGGCAGGGCGACTACCAGCAGTGCTGGAACGGCCTGCGCAACAACTTCCGCTGACACGGAAAAGGGGACGGAGGGGATTAAGTCGCAAACAGCACACGTGTGCTTGAAACGACTTAATCCCCTCCGTCCCCTTTTTCTTTAGGCGGCCTCGGCGAATGCGTCGCAATGCTCCAGTGGCAGCGCCTCCAGCAGGCGTTGGCGCACGCGCTGGCAATAGCCGTCCGAGGTCAGCCCGGGCAGCAGCTGCATTGCCGACTGCAGCCGCTGCAGCACCTCATTTTCCGCACGCGCCTGCTGCAGGTCGCGGAACAGCGCCGCTGCCTGTGGATGCCGCTGCATCTCCAGGATGCCCAGCACATAGATGCGCGCCGCCACCAGCGAACGGCGTCGTTCGACCGGCGGGGCGGTGACGGTCGTTTGCGCCTTCACCGGCGCCGCATCGGCCGGTTCGGCAACGGCGTGAGGAGGCGCCGCCACCGTTGCCGTGCCGGTCGCCAGATAGCCCGCCTGCACCAGTTGGATCACCATCGCCGGGGCCTCCTGGCCGAGCAGGCCGGTCAGGTCGGCAACGGTGCGCTGGCCGTCGCACAGGATCAGCAGCCGTCGCTGGCGCATGTCCAGCGGCGCGCGATGGGCCTGCAGCGCGGTTCGGGCGAGATCGGTCTTGCGCGGTTGCATGGAAGGGACAGCCAAGTCGGTGCACGCCGAGCCTGAACGAGGGCGATGAAACCGAGATGACAATGCAGCGCCTGCACACAGGATGGGCTAGCGTGCAGCCATCTTCGTGCCAGGGAACCGCACCGATGAAGCACCTTCCGCTTGCTGGTCTGTTGCTCCTTTCGCTCACCGCCTGCAACCGCACTGCCGAGGCACCCGCCGTGGTTGATGCGACTCCCGCACCCGCCGCTGCTGCTCCTGCTGTGCCTGCACCGGCAGCAGAACAGGGCCCGGCACGCCTGGACGGCTTCGCCGGCGCAAAGCTGGGCGCTGGCATCGCCGAGGTCCGCGCCGGCTTCGGCACGCCGTTGCAGGGGCTGGGCACCGATGCCAGTGGCAAGCCCCTGCCGGCCGACGACGGCAATGACGGCTGCTACTTCCTGCGCCCGCAGGATGCCGAGGATCCGCGCCTGATGATCGAGGCGCGCAAGCTGGTGCGTTACGACGTGCGCAGCGCTGCCATCACCGCGCCGGGCGGCGGCAAGGTCGGCATGACCCTGGGCGAGCTGCAGGTGCTGTACCCGGAGCGGGCTGACGTCGGCCCCGACAAGTACGACGAGAAGGCCCAGCACCTGCGCGTTCGCCCGGCGCAGGAGGGTGCTGCGGTGATCGACTTCGCGCTCGGTGCCGATGGCCGGGTCGGCGCTTGGCGGGTCGGTCGCACCCCACAGGTCGATTATGCGGAAGGCTGTGGCTGATTCTTGATCGAGGGCCCAGCCATGTACGCGGGCCAAGCGTAGAATCGCGCCACGACCGCTGGGGGAGTGCTCGATGATCGCCATTGCCATTGCCTGGTTCCTGCTCGGCCTGCTGTTGCTGGCGCTGGGTGGGGACTCCATCGTCAAGGCCGTGTCCGGCCTGGCCCAGCGCTTCGGGGCCAGCCCGTTCACCGCCGGCCTGCTGCTGCTTGGGGTGACCACCTCGTTGCCGGAACTGGCGGTCAACGCGCGCGCGCTGGCTGTCGGCCAGCCAGAGTTGGCACTCGGCAATGCGGTGGGCAGCAGCATCGTCAACCTAGGCCTGACCCTGGCCGTGGCGGCCATGGCTGCGCCCCTGCTGCTGCGCGCGCGCCTGCAGACGGTGTTGTGGTGGTCGCTGCTGGCGGCCGGCGTGTTGCTGATCCTGTTCGGTCTTGATGGCGGCCTGGCACGCTGGGAGGGCGGCGTACTGCTGGCCGGCTTCATCGTGGTGCAGGTGCTGCTGCTGCGCCGTGGTCGTAGCGAGAGCACCGAGGTGCAGGCGGCCATCGCCGAGTCCGCACTGAGCCGCACCAGTCTGCCGTTGAACGTGCTGCGGGTGCTGATCGCGGCGCTGGCCCTGTACTGGGGCGCACGCCTGGTGGTGGGGGCCGCGGCGGACTTCGGCGCAGCCCTGGGTTGGACGCCGCTGCTGGTCGGCCTGCTGCCGGTAGCGATCGGCACCGCGTTGCCGGAGGTGGCCACCGCCATTGCGGCCGCGCGCCGTGGCCATGGCGACATGGTGCTGGGTCACGTACTGGGTTCCAGCGTGGTCAACCTGTTGCTGGTGATCGGTGCGATGGCGGTGCTGCAGCCGCTGGCGCTACCGGCCTCGTTCGTGCGCCTGGAACTGCCGGCGCTGCTGGCCTTCGCGCTGGTGCTGTACCCGATGCTGCGTGGCGACCTGAAGATCAGCCGGGGCGAAGGCGTGATCCTGCTGGTCGCGTTTGTTGGCTGGTTCGTGCTGGAGCTGCTGCTGGTCGGCGCACCGGCGTTGTAGATCCACGCCATGCGTGGATGCGCATGATTTCGTGCCGACCAACGGTCGGCACCCACCACCGATCACCCGGTGGGTGCCAACCTTGGTTGGCACTCGGGGAGACAAAGCGCCGACCAAGGTCGGCACCTACCGGGCATTGCGGTCGGTAGATCCACGCCATGCGTGGATGCGGTTGGTTCCGTGCCGACCAACGGTCGGCACCTACCACCGATCACCCGGTGGGTGCCAACCTTGGTTGGCACTCCGGGAAACAAAGCGCCGACCAAGGTCGGCCTCTACCGGAACTATCGGCTCTGCGAGGTTTCTTCATCCCGCACCGGTTCCGGCGGAGGCATCTGTTCTTCGGCAACCGGCTCGTTGCCGGGCAGGCTGGGGCGCTTCTCCATCAGCAGCGACAGCGCGGCCTTGGCCATCATGTGCGCGCTGATCGGTGCGGTGATGAACAGGAACACGGTGATCAGCAGCTCGCGCGGCTGCGGGTCCTGGCCCAGGAAGATGTGGTAGCACACCGAACACACCAGTACGCAGCCCACGCCCAGTGTGCTGGCCTTGGTCGGTGCGTGCAGGCGCTTGAAGAAGGTGGACAGCTTCACCAGGCCCAGTGCGCCGACCAGGATGAAGAAGCAGCCGAACAGCAGCAGGATCGACAGGCCGATCTGGATCGCGGTGATCATTCGACGATGTCCCGGCGCAGCACGAACTTGCTCAGCACCACGGTGCTGCCGAAGCCGAGCATGGCGATGATCAGCGCCGCCTCGAAGTAGATCGGCGAGTTGAGGTACATGCCGAACAGCATCAGCTCGGCGATCGCGGTCACCGACAGGGTGTCCAGCGCGAGGATGCGGTCGGGCACGGTCGGCCCGCGCAGCAGGCGCCAGGTGGCCAGCAGCATGGCCAGGCCGACCACGTGCATGCACACCACCAGGGTGGTCTGGATGACTTCAAAACCGGTCATGGGAAGATCTCCATCAACGGCGCCTCGTAACGGCGCTTGATCGTATCGATCAGGTCCTGTGGGTCCTCCAGGTGCAGCACATGCACCAGCAGGAACTTGCGGTCGTCGCTGAGCGCGGCCGAGACCGTGCCCGGGGTCAGGGTGATCATGCTGGTCAGCGCGGCGATGCCGTGGATGTTGGCGATGTCCAGCGGCAACCAGATGAAACCGGGGTGGATGTTCTTCTCCGGGCCGAGCACCTGGATGGCGACGCGGATGTTGGACATCAGGATGTCCCACAGGGTCACGCACAGCAGTTTCGGCAACGGACGCAGCGTGCCGATGCGCGCGAACTCGCGGTCCAGGCGCGCGGCAAACAGTGGCACCACCACGCCCAGTACCAGCCCCAGCACGATCTGGCCGAGGGTGAAGCTGTCGGACATCAGCAGCCAGAACGCCACCACCATGATGCTGAGCATCGGCGAGGGAATGACGCGGCGGAACAGGGAACGCTGGGCGGTCATGGCTGGCGGATCTCCGGCGTGGTCGCGCGCAACTGCTGCACGTACTCGCTGGGGTGCAGCAGCTGTGCGGCGGTGGCGTCGGTGTAGCGCATCAGCGGTGCAGCGGCCAAGGTCATGCCGATGCCGTAGGCCAGCAGGATGCAGGCCGCGTACAGCTCGACCCGGCGCAGGCGTGCCTTGCGCGGCTTCGGTGCATCGGCCTCGGCAGGCGGCACGCGCCAGAACAGGCGGATACCGCCGCGGGTCAGGCCCATGATCACCAGCAGGCTGCTGACCAGTACCGCAGTCCAGACCGGGGCGGTGTACTGCGCCGGCATGCCGGCCAGCAGCGCGGCCTTGGCCAGGAAGCCGGAGAGCGGCGGCAGGCCGGCCACCGACACCGCGCCGATCAGGAACAGCACCGCCGGCGTTTCCTTGCCCGGCATCGGCGCCACCACTTCCTTGCGGTCGCTGGCACCACCACGGCGGCGGCGGATCAGGTCGGCAATCAGGAACAGCGCGGCGGCGACGAAGCTGCTGTGTGGCAGGTAGTACAGGCCGGCCGACAGCACCTGTGGCGTGCCCACCGAGAAGGCGATGAACAGCGTGGCTGCCGACACGATCACCAGGTAGGAGATCAGCACGCGCAGGCGGGTTGCGGCCAGTGCGCCGAGGCCGCCCAGCACCAGCGTTGCCACGCCCGTCCACAGCAGCCAGTCTCGACCATAGCCGGCCATCGCACCGGCATCGTCGCCGAACCACAGCATCTGGATGCGCAGCACCGAATACAGGCCGACCTTGGTCATGATCGCGAACAGCGCGGCCACGGCGGCCGGCGCGCGCGAATAGGCTTCCGGCAACCACAGGTACAGCGGCATCAGTGCGGCCTTGGCGCAGAACACCAGCAGCAACAGGCCCATCGTCGCCTTCACCAGCGTCAGCTGTGCCGGCGGCACCTCGGCGATGCGCTGCGACAGCTCGGCCATGTTCAGCGAACCCAGCGAGGCGTACAGCAGGCCCAGTGCGATCAGGAACAGGGTCGAGGCGGTGACGTTGAACACCACGTAGTGCAGGCCGATGCGCATGCGCAGGCCACGGCCACCACTGAGCAGCAGGCCGTAGGAGGCGATCAGCATCACCTCGAAGAACACGAACAGGTTGAAGATGTCGCCGGTCAGGAACGCACCGTTGAGGCCGACCAGCTGGAACTGGAACAGCGCGTGGAAGTGCGGTGCGCGGCGGTCCCAGCCCGAGCAAGCGTGCAGCAGGCAGGGAATGGCCAGCAGCAGGGTGGTCAGCAGCATCCACGCCGACAGCCGGTCGGCCACCAGCGCGATACCCAGCCGCGACGGCCAGTCGCCGAGCAGGTAGACGTTGATCTCACCACTGGCGGTGGTGGCAAACAGCAGGCCCACCGCCAGCGCCAGCGCCGACAGCGCGGTCCAGGCCACCGCGCGCTGCACCTTGGGGCCATAGCGACGGTGTTCGACGAACAGCGACAGTGCAGCACCCAGCAGCGGAATCAGGATCGGCAGGATCACCAGGTGGTTCATGCGCGGTCCTCGCCCTGGCGTGGCGGCACGCGCTCATCCTGCAGGTCGTCATCCGGCTCGTGGGCGTCCACATGGTCGCTGTGGTTGTCGCTGCGGCTGCGCATGGCCAGCACGATGCTCACCGCGGTCATCGCGAAGGCGATCACGATCGCGGTCAGTACCAGCGCCTGCGGCAGCGGGTCGGTGTAGTTGCCGAGGTGGCTGTCCACGCCCTCCTGCAGCACCGGCGCCTTGCCCAGCACCACGCGGCCACCGGCGAAGATCAGCAGGTTGGTGGCGTAGGACAGGAAGGTCATGCCGAGGATCACATCGAAGCTGCGCGCGCGCAGCAGCAGGTAGATGCCGATGGCGGTCAGCACGCCGATCGCGGTAGCCAGGGCCAGTTCCATCAGTGCATCTCCCCGGTGCGGGCCGAACGGCGTTGCAGGTCGATCTCACCCTTGCGGGCAGTGCGGGTACGCGACGGCTTGATCGTGCCCATCATCGACAGCATCAGCATGGCGCCGCCGAACACCACCAGATACACGCCGATGTCAAAACCAATCGCGCTGGCCAGCGGCACGTCGCCGATCAGCGGCAGGTGCAGGTCCAGGTGACCACTGGTCAGGAACGGTACGCCGAACAGCATCGAGGCACTGCCGCTGAGCAGGGCGATCAGCAGGCCCATGCCGATGCAGCGGATGTAGTCGAAGCCGAAGCGCGACTCCACCGAGGCGGTGCCCTGGATCACGTACTGGATCAGCAGCGGCACCGCCAGCACCAGGCCGGCGATGAAGCCACCACCGGGCGCGTTGTGGCCGCGCAGGAACAGGAAGATCGACACGGTCAGCGTCAGCGGGAACATGATCTGCGCCAGGTCAGCCGGTACCGGCAGCTTGATCGGCGGGCCGGGCATGATCTGTTCCGGCGCCATCCGCGTGCGCCGCAGCAGCGCATGCACCACCAGCGCGGCGATGCCGAACACGGTGATCTCGCCGAAGGTATCGAAGCCGCGGAAGTCGACCAGGATCACGTTGACCACGTTCTGGCCGTAGGCCTCGGGCAACGCACGGGCGAGCAGTTCGCCGGCCATGGTGTTCGGCGGCAGCGTCATTGCCGAATAGGCCAGCGCGCCGAGGCCTGCGCCGGCGATGATCGCGATCACCGCGTCGCGCCGCTTGCGCCAGCGCGGCCGCTCCGGCCCGGACTGCGCGGGCAGGTAGTTCATGCCCAGCAGCATCAGCACCAGGGTGACCATCTCTACCAGCAGCTGGGTCAGCGCCAGGTCGGGCGCGGACAGGAACACGAAGGTCAGTGCCACCATCAGGCCGACGCCACCGACCAGCAGCACTGCCAGCAGGCGCTGCTTGTAGACGCGCAGGGTGGCGACCGCACAGGCCATCATCACCAGCCACAGCGCCCAGCCCAGCAGCGGGATCGGCTGCGGCGCGGTCCAGTTCGGCGAGGCCGGGTTGGCCACGAACGGCGCGGCGGCAACTGCGATCGCCACCAGCACCAGGCCCAGCAGCATGCGCTGCAGGCTGCCATTGGCGATGCCATTGGTCAGGCGCATGGCCAGCGCGGAAAGGGCATCCAGCTGCGCATGGAACACGTTGCGGCCGGTGGTGCGGGTTTCCACGCCGTGCAGGTTGATCAGCTTGCGCAGGCCGAAGTACAGCGCCACGCCGCCGACCACGCCGATCGCGCTCATCGCCAGCGGCAGATTGAAGCCGTGCCACACCGCCAGGCTGTACTCGGGCATGGCGTTGCCGAGGATCGAGGCGGCAGCGGCATGCAGCACCGGAGCTACCGTCAGTGCCGGTGCCACGCCCACCGCCACGCAGATCACCACCAGCAGTTCCACCGGCACCTTCATCCAGCGCGGCGGCTCGTGCGGCACGCGGTCCAGGTCGTGCGGGCCGGGGCCGAAGAAGGTGTCGTGCACGAAGCGCAGGCTGTAGGCCACGCCCAGTACGCCGGCCAGCAGCGCGGCGACCGACACCGCGGTGCGCATTGCACCCGGGCCGCCACCGGCTGTCAGCGCCTCGGCGAACAGCATTTCCTTGGACAGGAAGCCGTTGAGCAGTGGAATGCCGGCCATCGCCAGCGAGGCGATGATCGCCAGCGCACTGGTGAACGGCATCAGCCTGCGCAGGCCACCCAGCTTGCGCATGTCACGGGTGCCGGTCTCGTGGTCGATGATGCCGGCCGCCATGAACAGCGAGGCCTTGAAGGTGGCGTGGTTGAGGATGTGGAACACGCCCGCCACCACCGCCATCGGCGTGGACAGGCCGAACAGCAGGGTGATCAGGCCCAGGTGCGAGATCGTCGAGTACGCCAGCAGGCCTTTCAGGTCGTGCTGGAAGATCGCATTCCAGGCACCGATCAGCAGGGTCAGCGCGCCGATGCCGCTGACCGTATAGAAGAACAGGTCGCTGCCGGCCAGCGCCGGGTGCAGCCGCGCCAGCAGGAATACGCCGGCCTTCACCATGGTGGCCGAGTGCAGGTAGGCCGAGACCGGGGTCGGCGCTGCCATCGCGTGCGGCAGCCAGAAGTGGAACGGGAACTGCGCGCTCTTGGTGAAGATGCCGGCCAGCACCAGGAACAGTGCGTAGGGGTACAGCGCGCTGGCGCGGATCTGCTCACCGGCGGCCAGCACCACGTCCAGGTCGAAGCTGCCGACGATGCGGCCGATCAGCAGCACGCCACCGAGCAGGGCCAGGCCGCCGCCGCCGGTGATCACCAGCGCCATGCGTGCGCCTTCGCGGGCGTCCTGGCGGTGCGACCAGAAGCCGATCAGCAGGAACGAGCTGATGCTGGTCATTTCCCAGAAGATCATCAGCAACAGCAGGTTGCCCGACAGCACCATGCCCAGCATGGCGCCCATGAACAGCAGCAGGTAGCAGTAGAAGCGGTGCGCGTTGTCCTGCTGGCTCAGGTAGTAGCGCGCATACAGCACCACCAGCGCGCCGATGCCCAGCACCAGCCCGGCGAACATCCACGCCAGCCCGTCCAGGCGCAGGGTGAAGTCCAGCCCGATCTGCGGCAGCCAGGGCACCAGGGTGCGGACCACCTGGCCATCGAGTACGGACGGGGTCAGCCAGCCGAGGATGGCCAGTCCGCCCAACGGCGCCAGCGCCGCCAGCCAGGCAGCAGTCGAGCGCGAACTACGGGGGAAGGCCGCAACAGCCGCTGCCATCAGGAACGGCAGGGCCAGCAGCAGGGGCAGGCTGGGGAGCATGCAGGGAATCCATGATTCACGAGCAGGTCAGGGAGAATAACAGGCCGCGAAATGTCGCCGAAACCCATCGAACAGCGATCAATTGCATGTAACGTTCGCTGATTCATTTTTTCTGCGGTGCAGCATCGCGTTCCTGCAGTCCCTCCCCGGTTGCCCTCGGGGGACACCCTACGCCCACGCAGGGAGACCGCAGGCCCTGTCGCACAGGGGCTGCCGTCGACGGGCGGGAAGTGGGGAGCGAGTCACCGGCGCAGGCTGGCAGGGCCGTCGTGGAGTGCGGGTGACGGAATCTGCCCGTTCAGGAAACGATGGGCGCCGCCGGGCATGGGCAGGTCAGTAGCGCCAGTCGAGCTTTCGGTAGAACTTGGCCATCACCCAGGCCGGGCCGATCAGCAGGTAGGTCAGGTCGGTCAGGAAGCTGGGCTTGCGGCCCTCGAACTTGTGGCCGATGAACTGTGCGATCCAGGCCACCACGAACACGCCCACCGCCACCCAGCGCAGGGCCTGCAGGCCGATCTCGGCCTCCAGCAGCCTGCACAGGCAGCCGAATACGAAGAACTGGATGAGCATGCCGATGCCCAGCGGGCGCGACAGCTTGTTGTAGAAGCACCAGGCGCTGAACATCGCGAACGCCGACCAGATGCCGTACTGGAACCAGGTGATCAGCGGCGGCAGGCACCACAGCAGGGCCACCACCGACCACAGGATCGCCGGCACCGCCACCACGTGGATGCGCTGGTTGATCACATTGCGGTGGTCGTCGGAGTAGCTGGCGAAATAGCGGTCGATCGGCCGCGCAAGCTCGGTGGATGTCTGCATGCTGCGTCGCTTCCTCGGACAACGGTAGTGCCGGCCGCTGGCCGACGATCCAGAGCATAGCCGAGTTCGCGAGGTTGCCGGCCAGCGGCCGGCACTACCCGGGGCAACCGGCAGTAGAGCCAGGCCATGCCTTGGCATGCAGACATGCCGAGATTGCCGGACAGCGGCCGGCACGACCCTTCCAGAACGCCCCCAGCCTTTCCGGCCGGGGGCGCAGGGGATCAGTCGACGCTGATCCCGGCCAGGCGCTGCAGCGCCTCGGCGTACTTGGCGCGGGTGCGCTCAATGATTTCGGCCGGAATGGTCGGGCCCGGGGCGGTCTTGCCCCAGTCCAGCGTCTCCAGGTAGTCACGCACGAACTGCTTGTCATAGCTCGGCGGGCTGGTGTCCACTTCGTACTCGTCGGCCGGCCAGTAACGCGAGGAATCCGGCGTCAGCATCTCGTCCATGATGTACAGGCGGCCATCGGCGTCGGTACCGAACTCGAACTTGGTATCGGCCAGGATGATGCCGCGCTCGCGCGCGTAATCGGCGGCGAACTTGTAGATGCGCAGGGTGGCGTCGCGCACGCGCTCGGCCAGGTCGGCGCCGACCTGCTTCACCATCGCATCGAAATCGATGTTCTCGTCATGGTCGCCCACGGCGGCCTTGGTCGAGGGGGTGAAGATCGGTTCGGGCAGCTGCTCGGCCTGGCGCAGGCCATCGGGCAGGTCGATGCCGCTGACCTTGCCGGTGCGCTGGTAGTCCTTCCACCCGCTGCCGATCAGGTAGCCGCGGGCGATCGCTTCCACCGGCACCGGCTTCAGCTTGCGGGTGACCACCGCGCGCTTGGCGTACAGGGCCGGGTCCACGCCCTCGGGCAGCACGCTGGCCACGTCGATGCCGGTCAGGTGGTTGGGCATCAGGTGCGCGGTCTTGGCGAACCAGAAGTTGGAGACCTGGCAGAGCATCTCGCCCTTGCCCGGAATCGGGTCGGGCAGGACCACGTCGAACGCCGACAGGCGATCGGTGGCCACCATCAGCAGGTAGTCGCCCGGCGGGGTCCCTGCAGGCAGCCGCTCGCGCGGGATATCGAACACATCACGCACCTTGCCGCGGTGGCGCAAGGGCAGGCCGGGGAGATCGGATTGCAACAGCGTGGTTGGCACGGGCACTCCTGGGGCGTTGTCGATACGGCTGCCCAACGGACCCGGCGGGCCCGCTGACCAGCGGGCGGCCTAGTGTAAAGCCGTCCGGGCCCGCTGTGACGTAAAATGAGCGTCCATTTCGTCGGTCGACCCCGGAGCGCCATGCGCTGGTACGGAAAACTGCTCGGATTCATCGCCGGCGCCCTGCTGTTCCGGCCCAATCCGCTGTTTGGCGCGGTGATCGGCCTGCTGATCGGCCATGCCTTCGATTCGGACTGGTTCCGCCTGAACAAGGAGAACCCGTACCGGGAGCTGGGGCTGACCTCCGAGGCCACCGATGCCGAGGTCGAGCGCGCCTACCGCAAGCTGATCTCGCAGTACCACCCCGACAAGCTGGGCGGCGCCGCCCCCGAGCTGCAGCAGCAGGCCGAACAGAAGTCGCGGCGGATCAACGCCGCCTACGACCGCATCAAGACCCTGCGCAAGCGCTGACCCCACCGTCCCGCCTGCGGGCGGGAAACCCCTTTCCCCGTTCCGAAGGCCCCGGCCATGTCCAACTGCCTCATCGCCCCCTCCATCCTGTCCGCCAACTTTGCCCGCCTCGGCGAGGAAGTCGACAACGTCCTCGCTGCCGGTGCGGACTGGGTCCACTTCGACGTGATGGACAACCATTACGTGCCGAACCTGACCATCGGCCCGATGGTCTGCCAGGCGCTGCGCAAGCACGGCGTGACCGCGCCGATCGACGTGCACCTGATGGTCGAGCCGGTGGACCGCATCATCCCGGACTTCGCCGAGGCCGGTGCCACCTACATCAGCTTCCACCCGGAGGCGAGCCGCCACGTGCACCGCACCATCCAGCTGATCCGCTCGCTGGGCTGCAAGCCGGGCATCGTGCTCAATCCGGCCACCCCGGTGGACATCCTCGACTGGGTGCTGGACGACCTGGACCTGGTGCTGCTGATGTCGGTCAACCCGGGCTTCGGCGGCCAGGCCTTCATTCCCTCGGCGCTGGACAAGCTGCGCGTGGTGCGCAAGATGATCGACGCCAGCGGCAAGGACATCCGCCTGGAGATCGATGGCGGCGTGAAGGCCGACAACATCGGTGAGATCGCTGCTGCCGGCGCCGATACATTCGTCGCCGGTTCGGCCATCTTCAATGCCAAGACCAGCTACCAGGACGTGATCGCGCAGATGCGCGCGAACGTCGCTGCGGCGCGGGGCTGAGCCATGAGCACGGTGGCCGTGTTGAACATCCGCCCGGCCACCGTCGCCGATGCGGGACTGATCCTGCATTTCATCCGCGAACTGGCCATCTACGAGAAGGCCGAGCATTCGGTGCAGACCGACGAGATCGGCATTGCCGAAAGCCTGTTCGGCGCCGATGCGACCGCACGCGCGTTGATCTGCGAAGCCGACGGCGAGGCCATCGGCTACGCCGTGTATTTCTACAACTACTCCACGTGGCTGGGCCGCAAGGGCATCTACCTGGAAGATCTGTACGTCAGCCAGGAAAAGCGTGGGGCAGGCGCCGGCAAGGCGCTGCTGAAGTACATCGCCCGCCAGGCCGTGGCCGAGGGCTGCGGTCGCTTCGAATGGTCGGTGCTGGACTGGAACACCCCGGCCATCGAGTTCTACACCGCTGCTGGCGCCAGGCCGCAGGACGAGTGGACCGTGTACCGGCTGCAGGGCCAGGCATTGCACGATTTCGCCAACGGCTGAGGCGAGGTGCATCCACGCATGGCGTGGATCTGCCAACCGGGAGGGTGCGAACCGCAACCTGGTGGGTGCGAACCTTGGTTCGCACTCCCTGCGAACTCCGAAAAAAAAGCCACGCCAATCACTGGCGTGGCCTCGCTGCATGCGTGGGAGGCTGATCCTGCCTCCATCCGTCGTCCCTGCTATGGACTTCCATTCTCCGGGCCGGCAATGACATCTGCATGACATGGCGGTTGCGGCACCGCGTCGGCTCCCCTGCGCCGTCATCCACGCATGGCGTGGATCTCCTGCTTCCAAGCGTTGGCGTTCACTGGCAGCGAACGCGCGATTGCTAGCCTGTGCCACCCTGTCCTGGAAGTACCGCATGGCTACACCGCGCTGGCGCCTGATCCTCAACGGCAAATCCGCAGGCAATGACGAACTGCGCGATGCGGTCGGCCATTGGCGCGGGCAGGGCGTGCAGCTGGAAGTGCGGGTGACCTGGGAAGACGGCGACGCCGAACGCTATGTGGCCGAGGCGATCGAGCATGGCGTGGAGGTGATCGTCGCCGCAGGCGGCGATGGCACGCTCAGCGCGGTCGCGGAAACGCTGGCGCATCGCGAGGAACCGGCCGATGCGCTGCCCTCGCTGGCGCTGATCCCGATGGGGACCGCCAACGATTTCGCCACGTCGGCAGGCATTCCGACTGGACCGAAGGATGCCTTCGCGTTGATCGGGCAGACCGCGCCGCGTGCCATCGATCTGCTGCGCGTGGACGCCGATGGCACGCCGTGGTGGTGCGCCAATCTCGCCAGCGGTGGCTTCGGCACGCAGGTGACGGTGGAGACCGATGCTGGCCTGAAAAAGATGCTGGGCGGGCTGGCCTATGTGATCACCGGCATTGCCAAGCTCGGCCGCATCGAGCCGATCAACGCGCGCCTGTCCGGCCCGGATTTCGCCTGGGAAGGCGACTTCATCGCGCTCGGCATCGGCAACGGTCGCCAGGCCGGTGGCGGCCAGCAACTGTGTCCGCAGGCACTCATCGATGATGGACTGCTGGATGTGACGGTGCTTCCGGAGCTGGAAGGCGAAGTCACCGCCACCCTTGGCCAGATGCTGAAGTCCGGCACCCAGGCTGCGCTGGAACAACTGGCCACGCGTGCACGGCTGCCGTGGTTGCAGATCGAATCGCAGCGACCGCTGACGCTCAACCTGGACGGTGAACCGGTGCAGGCCCAGCTGTTCCGCATCGAGTGCGTGCCGGGCCGGGTACGCATGCACCTGCCGGCCGGTTGCCCGCTGCTGGGCGGGCAGGGGTAGAGCCATCGGTCCCCGCGGCCAGCCCGGCCGTGCCGTGGTTCAGTTTCCCAGGGTTCCCCTCCCGCCGATCCTGCGATACAGTCAAGGGGTGTCCAGCCTGACGACCCCGCATACCCTTTCTTCCGCACGCCGTTGGTGGCGATGGTGGCCCGTTGCCGTCGTCCGCCCCCATAACGCTGTGTCCCGGAAGGAAAGTCGTCTTGAACTCGCACGCTCAGTTTCAGCAGCAGGCCGCTGAAGGCCACACCCATATTCCCGTCGTCCGCGAAGTGCTGTCCGACCTGGACACGCCGCTTTCGGTCTATCTGAAGCTCGCCGACGGCCCCAATACCTACCTGTTTGAATCCGTCGAAGGCGGCGAGCGCTTTGGTCGTTACTCGATCATCGGCCTGCCGGCGCGCCGCGTGTACGCCTTCCACGGCCACACGCTGACCGTGCGCGAAGACGGCCAGGTGGTGGAAACCCGCGAGGTGGCCGACCCGTTCGCCGAGGTCGAGGCGCTGCGCAGCGCCCACTCGGTGCCGAAGCTGGATGGCCTGCCGGGCTTCACCGGTGGCCTGGTCGGTTGGTTCGGCTTCGAGTGCATCGGCTACATCGAACCGCGCCTGGCCCCGCCGGCCGGACGCGATGAGCTGGGCACGCCGGACATCCTGCTGCTGGACTCCAACGAGCTGGCGGTGTTCGACAACCTCAAGGGCCGGCTGTACCTGATCGTGCACGCCGACCCGCGCGTCGAAGGCGCGTTCGAGCAGGCCCAGGCGCGCCTGGATGCACTGACCGCGAAGCTGCGTGCACCGGGCGCCGGCTATCCGGCGCCGCTCAACAGCGACGTGCTGGATGAATCCGATTTCGTCTCCGGTTTCACCCGCGAAGGCTTCGTCGATGCGGTCCAGCGCAGCAAGGAATACATCCGCGCCGGCGACATCTTCCAGGTGGTCCTCAGCCAGCGCCTGAGCGTGCCGTTCAAGGCGCGTCCGGTGGATGTGTACCGTGCGCTGCGTGCATTGAATCCGTCGCCTTACATGTATTTCCTCGATGTCGGCGACCTGCAGGTGGTCGGCTCGTCGCCGGAAATCCTGGTGCGTCTGCAGGATGGCGAAGTCACGGTGCGCCCGATCGCCGGCACCCGCCCACGCGGCGCCACCGTCGAGCAGGACCTGGCGCTGGAAGCCGAGCTGCTGGCAGACCCGAAGGAACGCGCCGAGCACCTGATGCTGATCGACCTTGGCCGCAACGACGCCGGCCGCGTGTCCAGGGCCGGCACCGTGGAAGTGGGCGAGCAGTTCGTGATCGAGCGCTACAGCCACGTCATGCACATCGTCAGCGAAGTGACCGGGCAGCTGCAGCCGGGCCTGAGCTATGCCGACGTGCTGCGTGCCACGTTCCCGGCCGGCACGGTCAGCGGTGCGCCGAAGATCCGCGCGCTGGAAGTGATCCGCGAGCTGGAACCGATCAAGCGCAATGTCTACGCCGGCAGCATCGGTTACATCGGCTGGCATGGCGATGCCGATACCGCGATCGCGATCCGCACCGCGGTGATCAAGGACGGCCGCCTGTACGTGCAGGCCGGCGCCGGCATCGTCTACGACTCGGACCCGGACAAGGAATGGGACGAGACGATGAACAAGGGCCGCGCGCTGTTCCGCGCCGTCGCCCAGGCCGCCAAGGGCCTGTAAGCCTGCCTCGCCACGGCCGCTGCGCCGTGGTCGTTCCGCTGTTCCCGTTCAAGACAAGGAGTACCGCATGAAGCTGCTGAGCGCATTGCTGTGGTCGTCACTGCTGGCCACGATGGCCCCGTCTGCGTGGGCGCAGGCAAATACCATTCCTTCGCAGCCGCACCTGCTGGTGAAGGGCGAGGCGCGCCGCGTGGTGATGCCGGACCGGTTCGGCCTGCAGTTGAACATCGAAGAGACCGACATGGATGCCGACGCTGCGCGCCGCCGCGTGCAGGACAACGTTGCCCGCGTACTGGCACTGTTCAAGCAGCACAAGGCGGTGGAAGGCAGCGTGCGCGCGGACAACCTGCGGATTGGTCCTGCGACGCGCTATGAGCAGAACCGGCAGGTCTTCATCGGCACCCGCGTGTCACGCCAACTGCGCGCCAGCTTCGCCAGCGTCCAGCAGATGCAGGACGTGCTGGGGGCGCTGAAGGCCAATGAGAACGTGCAGGTCAGCAGCGTGGCTCCGACGTACTCGGGTGAAGTGGCACTGCGCCGCGAGCTCAAGGGCGAGGCGGCAGCCCAGACCCGCGACTCCGCGCAGGGCCTGGCCAAGGCCTACGGCACCCAGCTGCGCGGTCTGTACAGCATTTCCGACGTGGCGCCGAACTTCGCCTATGGCATCCAGGCGGGCAGTTGGCCCAGCAGTGGGGACCTGGTGACGCCGCCCTCGCCGCCCGCGCCCGAGGCACCGATGAACAGCATCGAGACCACGGGCTCCCGCCTGCGCGAGTCGGTGGAAGCCGGCCCCATCACCTACACCGAAAACGTATACGCCATTTTCCTGATAAGCGACGGGACCTGACCATGTTGTGGATGATCGACAACTACGACAGCTTCACCTACAACCTCGTGCAGTACCTGCAGACGCTGGGCGCCGAGGTCAAGGTGGTGCGCAACGATGCGATGAGCGTGGACGAGATAGCCGCGCAGAAGCCCGAGCGCATCGTCATCTCGCCCGGCCCGTGCACGCCCAACGAAGCGGGCGTGTCGCTGGAGCTGATCGAGCGCCTGGGCCCGACCACGCCGATCCTCGGCGTGTGCCTGGGCCACCAGGGCATCGGCCAGGTCTACGGCGGCACCGTGATCCGTGCTGGCAACATCATGCACGGCAAGACCTCGCCCATCCGCCATGAAGGCAAGGGCGTGTTCGCCGGCCTGCCGGACCGTTACCAGGCCACCCGCTACCACTCGCTGGTGGTGGACAAGCACAGCCTGCCCGATGTGCTGGAAGTGACCGCCTGGACCGAGAACGAGGACGGCTCGATCGAAGAGATCATGGGCCTGCGCCATCGCCAGTTCCCGGTGGAAGGCGTGCAGTTCCATCCCGAATCCATCCTCACCGAACACGGCCACGCCCTGCTGCGCAATTTCCTGCAGCGTCCGGCGGCCTGATCCAAGGAGCATTCCCATGAGCTTCTCCCCCCAGGAAGCCCTGCAGCGCACCATCGAACACCGCGAAATCTTCTTCGACGAAATGGTCGACCTGATGCGGCAGATCATGCGTGGCGACGTGTCGCCGATGATGACCGCCGCCATCCTCACCGGCCTGCGTGTGAAGAAGGAAACCATCGACGAGATCGCCGCTGCGGCCACGGTCATGCGTGAATTCGCGCTGGCCGTGCCGGTGGCCGATACCACCCACCTGGTCGACATCGTCGGCACCGGGGGCGATGGCTCGCACACTTTCAACATCTCCACCTGTGCGATGTTCGTCGCCGCTGCGGCCGGTGCGCGCGTGGCCAAGCACGGCAACCGCAGCGTGTCGTCCAAGTCCGGCAGCGCCGATGCGGTGGAAGCGCTGGGCGCGGCCATCGAACTGCAGCCGGCCCAGGTGGCCGCCGCGATCGAACAAACCGGTATCGGCTTCATGTTCGCGCCCATCCACCATCCGTCGATGAAGGTGGTCGCGCCGGTCCGCCGCGAGATGGGCGTACGCACCATCTTCAACATCCTTGGCCCGCTGACCAACCCGGCCAGCGCGCCGTCGGTGCTGATGGGCGTGTTCCACCCCGATTTAGTGGGTATCCAGGCACGCGTGCTGCGCGAGCTGGGCACCGAGCGCGCCATGGTGGTCTGGGGCCGCGACAACATGGACGAGATCTCGCTGGGCGCCGGCACCCTGGTCGGCGAACTGCGCGACGGTAAGGTGCGTGAGTACGAGATCCACCCGGAAGACTTCGGCATCGCCATGTCGGCCAGCCGCAACCTGCGCGTGGACGGACCGGAGCAGTCCATCCAGATGCTGCGTGCCGTGCTGGACAACGAGCCCGGCCCGGCGCTGGACATCGTGGCGCTGAATGCCGGCGCCGCGCTGTACGTGGCCGGGGTGGCCAGCGACATCGGCGACGGCCTGGCCCGTGCCCGTGCCGCCATCGCCAACGGCAGTGCCCGCCAGCGCCTGCAGCAGTATGTTGAGACCACCCGCGCGCTGGTTGCCTGAGCGCGCGGTTCAGCCTGATCCCCTTGATGGCCGATAATGGCCGTCCTCACCGCCCCCGCACCGAACCGAAGACGATGAGCGACATCCTGCAGACGATCCTGGCCCGCAAGGCCGAAGAAGTGGCCCAGCGCCGCGCCCAGCGCCCGCTCGAGGAGCTGCAGGCCGCCCTGGCCAGTGCCCCGCCGGTACGTGGCTTCGTGCGCGCGCTGCAGGCGGCGGTGGCCAACGGCGACCCGGCGGTGATTGCCGAGGTGAAGAAGGCCAGCCCCTCCAAGGGTGTGATCCGCCCGGATTTCCGCCCCGCCGACATCGCCGTCAGCTATGAGTTCGGCGGCGCCAGCTGCCTGTCGGTGCTGACCGACGTGGACTTCTTCCAGGGCGCCGACGCCTACCTGCAGCAGGCCCGCGAGGCCTGCACGCTGCCGGTGCTGCGCAAGGACTTCGTGATCGACGCCTACCAGGTGTACGAGGCGCGCGTGCTGGGCGCCGACTGCATCCTGCTGATCGTCGCTGCACTGGACGACACCCAGCTGGCCACGCTGTCCGAACTGGCGCTGTCGCTGGGCATGGACGTGCTGGTGGAGGTGCATGACATCGACGAACTGGAGCGTGCGCTGCAGGTGCCGGCGCCGATGATCGGCATCAACAACCGCAACCTGCGCACCTTCGAGGTGTCGCTGCAGACCACGCTGGACATGCAGAAGGCGGTGCCGCGTGATCGACTGCTGGTGACCGAGAGCGGCATCCTCGGCCCGCAGGACGTGGCGCTGATGCGCGATGCCGGCATCCATGCGTTCCTGGTCGGCGAGGCCTTCATGCGCGTGGAAGAGCCAGGCGAGGGCCTGCGTCAGCTATTCTTCGCGGCATGACAACGCACTATCCGACGCCGCGCGACGATGCGCCGCTGGTGGTCTTCGATTTCGACCACACCCTCTACGACGGCGATTCGGGCACCCATCTGTTCGCCTCGCTGATCAAGCGCAACCCGTTGCGCATGCTGGCCGCGCTGCTGGTCACGCCGATCGCCGGGCCGATGGTGGCGCTGCTGCCGACCCGTCGTGCCGGTATTTCGGTCTATGTGTGGATCGGCAGCTTCGGCCTGCACCGTGCGCGTGATTTCAACAAGGTCATCGACGCCTATGTGCTGCGCAACGAGGCACAGATGCGCGCCAAGCTGCTGCCGCAGGCGCTGGAGGTGTTCGCCGCGCACCGGGCCAAGGGGGACCGCGTGGTGGTGGCCACCGGCGCGCCGCCGGAGCTGGCACGGGCGATCCTGGCCTTCGTGGCCCACCAGGACGTACCGGTGATCGGCACCGAGGTTGGTCCGCGGCTGGGCGGCGTCGGCCCGACCCGCCACTGCCACAACGAAGAGAAGATGCGCATGCTGCGCGAGCGCGGCTACGGCGACATCGACATCGCCTACTCCGACAGCACCGCCGACCTGCCGCTGCTGCTGGCAGCCAAGGCGCCAGTGGTGGTGAACCCGAAGCGCTCCAAGGTGGATTTCTTCCGCAGCGTGCTGCCGCCCGGCACCCGCATCCTCAACTGGGGCTGCGTGGACCGCGGTGGCGACAAGGCCTGATCCCGCCGCACGGTGATGGATCTGCCGGCCAGCGGCCGGCACTACCCCTTCTCCGTCCCGGTAGTGCCGGCCGCTGGCCGGCAAACGCTCAGCGGTACAGGTGCCCGTACACCGCATGGCCGATCTGGAACAGGCTGATCCCCAGTACCAGCACGCCAACGGCCACCAGCACCCAGCGCTCCTTCACCCGCTTGACCAGAATTGCCGCCACCGGCGCGGCCATCATGCCGCCGATCAGCAGGCCGGCGACGATCTGCAGGTGCTGCACGCCCATCGACAGCAGGAACGTGGCCGAGATGGTCAGGGTGACGATGAACTCGGCCGCGTTGACCGTACCGATGGTGGTGCGTGCCTGGCCGCCGCGGGCGAGCAGGGTGGAGGTGGCCACCGGCCCCCAGCCGCCGCCGCCGCTGGCGTCCAGCAGGCCGGCAAAGAAGCCCAGCACCGGTACCCGGCGGATTTCGCCCTTGGGCATCCAGCGCCCCGCAGCGCGGGCCAGGATGATGATCGCCAGTACCAGCAGGTACAGGTAGATCAGTGGCCGGATGATGTCGCCGGGGATCTGGGTGAGCACGTAGGCGCCCACGGCGCCGCCCACCGCACCGGGCAGGGCCAGGCGCAGGAACAGGCGTTTATCGACATTTCCGGCGGCAAGGTGCGACACGCCCGACGCGCCCGTGGTGAACACTTCAGCGGTGTGGATGCTGGCGCTGACCTGCGCCGGGGGCAGCCCCATGCTCAACATCACCGACGAGGACACCAGGCCGAAGGCCATGCCCAAAGCGCCGTCCACCAGCTGTGCGCCCAGGCCGATGAGGATGAACCACCAGAATTCGCTGCTCAGTTCCATGCAACGAGCCTAGCGCGCGAAGGAGTGCGGACCAAGGTCCGCACCCACCGGGTGCTCAACGGTCAACGGGTGCCGTACAGCACCACGGTCTTGCCACGTGCATGCAGCAGGCCGTCGGTCTGCAGCTTCTTCAGCACGCGGCCAGCCATTTCGCGCGAGCAGCCGACCAGGCGGGCCAGTTCCTGGCGCGACACGCGCAGCTGGCTGCCCTGCGGATGGCTCATCGCTTCCGGTTCCTGTGCCAGATCGTGCAGTGTGCGCACGATTCGATCGGTAACGTCCAGGAATGCCAGGCGACTGGCCTTGCGGCTGGTATCGAGCAGGCGCTTGGAGATCTGCTGGCCCAGCGCATACAGCAGGCGCGGGGCGTCGGCCGACAGCGGGCCGAGGAACAGCTGGTGCAGGCGCTCGTAGCTGATTTCAGCCAGTTCGCAGGCTGTACGTGTCCGCAGGATCACCTCGCGGCGGTCCGATTCGACGAACAGGCCCATTTCGCCAACGAACTCGCCGGCACCGAAGTAGCCCAGCACAAGCTCGCGATCGTCATCTTCCTCGGCCATGATCGAAACCGAGCCGCTGACAACGTAATACAGGGTTCCCGCCGGGTCACCGGGTCGGAAGACGTCGGTACGGGTGGGATATCGCCGCCGGTGGCTGTGCGCCAGGAAACGATCGATGGTGGCGATATCCAAGGCCAGTGGACTGCTAGCTAGGCGCACGGTTGACACGATAGGGGCGCTCCCTCTGCGCATGAACGGATTCACGGGGTCGATAGCGGAGCTTAACCAGCGCAATTGTTAAGGGCAAACAGTGTGCCAGAACTCTTGCGTCTTCACGTTCCCCCCGGGGGCAGTTTGCCCCATAATTCCCCCTTTCCCTTCTTACACAGGAATCGACCGCCGTGGTCAAGCCGTTGCCTCGCCTGAGGCTGCAGGGTTTCAACAACCTCACCAAGGCGCTGAGCTTCAACATCTATGACGTGTGTTACGCGCGCACCGAAGAGGAGCGTCAGCGTTACATTGAATACATCGATGAAGAGTACAACGCCGACAGGCTGACTCAAATCTTGACCGATGTCGCCGAGATCATCGGCGCCAACATCCTGAACGTGGCCCGCCAGGACTACGACCCGCAGGGTGCCTCGGTGACCATCCTGATCTCCGAAGAGCCGGTGATCGACAAGAAGCTGGCCGGCAAGGAGCTGATCTCCGACGCCGTGGTCGCGCACATGGACAAGAGCCACATCACTGTCCACACCTACCCGGAAACCCATCCGCAGGAAGGTATCGCGACGTTCCGCGCGGATATCGACGTGGCCACCTGTGGCGTCATTTCCCCGCTGAAGGCCCTGAACTACCTGATCGAGAGCCTTGAGTCGGACATCGTGATCATGGACTACCGCGTCCGTGGCTTCACCCGCGATGTGAAGGGCAAGAAGCACTTCATCGACCACAAGATCAACTCGATCCAGAACTTCCTGGCCAAGAACATCAAGTCGCGTTACGAGATGTTCGACGTCAACGTCTACCAGGAAAACATCTTCCACACGAAGATGCACCTGAAGGACTTCGACCTGGACCAGTACCTGTTCGAGGAAAAGGCCAAGAACCTGTCGTTCAAGGAACGCATGAAGATCGAAGCGCTGCTCAAGCGCGAGATCGAAGAGCTGTTCCACGGCCGGAACCTGTCCGAGTAAGACCCATGTGCGATGCCCGCAGGCATCGCCACCCAGGCGGGACGACCCGCCCCGTGGAACCAGTGCCTGGCACGCGTTACAGTTCCACGGTGATGTACCGACCCACGGCCCGGTGTGAAAACACCGGGCCGTTTCGTTTTTCTCAAAAAAGGTAAGGAGCCCCCACCCATGCCCTGGATCTACCTGCTGCTGGCCGGCCTGTTCGAGATCGGTTTCGCCCTCGGAATGAAGTACTCCGAAGGTTTCAGCAAACCCCTGCCCACCGCTGCTACGGTGGTATCCGCGCTGATCAGCCTGTACCTGATGAGCCAGGCGATGAAGAGCATCCCGGTCGGTACGGCCTACGCGATCTGGACCGGTATCGGCGCCATGGGCGTTGCGGTGCTGGGCATCTACCTGTTCAACGACAGCGCGTCACCGGCCCGCCTGGCCTGCGTGGGCCTGATCGTGGCCGGCGTGATCGGCCTGAAGCTGGTCTCGCCGAACTAAGGTGGCCCGGCCAACGGTCGGGCCCCACCGTCTGATTCGGTAGTGCCGGCCGCTGGCCGGCAACCTCCTGATCTTCAGCAGTACCTGCGTGGTTGCCGGCCAGCGGCCGGCACTACCTAGCGGTCACAGCCGGTAGGCGATGGTCTTCATGACCTTGGAAGCCAGCGCCATCGCCCCCGGGATCGGGAACGGCAGGCGGCGTGCGCCGGCCTGCTCGGCGTGGTCCGCATGGCGGGCTTCGTCTTCCTTCATCACCGCGATGACCGCGCGGCTGCGCAGGTCGCCGGGCGGCAGGTCGACCAGGTGCTCGTCCAGGTGGGCTTCCACCTGACGCTCGGTTTCCACCACGAAGCCCAGGTTCCAGCCGTCGCCGCGCAGCCCGGCCAGGGTGCCGATGGTGTAGCTGCCGGCGTACCACAGCGGGTTGAACAGGCTCGGACGGCTGTCCAGCTCACCCAGCCGGGTGGCACACCAGGCCAGATGGTCGGTTTCTTCCTGCGCCGCTTCCAGCAGGTGTTCGCGCGTGGCGGGGTCGCGGGCCACGGCGGCCTGGCCGAAATACAGGCCCTGCGCGCAGACCTCGCCGACGTGGTTGATCCGCATCAGGCCTGCGGCATGGCGCCGCTCGGCGCTGTCCATGCCCGGTTCGTCGGTGCCCGTGGCGGGGTAGGGGCGGGCCGCCGGCGGATTGCCGAACACTGTGTCCAGGGCGCGCTGCGCCTCGGTCAGCAGGTGGTCCAGCGGAGTGGTCTGGCGGAGCACGGTCATGGCAGTACGCGGTGGGGCGGAAGACCCCCGATTCTCGCCCGGCCCCGCGCCCCTGCCAACCCGGCGCAGGGCGCGGGTTGCGCATCCCGGGCAAGGTGAGTACAATCCCGCCTCTTACGCTTCACCTTTTCACAACGCGTGGCAGAGTTCCGGCGAGCCTTTCGCCGCAATGAGCCCGACCTAACCTAGAGTTCTTCATGAGCACTTTCACTGCCAAGAACGAGACCGTCCAGCGCGACTGGTACCTCGTCGACGCCGAGGGCAAGACCCTGGGCCGTCTCGCCACCGAGCTGGCCCGCCGTCTGCGCGGCAAGCACAAGCCGGTCTACACCCCGCACGTTGATACCGGCGACTACCTGGTCGTCATCAATGCAGAAAAGATTGCCGTCACCGGCAAGAAGCTGCAGGACAAGATGTATCACCGTTTCACCGGCTACATCGGCAACCTGAAGACCGAGTCCCTGGCCCAGGCGCTGGAGCGCCACCCGGAGCGCGTGATCGAGATCGCCGTGAAGGGCATGCTGCCGAAGGGCCCGCTGGGTCGCCAGATGTACCGCAAGCTCAAGGTCTACGCCGGCACTGAGCATCCGCACGCCGCACAGCAGCCGCAGGTTCTGGATATCTAATCATGGCTATCACTCAAAACTACGGCACTGGCCGCCGCAAGTCCTCCACCGCTCGCGTGTTCCTGCGCAAGGGTTCGGGCAACATCACCGTCAATGGCCGTCCGCTGGACGAGTTCTTCGGTCGTGAGACCGCGCGCATGATCGTGCGCCAGCCGCTCGAGCTGACCAAGAACACCGAAAGCTTCGACATCCTGGTCACCGCCGCTGGCGGCGGCACCACCGGCCAGGCCGGTGCGATCCGTCTGGGCATCGCCCGTGCTCTGGTCGAGTACGACGAAACCCTGAAGTCCGAGCTGCGCAAGGCTGGCTTCATGACCCGTGACGCCCGTGAAGTCGAGCGTAAGAAGGTCGGTCTGCACAAGGCCCGCCGCGCCACCCAGTTCTCCAAGCGCTGATTTACCGCGCCTGGTTGGGCTCCTTCGGGAGCCCGCTGGTTGGAAAAGCAAAAGCCCGGCTTCGGCCGGGCTTTTGTCGTTTCGGGGTCGTGCATGTCCTGGTTGCCGGCCAGCGGCCGGCACTCCCCGTCTTTCTGCATGTCCGACCCCGGGGTTCTCTCTGGAGAGGAGCCCCCTTGATGTTCAAGGGCGCGCGCCGACAGGCGCGGGGATAAGGTGGAATGCGTGACCAAATTAAAAGCAAAAGGCCAGATCTTTCGATCTGGCCTTTTGCTTTTAAATTTGGCTGCCCCGGATGGATTCGAACCACCGAATGCCTGAGTCAGAGTCAGGTGCCTTACCGCTTGGCGACGGGGCAAAACGTGCAACGATTTTCTCACTTTTCACACTGAAAGACAACTTGATTTTCAGTGTGGTGGCTATGGGTGGACTCGAACCACCGACCCCAGCATTATGAGTGCTGTGCTCTAACCGGCTGAGCTACATAGCCTTGGTGAGCCCGCTATTCTGCGGATGTGTATCGCCCCTGTCAACACTTTTGTGTCGTGCTTGTGGGCCGACAGAGGGCATGGGATAGTCCCGGCCAGTAGATTTTCTTAGGAGTCCGCATCGTGATCGATCCGGACGGCTATCGACCGAACGTCGGCATCGTGCTGATGCGGCAGGACGGCCAGGTGTTCTGGGCACGACGTGTGCGCCGGGATGGCTGGCAGTTCCCGCAGGGTGGCATGAACACCGACGAGACGCCTGTCGAGGCCATGTATCGTGAACTGCAGGAAGAGACTGGCCTGCTGCCTGAGCATGTGGAAGTGCTCGGGGCGACGCCCGGCTGGCTGCGCTACAAGCTGCCGGCGCGGGCCATCCGCCGCAACGAGCGGCAGGTCTGCATCGGCCAGAAGCAGGTCTGGTTCCTGCTGCGCCTGACCGGCGACGAATCCCACGTGAAGCTGGACCACACCGACTCGCCCGAGTTCGACCACTGGCGCTGGGTGGACTTCTGGTACCCGGTGGAGCACGTGGTGATGTTCAAGCGTGGCGTCTATGCGCGTGCGTTGCGACATCTGGCGCCGCTGGCGCGCGGGGTGGCCGGGCAGGGGGTTACCGCCATGCCCAAGAGCGCCGCCGAGGCCTGGATGCCGGGCCATACCGCCGGGCACGAGCGCCCGCGCAAGCGCCCGCGGACCCGCGGCTACTGGCCGAAGAAGGCCACCGGCGATGGCCCGGCCAGCTGACGGGCTGAACGGTATCGAGAATGGTTCAGGTCTCTGATTGACAACCATTCTCGTTTCCATTGGAATAGCCAACAGGCCGCCTCTGGCCTGTCAGCCCGGTCCACGCCTGTGTACGTCTGCATCTGCAACGGAGTCACCGACCACCAGATCCGCGAAGCCGCCAGCAATGGCGTCAGCACGGTGGCCGAACTGACCATGCGTACCGGCTGTGGTGCCACCTGCGGTTCCTGCCTGGACATGGCAGGCGACCTGCTGGCCAAGGCGCGTGCCACCCACGATCTGCCGCTGCCGGTATTGGGCCTGGCCCAGGTCGCCTGATCGTCTCTTCGCGGCGTATTGACGCCGCGCTTTCGCATCCTTCACATGTGGCCGCACAGGCCAATGCGCACGATTCGCGTTCCTTCACGACCGCACGCAAGGCGTTAAAGTGCCTGCGTTTTCAGCGTGCAGGAGCATCCCCATGAAGGGCGACACCAAGGTCATCGAATTCCTCAACAAGGTCCTCTACAACGAGCTGACCGCGATCAACCAGTACTTCCTGCACGCCAAGATGCTGAAGAACTGGGGCATCAAGGAACTGGCCGAACACGAGTACAAGGAATCGATCGACGAGATGAAGCATGCCGACATGCTCGCCGACCGTATTCTGTTCCTCGAAGGCCTGCCGAACTTCCAGGCGCTGGGCAAGCTGCGCATCGGTGAGAACCCGACCGAGATCCTGCAGTGCGACCTGTCGCTGGAACGCGATGGCGTGGTTACCCTGCGCGAGGCCGTGGCCTATTCCGATTCGGTCGGCGACTACGTCAGCCGCCAGCTGTTCGTGAAGATCCTCGATTCGGAAGAAGAGCACATCGACTGGCTGGAAACCCAGCTGGACCTGATCGAGCGCATCGGCGAACCGAAGTACCTGCTGAGCAAGCTGGAAGAGTGAGTCAGCCGCCCTGGCCGGCGCGATGCTGTGCCAGGTAGCCCGTCAGTGCCACGCGCGCACGGGCGAATTCCGCAACCAGCAGCGCCACCGCCACTGCGGGGCGCTGCAGGCTGCCGCTGCGGGCTTCATGCTCGATGCGCTGCGCGACTGCCGACAGCGACAGTGCGCCCACGTTCGCGCTGGATGACTTGAGGCTGTGCGCGAGGGCCTGCAGGCGGGGCTCGTCGCCGGCCTGCGCGGCCTGCTGCAGCTGCTGCACCATCGCCGGCGCATCCTCCAGGAACACCGAGATGATCTGGAGGGCGGTGTCGCCGATCACCGCGTGCAGCTCGTCCAGCACGTCGCGGTCCAGCACCGGTTGCGTCACCGCTTGGCTTTTCGTGCCTTGTAGAGCCGAGCCATGCTCGGCTGCCGGTGCTCGATCGGGTGCGAGGGCTTCGCCATCGAGCAAGCTCGACGCTCCGACATCGCGTGATCGTTGCCCCCAGCGCTGCAGCAGCGCATGCAGGGTGGTACGTGCAATCGGCTTGGACAGATAGTCGTCCATGCCGGCCTGCAGGCAGCGCTCACGGTCACCGGCCATGGCATTGGCGGTCATTGCGATGATCGGAAGGCGCGGACGCCCGTTCTCCACTTCCTCGGCGCGCCAGCGGTGGGTGGCGGCATAACCGTCCAGCACCGGCATCTGGCAGTCCATCAGCACCACATCTACATCGCCTTCGCGCAGGGCAAGCAACGCCTGCTCGCCATCGGCGGCGTTGCGCACCTCGCACTGGAACACGCGCAGCAGCTGCTCGGCCACCATGCGGTTGACCGTGTTGTCCTCCACCAGCAGCACGCGCAGGTGCAACGGCGGCAGCGGGGGCGCGGGCTGCCCCTGTCCTGCATTGACCAGCAGCGCGGCGGGGCGCGCATGCGCGACCGGTGCCGCCAGCAGTGCATGCAGCGCCGCGTCGTCGAAATGCGAGGGCAGCTGCCGCTGGCGCGGGCGTGCCGGAAGGGCATCGTCCTGCAGCCACAGCACCTGCAGCGCGTCGTCCTCGCCACGTTCGGCCAACGCCTGTTGCAGCGTTGCTTCACCGATGCGGCGCGCACGTGCATCGACCAGCAGCCAGGCCGGTGCCGGTTGCCCCGGCCTCGGCACTGCGCGCAGGCGCTCGACCACGGCATCGAACTGCGCCATGGCGTGCACCAGCAGCCCATGATGGGCCGCGATGCGCTCGATGCGTGCCTGCAGGATGGCATCGCCACTGAACAGCAGCAGCGAGTCTGGCGTGCGCGCCATGGCAGGCAGGTCGCCGGGCACCTTCAACAACGGGATCTCGAACCAGAACGTGGCGCCCTGGCCGGGCGTGGACTGCACGCCGATGCGCCCGTGCATCAGGTCGATGATGCGCTTGCAGATCGCCAGGCCCAGGCCGGTGCCACCGTAGATGCGGGTCGTTGAGGCATCGGCCTGGCTGAAGGACTGGAACAGGCGCGCCTGCAGCGCCTCGTCGATGCCGATGCCGGTGTCGATGACCTCAAAGCGCAGCTGGTGCTGTGCCGCACCTTCGCCCAGGCGCTGCACGCGCAGCTGCACCTGGCCGCGTGCGGTGAACTTGATCGCGTTGGCCAGCAGGTTGCTCAACACCTGGCGCAGTCGTACCGGGTCGCCACGCACCGGCAGGCGCACCGACGGGTCCAGCAGCAGCCCCAGCGACAGGCCCTTGGCGTCGGCGGCGCGCTGCATCAGCTGCACCACGCCATCAAGCAGGTCGCGCAGGTTGAAACTGGTGATCTCCAGTTCCAGTGCCTGCGCTTCCAGCCGCGAGTAGTCGAGAATGTCATCGACGATGCGCAGCAACTGCTGCGAGCTGGCCGAGGCGGTGGCCAGCATCTGCCGCTGGTCCTCGCCCAGCGGGCCGCGCGCGATCAGCTCCAGCATCGGCAGGATGCCGTTGAGCGGCGTACGGATCTCGTGGCTCATCGTGGCCAGGAACTCGCCCTTGGCCAGCACCGCCGCCTCGGCGGCCTGCTTGGCCTGCAGCAGCTGCTGCTCCAGCTGCCCCTGGCGTTCGGTGGTGCGGCGCAGCTGGTCACGTTCGCTGGCCAACGCGCTGCGCTCACGCTGCAGGAGGGCCAGTGCATGGCTGCGCGCGCGCAGCCGCAGGCCCAACAGCAGCGCCGTGATGGAGGCCGCGGCAAGGGCAACCAGCAGCGCGACCCACATCGGCACGTCAGAGCACCGCGTTGTGGAAGTCGAAGTTCAGATCGCTGCCGGCAGACTGCACCATGTTGCCCTGGATGTAGTCGACACCGCCCACCCACATCGCGGCGGCGGCCTGCGGATCTTCGATCTGCTGGCCGATGATCTGCTGCCCGGCGGCGTGCGCCCGTTCGATTGCCCGGCGCAGCTCTTCGCGCGTGGCCGGATTGGCGTGGCTGCTGGAGAAGCGCGCGGCCATGCGCACGAACGACAACGGCAGCTGGGTCAGCAGTGCATCGGCTTCGCCACCGGGTTCGAACTGGCTCAGGCAGAAACGCACGCCGGCCCCTGCCATGCGTTCGCAGAACTGCTGCAGCGGCACGGCGTGGATCAGCGCGTCCGGCAGGCGCACGTCGATCACCAGTGCGCTGCCGGGCAGGCCGCGTTGCTGCAGTGATTCCAGCAGCCAGTCGGCGAAGGCATCGCGCTGCAGCGTGCGCAGTGACTGCGAGACGAACAGGTTCAGCGGCTGCGTCGCGTGCCGGTACAGGTCGAGAAGGCCCAGTGCATGGTCCATCACCTGCTGGTCGAGATCGGCGATGCGCCCGGCAGCCTCTGCGGCCGGAATCACCTGGCCTGCCGCCAGCAGCGTACCGTCGGCCTGGCGAAGGCGCAGCAGCAGCTGGTACTGCGCGGTATTGCCGCCGGCGACGGCGACGATCGGCTGGTAGGCCAGTTCAAGCTGGCCTTCCAGCAGTGCCAGGTGTTCCTGCTCGCTGATCACGTCGCGGTGCACGTGGCCAGCCACGCCGGCGCTGAGCAGGCGTGCCTGCAGGGTGGTGCGCTCGACCGCTTCGAGCGCGCTGCTGGCATCGTCGAAGCCCGGCGACAGCGGTGCATAGCCGACCACGCCGCGCAGGTGCACGGATTCGTCGTCGCGGATCACGAAGGCCCGCGCCGACAACTGCTCGCGCAGTGCAGCGGCAATGCCTTCCAGGCTGTCCTCGCTGACATTGCGCGCAAGCAGCAGGAAGCTGTTGTCGTTCAGGCGCGCCAGCAGGTGCGGGTGGCCGGCTTCTGCCAGGCGTTGCCCGGCCTGCACCATCAGGCGCTCGAAGGCCGCATAGCCATAGCGCTCGCGCAGGCCCAGTGCACTGGATATCTCGACGAACAGCACGCCGCCCTGGTCGCGGTGGGCAAGCGCGGCGTTGAGCTGCTGCAGTACGTGATGCCGCGTCGGCAGCCCGGTTTCCGGGTTGCTGGTGGCCGGGGTGCCGGATACGCCGGGGAGGGTTGCGGCCTGCGCCCGCGCGCGTCGGATGCGGTTGGCCACGGCGGC
The DNA here is from genome assembly GCF_059367995.1 of Stenotrophomonas sp. YJH_SMC_79. Taxonomy (NCBI): domain Bacteria; kingdom Pseudomonadati; phylum Pseudomonadota; class Gammaproteobacteria; order Lysobacterales; family Lysobacteraceae; genus Stenotrophomonas; species Stenotrophomonas sp. YJH_SMC_79. The sequence goes on from NZ_JCAFRK010000003.1 coordinate 384,446, forward strand.
GATCAGGTGGCGCGGGCGGATCGGCTTGCTCAGGTAGTCGTCGGCGCCACTGTCGAGTACCTCGAACTGGCGTTCCGGGTCCGGGTCGCCGCTGAGGAACACGATGGGCAGCAGCTGCAGGCCGGGCTGCTGGCGGATCAGCGCGGTCAGGCGCATTCCGTCCAGGCCGGGCAGGTGCAGGTCCATCAGGATCAGGTCGGGGCGATGTTCCTTGATCGCCTGCAGTGCGTCATCGGCATCGCTGTGCACGATCGCCTGCATGCCGGCGCCGTGCAGCACGCTCTGTGCGAACAGCGCCTGGGCGCGATCATCCTCGACGATCAGCACGCGGTAGGGCGAATCGGAGGGCGGCGGCGCCTGATCGTTGTTGCCAGCCTCGGCCAGCATGGCCGGGCCCGGTAACGGCGGCGGTGCGCTGCCGATCGATGCGGGCGCATCGGAGGCGGCCAGCGGCGGAACCGCTGCCGGTGCTGCGGCGACGGCGCCCGCCGGTTCAGCGGTCCAGCGTTGCCAATGATCGGCCGGAGGGGTTTCAGCGCGTCCCGGGCGGGCGCCCGCGGGGGATTCGTTTGCGGCCATCGGTGCTCCTGGTGTTCGCGTCCATTATGCGACAAGCCCGGCGATCAACCGGTACCGGTCTGGCGTGGACTGTCGGGCGCTGCGGTGCGTGCCAGCCAGCGCACGCCCTTCCAGAGGGCGCGCCAGACCAGCCACACCAGCAGTGCGCCGGCCAGGCTGCAGGCCAGCACCACGATCAGCGCGATCCACGGGTGTGCCAGAGCCAGGGCCAGGCCGCCGATCACCACGGTGTCCTCGGCGGCGGAGGCGACCCAGTTGCTGGCCGGCTCCGGCGAAGTGTTGAGCAGGGCACGGGTGCCGGCTTTCAAGCCATGGCTGGCCAGCGCAACACCTGCACCGGCAGCGAGTGCTCCGGTGCCCAGCTGCCCGTCCGGCGACAGTGTGGCCGCGGCGAGGAAGGCACCCGCAGGCACGCGTGCCAGGGTCTGCACCAGATCCCACGCCGAGTCGACGCCGGGAATCTTGTCGGCGAAGAATTCGGTCACCGCCAGCGCCGCCGAGGTGCCCAGTACCCACCACGACTCAGTGGCCTGCAGGGCCGGTGGCAGGTCGACCCAGCCGAGCAGGCCGGCCAGGCCGACGCCGAACACCGTGAGGTAGACGCGGATGCCGGCCAGCCAGGCCAGCAGGATGCCGATCACGAACAGGTGGGCTTCGGTCATGGCGATGCTCCGGCGACGGAACTGTGCAGGGGCCACACTATCGACGATGGCGTGCCTGAACGCCACAGACCGCGGTCGGTCACTGCGCAGGAAACCCACCCGTCCTGTCATACACTAGCCCGTCGTTTGCCACAGGGGCCGTACCGGTGTCGCCCTCGCGATGCCCCGGAAACCACCCATGACCAACCGTCCTCCCATGCGTGTGCAGGTCCGCCTGCCCGGTGCGCCGCAACCGCCGGCCGACCGTCGCCGCCTGCTGGTGATCGGCGGCATCTGGCTGCTCAGCCTGGTGCTGGCCGTGCTGGGTGGCTGCTGGATGGCCACGCCGCGCGATGCACAGGGCCAGCGCCTGCAGGCCGCCGAGAAGCGCGCCGAGACGCTGCAGGTGCAGCTGACCGAACTGCGCCAGAAGCAGGCCACGCTGGAAGCCTCCGACCGCATCAGCCGCGCCGCCAACACCGAGGTGCAGTCCTCGCTGGCCGAGCGCGATGAGGAAATCGCCGGCCTGCGTGCCGACGTTGCCTTCTATGAGCGCCTGGTGGGTTCGACCAGCCAGCGCAAGGGCCTGAACACCCATTCGATCGAGTTCAGCCCGGAAGCGGCCGGCACCTGGCAGTACACCGCCGTGCTGACCCAGAACCTCAACCGCGGCGCCATCAGCCAGGGGCAGATGCGTTTCACCGTGGAAGGCGTGAAGAACGGCAAGCTGGCCACGATCAGCTGGGATGATCTGCACCAGCGCAGCAAGGTACCGGGACAGGATTACTCGTTCCGGTACTTCCAGCAGATCACCGGCAGCGTGATGCTGCCGGCTGACTTCACCCCGCAACGCGTGCGGGTGACATTGGGGAGTGGTACGGGGGGTACCACCCAGGTATTCGACTGGAAACAGGCCGGTGCGCCGGCCAGCAAAGGGGAGTAGGCAGATGTTCGGAAGCAGCAAATCCAACCGTGAAGGCCAGCTGGTGGTGGATGCCCTGATCGGCAACCAGGTGGTGATCCGCGGCGATGTGGAATTCAGTGGTGGCCTGTATGTGGAAGGCCGCATCCACGGCAAGGTGATCGCCGCCGAAGGCGCCAGCGGCGCGACCCTGACGGTCGCCGAGCATGGCGTGATCGAGGGCGAGATCCGCGCCCAGGTGGTGGTCATCAGCGGTCGCCTCGATGGCGACGTGCATGCCACCGAAAAGGTCGAGCTGACCCCGAGCGCGCGGGTCAACGGTAACGTCCATTACCAGGTGGTGGAGATGAATGCGGGTGCCCAGCTGAACGGCCGCCTGATCCATGCCAGCGCGCCGATGGCTGCCCTGCCGGCCCCGGAAGGCGACGACGCCAATGGTGGCAAGGGTGATACTGCTGCACGCCGCAAGCTGGCCGAGGCGATGGCTTGAAAGCCGTCGTCGGCGCCCCCATGCTGACGGCATGAGCACGCTAGTCTCCCTGCCCGGCGCCACCCCGGCCGCCGCGCCCGATTACCAGTCGCTGGAGCGCCCGCTGAACTTCACCGAGTCGGCGGCCGCCAAGGTCAAATCCCTGATCCAGGAAGAGGGCAACCCCGACCTGGCCCTGCGTGTGTACATCGAAGGTGGTGGCTGTTCGGGCTTCCAGTACGGGTTCGAGTTCGACGAGAACCGTGCCGAGGACGACCTGGCGGTACAGACCAGCGGGGTGACCCTGCTGGTCGACCCGCTGAGCCTGCAGTACCTGATGGGCGCCGAGGTGGACTACACCGAGAGCCTGACCGGTGCGCAGTTCGTGATCCGCAACCCGAACGCCAAGACCACCTGCGGCTGCGGCAGCAGCTTCAGCATGTAGGCGGGGCGCGGGGCCTGCGTCCCGCGCGACAAGGTGTGTGGAGCAAGCTCCACACCCACTGACGGCTTCGGCAAAGCCCGCAGCTTGCCACCTGCATCGATTGGCGGCACGCTTGCCGGATGCCCAATACTCCTTCGCCGCTTTCCGGTTTCGCCTTCGTGGGCGAACCGCTGGAGCGCGCCGATGCCCTGCGCGAAGATGCCGATGCACTGGCGCGCCTGTGGCCAGGCGCGCGCATTCTGGTGCTCGACAAGGACGGCAGCGCCTTCACCAGTGATGACGACCAGCCGCTGGCGCTGACCGGCGCCGACATCGGCGGCGGGCCCGGCTCCGCGATCTTCCTCGGCCTGCGCGGGGAACAAGCGTGGTTCTCGGTTGAAGCCGCCAGCGTCACCGTCACCGCACCACGTCGCCTCGATCTGCGTCAGGCCGCCCTGCTGTGGTCGGTGGCTGATGCGACCGCTTTCAGCTACGCACGTGGCATGTCCTACTGGCACTCACGTACCCGTTTCTGCGGTGTATGTGGTGGTGCCGTGGCGTTCGCCCGCGGCGGCTTCGTGGGGCGTTGCGCGCAGTGTTCCACCGAGCACTACCCGCGTGTCGACCCCGCTGTGATCGTGGCGGTTGAAAACCAGGGCCGCCTGTTGCTCGGCCGCCAGTCGAACTGGGCGCCACGTCGCTACTCGGTGCTGGCCGGCTTTGTCGAGCCGGGCGAGACCTTCGAGCAGACCGTGGTGCGCGAAGTCCACGAGGAGAGCAAGGTGCGGGTGACCGCCTGCCAGTACCTCGGTTCGCAGCCCTGGCCATTCCCGGGTGCGCTGATGGTTGGCTTCCGCGCACAGGCGCACGCCGATCTGCCGGCCGTGGATGGTGAACTGGAGGACGCACGCTGGTTCAGTGCCGAGGAGGTCGGTGCCGCGCTGGCACGTGATGACGAAGACGATGGCAAGGGTATCCGCCTGTCACCGCCGATCTCGATTTCGCGAGGGCTGATCGAGCACTGGTACCGGCAGCAGAAGGGCTGAGCCAGGCCGGCGGGGGCGCCTGTATTGCCGCCACCTGAACACGGCACGGGTTACAGTCCGGTTCACCGCTGAGGGCGCCGCTGCGACAGGTAAGGTAGCGACGCCGAGCGATCTGTTTCGTAGGGAGACCCGCCATGTTCACCACTCTGGCCGCCGTGCTGGTCGCATTGGCCCTGGGCCATGTCGCTCCGGCCGCTGCTGCTTCGCTGCGCCGTTTCGACGGCTTCCGGCGCTGGTTGGGCTGGCTGGATGCGCGTGGTGGAAAGGCCTGGCAGGGGCCGGCGGGTGTTGCCCTGGCACTGCTGCCGCCGCTGCTGCTGATGGGCCTTCTGGCCTGGCTGCTGCGCGGGGTACTGTTCGGTCTGCCATCGTTGTTGCTGGGCGTCGCGGTGCTGGCCTGGTGTTGGGGCCCGCGTGACCTGGACCGCGATATCGAGGCCATCATCGATGCCGACGATGCAGCGACGCGGCAGGCCGCAGTGCGCAACCTGCAGTCGGCCGGCGGCAGCCTGCGCGAGGACATCCCGTCGCTGGTCGAGGCGACGGTGCTCAACGCACTGCGACGCTGGTTCGCGGTGTTGTTCTGGTTCCTGTTGCTGGGCCCGGCCGGCGCGCTGGGTTACCGGCTGCTGGCGCTGATGGCGGAGAGCCCGATGCGCGCACGCGTGCCGGTGGAGCCGCTGGCGCTGGCGCAGCGCCTGCTGGGCTGGATCGAGTGGCCGGTGGCACAGTTGATGGCGTTCTCGATGGCGCTGGTCGGCAATTTCGATACGGCGTGGAAGGCCTGGCGCCAGGCGCACGGTGAGCGCCTGGCAGGCAACATCGGGTTCCTGGGCGCGGTGGCGCGGGCCAGCGTCAATGCCGAACTGCGCGAGGATGCACACGACTACACCGAAGCGGGGCTGTTGCCGGTGTGGCAGCGGTTGCCGGACCTGCGGGATGCGATGAGCCTGGTGTGGCGGATGCTGCTGCTGTGGTTGGCGATCCTCGCCCTGCTGGTGATTGCAGGCTGGGTGACGTAGTTGCTTTGCAGGGCTTGCAGCCCTGCACCTGCAGAGGCAACAGCAACAGCAACAGCGGCTCTGGGTTGCTGAGGGTTGGGCGGGGCGGTGTGGGGCTGCAGGACACGCCGTAAACCCCCAGGCCGGCCCAGCCGCTAGCGGCTGGGCGTTCGGGCGCTTACGAAGCAGTGCTTCGCAAGCAAAGCGCCCTCACCCCTGGGGGCTCGATGGCGCCTTGCTCGTGTGCGCTGTCCTGCGCACACGGCAAGGCCGGGGTTGGGCGTCCTGCCCAACCCGCCCGAGGCGTGCCTCGGGCCCATGGCGCCAACGGTCCTGCAGCCCCACACCGCCCCACCCCCGACAGATTCCGGCGGCTGTTGGTAGGTGTCGACCTTGGTCGACACGGTAGATCCACGCCATGCGTGGATGCAGAGCGAAGCGATCCGCTTCCGCTTTTGATCTTCTCTTTCTTTTCCGTGGTGGACGCACACGGAAACTGTCCGTGGCCGGGTGGGTGGGCTGCGCAGGGGCGTGAGCCGCATGGATGCGGCGACCGAGCTTACATGGACGTACTTGCAGCGGCCCCTGCGCAGCCTACCCGCCCGGCCAACCCCATGATCGACGAACGCCGCCCACCACGAGGGGCTGCGCCGTTGGCTGGAAACCTAGATCGGTGCCAGTGCAGTGAACGGTGCCCACGGCAGATTGCGCAGCAGTGCATACCCGGGCAGCACCCAGAGCCAGAACGTGGGATTGGCCAGTACCCGCATCAGCGGGTCGAGCACACGCGGCCGGATGCCGGCGATGTTCAGCAGCATCAGCAGCAGGAACGGCAGGCTGATGACCAGCAACGGGTTCATCGCCATCGCGCCGGGCAGGTCGAAGTGGACCAGGGAATACAGGCAGCGCGTGCTGCCACAGCCCGGGCAGTACAGGCCGGTCAGGGCGTACAGCGGGCAGCTCGGCAGGGGATTGCCGGCGACATACGGATTGACGTTGCGCAGCACCACCGTGGCACCTGCGGCCAGGCCGGCGGAAACCAGCAGCGGCGCCCAGCGGGCGAGTCGGGAACGGATGGGAAGCGCAGACATGCAACAACGGATCCGGCGCAGGCGCCGGATCCGTCCAGGCGTATCAGTAGCCGCTGTTGCTCATCGCGCCCATGCCGCCGAGCACAACGAAGAACAGCACGTACAGCACGACCAGCACGGCCCAGGCGATGGCCGACCAGATGGCCCACTTCTTGGCCTTGGCAGCCGAATCCTGGGCGCCGGCGATGTCGCCAGCGGCCAGCTTGCCGTTGACCTGTGCAGCGTAGACGATCGACACGATGCCGGCCGGCAGGCAGCAGAACAGGGTGGTCAGGATGGCCCAGACCAGATTGTTCGGGACCTGCGGAGTAGCGGTATTCATGGGTTCAAGCTCCTTGATGGGTGGTGGTGGTGAATCATTGGTCGGAAAGAGCGCCCAGTACGGCCAAGCCGCCGAACAGCCCGAGCCACAACAGCAACAGGACCGGCAGGGCCACGGCCGAAGCCACTGCCCACCAGCCCGCCTTGCGCGACGCGCTGTAAGCCCCCGGCAGGTCGCCGGCCGCGCGACGGCCATCGACCTGGGAGGCATAGACGATCGACACCACGCCCAACGGCAGGCAGCAGAACAGCGTCGTCAGGATCGCCCAGACCAGATGGTTGGGGATGTAGACCGGACGGCTGAGCGGTGGTGGTTGATTCAAAGCGAGACTCCATTCCTTGGTGGCCGGCCTTGGTGAATCGGCCGGACCTCCCCCCTGTGGGTGCGTAATCTACCGCAACCGGCGTTGCATGTATGCGTTTACAGTCACGACATGTCGCGTACGCCACTGGACGGTGACGTATGCGGGGGAGGTTGCCGGGCCCGCCTGGCGGGCCGGTTGCGTCAGGCGTGATCGCCGCGCAGGGCCCGCACCTGGGCTTCCAACGCCTGGGCGTTGGCGGTGTGGCCATCCACGGCCGGTGCCGCCACCACTTCGACGGTGGCGCGGAAACGGCGCGGCACGCGCATGCGGCCGAGGCGGCTGTCGCGCCGGCTCCACATGCTCGACCACATGCCGCGCAGGGCCATCGGCACCACCGGCACCGGACGCCGCTCGAGGATCTTCTCGACGCCGGATTTGAACGGTGCCATCGCACCATCCTTGGTCAGTGCACCTTCCGGGAAGATGCAGACCAGCTCGCCCTCGGCCAGTGCTGCGTCGATGTCATCGAACGCGCGCTGCATCAACGCCGGGTCTTCGCGCGCACCGGCGATCGGGATCGCCTTGGCGGTACGGAAGATCCAGCGCATCACCGGGATGTTGAAGATCCTGTAGTACATGACGAAGCGCACCGGGCGCGGAATCGTCGCCGACAGGATCAGTGCGTCCATGTAGCTGACATGGTTGCAGACCAGCAGCGCGGCGCCCTCGTCGGGAACGTTCGCTTCGATGCCGTGCGGACGCAGGCGGTACAGGGTGCGCACCATCAGCCAGCTGAGGAAGCGCATCAGGAATTCGGGGACGATGGTGAAGATGTAGATCGCCACCAGTGCGTTGGCGATGGCCAGCGCCAGGAACTGCTGCGGAATGGTCCAGTGCAGCAGCTTGTGCGCGGCCAGCGACAGCAGGGCCGCGCCCACGATGAAGCCGGAATTCTGGATGTTCAGCGCGGCGAACACGCGCGACATCTGCGCCTTCGGCGTGCGGCTCTGGATCAGCGCGAACAGCGGCACCACGAAGATGCCGGTGAACAGGCCGATCCCGATCAGGTCGATGACGATGCGGATGCTGCCGGGTTGCTGCAGGAACGTGCCGACGGTCAGTCCGTGCGCGGTCGCCTCGCCGCTGCGGGCGAAGTACAGGTCAAGCAGGAAGGCGGTCATGCCGAACGCACCCAGCGGCACCAGGCCGATTTCCACCGTGCGTGCCGACAGCTTCTCGCACAGCAGCGAGCCGACGCCGGTGCCGACCGAGAACAGGGCCAGCGCGAAGATGTACAGGGTCGGCTCGCCCCCCAGGTTGGTGACGGCGTAGGCCGGCAGCTGCGAGGTCAGCACCGTACCGACGAACCAGAACCAGGACACGCCGAGGATCGAGTTGCGCACGGCTTTCTGCTGGCGCGCCATGCGCAGCACCGCCAACGATTCCGGCAGCGGGTTCCAGTTGATCTTCAGGTTGGGATCACCGGCATCGACCTTGGGAATCAGCCGTGCGGCGATGTTGCCGCAGACCGCCAGCGCGATGATCGCGCACGCGGCCACCACCGTGCCATGACTGCCGGCCACGGTGAACACCAGGCCGCCGACGATCATGCCGGACAGGATCGACATCGAGGTGCCCATCTCGACCAGGCCGTTGCCGCCGGTCAGTTCCTCGGGCTTGAGCACCGACGGCAGCACCGAATACTTCACCGGGCCGAACAGGGTCGATTGCATGCCGGTGCAGAACAACGCCACCAGCAACACCGGCAGGCTCTGGGTGAGGAAGCCGGTGGCGGCCAGCGACATGATCACGATCTCCATGGTGGTGGTGATCACGATCAGCCGCGATTTTTCCAGCTTGTCGGCAATCTGCCCGGCCAGTGCCGAGAACAGGAAGTACGGCAGGATGAAGATGGCCGGCGCCAGCGTGGCATACAACCCCAGTTCTTCCTCCGGCACGGCCATGAACAGCAACATGCTGATGATCGCCTGCCGGTACACGTTGTCGTTGAACGCTCCGAGCGCCTGGACGACGAAGAACGGCAGGAAACGGCGCTGGCGCAGCAGGGCGAACTGGTTGTGACCGGACATGGAACCTCCTTGACCGGCGCAGCCTAGCATTCCTGCCCGTGTGTCGGGACTGCGGTGGGGCGCATCCACGCATGGCGTGGATCTGCCCAGACCCCATGGCGGTGGGTGCGGACCGTTGGTCCGCACTCGGCCTGAAGGTCTCAGACGATATCGTCGACCACGCCGCCATCCACGCGCAGTGCCGCACCGGACGTGGCCGAAGCCTGCGGCGAGGCCAGGTACACCACCATGTTGGCCACTTCCTCGACCGTGGCAGTGCGCTGGATCACCGAAGACGGCCGGTGTGCCATCACAAACTCGCGGCCGATCTGCTCCAGCGGCTTGCCACTGCGCTGGCGTTCATCTTCGAACATCGCCGCGAAGCCGTCGGACAGGGTCGGGCCGGGCAGCACCGCGTTGACGGTGACGCCACTGCCGGCCACGCGCTTGGCCAGGCCGCGCGACAGCGACAGCTGCGCGGTCTTGCTGACGCCGTAATGGATCATGTCGGCAGGAATGTTGCGTGCCGATTCGGAGGAAATGAACAGCACGCGGCCCCAACCAGCTGCCACCATCGCCGGCAGCAGCGCACGCGACAGGCGCACGCCGGACATCACGTTGGTCTGCCAGTAACGCTCCCAGGTGGCGTCTTCAGTCTCGAAGAAGTCCTCGGGGCCGAAGATGCCGGCGTTGTTGACCAGGATGTCGACCGTGGGCAGGCCGGCCAGCAGCGTGTCGACGCCGGCCGCATCGGAGAGGTCGGCGGCGACGCCGGTCACCTCGGCACCCGGAACGGAGGCGAGCAGGCGCAGGCGGGCACGTTCGACGCTGTCGGTGCTGCGGCCATTGAGAATGACCCGCGCGCCCGCTGCGGCAAGGCCCTGCGCGATCGCCAGGCCGATGCCGGCGGTGGAAGCGGTGACCAGCGCGGTGCGGCCGGCGAGTTCGATCTTCATGGGGGAGTCCAGGAGCAGGGGATCACCCAGTATCCGCGCGGAAACGTGATCGGGATGCAGCGCCAGGCGCAACGCGCTGTTGCGCACGGCACAGTAGATCCACGCCATGCGTGGATGCAGCACCGGTAGCGCCGGACCATGCCCAGCGGCACGTTGTCAGGTGAGCGTACGCACCGCCTCATTCGCCGCCGCCCGCACCTTCGGCAGCATCCGCAGCACCAGCGCCATCTGCGTGCGGATCAGCTGCAGCTTCGGTGGCATCGCCTCATCGATCTGTTCCAGCTCAGCGGCCACTGCGCGGTCGGCGTCGTTGTCATCTTCCGCGACCTGCTGTCGTGCGGTCAGCGCCGCCGCCAGCTGCTGCAGTGCCTTTCGCACGCGATCACCGGCGGCCAAGGCCAGTGGATCGCCGGCGTAGCTGTCCACCTGGTCGCGGTGCGCACCCAGCGCCGACAAGTGCCCAAGCAGCGTGTTGGAGAGGGCCAGGAAGTGGAAGCCGGCATCCAGGTTGCGGCGCACGTGGCCGGGTTCGCGCAGCATGTTCGACAGTGCGGTGGACAGCGCGGCGTCGGCGTTGTGCATGTCGCGGCGGGCGATGCGATAGGCCAGGTCATCGCGCATGCCGCTGCGGTACTGGCCCAGCACCGAATCGAGGTAGCGCGCGGCGGTATCCAGCACCCGCGCCAGCACCAAGTGCAGCTGTCGGCCCTGCCAATCGGGCAGGATCAGGAACGCAGCAGCGGCGGCGATCGCGCAGCCCAGCAGCGTATCGACCATGCGCGGCACGATCAGCACGAAGCCATCGCCGATCAGGTTGAAGCAGGTCAGGGCCATCACCGTGATCGCCGCCGATGCCACCAGGTAGCGATCGGTACGGGTGAAGAAGAACAGCAGCGCCGACAGCAGCGCGATCAGCAGCTGCACGTGCAGTTGCGGGAACAGCTGCAGCAGCGCCCAGGTGAGCACGAGGCCGGCCACGGTACCGGCGATGCGCTGCGCCAGGCGCTGGCGGGTGGCGCCGAAGTTGGGGCGGCACACGAATACGATGGTCAGCAGCACCCAGGAGCCGTTCTGTGCGTTGAACAGCCGGATGGCCGCGAAACCGGCGATCAGCGCCAGCGCCATGCGCAGGCCATGGCGGAACAGCACCGAACCGGGCGTGAGCTGCTGGCGCAGGCGCACGCCCATCTCGCGCAGGGTGTGCGGATTGCTGTCGCGCAGGCGCGTATCGACATTGTCGAGGCTGGCCTCGGAGCGTTCGGCGTCCAGCAGCCGGCGCTCGATGCTGCGCAGGTTGTGCACCAGCAGGTCCAGCGAACCAAGCAGGCGCTGCCACTGCGGGCGCCGCTGGTCGCGCAGGTAGGCCAGCGCATCGGCCAGGTCGCGCCCGGCCTGCTGGTTGTTTTCGCCATACACGAACGGGCGGCGCAGGCGGATTGCCTCGCCCAGCCGCGCGCACGCCTGGCCCTGCAGATCGAGCAGGCGCTGGCAGCGGTACAGCACGTCGCTGTGGAAGAAGGCATCGACCAGGGCGCCGTACGGGTAGTGCGAGGAACTGGCGCGCTCGTGGAAGTCCTGTGCCATGTAGTACAGGCGCAGGTACAGGCCGGAGTTCACGCCGGGCCGGCCGGAGCGGCCGAAGCGGGCCAGGATCGCCGTCTTGGCCTCGTTCAACGCGCCGACCACGCGCCGGTTCTGCTCGGCCAGATCGAGCTGGCGGCGTTGCAGGTCGGCCTCACGTACCGGCTCGAACAGGGCGGCCTTCAGCTGCAGGTAGCGGCCCAGTTCGATGTAGAGCCGCGCCACGCGTTCGCGCACCGGGCGGTTGGCGAACAGTGCGGTCCACAGGATCGACAGCAGTCCGTACCAGACCGCACCCGCCAGCAGGTGGCTGACGGCGTCCAGCGCGCTGTGCAGATCGCTGGCGCCATGCTGCTCCAGGCCGATCATGGTGTAGATGGCCAGCGTTACCGTGGCCTGGGCGATGGATGCGTAGCGCTCGCCGAGCGCGCCGAGCAGGGTCAGGCAGAAGGTGGACAGTGCCAGCGCGCCGATGAAGATCCACGGCCAGGGGAACAGCCAGATCACCGACGCCGCGGCGATGCAGAAGCACAGCAGTGACAGCGCCACGGCCTTGGTCCGGCCCCACCAGTTGTCGTCGGTCTCGGCGATGGCGCTGGCGATGATGCCGAGGAAAACGCCGGGCAGGGCGCTCAGCGCATCCAGCTGCCAGCACACGGCAAGCGCTGCGGTCAGTGCGATGAACACGCGCAGGCCATAACTGGCCTTCTCATGGGCCCACAGGCGGCTGAGGCGGGATTGGCGGGCGGGCATGCAGGCTCGGTGGAAGGGTCTTCCACCATTATTGCGGGGGTCGGGGTGAAGGGGACAGCCCGCGAAGGAATACCCGGTAGTGCCGGCCGCTGGCCGGCTCCCATGCGGCCGGACGAAGGTGCGGGGAGCCGGCCGGCGGCCGGCACTGCCGGATTGCCGGGCCTTACATGTCGAACCGCACGCTCAGTGCGATCGTGCGCGGCAGGCCGGCGCCGGCGTTGGACCAGTATTTCCGGTTGGCCAGGTTCTCGACGCTGGCACGCAGGGTCACCGGGTGGCCCGAGGCAAGCAGCCGGTAGCCGACGCCGGCATTCACCAGCGTGTAGCCGGGTAGCTTCAGCGTATTGTCGGCGTCGTACCAGACATCGCCGTAGTAGCGCACGGCCGCATACGTTTCCAGGCCGTCCACCCACGGCAGCTGGTAGGTGGCGTGCAGGACCCCGCTCCAGCGCGCAGCACCGGCGGTACGGTTGCCTTCCTGTGCGGCGCTGGCCGGCGACAACCTGTCATAGGTCGGGTCCAGCCAGGTGACGCCACCGCCGACCGTCAGGGCATCGTTGAGGTGCAGGTCGGCACTGGCTTCGATGCCTTCGTACACCGTGATGCCGTCCTGCACCAGGCGCTTGCCGGCGGGCGTGAGCTCATCGATGTTGGCGCCACGCTCCAGCCGGAACGCCGCCAGGTTCGCGTTCCAGCGCGCCGCCTCGACCTTCGCGCCGATCTCGTACTGCTTGCTGATGGTCGGGTCGAGCACGTCGCCCGCGTTGATGTAGCTGTTGCCTACGCGGCTGCCGGCTTCCAGCGATTCGATGTAGCTGGCATACAGCGTGACCGCCTCGCTGGGCTTGAACATCACGGCGTAGGTCGGCGTGACCGGGTAGGTGCGGTAACGCCCCTTGGTTTCGAAGTCGTTGTAGCGCCAGCCCGCCAGCACAGACCAGCCACCGCCGAGGTTCACCGTATCGCTTGCGAACACCGCCTGCTGCACGGTCTCGTCGCCGCGGGTCATCACCCGTGAACCGACGGCATCGTGGCGGATGGCGTGGCGCTGGTACAGGTTGGCGCGGCCGATCAGGCTCCATTCGTAGGGACGGTCCCAGCCCAGCCCGGTCTGATGGCTGATGCCCGCCACCACCTCATGCTGCAGGGGGCCGGTGCGGAAGCTGCCCTGCAGCATCGCCTGCGCCAGCTTCCACTCGCTCTTGCCGCCCAGTTCGTAGACGTTGACGTCGTAATCGCCGTTGGGATCGTCGATGTAGGCGAAGATCTTGTTGACGTCGTTCCACGAGGTGGTGACGCCGTAACTCAGGCTGGCTTTCCAGTCGCTGTTGATCTGCCAGTTCAAGCCGGTCGACAGCAGGCTCGATCGGGTGTCGTAGTAGGTGCCGGGCACGCCATTGTCGACGTCGCCGGCAATCGGGTGCGGCGACGAGGTCAGGCCGCGGAAGTAGTACTGCGGCGCTTCGCCGCTGAGATCGCGCGACTGGAAGACGCCATCCAGGGTCCATGTCAGGCGATCAGTCAGCCGTGCGTCCAAGGCGAGTGCACCGACCTTGCGATCCACGCGGCCCCCGTTGAAGGTCTCGCCCTTTTCCCGGTAGGCGTTGAAACGGTAGCCGAACATCTGTTCGTTGCCGAAGCGGCCGCCGGCATCGATGCCGCCACTGACGATGCCCTGCTCGCGCCAGCCCAGCTGGGCGGAGAAGGTGGGCGTGTCGGTCGGCTTCTTGGTGATGTAGTTGACGATGCCGCCGGGCGCACCGAACCCGTACAGGAATCCGCCCGGGCCTTTCAGCAGATCGACCTGTTCCATCACTTCCAGCGGCCATTCGGTGCCCCAGGAAGAGACCTGCAGGCCATTGACCCGATAGCTGTCGAAATTCAGTTCGATACCGCGATTGCGGATGGGCGAGCTCCAGCCACTGGCATAGGCGCTGACCTGGGTGGTGACCGAAGGGTCGAGCAGGAAGGCTTCGCCCAGTGAGACCACCTGGCGCTGCTCGATCTGCTCGCGGCCCACGGCGGTGATCGCAAACGGGGTATCGCGCAGGGCGCGGTCGCCCAGGGCGCCAGTGTCGGCGTGGGTGCGTTCGGCGGTGACCTTGACCGCATCCAGTTCGGTGGCACTGCGGTTACCGCGGTCCGGTGCGGATTGAGCATGCGCGGCACATGCCACGGACAGGGAAATGGCAAGCAGGGCCGGGCGGCACAGCAGGTGCGATGGCATGGTTCGGTGATCCTCGGCGGGCGGCCACGGGCCATCCGCCCACGGGTGGGGGGAGGGGCAGTGGCTGGGATCACGCAGGCTGGCCGGAGATGGCAGCGGGGCGCCGCGGAGGGGCGCAGGACCATGGCTGGATGAGAATTGTTCTCTTTTCGTTACGGCGCGTCAAATCCGGCGACATGCGGACCAACGGTCCGCATCCACCATCCGCGCCCACGGTCCGTACCCACCATTCGCACCCACGGTAGTGCCGGCCGCTGGCCGGCAGATTCGCCGTACGGAGAAAGCCGGCCAGCGACCGGCACCACCCGTAGATCCACGCCATGCGTGGATGGGCCCTTCTAGGCCCGCTGCGCGCGCTTGAGCAGCTTCGCTTCGCGCTTGCGTGCGCGCCGTGCCCGCCAGCGTTCGGCCAGGCAGGAGAAGATCACGTACAGCGCCGGCGTGCTGAGCAGGGTCAGGCTCTGCGAGAACAGCAGGCCGCCGATCATCGCGATGCCCAGCGGGCGCCGCAGCTCGGACCCTTCGCCCAGGCCGATCGCCAGTGGCACCGCCGCCAGGATCGCCACCATCGTGGTCATCATGATCGGGCGGAAGCGCACGATGCTGGCCTCGCGCGCAGCATCGCGCGGTGCCAGGCCATGCTCGCGCTGCGCGACCAGCGCGAAGTCGATCATCATGATCGCGTTCTTCTTGACGATGCCGATCAGCAGCACCAGCGCGATCATCGAGATCACCGACAGCTCGGTGTTGGTACCGAACAGCGCCAGCAGCGCACCCACGCCTGCCGCCGGCAGCGTGGACAGGATGGTGACCGGATGGATCAGGCTCTCGTAGAGCATGCCCAGCACCAGGTACACGGTCAGGATCGCAGCAAACACCAGGATCAGCATGTCGCTGGGGTCGGAGTTGAAGCCGAAGCCGGCGTCATCGGCCAGGCGGATGTCGCCCGGCATGCGCATGCCGGCCACGGTGGCATCGATGATCGCCTTGGCCTCTCCCATGCTCACGTCCGGCGCCAGGTTGTAGCTCAGGTCCATCGTGGTGTACTGGTTTTCATGGGTGATCTGCGATGGCGCCAGGCCCGGCACCTGGGTCGCCACCGCGGTGATCGGCACCATGTCGCCGTTGCGCGCACGCACGTACACCTCGTCCAGCGCCGCTGGCGTGGCCGTCTGCGAGGGCAGGGCGTTGACCACCACGCTGTACTGGTTGATGTCGGAGTAGATGGTGGAGATCTGGCGCTGGCCGAACGCACCGTACAGCGCGCCATCGATGGCGCCGACGGTGATGCCAAGGCGCGCGGCCTTGGCGCGGTCGATCTCGATGTTCTGGCGCAGGCCGGCGTTGTCCACGTCGGTGCCGACGTCGCGCAGCTTCGGGTTCTTCTTCAATTCCGCCTGCAGCTTTGGCAGCCATTCCTGGAGCGATGCCAGGTCGTTGCCCTGCAGCGAGATGCGGTACTGGGCGCCCTGGCTGGAACCGCCGCCATCGTTGCTGGGAAGATCCTGGATCGCACGCAGGCGCAGCTGCAGGTCGGGGTAGCGGTCGGCCTTGGCACTCAACCGTGCCAGTGCGTGCGCGGTGGTTTCGCGACGGCCGTCGCTGCGCGACTTCAGCTCGATGTTGAACTGTGCGCTGGAGCCCTGGCGGCCACTGCCCAGGCGCACGCCCACGGTCTTCACCGCGGGGTCGGCCATCAGCATGTCGGTGATGCGGCGCTGGCGGGCCACCATGTCCTCGAAGGACACGGTGGCGCTGGAGTTGGCGCGACCCCAGATCAGGCCGGTGTCCTGCGGCGGGAACGCGCCCTTCTTCACCGCGCCGAACAGGAAGACGGTGACGCCGATCAGGATCAGCGGAGTCAGTGACATCAGCAGCGCGTGGCGCAGCGAGAAGTCGAGGAACACCGTGTAGACGCGCAGCATGCGTTCATGGCCGGTATCGAGCCAGCGGCCGAAGCGCGACGGCGGCGCAGCGTGATCGTGGGCACTGAGGAAGCGGCTGCACAGCGCCGGGGTCAGCGTCAGCGAGACGATCATCGACACCACGATCGCCGCCACCAGGGTGACGGTGAACTCGCGGAAGAACGCGCCCATCATGCCGCTGGCGAACAGCAGCGGGATGAACACCGCCACCAGCGAGGCGGTGATCGAGACGATGGTGAAGCCGATCTCGCGCGCGCCGGTCAGTGCCGCCTGCATGCGCGGCATGCCCTCGTCGAGGTGGCGCATGATGTTCTCGATCACCACGATCGCATCGTCGACCACGAAGCCGATCGCGATCACCAGCGCCAGCAGGCTCAGGTTGTTCAGGGTGAAGCCCATCACGTACATCACCAGCGCGGCACCGGCCAGCGACAGCGGAACGGTCACCGCAGCGATCAGCGTCGGTGCCAGCCGGCGCAGGAACAGCGCCATGGTCAGCACCACCATGGCCAGGCTGATCAGCAGGGTGATCTGCACTTCATGCAGCGAGGAACGGATGGTCGGCGTACGGTCGAAGTACGGCGTCATCGTGGTGCCCGGCTGCAGGTAGTCGCGCAGGGTCGGGATCTGTGCCTTGACCCGGTCCACGGTCTCCACGATGTTGGCGCCGGCACGAGTGAACACGTACATCACCACCGCCGGCTTGTGGTCGAACCACGCGGCCTGGTAGGCGTCCTGCTGGCCGTCGTAGACGTTGGCGATGTCCTTCAGGCGGATCACCCGGCCATCGCCCTGGGTCTTGACCACCAGGTCGGCGAAGTCGGCGGCGCGTGCCACCGAATCGTTGGCGATGATCGCGGTGGTGGTGTTGCCATCGCTGAGGAAGCCGGTGGGCGAGGTCACGTTGGCCGCGCGCACTGCGTTGCGCAGGTCATCGGCGGTCAGGCCGAGCGCGTTCATCAGGCGCAGGTTGACGTCCACGCGTACCGCCGGCGTCGAGGCACCGGCGATGTCGACCGAGGCGACGCCGCTGATCTGGCGGATGCGCTGCGCCAGCAGCGAGTCGGCGACGTTGTACAGCTCATCGGCCGACTGCGTCTGCGAGGTGAGCGCGATGGCGATCACCGGGTCGTCGTTCGGGTTCGCCTTCTGGTACATCGGCGAGCCCATGCCCGAAGGCAGGTCGGCCTGCGCCGAATTGATCGCGGTCTGCACGTCCAGCGCGGCCGAATCGATGTTGTGGCCGCTCTGGAAGATCATGAACACCAGCGAGCTGCCTTCCGAACTCGACGAGCGCATGCGGTCGATGCCCGGCAGCTGGCCGAGGTGGCGTTCCAGCGGCGCGGTGACCGTGGACGCCATGGTCGCCGCATCGGCGCCGGACTGGCTGGCATGCACGAAGATCACCGGGATCTCGATGTTCGGCAGCGCCGATACGCCCAGGCGCAGGTAGCAGATCAGGCCGACCATGAACAGGCCGATGGCCAGCAGGGCGGTGCCGATCGGGCGGCGGATGAAGGGGCCGGACAGGTTCATCGTGCGGTCCCCCGCAGCAGCGGGGCGTGGATCATGCCTGCGGCTCCTGCAGCGTGCCGTCGCGCAGGGCGCGCTGCTCGCGGCGGCGTGCCATCCACTCCGAGAAGCGCTCCATGTACAGGTAGATCACCGGCGTGGTGTACAGCGTGACCAGCTGCGAGAGCAGCAGGCCGCCGACGATGGCTATGCCCAGCGGACGGCGCAGTTCCGAGCCGATGCCGGTGCCCAGCGCCAGCGGCAGCGCGCCGAGCATGGCCGCGGCGGTGGTCATCATGATCGGGCGGAAGCGGAGCAGGCAGGCGCGGCGGATCGCTTCGTGCGCGTTGGCGCCGGCGCGGCGGGCCTCGATCGCGAAGTCCACCATCATGATGCCGTTCTTCTTGACGATGCCGATCAGCAGCACGATGCCGACGATGCCATCCACCGACAGGCTCAGGCCGCACAGCATCAGCGCCAGCAGCGCGCCGACACCGGCCGGTGGCAGCGTGGAGATGATCGTGATCGGGTGGATGTAGCTCTCGTAGAGCACGCCCAGCACGATGTAGATCACCACCAGCGAGGCCAGCAGCAACCACACCACATCGGTCTGGCTGCCGGTGAACTCGGCGGCCTTGCCGATGAACTCGGCATGCAGGTGGGTCGGCATGTCCAGGCTGTCCTTGGTCTCCTGGATCGCACGCACGGCTTCGGACAGCGAATAGCCCGGCGCCACGTTGAACGAGACCGTTACCGCCGGCAGCTGCTGTTGGTGACTGACCACCAGCGGCGCGCTGCTGACCTTGCCTTCGGCCAGCGCCGACAGCGGAATGATGTTGCCGGCGCCGACGGTGATGCCGGTGTTCTGCGCGCCGATGCCGGTGGCGGTCGACGAGTTGGACGAGGTGACCTGGCCGAAGCTGGTGGCGTTGGTGCCGGTCAGTGCGCCGGCACCGTTGGAGGCGACCGCGAGCTGTTCCATCAGCGCCGTGCTGGTGCGGAACTCCGGCGCCACTTCCAGCACCACGCGGTACTGGTTGAGCTCGGTGAAGATGGTCGAGATCTGGCGCTGGCCGAACGCATCGTAGAGCGTGTCGTCGATGGTCTGCATCGGCACGCCCAGCACGCTGGCCTTGTCGCGGTCGATGTTCAGTTCAAGCGCGCGGCCCTGGTTGGACAGGTTGTTGTCGACGTCGGCCAGTTCCGGGCGCTTGCGCAGCGCTTCGGTCAGGCGCGTGGCCTGGGTCGCCACCGTCGCCGAATCCACGTCCGACAGCGAGTACTGGTACTCGGTGGCCGCCACGCGGGTGTCCAGGGTCACGTCCTGTACCGGCTTCAGGTACAGCGCCACGCCCGGAATACCGGCCACCGCCTTCTGCAGGCGCGGCAGGATCTCATCCAGGCCATCGCGCTCGCCGCGTTCCTTCAGCACGATCGACAGCTGGCCCTGGTTGAGCGTGGGGTTCATGCTGCCGGCACCGATGAATGCCGACACGCCGGTCACATCCGGATCGTGGCGCAGCGCTTCGGCGACCTGCTTGGTGCGCTGCTCCATCTGCGGAAAGGCGATGTTCTGGTCGGCCTGCACCACGCCGGTGATCAGACCGGTGTCCTGCTCGGGCAGCAGGCCCTTGGGAATCAATACATACAGCAGCACGGTCAGCACCAGTGCCGCGCCGGCCACGGCCAGGGTCAGGCGCTGGTGGCCCAGCACCCAGTCCAGGCTGTGCTCGTACAGGCCCACGGTGCGTGTCCACAGGTTCTGCTTGCCGGCCGCCGCCGCACGCTCATGCGCGTCCTCACCCTCGGGCAGGGCGTCGGGCTTGAGCAGGTAGGCGCACATCATCGGGGTCAGCGTCAGCGAGATCAGCATCGACAGCACGACAGCGATGCTCAGCACCCACGCGAACTCGTGGAACAGGCGGCCGGTGACACCGGGCATCAGCAGCAGCGGCAGGAACACCGCCACCAGCGAGACGGTCAGCGACAGCACGGTAAAGCCGATCTGGCGTGCGCCGATCTCGGCCGCTTCCTTGCCACTCTTGCCCTGCTCGATGTAACGCACGATGTTCTCGATCATCACGATCGCATCGTCGACCACGAAGCCGGTGGCCACCACCAGCGCCATCAGTGACAGGTTGTCCAGCGACATGCCGGCAAAGGCCATCACCGCGAAGGTGCCGGCCAGCGACAGCGGTACTGCCACCGACGGGATGATGGTGGCCCACAGCCGGCGCAGGAACACGAAGATCACCGCCACCACCAGGCCGATGGTGAGGATCAGGGTGAACTGCACTTCATGCACCGAGGCGCGGATGGTCTCGGTGCGATCGTTGAAGATCTCCAGGTGCACGTCGGCCGGCAGCACGCCCTGCAGCTGCGGCAGGATCGCGCGGATGCGCTCGACAGTCTGCACGATGTTGGCACCGGGCTGGCGACGCACTTCCAGCAGCACCGCCGGCTTGCCATCGGCCCAGGCCGCCAGCTGGTCGTTCTCCACGCCATCGACCACCTCGGCCACGTCGGACAACCGCACCGGGCGGCCGTTCTTGTAGCTGATGATGGTGTCGCGGTACTCGGCAGCGCTGGCCAGCTGGTCGTTGGTACCGATGCTGTAGGACTGGGTCTTGCCGTTCAACGAACCCTTCGGCGCATTGACGTTGGCCTGCGTGAGCGCGCTGCGCAGCTGTTCGAGGGTCAGGCCCATGTTCGACAGCTGCGCCGGGTTGACCTGGATGCGCACGGCCGGGCGCACGTTGCCGGCAATCGAGACCAGGCCCACGCCCTGCACCTGCGACAGGCGCTGGGCCAGGATCGAGTCGGCGTAGTTGTTGACGTCGCGTAGCGGCCGCGTGTCAGAGGTCAGCTTCAGGGTGACGATGGCCGCGTCGGCCGGATTCACCCGGTTGTAGACCGGCTGGTAGGGCAGCGACGAGGGCAGGGTGGCCTGGCGGATCGCCGCCTGCACGTCCTGTGCGGCGATGTCGATGTCGCGGTCCATCGAGAACTGCAGGATGATCGTCGACAACCCGGCCGACGAGTCCGACGTCATCAGCTCCAGCCCGGAAATCTGCCCGAACTGGCGCTCCAGTGGCGTGGTGACCAGCGAGGCCATGGTGGTGGCGTTGGCGCCGGGGTACTGGGTGGTGACCACCAGGCTGGGCGCATCGATTTCCGGCAGCGCCGATACCGGCAGCTTGCGGTAACCGAGGATGCCCAGCAGCAACAGGCCCGCCATCAACAGCGAGGTGGCGATCGGGCGGCGGATGAAGATCGTCGAAAAGCCCACGGACTGATCCTTGCTGGCACTTCAATGTCGGCGCCGGCAGGTCCGCCAGCGCGAGGGAGAATCGTGGCCTGCGCTCAGCGCGGGCCACCACCGCGACGGCCACCGCCGCCGTTCTTCTGTTCGGCGGCCTTCAGTTCGGCTTCGGTCGGTGCGGCCGGGGTCTCGCCCGGCTTCAGCGCGGTGACCTTGCTGCCCGGCTTCAGGCGGAACTGGCCTTCGCTGACCACGCGCTCGCCGCCCTTCAGGCCTTCTGCGATCTGCACCTGGCTGTCGCCCACTTCCACGCCGCTGCGCACGGTCTGCATCTTCACCGTGTTGTCGCCCTGCACGACATAGACGTACTCGCCATCCGGCCCGCGCAGCACGGCCTGGGTCGGAATGACCACACCACCGCCGATGGTGCGCAGCTGCATGCGCACGTTGACGAACTGACCCGGCCACAGGCCGTTGTCGGTGTTGTCGAACAGCGCGCGCGCCTTGAACGTGCCGCTGTCGGCACTGATCAGGTTGTCGACCACATCCAGCTTGCCGTCACCGGACAGCACGTGCGAATCGGCGCGGTCCAGCGCGGCCACCGGCACCGCACCGGCGGCCTGCGCCTGGCGCACGTCGCCGAGCTGGCGTTCGGGCAGGTTGAACAGCACGTGGATCGGATGGACCTGGGTCAGCGTGACCAGCGCGGTGCCGGCGTTGACCACGTTGCCGGCATCGACCGCACGGATGCCGGCGATGCCGGTGATGGGTGCGGTGACCTTGGTGTACTGCAGCTGCACCTGCGCCGAGCGCATGCTGGCATCGTTCGCCGCGACTGCGCTTTCGTACTGTGCCACTTGGTTTCGTTGTGTATCCAGATCGGTCTTGGCGACGAACTGGCGATACTCCGGCGCGTTCGAGCGCTGGTAGTTGGAGCGGGCGGTAGCCAGCAGCGCTTCGTTCTGGCGCTTGGCCGCCGCTGCCTGGTCGAAGCTGGCCTGGGCGGTGCGAGGATCGATCACTGCCAGCACGTCGCCCTTCTTCACTTCCTGGCCTTCGCGGAAGTTCAGGCTCATCAGCTGGCCACCGACCTGCGGGCTGACGGTGACGGTGTTCATTGCCGTCACCGTACCCAGTGCGCTGGCATACACCGGTACGTCCTGGCGCGTGGCCTCGACCACGGTCACCGGCACCGGGCCGGCATCCGGGTCTTCACCGCCCTGGCGCGCTCCCGCCGCCGGCTTTCCAGCCTTGTCCTTGCCCCCGCCGATGACGCGCAGGCCGACCACGGCCAGCACCAGAACCGCCACGACCAGCAGCACGATCTTCCAAACACGTGACATTACGAGGACTCCAAGAGGGCTGGACGGGGCGCGGCCCCGGTTGGCAATGCGCAAAGCATACCTGTGCCACATCACGTTTCCTGCATGACGGATGGGACGGGCGCTAAGACCGGATCCCGCGCGGGAGGTTCCCGTGGCGGCGGTGTTGCCCTACATTCAGCTGGAACCCTCTTGCTGTGGAGATTGCGATGCGCCGTTCGCTGCTGCTGTCCGCCCTGCTGCTGGCCCTGCCGGCCCTTGCCCACGCCCAGGACGGGCAGCGCCCGGAAGTGACCGCCGCCGCACAGCGATTGCAGGCCCGGGTGGTCGAATGGCGCCGTGACTTCCACCAGCACCCGGAACTGTCCAACCGCGAGGTGCGTACCTCGGCCGAGGTCGCCAAGCGCCTGCGTGCGATGGGCCTGAAGCCGAAGACCGGTATCGCCCACCACGGCGTGGTGGCGATCATCGAAGGCGGCAAGCCCGGCCCCAAGATCGCGCTGCGCGCGGACATGGACGCGCTGCCGGTGACCGAGCAGACCGGCCTGCCGTTCGCCTCCAAGGCCACCGACCAGTACCGCGGCCAGACCGTGGGCGTGATGCATGCCTGTGGCCATGACGCGCATACCGCCACCCTGCTGGGCGTGGCTGAAGCGCTGGTGTCGATGAAGAAGGACCTGCCGGGCCAGGTGATGCTGATCTTCCAGCCGGCCGAGGAAGGCGCACCGCCGCCGGAAGAGGGTGGCGCCGCGCTGATGCTGAAGGAAGGCCTGTTCGCCGACTTCAAGCCGGAAGCCGTGTTCGGCCTGCATGTGTTCTCCAGTGTGCAGGCCGGGCAGATCGCGGTGCGCGGTGGCCCGTTGATGGCTGCCTCGGACCGCTTCGGGATCAAGGTGATCGGTCGCCAGACGCACGGTTCGGCGCCGTGGAACGGCGTTGACCCGATCGTGGCCACCGCCGATCTGGTCGGCACCGCGCAGACCATCGTCAGCCGCCGCGCCAACCTGTCCAAGCAACCGGCGGTGCTGACCTTCGGCGCGATCAACGGCGGCATCCGTTACAACATCATTCCCGATGAAGTGGAGATGGTCGGCACCATCCGCACCTTCGACGAGGGCATGCGCCAGCAGATCTTCGCCGACCTGCGCAACGTGGCCGAACACACCGCTGCCGCGCACGGTGCGAAGGCGGTGACCGACATCTACGAATCGGAAGGCAACCCCGCCACGGTGAACGACCCGGCGCTGACCGCGAAGATGCTGCCGAGCCTGCAGGCGGTGGTGGGCAAGGACAACGTGTACGAGCCGCCGCTGCAGATGGGCGCGGAGGACTTCTCGCTGTACGCGAAGGAAGTGCCGGGCATGTTCTTCTTCGTCGGTTCGACCAGCGTGGGCATCGACCCGGCGATGGCGCCGGCGAATCATTCGCCGAAGTTCCTGCTGGATGAGAAGGCGCTGGATGTGGGACTGCGCGCGCTGCTGCAGGTGAGCCTGGATTACCTGCACGGTGCCGGCACTCCGGCGGGATGAGGGTTTCCGGCAGGGCTGCGCCCTGCACCCGCTGAGGCCAAAGCCACGTCAACGTCCAAAGCTGGTTTCCTGAGGGATGGCGGGGTGGGTCCGGTGGCAGGGGACGCTGCAAGTACGTCCATGTAAGCTCGGTCGCCGCATCCATGCGGCTCACGCCCCTGCCACCGGACCCACCCCGCCTTCGACGGTTTCCCGCGAGCTGTCGGAACGACATTCTGCTTCTGGTGGGTGTCGACCTTGGTCGACACGGCAGGCGTCAGGAACGTCTGAAGGATCGGTTTTTGATTTTGATTTTTCTGATCTTTCCCGTGGTGGCGGCCGCGTGCAGGGAACTGTCAGGGGCCGGGTGGGTAGGCGGGGCGGGGGTGTCCGCGGCATGGATGCCGCGGCCAAGCCCCCAAGGACGGGTTTACGGCGTCCCCCGACCCGCCTACCCACCCGGCCAAGCCGATAGACCGCCTTTCACGACCAACCAACAAAACCACCACGGAGGGGCTCCGCCGTTGGCCGGCCCGGCCGAAGGCCCGCTTCTGGCGCGATACAATGACGCCCATGAACACCCCACAGGATTCCAGCCTCGGTCGCGAGGTCAGTTACCCGTCGCAGTACGATCCCGGCCTGCTGTTTCCCATTCCGCGCAGCGGCGCCCGCGCCGAGATCGGCCTCGATGACGCCGCGCTGCCGTTCGTCGGCCACGACCGCTGGCATGCCTTCGAGCTGAGCTGGCTCGACCCGCGTGGCAAGCCGCAGGTCGCCGTCGCCACCGTGCAGGTGCCGTGCACCTCGCCGCGGTTGATCGAATCGAAGTCGTTCAAGCTGTACCTCAACTCCCTCAACAGCACCCGCGTCGACAGCGCCGAGGCGCTGCGCGAGCGCCTGGTGGCTGATCTGTCGGCCTGCGCCGGTGCGCCGGTCCAGGTCGAATTCGGCCTGCCGGGCCTGCGTGAGACGCCGCTCGGCGAATCCATCGATGGGCTGGACGTGGCGATCGACTGCTACGGCCCGCCGCAGGCGGACTTCCTCTCGGCCAATGCTGGTGAGGTGGTGGAGGAGACCCTGGTCTCGGCACTGCTGAAGTCCAACTGCCCGGTCACCGGCCAGCCGGACTGGGCGACGGTCAGCCTGCGCTACCGCGGGCCTAAGATGGATCGTGCCGGCCTGCTGCGCTATCTGGTCAGCTACCGCGAACACGCCGAGTTCCACGAGCAGTGCGTTGAGCGGATCTTCAGCGAGGTGTCTGCGCGCTGCCAGCCGCAATGGCTGGAAGTGGAAGCCCGCTACACCCGCCGTGGTGGCCTGGACATCAACCCGTGGCGCGCCAGCCCCGGCATCGCGGCTCCGGCTGCGACCTACCGCGAACTGCGGCAGTAACCGCCGGCCAGCGGCCGGCACTACCAGGCACCTTATCTCCCGATTGTTCAGCCGCCCCCCGGGGCGGCTTCACATCTGCACCATCCCCATTTAACAACCGCCATGGCACCGTGCGAGCCATGTAGTCATGCAGACGGGAGTTGTGGATGAGTACCGAGAAGAAAGCCGATTTCTCCGGCGTCAGTGCCAGCGTCGACAGTACCGCCGAGCAGGTGCCGAAGGCGGACTTCTCCGGCGTCAGCGCTTCGGTGGACAGCACCGCCGAGATCGTCAGCGGCGGCACCTACACCGTGCAGAAGGGTGACTCGCTGTCGAAGATCGCCAAGCAGCATCTGGGCGACGCCAACGCTTGGAAGAAGATCTTCGAAGCCAACCGCGATGTGCTTGACGACCCGGACAAGATTTTCCCGGGCCAGACCCTGAAGCTGCCGCCGAAGTAAGCCGGCGATCGAACGCCGTCCGACAATCCCTGGGAGGAACCCCGAATGATCAAGACCACCCCGCTCCAGACCGCCCTGATCGCCGCCCTGCTGGGCAGCGTCGCCCTGGTCGGTTGCAAGAAGAAAGAGGATTCGACCGACACCAACGCCGCTCCGGCGGCCACGGCTCCGGCCGAGCCGGCAGCGCCGGCGCCGATGACCGGTGCACCGCCGCCGATGGCGGAAGCTGCTGCGGTCAGTGTTTCCACTGTCACCGTGGGCAAGACCGCTGCCGCCGACAAGTCGGTCGCCCCGGCTGCACTGTTCTCGCCGAAGGATGACGTCATCGTCTCGGTCAAGACCGATGGCGCTGCCAACAACGTCAATGTCGGCGCCAAGCTGACCTTCCAGGACGGCCAGGTGGCCGGCGAACAGACCGCGACCCTGAATGCCAGCGGCGCGGAGACCACCAACGTCACATTCAAGAATGCAAAGGGCTGGCCGGCCGGCAAGTACCGCGCCGAGGTCATGGTCGATGGCAAGGCGGCCGGAACGCCGCAGGAGTTCGAGGTCAAGTAAGTCCTGCCGACTCTCTCCCGGCAGGACTCACGATGGACGCAGCCGCGAGGCTGCGTCCTTTTTTATTGGGCGATGGTTGGCTTCATCCACGCACGGCGTGGATCTACTGGCGGCGGCGTTTGCGTGGATCCACGCCATGCGTGGATGGATCACAGCGTTGCCACCGTGCAGTACCGCCGCGTATGGCGCGGCTTTGCCCCGCGCGGCTGAAAACGCGACAATGCAGGGGTTTCCCCGCCGCGCGCCCACCCTGACGGCGACGGGGGAAAGCGACACGGTTGCACGTGGCCCGGCGCTGGCGCCGGCCTTCCCCTGAGCATTGCTACAGAGTCCAAGTCCCCCATGTCCAAGATCCTCTACACGCTGACCGACGAAGCACCGTTCCTGGCGACCCAGTCGCTGCTGCCGATCGTCGACGCCTACACCGCCACTGCCGGCATCGTGGTGGAAACCCGTGACATCTCGCTGTCCGGCCGCATCCTGTCGCAGTTCCCGGAACTGCTCAGCGACGCGCAGAAGGTCAGCGACGACCTGGCCGAGCTGGGCCAGCTGGCGACCACCCCGGACGCCAACATCATCAAGCTGCCGAACATCTCCGCTTCGGTGCCGCAGCTGAAGGCGGCCATCAAGGAACTGCAGGACCAGGGTTACCCGCTGCCGGATTACCCGGAAACCCCGGCTGACGACCAGCAGCGCGACTACAAGGCGCGCTACGACAAGGTCAAGGGCAGTGCGGTGAACCCGGTGCTGCGCGAGGGCAACTCCGACCGCCGCGCACCGCTGTCGGTGAAGAACTACGCGCGCAAGCACCCGCATCGCATGGGTGCCTGGGCGTCGGATTCGAAGTCGCACGTCGCGCACATGGCCGCCGGCGATTTCTACGGCAGCGAGAAGTCGGCCACCCTGGCCAACGCCGGTGCGCTGAAGATCACCTTCCACGGCAAGGACGGCAGCGCCGTCGTGCTGAAGGAAAAGACCGCGGTCAAGGCTGGCGAGATCGTCGATGCCGCCGTCATGAGCCGCAAGGCACTGGCCGCGTTCATCGGTGAGCAGATCGCCGATGCCAAGGCCCAGGGCGTGCTGTTCTCGCTGCACCTGAAGGCGACCATGATGAAGGTCTCCGACCCGATCATGTTCGGCGTGGCGGTCAACGAGTTCTACAAGGACGTGCTGGCCAAGCACGCCGACGTGCTCAAGCAGGCCGGTTTCGATGCCAACAACGGCATCGGTGACCTGGCCGCGCGCCTGCCGTCGCTGCCCGAACCCACCCGCGCGGCGATCGAAGCCGACCTGGCCGCCGAGTACGCGCAGCGTCCGGGCGTGGCCATGGTCAATTCGGACAAGGGCATCACCAACCTGCACGTGCCGAGCGACGTGATCGTCGACGCCTCGATGCCGGCGATGATCCGCGACTCCGGCAAGATGTGGAACGCCGAAGGCAAGCTGCAGGACACCAAGGCGGTCATTCCGGACCGCTGCTACGCCGGCGTGTACCAGGCCGTCATCGACGATTGCAAGACGCACGGCGCCTTCGACCCGGCCACCATGGGCTCGGTGCCGAACGTCGGCCTGATGGCGCAGAAGGCCGAAGAGTACGGCTCGCACGACAAGACCTTCCAGATCGCCGCCGACGGCGTGGTCAAGGTCACCGACGATGCCGGCACCGTGGTGTTCGAGCACGCCGTGGAAGCCGGTGACATCTGGCGCATGTGCCAGACCAAGGACGCGCCGATCCAGGACTGGGTCAAGCTGGCCGTCGAGCGCGCCCGCCTGAGCAGCACCCCGGCGGTGTTCTGGCTGGATGCCGCCCGCGCCCACGACGCGCAGGTCATCGCCAAGGTCGAGACCTACCTGAAGAACCACGACACCACCGGCCTGGACATCCGCATCCTGCCGCCGGTGGAAGCCACCGCGTTCTCGCTGGACCGCATCCGCAAGGGCGAGGACACCATCTCGGTGACCGGCAACGTGCTGCGCGACTACCTCACCGACCTGTTCCCGATCATGGAGCTGGGCACCAGCGCCAAGATGCTGTCGATCGTGCCGCTGATGGCCGGTGGCGGCCTGTTCGAGACCGGTGCCGGTGGTTCGGCCCCGAAGCACGTTCAGCAGTTCGTGGAAGAGGACTACCTGCGCTGGGATTCGCTGGGTGAGTTCCTGGCCCTGGCTGCGTCGCTGGAGCACCTGGGCAACCGCTACGACAATGCCGCCGCCCGCGTGCTGGCCAAGGCGCTGGACGAAGCCAACGGCCAGTTCCTGGACAACGACAAGTCGCCGTCGCGCAAGCTGGGTGGCATCGACAACCGTGGCAGCCACTTCTACATCGCGCTGTATTGGGCCCAGGCCCTGGCCGCGCAGGACGAAGATGCTGCACTGAAGGCACGCTTCGCACCGCTGGCCAAGGCGCTGACCGACAACGAGCAGAGGATTGTCGAAGAGCTGATCGCGGTGCAGGGCAAGGCCGTGGACATCGGCGGCTACTACCGCCCGGACGTGGCCAAGGCGAGCAAGGCCATGCGCCCGAGCGCGACCTTCAACGCCGCGCTGGAGCAGCTGCGCGGCTGATCCATCGCCGCTCGGTCGTGACACCGGAACCCGCGCTTCGGCGCGGGTTTCTTTTTGGCTCTGGGGTCAGATCCCTGTTGCCATGCAAAAGGGATCTGACCCCATCCGACCCGCGTCCAGAACCGTGACTTCCGTCGGCTGTCGGAATGCCGTCAAAGGGGCATGAAACTTGCCCGCGATGGCCGTCGCAGAACGGATATGAGTGGATCTGCAGCGGCCCTCGATCTGAGCAGTCGATCACGACGGCTGCCGTTGGCGATGCCCTAGCCTTGGCGACGCGAGGCCACCGGGGAGGTGGCCGCACGGGGAACACGGATGGCACGCGTGCTGGTAGTGGGAACCGACATCCAGGGCGAGCAGGCCCTGCTGCAACGGCTGCGCGTGGCATCGGCCCTGCCGGACGGCCAGATCCGCCGCAGCCAGGACCTGGATGATTGCGACCTGCTGGTCATCCGCGATACGCCGGCGCTGCGCAACGCGGCCCAGCGCATGCGCCAGCAACGCCCGCGACTGCAGTGCTGGATCGAGGATCTGGGGGGCCAGCTGCGCGACGGCGATGGCCACCAGGACATACTTGATGACGGTGCCATCGGCCGTGCATTGCGCGGCATGCAGTTGGCAGCAGAACCCCTGGCAATGCATGCACCCGCACCGATCCGCCTGGCCGATGGGGCGCATGCCATCACCCGCCTGTTGCGCGAGCGGCTGCCGTTGCGACAGGGCCAGGCACTGTTGAGTGATGCGGGCGAGCCTCTGCTGCTGATGGATCTGGAGCACGACCAGGCCGTGCTGCTGCAGGAACCGGCTGCGGCGCTGGTGGAG
The DNA here is from genome assembly GCF_059367995.1 of Stenotrophomonas sp. YJH_SMC_79. NCBI lineage: Bacteria > Pseudomonadati > Pseudomonadota > Gammaproteobacteria > Lysobacterales > Lysobacteraceae > Stenotrophomonas > Stenotrophomonas sp. YJH_SMC_79. Next base: position 414,137 of record NZ_JCAFRK010000003.1, read on the forward strand.
CGTTTGGCCGATGCCTTCGAACGCCTGCAACTGGATGCGCTGACGCCGGCACGCCTGCAGGCGCTGGCCGGCGAGCGGCCACGCCAACCACTGCGGCCGCTGCTGTGGCAGTGGGCACAGCGCAGCCGCCATTGGCAGGCATTGGACGAACGCCTGCGTGGCGCCTCAGTGAAGCTGCTGCGCTGGCCCGACTTCCGCGTACTGGGCCATGACCACGATGGCTTCCGGCTATGCTCGCTGCTGCTCAAGCGCGCGTGCACGGTTGACGAGTGCGCGGTGCTGCTTGAGTTGCCGGCTGCGGCGGTGCGCGATTTCATCCATGCCGCCTACCTGTGCGGCTACGCGCAATTGCAGAGCGCCCCGGTGGCACCGATGCCGACAGTACGTGGCAGCGGCACTGGCACCGACAACGGCCTGCTTGCCCGCCTGTGGCGGCACCTGCGCGGGAGCGAGCGCAATGCGTGAGCACAAGGTGGTCGTGCTGGGCGGCATGGGCAGTGGCAAGTCGACCCTGGTGCGCAGCATCGCGGCCGGGGCGGTGATCGATACCGATGTGGCCAACAGTGACCGCATCGGTGCCGACAAGGCGTCCACCACCGTCGCGCTGGACTATGCCGATATCGATCTGCCCAATGGCGAGCGCCTGCGGCTGTACGGCACGCCGGGCCAGCAGCGTTTCGATTTCCTCTGGCCGATCCTGCTGCAGGGCGCCCGCGGCGCCGTGCTGCTGCTGGATGCGCGGCGCGCGGGCGTGGTTGCCGAACTGGAGGATTACCTGCAGGTACTGCGACCGTTCGCATCGTCATTGGCGCTGGTGGTGGCCGTCACCCATCTGGACCAGGCACCGCACGCCGCGCTGGACGACTGGGCCGCACGCGCCAGTCTCGATGATCAACCGCTGCCATTGCTGGCAGTGGATGCCCGCGACCGCGAACAGGGACTGCTGCTGATGGATGTACTGATGAGCGAAATGGAAGCGCATGCACTGGTGGCCGCGCATGGTTGATGGGCAGGTGGCGGTACTGCCCGATGCCTGCCAGCGTGAGCGCCTGCAGCCGCTGCTGCAGGACCTGCGGCAGCGGGTGGAAGGCGTGCGCACGGTGGTGCTGGCCAGTGTCGATGGCTTCGCCCTGGTCAGTGCCGGTGCCGAAGGGCGCGGTGAACGCCTGGCAGCGATGACCAGCGCGATGCTGGCGCTGGCCGCAGCAGTGGGGCGCGAACTGGTGCTGGGTGATCTGCAGACGCTGATGCTGGAGGCCGCGGGTGGCAAGGTGCTGATGCTGGCCATCCAGGCCGAAGGGCGCGCACCGCTGCTGCTGATGGCAGCCTGCGACCAGCGCAGCGTGATCGGCCAGGTGCTGTGGCAGAGCAGGGAATGTGGCCAGGCGATCCTGGCCGAACTCGGCGGATCGTGAGCCCGGCCGCAGGGGAACGAGGGGCTCGAACCAACATCGACAAGGGGTGCGACGTGGCTGGATTGAATGAATCGTTGAACGCACTGATGGGCATCGACGGCGCGCAGGCAGTGGCGCTGGTCGACTACGAAAGCGGCATGCTGCTGGGTGAGGCCGGTGCCGGCATGGACATGGAAGTGGCCGCCGCAGGCAACACCGAAGTGATCCGCGCCAAGATGAAGACCGCCGCATCGCTGAATCTCAACGACAGCATCGAGGACATCCTGATCTCGCTGGGCAAGGCGTACCACATCATGCGCCCGGTGGCGAAGAAGAAGGGGCTGTTCTTCTACATCGTGCTCGACCGTACCAAGTCCAACCTGGCCCTGGCCCGGCGCAAGGTACAGGACGTGGAGGCCGATCTGGCGATCTGAACCGCCGGCTCCTGTGGAGCCGAGCATGGGCTCGGCTCCACAGGAGAACGAAACGTCATGCTCGTCTGTTTCCAGCCGCAGTCACGGTACCGGAAGCAGCAGCGCGGTCACGAACGAAAGCGCCTTGGTGTCCCGCGCTGCAAAGTATGCCGGTGCTTTCTCGGGGAGCCATACTTCATTGAAGTGGCGGCGGAAGTCCTCGTAGAACTCGTTGGGGTACAGCTTGGCCGGCACCGTGCGTCCATCCGGATAGGTGTGCTCATACATGGGCAGTGCATCGGTGTCGACACTCCGGTGGTCCCTCAGCCACTTGCAGAACAGGCGCCCTTCGGAAATATCCGGCACCAGCGCCTGCGGCAGGGTGTAACCGGCGTCTTCAAGCGGCGCGATCAGGTTCAACGTCAGCTCGTTGAGCATCGAGAAATGGGTGTACGGTACCTTGGCCCGGTTCTGCAGGTAGCGCTCGATATGCGCGGGCATTACCGCGTTGGCGTGGCCCTGCTGCCATTCCACCACCCACTGCGCGACCTTCACCGCGAACTTGCGCGACAGCCACTGGCCCAGGTTGATGGCCAGATAGGGATGGATCCAGGTGCCCTGCATGGTCGGGATGCCGCCGGAGACCACGTGGATGAGTTCGTGCTCGGCCAGCCCGGTCTGGAGGGTGAGCTCCTGCAGGAACTCCTCCGTCGATTTCAGTGCCCGGTAGTCGGACCAGCGCTTGTTCACGGACTGGCACAGCGCGGTGGCGCTGATGTAGCCGTCCCGCGCCCGCTGCGGGATTACATTGCCTTCCTCCATGCGCGGGATCAGGGTCATTTGCTGCATGCGTCACCTCGTGCCGTTGTGAGCCTGGAAGGGTAGGCAACACGGTGGACCGGGGTCTGTAGGAATCGTTGCGTTTTCGTGGGACGCAATGGACCTGCCCCTGCAGAGCCGGACCGGCGCTCGGCTGTGCTTCGGGCAGATTGCGGTGAACCAAGCCGGGCATCGGCCCGGCTCTACACAAGCCGCCCCACGCCAGCGTATGGTGAAGCCGGTCCTACCGGGTAAGCCCTGAATGTCCGAGCCTCACATTGCTGCCGAGCTGGCACCGCGCATCGCGGTGGCCATCCGCGATGGCTTCGAGGATTACCATGCTCGATTCGCGGGCGTGACCGCCCGTGCGCGGCAGCGCTTCGAGCAGCGCGACTGGGCCGGTGCCCGGCAGGATGCGGTCGAGCGCATTGTGCTGTACGACCTGTGCATCGCCGAGCAGATGGATGCACTGCGCCGCCTTGCCGGCGAGGCGATCGGCCAACGTGCGCTCTGGCTGCAGGTGCATGCGCAGTACAGCGCGCTGCTGCTGGGGCTGATCGACGCCGAGCTGTACAAGACCTTCTACAACACGTTGTCGCGGCGCATGTTCGCCACCCGCGGCGTGGATCCGGCGCTGGAGTTCATCGCCTTCGATGTCGAACCCTCCGATGCCATCACCCATCCGGTCGCACGGCATACCTACGCGGTTTCGCCGACGCGGCCGGTGGAGGCGCTGCAGCGGGTGCTCGCCGACTACCGCTTCGGCATTCCCTACGTGCATCAGCTGCGCTGTGCGGCAGCCATTGCGGTGCGACTTCAGGATGACCTCGCCCATTGGGGGGACACGCCGGTGCGCAGCATCGAGCTGCTCGACACCGTGTTCTACCGGGAGCGCCGCGCCTATCTGGTGGGCCGCGTGTTCGGCGAGCATCGGTTCTCGCCGTGCGTGATTGCGCTGGTCAACGACGAGCGTGGCCTGCGCGCCGATGCAGTGCTGACCCGGCGCCGGGACGTGGCCCACCTGTTCGGCGTGTCACGCAGCTATTTCCAGGCCAACCTGGCCACGGTCGGTGATGCAGTGGTGTTCCTGCGCAGTCTGCTGCCGGGCAAGCCCATCGATGAGATCTACACCGTGCTGGGCCGCGCCAAGCAGGGCAAGACCGAGCGCTACCGCACCTTCTTCCGCCACTTCAACGAGCATCCGCAGGAGCGGCTGGTGCATGCCGAAGGCACGCCGGGCATGGTCATGGCGGTGTTCACCCTGCCCAGCTATCCGCTGGTGTTCAAACTGATCCGCGACCGTTTCGCGTGGCCCAAGGCGATGTCGCGGCAGCAGGTGGAAGAGAAGTACGCACTGGTGTTCAACCTCGATCGTGTCGGCCGCCTGCTCGACGCACAGCCCTATCGCCACCTGCGCTTTCCGCGCGACCGCTTCGCTCCGGCACTGCTGGAGGAACTGCTGCAGCAATGTGCACAGAGCGTGCGCGTCGATGGCGACGAGGTGGAGATCGCACTGTGCTACGTGCAGCGTCGTTTCCGTCCATTGAACCTGTACCTGCGCGAGCAGGGCGGGGAGGCGGTACGTGCAGCGGTGCTCGACTACGCGCAGGCGATCACCGACATGGCGCGCAACAACATCTTCCCCGGTGACATGCTGCCGAAGAACTTCGGCGTGTCGCGGCACGGCCGGGCCGTGTTCTACGACTATGACGAACTGTGCCTGGTCAGCGACTGCGAGTTCCGCGCCTGGCCGCAGCCGCGCACGCCGGAAGAAGCGCTGGCTGACGAACCCTGGTTCCATGTGGGGCCGCGCGATGTGTTTCCCGAGCGCTTCGGCCCATTCATGGGCCTGCCGGCGCGCGAACTGGCCGCGGTACGCGAGCACTACCGGCATCTGTTCGATCCGGCGTGGTGGCAGGGCCTGCAGGAGCGCTTCGCCCGCGGTGACTATCCGGATACACCGCCCTATGCTGGCGCGCATCGGTTGGCGTAGCCCGGCCGAACTGTCCCGGAGGTGAAGACTGCGCTACGCTCGGCATTCATCACCAAGGATCCGGCAATGATGCGTCCCCCCCTGTTCCTCGCTCTCGCGTTGGCCGTCGGCGCCGGCGCTCCCCTGCTTGCCGGCGATGCCAGCGCACAGACCACGCGTGCGGTGCGTGCCACCGCGGAGATGAGCATGGTGCTCACTGGCCATATCGAGGTCACGCCCGAGGGCGCGGTCAGTTCGCTGGTGCTGGACCAGAAGTCGATGCTGTCTCCGAGCATCGCGTCTTTCGTGGAGGGCACCATCGGTGGCTGGCGCTTCGAACCCACCCTGCGCGATGGCGAGGCGGTGGCCGCACGTGCGCCATTGCGGGTGCGCCTGCGGGGCAAGGCCATGGCCGATGGTGGCTACGAAGTCAGCATGACCAGCGTCAATTTCAGCGAGTACGATGAGAAGGCCACCGATTCGGTGACCCGAGGGCGCATGGCACCCCCGCGTTATCCGGAGGAAGTCTATCGGAGCGGTGGGCAGGGTGAAGTGCTGCTGGTGGTCCGGATCGCGCGTGACGGCACGGTGGCCGATGTCGTTGCCGAGCAGGTGAACATGACCGTGGTCGGACGCGAGCGCACCCTTGCCAAGATGCGCGAGATCCTGGCCAAGGCCGCCGTCAGCAGTGCCCGCAAGTGGACGTTCAAGCCACCGACCACCGGCGAGGCCAGCACCCGCGACAGCTGGACGGTACGCATACCGGTGAATTTCGGCCTGAACGATGATCCCAATGGAGCGGAGCGCTATGGCCGCTGGCGTGCCTTCATTCCCGGCCCGCGGCAGGCCGTGCCGTGGCGGAAGGCAGATGCGATCGAGCAGGCCGGCGGCGACCTGCTGCCCGAGGGCGGCATCTACATGGTGGACGGCGCCAAGCGCGGCCTGCGCCTGCTGACGCCGCTGGAGCAGGGCTGACGATCACTGCGGAGCCGGCCAGCCCGGCTTCGCGTCAATCGGCGTAGGGGTAGACCACCACCCGGTTGCGGCCCTGTTCCTTGGCCAGGTACAGCGCCTTGTCGGCCAGCCGCAGTGCCTGCTCGGCATCGACATGGAAGCTGGGGAAGTGGGCCACGCCCAGCGAGACGGTGATGGTGCCGACCGGTTCAAACGGATGGCCGGCAATGTGCTGGCGCAGGCGCTCGCCGGCCTGGCGTGCCGACTCGGTGCTGATGCCCGGCAACAGCAGCAGGAACTCCTCGCCACCGGCGCGGCAGAGGATGTCGCTGTCGCGTGAGTAGCGGCGCATCTGGTCGGCGATATGGACGATGGCGGCGTCGCCGACGTCATGGCCGTGGCTGTCATTGATCGATTTGAAGCGATCGATGTCCAGCGCCAGGATCGCGAACGGAATGCCCTGTACCTGCAGGGCATCCAGTGCCTGCTGCAGGCCGCGGCGGTTGAGCAGGCCGGTCAGCGGATCGGTGCGGCTGGCGCGGTTGAGCGTGCCGATGCGGTCCTGCAGCGCATTGAAGCTGTGTAGTACCGCCTGCTTCAGCTGGGCGACCTCGAAGTACCACGCGCGGATGCCGCTGACGTGGTTGATCGCGTTGCCGGTGTCTTCGCCGCCCTGCACGTTGCGTGCGAGCTGCCACAGCGGCATCGAGATGCGACGGGCGAACCACCAGGTGATCAGCAGCGACAGCAGGCCCAGCGGGATCGCGTTCCAGATTACCGCGGTCATCAACCGCGACAGCGGCTGCAGCGTGGCCTCGGTCGGGCGCTGGGCGATGATGCCCCAGCCGGTGGCCGCCACCGGCGCGTAGCCGGCCAGCATCGACACGCCCAGATTGTTACGCACCTGCTGCGCGCCGCGCTCGCCACGTACCACGGCCTTCACTGCGGGGTTGCCGACCACGTAGTCGCCCACCCGCTTGCCATCGGCGTGGTACAGCAGGCGGCCATGACGGTCGACCACGTACAGGTAGGAACCATCACGGTAGTAGTGCTTGCCCAGCAGCGTGTGCAGTGCGCTGCGCTGGCGCAGGTACAGGGTGCCGCTGACGTAACCACGGTAGTGGCCCTGGCGATCGAAGATCGGGTGCGACAGCGAGACCAGCAGCTTGCCGGTGGCCGACTGGTACGGGTCGCTGATCATCGGCTGGCGCGCGGCCAGCGCGGCGTTGTTGCCGACGCTGTGCAGCACTTCGCCCTGCAGCTGCAGGGTCTGCGGTGAGGTGGCGATCACCAGGCCGTCGGCGTCCACCACCAGCGAAGAGTTGAAGCTGTTGGTCTGCAGCTGCAGGCGGCTGGCTTCGTCCTGGGCCTGAGCCGGATCGAGGTTGCCCTGGCCGAGCCGGGTGGCGGCGTAGGCCAGTTCCTGCTGGGCAGCCAGCAGGAAGTTCTGGGTCGTCTCGGCCAGCTTGGTGGCGTAGACGCGGTTGGCTTCCAGGGTGTTGCCGACCAGCTGGTCGCGCTGCACCCGGTAGCTGGCCAGCAGGGTGTTGGCCAGCGCGATGATGGCACTGAGCAGGGCCAGGGCGAGGATCAGCTTGCCCAGGTTGAGGCGGGGAGACAGCGTTCGCATGCGTCGACGGATCCGGCAGGAGGCTGGACCCGACCGGTTCTCCGGAAGGGGCGACAGCGGGAATCGGTGGCCACGCCCTCGGGGCCGGGCAGGGCATCGGGCGGATTATCGCCAAAACCGGACGGCGGTGAAGTGAAGTGGGTCGCCCTGCAGGCAAAAAAAAACCTGCCGCAGGCGGCGGCAGGTTTCTTCAAGCGCAGCGTTGGGCTCAGCGCTTCATCGAACCGAAGAACTCGTCGTTGGACTTGGTGTTCTTCATCTTGTCCAGCAGGAACTCCATCGCGGCCATTTCATCCATCGGATGCAGCAGCTTGCGCAGGATCCAGATCTTCTGCAGCAGTTCCGGTTCGATCAGCAGGTCTTCGCGGCGGGTGCCCGAACGGTTGATGTCGATGGCCGGGAACACGCGCTTTTCAGCGATACGGCGGCTCAGGTGCACTTCGCTGTTGCCGGTGCCCTTGAACTCTTCGTAGATCACCTCGTCCATCTTCGAGCCGGTGTCGACCAGCGCGGTGGCGATGATGGTCAGGCTGCCGCCTTCTTCCACGTTGCGCGCGGCACCGAAGAAGCGCTTCGGGCGGTGCAGGGCGTTGGCGTCCACGCCACCGGTCAGCACCTTGCCCGAGCTCGGCACCACGTTGTTGTAGGCGCGGGCCAGGCGGGTGATCGAATCGAGCAGGATCACCACGTCCTTCTTGTGCTCGACCAGGCGCTTGGCGCGCTCGATGACCATTTCGGCCACCTGCACGTGGCGCGCGGCCGGCTCGTCGAAGGTCGAGCTGATGACCTCGCCGCGCACGGTGCGCTGCATTTCGGTCACTTCTTCCGGGCGCTCGTCGATCAGCAGCACGATCAGGTGCACGTCCGGGTGGTTGGTGGTGATGGCCGTGGCGACCTGCTGCATCATCATGGTCTTGCCGGCCTTCGGCTGCGACACGATGAGCGAGCGCTGGCCCTTGCCCTGCGGGGCCATCAGGTCGAGGATGCGGCCGGTGATGTCTTCCGACGAACCGTTGCCACGCTCCAGGGTGAAGCGGCGGCGCGGGAACAGGGCGGTGAGGTTCTCGAACAGCACCTTGTTCTTCGACGCTTCGATCGGCTCACCGTTGATGGTGTCGACGATGTTCAGCGCGAAGTAGCGCTCGCCGTCCTTCGGGAAGCGGATGCGGCCGGAGATGTGGTCGCCGGTGCGCAGGTTGAAGCGGCGGATCTGGCTGGGCGAGATGTAGGTGTCGTCCGGGCCGGCCAGGTAGCTGGCTTCGGCCGCGCGCAGGAAGCCGAAGCCGTCCGGCAGGATTTCCAGCACACCGTCGGCGGCGACGCCGTCACCGTGGCGGGTCAGCACCTTCAGCAGGGCGAAGATCACATCCTGCTTGCGGGCGCGGGCCACGCCTTCGGAGATCTGCAGCTGCTCGGCGATCTCCAGCAGCTTCTGCGCCGGCATGCGCTTGAGGTCGCTCAGCGAATAGACCGGGAAGCCTTCCGGAACGTTGGCATGCGGGCGCGGCACGAAGGGCTGCTGCTCGCCGCCGTCGTTGGGCATGCCGTCGTCGCGGAAGCGGTTGTTGTTGTTGCGGTCGCGGTCGCGGTCGCGGCGGTTGCGGAAGCGGTCACGGCGGTTGCCCTGGCCTTGCCCCTGGCCCTGCTGGCCGTTCTGGTTGTACGGGTTCTGGCCCTGGTTCTGGCCACCCCCCTGGTGGTTCTGCTGCCGCGGCTGGCCGGATTCGCGACCCTCACCACCTTCGCCACCGCCACTGCTGGCAGGGGCCTCGGCGGCGGGCGCGCTCGGTGCGGGGGCGGGGGCCGGGGCCTCGGGCGCGGCGGCCAGCGGCAGGGTCGGCTGCGCCGGAGCGGCGCTGGTTTCGGCGGCTGCCGGGGCGGCCGCCTTGCTCACGCGGGGCTTGCGCACGCGCTTTTCGGCGGGCGCATCGGCGCTGCCGGTTTCGGAAGTGTTATCGGACAAGAGCGTTATTCCTCGCTTGAAGGTGCGAGCGCCCGGCTGGGGCGGCGAACGTTGGGAATGGGTCTGGAAGAAACTGCGTCCAGAGGGTGCGGCACGCGAACGCGGCCGGATGTGCCGACACTATCATCGGCCTGCGGCGCCGTGCAAGGGCCGCCGGGAACAGCATTCATCATGGACGCGGGGCGCCCGCCGGCAGCCGCGGGCGGCGGCTGCCGGAAAACAGCAGGATCAGGCCAGGGCCTTGTCCAGCAGGCCGGCCAGCTGGGCCTTGCCCACCGCACCGATCTGCTCGCCGACCTTCTCGCCGTCCTTGAACACGACCAGGTACGGGATCGAACGCACGTGGTACTTGGCGGCCAGCGCACGGTTGTGGTCGACGTTGACCTTGGCGATCTTGGCGCGGCCCTGGTAGGCGTCGGCCAGTTCGTCCAGCGCCGGGGCGATCATCTTGCACGGGCCACACCATTCGGCCCAGAAATCGACCAGCACCGGTTCCTTGGAATTCAGCACTGCGCTATCAAAGTCGGCGTCGCCGACATGTACAACCTTGTCGCTCATCTTGGTTTCTCGTCTTGGATTGCACCCGGCCATGCCGGAGGTGGGTGAACTGGGCCATGCCCGGTGGCGCGACCCTCGTCGTTGCCTCGCGGCGCACTGCCGCGGTGCGTTCGGCGGGATGCCTGGACGCTCACGGCCGGCAGTGTACCCCTATCGCAGGGCGGGGACAGGCGCCGGCTGGAACCCAGCGTATCGTGATCGCTTCGAAGCTCGGTATGTGTCGGATTTCACTGTCTTCCCGAAGATGGGGGTGGCAGCGGGCGACACCAGCGGGCCCGGCCGGGTCGTTCAAGTCCCGTGTGGCTGGATGAAGATCGAGCGTCTCTTAGGTTCCTGAGACAGGGCATTCCGGTTTGCTGGCCCGAGTGCGTTAAACTGGGCCATTGTGCGGCGCGCGGACCGGGTGGTCCCAGCCGGCCAACCCGCCGCAGGGGCCGCAGTTTGCGACGGTGCCCCTAGACGATGAAGTGCCAGCCGCCCCACGGGCCGGCGGCCATACCAAGACGGACTCATGAGCGACAAACCGCTGACCGATTTGACCTTCTCCTCCTTCGAGCTGCATCCGGCCCTGCAGGCCGGCCTTGAAGGAGCCGGATTCACCCGCTGCACCCCGATCCAGGCGCTGACCCTGCCGGTCGCGCTGCCCGGCGGTGATGTTGCCGGCCAGGCCCAGACCGGTACCGGCAAGACCCTGGCCTTCCTGGTTGCTGTCGTGAACCGCCTGCTGACGCGTCCGGCGCTGGCCGACCGCAAGCCGGAAGATCCGCGCGCCCTGATCCTCGCCCCGACCCGCGAACTGGCCATCCAGATCCACAAGGATGCGGTGAAGTTCGGTTCCGACCTGGGCCTGCGCTTCGCCCTGGTCTACGGCGGCGTGGATTACGACAAGCAGCGCGAACTGCTGCAGCAGGGCGTGGACGTGATCATCGCCACCCCGGGCCGCCTGATCGATTACGTCAAGCAGCACAAGGTGGTCTCGCTGCACGCCTGCGAGATCTGCGTGCTGGACGAAGCCGACCGCATGTTCGACCTGGGCTTCATCAAGGACATCCGCTTCCTGCTGCGCCGCATGCCGGAGCGCACCACCCGCCAGACCCTGCTGTTCAGTGCCACCCTCAGCCATCGCGTGCTGGAGCTGGCCTACGAGCACATGAACGAGCCGCAGAAGCTGGTGGTCGAAGCCGAGACCATCACCGCTGCCCGCGTGCGCCAGCGCATCTACTTCCCGGCCGACGACGAGAAGATCCCGCTGCTGCTGGGCCTGCTGTCGCGCAGCGAAGGCGCGCGCACCATGGTCTTCGTCAATACCAAGGTGTTCGTCGAGCGCGTCGCCCGTTCGCTGGAGAAGGCCGGCTACCGTGTCGGCGTGCTGTCCGGCGATGTGCCGCAGAAGAAGCGCGAGAGCCTGCTCAACCGCTTCCAGAAGGGCCAGCTGGAAATCCTGGTGGCCACCGACGTGGCTGCGCGCGGCCTGCACATCGACGGCATCAAGTACGTCTACAACTACGACCTGCCGTTCGATGCCGAAGACTACGTGCACCGCATCGGTCGCACCGCGCGCCTGGGTGAAGAGGGCGACGCGATCAGCTTCGCCTGCGAGCGCTACGCCATGGGCCTGCCGGACATCGAGGCCTACATCGAGCAGAAGATTCCGTCCGAGCCGGTCACCAAGGAACTGCTGACGCCGCTGCCGCGCCCGGAACGCCCGGCACCGGCTGCAGGCGAGGAAGGCGAGGACAACGAAAGCGTCGGCCAGATCTTCCGCGAAGCGCGCGAAGCCCGTGCCGCCGAGGAAGAGCGTCGGGGCGGTGGCCGTAGTGGCGGCCGTTCCGGCGGTGGTGGTGGCCGTGGTGGCCGTGACGGTGAGCGCAGCGGCGAACGCCGTTCGCGTGGCCCGCGCAAGCCGCGCGTGGAAGGCGAGCAGGGCGCTGCCGCCCCGGCCGCCGGCGCCGAAGGCGCCACCGCCCAGGCTCCGCGCCCGCCGCGCCCGCCGCGTGCCGAAGGCGCACCGGAAGGTGCGGTGGACGGCGAGCACAAGCCGCGCAAGCGCCGTCGTCGTCGCCACGGCCGTCCGGTCGAGGGTGCCGAGGGCGTGCAGGCCAATGCCGGCAATGGCGCCAGCCCGGTCACCCCGGTGCAGGTGGTGGCCAAGCCGGTGCGTACCGCCGCAGATACCGGCGATTCGTTCCTGACCCGCATCGGCCGCAAGATCCGCCGGATGCTGTCGGGCAACTAAGCCGGCGGCACCCGACCGTTGGTCGGGTGGCCTTGAGGTGTGCCGACCAACGGTCGGCACCCACCAGGCCGGACGGTTTTCGCCGGGCATGGCCCGGCGCTACCGATCCGTCGCGCCGGTCCTGCATAATCAGGGCATGAGTGTCCTGCGCTTCGACAATGTCAGCAAACAGTACGCCGGTGGCCACGAGGCGCTGACCGATGTCAGCTTCGAGGTCGCGCCGGGCGAAATGCTGTTCGTCACCGGCCATTCCGGTGCGGGCAAAAGCACCCTGCTCAAGTTGATCCACCTGGACGAGCGGCCCAGCCGTGGCGCGGTGGTGTTCGACGAGCGCAACCTGCTGAAGGTGCGTGGGGGCGACATTCCCCGCCACCGCCGCGCGGTCGGTGCGGTCTACCAGGACCACCGACTGCTGATGGACCGCTCGATCGCCGAGAACGTGGCGCTGCCGCTGATCCTGCGCGGCACCCGCCGTGGCGACATCGGCAAGCGCGTGCGCTCGGTGCTGGAACGGATGGGCCTGGGCCATCGCGAGAAGGCACTGCCCTCGCAGCTGTCCGCCGGCGAGCAGCAGCGCGTCGGCATCGCCCGCGCCATCGTCGGCGAACCCAAGCTGCTGGTGGCCGACGAGCCGACCGGCAACCTCGACCCGACCCTGGCGGCGGAGATCATGGCCCTGTTTGCCGAGCTGCCCTCGCGCGGCACCAGCGTGCTGGTGGTCAGCCACGACCTGCCGCTGCTGCGCCGCATGCGCAAGCGCGTGCTGATCCTCGACCACGGCCGGCTGGTGGATGACATCTCGCCGCAGGACCTGGCGGAGTAACGCATGGCGAAGAACGAAAACAGCGAAGCCGCCGCCCCCTCGCGCGTGGGCGTCTGGTTCCAGCACCACGCGCACAGCGTGGTGTTCAGCCTCGGCCGTGCCTTCCGCAAGCCGTGGGCGACCCTGCTGACGGTGATGGTCATGGCGCTGGCGCTGGCCCTGCCGCTGGGCCTGTCGATCGCGCTGGACAACCTCAAGCAGTTCGCCGGCAGCGTGCAGCAGTCGCGCGACATCAACGTGTTCCTGAAGGGCAATGTCGATGGCCCCGGCGCGCTGCGCCTGGCCGGCCAGCTGCGCGACCGCGATGACGTGGCCGAAGTGAACGTGCGCACGCCCGAACAGGGCCTGCAGGAACTGCGCGATGCCGGCCTTGGTGAGGCGATCGACGCACTCAATGACAACCCGCTGCCCTCGCTGCTGGTGATCACCCCCGGCCAGGGCAAGGACGATGCACGCCTGGCACGCGCGCTGGAGAGCCTGCCCGAGGCCGACCTGGTGCAGCACGATGCACTGTGGCGCCAGCGCCTGGATGCCTGGCTGGCGTTCGGTGCACGGCTGGTGCAGGTGCTGTCGGTGCTGCTCGGCGTCGGTGCCGCGCTGGTGGTCGGCAACACCGTGCGCCTGGACATCCAGGCCCGCCGCGAAGAGATCGGCGTGCTGCAGCTGCTCGGCGCCAGTGATGGCTTCATCCGCCGCCCGTTCCTGTACCTGGGCGCGTGGTACGGCCTGGGGGCCGGTGCGGTGGCGCTGGCCCTGATCGGTGCCGCCGGTGCCGCGCTGCGCGTGCCGCTGGCCGAACTCTCCCGCAGCTATGGCAGCCCGTTCGTGCTGCACGGTCTGGACCTGCTGCATGGCGGACTGGTCCTGCTCGGCACGCTGCTGCTCGGCTGGCTGGGCGCGTGGCTGGTGACCGGCCACTTCCTGCGCCAGACCCGCCCGACCGACACCTGAGACCGGCATGCAACCGCAAGCGCTGAAGCACCTTGATGGGCCCGCCACGCGGGTGATGGTGGTCGATGGCTCGAAGCTGGTGCGCAAGCTGATCGCCGATGTCCTGAAGCGCGACCTGCCGGGCGTGGAGGTGATCGGCTGCGACAGCATCGAGGATGCGCAGCAGGCGCTGGCGCAGGGCCCGGTGGATCTGGTGACCACCTCGCTGACCCTGCGCGATGGCGACGGCCTGGCACTGGCACGGATGGTGCGCGAAGCGGCCGGACAGGCCTACGTGCCGGTCATCGTGGTATCCGGCGATGCCCAGCAGCATCTGGAACAGCGCCGCTTCACCGAGTGCGTCACCGACTATTTCGACAAGGCGCTGGGCCACGAGGCGCTTGCGACCTTCATTCGCGGCTACGTGCAGCCACAGACCATTCCCGGCGCGACCATCCTCTACATCGAGGACAGCCGCGTGGTGGCCGAGGCCACCAAGCGCATGCTGGAACGCCAGCAGTTGAATGTGCTGCACGTGGTCAGCGCCGAAGAGGCGTTCACCCTGCTCACCGCCGAGTCGCTGGGCCGCAGCCGCCACCGCATCGACCTGGTGCTGACCGACGTCACCCTGAAGGGCGAGCTGAGCGGCCGCGACGTGGTGCAGCGCGTGCGCGTGGACTTCGGCTACGGCAAGCGCCGCCTGCCGGTGCTGGTGATGACCGGCGATGGCAACCCGCACAACCAGACCGGGCTGCTGCAGTCCGGTGCCAACGACCTGGTGCTGAAGCCGATCGAAGAACGGCTGCTGGTCACCAAGGTGCTGTTCCAGCTGCGTCTGGCCCGGTTGAACGATGGACCCCTGATTCGATGAAGTGGCGCAATGATTGATGAAGTAGCGGACACCCCGACGATCCAGCTGGAACCGAGCTGGAAGCAGCATGTCGGCGATTACCTGTTGCAGCCGCAGATGCGCGAGCTGTCCAGCTTCCTGCGCCAGCGCAAGGCCGGTGGCGCGGCGGTGTTCCCGCCGGGCCCGCAGATCTTCTCCGCGTTCGATGCCACGCCGTTCGAGCAGGTGAAGGTGGTGATCCTCGGCCAGGACCCGTACCACGGCCGCGGCCAGGCGCATGGCCTGAGTTTCTCGGTGGCGCCGGGCGTACCTGTGCCACCGTCGCTGCTGAACATCTACAAGGAGATCGAGAGCGATCTCGGTCTCCCGCGCCCGGACCACGGCTGCCTGATTCCGTGGGCACAACGTGGCGTGCTGCTGCTCAATGCCGTGCTGACCGTGGAAGAGGGCAAGGCCGGTGCGCACCAGGGCCGTGGCTGGGAGGGCTTCACCGACCACGTGGTGGACGTGCTCAACCGCGAACGCGAAGGCCTGGTGTTCATGCTCTGGGGGGCCTATGCGCAGCAGAAGGGCAAGGTCATCGATACCCGTCGCCATCGCGTGCTGAAGTCGCCGCACCCGTCACCGTTGTCGGCCCACCGTGGTTTCCTTGGGTGCCGCCATTTCTCGATGGCCAACGAGTACCTGCAGCGTCGCGGCCAGGCCCCGATCGACTGGTCGCTGCCACCGCGTTCGGCGCTCTGAGCGGGCCGGGCAGGGGCCCGACGCCGCCAGTGATGGATCAGTGGCCCGCTGCTGGCGCGAGATCCGCGCGCCGGTAGTAGGCACGCGCGCCTTCGGCGATCACGCTCAACGCCTGCACGGTGCCATCGCCGCCGCGATGGAACAGCAGTTCCGCCCCCGCACTGCCTGCCAGGAAGCGGACGGGCGTCAGCGCCTGCAGCGCGACCGGTGCATCACGCCCGGGCAGGCGCAACTGCAGTCCAGCATCGACCGCCTGCACGTCCAGGGTAGTGACGTCGAACCAATCGGCCAGGCCACTGCGCAGGTCCATGGGCAGGGTGTCATCGAGTACGAAGCGGCCGCTGAAGCGCGGATAGCCATCCACCAGCAATGCGGGATCCAGCGTGCGGATGACCGGCTTGGCGTTGTGGCCGAGTGCATCGGACAGGGCATTGCGGATCTCCCCACGCAGTGCGGGGCCGTTGTCGCCATTGGTCAGGATGACGAATCCATCGCCGCTCTCCGGGTAGCCTTCGATGCCGGCGTGATAGCTGTCATTGCTGCCATTGTGGAAGAAGCGGCGACCGGCACCGGTGCCGGCCAGCTCCGGTCCCAGGCCACGACCGGCCGGCGCCACTTCGCTGACCATCTGCAGGGCCAATGGCTGCGGCAGCCATCCATCCTCCGTGCGGATGCTGCGCAGCAGGGCCGCGACGAACAGGCCCATGTCGTTGGCGCTGGTCCACAGCCCGGATGCCGCCTGTTCCGGAAAGCTCTGCCAGCCGCGTGGCAGGGCCTCCGGCAGGCCCTTGTTGTCGTGCGCATGGGCAACGTTGCCGTAGCTGGAAGGCAAGGGGTTCTGGTACGTGCTGCGGGACATGCCCAGTGGCGCGAACACCTCGCGACGTGCGACGTCGGCGAATGCTCTG
Organism: Stenotrophomonas sp. YJH_SMC_79; assembly: GCF_059367995.1. Taxonomy (NCBI): domain Bacteria; kingdom Pseudomonadati; phylum Pseudomonadota; class Gammaproteobacteria; order Lysobacterales; family Lysobacteraceae; genus Stenotrophomonas; species Stenotrophomonas sp. YJH_SMC_79. Next base: position 430,331 of record NZ_JCAFRK010000003.1, read on the forward strand.
CCGGTCAGGTCTTCGATCGCCAGCTGCACCACCGTGTAGCCGCCACCGGAATAGTCGACCTGCTGGCCGGGTGCGTGGATCAGGCGTATCGGTTCATTCTTTGCAGGCGCCAGTCCATCCAGTGTCTGCAGCAAGGTCGGCAAGCGTTCGGCGGGCTGGTAGTCCTGGAAGCCATGCACATTGAAGCCGGCGGTGTGCGAGAGCAGCATGCGCAGGGTGATCGGCGGGTGCAGTCCCTGCGCATCGGCAGGTACATGCCAGCGGCGCAGGCGGGGATCGATGTTCTCCTCCAGCGAGACCTTGCCGGCAGCAACCAGCTTCAGGGTGGTCGCCGCAGCGCCCATCTTGCTGACCGAGCCCACCGAGAACACGGTGTCGGCATCCACCGCGTCGCGCGTGCCCGCCTGGCGCAGGCCGTATCCGGCGGCGTACACCACCCGTCCATCGCGGATCACCGCAACGGCGGCACCCGGCACCTTGTAATGGGCAAGGCGTTCCTCGATCGACCATCGCGGCAGCGCCGCGCCCAGCGGGGCCGCGCCGGGGCGCAGGCCATGGGCCATTGCCTGGGCAAAACGCGCAGCGTCTCCAGCGCCGGCGTCGGTGGCCATCACACGGAACGGGGTCAGGCAGACCAGCAGCGAACACAGCAACAGGCGGTTCATCATCGACATCCTTGCAGGAGTGGAAGAGGGTTGGAATCGGCGCAGGCGTTGCCGCGCACGCCTGCCGCGTCCGGTCGTTGCGGGTGGAACGGGTCAGCGCCGCAGTGCAGGAGGCGATGCGGCGGCGACGTCAGCGTCGTTCGCGGCGGGCGCCCTGCGCCAGCAGGTAGTCGCGCACGGCGGTAGTGCCGGCCTGGTTCAGCGGTGTCCGCCAACGCCCCAGCCAGCCATCGGCTTCCACGCCCAGGTTGATGTCGGCGCCGTGCGCAAGCAGGTACTGCACGGTGACCAGGTGGCCTTCGCGCGAGGCATTGATCAGCGGTGTCTCGTCATAGGTGACGACCCGGTTGACGTCGGCACCGGCCTGCACCAGCTGCTCGACGATGGGTTGCAGGCCCAGGGCGGAGGCAACGATCAACGGATTGCCTTCGCCCAGTGCGGCGCGATCAGGGTCGGCCCCCAGCTGCAGCAGGGCGTTGACCATCGCCGGATCGCGTGCGCGGATGGCCTGGATCAGCGCCGTGCCATCGCCGAGCACGCGCGCATCGAGATCGACGCCCGCTGTCGCCAACGCGCGGACCTGCACGAGGTCATGCGTGCTGGCAGCGCGCAGAAGATCGTGGATGCGCGTTTCGGAGGACGCGGGCGCCGACGGTGGCGCCAGCCGTGGTGAGACGGCCACCGCGGTGGCCGTGCAGCCCAGCAGAAGCGTCAGCCCCAGCATCAGCAGGCTGCGGCGCCGCGGTGCCGGTGGTGCAGTCTCGACGAGCTGGTCGATGCGCTGTGCCAACTGGCTGCGCGCGCCGAACATGCCCAGCGCCAGCGTCGGCGCCTCCTCGCGCAGGGCCTGCAGCTGCTCGACACTGGCCAGCAGCGAACCTGCATAGTCCAGGGGTTCGCGTGCCTGCAGCGCGGCACGTGCATCGCAGGCCATTTCGCGCAGTACCGCCAGGCGTACCTGGGCAACGTGCAGGAGCGGATTCCACCAGAACAGTGCTGTTCCCGCCCGCAGCAGCGTGCTTGTCCACAGGTCGCGTCGCTGCAGGTGTGCAACCTCGTGGCGGACGATGTCGCGCAGCACGCTGTTGTCCAGGCGGGTCAGCAGCGGGCGCGGCAGCAGGATCGTGGGGCGCCACAGGCCGACGACCATCGGCCCGTCGACGGCGCAGGTGGCGATCGTCACGTGGGCGGGCACGATGTCGGCCAGGACCGCGCGCAGTCCGTCGGTTGCCGGTTGCGCCAACCGCCGCAGCCGGCGTGCGTGCAGCATCGCGTCCAGCAGGCGCATGCCCAGCCACAGGGTGCCAAGCAGCCACAGCATTGCAAGCAGTGTCGGCAGGGTCTTCGGCAGCTCAACATAGTAGATGCCGGGCTGTCGTCCGGCTTCGAAGATGGCTTCTTCCGCCGTTGCCCCTTCGCCGGGCATGGGGTGGAACGCGGCTGCGGGCGGTGCCGGTGCGGGCAGGGTGGTCGACCATCCCGGCAGGAAGGCGCTGAGCGGTAGCAGCAGGGCAACTGCCATCGCGGCGGTCAGCAGCCAGGAACGTTGTTCGGCACTGAGGGCCCGCCGCCGTGCGAGCCACAGCGCGGGCAGCAGCACAACTGCAGACAACAGCAACTGTCGAACGCCCAGTGCCATCGCCAGGTCGATGAGGTTCATTCCTTCCTCCCGGCCCTGGCATCGCTGATGCGCTGCTGCAGTGCCTGCAGTTCGTTGCGGTCGATTTCGCGTTCGTCCACCAGGTGCTGCGCAAGCACGTTCGGCGAGCCCTCGAAGAACTGATGCAGCAGATGGTCGAGCGCTTGCCGGCGGGCCTGCTCGCGGCTGAGCGTGGCGTGATAGATGTAGGCGCGACCTTCCTGGCGATGACTGACAAAGCCCTTCCTCGCCAGCACGTTGAACATGGTCAGCACTGTGGTGTACGCGACCGGTTTGTGTTCGCCGAGTACATCGGCCACTTCGCGCACGGACGCTTCGCCCTTGTCCCAGAGGATGTCCAGGATGGCCTGCTCGGCCGGGGTGGGAGTCTGGGAGACGGGGCGGGCCATGCGCATCTACGTATGAATTAGTTGATGCATCGGAGCATGCGGTTGCAGGGCTGTCAACGGGTTTTTTAGTAGTAAAGCATCGGGCCTGCGGCGCTCGGGCCTGAACACTTGGCAACATCCCTTGCCCTGAATGGGGCTCCGGGCCTACCCGTTCAGCTCCGCTTGACCGGAATCGGCCGGATTTCAGTGCGTAATTGATTGAATTCCAAGGGATTGTGAATCCCGAAAAGCGTGCTCGCCACTGTCATCAAATCGCGCTACGGTAGGGCTCTGTTTGGGACCAGTGTTGCATCAATAGGATGCTGGAACTTTTTCCTCCTTTAGCAGTCCAAATCCCGGACTGCTAAGATGGGTGCCTATGAGCCAGAACACCTCTACTGCCCTTGTGGCAAACAATCTCCCGATTCCCAGTGCGCTCGGTTCGCTGGACGCCTACATCGGTGCCGTGCACCAGATCCCGGTGCTGTCGGTCGATGACGAACAGGACCTGGCCCGTCGCTTCCGCGACGGCAACGATCTGGACGCCGCCCGCGAGCTGGTGCATTCGCACCTGCGCTTCGTGGTGCACGTGGCCCGCGGTTACAACGGCTACGGCCTTGCGCTGGGTGACCTGATCCAGGAAGGCAACATCGGCCTGATGAAGGCGGTCAAGCGCTTCGACCCCGAAATGGGCGTGCGCCTGGTGTCCTTCGCCGTGCACTGGATCCGTGCCGAGATGCACGAGTTCATCCTGAAGAACTGGCGCATCGTGAAGGTCGCCACCACCAAGGCGCAGCGCAAGCTGTTCTTCAACCTGCGCAAGTCGAAGACGCGCCTGGGCTGGATGAACGCGGCCGAAGTCAGCGCGGTGGCCAAGGACCTGAACGTGTCCGAGCGCGAGGTCATGGAAATGGAGTCGCGCCTGTCCGGTCGCGATATCGGTTTCGATGCGCCGACCGACGAGGACAACGAGCATGCGCCGCCGTCGCCGGCTGCGTTCCTGGTCGCCAACGACGAAGATCCGTCGATGGCCTACGAACGTGCCGACAGCGAAGACAACCAGATGCAGCTGCTGCGCGAAGGCCTGGCCGAGCTGGATGCCCGTTCGCGCGACATCATCCGTCGCCGCTGGCTGGATGCCGACAGCAAGGTGACGCTGCAGGAGCTGGCTGACGAGTACGGCGTGTCGGCCGAACGCATCCGCCAGGTGGAAGCGAACGCGCTGAAGAAGATGAAGGCGCTGTTCACCGCGTAAGGCGGGGTGGCGTCGCAATTGTGAAAGGCCCGGCAGCAGTGCCGGGCCTTCTTCGTTTGCGGGGCTTAGCCACGCATGGCGTGGTTCTACTCTGACGCCAGAGCGGTGATTGTGCCGACCGGGTCATGTGCTGGATGCTGGTGTTCACGCCGTACCACGCAGTGGCACGGTATGATCATGCCACGCATCTTCCGCACACGAAGTTTCAATCGCAGTATGCGTAGGACCACCCTGTCCGACGCTGCGCTGTACCGGTCGGTACGTGAAATGGAAGCGGGTCTGGTGGATGCTGATCTTGGCGGCGGAATCTTCAAGAAGCGCGTTGCGCTGCCGGGGCGAGGAAAGCGTGGGAGCGTTCGAATCATCGTCGCCACACAGCGAGGCGGGCATTGGTTCTTCCTTTTCGGCTACGAGAAGAATGAACGTGCTGCGATCACGAATGCGGAACGGGACGCGCTGCAGTTGTACGCATCGGAGTTCCTGAGAATGAGTACGGCGCAGCTGAATCGTGCCGTGGAGTACGGGGATCTACAGGAGATCGGCCATGACGAAGACCCCTGAGCGACGGCGCGCGAAAAGTGCGCTTCTTGAAGCGGTGCATGATGCTGCTGTGAGTCTGCACGCGCATGGCTTCATCGATAAACGTCGGTTGAGCAGCTACGAAGCGCTTTGCCTTGAGCCGGTCCCTGAGTACAGCAGTGCCCAGATCCGTGCCCTGCGTACGTCATTGCAGCTCAGTCAGCCGGTCTTTGCGGGGGTTCTCAATACCAGCGTTTCCACCGTACGCAGCTGGGAGCAGGGCGAAAAGAAACCCAGTGGACCGTCACTGAAGTTGCTTAACCTGATTGATCGGAAGGGTCTCGAAGCAGTCCTGTAAAGCAAAGGCCCGGGCATTGCCGGGCCTTTCTGTTTTTCGCGGCGCTCTCATCCACGCATGGCGTGGATCTACCTCACCCCTCGCGTGCGATCGCGCGCCAGCCGATGTCGGTACGGTGGAACTCGTTGGCCCAGCTCACCTTGGCCACGCCCGCGTAGGCATTGGCCTGCGCATCGCGCACGCTGTCGCCGAGCGCGGCCACGCACAGCACGCGGCCGCCGGCACTGACCACCTGGCCCTGTGCATCCAGTGCCGTACCGGCATGGAACACCTTGGCGCTGGCCGGCACATCACCCAGGCCGGAAATCACGTCACCGGTGATCGGCGCTTCCGGGTAGGGCTTGGCGGCCAGCACCACGCCCAGCGACGGGCGCGCGTCCCACTGCGCCTGAACCTGGTCCAGGCGGCCGTCGATGGCCGCTTCCACCAGCTCGATCAGGTCCGACTGCAGGCGCAGCATTACCGGCTGGGTTTCCGGATCGCCGAAGCGCACGTTGAACTCGATCACCTTCGGCGCGCCACTGGCATCGATCATCAGGCCGGCATAGAGGAAGCCGGTGAAGGGGATCCCATCGGCGATCATGCCCTGCACGGTCGGGTTCACCACCTCGCGCATCACGCGGGCGTGCACTTCCGGCGTCACCACCGGCGCCGGCGAGTACGCGCCCATGCCGCCGGTGTTCGGACCGGTGTCGCCGTCGCCGACGCGCTTGTGGTCCTGCGAGGTGGCCATCGGCAGCGCATGCACGCCGTCCACCATCGAAATGAAGCTGGCTTCCTCGCCGTCGAGGAATTCCTCGATCACCACGCGCGCACCGGCATCGCCGAAGGCGTTGCCCGAGAGCATGTCACGCACGGCGTCTTCGGCTTCGGCCTGGGTCATCGCCACGATCACGCCCTTGCCGGCGGCCAGGCCATCGGCCTTGACCACGATCGGTGCACCCTTCTCGCGGATGTAGGCCAGGGCGGCGTCCACGTCGGTGTGCACGGCGTAGAACGCGGTAGGGATGTTGTGGCGGGCCAGGAAGTCCTTGGCGTAAGCCTTGCTGCCTTCCAGCTGCGCGGCGGCGGCGGTCGGCCCGAAGATGCGCAGGCCGGCGGCGCGGAAGCGGTCGACCACGCCGGCCACCAGCGGTACTTCCGGGCCGACCACGGTCAGCGCCACGCCTTCGGCCTGGGCCAGCGCCAGCAGGCCGTCGATGTCGGTGACCTTCACCGCTACGTTGCGGCACTTGTCTTCGCTGGCGGTGCCGGCGTTGCCGGGCGCCACGATCACTTCGGTGACACGGGAGGACTGGGCCAGCTTCCATGCCAGGGCGTGTTCGCGGCCGCCAGAGCCGATGACAAGTACGTTCATCACGAGATTCCAGATTGCGTGGGAAGGGAAGGTCGATGTCCCCGGCGGCGCAGGTGCTTCATTCGCAGCCTTCGCGTCGCAGCGATTCGGGGAAGGAATAGGCCCAGGTCTTCGGGTCCAGGGTAAAGCGGTGTTCCTGCTGGACCTGCTTGCTGCCACAGGTGGTGCCGGATTCCTCGATCAGCAGCGGCCAGATGCGCGCGCTGCGGTCGCTGTCGTCGAAACGCAGGGCGAAATCGATGCTGAAGCGGCGGGTGCGGCAGTCCTCGGCGGTGTCCGGGTCGGTGCCGGCGTCCAGGTTGTCGCACTCGTACTGGGCGTCATTGTCGATATGGCTGCGCACGCTGCCACTGGCCACCAGGCCGTTCGGGCCCGGCAGGATCAGCGACTGCGAGAGCAGCGAGAAGCCCTGCCCGAACCAGCCGTCCTCGACACGGAAGCCATAGAAGTCGCTGCCGGCGCGGATGACGTTGACGGTGCCGGGCTGGCCGCCGCTGCCGAGGCGCTCGCCGCTCAGTTCGCTGGTTACATCGAAGCCATCGCCCTTGGGGCGCAGCACGAAGAAGTCGATCGTGCCCGGGTCGATGTGCGCCCCTTCGGACAGTGCGCCGCAGACCGCCAGCAACTGCTGCCAGCTGTCGCCGCTCACCACCGGTTGCTCGGCGCAGACGTGCCAGTCCATCGGGCGGGTTTCGCCGTCGTCGTTCCAGCTGCCGCGCCATTCACCGGACAGTCTGGCGTTGCTGCCGTAGCGCTGGACCAGGAAGGCCTGCAGTCGCGCGGTACGGCTCACGTGCGCCGTCGGCTCGGCAGGGGCCGGCGTGGCGGCCTCCGACGCCGGCGCAGGCGCCGCTGCAGGCTTGCAGCCGGCCAGCGCGGCCGCGCCCGCGAGGGCAAGCACGGCCAGCGATTTCATCGAAACTGTGGACATCCGTGTCGCTCCAGGATCAGTGGCGGAAGTGGCGCACGCCGGTGAACACCATGGCCAGGCCATGTTCGTCAGCGGCGGCGATCACTTCGGCATCGCGCATCGAACCGCCCGGCTGGATCACCGCCTTGATGCCGGCGGCAGCGGCGGCATCGATGCCATCGCGGAACGGGAAGAACGCATCGGAGGCCATCACCGAGCCCTGGACCACCAGGTTCGCATCGGCGGCCTTGATGCCGGCGATACGGGCTGAGTAGACACGGCTCATCTGGCCGGCGCCGACACCGATGGTGCGGTTGTCCTTGGCATAGACGATCGCATTGGACTTCACGAACTTGGCCACCTTCCAGGCGAACAGCAGGTCGGTGAACTGCTTGTCGGTCGGCGCCAGCTTGCTGACCACCTTCAGTTCGTCGCGGGTCATGCCGCGGTTGTCCGAGGACTGCAGCAACAGGCCCGAGCCGACGCGCTTGCTGTCGAAATTGTTCAGGCCATCACCATGCGGAATGCGCAGCACGCGCACGTTGGCCTTCTTCTGCGCGTACTCCAGCGCGGCCGGCTCGTAGTCCGGGGCGATCAGCACTTCCACGAACTGGCGGTCCAGGATCACCTTGGCAGTGGCAGCGTCGAGCGGCTTGTTGAAGGCGATGATGCCGCCGAAGGCGCTGGTCGGGTCGGTGGCGTAGGCCAGCTCGTAGGCATCGCCGTTGCCGGCACCCACCGCCACGCCGCACGGATTGGCGTGCTTGACGATCACGCAGGCCGGCGCGTCGAACTGGCGCACGCATTCCCACGCCGCATCGGCGTCGGCCAGGTTGTTGTAGCTCAGTTCCTTGCCCTGCAGCTGCTGGAACGTGGCCAGCGTGCCCGGCACCGGGTACAGGTCGCGGTAGAAGGCGCCGCTCTGGTGCGGGTTCTCGCCGTAGCGCAGGTCCATCACCTTCACGAAGGTGGAGTTCATCTGCGCCGGGTACTCGGCGCGGGCCGGCACGGCGGCGTCGGTGGCGGTGACCGCCGACAGGTAGTTGCTGATCGCGGCGTCGTACTGGGCAACGCGGTTGAACGCGGCCACCGAGAACGCGAAGCGGGTGGCGGCCGACAGCTGGCCGTCGTTGGCGTCCAGCGAGGCCAGCAGTTCGGCGTACTGCGACGGGTCGGTGGCCACCGCCACGCGGGCGAAGTTCTTGGCTGCCGAACGCAGCATGGCCGGGCCGCCGATGTCGATGTTCTCGACCGCGTCGGCCAGGGTGCAGTCGGCCTTGGCGGTGACCGATTCGAACGGGTACAGGTTCAGCACCAGCAGGTCGATGGCACCGATGCCGTGCTCAGCCATCACCGCATCATCCAGGCCCGAACGGCCCAGCAGGCCGCCGTGCACCATCGGGTGCAGGGTCTTGACCCGGCCGTCCATCATTTCCGGGAAACCGGTGACGTCGGCCACGTCCTTCACGGCCAGGCCCGCATCGCGGATCGCCTTGGCGGTGCCGCCGGTGGACAGCAGCTCCACGCCGCGTGCCGCCAGCGCAGTGGCCAGCTCGACCAGACCGGTCTTGTCGGAAACGGAGAGGAGGGCCCGGCGGACGGGCAACAGATCAGCAGTCATGGGACAGAATCGGCAGCGGAGCGGGGCCGATATTGTAGGCGGTGGGGGCCGGTGGCGGGCGCTGGAAGGGGTAATTTGCCGTGGCAATCGGCGTAAGGCCGGGTCGGGCACACCGGTCCGGCCCGATCCGGGGGCTGGGCTGCGGACCAGAGCCGGGTTGTCGGAATCTGCCAGCGATGGGGTAGGCTGTGCCCGCACTGCCAAGGATCAGCGGGTACGGATCATGTCGATCTATGCATTGAAAGGACGTTTCCAGGACCTGTTGCGTCCAGTCGTACGCGGTCTGTTCCGCATGGGGATCACTGCCAATTCGGTGACCGTGGCCGCTGCCGTGGTCTCGCTGCTGGTGGCTGTCGCGGTCTGGTGCTGCGCGCCGGCCAAGCCCCTTCTGTACCTGCTGCTGCCACTGTGGATGCTGCTGCGCATGGCGCTCAACGCCGTGGACGGCATGCTGGCCCGCGAGTTCGGCCAGCAGTCGCGGCTGGGCGCCTATCTGAACGAGGTGTGCGATGTGATCGCCGACGCGGCGCTGTACCTGAGCCTGCTCAGTGTGCCGGGCGTGCGCCCGGAAGCGCTGTGGCTGCTGGCCTGGACCGCGGCGCTGAGCGAGTACGCCGGCGTGCTGGGGCTGATGGTCGGGGCCAGCCGTCGCTATGACGGCCCGATGGGCAAGAGCGATCGCGCGTTCGTGATCGGCGTGCTGGGCCTGCTGCTGGCGTTCGGCTGGGGCGGTGCGATGACGGTCAGCGGTGTGGCCGCTGCGATGGCAGTGCTGTGCGGGGTGACGATGGTCAACCGCGTACGTCGGGGATTGCAGGAAGCGGCGGTTTCGCCGAATTAATCAAGCAGATACAAAAAGACAATCAGGAGATTGCATGCGTCAGGCGCAGGAACGGGAATTCCACAGCTTCGACCAGGTACCGCTGTTCTACCGGTACTGGGCGAGCACCACGGCAACCCCGGCCACCAAGGCCATCGTGCTGCTGCACCGTGGCCACGAGCACTCCGGCCGGGTCACTCACCTGGTTGACGAGCTGGACCTGCCCGACACCGCCTTCTTCGCCTGGGATGCGCGCGGCAATGGCCGTTCGCCGGGCGCACGTGGCGATGCACCGGGCTTCCCGGCGCTGGTGCGTGACCTGGACAGCTTCATCGCCCACATCGGTGCCGCGCATGGCATCGCGGTGGAAGACATCGTGGTGATCGCGCAGAGCGTGGGCGCGGTGGTTGCTGCCACGTGGGTGCACGATTACGCACCGCGCCTGCGTGCACTGGTGATGGCCTCGCCCGCGTTCAAGGTGAAGCTGTACGTGCCGTTCGCACGCCCGGGCCTGGCATTGATGCAGAAGCTGCGCGGCAACTTCTTCGTCAACAGCTACGTCAAGCCGCAGTGGCTGACCCATGACCCGGCGCGCGTGGAGAGCTACCGCACCGATCCTCTGATCACCCGGCCGATCTCGGTGCGCGTGCTGCTGGGCCTGTACGAGGCCGCCGACCGCATCGTTGCCGATGCGCAGGCGATCAGCGTGCCGGTGCAGCTGCTGGTGTCCGGTTCGGATTTCGTCGTGCATCGTGGCCCTCAGGACCGCTTCTACGAGCGCCTGTCCAGCCCGATCAAGGAGCGCGTGCACCTCCCGGGCTTCTTCCACGACACGCTGGGCGAGCGTGATCGCGCGCCGGCACTGGCGCGTATCCGCAGCTTCATCCAGGCACGTTTCGCCGAGCCGCTGCGTGAGCTGTCCCGTCGCGATGCGCACCGCCACGGGCCGACCTTCGAAGAATCGGAGATCCTGGCGTGGCCACCGGAACGCAACAGCCTGGCCGACCTGCGCTGGCGCGTGGTGCGTGGCGGCCTGCGTTTCGGCGGGACCTTGTCCGAGGGCATCGCGCTGGGCCTGCAGACCGGTTTCGATTCCGGCAGCACGCTCGACTACATCTATCGCGACCAAGCGCGTGGCAAGGGCCCGCTGGGCCGCATGGTCGACCGCAACTATCTGGATGCAATCGGCTGGCGCGGCATCCGCGTGCGCGGCCAGCACCTGCAGGAACTGCTGCGCGATGCCGCCCAGCGCCTGCGCAGGCAGGGCACGCCGGTGCGCGTGCTGGACGTGGCCGCTGGCCATGGCCGGTATGTGCTGGAAGCGCTGGGCCAGGGCGAACAGCGCGCCGACCGCATCGTGCTGCGTGATTTCAGCGATCTGAACGTGACCCAGGGCCAGGCATTGATCGAGCACCTCGGTGCGGCCGACATCGCGCGCTTCGAGCAGGGCGATGCGTTCGATCCGGCGCAACTGGCCAAGGTCGATCCAGCACCGACACTGGCGGTGGTGTCGGGCCTGTACGAACTGTTCCCCGACAACGATGCGGTGCTGCGCTCGCTGCAGGGCATCGCCGCAACGGTGCCGGTGGGCGGCTACCTGGCCTACACCGGCCAGCCCTGGCACCCGCAGCTGGAATTCATCGCCCGTGCGCTGACCAGCCACCGCGGTGGCGCGGCCTGGGTGATGCGGCGCCGGACCCAGCAGGAAATGGATGAGCTGGTGCGCCTGGCCGGGTTCGAGAAGGTGGCGCAGCGCATCGACGAATTCGGCATCTTCACCGTGTCGCTGGCGCGCCGGACCGCGTGATGGCGACGCTGGCCGCACCCCCCCTGGCCGTGGAAGGGCGCCCCTGGCGGCGCGCCCTGCTGTGGCTGGCCCTGCTGGGACCGTTCTTCTTCGCCAGCTATGGCTTCGCCAATTGGATGGCCGGCCGCCACGCCGCGCTGCCGGTGATGGCGTTCGCCTGGGAAACCCGCATTCCGTTCGTGCCGTGGACGATCGTGCCGTACTGGTCGATCGATCTGTTCTATGCCATCTCGTTCTTCCTGTGCCGGCAGCGCCTCGAACTGGACCGGCATGCATTGCGGCTGTTCAGTGCACAGCTGATCGCGGTGACCTGCTTCCTGCTGTGGCCGCTGCGCTTCAGCTTCGAGCGGCCGGAGATCGGCGGCGTGTTCGGTTGGTTGTTCGATGTGCTGCTGGGCTTCGACAAGCCGTTCAACCAGGCACCATCGCTGCACATCGTGCTGCTGATCGTGCTGTGGGTGAAGTTCGCGCAGTACCTGCACGGCGTGTGGCGCTGGGTGCTGCATGCATGGGCATTGCTGATAGGCGTCTCGGTGCTGACCACGTTCCAGCATCATTTCATCGATATCCCGACCGGCCTGCTGGCGGGGTGGCTGTGCGTCTGGCTGTGGCCGGAGCAGGGCACGCCGCCGCTGCGCGCCTGGCGCACCGCGCGTGATGCCAAGCGCTGGCGATTGGCGGCGTTTTACCTGCTGGGGGCGGTGCTGCTGCTGGCGCCGGCGGTGATGCTGCGCGGTGCGGCGTTGTGGCTGCTGTGGCCGGTGGTGTCGTTGCTGCTGGTGGCGCTGGCGTATGCCGGGCTGTGTACGGCGGTGTTCCAGAAGCGCGCCGATGGTCGCCTGACCATGGCGGCACGCTGGCTGCTGGCGCCGTACCTGGGCGCAGCCTGGATCAATTCGCGGCTGTGGACGCGGCGTGCGCCGCAGCCGGTTCCCGTGATGGATGGCGTGTGGCTGGGGCGCATTCCCTGCGCGGCGTTGCCGCCACCCTTGGTGGGCGTGGTCGATGCCTGTGCCGAGCTGTCCTGCCGCGCGCCGGGCGCCGCGTATGCCAGCGTGCCGATGCTGGACCTGGTGGTCCCTGCACCGGAACAGCTGCGCGAGGCGGCCGAGGCCATCGAGCGGCTGCATGCGCAGGGGCCGTTGCTGGTGTGCTGTGCGCTGGGCTATTCGCGCAGCGCCGCCAGCGTCGCCACCTGGCTGCTGCGCAGTGGTCGTGCGGCCGATGCGAACGCGGCAGTGGCGATCGTGCGGGCTGCACGCCCCGGCATCGTGCTGGGCGCGGCGCATCTGCATGCCATGACTGCTGCGGCCGGAGCGCGCGCATGAGCACGGTTCCCGATCTGGTAACCATGCAGGTGCTGCTGCGCCAGGGGCGTTGGCCGGCGCTGCTGTCGCTGGGCCTGTTGCTGGTGGCACTGCTGCTGCTCGGCATCGAGCCGGGGCTGGCGATGATCGCTGCCGGCCTGTTGCTGCTCAGTGTTGCCGCGGGCATCGCACAGGCCTATCTCGCGTGGAGGGTGGCGCTGGACGCCAGCCTGCTGCAGCTGCTGCGCGATGAGGGCCTGGACGGCGATGCTGCCGCGCGCCGCACCGATCAGCTGCTGCAGGACAGTGGCCTGCGCCGCGCGTCGCCCGATGCGCAACTGCGGGGCTGGGACGCGCGCTGGGCCGGCATGCGCCGCCTGCTGCTGCGCCAGTACCTGCTGACCGCGGTGCAGTTCGCACTGCTGGTGCTGGCCGTGTTGTGGCCGCAGACGTGAACGGGAGGGGCCAATGTTCGCCGAACTGATTGCCCGCGCCTGCAGTGGCGCGATCCATGTGGTGACAGGCGCACGCGCGCTGTGGATCGGTTGCGCGCCGTCCAGCGAGCGCCGCGTGTACTACGGCAACCACGCCAGCCATGGTGACTTCGTGCTGATCTGGTCGTCGATGCCGCCTGCGTTGCGGCGCCAGGTGCGGCCGGTTGCCGCCGCCGAGTACTGGCAGCGCGACGGCCTGCGTCGCTACCTGATCGATGCAGTGTTCAACGGCGTACTGGTCGAGCGCGAGGCCGGCCATCGCCAGCAGGATCCTCTACAGGTGCTGCGTGACGCGGTGGACGAAGACTGCTCGCTGATCCTGTTCCCGGAAGGCACCCGCAACGTGGGCGATGAGCCGTTGCTGCCGTTCAAGAGCGGCATCTATCACCTGGCACGGCAACGCCCGGAGCTGGAATTCGTGCCGGTGTGGATCGACAACCTGAAGCGGGTGATGCCCAAGGGCCGCTTCCTGCCGCTGCCCTTGCTGTGCACGGCCACCTTCGGCACGCCGCTGCGGTTGCAGGCCGACGAGGACAAGGCCGCATTCCTGGCCCGCAGCCGGCAGGCGTTGCTGGACCTGGCGCCGAACGGAGGGCGCGCATGAGTTTCCTGATCGATGTGTCCGGCGACCTGGCAACGCAGAGCGTGGGCCAGCAGACCGGCCTGCTGTTCGCTGGCGTCGGCGCGGTGCTGGTACTGGCCACGCTGGTGGCCGAAACGCTGCGATGGCGCCAGCGCGGCCGGCCCAGCGCGGTGATCGCCAACCTGGTGTCGCGCATCCGCGCGTGGTGGGTGATGGCGATCGTGGTCGGGCTGGCGCTGTTCTTCGGCCGTGCCGGGGTGATCGTGCTGTTCGCGATCATCTCGCTGTTCGCACTGCGCGAGTTCATCACGCTCGCACCGACCCGCTCGGGTGACTACTACGCGCTGCTGGCCGCGTTCTACATCGTGCTGCCGTGGCAGTACTACCTGGTGTGGATCGACTGGTACGGCATGTACACGCTGCTGATTCCGGTCTATGCGTTCCTGTTCCTGCCGATCCTGTCGACCATCGGCGGCGATACCACGCACTACCTGGAGCGCACGGCGAAGGTGCAGTGGGGACTGATGATCTGCGTGTTCTGCATCTCGCACGTACCGCTGCTGCTGAACCTGCACGTGCCGGGCCATGACCCGTCGCGCAACGTGCTGCTGTTTGCTTTCCTGGTGATCGTGGTGCAGTCCTCGGACGTGCTGCAGTACATCTGGGGCAAACTGCTGGGCAAGCATCTGATCGCACCAAAGCTGTCGCCGTCGAAGACGGTGGAAGGCTTCGTCGGCGGCGTGCTGAGTGCCAGCGCGCTGGGCGCGGCGCTGTGGTGGATCACCCCGTTCACGCCGCTGCAGGCGTTTGGCCTGTCGTTGCTGATCAACCTGATGGGGTTCTGGGGCGGCCTGGTGATGTCGGCGATCAAGCGTGACCGAGGCATCAAGGACTGGGGCCACATGATCGAGGGCCATGGCGGCATGCTCGACCGGCTGGATTCGGTGTGCTTCGCCGCGCCGGTGTTCTTCCACGTGGTGCGGTATTACTGGAAGGCGGGCGGGGGCGGCTGATCCCGCCGGGCGTCCATCCACGCATGGCGTGGATCTACTGGCGGGCGGGGGCGGTTGATTCTGCCGGGCTTCCATCCACGCATGGCGTGGATCTACGGGTAGTGCCGGCCGCTGGCCGGCAACTGCAACATCCTGCCATCGTTCATGGGGTTGCCGGCCAGCGGCCGGCACTACCCACGCGGGCTCACGCGCTGATGCCGTATTCCTTCAGCTTCTTGCGCAGGGTGGCGCGGTGGATGCCGAGCATCGCCGCAGCGCGGCTCTGGTTGCCTTCGCAGTGGTTGAGCACTTCCACGAACAGCGGGATCTCCATCTCGCGCAGCACGATCTCGTAGACATCGTCCGCATCGCAGCCATCAAGGTCACGCAGGTAGCGGCGCACGGACTGGGCGACGTGTTCACGCAGCGGTGGCCGGGGAGCGCCACGACTGTTGTCAGGACGAGAAAGGACAGCGTTCAAGGGGGTTCCCGATTCGGTTGGCCCGTGCGCGCGGAGCGCGCGGCCGGACGAGGTGGTGGCGGCCAGTCTAGCGCGAGCGTGCCCGGCCTGCCACGGCCGGTCGCCTTTTCACGGTCAGAGGAAGTCGAAGGTGAATGCGACGGTGGATGCGGCGGGCTCCTGCACACGGAAGGCGACGCGCGCGCTCTGGCCCGGTTCCAGCAGGGCCGCGCCGGGGTTCTCTCCCAGGTACTGCGCAGGCGTGAACACACCACTGCCGATCACCCGGCCATCGGCATCGGACAGTGACAGGCGGAGGTCCGGCCACGCCTGTGCCCAGCGTGCGTCGTTGCGGATGCTGGCCTGGACCTGCAGCACACCGGCCTGCCCGGGCAGCGGCCGGATCTCGCGGCTGGTCATGGTGAAGGCGGTGGGTTCGTGCCAGGCCGGCAGGCTGCAGTGCAGGACGCCGCAGAGCGTGCCCAGCCATGCACGATTGCCGGCGTCGGCGGCCAGCCGCGCACGGTCGGCAAGCACGCTCTGCAGCAGCAGCAGCAGCGCCAGCCCCGCAACCAGCAGCCAGTGCCAGCGGGGTGCCGGCAGGTTGCGGGGGCGCGCGCTGCCAAGGAAACTCGGCGCATCAGCGGCAGCCACCGTTGCCGGCACTGCAACCGGTGCCGGCGCGATGGCCGCAGTTTCATCAACGATGACAGGCGCATCGTCGTGCTGCATCCCTGCCGCCGCCACATGCGCCGCTTCGGCAGGCCCGGTTGGCACCTGCATGGCAGGCAGCGCGTGTTCGTCCGGGTCCTGCGTGCGCGCATCGGTCGCAGGCACGGGCCCACCTTCCGGCGCGGTGTGCAGGAAGGTCGCCAGGGGGCGTCGCGGTGGGTTCGGCTCGGACATGCTCAGGGTGCGGGCTCGGATCCAGCAGTCATTCAACCACGATCAGGCGCGGCGCATGCCGGTGATGCGCATCCAGTCGCCATCCTGGGTGGCCTGCAGGTCATCGAACCATGCGGCATAGCGCTGCAGCAGTTCACCTTCCTGGCCGTGAAGGATGCCGGACAGGGCAATGCGGCCACCGGCAGCGACGCGCGCAGCCAGCAGCTCGGCCAACGCGTCCAGTGCCGAGGCAAGGATGTTGGCGACCACGATCGGGTAGGTGGCGACGGGTTCGTCCTGCGGCAGGTAGACGAGCATGCGCGCCTGCTCGCCGTTGCGCTCGGCATTGTCGGCGGTGGCGACCAGCGCCTGCGGATCGTTGTCCACGCCGATGGCCTCAGCGGCGCCCAGCTTCAGCGCGGCAAGCGCGAGGATGCCGGAGCCGCAGCCGAAGTCGAGCACGCGCTGGCCCTGCAGCAGGCCGTCCACGGCCAGCTGGTCCAGCCAGCGCAGGCAGAGCGCGGTGGTCGGATGGGTGCCCGAGCCGAACGCCAGGCCCGGGTCCAGCCGCACCACGGCGGCGTCGGCAGCCTGTGCCGCCTCCGGCAGTTCATGGTTCCACGGCACGATCCAGGTACGGCTGCCGAAATCCATCGGCTGGAACTGGTCCAGCCAGGCGCGTTCCCAGTCTTCGTCTTCGACCGCGCGGAAGCTGCCGCTGCTCCAGTCCAGCTCCGGGTCGAAGGACTCCAGTGCGGCCAACAGCAGCAGCGCATTGCTGTCGGCCGGGAACAGCGCGCTCAGCACCAGGGTGTCCCACAGCGGGGTCTCACCCACGCCCGGCTCGAGGATGGCCTGTTCGTTGCTGGTATCGGCCTCGGCATCAAGCAGCGTGACGGCCAGTGCGCCGACGTCCTCCAGCGCATTCTCATAGCGGGGCTGGGTAGCTTCGGTGCAACGCAGGGTCAGTTCCAGGAACGGCATGGCGGTGGGGGCAATCGCGGGAAAGGGGGCCATGCTAGACCATCGGAGCGTCTCCGTATTGCCTGAGATGCGGCTCGGAGATGAACGGAACCGATTCAGACAGGGGTGTCGGGCCTTGTTAAACTTGGTGCTTTCCTGTGCGCCGTGAACGCTCACTGCCGCCAATGGCCTTTGCTCCGCCCCTGAAAACCTGGTTGCTCGTGCTGCCGGCGGTGGCCGTGCTGGGCGTGGCCGGGTATCGGGCCAGCGGCCATGCCGGATCGGTACCGGTGGCCGCAGGCGAGCTGCCGACGGCGCAGGTTGCGGCGGACGATGCCGCGCCCCTGCCGGTCGTGCCGGAAGCGCTGGCGCGTCGCCTGGCGGCGTTCGAGCGCGGCAACGCGCTGCCTTCGGGCCTGCCGCTGGACCTGCGCGCGGACATCGAGGATGCGACCGATCTGTACGCCTATGCGCAGCGCCTGCGCGTGCAGGCCGACGAAGGCAACCACGAAGCCCGCTGGATGCTCAGCCGGGTCTACGACTACTGCGCGCAGTACGCCATCGATCCGGGCGGTTATCGGTTGGACAACAATGTGCTGGCCGGGCTGGGCCTGACCGCTGCACCGGCGATGGTGCAGGCACGCGAGCGTGTGGCGCAGCGCTGTGGCGGCTTCGTGCCGGGCGACAGGCTGGGGTCTGCGCTGGTGCTGGCGGAGCGTCGCAAGGCGGCCACGCAGGGCAACCTCGCAGCGGAAGCATCGCTGTTTGCCGAAGGCGAACCGCTGCATGACAGCCCCGAGTACCGCCGTGACCTGGTCGAGCGGGTGCGCACATCGCGCGATCCGGAGGCCTTCATGGCCATTGCACCCGGCATGGGCGTGCGCGCGGCGGGGGACCAGGCGCTCACTGGCCTGGTGGCGGGAGAACAGCTCAGTGAACTGGCATGGCGGGTTGCGGCCTGCGAGCTCGGTCTACCGTGTGGTGCCGACAGTGTGCTGGTCAACAGTTTTTGTGCGAATGGAGGGATCTGTTCGCAGGATGGGACGCAGGATTTCCGGGATTTCGTGTATGACGCTGCGGTTTCGCGGCAAGGTGCGGGGAAAATGAAGCAGTGGATCAAGCGATTGGTTGGAAAGAGGGGCGGGCAATGAACTACCGTCGATTCCTGCATGGAGCCAAGTTCTGGTTCTGGGTGGCGCTGTTCGTGGCCTATTCGGCCGGCGCGGTCGGGCTGTTGATGATCGACACCTATGAAGATCGTTACCGGCATCTGTCAAAAGTGGAACTGACCACGGTGAAGGCGCAGGAAGATGTGCGCCGCGTGGGTGCCAGCCAGGTCGCTGCGGTCTATCGCGCGCAGAGCGGCATGCCGTTTGCTTCGTTGCCGGCAGGCAGTACCTTCCAGGTGGTGTGGCCCGATGGGTCCACCGAGACGATGGTGATCGTCGACCCGAGCTCGCCCAATGGTGTTCGCCCGCTGGCGAACTCGCAGATCCCGGCCGAAGTGGCCGGCAAGCGCTGATGCCACACCGGTAGCGCCGGGCCATGCCCGGCGGGTGGATGGTGGCAATGGAAAGCCGCCTGGCATGGCCCGGCGCTACCGCAAGAACGCGAAAAGGGCGGGGATATCCCCGCCCTTTTCATGTCCAGCACCTGCTGCCGATCAGGTCAGTGCGATCGGCTTGTTCTTGCGCTCGGCAAGACGCTTTTCCAGGTAATGGATGTTCTGGCCACCGGCCTGGAAGCCCTTGTCGCGCATGATCCGCTGCTGCAGGGCGATGTTGGTCTTGATGCCGTCGACCACCATCTCGCTCAGCGCCACCCGCATGCGGGCGATGGCGGTTTCGCGGTCCGGGCCGTGCACGATCAGCTTGCCGATCATCGAGTCGTAGTTCGACGGCACGCGGTAGCCACTGTAGATGTGGGTATCCACGCGCACGCCGGGGCCGCCCGGCGGATGGAAGCCGGTGATGGTGCCCGGGCTCGGCACGAAGGTCTCGGCGTCTTCGGCGTTGATGCGGCACTCGATCGCGTGGCCGGTCAGCACCACGTCGCTCTGCTTGATCGACAGCTTCTGGCCGGCGGCGATCTTCAGCTGCTCGGCCACCAGGTCGATGCCGGTGACCATTTCGGTGACCGGATGCTCCACCTGGATGCGGGTGTTCATCTCGATGAAGTAGAAGCGGCCGTCCTCGTACAGGAACTCGAAGGTGCCAGCGCCGCGGTAGCCGATGCGCACGCAGGCTTCGGTGCAGACCTTGCCGATCTGTTCGCGCTGTTCGGCGGTGATGCCCGGTGCCGGGGCTTCTTCCACCACCTTCTGGTGGCGGCGCTGCATCGAGCAGTCACGTTCGCCGAGGTGGATGGCGTTGCCCTGGCCGTCGGCCAGCACCTGGATTTCCACGTGGCGCGGGTTCTCCAGGAACTTCTCCATGTAGACCTCGCCATTGCCGAACGCTGCCTTGGCCTCGCTCTTGGTGGTTTCGATCGAGGTCTTCAACGAGGCTTCGGCATGCACCACGCGCATGCCGCGACCGCCACCGCCACCGGCCGCCTTGATGATGACCGGGTAGCCGATCTCACGGGCGATCTTGGTGTTGGCGACGATGTCATCGCCCAGCGGGCCGCCTGAACCGGGCACGCACGGCACGCCGGCCGACTTCATCGCGCGGATGGCTTCGACCTTGTCGCCCATCATGCGGATGGTGTCGGCCTTGGGGCCGATGAAGATGAAGCCGGACTCTTCCACGCGTTCGGCGAAGTCGGCGTTCTCCGACAGGAAGCCGTAACCCGGATGGATCGCCTGCGCGTCGGTGACTTCAGCCGCGGCGATCAGCGCCGGAATGTTGAGGTAGCTCTGCGGCGACGGCGCCGGGCCGATGCAGACCGACTCGTCGGCCATGGCCACGTGCTTGAGGTTGCGGTCGACCGTGGAGTGCACGGCCACCGTGCGGATGCCGAGGGTGTGGCACGCGCGCAGGATGCGCAGCGCGATTTCCCCTCGGTTGGCGATGACGACTTTGTCGAGCATGGCGTGCCCCTCAGCCGATCACGAACAGCGGCTGGTCGAATTCCACCGGCTGGCCGTTCTCGCCGAGGATGGCGACGATGGTGCCGGACTTGTCGGCCTCGATCGGGTTGAACATCTTCATTGCTTCGATGATGGCCAGGGTCTCGCCTTCCTTGACCTGCTGGCCGACGGTGACGAAGGCCGGCTTGTCCGGGGCGGACGACGCGTAGAAGGTGCCGACCATCGGCGAGCGCAGCACGTGGCCTTCCGGCAGCGCCGGGCCCGGCTTGGCGGTGCCGCCGGTCGAAGCTTCGGTCGGCGACTGCATCGGCATCGCCTGCGGCGCCGGAGCGGCCGGAGCGGCGTACACCGGGGCGGCGACCGGGGCGGCATAGCCGGCCACCGGGGCGCGCGACAGGCGCACCGACTCTTCGCCTTCCTTGATTTCGATTTCAGCCAGGTTCGACTCTTCCAGCAGGTCGATCAGCTTCTTGATTTTGCGGAGATCCATGGTGGCCTCTTTGCTCTTGATGTCAGTGTGGTGGGGAGCGCAGCGCGCTCGGGTCAAAGCAGTTCGTAGAATTCGCGCAGCTGGCGCGTACGATCGCGCGCGAGGGTGGTCAGGCAGCGCATCTGTGCGCCGTTGCGTGCCGTGCCATCGGAATTGAGGGCATAGACCGCGTTGCAGTCGTGGTCGCGCAGCTGCACCCAGGCGCGCTGCGCCAGCACCAGCTGCTGCTCGGCATCGCCGCAGTAGCTGCAGCTGCCGCCTTTGGCCGGCGTGCGCAGTTGCTTGCGCGCCAGGGCGTACACGGTATTGAGTTCGGCGTCAGCGGCCGCGGCCATGTCCGAGGCGCACAGGTCGCTCTCCATGGTGGTGGTCGGATGCGCGCAGTCGATGCCTTCGTCTTTGCGGTCGAATGCCGCGGCGGTACCGCACAGGCCGGCCCACAGCAGGATGCTGGCAAGCACGTGCGGCAGCACCTTCACGCGACGGCCGCCTGTACGCGCACCAGCGCCGCATCCATCGCATAGCGATAGCTGTCGGCACCGAAACCACACACCACGCCCACCGCCTTGTCACTGAAGTAGCTGTGCTGGCGGAACGGTTCGCGGGTATGCGGGTTGGACAGGTGGATCTCGATGAACGGCAGCGCCACCGCCGCCAGCGCGTCACGCAGGGCGACCGAGGTGTGGGTGAAGGCGGCGGGGTTGATCAGGATGAAAGCGGTTCCGTCGTTGCGTGCAGCCTGCACGCGATCCACCAGCACATGCTCGGCATTGGACTGCAGGCTCTCCACGGCGTGCCCGGCGGCGGCTGCCTGCGCGGCCAGCGCCTGGTCGATGTCGGCCAGCGTGGTGTGGCCGTAGACCTCCGGCTCGCGGGTGCCGAGCAGGTTGAGGTTGGGGCCGTGCAGGACCAGCAGCTTCGCCATGGGATCCGGAAGACGGGAAAGGGCGGCAGTCTGGCGGAACCGGCGGATGCTGTCCAGTTCGGCGAAGTTTGCTGCGTTTCAATCGTATGTTTGAAATCTGCCGAAGCGCTTGCGGCCCTATGCGGGGCGGCGGATCAAGGCGCGCTGAACGCCGTGCGGGCGGGGGATGCGTGCACGTAGGCCGACGATGGCGGCAAGAGCCTTGTGGGAGTACCCGCACAAGGCGTGCATGGAGGCCACTGGCAGATCCATGCCATGCGTGGATGGCGGGCCGCCGGTCGGTAGACCCAGGCCATGCGTGGGTGAAGGGCGTTCGGTGCGCGCAGCAAGCTGCGCACCCACGAAGGGCAGCCCGAAGTGCGCAGCACGCCACGCACCATCCCCGCCACCCACCCACTCACGTCTCCAGCGGCACCGTCGGCACCACGTTCGGGAAGACCTCTTCCAATGCCTCCCGCTCGCCCGGCTTGGGTACCGGCCAGTTGTAGGCGTTCACCGGCTGTGCGCGGTTTACCCACAGGGCGTAGTACAGATGGTCGGCGCGGCCATCGCCGGTGTTGGGGTGGATCAGGATGGTCAGCCCCAGGCTGTTGAGCTGCAGCCAGGGCACCAGCACCGGCAGCAGGTCGTTATTGAAGCCGAAGTAGAACGACGGCGTTACATGCGGGCCGCGCGGCTCCAGGTTCCAGTTGCCCAGTTCCACCGGGAAGCGTTCGGCTGCCCAGCGCCGCAGCAGGGCGGCCTTCTCGAAGCTGTCTTCATCGAAGTAGATATGTGCGTGATAGCTCTTGATGTCGGTATAGGCGCGCGGGCTGGTGGGCAGCGTGGCCTCGCCGGGACGGACGCTGGCTGGCCGCGGGGTGGGTTCGCTGGCCGTGGCCTGGCCCCAGGGACTGCGCCCCTTGGGCGCCGGCGGCACGATGGCACGGAAGCCGGGACGGCCAGGCTCGGTGGTGTTCGCCACAACGTCGCCATGGGGCGATGCCGAGGCTGTCGAGGCGCTGGCCAGGCCTCCGGCGGCCAGCCCGGCCGAGGCGATCAGGCGCCGCCGTGCCGGCGAGAGCAGGTCGGCCCAGTGGGCGTCATCGTCGCCGTCAGCGATGAAGATATGCGGGTCAGGTTGCATGAAGGGCTCCGTGGCGGCATTGGCGTGGGCAAGCAGGCACGCTCGGGTAGTGCGGCTGGTGGCGTCCAATAAGCAGGCAGCATCACCTCATGCATGGCCGGCTTCGACGCCATTGAGTGCGACCGCACAGCGGGCTACGGTGCAGGTCCACCGCCCCGGAGCCCCGCCATGACCTCGCCCGATGCCGACACACAGCACAAGCGTGCGTCTTTCCGCCAGCTGCACGCGCAGGGATGCTTCGTGCTGCCCAATCCGTGGGACGTGGGCAGTGCGCGCTACCTGCAGCGGCAGGGCTTCCTGGCATTGGCCACCACCAGTGCCGGCTGCGCCTGGAGCGAAGGGCGACCGGATGGCGCGGTGTCGCTGCAGGCCACCCTGGAGCACCTGCGGCTGATGGCGGCGGCGACAGCACTTCCACTGAATGCCGATTTCGGTGATGGCTTCGGCGCCACGCCGCAGGCGGTGGGGGAGGCGGTGGCCGCAGCGATCGATACCGGCATCGCGGCGCTGTCGATCGAGGACGCCAGTGGCGTGGCCGATGCACCGCTGCGCCCGATCGACCAGGCGGTCGAACGCCTGCGTGCGGCGCGTGCGGCCATCGACCGTGCAGGCGGCGAGGTGCTTCTGGTCGGGCGTGCCGAGAACTTCTTCGTGGGCGTGCCCGACCTGCAGGACACGCTGCAGCGCCTGCACGCCTATGCCGAGGCCGGTGCCGATGTGCTGTACGCACCCGGCATCACGACCCCCGAGCAGATCCGTGCGGTGGTTGCCGCAGCAGGAACGAAGCCGGTGAACCTGCTGGTCGGTGGGCCGACGCCGCTGAGCCTGCAGGACATCGCCGCACTCGGCGTGCGCCGGGTCAGCCTGGGGGGGGCGCTGGCGCGCGCCGCGTGGGGAGGTTTGATGCAGGCGACACAGCCGATCGTGCAGGACGGTCGTTTCGATGGCCTGCAGCAGGCGGCCTCGGGCACGGCGTTGAACGCGTTGTTCCGGTGACGGAAACCCCGGCACTGGCCCTGGCCAGCAGACGGCAGTAGATCCACGCCATGCGTGGATGGATGCGCCTGCGATTACAGCGCTTCCATCCCACCCTTGGGCAGCGTCACGCCAGGCTCCAGCGCCGGCAGCAGTTGACGCAGCAGCGCGGGGTTGTCCAGCAGTGCAGCGCCGTCAATGAAACTCCATTGGGTTGTGCCGACGCGGCGCACGGCGAGCATGAACGAGGTGCTGCGCATCGGCGCCTCGCGCACGCGCAGCAGCGACTGGCGGGGCACGAAGCAGACTTCTTCATCACCGGCTGCATAGGTGTGGCCCGGCACACCGGCCTCGTCGCTGATGATGGTGACCCCGGCCTTGCGCAGCTCTTTCAGGGTGTCGCGGGTCATCCGCGCATAGGCCTCATCGCCCCCGGCCAGGCGCTTCAGGCTGGGATGGGTGCGGGCGATGATCAGCTCGGCATCGCCGCGGGCGAATGCGCCCATCATCGCCTGCACGTCCTGGCGCAGGGCCGCCGACTCGTCGGCGCTGAGTACGCCGGCCAGCGCCGCCGGGGCCATCGTGGCCAGCAGCAGGAGCAACAGGGGAACAAGCAGGTATCGGCGCATCGTCGGGTATCTCACAGGCAACCTCGGCACTATACGGGGTGCGAAAACAGCGTCCCACCGGTGGTGCTGGTGTGCCGGACATTGATACTTACCATTGGTAGGTAATGAATTCTGGAGCGCCCCTGCATGCGTAGCCTCATCGTCACCGCCCATCCCGAACCCGGTTCGCTCACCCATGCCATCGCCCGGCGCATCGGCGAGGCCATCGCTGCGAGCGATGCCGGCAACACGGTGGCCCACGCCGACCTGATGGCCGAGGGTTTCGACCCGCGCTTCACCGCGCAGGACCAGGCGCTGTTCCGTGGCACCGGCGTGGTGCCGGCCGATGTGGCCGCCGAGCATGCACGGCTGGACGCCACCGACACGCTGGTGCTGGTCTATCCGCTGTACTGGTGGTCGTTCCCCGCGCTGCTGAAGGGATGGAT
Source organism: Stenotrophomonas sp. YJH_SMC_79 (assembly GCF_059367995.1). Taxonomy (NCBI): domain Bacteria; kingdom Pseudomonadati; phylum Pseudomonadota; class Gammaproteobacteria; order Lysobacterales; family Lysobacteraceae; genus Stenotrophomonas; species Stenotrophomonas sp. YJH_SMC_79. Next base: position 454,956 of record NZ_JCAFRK010000003.1, read on the forward strand.
CGATCGCGTGTTCACCCAGGGCTGGGCCTACCAGGATGGCGCCGATGGCAAGGTGCAGAAGAAGCTGCAGCGCCTGCGCGTGCACCTGGTCGGCGTCGGTGGTGCGGGCGCTGAGATGATCGAACGGCGCGGCTATGGTGCCGCAATGAAGACCCAGATCGACATGGGCATCTTCGACTACTGCGGTGCACGCATGCTGTCATCGCAACTGCTGCTCGACGCCGACAGTGGCGCTGCGCAGGCTCACCTGCAGACCGCGGTGGAAATCGGCCGTAAAATCGGTACTCCAATGGACTGATCGCCGTGTTCCGCCGATGCCTGCCAACGTCGCTCCCACGCGCCGCCGCCTGACCCGAGAGCAACGCGCCCGCCAGCTGCTGGAGGTGGCGTGGACGCTGGTCGGCGAGGAGGGCACCGATGCGTTGACGCTGGGGCGGCTGGCCGAAGCGGCGGGCGTGACCAAGCCGGTGGCCTACGACCACTTCGTGACCCGCAACGGCCTGCTGGCCGCGCTCTACGATGACTACGACGGACGGCAGACGGTGGTCTTCCACGAGCGTATCGGCCGCGCCAGGGCACAGCTGGCTGATCGTGCGGCCGCCATCGCCTCCGGTTACATCGACTGCATCCTCAGCCAGGGCAGTGAAGTGCAGGGCATCCTCGCCGCGCTGGTCGGCGCGCCGGAGCTGCATGAGGTGCGCCGGCGTTACCAGCAGGATTTCATCGACAACTGCGACGCCTGGCTGGGCACGTTCGCCGCAGACGGCTCGGTGCCGCTGGCGGGGCGTTGGGCGATTCTCGGTGCGGCCGAAGCCCTGTCCGAAGCCGTGGTTGCCGGGGCGCTGGACAAGCGCGACGCCGAAGCCGAACTGCAGCGCCTGATCGTGGCTACGGTCAAGCGCCGCTGATCGGCCTCAGGCGTCGATGGTGGTGCCGGCCAGCGCAGCGAAACCGTCAGCCAGCAACTCACGTACCCGTGCATCGCGTGCCTCGCGGCTTTCAGAACCCAGGGCCACGGTGATCAGCCGCACCGGCTGCGCACGCCCGGGTACCGGCCGGCACGCGGTCGCCGCCAGGCAGAAGCCTGCAGCCCGGGTATAGCCGGTCTTCAATCCATCCACGCCGTCATCGCCCAGCAGGGCGTTCTGGTTGTTGCGGCTGAAGCTGCCATGTTCGAACGCGCGCTGCCCGGTGATCGCCAGGATCTGCGGATGATCGTTCAACAGGCAGGCGGCCAGCACCGCCATGTCACGCGCACTGGACGCATGGTGCGGCGTGGTGATGCCGGAGACGCTGGCGAACCAGGTGCTGCGCAGGCCGAGCTGGCGTGCGTGTCGGTTCATGCGCTCCAGGAACGCAGTCTGCGATCCGTCCAGGTGGCGCGCGATCGCCAGCGCCGCGTCATTGCCGGAGACGATCATCAACCCTTCCAGCAGGCGCGCGAGCGTGACCGTTTCGCCGGGTACCAGGCCCATGCGCGTTTCATCGTCGGCGACCGCATGCACGTCGTCGCCGGCAATGGTGACTTCGTCGCCCCACGAGCGCCCGCGCTCCTCGACACATTCGTAAGCCGCGTAGGCGGTCATCAGCTTGGTCAGTGAGGCCGGTTGCCTGGTGATGTCCGCGTTGTGCTGGTGAATCACCGCAAAGGTTGCCGCATCGAGGGTGATGGACGACAGCGGTGCACGCGCAGGAGCAGGAGACGGCATGGAAGCGACGATGGCAGTGGGGACTCTGGAGGATAGTGCGCGGCGGCTGCACGAAGCTGAAATATTGCAACGATATAACGTACCGTCATTGGGGGCCGCCGATGGCCCGACGGGACATCCGATGACTGCACGCATTCCATGCCGCTGGCTCCACTCCTCGCTGCTGCTTGTGCTGGCCGGGCTTGGCGGCTGCCAGCCCGCTCTGCGCGCCGAGGCCGTTCCCTCCGGTCAAGTCCGTCCGTACAACGTGATCGTGATGATCAATGACGGCGCGGGTTGGGGTACCTGGGATGCCGCTGCCTACTGGCAGTACGGCAGCCGCGAAGGCGCCCCCTATGCGGATTTCCCGCAGCGCCTGGCGGTGACCACCTTCCCGCTGAACGCCAGCAGCCAGCCGACCGGCGACACCGCGCAGACGCTTGGCTACGACGCCGGCAAGGCATGGGATGCCGAGCCGGTGCCGGCGCAGGACCTCCCCTTCGTCGGCTACCAGTACCTGGCGGCGGTGGCGACCGACAGCGCGGCGGCAGGCACCGCGTTGTCCTCGGGCATCAAGACCTACAACAACGCCATCAACTTCAACAACGATGGCCAACCCGTGGAGTTCAACACGCTGCGCGCCAAGCGCCTGGGCATGGCCACCGGCGTGGTCACCTCGGTGCCGTTCGCGCACGCCACACCCGCCGCATTCGCGGCGCAGAACGTATCGCGCAACAACTACCACGCCATCGCCCACCAGATGCTGGCGCAGGGTCACATGGACCTGGTGATGGGCACCGGCGGCCCGGGCTACAGTGTCGACGGCCGCGCCTGCAACGAAGGCACGGACGCCGCCAAGGCAGAGGGCTGCGCGAATCCATGGGAGTGGGTGTCGCAGCAGGATTGGCAGCAGCTGGAAGCGGGCAGCACCATCGGCGGCAATCCGTCCGGGCCGTGGCGCCTGATCCGCAGCAAGGAAGCGTTCGCCGCGCTCGCGCAGGGACGGCTGCCGGCCGACAGGCCGCTGATCGGTGTACCGCGCGTGGCCAACACACTGCAGCAGGCGCGCCAGCTGCAGGTGCTGGGCAAGGATGCAGCCACGCCTTCGGGAGTGAGGAAGATCGACAGCGTGCCCGATCTGGCGACCATGACCCGCGGCGCGCTGCAGTTCCTGCAGCAGCGCTCGCCCAAGGGGCTGTTCCTGATGGTGGAAGGCGGCGCCACCGACTGGGCGGCGCATACCAGCGCCTGTGGCACCGAATGGCATTACGGCCAGTGCAGTGAGCAGCCGCAGTACGGCCGGCTGATCGAGGAAACCGTGGAGTTCAATGACGCGGTGGCGGCGGTGGTCGACTGGATCGAGCGCAACGGTGGCTGGGAGCGCAACCTGTTGATCGTCACCACCGACCACGACAACAGCATGCCGATGGGCCCGGATGCACAGAACGTCGCTTTCGCGCCGGTACGCAACAACGGCCGTGGCCACATGCCCGGGATCAGCTTCCGTCCCACCGGCAACCATTCCAATGCACTGGTGCCGTTGTGGGCCAAGGGCGCCGGCGCGGAGCTGCTTGGAAAGCGCGTGCGGGGTGTCGATGCTGGTTATCGCCAGCATGTGCGCTGGAACGACGGCAGCTACATCGACAACACCGACGTGGCTGCCGCGGTGCAGGAAGCGCTGCAGCGTTAGGGGCGCGCCGGCTGCTGGCCGGCAGCTGCAGGCTTCCCGGTCGGCGAGGTTGCCGGCCAGCGGCCGGCACTACCGGGAATGCTGCCGGGCGGCGGTGTCGGGGACGGGCTGGCCAGCTGACGTGCCAGCTCGGCGCTGGCCACGTGGCCCTGCAGGAACAACAAGCCGCCGAAGATGTTCATGAGCGTGCCTCCACTTGAGTGGATTGCACGATACGGGCAGCATGGACGGGCAAAAAGCGACATTTCCGCAAGCCTGACTTGAGAGGAATTCAAGCCTGATGTCCCGCCCACCGCTCCATGCCCTGCAGGGCTTCGTGGCCGCCGCCCGGCTCGGCAACCTGTCGCGCGCGGCGGCGTCGATGAACCTGACCGTCAGCGCGCTCAGCCACCAGATGCGGCAGCTGGAAGAACGGCTCGGGCAGCCACTGCTCATCCGCCAGCCGCGTGGTGTCACCCTCACCCTTGAGGGGCAGCGCCTGCTCGACCAGGTGGGGCCGCACCTGGATGCGATCAACGAAGCCTTCCAGCCCTATGCCGCACGCGCCGAGCACGTGCTGACGATCAGCGCGGTGCCGTCGATGGCGTCGGCGTGGCTGGTGCCGCGCCTGGGTCACTTCGTGGCTGAGCACCCACAGATCGAAATCAACCTGCAGTCGAGTGAACGCCTGATTGATTTCGAGCGGCAGCGCCAGTTCGACGCCGCGCTGCGTCTGGGCAGCGGGCAATGGCCGGGCCTGGTGGTGGAGCCGCTGTTCGACGAGTGGCTGGTGCCGATGGCGAGCCCGGCACTGATCGAACGCATGGGAGGCGTCGACCGTGTGCCGTTGACCCGGTGGCCGCTGCTGGGTGATCCGGACGGGGCATGGGGCGCCTGGTTCGCGTTGAGCGGGCAGAGCCCGCCGTCGCGCTTCGTGGCGGTGCTGGATGATTCGGAGGCGCACCATCGCGCGGCTCTGGATGGCGTGGGCGTGGCCCTCGGCCGGGTGACGCGGGCGCGGCTGCTGCTGGATTCCGGCCAGCTGGTCGCACTGTCCAGCCAGCGCCTGAAGACCGACTGGCCGCATTGGCTGGTGTACCCGCAGCGCTCGGCCCGCCATCGGGGCTTCCTCGCGTTCCGCGACTGGCTGCATGCTCAGGCCGCCGAACACGTACGGCACATGGCCGAAGCGAATCTGTAGCGTCGAGCCAAGCCCGGCCATCGCATCTGTAGAGTCGAGCCATGCTCGACTGCTCCTGCGAAAGAGCAGTCGAGCATGGCTCGACTCTACAGTTACTGCACCAGGGTGACCGCCTGCCCGGCACGCGCGAACGCTTCCTCCAGCAACGGGCCTGCCTTGATCGCTTCCACTTCCTCGAACAGCGCCTGCAGCCCCTCGGCGGGGCGTGAGGCTGGCGCCGCCACGGCCTGCTGGATCGCGGTGAAACGGTCGGCCAGCACGCGATGGCCGGGATGCGTCTGCGCCCAGGCCACCAGCGGCTGGCGTACGCCGGCGGCGGCATCCAGGCGCTGCTGATCGAACAGGGTGATGGCCGCTGCCGAGGTATCCGCCCGCTCGATCGTGGCGTTGCGCAGTTCACGGCTCAGGAACAGGTCATAGGCCGCGCCACGCCCCACCGCGATGCGCAGCCCCTCGCGGTCGAGGTCGGCCACCTGCTGCGCGGGGCTGTCCTCGCGCACCAGATAGGTGCCTTCGATCTCCACATACGGAGCACTGAAGGCGATGCGGTCGGCGCGTGCCGGATCGATGGCCAGGAAGGCCAGATCCCAGCTGTCTTCGCCTGCTGCGGCGACCACCGAGGCTGCGGCCTCGTGGCAGGTGAAGCGTGCCTGCACCCCCATCCGTTGCGCCAATGCGGTAGCCAGTTCCAGTGAGGGGCCGCGCGGTGAGCGCGCATCGCCCTGTGCCAGCACCGGGTTGCCCAGGTTGATCGCCACGCGCAGGAAACCGTGCGGTGCCAGCGTACTTCGATGGTCGGCCAGGGACATGCAGGACTCCACGGGGCAGGGGAGACCCAGCTTGCCAACAACGGTGTCCGCGTGGCGTGGAGTCAGCCGCGCGCGGCAAAGGTGCCGTGGAAGCCCAGTGGCACCGCATACGGCAGCCAGGCCTGTGCCAGCGGGCCGTCATCCACATGGCGTGCATCCAGCACGGCCAGGCCGCTGCGCTTGTTCACCGGGTCGAGCAGGGTGCCGATCAGCCAGCCGTCATCGGCGTTGCGGCTGCCAGGGCGCGGTACGAAGACGTGCTCCTCTGCCATGATGTCCGGCCCGTAGTGCCACAGCTGGCGACGCCCGCGCGCGATGTCGAACGCGGCCACGGCGTTGAAGTACGGCGCAGTGGCCGTGCCGTCGATGGTCGGCGCATACAGCCGTGCGCCACGTGTGTTCGTCGAGCGCGGGTCGAACAATGGGAACTCCACCGCGCTGATGCCCAACGTCTCCCAGCGGGCCTGTCCACGACGCAGGTCCAGATGCAGCTCGACCAGGCTGGCGCCACTGTTGGCCGCATGTGCGCCGTCACCGGCCATCGCTTCCTTCATCGGCGAGCGTGCTTCGTTGATGTCGTCATGGCGTACTGCGCGCAGCACGATGCTGCCATCGTGGGTGAACGCGTCGCCGAAGTGGTAGATCGCCGCGAACGAGGCCTCGAACCATTGCGCCTTGTCCGGCGCATCCTTGGCGACCACCGCGATGCGCGCGGGCCGCTGCGGTGCGAACTGCATGCGCTCGAAGAAGCTGCCGCCGGTACCGGTGAAATCGAATGGCATCATCACGAACACCAGGTGCTGGTCGGTCATCGCGAAGGCATGCAGGTAGCCATGCTCGGGTGTTTCGATCACATTGGCGCTGCGCAGCTGGCCGTCCGCACCGATGTGCCAGACCAGCAGGCCATGGCCCCCCATCAGGCTGATCGAGCCGAAGTTCCAGAGGCTGCCGTCGCGGTCGCGCAGCGGGTGCGCCGAGAACGGCAGCGCCGCCAGGTCCGGACGCCAGGTGACCGGGCCAAGCGTCTGCAGCGAATCGGGGTCCACTTCGAACGCCGAACCGGATTCGCACAGGGCGAACAGGCGGCCATTGATCATCGTCACCGAGGTGTTGGCCACGTTGGCATCATCGTTGTTGCGTACCGCCAGCGCACCGGGAACGCTGGTGCCGGCAGCCGGATACTGGAAGCGGCCGGCCTTCTGTTCACGGGTGAATTTCGGCGTGGCGACCATGCGCCCGTGATGGGTCAGGCTGCCATCACCATTGAAGCGCCAGCCATGCACCATGCCGTCGCCATCGAACCAGTGGTCGTAGCGGAAGCCATCGCGCTCGGCCCAGGCCGGGCCATTGCGGTACAGCGTTCCAGCGAGGCCGACCGGCAGCCGGCCCTGCAGCTGCACGGTGGCCGGGCCCAGGCTCTCGCTGGTAACGCTGCGCCAGCCGAGCAGCCACGGGTGCTCCTGCAGGCCCTGCGCGAAACGGGCCGGGTCACCGGCGAAGGCGGGCGCGCTGCGCAGTGCGGTGGCGCCCAGGGCCAGGCAGGCGCTGCTGCTGAGCAGGGTACGGAGGAAGCGGCGACGGTCCATGCTGGCCTCGGGTCTGGATGCGGGAATCAGCGCAGGGTGATGTCGATGGCGGTGCCAGCGGCCGGCACGTCGACGCGCGCCTCGTCGAAGGTCGGCTTGCGCATCACCTGTGGGTTGTTGCTGAAGCCGTAGCCTTCCACCGGCATGCCGACCAGGTTGGTGTCGAGCTTGCCGTTGTCGTTCTCGTCGTGGGTGAGCAGCACGGCGTAACTGCCGGCCGGCATGCCCTTGAACGTGAAGTGGGCGCTGTCGCCGTTAGGCGCCGCCTGCTGGGCCTGCACGGGCTTGGCCTTGCCGTCCCAGGCGGCAGCGCTGTCGACCAGCGCAACGCGCAGGGTGCCGGTCTGTACGCGGATGTCGTGCACGGTCACGGCCAGATCGGCGGCGTGGGCATTGCCGGCCAAGGCCAGGGCAGTCAGGGCGGTGCTGAGCAGGGCGGTGCGGATCATGGCGGTGGCTCCGGAAGTGGGTGGTGTGCTGCGGTGTGGAGCCAGTCTGCGCGGGGCGCGGTGCTGGGTTCAGGGCCAGTGGTCATCGATCCGACGTGCCAGAAGTCACTTTCTGCGCCGGACCCATTGCCGCCGGCGTGCGCGGCGGTCAGCATCTGGCCATGCCCAGCCTGTTCCGCCACCTGTTGCGTCCGCTCAGCCTCGCCGGGCTGGTTACCGTGCTGGTGGTGGGCCTGTCGTTCGGCGTGCACGGCGCCGGTGCCGGCCTCAGCCAGGCGTTGCTTGGCACGTTCCTGCTGCTGTTCGTGGTGCACGGATGGGCGGCAATGCCGACCCGCGTGCGTGCATTCGCTGCGGTGCTGCAGACCGTGCTGGCGATCGCGCTGGTTGCCCTGCAGCCGCGCACCGGTACTGCCCCGGTGCTGCTGGTGGTGCTGGTCGCGCAGCTGGCCGAGCATTGGCCACCGCGCTTCGTGCTGGGTATTGCACTGCTGGCCAACCTCGCCATGTATCTCGTGCTGCGCCACAGTGGTTTCACCCAGCCGTTGCTGGTGGTGCTGCTGTATGGCGGTTTCCAGGCATTTGCTGCACTGACCGCACACTACGCGCGCAGCACTGCGTTGGCCCGCGATGATCTGGCCCGCGTCAATGCCGATCTCCTGGCGACACGTGCACTGCTGGCCGACAGTGCACGCGACGCCGAGCGCCTGCGCCTGGCCCGCGAACTGCACGATGTAGCCGGGCACAAGCTCACCGCGATGCGCTTGAACCTGCGCGCCCTTGCGGCCGACCCTGTGCTGGCCGGGCGCGAAGGGTTGGTGCTGGCGGAACAGTTGTCCGGCGAGTTGCTGGCCGACATCCGCCAGGTGGTGCAATCAATGCGCGATGATCGCGGCCTCGATCTGGCTACTGCGCTGCACGCGCTGGCCGCGCCGTTCCCGCGTCCGAAGCTGCAGCTGCAGATCGGCCAGAGCGTGCGCGTGGTTGACCCGCTGATGGCAGAGACCGTGCTGCGGCTGGTGCAGGAAGCCCTGACCAACGCCGCCCGCCACGGCAATGCAGACACCGTGTGGCTGACGATCAGTGAAGAGGATTCCCAATTGCGTATCGATATCCGCGATGACGGCCAACGCGCCGAACGCATCCGTGAAGGCAATGGCATCGCCGGCATGCGCGAGCGCTTGGCGGCCGTACAGGGGCGTTTGGAGCTGGCGCGAACCGCGCAGGGCGGCATGCATCTGACCGCGCGGTTGCCGGCATGAGTGCCGCCATGATCCGGGTGGCGCTGGCCGATGACCAGGCGCTGGTCCGCGCCGGCCTGCGCGCGCTGCTGCAGGGGCTGGGCGTGGACGTGGTGCTGGAGGCCGAGGAGGGCCAGACGCTGCTGGACGCGTTGGCTGCCCAGCGCGTGGATGTGGTGCTCAGTGACATCCGCATGCCCGGAATGGACGGCATCGAGGCAGTGCGACAGCTGCGCGCACGCGGTGACGCAACGCCATGGCTGCTGCTGACCACCTTCGATGAAAGTGATCTGCTGCTGCGGGCCAGCGAGGCCGGCGCACAGGGCTTCCTGCTCAAGGATGCGGCACCCGCAGACCTGCGCGAAGCGATCGAGCGCGTCGCCGCGGGTGAAACCCTGCTGCTGCCGGTCAGCACCGAGCCGGTGCGCGCCCGCTACCGCTTCCACGATGAAGCGCCGCCCACCGATACCTTCGGGGAACGCGAGGTGGCGATCCTGCGCCTGTTGGCTGGGGGATACAGCAACAAGGAGATCGCGCGCAGCCTGTTCCTGGCCGAGGGCACGGTGAAGAACTACGTGTCCGCCATACTCGACAAGCTGGGCACCCGTGATCGCACCCGTGCGGTGCTGAAGGCGATTACCCTGCGCATCATCTGAGTGGACCGAGCAAGGAGTGCCAGTGAACCCGATCCTGCATGTGGAAATCCCGGCCAGTGACCTGGACCGTGCCATCGCGTTCTACCAGCATTGGCTGCAGGTGGTCATGGATGAGCCGATCCTGCTGCACGATTGCCGGATGGCGTACCTGCCGTTCTCCGATGAGGCCGAGGGTGCCAGCATGGCGCTGGTGCACGGCGCGGACTACCGGCCCTCCGAGCAGGGCGCGCGCATCTACATCGGCGTGGATGACCTGGATGCCAGCCTCGCGCGCGCGCTGCAGGCAGGTGCCGAACTGCGCTTCGGCCCGGCCGATGCCGGCGACTGGCGCGTGGCCGAGATCCGCGACAGCGAAGGCAACCGGATTGCGTTGCAGGCGCGCGCGTCCATGTAGAGTCGAGCCATGCTCGACTGCCGTGGATGATGCCGCCAATGCGTCAGCCGAGCATCGGCTCGACGCTACACGTGGGTCGCGGCGCGGGAGCGCTGCAGCCAGTCATTGATGGCCGGGTCCAGCCGCGGGTCGTCCGGCAGCTGCATGCCGAAGCGCTGCTGCAGCACGTCACGCACATCACCCACATCATGCAGCGGGCGCTTGTCCGGGGCCTGCCCGGGGCGGTACTCGGTGTAATTGCCGCTGCCGATGGTACGGCGCCAGTCCGGCCCGGTCAGCGATGCGCGCAGCTGGCCGGGGAAACTGGAATCGGGATGGGTGCACACGTACCAGTTGCCCACCACGTTGTCGATCGGTGCCGGCGCCTGCAGGTCGAACCGATACATCGCCCGCCAGCCATCGTTGGACTCGGCCGACAGCACGAAATCACCCTCGTCGGGCAGGCGCTGCAGCAGATAGCGTTCGTGCGGCGTGGCCTGCGGCTGCGGATCATGCAGGCGCAGCGGCACGGTCGGGGTCAGGCTGCCGAAACCGGCATCCACCAGCCAGTCATCGCCTTCCACCTGCACGCGTAGCAGCAGGTGGGTACGCGCGGTCAGTTCGCCGTCCTGTGCGGCCAGCAGCACACGTGCACTCAGTGGCTGCGCATCGAAGCCCAATGCCTGCAGCAGCGCCAGCAATCCGCCATTGAGTTCGAAGCAGTACCCGCCACGCCGGTCGTCAAGCAGCTTGCGTTGCACGCTGTCCAGGTCGATCGGCACCGCATCGCGCAGCAGGCAGCTGAGTGTCTCGAAGGGCAGCAGTGCGTTGTGGCGCTGCTGCAGCAGGGTCAGGCCGGCCAGAGTCCGCGGTGGCGGTGCTTCCAGCTGCAGGCGCTGCAGGTAGCGGGGGACATCGAGCGTCGTCATGGAGGCACCGGGCGGGGGAGGGGCGTCCACTGTGCTCCCCAAACCGGGGTTGAGGTCAAGCGCGGCGGCCGTGTCATGCCTCCGTCGCCTGCACCCGGTACAAAGGCCGCGTCCACCAGCAACGGGGGGACGCAGGCGAAGAAAGCTCTAAAGTTGTCCTGAAGCCGGCCGATACAGGTGTGTCCTTCCGCCTGGAGTCTGTCATGTCGGCCGTTGTTCCCCACCTCCGGTCCCTGCGCACGCGCCTTGCCACGTTGCGCTCGGCGTCCCCCGGCCTGCTGCTGTGGCTGCAGCCACACCGGCTCAGCGTGGCCAACAAGCTCAAGGCGACCCTGTGGGTCTGTGGCCTGGGCCTGGTGGCGATCGCCGCTGTCTACGCATGGACTGGCCATGCCAACGCCCTGGCTGCGCGCAGCCAGGCCAGCTACCAGCGCGGCAGCGATCTGGCTGCCAGCCTGTCCACGCGGGTGGCCGAAGCGCGTCGCCTGCAGACCCAGTATGCACGCAGTTTCGATGATGCCGACCGCGCGCAGCTGTTGGCCACGCAGAAGGCGTTGCAGACTGATCTGCAGGCGCTGCGCGCGACGCCGATGGATGCTGGCCGGCGCAAGGCCCTGCAGGCGCTGACCGAAGCTGCCGACGCGTTCTCGCAGGGTGTGGCCGCCCTGTTCGAACGGGTCGACGAGATGGGCCGTGGTGATGCCGGCCTCGCCGCGCAGCTGCAGCAGGCCGCTGACACCCTCCAGGCGCAGGTGGATGTGCAGCAGCGGCCCGCGCTGGCGCTGTCCCTGCAGAAGATGCGAAGGCAGGAGGCGCTGCTGCTGCTCGACGGTGATTCCACCCACGCCGACCGCGCCAGCGAGGAAAAGCTGCCGTTCGATCTCGCGCTGGCGGGCCTGCCCGCGGATGAGCAGGACACCCTGCGCACCGGTATGGAGGTGTATCAGGCCGCATTGCTGGGGTATACCGCTGCCCGCGTCGGCCTGGATGTGGAAGCGCAGTCGCTGCTGGATACCGCTGCGGGCGTAGCGCCGGCGCTGGCCGCATTCCAGCAGGCACAGGTGGCGGCGCTGGCCAGGGCGCAGGCGCGGCAGCAGGCCGGCGCGCGCACGATGAGCGTGCTGTTCGCACTGACCCTGCTGCTGGTGGCAGGCGTGCTGATCACCAGCCTGGTGCTGGTGCTGCGTGCGGTGCGCCAGCCGATCCAGGACACCCTGCGTTTCGCCAGCGATATCGCCGACGACCGCCTCGACACCACTCTGCGCGTCTACAACGCCAACGATGAGATCGGCCAGCTGGCCCAGCGCCTGGTCGACATGCAGCAGCGCCTGCGCGCGCGCATCGAGACCGAGCGTGCCGTGGCCCGCGGCAACACCCGCGTGCGCCAGGCACTGGACAGCGCGCAGACCGGGCTGATGGTGATCGATGCGGAAGGGCAGGTCGCCTACGCCAATCCGGCGCTGTTGGAGCAGCTTGAACTCCGGCTTGAAGATCTGGTGGGGAACGATGCGGTACGCCTGCATCCGGCACTGGCCAACCTGGCCGGCGTGCGCCAGCGCGAGGAGCGCGAGATCGGTCATGCCGGCGTCCGCTACCAGCTGATCGCCAATGCCATCACCGACGAAGGGCATTTCCTCGGCGTGGCAGTGGAGTGGCGCAGCCGCGCGCTGGAAACGCTGCTGGAAACCGAAGTGGCAGCACTGGTCGACGCCGCCGCACATGGCGACCTGCACGGTCGCATCGCGCTGGAGGGAAAGCAGGGCTTTGTGCGTACGTTGTCGACCAGCATCAATCGCCTGCTGGCCACGTTCGAGACCAACCTCGGCGATCTGCAGGCACTTCTGGCGGCGCTGGCCCGCGGCGACCTCAGCGTGCGCATGGAAGGTGAGCTGCAGGGCGTGTTCGCACGCATGCGCGACGATGCCAACGCCACCGTCGCGCAACTGGGCCGCATCGTCACCCGCATCCAGCAGGCGACGTCCAGCCTCGATACCGCTGTCGGTGAGATCGTTGCCGGTCACCATGATCTGTCGCAGCGCACCGAACAGCAGGCGGCCAACCTGGAAGAGACGGCAGCGTCGATGCACGAGCTGACCGACACCGTTGGCCGCAATGCCGATGCCGCGGGCCGTGCCGACGTGCTGGTCAAGGGCGCGGCAGCAGTGGCCCAGCGCGGTGGCGAGGCCGTTGGCCAGGTGGTCGCGACCATGCATGGCATCAGCGAGGCCTCGCGGCGGATCGGCGACATCACCCAGCTGATCGATGGCATCGCCTTCCAGACCAACATCCTCGCGCTGAATGCTGCGGTGGAAGCAGCGCGCGCGGGTGAGCAGGGTCGCAGCTTCGCTGTGGTGGCTGCGGAAGTGCGCCTGCTGGCACAACGCAGCGCGGAGGCGGCCAAGCAGATCAAGGGCCTGATCGAGGATTCGGTGGCGCGTGTAGGCCAGGGCAACCAGCAGGCCGAACAGGCCGGCACCACGATGGGCGAGATTGTCGGCAGCGTGCAGCAGCTTGCGGATCTGCTGACAGGTATCCGCAGCGCGTCGCAGGACCAGCATGCCGGCATCGCCCAGGTGAACCAGACCATCGTGCAGATGGAGGCCAGTACCCAGCGCAACGCCAGCCTGGTGGAAGAGGCTGGTGCCTCCACCGCGCAGATGCAGGCGCAGGTACACGCGCTGGCCGAAGCGGTGGGTGCGTTCCGGTTGCAGCCGGTGCCGCTGGCGCGCGCTGCGGCCTGATCCTGCTCCGGTAGTGCCGGCCGCTGGCCGGCACGCCCCTGGTCATGCCGGCCAGCGGCCGGCACTACCCTTGTGACTCAATACACGTCGCGGCGGTAGCGCCCGTTCTCCAGCAGCGTTTCCACAGCTTCATCGCCCAGCGCAGCGCGCAGCACGTGGTCCACGCCTTCGGCCATGCCCTGCAGCGAGCCGCAGACATGAATCACCGCGCCGCGCTGCATCCATCCGCGCAACGCGTCTGCGGCTGCATGCAGGCGATCCTGCACGTAACCACCTTCGCCATCGCGCGAGAACGCCAGGTCCACCCGCGCGAGATGGCCATCGGCCTGCCACGCTTCGATCTCATCGGCGAACAGGAAGTCGTGCGCGCGCTGGCGTTCGCCGAACAGCAGCCAGTGCCCGTGCTCACCTGCATGCGCGGCTTCGCGCAACAGGCTGCGCAGGCCCGCGATGCCGGTGCCGTTGCCGATCAATACCATGGGTGCACCGGTCACTCGATGGAAACCGGGATTGCGATGCACGCGGGAGGCGATGCTGGCGCCTATTGGCGCATGCAGTGACAGCCAGCCCGAGCCCAGGCCGGTGCGTCCGGCTTCGTCATGGACCAGCCGTACCACCAGTTCCACCACTTCATCATTCGTGGAGGAGGCGATGGAGTATTCGCGCCCGGGCAGCGTTGGCAATCCGGACAACCACAGGCAGGCATCCTGCACCGCCAGCGCGGCGTCGGCCTCGGGCAGCTCGCGTTCACTGGCCAGCGCCAGCAGGGTGCGTGGGTGACCGTCCACCAGCAGCGGCTGCAGCGGATCCAACCCCTGTGCTTTCAGCACCGCGCTGGCGTGCCGCGCGTTGTGCCGGGGCGCGATATGCAGGATGTCGCCCGCCTGCCACTGCACATCGGCCGGTGGCGCAAGACGGATGCGCCAGATGGCACCGCCCATGCTGCCCGGGTTGAGCCGGTCGCGGCCGAGCAGTCGCCATTCATGCATCCGCGTGGCCGCCGGCAGCACGCTGTCATCGGTGACGATGCCGGTCAGCGCGCCCAGCTGCAGCTGCCATTGGCGCAGGGCCGCTACCGAGGCGGCATCGACTTCGATGCGCTCGAACAGCGCACGCGCACCGTTGCTCAGCAGCCAGCCATCGAATTGGCGGCCAAAGCCGCAGTAATGCGGGTATTGGCGGTCACCGAGGGCGAGCAGGCCGAACTGCAGGCCCGACAGATCGGACGCTTGTGCCAGCAGCCGTCGCGCAGCGCCCCGCGCCGCATCCGGAGGTTCGCCATCGCCAAAGGTGCTCAGCACGAACAATGCCTGGGCAGTACGCGCGAGCTGCGTGGCATCGACCCGGGCCAATGGCAGTACCTGCACAGCATGGCCCGCGGCCTGCAGCTGCGCGGCAGCACGCCAGGCCAGCTGTTCGCCCAGCCCGCTCTGGCTGGCATGCACCACCAGCCACGGCGTGCCACCGCCATCGGCAGGCGTTGCTGGCAGCGACTGGCGCAGGCCACGCGCGGCGCGCTGACTACGGCGGCGGTCCAGGTAGAGCATCCAGCCGGTGATGAAGAACAGGCTCATGCCCAAACTGCTGAGCATCACCACGACACGCCCGGGCACGCCGAAGTAGCTGCCCGAGTGCAGCGCGAACACGCTGGTGGCCAGCTGCGCGCCGGCGCCCTGGCGCGCGTAGGGGCGGGCATCGAGCGTGGCACCCGTGCCCGGGTCGAGCTGCAGCAGATCATGCGCGCGGTCATGCTGGCCGCCGCGCTGCGACGGATCACCGGCCATCACGCGTACATTCAGTGCCTGCCCGGGCTTCTCCGGCAGGCGCAGGTCGATGTAGCCGGTGCGCACGCCGGGCAGTGCATACAGCGTGGCTTCGATGCGCTCCAGGTTCAGGGCGGTGTCGGTGGCGACCTTGTGCTTGGCGGCTGGTGCGACGCCCAACAGGGTGTTGGCGGCACTGCGATACCAGTCGAAGGACCACCACAGGCCGGTCAGTGCACTCATCAGGTAGATCAGCAGCACCCAGGTGCCGACCACCGAGTGCAGGCTCCACAGGAAGCCACGGCCGCTGCGTTTCCATTCCACCGCCAGCCAGCTGCGCCAGTGCCACCAGCGTCGCGGCCAGCGCAGATAGAGCCCGGACAGGGTGAAGAACAGCAGGGCGATGGCGCAGCTGCCGGTGATCCATTTGCCGCGCTCGCCGGCGGCGAGGTGGCGATGCAGGTCCTCGACGAAATCGAAGAACGCCTGCCCACGCAGGGCGCTGAATCGCTCGCCGCTGTACGGATCGAAGTAGACCCAGTGTTCCTTGCCGCCGGCGAAGCGTGCCACCGAGGGCCGCTGCCCGGTGGCATCCACGCGCAGGCGCTGCAGGGGGCGATCACTGCCGGCCTGCAGCAGCGGCACCAGTTCGCTGAGTTCAAGCGGAAGCTGGCCGTCGGCATGGTGCTTGGCGATCTCGGCGAAGCCGGGATTGGCCGCGCGCAGCAGTTCATCCTCGAAGGACAGCATGGCGCCGCTGAGGCCCATCACGGCCAGTACGGCACCGGCGGTGATGCCCAGCAGCCAGTGCAGTTGGAACAGGACGTTCTTGAACATCGAAGGAGGAGGGCCCGGAAGGCTGCCGCCCGCATCCTGCGCAACAGCAAATGAGAATTAGTCGCGGAATTCTCCGTGGCGCCCCGGCTGCGGTCAAGCAGGGGGTATCGGCCGGGCGGCGCCCGGCACCCGCGGTAGTGCCGGCCGCTGGCCGGCAACCTCAGAAGCAACAGCGTGCATTCCGTGGGATGGCGGGGTGGGACCGGTTGCGGGGGACGGCGCCAGTACGTCCCTGTAGCCTTGGCCGCGGCATCCATGCCGCGCACACCCCCGCAACCGGCCCCACCCCGCCTTCGACAGATTTCCGCGATCTGTAGATCCACGCCATGCGTGGATGCTCCTCGTTCAATTGCCGAAGTATTCGATTTCGATGGAGATTCATCCACGCATGGCGTGGATCTACCGTGTCGACCAAGGTCGACACCTACCAACAGCGCCTTGAACTTGTCGAAGGCGGGGCACTGTGGGCGTGCGGGGTGTGAGCCGCATGGATGCGGCGACCAAGCCCCCATGGATGGGTTCACGGCGGCCCCGCACGCCCACAGTGCCTCGCCATCTCACAGGAAGCCCGCTGTAGCTGTTGCTTCGGCTGTTGCTCTGGCCTGAAGCGGGTGCAGGGTGCAACCCTGCCGAACCCTCACTTCACCCAGCCGTCGATCTCGCCGTGGGCGAACGGCCCCAGCTTTGCCTTCACCAGCCGCCCCTGTGCATCGAACAGCACGCTGTAGGGCAGCAGGCCCTGTGTATTGCCCAGCTGCACGCTGGCATCGCGCGGTCCCGGGGTCTCGATCACGATCGGGTAATCCACCGGCACCCGTTGCAGGAAACCGCGCACGTCTTCCGGCGTATCCAGCGCCAGGCCCAGCACCTGCACGCCTGGGTCGCCCTGTGCTGCGGCAAAGCGCGCCAGTTCGGGCATTTCTTCAACGCAGGGCGCGCACCAGCTGGCCCAGACATTGATCAACAGCGGGCGACCGCCAGCGTGCTGGCGCAGGTCCAGCGGCCGGCCTTCAAGATCGGGCAGCGACAGCGCGGGCAGGCTGTCGCCGACCTGCAGGACGGGTGCCGCAGCCGCCACAGCAGGTGCCGCTGGCATGGCCTCAGGCGCAGCGGGCGCGGGAGCCAATCGATGCCCGGCCCACAGGCCAAGGCCGGCGGCCAGCACCGCTGTCCACAGCAGCGCTGGCCGTTGCCACTTCATCGTGCGGTGCGCAGCAGCGCTTCCTCCACCACTGCCTGGGTCAGCAGGGTCGGCAGCACGGTCGGCGGCGCGCCGGGGCCGTACACCACGTACAGCGGCACGCCGACGGCCTTGTGCTCTTCCAGGAACGTGGTGATCTGCGGATCGACGTTGGTGTAGTCACCGCGCATGTACACCGCGTTGGTGCGCTTGAGCAGTTCCTTGAACTCTGGCCGCGACAGCACGGCGCGCTCGTTGGCCTTGCAGCTCACGCACCAGTCGGCGGTCATGTTCACGAACACCACGCGGTTGTCGGCGCGCAGGCGGTCCAGCAGCTGCGGCGAGTACTCCACCACGTTGTCGCTGGCCGCCTGTGCGGCGCGTGCCGGCGGTGCCAGCTGGGTCACACCCCAGGCGGGAACCAGTGCACCGATTGCCAGCAGCACGCCGAGCAGGGTGACGGCGCGCGAGCCAGTCCAGCGGTTGCGTTCGAACAGCCACAGGCCGAAGGCGAACAGCAGCAGGCCACCCAGCACCAGCGCCATGCCGTCCACGCCACGCTGCTTGCCCAGCACCCACAGCAGCCACAGCGCGGTGGCATACATCGGGAAGGCCAGCACGTGCTTGAGCGTTTCCATCCATGGGCCCGGCTTGGGCAGGCGGCGCGCCAGCGCCGGCACGAAGCCGATCAGCAGGAACGGCAGCGCCAGGCCCAGGCCGAGGAACAGGAACACGGTCATCGCTTTCAGCGGCGGGGCAATGAACGCGTAGGCAATCGCGCCACCCATGAACGGGCCGACGCAGGCACTGCCGACCACGCAGGCCAGCGCACCGGTGAAGAAGTCACCGGCCGGGCCACTGCGGCTGGCCAGCGACTGGCCCAGGTTGCCGATGCCACCGCCGAGGGTGAATACGCCGGACAGGCTCAGGCCCACCGCGAACATGATGTAGGCCAGCGCCGCCACCACACCCGGGTGCTGCAGCTGGAAGCCGATGCCGACGGCGTTGCCGATCGCACGCAGGCCGACCATCAACGCACCGATCACCGCGAACGCGACCAGCACGCCCAGCGTGTACCAGAGGGCGTGGCTGCGCGCGCGCTGCGGGCTTTCGCCGCTCTGCGCCAGGCTCAGTACCTTCAGCGAGAGGATCGGCAGCACGCAGGGCATCAGGTTCAGTACCAGGCCACCGGCCAGGGCCAGCAGCAGCACCCACACGAATGACCTGTCCGGATTCGGCGTGGTCGCCGGCGGACGCGTCCGGAGCGCGTTGTCACCGCGCGCATCGGCAGCGAACTCATTACCGCTTCCGGCGCCTGCAACGGCCGGGGTGGCGGCATCCGTATTGGGCACCGTCGGCAGCAGGCGCAGGGGGGCGCCGTTGGCGCCTTCGCGTGGCGCTGCAGCCGACGGGCTGATCACCTCGTTGCGCGGCGGTGCCTGGTCGGTGCTGGCGCTGACCTTGCCGGCCGGGATCGACAGCTTCACCCGGCGGGTCATCGGCGGGTAGCAGATACCATCGGTCTGGCAGCCCTGGAAGGTCACCACCAGGGTACTGTCGACCGCGTCAGCGACGGAGCGGCGCAGCGGCAGCGGCACTTCCACCTGGTTGAAGTAGACCGAGACATCGCCGAAGTGTTCGTCGCGATGCGACTGCGCGGCAGGCCAGCGCAGCTTGTCGGCCAGCACCCCGGTACTGCCGTCCAGCTTCACCGAAGTGCGGTCGCGATACAGGTAGTAGCCCGGCGCCGGGCTGAAGCGCAGCAGCAGGGTGTTGCCGTCACTGGCGATGGCGTCGAAGCCGAACGCCTGTTCCGACGGCAGCGGCAGCGCCTGGCTGTTGCTGGCCGCACCCGGCAGGCGCAGGCCGCCGCTGTTGCCGGCACCGGCCAGCGGGTTGTTGAACGGGCTGGCGGCACCGGCACGCGGGGCCGGGGCGGTGGCCTGTGCACCGGCACCGGGCAGGGTGACCTGCACCACGCGCTTCTGCGGCGGGTAGCAGACACCGGCATCGGCGCAGCCCTGGTAGCGTACTTCCAGGCTGATGGTGCCCGCTGCATCGGTCGGCGTGCCGGGCAGGGTGGCCTGCAGGCGCTCGCGATAGGTTTCGACCTCGCCGAAGAAATCGTCGTGGTGCTTGTCGCCCTTGGGCATCTGCAGCGCGCCGGCATTGAAGGCCGGGTCGGCCTTGACGCTGGTGCGATGGCGATACAGGTAATAGCCGGGCGCGATCTTGAACTGCAGTTGCACCTGGCCACGTTCGGGGGCGGTGGCGGTCAGCGCGAACGCCTGGTCCACCGGCAGCAGGTCCTTCTCATCCAGCGCGAACGCTGGCAGCGAGAGCCACATCAGGGCGCACAAGGCGGCGCCACGCGCAAACAGAGTCTTCAATCAGTGTCCTCCCGGGTCTGTGCCCGGATCCAGTCCAGATACGCCGGCAGGCCGGCCCGGGTTTCGACCGCGATGCACTCCGGGAGTTCATACGGATGCAGTTCGACGATCCGGGCAATCGCGTGATCGACGCGGCTTGCGGTGGTCTTCACCAGCAGCTGCAGCTCGGCGTCGGTGGTCACCTCGCCCTGCCAGCGGTAGGTCGACTGCGCGCCATCGAGGCGGGTCACGCACGCGGCCAGGCGCTCTCCGACCAGCGCGTGCGCGATGCGCTCGGCACTGGCCCGGTCCGGGCAGGTGGTCAACAGCAGCAGGACGGGATCGACGGTCGACATGACCGTCGAGTATAGGGCCGCCGCCGGGTCAGGGCCCGGCGGCGGCGATGGACCGCTGCGTTGCGCGGTCAGTTGGCCAGCTGGCAGGTGGCCGGCTTGGCCGAGGTGAACAGGCCAGGGGTTGCCCACTCGGGGTGGTCGATGAACGGGTTGCGGTTGCCCTGGAAGCTGTAGATCACGTCATTGCGCGCACGCTCGGCATCATCCGGCGGATCGGACAGGTGCCAGTCGATCAGGGTCGACAGCAGGCCCATGTAGGCCGGCGAGCTGCTGGTCTTGACGATCCTGCTGCGGTCGTCGGTCAGCTCCAGGTCCGGCTCGGACTGGCCGGTGGCCGCATCCTTGCCGCCCTCGTAGCGGATGGCCATGTACATGACCGCACGCGCCATGTCGCCCTTGCGCTTGCCCCACACTTCGAACGTGCCGGTGTTGCCGTCCGGCGTGCGCACCCAGTTGGAATTGCCCGGATAGCCACCGCTGCCGCCGCCCTGGCCGTTGTTGGCCTCGGTGGCGCGCTCGCCGCAGTTGGCGTCGCACTTGGCGAACGGCTTGTTGCCACGGTCGGCGTTCCACTGTGCATCGGTCAGGTACAGCATGTGGGTGTCGGTGTACGGCGCGTACGGCAGGCCCTTGTCACCGGTGGTGCTGGCGAAGCCCAGCGAGTTCGGCCAGGTGTGTTCGCGGTTGTACTTCAGGCCACTGCCGCTGCCGGCGCGATCGGTCACCTTGGCGTAGCTGCGGTTGCGATACGCGTCGAGGATGCGGTTCGGGTTGTTCGGGTCCTCGTCGGCAATCTCCAGGATGGTCCAGGTGCTGGTGCCCGAGCCGCTGTACGGGTAGGCGGTGTGGCCCTTGATGGTGGCGTGCAGCGAGCAGCGCAGCTGGCTCGGGCTGGACGTGTTCACCTTCGAGTAGTAGCCGGCCGGCACGCCCGGATTGCCCGGGTCGGGATTGCCGCCGGTGCTGGCCACGGTGAAGGCGATGCGGCTGTCGGCGGCCGGGTGCGCGCCCTGCAGGTCGGTGATGCGCGCGGCGCGGATGTCGAAGCGGCAGGCCTCACCGGCCACCAGCGCGGTATTGGTGGACAGCTTCACGCTGCGCCCGCTGGCGGGGAAGGTCAGCGGCACGCTGCCGGAACTGCCGCAGCTCAGCGCGAAGGCGCCACTGGCCAGGTTCACCGTCTCGCTGAACACCACTTCCAGATCGGCCGCGGCCGGGAAGGTGCTGCTGCCCTGTGCCGGGGTGGTGGTGGACACCGACGGCGGCGTGTTCGGGCCCGGGGTGCCGCCACCACTGAAGGTCTGGCCGTTGTTGCAGCTGCCGAAGGTCTGCCTGGCCGACTCGGCCCAGGTGAAGTGGGCGTACTGGCTGCCGCTGCCGGTCAGCTGCAGCGAGGTGCCCGGCGCCGTGCTGTTGGTCTCGGCCACCGGAATGTTCTGGCTGGTCATGCCGGCGGCAGGGCCACCGGAGGCGGTGATGGCGCCCTCGTAGCTGAGGAACTGGACCACCTTGCCGCTGGCATCGACCAGGGCGATGCCATCGTTCGGGCCGTTCTGGAGGCCGTTGGTCGGGTAGCTGACCACGGCGATGCTGGCGCTGCCGCAGCCCGCGGCGGTACCGGCCGGGACCGGGTTGTTGGCGTAGACCGTGGCGGCCGAAGGATTGCTGCCGTTGTAGAGGTAAAGCCGATAGCCGGACAGGTCCTCTCCGGCGGTGGCGACGACCTCGATCGCTTCGCCGACGTCACCGGCGGCGGTGCTGTCGTCGTAATGCAGTTCGTTGATGAAGACCTCGGCCTGGGCCGGCGCGGCGGCCAGCGCCAGCAGGCAGGCGGCGGCAAGCGGGGACAGCAATCGCATCGACAACTCCTTGTGATTGGGAATGCGCGGCCGAGCCTAAGGCCGATCCAGTGACACTTTGTCGTAAATGAACGTCAGATATCTGACAGTGCGACGCGGATCACCAAAAGTCGAGGGCGCCGAGGACCGAATGGATGCGTTTCACCGGGCTGAACGTCTTCATGCAGGGACGCGCTGTGCGGGCCTGGCCGCACCGAAATTTTTTCCGGGGACGGCCTTGAAAGGCCCGGGGGCAGCTCCATCTCTGTCCTGCTCCCGATTCGTCGGGCTTTTTCGCGAGCGATGCTGGCAGTCACCTGGGGTGAGTGCTAACATCGCCAGACTTTTTCAGACCAATCAATAACTTAAGAGGTCTCTCATGAGCATCAAGCCGCTGCACGACCGCGTTGTGGTCAAGCCGATCGAAGCCGACGAAATCTCCGCCGGTGGCATCGTCATTCCGGATTCGGCCAAGGAAAAGTCCACCAAGGGTGAAGTCGTGGCCGTCGGCCCGGGCAAGCCGCTGGACAACGGCAGCGTGCGTGCGCCGTCGCTGAAGGTTGGCGACAAGGTCATCTACGGCCAGTACGCCGGCAGCTCGTACAAGAGCGAAGGCGTCGAGTACAAGGTCCTGCGCGAAGACGACGTGCTCGCCGTCATCGGCTGAGCCTCGGCGCGACCTGCTTCATCCCCTGATTCCAAACACCCAGCCGCCGGGCATGGCCCGGCGCTACCAATGAGGTAACTGCAATGGCTGCCAAGGATATTCGTTTCGGTGAAGACGCCCGTTCGCGCATGGTGCGCGGCGTCAACGTTCTCGCCAATGCCGTCAAGGCCACCCTGGGCCCGAAGGGCCGCAACGTCGTGCTGGAAAAGAGCTTCGGCGCCCCGACCATCACCAAGGACGGCGTCTCCGTCGCCAAGGAAATCGAACTGGCTGACAAGTTCGAGAACATGGGCGCACAGATGGTGAAGGAAGTCGCTTCGCGCACCAACGACGACGCCGGCGACGGCACCACCACCGCCACCGTGCTGGCCCAGGCCCTGATCCGCGAAGGCGCCAAGGCTGTTGCCGCCGGCATGAACCCGATGGATCTGAAGCGCGGTATCGACAAGGCCGTCGTGGCCGCCGTTGCCGAGCTGAAGACCATCTCCAAGCCGACCGCTGACGACAAGGCGATTGCCCAGGTCGGTACCATCTCGGCCAACTCGGACGAGTCGATCGGCCAGATCATCGCCGACGCGATGAAGGAAGTCGGCAAGGAAGGCGTGATCACCGTTGAAGAAGGCTCGGGCCTGGACAACGAGCTGGACGTGGTCAAGGGCATGCAGTTCGACCGCGGCTACCTGTCCCCGTACTTCATCAACAACCAGCAGTCGCAGACCGCTGACCTGGATGACCCGTTCATCCTGCTGCACGACAAGAAGATCTCCAACGTCCGTGACCTGCTGCCGGTGCTGGAAGGCGTCGCCAAGGCCGGCAAGCCGCTGCTGATCGTTGCCGAAGAAGTCGAAGGCGAAGCGCTGGCCACCCTGGTGGTCAACACCATCCGTGGCATCGTCAAGGTCGTGGCCGTCAAGGCTCCGGGCTTCGGCGACCGTCGCAAGGCGATGCTGGAAGACATGGCCGTGCTGACCGGTGGCACCGTGATCTCCGAAGAAGTTGGCCTGTCGCTGGAAAAGGCCACCATCAAGGACCTGGGCCGCGCCAAGAAGGTGCAGGTTTCCAAGGAAAACACCACCATCATCGATGGCGTGGGTGACAAGGCTGCCGTCGACGCACGCGTCGGCCAGATCAAGACCCAGATCCAGGACACCTCCTCCGATTACGACCGCGAGAAGCTGCAGGAACGCGTGGCCAAGCTGGCCGGCGGCGTTGCCGTGATCAAGGTCGGTGCTTCGACCGAAATCGAAATGAAGGAAAAGAAGGACCGCGTCGACGACGCCCTGCACGCGACCCGTGCAGCCGTTGAAGAAGGCGTGGTCCCGGGCGGCGGCGTTGCCCTGGTCCGTGCGGTCACCGCACTGGCCGGCCTGAAGGGTGCCAACGAAGACCAGAACCACGGCATCCAGATCGCCCTGCGCGCGATGGAAGCCCCGCTGCGCGAAATCGTTGCCAACGCCGGTGAAGAGCCGTCGGTCATCATCAACAAGGTCAAGGAAGGCACCGGCAGCTTCGGCTACAACGCCGCCACCGGCGAGTTCGGCGACATGCTGCAGTTCGGCATCCTGGACCCGACCAAGGTGACCCGTTCGGCCCTGCAGAACGCGGCCTCGATCGCTGGCCTGATGATCACCACCGAAGCCATGGTTGCCGAAGCTCCGAAGAAGGACGAGCCGGCCATGGGCGGCGCCGGTGGCATGGGCGGCATGGGTGGCATGGGCGGCATGGACTTCTAAGGTCCACGCCCGCGTCGGACGTTGCCGGCCCTGGTCGGCGCGTCTTCCCGATGCAAAGAAGAACCCCGCCGCGAGGCGGGGTTTTTTGTTGCCCGGTTGCCGCCATGGCGCCGCGTCGCTACGCTCGGCGACCATGCCTACCTCGTTCATCGTCGTCGACGACTTCCTCTCTCCGGCCGATGCGCACGGCCTGCGCCAGGCCGGCCTGGGCCTGACCTACCCGGCGCAGGAGGGCGCGTTCCCCGGCCGCAATTCGCTCGAACGGCTGGAGCTGGACGGCCTGTCCGAGGCCGCATCGCGGCTGGTCAACGAACCCCTGCGGCCGGTCAATCCGCTGCAGTCGCACGGCAAGTTCCGGCTGACCCTGGCCAGCGATGTCGGTCGCGCCAAGGTGCACACCGATCATTCGCACTGGTCCGGCATCCTCTACCTCAGCGCTCCGGAGCACTGCGAAGGCGGTACCGAGTTCTTCCGCCACCGCCGCACCAATACCGAGCGCATGGCGTTGAACGCCCACGAGCTGGCTGCGCTGGGCTACGCCAATGGCGGCGACATGCATCGCGACATCATCGAGCGCGACAGCGTCGACGACAGCCAGTGGGAGATGACCATGCGCATCCCGATGCGCTTCAACCGCCTGGTGCTGCTGCGCCCGTGGTTCTGGCATACCGCTGGCCCGGCCTTCGGCGACCGGCCGGAGAATGGGCGGCTGGTCTACCTGATGTTCTTCGAGCAGGCGCGTTGAGGAATGCCATCCACGCATGGCGTGGATCTACCGAGGTAGCCGCGCAGGCGCCATTGCCCCCTCAATCGACGAATGCCTTCGCCGCGCCGTACTCCCACTGCCACGGCACGCCGGTGTCGCCCAGCACGAAGGCCACCAGCGCCGGGAAGGTCGCTTCGGCGCGCACATCGTTGCCCAGGATCACCACGCAGCGCTGCTGCCGCTCCACGCACACCAGCGTGTTGCCCACCGCATCATCGTGGCCGCCCTTGTAGAAGCCCGCGCCTTGCGGGCCACGGAACGTCACCACGCCCAGGCCCGCCGCCAGGTCCTTGCGCTGCTGCGCCTTCGGCAGCTCCGGCTGCAGGGTAGGGAACTGGCTGGCGGTGGTGATCGCCAGCTGCGGCCGCACCAGCTCCTTGCGCATCGCCGCTGACAGCCCATCGCCGCGCACGTAGCCAGCGGCGAAACGGGCCATGTCGGCGATGGTGGTATCCATCGAACCGGCCGCACGCACGCGGCTGCGCTCATCGTGCGGCTCGGCGGTGCCCTCCACGGTCCAGCCGTCTGCCAGGTTGGTGGCGAAGTCCTCGCGCCACATCATGCTGGTGCGGGTCATGCCGAAGCGGTCGAACACCCGCTGCTGCATCAACGTGCCCACATCCTCGCCCAGCCGCCCGCGTTCGATCACGAACTGCAGCAGGATCAACCCTTCGCCGGAATAGCCGTAGCGGCTGCCCGGATCGAAGTGGAACTTCAGCCGGCCGTCCGGTTCGAGGAACCCGAAGTTGGCAAAGCCACTGGCGTGGTTGAGCAGCAGGCGAGGGGTGAGCTGGCGCCAGCGTGCATCATCGGCCAGCACGCTGTAGTCGGCGTACTTCTTCGTTTCGGGCGGATAGTCCGGCAGCGGCTTGTCCAGGGCGGTAGCGATGCTGGCATCGAGATCGATACGCGCGTCCTGCGCCAGCTGTGCGACCAGGTGGCCGAAGGCCATCTTGGTCAGTGACGCAGCGTACATCACGGTGTCGGTGCGCAGCGGCTCGCCTGCGGCGTTGCGTTCACCGTAGGCGGCCACATGCACCACCTTGCCGTCATCGATCACCGCCAGCGCCATCCCGCGCGCATGGGCCGCCTGCATCAGCCGCTGTGCTTCGGCATCGATGCGAGTGGGCGAGGGCACGGGTGGCGGCGCGGCCAGCACCGCCAGCGGGAGCAGCGTCAGCAACATCAGGGTGGCACGGCACATGCGTGGAACTCCTGGTGGGGCGCACGGCGATGCTACGCCAGGCTGCCGCTGGCGTCATTGCCAGATGTCAGCTGGCCTGCGGCCGGCGCAGGCAGATCCGGGCCGCGCCGGCACCGATGTCCACCTGGCCGCCGCGCATTGCATCGGCACCGAGGATCAGCGCCGGCCGGGCCTCCAGTCCGATCGCCTTGAACACCGGCAGTTCGCTGATGCGGACCTCCATCGACGGGTGCTGCCAGCCGCTGCCGGTCATGCCGGCCAGGGTGTACAGCCAGGTCGCCTGCTTTCCGCCGCCCAGGCCTTCGGTGCCCTTCTCACGCACCCGCACCCGTGCGTCGCTGCCGTCCGTGCGCAGCCCCAGTGCGCGGGCCGC
Organism: Stenotrophomonas sp. YJH_SMC_79; assembly: GCF_059367995.1. NCBI lineage: Bacteria > Pseudomonadati > Pseudomonadota > Gammaproteobacteria > Lysobacterales > Lysobacteraceae > Stenotrophomonas > Stenotrophomonas sp. YJH_SMC_79. Next base: position 481,384 of record NZ_JCAFRK010000003.1, read on the forward strand.
TTCGGCGTTGAGGACGGTCTGTGCGGCACCGGTGTCGACCACGGCGATGGCGTCCACAGCGGGCGCGCCCAGTGCAAGCGTGATGAAGCCGAACTGCCGCAGGCCGTCAGTACGGCCGGGCAGCGCATTGGGCTGGCAACCCGGTCCTTCCAGGTTCAATCCGCCGGGTGTCCACAGCGCCAGTTGATTGCGGCCGAAGTCCCAACGGGTGTCCCAGCGCCCGGTCAGATCGTTGCCGATCAAGCCGTCAATGGCCGGATCATCGTCCTTCGGCAACGACGACAGATCGACCTTCATGGCTTGGGCCTGCAGCTGCCAACTGCCCAGCTGCCAGGACGTGCTGCGCATGCGCTGCAGCCGTGCGGAAGCTGCACTCGCCCCCTGGGCCTGTGATACCTCTGCATCCGCATCCTCCAGGCCATAGCGCCGCACGACGCGGTCATCGACCAGGGTTGCGCCTGCAGCGCTGTCGACCACGAAGCGCAGCGGTTCGGCACGCCCGTCCAGCGACACGGCCACGGCCGGATGACCGCCCTGCATCCACATCGGCAGGATGTGTTCGGGGGCATCGGACGCCAGCGCAGGCAGCGGGGCAGCAAGCAGGAGGAATGGGATGAGGCGCAAGGCAAGTCTCCGCAGTGATCATGGGTGACCATTGGCGCGCAGCGGCGTATCGCGGGAATATCGGCGTTGATACCGTCCTGATACAGACCTGCCTGATACTGCCCGCATGCCTACTCCCGCCCGTGTCATCGTTGTCGATGACGACGCCAGCATCCGTGATGCCATCGCCGATTGCCTGTTGCTGCATGGCTACCAGGTGCGGGTGGCCGCGGACGCGACGGCGCTGGACGTGCTGCTGCAGGTCGATCGCCCGGACGTGATCATCCTCGACTGGATGATGCCCGGTGAGGATGGCCTGTCGGTGTGCCGCCGGCTGCAGGCACGGGCCATTCCGATCCTGATGCTGTCGGCGATGGGCAGCGCACCGGACAGGGTGATCGGCCTGGAGATGGGCGCGGACGATTACCTGGCCAAGCCGTTCGACCCGCGCGAGCTGCTGGCGCGGGTACGCGCGCTGCTGCGCCGGCAGGACAAGCTGCGCACGCAGATAGCCAGTGAACTGCGCTTTTCTGGTTGGCGGTTGCTGCCGGAACAACGTCGCCTGCTGGCACCGGATGGGAATGAGCTGGTGCTCAGCCGTGGTGAATTCAGCCTGTTGCTGGCGCTGGCCGAACGCCCCGGGCGAGTGCTGGGGCGCGAGCAGCTGCTGCAGCTGAGCCGTGGCGAGCCCAGTGACAGCGTCGACCGCGCGGTCGACCTGGCGATCAGCCGGCTGCGCCGCAAGCTCGGGCAGGCATCACCCGGTGCGGAAGCCCTGGTGCAGACATCGCGTGGCGAAGGCTATCGCTTCGACGCTGAGGTACAGGTGTTGTGAGCAGCCGGTGGCCGACTGCGCGTTGGATCGCAATGCTGGCCCTGGCCAGCCTGCTGCTGGCGACACTGGTCAGCGTAGCCGTGGTTGGCTGGATGCCTCGGCCCGCGCCGCCGCCGATGCGCTTGGACCAGGCCGTGCAGGTGCTGCGAGGGGAGCAGGCGGCAGCGCCACTGGGCCTGCATCTGGCGATGCAGGATTCGCCGCCACAGGGCAGTGCCAGCGACTGGCTCACGCAACTGGCTGCGATGCAGATGGGCGTGCCGGCGGAAAAGGTACGCCTGGTCTGGAGCGGACAGCGCAAGGCGCCCGATGTGCAGGTCATCGAAGGCGGTGCGGTGCTCGATGCCACGGCGCGGGCCGGTGTATTGAAGGCGCAGGCTGCGGTACTGACCGCCATGCAATGGCCGCCGTTTGAACTGGGCGTACGCCAGGCCGATGGCCGCTGGCGGGTGGTCGGTAGCGACCACAGTGATCTGGCGACCTGGCGCCGCCAGGTGGTGCTCGCCCTGCTGGGCGGTGCAGTCCTGCTGGCGCCGCTGGCGGCGTGGGCCTCGATCCGCCTGGGACGCCCGCTGCGGCGCTTGGCCGAGGCCGGCGCACGGGTTGACCTGCAGGCCGATACGCCGCTGCCGGACGACGGCCCACGCGAAGTACAGATGCTGGCTTCCGCGATCAGCACCGGGCGCGAGCGCCTGCGCGAACAGGCCCAGGACATGACGCGCATGCTGGCCGCGGTAGCGCACGACCTGCGCACGCCGTTGACCGGCCTGCGCCTGCGCGCCGAATTCGCACCTGCGCCACAGGCGGCGCGGATGGTGGCGGACATCGAACGCATGGATACGATGATCGAGCAGGTGCTCGATTACGCACGCGGCGAACTGCAACCACTGCAGTTGCGACCGCTGGACCTGGCCGCGTTGCTGGAGGAATGCGTGCACAGTGCCCTGCTGCGCGGCGTCTCGATCTCCATCGAGGGCCCGGACACACTGCCGTGGCGGGGCGACGGGCTCCTGCTGCGGCGGGCAATCGACAACCTCATCGACAACGCAGACCGCTACGCCGGTGCCGTAGACCTGCACGCCGCCATGGCAGGCAATCGCATGCAGCTGGATGTGATGGACCGCGGCCCAGGCATCGCCGAGGACGACCGTGAACGCCTGCTGCAACCTTTCCAGCGCAGCGAGAGCTCGCGCAGCCGCGCCACGGGTGGGACCGGCCTGGGCCTGGCGGTGGCGGCCAACGTCGCACGACGGCATGGGGGCGAGCTTCTGCTGCTGCAGCGTGATGGCGGCGGACTGATCGCACGCCTGCTGCTGGGGCCGGTTTCCTGAAATCACCTGGACAGTGGCGTAATGCCTATTTTTTGAAATATGATTAGGCGCCTAATCATATTGGATGGAGCCATGCTGGAAGCCAAGCACAGTGCCCTGCTGGATGAGGCGCAACGACGCGGCCATACCGGTGTCGCGCAGCTGCGCCTGTGCTTCCAGCTGCTGTCGCTGTCATCGGCCATCGATCGCGACTGCGCCACGCGCCTGGCGCCGCACGGGCTCAGTGAAGGGCGTTTCATCGTGCTTTTCCTGCTGCACGGTGCCGGTGGCACGCTGCCACCGCATGAATTGGCCGAGCGTGCAGGTGTCACCCGCGCCACGGTCAGTGGCCTGATCGATGGCCTGCAGCGCGAAGGGCTGCTGCAGCGACGCAGTGACGCCGAAGACGGCAGGCGCCTTCAGATCGTGCTGACCACACAGGGGAGGCGCCTGGCCGAGACGCTGTTCAACCAGCACACGCAATGGATAGGGGGCTTGTTCAGCGGATTGGGCGCAGAAGAACAGCAGCAGTTGTCACAGCTGCTGCACAAGGTCTGGCAGCACACCGATACAGGTCGTGGGGCATGAGCAGGATCCTGACGGCTGAGCGATTGAATGCGCTCAACACTGGCAGCGTCGCCGCCAGCCATCTGGCCGAATGCCTGGCGGTGGATTTTGGTGCGCTGCTGCAGGCGGTGGTACCCGCAGTTGAACATGACGCGCTGCACCGTATGCGCGATGCTGAAGGCAAGGGCATCACCCAACGCATGGCCCTGGCTGCCCGGTTGCTGCGCGAAAGCGGGCAGGGCGATCCTGCGCAATGGCAGGATCATGCGTCCGATACCGTGCGCGGCTGGGCCTGCTATCTGATCGGCAGCAATGCCCGCGCAACGTTGGCAGGGAAGCTGCAGCAGATGCGCGCGCTGGCCGATGACCCACACTTCGGTGTGCGCGAATGGGCGTGGCTGGCGCTACGCACGGACATCGTTGCCGCGCCGATGCAGGCGCTTGAGTACCTGCAACCGTGGACACAGGAAGCATCGCCGTACCTGCGCCGCTTCGCCTGCGAGGCGCTGCGCCCGCGCGGCGTCTGGGCCACGCATATCGCGCTGTTCAAGCGGCACCCGGAACATGCATTGCCGCTGCTGGAAGCACTGGCCAACGACCCGGAGCGCTACGTGCAGGACTCCGTGGGCAACTGGCTCAACGACGCCGGCAAGACCCGGCCGCACTGGTTGCGCGATCTGTGCGCGCGCTGGCAGCGCGAACACGATGGCGGCGCCAACGCCTACATCCGCAAGCGCGCACTGCGCTCGCTCCGGTAGTGCCGGCCGCTGGCCGGCAAGCCCCGAACCCTCAAGGAAGAACCACCATGTCGCACACCTTCATCGAGCTCTATACCGCCACGCCTGCCTGGACGACACTCCCGCCCGAGCAGCGGAATGCCTTCTTTGCCCGGATCGGAGCTGGCATGCAGCAGTTCGATCCAGCCCACATCACACCGCTGGCGATGGGCCGCATTGCCACGGGCGTACAGCACGGCAGCGATGAGCAGTTCTATGCGGTCTGGCGCTGTGCAAGCCGCGCGGATGCCGATGCGCTGGTGGCCGGCATTGCCGCCACCGGTTGGCATCAGTACTTCACCACCACCAACGCCCTGGGCGTGGACGAGGGGATGGTCCAGCACCTGGCCGATCTGGCTGCCTTGTAGCGGCACCCCGGACGCGCATGGCACATGCGCCTGTCACCCAGACGCGGTAAACAGGACATTGCCATGTCCATCCGCAGGGAAGTCGATCATGCAGAGCACGCTCCAGGTCACGCTGTTCGGCCCTCTTGGCGACAGCCCGGCGTTGCAGTTGCCGGGTCTGGAGGGGCCGTCAGTGGCCATCCAGGAATCGGCCCTGCGGCGGTTGGTTTCCGACCTCTACACCGCGCGTTCCCTGCTCAACCCCGAGCAGCTGGACGAGGCCCGGCAGGAACTGGACCGCGTGCTGGAGCGCTGGGCCGACATCCACGAGGGCCTGCTGCTGGACGTGGAAGTGCATGGCAAATGAGCGATTTGGCGTGGCTGCCGCCGCGTAGACGACGCAGGCAGGCGCATCGCTGAACCGCGCCCCCAGTTGCGGATGAAACATTTTGCACTGCGCAAAAGCTGTGCTATCAATAGAACCCATGAACGCAGCCCCCACCAGCTTTTACTGGTATTACTTTCCGAAGCCACTGGCGGAGGAAGGACTGCGCTCACCCTGAAGAAAGCTTCAGACGCATTCCCGAAAGCCGCCAGCGAACCTGGCGGCTTTTTTCATGCCGCCACGCTGGGGACCCCCAACGTTCCGGAGACCTCCCCCAATGCCCCCGCACACCGACGACCTGCGTATCCGCACCATCGAACCGCTGACACCGCCTGCCCAGCTGCTGGCGATGCTGCCCTGTGACGATGAAGCGTCCGACACCGTCAGCGCCTCGCGCGCGGCCCTGCACCAGATCCTGCACGGCCGTGACGACCGCCTGGCAGTGGTGGTGGGCCCGTGCTCGATCCACGACCCGAAGGCCGCCATCGAGTACGCCCAGCGCCTGAAGCCGCTGCGCGATGCGCTGGCCGGCGAACTGGAAATCGTCATGCGCGTGTACTTCGAGAAGCCGCGCACCACGGTGGGCTGGAAGGGCCTGATCAACGATCCGGACCTGGACGGCAGCTTCAAGATCGACAAGGGCCTGCGCATCGCCCGTGGCCTGCTGCGCGACATCAACAAGCTCGGCCTGCCGGCCGGTGTCGAGTTCCTCGACGTGATCTCGCCGCAGTACATCGCCGACCTGGTGGCGTGGGGTGCGATCGGTGCACGCACCACCGAAAGCCAGGTGCATCGCGAGCTGGCCTCGGGGCTGTCGTGCCCGGTCGGCTTCAAGAACGGCACCGATGGCAACGTGAAGATTGCCGCTGACGCAGTGGGCGCTGCGTCCAATCCGCATCACTTCCTGTCGGTCACCAAGCAGGGCGGCACCGCCATCGTGTCGACCACCGGCAACCCGGATTGCCATGTGATCCTGCGCGGCGGCAAGCAGCCGAACTACGACGCAGGCAGTGTTGCCGAGGCCTGCCAGGTGCTGGCCAAGGCCAAGCTGCCAGCGCGCCTGATGATCGACGCCAGCCACGCCAACAGCCTGAAGAACCCGGAGAACCAGCCGAAGGTGATCGACGACATCGCCGTTCAGCTGGAAGACGGCGAACAGCGCATCGTTGGCGTGATGATCGAGAGCCATCTGGTCGGTGGCCGCCAGGAACTGGTGGAAGGCCAGCCGCTGGTCTACGGGCAGAGCATCACCGATGGCTGCATCGACTGGGACACCACCGTGACTGTGCTGGAGCGACTGGCCGCGGCCGTGCGCGCCCGTCGCGACGTGAAGGTGTCCGAAGCCGCTTGAGTGCGGCACGTGTGTGGATGGCGGCCAGCGCCTGCGGGGGTGCGGCCGCGATCGGGGTCGGTCGGAGTTGGAGGCCGATCCGTCCGCACCGGCGATGCGCCTGGCGCTGCGTATGTGCGACAGCGCCAGGTACATCGCCGGGGTGGTGACGCGGCTCTCCGGTAGATCCACGCCATGCGTGGATGGCGCTGACCCGTTCACCGTCTCGTGCGCAAGCTTGCCAGCGCCAGGTACATCGCCGGGGTCGTATACAGCGTCAGCCACTGGCTGACCAGCAACCCGCCCACAATGGCGATACCCAGCGGTTGCCGGAGTTCCCAGCCCTCGCCGTTGGCCAGCATCAGCGGCAGCGTGCCAAGCAGTGCCGCCAGCGAGGTCATCAGGATCGGCCGCAGGCGCAACCGCGCGGCTTCCATTACTGAATCCTGCGCGCTCAGCCCGCGCCGCTCGCCGGCCAGCGCGAAGTCCACCAGCAGGATGGTGTTCTTCATCACCACGCCCACCAGCAGGAACAAGCCGAGCAGGGCGATCAGGTTCAACTCGTTGCCAAACACCCACAACGCCAGCAGCGCGCCGACACCGGCCGAGGGCAGGGTGGACAGGATCACCAGCGGCTGCAGGAAGCTCTCGTAGAGGATGCCCAGCACCAGGTAGACCGCCAGCGTGGCGCCCAGCACCAGCCATAGCTGGCGCGCGCGCAGCTGATCCAGGCCGCCGGCCTCACCGGACAGCTTGCCCTGCACCGAACGTGGCAGCATCAGTTTCGACATCGCACCATCGATCGCCTGCGTGGCCTGTTCCAGCCCCACGCCAGGTGCCAGCGCGAACTCGATCCAGATCGAGGCGAACTGTTCGCTGTGATACACCCGGTCCGGTGCCATGCCATAGCGCCAGCTGGCGATGCTCGACAGCGGAATGCGCTGGCCGTTGCCGTCGATCACCTGCAGCTGCGCCAGCGTGCCGGGGTGCTGGGTGTGCTTCGGGTCCAGCTCCATCACCACGCGGTACTGGTTGAGGCTGTCGTACAGCGTGGCCACCTGGCGCTGGCTGAAGGAGTTGTTGAGCATGCTGGCGACGGTGCGCAGGTCCACGCCATGCCGCGCGGCCGCCTCGCGATCGATGTCCAGCACCACCTGGCGCATGCCTGCTTCGCCCTGTGCTTCCACGTCCACCAGTTCGGGCAGGCCACGCAGGGCGGCAGCCACCTTCGGTGCCCATTCGCGCAGGGGCGTGGTATCGGCTGAAAGCAACTGGAACTCGTACTTGCCGCTGCTGCCGGCGCCTTCCAGGCGGATGTCCTGGTCCACCCACAGATAGAGATTGCCGCCGGGCAGCTTGGGCAGCCGCGCGCGCAGGCGGTCGATCACCTGCTGGCTGGAGACTTTGCGCTCGGCCAGCGGCTTCATCTTGATCATGATGAAGGCGTTGTTCACGCCGTTGCTGCCGCCGATGTAGCCGATGATGTCCTCGATGGCCGGGTCGGACAGCAGCAGTTTCCTGTACGCGTCGATCTTCGGCTGCATGGCCTGGAATGACAGGCCGTCGTCACCGCGGGCGAAACCACGCAGCTGTGCAGTGTCCTGCTTGGGCACGATGCCCTTGGGCACCTGCTGGAACAGCCAGGCGTTGAGCGCGATGACCGCAACGAAGGCCAGCAACGGCCAGCGCAACCGGCGCAGGCTGGCCTGCAGGGTGCGCAGGTAAGCGCCGCGCACACGTTCGAACAGCGCATTGCTGCCGCGCTGCCAGCGTGATGGCTGCTGCCCGGCATCGATAAACAATCGCGCGCACAGCATCGGTACCAGGCTCAACGCGACCAGCACGGAGACCGCCATCGCCGCTACCAGGGTCAGCGAGAATTCGCGGAACAGGCGTTCGACGAAGTCATCCAGGAACAGGATGGAGACGAACACCACGGCCAGTGCAATGTTCATCGACAGAAGCGTGGCACCGACTTCCGACGCACCCCGTACCGCAGCCTGCCAGCGGTCCGCCCCGAGTTCGCGATGGCGGGCGATGTTCTCCAGCACCACGATGGCATCGTCCACCACCAGCACGGCGGCCACGATCAGGGCCATCAGCGAGAGCGTGTTGAGCGAGAATCCCATCAGCGCGATCAGCGCCAGCGTACCGAACAGCACCACCGGTATCGCCACGCTGGGCACCAGCGCCGCACGCCAGTGGCCGAGGAAGCCCAGCACCACCAGCACCACCAGTACGATGGCCAGAACCAGCGTCATCTCCGCTTCCTGCAGCGTGGCGCGGATCACCGGCGAGCGGTCCATCACCAGGCGCATGTCAACGCTGGAGGGCAGCAGTGCATGCAACTGTGGCAGCTGCGCCTGGATGGCATCGACGGTGGCGATGATGTTGGCATTGGGCTGGCGGCTGACGATCAGCAGCACGGCGGGGCGGTCGTTGTGGAAGCCGCTGGCGTAGCGGTCCTCCACGCCATCGGCGACGGCGGCGACATCGCCCAGTCGCAGCGTGCGGTCGTCGCTGACCTTCAACGCCAGTTCGCGGTACTGGGTGGCTTGGCGCAGCTGCAGCGGTGCCTCCAGCTGCCATTGCTGGCGCGCGTCCCCCACCGCGCCCAGCGGGCGCACCGCATTGGCACGTGCGATGGCCCGCGCCACGTCCTCCAGTGCCAATCCAGCATGGTTCAGCGCGTTTGGATCCAATGACACGCGTACCGCCGGCAGTGCGCTGCCACCGACCTGGACTTCGCCCACGCCCGGTACCTGCGACAGTTTCTGCGCCAGCACGGTGGAGGCCAGGTCGTACAGCTGCCCGGGCGACAAGGTGTCCGAGGTCAGTGCCAATGCCAGGATCGGTGCCTGCGAAGGGTTCACCTTGCGGTACTGCGGCATGCCCGGCATGCCACTGGGCAGCTGCCCACGTGCAAGGTTGATGGCGGCCTGCACTTCACGTGCGGCTTCATCGATATCGCGGCCGAGCACGAACTTCAGTTCGATCTGGGTCTGGCCCTGGGTGCTGGCCGAGTCGATGCGTGAGATGCCGGGCAGGCTGCCCAGTGCACGCTCCAGCGGCGTGGCCACGGTGGCCGCCATCGACTCGGGCGAGGCACCGGGCAGGCTGGCACTGACTTCAATGGCGGGGTAATCGACCTGCGGCAACGGCGCCACCGGCAACAACCGCAATGCCAGCAGGCCAGCCAACACCAGTGCCACGGCCAGCAGGATCGTGGCCACCGGCCGCTGCACGCAGGCCTGCGCCAGGCGCTCCACAGGGGTCACGCGCTGGCCTCTTCAGCGACGGTGGTTGCTGCCGCGTGGCCGCGCTGCAGGCGGTCGAAGGCGAGGTAGATCACCGGCGTGGTGAACAGGGTCAGTACCTGGCTGACCAGCAACCCGCCCACCATCACCCAGCCCAACGGTTGCCGCAGTTCGGCACCGGAACCACTGGCCAGCATCAGCGGCACGGCACCGAACAGCGCGGCCAGCGTGGTCATCAGGATCGGCCGGAAGCGCAGCAGTGCCGCCTGGTGGATTGCTTCGCGCGGGGTCATGCCGCGCGTGCGCTGCGCGTCCAGTGCGAAGTCGATCATCATGATCGCGTTCTTCTTCACCAGGCCGATCAGCAGCACGATGCCGATCACCGCGATCAGGTCCAGGCTGCGTCCGCTCACCCACAACGCGGCCAGCGCGCCGACCGTTGCCGAAGGCAGGGTGGAGAGGATGGTGACCGGATGGATGAAGCTCTCGTAGAGCACGCCCAGCACGATGTACATCACCACCACTGCAGCCAGGATCAGCCACAGTGTGGACGACAGCGAACTGCTGAACGCCGCCGCCGCACCCTGCAGGCGCAGTTCGATGCTGTCGGGCAGGGCGATCTGCGTGCGCGCCGCTTCCACGGCAGCGGTGGCTTCGCCCAGCGAGGCGCCCGGTGCCAGGTTGAACGACAGCGTGGCCGCCGGGAACTGGCCGACATGGTTGCGCAGCAGGGCCGCCGGCCCCAGTTCCACCCGCGCCACCGCGCCCAGCGGCACGGTCTGCCCGTCGCTGTTGCGCACGCGCAGGCCGCTGATGGCATCGGGCCCGGGTTGGAGCGACGGATCGGCTTCCAGCACCACGCGGTACTGGCTGGCCTGGGTGAAGATGGTGGAGATCTGACGCTGCCCGTAGGCGTCGTACAGCGCGTCGGCCACCGCTTCGACGCTTACGCCCAGACGCGCCGCGGCATCACGGTCGATGTTCACCCGTGCCTGCCGTCCCTGCATCTGCAGATCGCTGGCGACATCACGCAGCGCCGGTTGTTGGCGCAGCGCCTGCAGCAGCTCCGGGGTCCAGCGCTCCAGTGCTTCAAGATCCGGCGTGGTCAGGGTGAACTGGTACTGGTTGCGGCTGATGCGGTCTTCGATGCCCAGCTCCTGCACCGGCTGCAGGTACAGGGTGATGCCGGGAATCTTCGATACGCGCTGCTGCAGCCGTTCCATCACCACGGCGGCGCCATCGCGGTCGCCATGTGGCTTCAGCTCGATCAGCAGGCGTCCGGTATTGAGCGTGGCGTTGTTGCCGTCCACGCCGATGTACGAGGACACGCTGGCCACCGCCGGGTCCGCTTCGATGGTGGCGGCCAGCGCCTGCTGGCGCTCGCGCATGGCCTGGAACGAGATGGCCTGCGGCGCTTCGCTGATGCCTTGCACCAGGCCGGCATCCTGCACCGGGAAGAAGCCCTTGGGCACGGCGATGTACAGCGCCACGGTCAGTGCGAGGGTGGCAACGGTGGCCAGCAGCATCAGCGGCTGGCGCTGCAGCACCCAGCGCAGTTGTCGGTCGTAGAGGGCGATGATGCGGTCGAACACATCGGGCGCATGCGCGGTCTTCGCGTGCGGCTTCAGGAACCGCGCGCACAGCATCGGCGTCAGCGTCAGCGAGACCAGCAGCGAGATGCCGATGGCTACCGCCAGTGTCACCGCGAATTCATGGAACAGCGCGCCCACCAGGTCGGCCATGAACAGCAGCGGGATCAGCACCGCGATCAGTGAAACGGTCAGCGACACCAGGGTGAAGCCGATCTCGGCCGCCCCCTTCAGCGCGGCTTCGCGCGGGCTTTCACCTTCTTCCAGATGGCGGGCAATGTTCTCCAGCATCACGATGGCGTCGTCCACCACGAAGCCGGTAGCGATGGTCAGCGCCATCAGCGTGAGGTTGTTGAGTGAATAGCCGGCCAGCAGCATCACTGCGAAGGTACCGATCAGCGACAGCGGTACCGCGACGCTGGGAATGAGTGTGGCCGGCAGGTTGCGCAGGAATACCCACGTGACCAACACCACCAGGCCGATGGCCAGCACCAGTTCCTTCTGCACGCCGCGCACCGACGCGCGGATCGATTCGGTGCGGTCGCTCAGCACGTTCATCTGCACGCCGGCCGGCAGCGTGGCCTGCAGTTGTGGCAGCAACGCGCGCACCTGCTCGACCACGGCGATCACGTTGGCGCCGGGCTGGCGCTGGATGTTCACCAGCACTGCCGGCATGGTGCCGCTCCAGGCGGCCAACTGGCGGTTCTCGGCGCCATCGGTGATGGTGGCCACGTCGCCCAGCCGCAGCGGCGCACCGTCGCGCCAGGCCAGTACCAGGGCACGGTACTCATCCACGCTGCGCATCTGGTCGTTGGCATCGAGCATCACCGCGCGGATCGGGCCATCGAAACTGCCTTTGGGCAGATTGACGTTGGCGGCGGCGATGGCGGTGCGGATGTGGTCCATGCCCAGGCCGTTGGCGGCCAGTGCCGCCGGATTGACCTGGATACGCACGGCAGGGCGCTGGCCACCGGCCAGGCTGACCAGGCCGACACCGGGCAGCTGCGCCAGGCGCTGCGCGATGCGCGTATCCACCAGGTCATGCACCTGCGGCAGCGACAGGCCCTGCGAGGTCACCGCCAGGGTCAGGATCGGCGTATCGGCCGGATTGACCTTGCGGTAGACCGGCGGCACGGGCAGGTCGCCGGGCAGGAAGCTACCGGCGGCGTTGATCGCGGCCTGCACGTCCTGTTCGGCTACGCCCAGCGGGACGTCCAGTCCGAACTGCAGGGTGATCACCGACGCACCGCCGGAACTGGTCGACGACAACTGCTTCAGGCCGGGAATCTGCCCGAGCTGGCGCTCCAGCGGCGCAGTGATCGTGCGTGTGGTCAGTTCCGGGCTGGCACCCGGGTACAGCGTGGTGATCTGGATGATCGGGTAGTCGACCTGTGGCAGTGCAGCCACCGGCAGCAGGCGATAGGCCAGCACGCCGGACAGCAGCAGCGCCACCATCAGCAGCGTGGTGGCGACAGGCCTGAGGATGAACGGACGCGAGAGGTTCATGCGCCGGCCTTGGTCGCGGCCTCCCCGGCGATGATCTCCACCGCCGTGCCGTCTTCCAGTCCGTCGATGCCTTCGATCACCACCTGGTCACCTGCGGCCAAGCCCGAACGCACGGCCACGCGGCCGTCATCGGCCGGGCCGAGCACTACCACGCGCCGCTGCGCCGTGTTGTCCTTGCCGACGACATGCACGTAGTTGCCCTGGCTGCCGAACTGTACGGCGGCATCGGGAATCAGCAGGGCGGGCTGCTCGCCCAGCTGCAGGCGTACGTTGACGAACTGGTTGGGGAACAGCGCCAGATCGTGGTTGTCGAAGTGCGCACGCAGCTTCAGCGTGCCGGTGGTGGTATCGATGCGGTTGTCGAGGCTGGACAGCGAGCCGCGCGCCAGCTGCCGGCGTTCTTCGCGGTCCCAGGTTTCCACCGCCAGCGACGGTTGCGCCTGCACGGCATCGAGCAGTGCAGGCAGCTCGGGTTCGGGCACGGTGAACAGCACGCTGATCGGTGCAGTCTGCGCCAGCGTCACCAGGCCTTCGGCATCGCTGGCGCGTACCAGGTTGCCCACGTCCAACCGCCGCAGCCCGACGCGGCCACTGACCGGCGCGGTGATGCGGGTGTACTGCAGCTGCAGGCGTGCTTCATCAACAGACGCCTGGTCGCTGAGCCGGCGGCCCTGCAGCTGGCGCACCTTGCTCTGCTGGTCGCTCAGTTCCTGCCCGGACACGTAGTTCTGCTTCTGCAGTTCGCGGTAGCGCTGCAGCTGCCGTTCGGCGTTTTCCAGCTCGGCCAGGTTCTGCTGCTGGGTGCCCTGGGCCTGCGCCAGCTTCACTTCATACGGGCGTGGGTCGATCTGCGCCAGCAGGTCGCCGGCGTTCACCTGCTGCCCTTCCTGGAAGTGCAGGCGCAGCAGTTCGCCATCCACGCGGCTGCGCACCACCACGCTGTGCAGCGGGGTGACCGTACCCACCGCCTTCAGGCGCAGCACCAGCGGCTCGGCACTGGCGCGCGCCACGCGTACCGGCACCGTCTTGCCCGGTGCATCGTCGCGGCTGCCGGCGTCGTTCCGGGGCCACAGCCACCACGCCAGAACGGCGACGAGGGCAAGGGCCAGCACCGCCCACAACGAGCGGGCACGGCGGAAGCGGGAATTTTCGGCGACAGACATGGGGCATCCTGCGCCCTGCGCGCGCAGGGACATGCGGGCCCGTCGGCGCGTTCACGGGCACCACGGGCAGCGGGGAGGGAGTGTCTGGCGGGGCCGCGGGCGCGGCGTGGCTGGATGCCGTCGCGCGTGCGACGGGGTGCCAATGGTAGCGGTTTACGCGAACCGTCGCCGCGTGACCTTGGTCATGCAACGCAATCGGTGGTGCCGGCCGCTGGCCGGCAACCTGCTGGAATCTGCGGGCGTATGCAGTGTTGCCGGCCAGCGGCCGGCACCACCGTCAAACCATCAATGCACTTCGTCGTGATAGACGAACTTCGGCATTTCCCAGCGGTAGTGGATCGCCAGCAGGCGCAGGGCGAAGCCGCCGCCGAGGCAGCACAGGATCGCGGTGGCGTCGGCCACGCCCCAGTGCAGCAGCAACAGGTACGCCGCGCCGGTCAGCAGCGCGATGATCGCGTACAGCTCCTTCTGGAAGATCAGCGGTACTTCGTTGCAGAGGATGTCGCGGAGCACGCCACCGAACGCACCGGTCAGCATGCCGGCAATCAGTACGATGGGTGTGGCATGGCCGGCCTCGCGTGCGATCGAGCAGCCGATCAGGGTGAAGGCGATCAGGCCCAGCCCGTCCAGCACCAGGAAGGTGCGGCGGAAGTGGTGCATCCAGCGCGCCACCCAGGTAGCGATCAGCGCCGCGCACACGGTGAAGCCCAGGTACTCGGGATGCTTCACCCAGCCCAGCGGGTAGTGGCCGAGCAGGATGTCGCGCAGCGAACCACCACCAAGGGCGGTGACGCAGGCGATCATGACCACGCCGAAAAGGTCCATGCGGCGGCGGCCGGCGGACAGCGCGCCGGTCATGGCTTCAGCGGAAATGGCGATCAGGTAGATGATGGACAGCAGCATGGGGCAGGCTCCGGGCGCGGTGGGGCCGGCCATGCGCGACTACCGCCACTGCCTGCGCAATGACGGGATGACGATGACCGGTGCCGCTCCCGCTGTCCTTTTGCCTGAGAGTTCAGCGGCGTGGGCCGCGTGCCCCTTCGGCGGATCGTCCCGGGCATGCCCGGTGACCTCTCTCCAGCTCGGCGAGTCGAATGCATGGTTGGTGGGATTCCAGCCCACCGGCCTGAGCGATCATGGGAGCCTGCGCCTTCGGCGGGCGCCAGCGCGGCGCCTCTCTCCTGCATTCGGCCGCCAGTATATCCGCTGCAGTGCAGCACGGCATAATCCCGGCATGGCCCCGTCCCCCCGCCCGTGGTTCCTGTACCTGCTCGAATGCCGCGATGGCAGCTATTACGCAGGTATCAGCACCGACGTGGACGCACGCTTCGCCGCCCACCAGGCGGGCAAGGGCGCGCGCTACACACGGGCGCGGCCGCCACTGCGCGTGCTGGCCGTGCGCGAATACCCGGACCGTTCCGCCGCCTCGCGCGCCGAATGGCAACTCAAGCAGCAGCCGCGCGAACGCAAGCTGGCCTGGCTGCAGGCCCTGGACGCCGGACTTCTGTAGCCGAGCCCGCGCTCGGCTGCTGTTCCGTCTGCCCGTTGCAGGACCCGGGCATGGGCTCGGCTCTACGGTAGATCCACGCCATGCCTGGATGCGGCTTGCACGTGCCATGATCGCCACACCCATCGACACATGGATCCGTCCGATGAAGAACCGCGGGATACTGCTGTTGACTGCCTGCGTGGCCCTTCTGGCCTGCACCCAGGCACCGTCGCCACCGCCACTGCAGCATGGGCAGATCGGCACCGCCGCTGAGCTGGCCGCGTACGGCCCGAGCACACCCGAACCGATCCACCTGCGTCGTGACCGGGTCCCTCCCGATCTGGTCGATCTGATCCCGTTCGCGGAAAAGTGGGGGATCGGCGATGACATGCTTCGCAACGAAATGCAGGAGCGTGCCACTGACGCGGAAAAGCAGGCATTGGCGGATGCGCTGGCGGGGCGCCATGCGCGCATCACCGTCTGGTTGGACAGCTTCCCGCAGGGGCAGCCCATGTCTGAAGAAGCCGCTGCGTTCATGTACATGCAGCTGGGCGCCGACGAAATGCGCCTGATGCCGTAGATCCACGCCATGCCTGGATGCGGCTTGCACGTGCCATGATCGCCCAGCCCTCAGCGCCGGAGACCCGGATGTCCACGATCGCCCTGCTGTTCGCCCTTTCCGCAGCCACAAGCCCCGCCGCCGACCCGGCCACCATCGCGGCCATCGAAGCCACCTGCCATGACTACGTCGACGGCCAGCTGGAGGCGGACCCACAGCGCGTCGCCCGGTCCCTGCACCCGGACCTGGCCAAGCGCGCGGTCCTCGGTGATACACCCGATGAGCGCCTTGGACTGCGCCGGATGTCCAAGGAAGAACTGGTCTCACTGACGAAGCAGGGCGCGCTGAAGACCCCGAAGGAGCAATGGGACCGCCGCTGCACGGTACTGGATGTGACCGGCAACGCCGCCTCGGTGCGGCTGGAAACACCGTGGTTCGTCGACTACTTCCACATGGGGCGCTTCGAGCAGCGCTGGGTCATCGTCAACGCGTTGTGGTACCCGAAGCCGAAGGCGCAGTGACCGATGCGTGCGGCGGGCCGGGCGTGGATCGCGCTGTTTCTGCTGTTGACCTTCCTGGCCCTGCTGCCGGGCCTGCTGTATCTGCTGGGATTGGTCGCGGCCGAGGGCCGGCCGCAACCCGTCGATTCCGCGCGGAGCGGCGGCGCGTGTGGTGCTGCGACCTATGCCCACCACGTACCGATGGATCCATGGCGATTCACGGCGCGCCACGTGGGGGTGAATACGAAGGTGAACGTGCCGGATGTCGAGCTCGAAGCCTCCTGGATCGCACGCGTCCACCTCGGCCACCATCCACGCCACAGCATGCTGCGCTGGCACCTGAGCTCGGCAGCACTGACCATCTGGATCACCCGGCACTGGTCGTCACGGCAGATCGCCGGCACGGCGCGGGCCGAAGGGTACTGCCCGCCCCGACCGTTGCATGGGCGCGGATCAGACTGACCGGGCCTGCTGGGACAGGGTGCTCTGGTGATCCAGCTCCTCCTGCCGGGAGCGCGCATCGGACTGTCGGTGGGCGTCATTCATCGTCTGCAACTGCGCCAATGACGTGTCCACGGGGGTGGCAAATGCCTGCGCGGCCGGCATCTGTGCCCTGAGATGGGCCGGGTCGGACGGATCGCCCTGCACGACGAAGAGCGTTTCCGCCCTGCCATCCTGCGAAGGCGAGGCGCCCAGCACGACATGGTCGATGCGTGTCAGCCCGGCCTCGCGGGCCAGGCAGGTCGAGCTGGCTGCAAGGCGTTGCGCGTTTTCGCCGAAAGGCTGGGCCCGGCTGTCTTCCAGGCGCCGCACCGCCTCCTCGGCCTGTTGCAGCAGCGGGTCGGAAAGCGCGGCACGCCGTCGCTCCGGTTGTGCGGGTTCGACGTGCAGCAGCTGTTCGGGCATCCCGTTGCGCGGGGCGCGGTTGAGGTCGATGGAGCCGTCGGCATTCTGCTGGCGATGCAGTTCCGCACGCGGCACGGTGGACCACTGGCCATCGATGAAAGCGTGGCCGCGACCGTCCCGGTTCCAGATCACCAGATCATCGCCGGAGGCGTACAGGCCGGCGGTGGCCGGCGAGTTGCCGGCCGCCTGCGGGCGGCCCCAGGCATGTGAGCGCCCGTGTTGCAGGGCATCGAGGTAGGCCGGTGCCTCGGTGTTCTGCAGGAACAGGGTCTTGACCACTTCGTAGCGATGCAGGGCCTCGGGGTGTGCGCGATCGGCAGCCAGCGCCACCGGGCTGGCCAGCGGGTCGGCGGAGACACCGACGAACACATCGCGCATCGGATTGCCTGGCCCTGCGGCTCGCAACCGGTTGAAGACCTCGGTGCCCTTCAGGGCGTGCTCCACGCCGCTTTCCAGGTAGTCGGGCTGTTCCCTGCCGCGTACGACGCGGTTGGGAAGCATGCCGTCGATCCGTGTCTTGACGTCATCCACGCTGGCCAGATCGCCGCTGGCAATCGACCGCAGAACGCCAGGATAGCGGCTCAACCCTGCCTGGTTCTCCAGCTTCATCAGCATGGTGGCGAGCTTGGCCTGGTCATCCAGCGACGCATGCTGGTACAGGTCCGTGCCGCGCAGCTGCTGCATCGCGCCGCCAGGATCCCGGCGGCCATCGCCGTGGCGGAGCAGTCGGTCGACCTGGCTGACATCGTGTGCATGCACGAACGCAACGCCGTCGCTGGATGCAAGGAAGGTGTTCAGATGTCCGCGGACGGTCCCATCCAATGCGCGCCCATTCTGTGCCCTGATGCCGTCGCCATCGCGCTGCAGGTCGGAAACCGTCTGCTGCCGCTGGCGTGCATCAAGCTCCAGCGAGGGCTGCTGCGGGCGCGCCCAGCGCTGATAGGCGTCCACCAGCTGGGTCGCCACCTCCGGGTGCTGGCCCAGATCGGTCTGCAGCGTGCCGATGGAAAAACCACTGTTGCCCACCGGCGTCATGACATTGCCGCTGATGTTGCCGGCAAAGGACAGCTGGTAGGCCACGTTGCGGCCGGCGTTGCTGCCCTCGGACGCCACGCCGATGGCGAAGTAGGCCAGCGTGCGCAGCTGCGCATCGCTGAGCTGCGGACGATCCTGCGGTGCGGTGCTCATGGGCTGTTCTCCTTGCCGTTGGCGGTGCGTCCACACATCTTCAGCGCTTCGCGCACGGATGCGATGAGGCCGACGTACTCGTCCGCTGCAGCCGGTGACATCCCGTCTGCAAGTTCGTCATCGCTGCGCGCGGCGTCTTCGGCATAGGGCGACAGTGCGGCCTGGCAGGCCGCGTTGTTTCCCGCGTCATGCTGGGCCGAAGCGATCGCCAGCCTGATGTCGGCGATCGTGCTCAATGGAAGCGTATCCGCGCAGGATGCCTGGAGCGCTTCCAGCGTGCTGGCGGTGCCGGCGGCGGAATACGGCGCGGTCTTTGCAGCCGCCTGGCGCAACGCGGCGGCAACGTTGTCCGTCATGCAACGGTCGCTCACCGCAAGGTAGTGGCCCTTGAACCCACCGTTGCTGCCGCAGTAGGCGGCGCAGGCATCGGCCGTGCGCGTACCGACCTCGATGCCCTGGGCGGTAGGTTGCATCGTGAGCAGGCATTGCGCTGCGCCGGGTGCGGGATCCACCGCGACGGACTGCAGATCGTCGCCGAGCGTGCCCGCCAGGCTGCATCCGGCGCCGGAGGATTCAGTCTCCAGATGGAACTGCTGCGACGTGCTGCCAGGGCGTGCCTGCAGCAGCAGCTGTCCCCATCCTCGCTCGGTCGAGTAGGTACCGGGTGACAGGCGCGGAGAGGGCGCTGGCGAGGGGGCGGAGACTTCCGCCTGCGACTGCCCCGCAGGACAGCCCGAGAGCAGGGCGGCGGCGACTAGGGCGGGCAACCATTTCAGCAGATCCATGCGGCTTCATTCCATGAGCGACCGGCTTACGCTAGCAGCCCGTGCGTGAAGGCCACCGGGGCCCGGGACCTAGCGCCTCGGCCGCCGGTCGTCCTGGTCATCGCCGAAGATGATGCGCGCACTGCGCTGGTAGCTCCAGTACGCCACGGCCCAGTTCAGCAGTACCACGATGCGGTTGCGGAAACCGATCAGGAAGAACACGTGCGCAGCCAGCCAGAACCACCAGGCCAGGATGCCCGACAGCTGCAGTCTGCCCAGGTGCACGATGGCGGCCATGCGGCCGATGGTGGCCAGATTGCCGTAGTCGGCGTACTTGAACGGACCGGGTTCGGGCTTGCCGTGCAGGCGTGCGCGGATGACCTCGGCCACGTACTTGCCCATCTGCTTGGCCGCGGGCGCCACACCGGGTACCGGCTTGCCGTTGGCCTGATTCAGCGCGGCCAGGTCGCCGGCCACGAACAGCTCGGGATGACCGGGCAGGGTCAGGTCCGGTTGCACCTGCACGCGTCCGGCGCGGTCCAGCGGCACCTCCAGCGTGCGCGCCAGCGGTGAAGCGGCAACGCCGGCGGCCCAGACCACGGTGCGTGCCGGCACGAACTGATCGCCGAGCTTGAAACCCTGGCTGTCGATGTCGCTCACCGGGGTACCGGTCAGCACTTCCACGCCGAGCTTTTCCAGCTGCCGGCGCGCCTTCAACGAAAGTACTTCCGGGAACGAGGACAGCACGCGTGGGCCTGCTTCGACCAGCCGCACCTTGGCGCTGGCCGGGTCGATGTGGCGGAATTCATTGCGCAGCGTATGCCGCGCGATTTCGGCCAGGGTGCCGGCCAGTTCGACGCCGGTGGGTCCACCGCCAACGATGGCAAAGCTCAGCCACGCCGCTTTCTTTGCCGGGTCCGGTTCGGCCTCGGCACGTTCGAAGGCCAGCAGCAGCTTGCGGCGCAGCGCGATGGCATCGTCCAGCGTCTTCAGGCCGGGCGCATCATCGGCCCATTGGTCGTTGCCGAAGTAGGCGTGGGTGGCGCCGGTGGCCAGCAGCAGGCTGTCGTAGTCCAGCGTGCTGCCATCGGCCATGCGGATCTGCCGGGCCTGCTTGTCGATGGCCACCACTTCGCCCAGGCGGACTTCCACATTGCGCTGGTGGCCGAGGATGTGGCGCAGCGGTGCGGCGATATCCGGCGCGGACAGGCCCGCGGTGGCCACCTGGTACAACAGCGGCTGGAACAGATGATGGTTGCGGCGGTCGACCAGGGTGATGCGCATGCGCTCGCGGGCCAGGGCACGGGTGGCCCAGAGTCCGGCAAAACCGCCGCCGACAACGACCAGGTGGGGAACGCGCTCACGACTCATCGACTCACTCCAGTGGGGGCATTGGGGGAAGCGCCTGGCATCTTCTCACGGCGACCGCCTGTCACGTCAGCGCCCGCGTGGATCGGCGATACTCGGGTTCAGGCAACCGCCCGCGAGGAGTCCATGAGCGAACCGGAAAAGCGCATCGCCCTGTTGATCGACGCCGACAACGCGCCGGCCTCGAAGATCGACGAGGTCCTGGCCGAAGTCGCCCGCTACGGCGTGGCCAACGTGCGCCGCGCCTATGGCAACTGGAAAAGCCCGCGGTTGAAAGGCTGGGAAGCGGTGCTGCACGAATATGCGATCCGCCCGATCCAGCAGTTCGCCTACAGCAAGGGCAAGAATGCCTCGGACATGGCGATGGTGATCGATGCCATGGACCTGCTGTACGCGCGCAACCTCGATGGTTTCGCCATCGTGTCCAGCGATGCCGACTTCACCCCGATGGTGATGCGCCTGCTGACCGATGGCGTGAAGGTCTATGGCTTCGGCGAGAAGAAGACGCCGGAACCCTTCGTCAATGCGTGCTCGAAATTCACCTACCTGGAAGCGCTGGGCCAGACCCATGCCAGCGTGCCGGATACCGAACAGGCATCGAGCGAACAGGCATCGAGCGAGCCGGTGGCCAACGACGATGCGCGCCCGCGCAAGAGCGGTGCGGAAATGCGCAGCGACACGCGGCTGGTGAAGATGCTGCGCCGCGCGGTGTCCGCGGCCGAGGGCGAGGATGGCTGGTCGCACCTCGGCCCGGTCGGCAGCCAGATCGGCAACCAGGCGTCGTTCGACCCGCGCAACTACGGCTACGGCAAACTCAGCGATCTGCTGGCAGCGATCGGCCTGTTCGAGCTGAAGAAGGATGGCAAGTCCTCCTACGTGCGCGCGCTGCCAAAAAAGAACCGGTAGTGCCGGCCGCTGGCCGGCAGTGCCCGGGTGCCAGATCCAGCATCCGGCACGCACACACCCCACCTGATCAGGCGTATCGTTGCCGCTCGCATTGCCAGCAAGGAAAACCCGCATGTTGAAGATCTGGGGCCGTCGCAATTCCAGCAACGTCCGCAAGGTGTTGTGGTGTGCCGAGGAGATCGGCCTGCCGTACGAGTCCATCGAAGTCGGTGGCAGCCACGGCGGCACGCAGACGCCGGAATACCAGGCGATGAATCCCAACAGCCTGGTGCCGGTGATCGAAGACCACGGCCTGCCGTTGTGGGAGTCCAATGCCATCGTGCGCTACCTGAGCGCGCGCTATGCGCTGGGCACGCTGTACGCTGAAGACCCGATGGAACGCGCCCAGGCCGAGAAGTGGATGGACTGGAGCACCTCGCGGATGGCGCCGCTGTACAGCGACCTGGTCTGGGGCATCATGCGCACCGCGCCAGCCGACCGCGACGAATCGCGGATCAATGCCGCCATCGTGCGTGCCGGGGACTACCTTGCGATGGCTGATGCAACCCTGGCCAGGCAGCCGTGGCTGTCGGGCGATACGTTCGCGATGGGCGACATCCCGCTGGGCTCGCAGATCTACGCGTGGTTCGAACTGCCGATCCAGCGCCCGGAGCTGCCGCACCTGGCTGAATGGTACGCCCGCCTTCGCGAGCGCCCCGCCTACCAGCGCGGCGTGATGTCGCCTCTGACGTAGCGAAAGTGTTCGGGGTCAGAGCCCTTTTCTGCAAAAGGGATCCGACCCCGATAGCCAAAGGGTCGGATCCCACCCGACGGGTGGGCTCTGACCCCTCAGTACAGATCCGTCGGATCCACATCCAGCGACCAGCGCACCTTGCGTGCTTCCGGCAGCGCATACAGCTGCGGAACCAGCTGCGAAAGCACCCCATGCAGTGGTGGCCGCTGCACGGCAGACAGCAGCAGCTGGGTGCGTTGGTAACCGGCGCGCCGCGGCATCGGCGCCGGCATCGGCCCATAGGCTTCGACCACATTCTGTTCGCCCAGCAGTTGCCGCGCCGCCAGCAGGAACGCGTTGGCATGCTCTACCTGCTGCGCTTCGGCGCGCATCAGCGCCAGGTGTGCGAAGGGGGGGAATCCGGCAGCCTGGCGCTGGTTCAGTTCGGCCTGCGCGAACGGGTGGTAGCCGCCGCTCACCAGGGTTTCCAGCAGTGGGTGCCCCGGGTGATGGGTCTGCAGCCAGACCTCGCCGGGATCACGTGCGCGGCCCGCACGGCCCGCCACCTGGATCAGCTGCTGCGCCAGCTTCTCGCTGGCGCGGAAGTCAGCCGAGAACAGGCCCTCGTCGATGCCGACCACCACCACCAGGGTCAGCTTCGGCAGGTCGTGGCCCTTGGCCAGGATCTGCGTGCCGACCAGGATGCCGGGTTGGTCGCCCAGTTTCGCCAGTTGCTGTTCCAGCGCGTCACGTCGCGACGTGGTGCCGCGGTCGATGCGCACCACCGGGAAATCGGCGAAGGCGGCGGTGAGATGCTCTTCCAGGCGTTCGGTACCGATGCCCTGCGGTTGCAGCGCCAGGCTGCCGCAGGCCGGGCATGCCAGCGGCGCCGGTTGCCGCGCGCCGCAGTGATGGCACTGCAGGCGACGGCCGCCGCCGTGCACGGTCATGGGTGCATCGCAGCGGTTGCACGGTGCGGTCCAGCCGCAGTCGTGGCACAGCAGCACCGGCGCGTAGCCACGGCGGTTCTTGAACACCAGCACCTGCTGGCCACGCTGCAGGTGTTCGCCGATGCCGGCCAGCACATCGGCCGAGAGGCCGTCATGCAATGGCCGCTTGCGCACATCAAGGATGCGCACGCGCGGTGGCCGCGCATCACCGGCGCGCTGCTTCAGGCGCAGGTGGGTGTAGCGCCCGGCATAGGCGTTGTGCAGTGTTTCCAATGAAGGCGTAGCGCTGCCCAGCAGCACCGGGATGCCCAGCGCCTTGGCCCGCACCAGGGCGAAATCGCGGGCGTGGTAGCGGATGCCGTCCTGCTGCTTGTAGCTGCCGTCATGTTCCTCGTCGACGATCAGCAGGCCGGCCTGCGGCAACGGCGTGAACACCGCTGAGCGGGTGCCGACGATGACCCGCGCTTCGCCGCGGGAGGCCGCTGCCCAGACGCGCGCGCGCTCGTTGTCGTTCAATCCCGAATGCAGTGCATGCACGGCGATGCCGAGGCGGCCGCGGAAGCGTGCCAGGGTCTGCGGGGTCAGGCCGATTTCCGGCACCAGCACCAGCGCCTGCTTGCCTTGCGCCAGGCAGTGGATGATGGCCTGCAGGTAGACCTCGGTCTTGCCGCTGCCAGTTACGCCATCCAGCAGGAACGGCTGGAAACCTTCGGCGGCGTTGATCGACGCCACGGCCTCGGCCTGGTCCGGATTGAGGGTGGGGCCGGGCAGCGGCTGCGCGTGCTGCGGCGCCACGCTCAGCGCCACGCGCTCGGCCAGTTCCCGCTTGGCGAGGCTGCGCGCGGCGGTGCGCCAGTCGTCCATGCGTTCGCCCAGCACGTCTTCATCGACGATGGCGTCGGCCAGCAACTCGGCCAGCTGCCGGGGACGGCTGCCGGCGCGCAGTTTTTCGCGCTGGGCGCGGCCTTCGGCGGTCAGCTGCCACCCCCAGTGATGGGTGTCGGGCAGGGTGTCGCCATGGCGCAGCGGGCCCGGCAGGGCGGTGCTCAGCACCTCGCCCAGTGGTGCATGGGTGTAGCGCGCCAGCCACTGCAGGCTCTGCCAGAGCTCGCCCTGCAGCAGCGGTTGCGGGTCGCACCAGGCCAGGGCCTGGCGCAGTCCCTGGCCGTCATCGGTCTGGCCGTGGCCGACCACCACGCCGACCAGTTCGCGGTTGCCGAACGGCACCTTGAGGCGACAGCCGACCGCGACCGTGGGGCCATCGCCCTCCGGCGACAGGTAGTCGAACAGGCGTGGCAGCGGGACGGGCAGGGCGACCTGCAGGGTCGGAATGGGTGAAAGCATCGGGCCAGTGTAACGGGCCATGCGCGCGCGAATGGCAGGGGGCAGAGGCGGCCGGGGAGCCCCCGTTGAATCATAAATGTCACCTAAATATCGGTGTCCATTGGAGATTCAGTCTTATCCACATGTTCTGTGGATAACGTTGTGCGTTACCGGTCGACGGGAACGCAGGAAGCCGATGGCGACGAGCTCACGCTTGGGTTGGTCAAAAAATCGCCACACTTCAAAGTCATTCAAAATCAACAGCTTGAGTGTGAAACATTGCTGAAACAGAGTGAATTCAGCTGGATGCCGCAGTTTTCCCCGAGGCGGGCGTGGTGCTGTGCACAACCTGCAGCACGAAGTGCCTTTACGCGCAAGTCCTACGGGTGCCGATGGGCTGCCGCTATCATGCCGGCAGACCTTTGGAGTGACCGATGACGGCTGTGCCCGCCCCTGTTTCCTCGACCGCGGCCGGCGCGCTGTCGGCGTTCCTGCGCGGCGTCGAGCGCCGCGCCCTGGTGGTGGCTGAGCTGCAGTGCGGCGATGCCGCGCGTGCCGAGCAGACCCTGGTGGCGGTGATGCGCGCCTTTGCCGCAGTCGCCAGCGACCTGCCGATGGCGCAGTGGCCGACCCGCTTCTGGACCCTGCTGGGCCAGCGCCAGGCGTTGCGCGAGCCGGTGGGCGGCCAGTGGCTGCCGCCGTTGGCTGCGCTGGGCGAGATGGGGCCGCTGCCGCGCTTGGCACTCCTGCTGCGGGTGGGCGGCAGTCTGGACGAGGGCATCGCCATGCGCGTGCTCGACCAGGACGAAGCGGGCTACCAGCACCTGCTGGCTGATGCCTGCCCCCGCGATGCACACGGCCAGCCCGATGCGTCGGCCTGGCGCCAGCTGGCCGAACAGGTGCAACTGCGCATCCGCGACCTGCCGGCCAAGCGTCTGCAGCAGCTGCAGCAGCCGGCTGCACCAGCGGCCAGCAATGAAGCTCCCTCGACCAGTTGGCGCGCACCGCAGCGCGATGATCGTGCAGCCGCCCACGGCAAGCGGCGGCGCCCCAACGCCAGGCCGCGCTGGCGCGGTCCAGTGATCCTGCTGGTGACGGTGGCGGTGCTGTTGGCCGCGGCGCTGGGCTGGCGCTACTGGCAAGGGCATTCATCCGGTAGCGATGCTCCACTGCCGGAAGGTGTCGTGGGTGAAGCCGGCCTGGTCACGGTGGAAGCTCTTCCGCCGAGCAAGGTCAACGCCACGCCGGATGCGGCCCCGGCCCAGGCCTCCGACGACGCCACGATGCTGGCCGACCGCGACTATCCGCTGGTGGCCGATGCCGATCTGTATGCCTGGACCGCCGCCGGCGGCCCGTTGCCGGTGGATGAATCGCAATCAAGGCCGAGCCGGCCGGAGCCAGCCAGCGCTACGCTGGAAACGGCTGCCGCCGATGAATAAGACCCTGTTCGCCAGCCTGCTGCTGGCCCTGCCGTTGTCGCTGTCCGCCGCGCCGCAGACCTTGAACGTGCCGTTGCCGCCGGCGGTGCCGGCCACGTCATCTGCCGCGCCAGCCCCGGCCGCCGCACCTGCTGCGCCCGCATCGTTTGCCGAGCTCGATGCTCCGCAGCAGCGTCAGCGCCGTGCCGACTACGCAGCCTGGCGCGCCCTGCCGGAGAGCGAGCGGGAGCGCATCCGGCAGGCTGCGGCGCGGTTCAACGCGCTGCCGGCGGACCAGCAGCAGCGTCTGCGCCAGCAGTTCCAGGCGCAGGACCAGGCGTTCCGTGAAGGCTGGCGGCTGGGCCCGCAGCTGGGACTGGAGTTCCCCAAGCTGCACGGCCTGTTCGGCTTCGTGCCACCGGAACAGCGCGAAGCCGCGCTGGCCGTGCTGCGCCAGCTCAGCCCGGCGCAGCTGGCCCAGCTGACCCTGGTCGCGCAGCGCACGCCACCGCAGGAACGCGACAAGGTGCGTGGTGCGTTCCTCGCCGTGCCCGCCGCCGAGCGCGACACCTGGCTCAAGCGCCAGGCCGGCCAGTAAACAAAGGGGACGGAGGGGATTAAGTCGTGTTCGGCACAGTCGGGCTTGAAACGACTTAATCCCCTCCGTCCCCTTTTTCTGTTCGTAACGCGATCGCAACGCGTGATGCCGGGGCCTGCCGGAACCCAGCATTCACGCCATGTCATGGGAATGCGCGCGCTGCGCGCGTAAGATGACCGCCCGCAACCCGGTGCCTGTGCCCTTCGCGCGCAACCGTAGTTCGCGTCAAGCACCTTATGTCTACTGCAACCTCCACGCCGCGCTTCAGCAAGGAAGTCGGCGCCACCGGTCTGCTCGCCCTGCCGCTTGTGCTCGGGCATGTGTCCACCGGTCTGATCTCCTTCGTTGACAACGTGATTGCCGGCCACCATGCCACCGCGACCCTGGCCGCGGTGACCATCGGCACGGCGCTGCTGTGGCTGCCGATGCTGATCCCGATCGGTACCCTGATCTCGCTTACCGCCTCGGTGTCGCAGCTGCATGGCGCCGGCCGCGAGCGCGAGATCGGCCCGCTGTTCCGCCAGGCACTGTGGCTGGCATTGGGCCTGGGCCTGATCATGTTCACCTTCCTCACGGTGGTGCCGCCGCTGCTGCCGGCCTTCGGCATCGCGCCGGACATCGTGCCGGGTGCCACCGCGTTCCTGCATGCGGTGCGCTGGGGTGGCCCGGCGCTGACCCTGTACTTCTGCATGCGCTACCTCAGTGAAGGCATGCATTGGACGCTGCCGACCATGCTGCTCGGCTTCGGCGGCCTGCTGGTGCTGGCGCCGATGGGCTACGTGCTGGCCAACGGCAAGCTGGGCTTCCCGGAAATGGGTGCCGAGGGCCTGGGCATCGCCTCGGCGGTGATGATGTGGCTGCAGGCGATCGCCTTCGCCACCTACCTGTGGTTCACCAAGCGCTTCGCCCACCTGCAGCTGTTCTCGCACTTCGAAGGACCGCGCTGGTCGGCGATCTGGGATCTGCTGCGCACCGGCCTGCCGATCGGCATCACCGTGCTGATGGAGGGCGGCCTGTTCATCGTCACCGCGCTGCTGATCGGCCGCCTCGGTGCCAATGAAGCGGCCGCGCACCAGATCGCGATCAATGTCGCGCAGCTGTGCTTCATGATTCCGATGGGCGTGGCCGAGGCCACCACCGTGCGCGTCGGCCATGCGGTCGGCCGTGGCGATGGCTTCGGCGTACGGCGTGCGGCCTGGGCCGGCTACGCGATCATCATGGGCACGCAGACGTTGTCGGCGGCAGTACTGCTGTTCGGCCACGATGCCATCGTCGGTGTCTACACCAACGACCTGGCGGTGGCCGGCCTGGCCTCGACGCTGCTGCTGTACGCGGCCACCTTCCAGTTCCCGGATGGCATCCAGGTACTGTCGGCCGGCGCACTGCGCGGCCTGAAGGACACCCGCGTGCCGATGTTCATCGCCATGTTCGCGTACTGGGGCCTGGGCATGCCGCTCGGCGCCGGGCTCGGCCTGGGCCTGGGCATGGGCCCGCAGGGCATGTGGATCGGCCTGATCGTTGGCCTGACCGCCGCCGCCATCCTGATGGGCTGGCGCCTGCGCCGCAGCAGCCTGCGCATCGGCCAGTCCGTACTGTCCTGATCCGCCCCACCCGCCGCGATGACCCGTGGCGGGCGATCCCCTGACTTGTGTCCGATGCCGCATCACGCGGCACCGGCTATGCTGGTACCACGGCAAGAAGCCATCCGGAGCGTTCCATGAATCAACCCGTGCCCCCGCTGCCCCCGGCGCGTCGCAACCCCGTCGCCAGTTTCTTCATCGGGCTGTGGGACGTCATGAACTTCACCCGCCGGTTGATCCTCAACCTGGTGTTCTTCGGCCTGCTGTTCCTGCTGCTGGTGATGTTCGTCATCGCCGCCGGCATGGGCGCCGGTGCCAGCAAGTCGCTGCAGGACCGCACCACCCTGGTGATCGCGCCGGAAGGCCGCCTGGTCGAGCAGTTCAGCGCTGATCCGGTCAGCCGCGCGCTGGCCAAGGCGGTGGGCGACAACGGCGCCGAAGAGATCCAGCTGCGCGACCTGCTGCGGGTGATCGAGTCGGCCAAGGAAGACAAGAAGATCGAGCGCGTGGTGCTGGAACTGGACAAGCTGCAGCCGTCGGGCTTCGCCTCGCTGCGTGAAGTCGCCGCCGCGCTGCAGGACCTGCGCGCGTCCGGCAAGCAGCTGGTGGCCTACAGCGAGAGCATGGGCCAGTCGCAGTACCTGCTGGCCGCACAGGCCGACGAGGTCTACCTGGACCCGATGGGTTCGGTCGTGCTCGAAGGCCTCGGCCGCTACCGCCAGTACTTCCGCACCGGCCTGCAGGACAAGCTGGGCGTGGACGTGCACCTGTTCAAGGTGGGCGAGTACAAGTCCGCCGCCGAGCCGTACGTGCTAGATGCGGCGTCGCCGGCCTCCAAGGAAGCCGACCTGTTCTGGATGAACGATGTGTGGCAGCGCTACCTGGCCGACATCGCCAAGGCCCGTCGCCTGGATCCGGCACAGCTGGCCGCCGGCATCGACACGCTGCCGGAAGGCATCGCCGCCGCCGGTGGCGACCTGGCCAAGTTCGCCCTGCAGCAGAAGCTGGTGACCGCGCTGAAGACCCGCGAGGAGTTCGAGGATCTGATGATCGAGCGCGGCGTGGCCGACGACGATGCCGACGGCGGTTTCCGCAACGTCGACTTCGGTCGTTACCTGGCCCTGCTCGATGCGCGCCGCAACCCGGTGGACTCGCGTCCGCAGGTGGCGGTGGTGGTGGCCGAAGGCGAGATCAGCGGTGGTGACCTGCCAGCCGGCCGCATCGGCGGCGAGTCGACCTCGGCGCTGCTGCGTGCCGCGCGTGACGACGAGAACGTGAAGGCCGTGGTGCTGCGCGTGGATTCGCCGGGCGGTGAAGTGTTCGCCTCCGAGCAGATCCGCCGCGAAGTGGTGGCGCTGCAGGCCGCCGGCAAGCCGGTGGTGGTGTCGATGGGTGACCTGGCCGCCTCCGGTGGCTACTGGATCAGCATGAACGCCGATCGCATCTACGCCGATCCGTCGACCATCACCGGTTCGATCGGCATCTTCGGCATGGTCCCGAACTTCAGCCGTGCGCTGGACAAGATCGGCGTGCATACCGACGGCGTGGGCACCACCCGCTTCGCCGGTGCCTTCGACGTCACCCGCCCGATGGACCCGGCCGTGGGCCAGGTCATCCAGACGGTGATCAACAAGGGCTATGCCGACTTCACCGGTCGCGTCGCCGATGCCCGCAAGAAGCCGGTCGAGGCGGTCGATGAAGTGGCCCGTGGCCGCGTGTGGAGCGGTGCGCAGGCCAAGGAACGTGGCCTGGTCGATGCCTTCGGTGGCCTGAAGGACGCCGTGGCCGATGCCGCCAGCCGTGCCAAGCTGGGCAAGGCTGATGCCTACCGCGTGCGCTACATCGAGAAGGCGGCGACGCCGTTCGCGCAGTTCGTCAGCGGTTTCGCCGGCAGCCGCGCCGGCGCCTGGATGCTGTCCGACTCGGGCATGGCGCGGATGATGCTGGCCCGCGCGATGCCGGAGGTGGATACGCAGCTGCGCTTTGTCGAGAACGCGGCCCGCGAGAAGGGTAATGGCGCGCCGGTGAAGGCGCTGGCGTACTGCTTCTGCGGGTTCTGATCGGAAAGCATCCACGCACGGCGTGGATCTACTGGAAACGCCCGGCTTCGGCCGGGCGTTTTCGTTCATGGGGTCGGACCCCTTTGCATGGCAAAGGGCTCTGACCCCACAGGCCACCCATCATTGCGTCGCGTCGGCCTCGGCCTTGCGTTCGCGTGCGGCGGCCTCTTCCACGGCCTTCCGTGCGTCCTTCGCACGGTCCAGGGGCTCCTGCATTGCACGCGACATCGCTTTGGGCACCGGTGGCTTCTCCGGGTTCGGCGTCGGCGGCCGCTGGCAGGCCACCAGCAGCACGCTGGCCAGCAGGGACGAGGACAGGATCAGGATGCGCATGGCGGCTCTCCGCGGTGGGCGTACGTGCAGTGTCGCATCCTCGGCAGAGGGCCGCCGTGAGCGCGTATCCTTGCCGCATCGAAATGCAGCGGGCGCGGCCCCGGGAGGACACATGACCCAGCAACGGTGGCGCCTGGACGGGCAGACCGCCCTGATCACCGGTGCCAGCGCCGGTATCGGCCTGGCCATCGCGCACGAACTGGCCGGCTTCGGCGCCGACCTGATGATCGTCGGGCGCGATATCGACATGCTGGAGACCGCGCGCGACGAGCTGCTGGACGTATATCCGCAGATGCAGGTGCACGCGCTGGCCGCCGATGTCTCCGACGACGAGGACCGCCGGCAGATCCTGGACTGGGTGGAAGACCACAGTGATGGCCTGCACATCCTGGTCAACAACGCAGGAGGCAATGTCACCAAGGCGGCCACGGAATACTCCGAGGATGAATGGCGGAAGATCTTCGAGACCAACCTGTTCTCGGCGTTCGAGCTGTCGCGCTACGCGCACCCGCTGCTGGCACGCCACGCATCGTCATCCATCGTCAACGTCGGCAGCGTGTCCGGCCTGACCCATGTGCGCAGCGGCGTGGTCTACGGCATGACCAAGGCCGCGATGCACCAGATGACCCGCAATCTGGCCGTCGAGTGGGCCGAGGATGGCATCCGGGTCAATGCCGTGGCGCCGTGGTACATCCGCACGCGGCGGACCTCCGGTCCGTTGTCGGACCCGGATTACTACGAGGAGGTGATCAACCGCACGCCGATGCGCCGCATTGGCGAGCCGGAGGAAGTGGCTGCCGCGGTAGGCTTCCTGTGCCTGCCGGCAGCCAGCTATGTCACCGGCGAGTGCATCGCGGTGGATGGTGGCTTCCTGCGCTACGGGTTCTGATCATGAGGTGGTAGTGCCGGCCGCTGGCCGGCAACCGCAGGATCTTCAGATGATTGCAGTTGCCGGCCAGCGGCCGGCACTACCGCGTGGCCGTCACCCCGGTACCGGGCAGTTGCTGGCCTCCAGTACACCCTGCAGCCGTTCCCGCTCGCCTCGTGCGGCGTCGCGGTTCTCCGGCGTGGCGAATCGTTCGCGGCCGCGTGCATCGCGGAAGCGCTGCTGCCAACTGCCGCAGCGCTGTACCTCGGGCAGCTCCTCGCATCGGTCGCGCACGACTTCACAACCTGCGGCATTCATTGGTGTGACCCCGCCCAGGCCCTGTACCGCCATCGGTTCGCAGCGACCGGGTGATGCCTCGTACTCGTACAGATAGCCACCGCCCTGTCCGTCGGTGCACTGGAAGATCGGGGGAAGTGGTGGCTTCGGTGGTCCGTTGGCTGCTTCGGCACGGGTGTCGGCATCACGGCGCAGGGTCGCACTGTCGAGAATCTGGTTGCCACCTTCGCGTTCAACCATTCCCGCTTCCATGATGGTGCGCCCTTCGTCCGCGCGCCTTGGTGCCGCTGCGGCCGCAGGCACTGCAGCGGACCTGGTCGGCACTGCGGCGGGCGTCTCGGTGACAGCAGGTGCTGGCGCCGGGGGCGGCGCGACCACCGCCGGCTGAGCGCTGGCCGGCTCGGGCACGCGCAGCACCTGTTGCTTGCTGCCGGACGGGCAGGGCGTACGCTGCAGGGTCGGTATGTCGCTGTTGCTGGACGTGCAGCGGTACACCACGCCCGCTTCGGCCAGTGCCGTGCCGGGCAACAACGCCAGGGCCAACCAGATCAGTCTGTTCATGCACACAGCGTACAGGCTGCGATGCGGGGCTGCGCTCAGCGCTGGCAGTCGCGTGACAGGCGCGCGTCGATGCCACGCTGTTCGTTGCTGATGGCGGTGCGCTCGCTCTGCAGTGCGCTGTTGTAGCGACGGTCCAGTTCCCAGCGGCGGTCGCGCAGGCGCGCGCAGACCTCCTGTGGTGGCAGCGCGTGGCAGCTGTCGCGCACCAGCACGCTGCCGGCCGGGACCTGCACGCCTACGCCGACTGCGGGCGGCCGGTAACCTGCACCCTCGCTCACGGGCGAACCGATCGGTGTGCCGATGGCCGGGCGCGGACCCGGGTAGGCCGGGCCCCGATGCCCGTGTGGCAGCCAGACGCTGGTCCACAACGGCACCCAACGCGGATTGCCCTCGTTGCTGTCGCTGGTATAGCGCTGGCCGTCGTCGCGCACGCATTCGTACAGCGGCTGCGGCGGTTGGATGTAGACGTGGCGGACCTCGCGGTCACGCATCACCGGAGCGTGGTCCGGTGGCGCGGGCGTCGCATCGCTGCGTGCCACCCGCGGCGCTGGATCGCGCGGGCGTTGCAGGTCGCGGACTTCCTGGCGACCGCTGTTGCAGGGTGTGTCCTGCAGGGTCACCGCGCCGTTGCTGGCGACGCAGCGGTAGACCCGCACGTCTTCGGCCGCCGGTGCCGTCGATGGCAGCAGCAGGCACAGGCCCAAGGCGGTGCGCAGCAGGTTCATGACGGCAGGGTGCGCGATTGTGCTGGGCAGCGCAATCGGTCGCTCAGGAGCGCAGCACGTTGCCGCTCAGCGCGTCGCGGATCGGGGTGGGCTGGGCCAGGCCGCCGGTTTGGCCATCCAGGATGCCGTCGAGCAGGCGCAGCAGGCGTGGATCCAGTTCTTCGCGGCTGCGCGCCGGCGGCTCGCCTGCCAGGTTGGCGCTGGTGGAGACCAGCGGGCCTCCCCAGGCACGGCAGAGTTCGGCCACCAGCGGGTGGGCGCTGATGCGCACGGCGATGCCGCTGTGCTCCCCGGTGACCCACGGCTGGGCACGGGGTCCGGCCGGCAGGATCCAGGTGTTGGCGCCGGGCCAGCTGGCCAGCACCGCGCGTTGGCGTGCGTCCGGCAGCGCCTGCAGGCGCACCCAGCCTTCCAGCTGAGGCAGTTCGGCGGCAACGAGGATCATGCCCTTCTCGATCGGCCGCTGTTTCAAGCGCAGCACCATGTGCACTGCCGCCTCATGCGAAGGGTCACAGCCCAAGCCCCAGACCGCTTCTGTCGGGTAGGCGATCACGCCGCCCGCGCGGAGCGTGGCGACAGCAGAGTCCAGGGTGAGTTCTTTCATGGCGGCGACCGGCCCGGCGTGGGGCTTCATTATCCCCCTGCCGCGTGCAGATGGGGTGGTGGCACCCGGTGGTAGTGCCGGCCGCTGGCCGGCACGATCCTCATCCACGCATGGCGTGGATCTACTTCTTGGCTGCGGCCTTCTTCACTACTTTCTTCGCCGCTTTCTTCACCGCCTTCTTGGCGGCCTTCTTCGCCGGCGCCTTCTTGGCCGCTGCCTTCTTCGGCGCGGCTTCCTTCTTCACTGCCGCCTTCTTGGCCGGAGCCTTCTTCGCAGCAGCCTTCTTGGCGCCGAAGCCCTTTCGTACCGGCTTGCCGGTTTCTTCCATCAGCTGCTGCACTTCAGCCAGGGTCAGCGATGCCGGCTCGCGATCCTTGGGGATCTTGCCGTTCATCTTGCCGTCGCTGATGTACGGGCCGAAGCGGCCGTTCAGCACCTGGATATCGCTGCCCTCGAACTCCTTGATGATCCGGTTGCGCGCGATCTCTTCCTTCTCTTCGATCAGGAACACGGCGCGGGCCAGGTCGATGGTGTACGGGTCGTCTTCCTTCTTCAGCGAAGCATAGGTACTGCCGCGCTTGGCGAACGGGCCGAAGCGGCCGATGCCGACGCTGACCGGCTCGCCATTGTCCTCACCCAGTGCGCGCGGCATCAGGAACAGCTCCAGCGCGTCTTCCAGGGAGATGGTGTGCATCGACTGGCCGGGGCGCAGCGAAGCGAACTTCGGCTTCTCCTCGGCATCCTCGGCGGTGCTGCCGATGGCGGCATACGGCCCGAAGCGGCCCAGCCGCACGCTGACCGGCTTGCCGGTCTTGGGGTCAGTGCCCAGCTCGCGCGCGCCACTGGCCTCGGCACGATCGACCGATTCCTTCTTGTCTTCGACCAGTTCCTTGAACGGTTCCCAGAAGCGCGACATCAGCGGGATCCACTCTTCTTCGCCACGCGAGACGGCATCGAGCTCGTCTTCAAGCTTGGCGGTGAAGTCGTAATCCACGTACCGGGTGAAGTGGCTGGACAGGAACTTGGACACCGCACGGCCGACGTCGGACGGGCGGAAGCTGCGACCTTCCATTTCCACGTACTTGCGGAACAACAGGGTCTGGATGATCGAGGCGTAGGTCGAGGGACGGCCGATGCCGTACTCTTCCAGGGCCTTCACCAGTGCCGCTTCGGTGTAGCGCGGCGGCGGCTGGGTGAAATGCTGTTCGGCCTGGATGCGTTCCAGCGGCACGCGGTCGCCAGGCTTCATCGCCGGCAGCTTGCGGCCTTCGTCTTCGTCCTCGGCGCTCTTGTTGTCCTTGCCTTCCTCGTACACGGCCAGGAAGCCGGGCACGACCACGGTGGTGCCGCTGGCACGGAACACGTGTTCGCTGCCGGCCGACAGGTCGACGCTGACCGTGTTGAGCGTAGCCGGAATCATCTGGCAGGCCACTGCACGCTTCCAGATCAGTTCGTACAGGCGGCGCTCGTCGTCGGTGAGGAAGCGTGCGACCTGGGCCGGGGTGCGCAGGGCCGAGGTCGGGCGCACCGCTTCGTGCGCTTCCTGGGCGTTCTTCGACTTGGTCTGGTAGGTGTTGGGCTGGTCCGGCAGCGAGGCGATGCCGTAATCACGGGCGATCACATCGCGGATCTCGGCCAGCGCATCCTGCGACAGGTTCACCGAGTCGGTACGCATGTACGAGATCAGGCCGACGGTGCCTTCGTCGCCAATCGCCACGCCTTCATACAGCTTCTGCGCGACCTGCATGGTCTTGCGAGTGGTGAAGCCCAGCTTGCGCGAGGCTTCCTGCTGCAGGGTGGAGGTGGTGAACGGCGGCGCCGGGCGGCGCTTGCGTTCCTTGCTGGCCACGTCGGTGACGTGCAGCGAACCCTGCGCGGCCTGCTGGATGCGCAGGCGCGCCGCTTCAGCGGTGTCGCCATCGGTGATGGTGAACTGCTCGAACTTCTGCCCATCCAGCTTGATCAGCTTGGCGTTGAAGTGCTGCGACGGGTGCGCGCACTCGGCGGCGATCGACCAGTATTCGCGGGCGATGAAGGCTTCGATCTCTTCCTCGCGCTCGACGATCATGCGCAGCGCCGGGCTCTGCACGCGGCCGGCGGACAGGCCGCGCTGGACCTTGCGCCACAGCACCGGTGACAGGTTGAAGCCGACCAGGTAGTCCAGCGCGCGGCGCGCCTGCTGGGCATCAACCAGGTCGCTGGCGATCGCGCGCGGCTGGCTGATGGCTTCCTTGATGGCGCGCGGGGTGATCTCGGTGAACACCACGCGCTGCATCGGCTTGTCCTTGACCAGCCCGCGTTCCTTCAGGATCTCGGCGATATGCCAGCTGATCGCCTCACCCTCGCGATCCGGGTCGGTCGCCAGCAGGATGTCGTCGGCGCCCTTGGCGGCCTTGGCGATCGCATCGACGTGCTTCTCGTTCTTGTCGATCACGTCGTAGTGCATGGCGAACCCGTTGTCCGGGTCGACCGCGCCTTCCTTCGGAATCAGGTCGCGCACATGCCCATACGAGGCCAGGACGGTGTAATCCTTGCCGAGGTATTTGTTGATCGTCTTGGCCTTGGCCGGCGATTCGACGATGAGCAGGTGCTTGGGCATGGCAGCAGGGTCTGTGGGGCGAACCGTGGGGAAGGGGCCGCTAGGGTGGAGCAAATGGCCGCATTAGTGAAGCGGCCACGCGCAAATCCATAAACTGAACGCCCGGTAATGTGCCGGGCGTTCAGGTTCACCTTATTAGAGGAATCACGCCCGGCCAGCCCGTGTCAAGCAGCCAGGCGTGAGGATGGCCGTTCAGGAGGCCATCTTGGCGATGAAGCCGACCGCGAACACCAGCAGCGCCAGGCCCACCAGCGACAGCAGGCCGGTCAACACCAGCACCAGCACGGTCACGGTGCCCAGCTCGCGGCGCTGCAGGTGGGGCTGGTCGGTGTAGGCCCAGCGGTCGACCACCAGGGTGTCGCAGATCATGTCATGCAGGCCCTGCTTGCGCTCGGTGAAGGCCGCCATCAGGAAACCGATGCCGAGGGTGAAGCTGCTCAGCAGCATGGCCCAGTAACGACCGAACGCGCGGGCCTTGGTCAGGCGCTCGCCGTTGCCGCGCACGACCTTGATGCCGACCGCCATCTTGCCCAGCGTGGCGCCGCCCTTCGAGGCATGGAACCAGGTGTAGTACGCCATGCCGATGGCGAAGTTGATCAGTGCACTGGCCAGCTGCGCCACGATCTCGATGGCCGACTCGTCACTGCCCACCGCACCCATGCCGGCGCCGAGGATCACGCCGAGGATGACGCCGATGATGCTGCCGGGGATGACCAGCACGAAGTAGTCGATCACGTAGGCTGCCACGCGCTTCCAGAAGCCCGCATAGACGACTTCGCCGCCGACCACCGGCTGCGCATGGGCGCCGGCACCGAGCGCTGCTGGGGCGCTGTAGGGCGAGCTGCTGAGGGCACCGGTGCCGGGCAGCGGCGCGGTACCGTTGTCGATGGCCGCATAGTCGTTGCGCAGATCGAAACCGCCACTGCCTGCGGTGGTACTTGCATCGGCCAGGGTCTGCAGCCCGAGCTCGTCGACCACCTGGCGCAGCGCCGCCCACTGGTCCATGCCTTCGCGCCAGACCAGGGTGTCCAGGTTCAACTGGCCGCGCTGGAAGCGCTGGCGGATCTCCTGCACCGGCAGCGGGCCCTGGCGCTGCTGTCCCTCGGCGTAATACCACTCATCAGTCATTGCATGTTCCCTGTTGGATCGTCCATGGAGGTGCTGGCATGCGCGCGGCTCAGCCGCGGCACGACTGCGGCAGGTACTTGTCGTCGCTTTCGCCGCTGCATTCCCAGCGGCCACTGTCACGGTCGTATTCCAGCCACAGCAGGTCGCCGTCGATGCCCTTGCCGGGTACCGCCAGTGTTGCTTCGATGCCGCAGTGGCCGTTGTTGAAGCGGCCGATGTTCACGGCTGACAGGCCCGCGTGGGCGAAGTCGCCCGGGGCCGGGAAGCCGGCGTCATTTGCGCCCGGGCAGCGGCCTTCGTCATCGGCGAAATGCTGCACCTGGTCTTTCAGCGGCTGCAGCGCGGCCACGGCGCCGGCGACTTTGCTGCGTACGGTGTAATCCTTGTAGGCCGGCAGCGCGATCGCGGCAAGGATGGCCAGGATCGGCACCAGCACCAGCAGCAGGCCACCACCGATGATGGCGGTCAGCGCACAGCCGGACAGTTTCTTTTTCGGTGCAGGCAGGATGGTGGCCGATGCACTGGTGGCGTAGGGCGTGGACGCCGGCAGTACCGGCGGCTGCGGCGGAGGCGGTGCGACAGGTTCCGGTTCCGGCTCGGGTTCGACCGGCGGTGCGGCGGCGTCCAGCGCCGGCACGATCAGGCCGAGTTCGTCCACGACGGTGCGCAACGGCTGCCATTGCGGCAGGCCGTCGCGCCAGACCAGGGTGTCCAGGGTGATCTGGTTGTTGCGGAACAACTCGACCAACTGTTCCGCCGGCAGCGGACCTTGCTGCCGGTTGCCTTCTGCATGGAACCACTCGCTCACGGGGACGCTCCTGAATGCGCTATGCCCCCAAGTGTACGGTCAGTGCAGGGGTTCTGGCTCGTCCATGAACATCTGCGTCTCCATCCAGGCATAGGCTGCTTCGGAGCCAGGCTGGTTGAACAGCACCATCAGCACGACCCATTTCAGGTCGTCCAGGTCCAGTTCGTCCTGGTCCAGGGCCATCGCCCGGTCCAGCACCAGTTCGCGCTGGTCGGCGTCGAGGATGCCGTGCTGTTCCAGGTACAGCAGGAAGCCGCGGCATTCCACGTCCAGCTTGTCCAGCTCGGGGCCGTGGTAGACGCGCACGGGGCCATCGACCCGTGCCTGGGCCACGCTCGGCCGCTGCGCGGCCAGGGCGTCGAGCCAGTCGAACGCCTTGTTGATCTCGGTTGGGCTGAAACCGGCCTGGATCAGGCCGTTCTGGAGCGAATCGCGGTCACGGATCAGGTCCGCGTCTTCGCTGAAATAGTGTTCAAACAGGTACAGCAGTACGTCCAGGATGCTCTCTTTCATTGCCCCTCGGCCTGCGTCGCGCGACGCTGTGGAGGTGAAGAAACTAGGGAGTTCGACAGTAGCGGCCGTGTACGCACACCACGATTCCCGCCAGTTCCATGGCCAGCAGCATGGAGGACACCTGGGGCGCCGTCAATCCACAGCGCGTGATCAGTGAATCCATACTGCTTGGGTTGTGGTCCAGGGCCCGCCACAAGCACTGGTAGTCAGGGTCGTCGGCCCAGCGCGCCGGCAGGAGCGCCGGCGGTGCCTGTTCAGTGGGGGTGCCCAGCCGTGATTGCAAGCCCGGCAGCTGTTGGCGAAGGGCAGGGGCCAGCAGTTCCAGCACTTCCTCGGGGCGCTCGACCAGTGCGGCTCCTTCACGGATCAGCCGGTGGCAGCCCGCTGCGCGTGGGTTGAGTACCGAGCCGGGCAGGGCACAGACTTCGCGGCCCGCCTCGGCAGCCAGGCGCGCAGTGATCAGGGCGCCGGAGCGCTGCGCGGCCTCGACCACCACCGTCGCCAGCGCCAGCCCGGCCACCAGCCGGTTGCGCGCAGGGAAGTGGCCCGGGCGTGCCGGTGTTCCCGGCAGGTACTCGCTGAGCACCGCGCCCTCGGCGGCGATCCGCCCCTGCAACCGCTGGTGGCTGTCCGGATAGGCCCGGTCAGGGCCGGTCCCGATCACCGCCACTGTGCAGCCGCCAGCCTCCAATGTGGCCAGGTGGGCGGCCGCGTCGATGCCGGCCGCCAGGCCACTGGTTACGGCCAGTCCGGCCTCGACGAAGCAGCTGGCAAAGCGTGCGGCCAGCGCGCGTCCTCCCGGGGTTGGCGAGCGGCTGCCGACCAGTGCCACCGAAGGGCGCCAGGCCAGGCTGGGATCGCCCGCCACGAACAGCGCCAGCGGCGGGTTCGGGACGTCCAGCAGGGGCGGCGGAAAGGCCGTGTCGGCGAAGGACAGCAGATGGTGGTCGTCGCCTTCCAGCCAGTGCCGTGCCACGGTCCAGGCGCGGGCGTCGGGGCGTTCCAGTGCGGCGCACTGCTCTGGCGTGCAACCGTGCGCGCGCCAGTTCGCAGCCCCCTGCGCGATCGCAATCTCCGCGTTGCCCGCGGCCTGCAGCAGGGCCCGCCGTGGCGCCAGCGCGCCGCCTGCCATCACCAGGCGCAGCAGCGCCTCATCCACCTGTCTGGTCATTCCCCCACTATCGGCCGGATACAACGAAGGCGCCCTAGGGCGCCTTCGCATGTGACCGTCAGGGTTTGCCGGAGACCGCCCCTGCAGGGGCGGCTGCCAGTCGAACATCGCGCGCAGCGCGGGCGTTTTCGAGCATCTGGACGAAGCGCAGTCGACCAACAGTCGACTCTACACAGTCGACTCTACTTCGCATCCGGGTGCAGGACGTTGTACCCCACGCGCACCGGCTTGACGCCCTGCATCACCAGCGCGTAGCTGACATTGTCGAAGGTGCGGAACACCATGGCATGCGCCGCGTACTCGTCCGGCAGCGAGACCCGGCCGGCGCCGGTGCTGAGCGAATCGTCCGAGCGCGACGAGTTCGGGTACTTCATGCGGTGCGCCACATGGCGCCCCGGGCGCCACAGCGAGAACACGGTTCCATTGTCCACGCCCTGCGTGCGACCAGCCGAAATCGCGATCACGTCGCGGGGGCCGCCGGCGGTGAACATGTCGGTGACGGCCAGCACGCGTACGTCGACGCCCTCGACACCGGCGGCGGGGACATGGGGCACGAACTGCAGGTCGTACGGCTTGGCCTCGATCGGCACCAGGCGGTCGCCGGCACGCACCTCGCGGCCACCCTCGTTCTTGTCCAGTACCAGGGTGGACGCCTCGACCTTGCCGCCGGCGACATGGGTGATGGTGCCGGTGGCGACCTGGGACAGCTCATAGCCGAGCACGCCGCGGCGGTGGTTCGGTGCGCTGTAGGCGCGCCACAGGTTGCCGCTGCCCGGGGTGACGTCGCCGTTGGCGGTCAGGTCCTCGGTCGGCTTGGGCTGGGCGTAGCGAACGGTCGGGCGGACGACCGCCCAGCGCTGGCCCATCTGGGCGTCGGCCAGGCGCACATAGACGGCGTGGCCGCTGGTGGCACGCAGGCGTTCTTCTTCCAGGCCGGCCACGTAGGGCAGCTGCTCGATGCTGTCGACCACGCTCAGCTGCTTCAGGAACGGCTCGACCTGGGCCAGCGGAATGGCGTCGATCGGGGCCTCCTGGCGCGGGCCGGGCTGGGCTGCCATGGTCACCCGGTCCAGATAGGCCAGGCTCAGGACGTCACCGGGATAGATCAGGTGCGGGTTGGCGATCTGCGGATTGGCCTGCCAGATCTCCGGCCACAGCCACGGCTTCTGCAGGAAACGTGCGGCGATATCCCACAACGTATCCCCTTTTCGGACCACATAGGTGTCCGGGTGCCCGCCATTCACTTCCACGGCGGTAGCATAGGCAGCCACGGTCAGCATCGCCGCGGCGACGACCGTACGAAAACGAAGCAACATAGGTGTGAAGCCCTGATTCCCCAACAGGTCCGCGCACTATAGTCCAGAAACCGGGGCGCAAGGCAAGCGTTGGAGCTAGAATCTGCGACGTATGCCGGCGTGCCGGCCCCCTATCCGGAAACAGCCATGGCCCTTCTCCCCATTCTCGAGTTCCCCGATCCGCGCCTGCGTACCAAGGCCGCGTTGATCGAAGCCGCCGAAGTCACCTCGCCGGCCTTCCAGGAACTGATCGACAACATGTTCCTGACCATGTACGACGCCCCGGGCATCGGCCTGGCCGCCACCCAGGTGGACGTGCACAAGCGCTTCATGGTCATCGACGTCAGCGAAGAAAAGAATGAACCGCACGTGTTCATCAATCCGGAAATCGTCGCCAAGGACGGGGGCAGGGTGTACCAGGAAGGCTGCCTGTCGGTTCCGGGCATCTTCGCCGACGTCACCCGTGCCGACACCATCACCGTGAAGTACCTGGACCGCAACGGCCAGGAACAGCAGATGGAAGCCGGCGAAGTGCTGGCCACCTGCATCCAGCACGAGATGGATCACCTGGACGGCAAGCTGTTCATCGACTATCTGTCGCCGCTCAAGCGCGAGATGGTGCGCAAGAAGCTGGCCAAGCAGCGCAAGCACGTGGCGTGATCGCCAATCCGGGCCACCCTTCGGGTGGCCCGTGCCTGCGCGGCTCGCGCGGGCTGTACGGCGCCGGCCGACGGCGCCGTTTTCTTTCCTGCACGAATCCATCCTGCAAGTGGGGTAGCCATGAGGATTGTCTTTGCCGGTACGCCGGAATTCGCGGTGTCGTCGCTGCGCGCGGCTGCGCGTCACCATGAGGTCGTGGCGGTCTATACCCAGCCTGATCGCCCGGCCGGCCGTGGCCGTGGCCTGGCGCCTTCGCCGGTCAAGCTCGAAGCCGTGGCCCGTGGCATTCCGGTCTACCAGCCGGAGTCGCTGAAGGACGCGGCCGCCCAGCAGCAGCTGCGTGACCTGCAGCCGGACCTGATGGTGGTGGTGGCCTATGGCCTGATCCTGCCCAAGGCGGTGCTGGCCATCCCGACCCATGGTTGCTGGAACGTGCATGCCTCGCTGCTGCCGCGCTGGCGCGGCGCCGCGCCGATCCAGCGTGCGATCCAGGCCGGTGACGCGAAGACCGGGGTGTGCCTGATGCAGATGGAAGCTGGCCTGGATACCGGCCCGGTGCTGCTGCACCAGGAACTGCCGATCGCCGCCACCGATACCGGCGGCCAGCTGCACGACAAGCTGGCCGAGCTGGGCGCACAGGTGCTGTCCGACGGCCTGGGCCTGCTGCGCGCGGGCATCAAGCCGATCGCGCGGCCGCAGCCGGAACAGGGCGTGACCTACGCGCACAAGCTGGACAAGGCCGAAGCCAGACTGGACTGGGCGCAGGGTGCCGGTGCGCTGGCGCGTACCGTGCGCGCGTTCAATCCGTGGCCGATCGCCGAGGCGACGCTGGCCGGTGAACGGGTGCGCATCCATGGCGCGGTGGCGCTGGAGGCGGACCACGGCCAGGCACCGGGCACCGTGCTGGCCGCCGGCCGCGACGGCATCGACATTGCCTGTGGCCAGGGCACGCTGCGCCTGCGCGTGCTGCAGCGTGAAGGCGGCAAGGCGATCACCGCTGCCGACTACCTCAACGCTCGCCGCGATCTGCGCGTGGGGGCATAAGCGGTGTCCAAGCAGAACGATTTCTCCGTCGCCAAGGCGGCACCGGGCGCGGCCACGCGCATGCTGGCCGCGCGCGTACTGGCACAGGTGTTCACCCGCGGCCGTTCGCTGAAGGCCGAACTGGCCTGGGCACTGCCGAAGCTGGCCGACAGCCGCGACCGCGCGCTGCTGGAAGCCCTGTGTTTTGCTGTGCTGCGCCGTCGCAGCACCTATGACGCGGCATTGCAGGCCTGGATGCAGAAGCCGCTGTCGGCGCGCGATGCCGACCTGCGCACGTTGCTGATGGTCGGCTTCGCCCAGCTGGACGTGCTCGAACTGCCTGCTCACGCGGCGCTGTCGGCCACGGTCGATGCCGCGCGTGCACTGGGCCGTGAGCGCCAGGCTGGCCTGGTCAACGCGATCCTGCGCCGCGCCCAGCGCGAGGGGTTCCCTGAACAGCCTGCGCGCGACGCCTTCCCGGAATGGTTGGCTGATGCGATCGAACGCGATTGGCCGGCGCAGGCCGAAGCGATCTTCAGCGCCAGCCTGCAACCCGCGCCGTTGTGGCTGCGTGCCAACCGCCAGCACGGTGGTCGCGACAAGGCCCTGGCGACGCTGGCCGAGGCCGGCATAGCTGCTGAAGCCACTGCACTGTGCGCCGATGCGCTGCGCCTGGCGGCCCCCGTTGCCGTGAACCAGCTGCCGGGCTTCGGCGAGGGCGCGCTGTCGGTGCAGGATCTGTCGGCGCAATGCGCGGCCGATGCGCTGGCGCCCGCGACCGGTGCCCGCGTGCTGGATGCCTGCGCGGCCCCCGGTGGCAAGTCGGCGCACCTGCTGGAGCGTGACCCCAGCCTGCGCCTGCTGGCGCTGGACATCGACGCGCGCCGGCTCGCGCGTGCGCGTGACACCTACACCCGCACCGGTGTGGGCGAACATGCGCAGACCCTGGTCGCCGATGCCAGCGATCCCGGCTCGTGGTGGGACGGCGTGCCGTTCGACGCGATCCTGCTGGATGCGCCGTGTTCGGCCACGGGCGTGATCCGCCGCCAGCCGGATGTGATGTTCCACCGTCGCGCCGAGGACATCGATGCACTGGTGGGCGTGCAGGCGCGCCTGCTGGAAGCCTGCTGGTCGATGCTGCGCCCGGGCGGCGTGCTGCTGTATGCCACCTGCTCGATCCTGCGCGCCGAGAACATCGATCAGGTGCGTGCGTTCCTGAAGTGGCATCCGGACGCCGTGGCGCAGCCGTTGGGCGATGCATTCGGCGTGGATTGCGAAGGCGTGGCACGCCAGCGACTGCCCGGTGACAACGATGCTGACGGTTTCTTCTACGCGCGTCTGATAAAAGCAGCCTGACCCCCGCTGCCGTTTCGAGTCCCAT
This sequence comes from Stenotrophomonas sp. YJH_SMC_79, assembly GCF_059367995.1. NCBI lineage: Bacteria > Pseudomonadati > Pseudomonadota > Gammaproteobacteria > Lysobacterales > Lysobacteraceae > Stenotrophomonas > Stenotrophomonas sp. YJH_SMC_79. Next base: position 525,339 of record NZ_JCAFRK010000003.1, read on the forward strand.
GCTGAAAACCCACGCGTCGCGCCAGACGTGGTTGTTCGTGGTGGTGGCCCTGCTGGTGCTGGGGGCCGGTCTCGGTCTCCGCGATCCGTGGCCCTCTGACGAACCACGCTTCGCGCTGGTGGCCAGGCAGATGGTCGACAGCGGTTACTGGTTGTTCCCGCATCGCGGTACCGAGCTGTATTCGGACAAGCCGCCGATGCTGATGTGGTGGCAGGCCTCGCTGTACGGCCTGGTTGGCCACTGGCGCGTGGCCTTCCTGCTGCCCTCGCTGCTGGCCGCACTGGGCACGCTGTGGTGCGTGGTCGACCTGGGGCGCCGGCTGTGGACGCGGCAGGCAGGGCTGTACGCGGGATGGGCATTGCTGTTCGCGCTGCAGTTCACCTTCCAGGCGAAGAAGGCGCAGATCGATCCGCTGCTGGTGCTGTTCATCACCCTGGCCAACTATGGCCTGCTGCGCCACCTGCTGCTGGGCCCGGCCTGGCGCTGGTGGTGGCTGGGCTGGTTCTTTGCCGGTATCGGGGTGATCACCAAGGGCGTGGGCATGCTGGCGCTGCTGATGATCGTGCCGGCAGCCATCGCTGCAGCCCTGCAGTGGCCCCGTGTTTCCCTGCACGCGCGCGATGGCCGCTTCTGGCTGGCACCGCTGGCCTTCCTGCTGGCGGTATCGCTGTGGCTGGCGCCGATGCTGCTGGCCGCGCTGGGCACCGGGTCGGACGAGTACCGCGCCTACATCAACGACATCCTGGTGCGGCAGACGGCCCGCCGCTACACGCAGTCCTGGGACCATCACCAGCCGTGGTGGTACTTCTTCGGCGTGATGCCGTCGATGTGGATCCCGGCGTTCCTGGCGCTGCCATGGGCGATTCCCGCATGGCGCAGGCGCCTGCGCCGACGTGACCCTCGCTACCTGCTGCCGCTGGCCTGGTGGGTACTGGTCGTGCTGTTCTTCTCGATTCCCCAGGGCAAGCGCGATGTCTACATCCTGCCGGCGCTGCCGATGTTCTGCCTGGCGCTGGCACCGCTGCTGCCCGGGCTGCTGAAGCGACGGGATGTGCAGGCGGTACTGGGAGGGTTTGCCGCGTTGCTGGCACTGGGATTGAGCCTGGTCGGGGCGCTCGCCTTGCTGGGTGATCCGCGCTTCGAAGTGAACCTTGCCCATGGACGCGGATTGGCGCCCGGCGCCACCGATGCATTGGCGTGGACGATCCTGGCGATGGGGCTATGGGGTGGCTTGAGCCTGGTGGTGGCTGGCTGGCGTCGAAGCCATCTGGCGCTGGTATCGACCCTGGCCGTGGCCTGGGTGCTTTACGGCCTGTTCGGCTACCCGTTGCTGAATGATTCAAGTTCTGCGCGTGGTCTGATGCGTGACGTCGGCATGCGTCTCGGGCCAGACGCAGAGCTGGGGCTGGTGGCCTGGAAGGAACAGAATCTGCTGATGGCGGACCGCCGCGCGGCGACCTTTGGATTCGAAAACCGCTGGCATGAACAGCTGCAGGCGGCCGTGCGCTGGCAGCGCTTGTCCCCCCGGCATCGCTGGTTGCTGGTGAATGACGATGCCATGCAGGGGTGCATTGATCGTTCGCAGGCGGAGATGGCCGGCATATCCAACCGCCGTCGCTGGTGGCTGGTGCCCGCCGGGGCGGTGTCCGGAGCCTGCGTGCCTGACCTGAAGGAGCTGGAGCGCGAGTACCGGCTGCAGGGGCCACCGGATGCGGACTGAACGAATGAGCGACGAACATGGCCGGCCTGCGTCAACCCGCGGCCTGCTCTGGCCTAGAATGAGGGCCGCTCCCGGCACCGTGCCGGTCTATCGCCATCGACCTGCCGACCGCACCACGTGACTCCGCTTTCCCCGCCTACCTCCCGCACGACCGGCCTCCTGGCCGGCGCCTACGCCGTGGTGCTGGGGGCGTTGCCGACCCTGCTGATGATCACCATGGAGGGCGGCAGTGCGGGGTTCTACCTGGCGATCCTGCTGTCGATCATCCTGCTGGTGATGCCCTCGGCTGCTCCGCGCCTGCTGCCCGGTTCCGCCCGGCGCTATGCGTGGATGGGCATCGGCATGGGCGTGATGCTGGTCGGCGTGCTGATCAGCCTGGGCGTGCATGGCATCTGGAAGGGATCGGAGGTCGAAAAGGCCGCGCGCCTGTTGTCGATGCTGCTGATCCTGTTCGCCGCGTTGCGGGTGCCGCGCAGCATCCTTGCGCGGGCGATGCTTGGCACCCTGCCCGCGGTGTGGGCGGCAGCGGCCATCATTGGCTGGTTGGCGCTGGAGACCGGCGTGCGGCCTGCCACCCAGCAGTTCAATGCGGTGACCTACGGCGACCTGACCCTGTTGTTCGGCGTGCTGAGCCTGATGTCGCTGGGCCTGCCGGTGACCCGTTTCACCCGCATCGAAGCCACGCTGAAGCTGCTGACCGGCATCCTTGGCCTGGTCGCATTCCTGTGGACGCAGACCCGCGGTGGCCTGCTGGCGATTCCCTGCTTCCTGCTGATCGGCCTGCTGGTGATGGGGCGCCGGCTTGGCCGGATGAAGATCCTGCTGGGCCTGGTGCTGGCGGCCGGCGTCGGCATTGTCGCCACCCATGATGGTGCGTTGCGCGATCGCATCGATGCTGGCGTGAGCGAGTATGGCGATTGCAGTGCCGACCACCTGGCCGATACCTCGGTCTGCATCCGCCTTCAGTTGTGGACCGCGGCTGGCTACATGATCCGCGAGCAGCCGGTGTTCGGTGTCGGTGGTGGCGACCGCTTCCGCCAGGAACTTGAACGGCTTGCCGGAGAGGGAAAGGTGTCGGCGATGGTCGCGCGTGATTTTGGCGAGACCCACAACGACCTGCTGTATTTCCTGGCCACCTACGGCGTGCTGGGGGGGCTTGGCCTTGTGCTGGTGTACGTGGCCCCTGCGCTGGTGTTCGTGCCACGCCTGTGGCGTGGCGACGAACGGTCGCGGTTGCATGCCGCGGCAGGGTTGAGCATCTGCGTTGCATTCGCCGTCTTCGGGGTCACCGAAATGATGCTGCGTGACATGCGAACCGCCTCGTTCTATGCCGCCTGGGTTGCCCTGCTGCTGGCCCTGTCCGAGCCGCGCCGGGCAGATCAGGCCGAGGCCAGGGCCGCTTCGTAACTGGCCAGGGTCGCCCCGGCGAAGGTCTGCAGGCCGAACTCGCGCTCTGCATGGCGGCGGGCGGCCATGCCCATCGCCGGCAGCACCTGGCGTTGTTCATACATCGCCTGCACCTGTGCGGCGATGGCGGCCACGTCTCGGGTGGGCACGACCCAGCCATCGACACCCTGCTCGATGTTCTCCGGCAGCCCCGCGTAGTCGCTGACCAGCATCGGCCTGGCGCTGGCCATCATTTCGCGGCAGGCGAAGGAGATCGTTTCGATGTCGTTGGACAGCACGAAGCCGACGTCGCCGGCGGCGATCAGTGGGCGCGTATCGGCCAGCAGGCCGGTGAAATGGACCTGTGCGGCGACGTCACCGAGGGCCTGCACCTGCGCGCGTTGCTGCGCGTTGGGCAGGTGACCGGCGACCGCCATGTGCACATGCGGGCGGATCGCGTCGGGGAGCAGGGCAATGGCCTGCGCCAGGTCGATCCAGCCCTTGTAGTCATCGGTGCCGGCGTTGCTGACCAGCAGCAGTGCATCCGGGTCCTGCGTCCATTGCTGTCGCATCGCCTGGCCGGCGTCGGCCGGCAGCGGTGCGAAGCGGTCCAGGTCGACGCCATTGCGCACCACATCGATCGGGCAGCGTCGGTAGGGCCCCTGCTCCAGCAGGCGCCCGGTGTGCGCAGAAACCGCAATCACGCGGTCGGTGGCCCAGCGTGCCCTGAAGGCATTGCCCAGCGTACGGGTGGGCTTGCTGTTGTGCTTGGTCAGGATGATCGGCGGGCGGCGCATGCCGAGCAGTCCCTGCATCACGAAGCGGTGGTCACGAGCCCCGTTGACGTGGACCAGGTCAATGCCCTCGTCCTGCACCAGCCGGCGCAACGCGCGCTGTTCGGCCAGTTGTTGCGGCAGGGTCGGCAGGCCGCTGCCAAAGGCCATGGGCAGCGGGGTGGCGATTCCTTCCTCGGCCACCGTACGCAGCAGGCGGCTGTCGGCGGGGGCTGCGACATGGAGCGTGTGCTGGCCATGCAGGGCTCGCGCCAGGGACACGATGTACGTGGTGTGGCCACCACCGTCGCCGTAGTGGAAGTTGGTGTACAGGATTTTCATGGGGGATCTTCAGGCAACGCGCGACAAGTGTGACACAGCAGGCTCAGGGCCGTTCCATGGGGGCCGGAGGATCGGCCACCGCCTGGCCGTTGCCCAGCATCCACAGCATGATGGTCTTCTGCCGTACGTAGTTGGCACGCACATAGGCATAGACCAGGCCGTGCCAGCCGTCGCGGAAGCCGCCGCGGAACAGGAAGCCGCGCCAGAACCGCCAGGCCGGGGCCAGCACCAGCTTGCCCAGCGTGGCGCGCTTGCCACGCGCGAACTCGTGCTCGGCCATCATCCGGGCATATTTCTCGGTCTTGGCCAGCTGTTGCTGCAATGATCGGTAGGGGTAGTGGATGAGATCGCCGCGCAGGGTGCCGACGTTGCCGTCGACGCTGGCCGCCTCGTGGATCTCGCGCCTGCCGCGCCAGCCACCCTGGCGGCGGTCGAACAGGCGCATCACCCGGTCCGGGTAAGCATTGCCGTGGCGCAGGAACCTGCCAAAGTATTCGGACAGGCGGGCGAAACGGTAGCCGGCGTGGCCGGCGAAGCCGCCGTCACGGGCCTGTTCGATGGCCGTACGCAGCTCGGGGCTGATGCGCTCGTCGGCGTCCAGGCACAGTACCCAGTCGTGGCTGGCCTGCTCGACGCAGAACGCCTTCTGGCTGCGGAAGCCCTCGAACACGTGCTGCAGCACGCGGGCACCGGCCGCCTCGGCGATGGCCACGGTGGCATCGGTGGACTGCGAGTCCACCACCACGATCTCGTCGCAGAAGGCCAGCGAGGCCAGGCAGTCGCCGATGCGCCCGGCCTCGTTGAACGCGATAATGCACGCCGAGATGCGAGGCCGTTCGATGGGAGCGGTCGTGGAGGACATGATGGCCGGGTACCTGTTGTTTGCGACGGAGCGCTATGCGCTGCCTATTCTCGCCCCGTTGGCGCAGGCGTTGCACGCGTCCGGGCAGGAGGTTGCGGCCTGGTTCGAGGGCGGCGCGGCCGGCAGCAGCCTGCCGGGGGTGCCCAACGTCGGCCTGAAGCAGGCCCTGGCAATGCGCCCGCGGGCGGTGTTCAGTGCGGCCAACTGGGTGCCGACCTTCCTTTCGGGGGCCAAGGTGCAGTTGTTCCATGGCTTCAATGTGGAAAAGCGCGACAGCGCGCGCGGCCACTTCCGGGTGCGCGGCATGTTCGACCTGTACTGCACGCAGGGGCCGGCCACCACGACGCCCTTCCGCGAGATCGCGGCCCTGCAGGGCCACTTCGCGGTGGCCGAGACCGGCTGGCCGAAGCTGGACCCGCTGTTCCGCGATGACGGTGGCGAGAGCACCGCACTGCGCGCGCCGGCCGGCGATCGCCCGGTGATCCTGTTCGGCTCGACCTTCACCGAGCGGCTGAGTGCGGCCCCGCACCTGCATGCGCAGATCGCCACCGATATCGCCGCCGGTGGGCGTTACTGGCTGCTGACCCTGCATCCCAAATGTCCGCCGGAGCTGTTCGAGCGCTACCGCGCGCTGGCCGGTGCCGATGCCCGCTTCATCGAGCCGGAGCAGGTGATGGCCGCGCAGCGTGCCGCCGATGTGCTGGTGTCGGACACCTCGTCGATCGTTTCGGAGTTCATCGTCCAGCACAAGCCGGTGGTGACCTTCCGCAACCGCGTGCCGAAGCCGCACATGATTGATTTCGACGACCCGGCACAGCTGCCGGCGATGCTGCAGCGCGCGTTGCATCCGGACGCCGCGTTGCAGGCGGAAATCGTGCGCTACGCCGATGCCATCCACCCGTACCGTGATGGCCTGTCCAGCGAGCGGGTGATCGCGGCCACCGAGGATTTCCTGTCCGGTGAAATGGGGGCGCTGCGCCGCAAGCCATTCGGCAGCTGGATGCGCGACCTGCAGATCCGCAAGGACCTCGGCTACTGGGGCCCGTCGCAGAGGTAAGCCGAGCATCGGCTCGGCTGTACAGGAGATCCACGCCATGCGTGGATGCACGGCCCCGCACGCGGTAGTGCCGGCCGCTGGCCGGCAACCTTGGAATGTCTGCGGTTGCCGGCCAGAGGCCGGCACCACCTGTATGGCTTACCAGCGCAGCTTGCGCCGCGCCAATGCCACCGCCAGCTGCTCCATCGCCTGCTGTGCCTGTGCCTGCGGCAGATGGTGCAGGGTGAGTGCCACGTCGCCATGCGCACCGGCGGTATCCAGTTGCAGGCTGCTGGTGCCCAGCAGCTTGTCCAGCGGTGAACGCTGCAGGCGCAGGCCCTGCACCTTGTCCAGCTCGGCCCAGCGCCACCAGCGTTTCCACCAGCCGCCGCGCACGGCCACATAATGCTCGTCCAGATACCAGCCCATGCGTGCCATCTGCCGGTGTGCGACCAACAGTGCGACCGGCAGCCAGGCCAGGACGACCAGGCCCCAGGGGCCCCAACGCCAGTGCGCAGCGATTGCCAGCAGCGGTACCAGCAGCAACGCGCCCAGGCACAGCCGCCACCAGCCGCGCTGCGGAATGGACTGCCATTGCGTCGGCGGCCAGTGCAGCTGTGGCAGCAGGTGCTGCACCAGCCGTGTGCAGTGTTCGCGGGTTGCCAGCGGCGCCAGTTCGCGCAGGGCGCGGTCCTCATCACGCGAAGGGCCACCGGCGGCACTGTCGATGCGCAGCTGGCGCAGCCCGAACCAGCGCTGCAGGGTGCCTTCGCGCAGGGTCCAGGCCTGGATGCGCCGACGTGCGACGCTGCTGCGGGTGCGGCTGAGCATCCCGGCCGACACGGTCAGGCGGCGGTCCTGCTCGACGAGGGTGAAGCCGTGGTAACGCAACAGGGTCAGCACCACTGACAGCACGCGCAGCGCCAGCCAGCCCAGCAGCAGGGCTGCAGCCACCAGCAGGAAGGCGCCGGTCACGCCGGGATGCAGGTGGCTGGCATAGCCGAAGGCCTCGCGGCCGCCGCGCTGGATGGCATCGTCCATCACCGGCCGCGGCACCGTCTGGAACAGCACGCCGAACGCGGCCACCGCCAGTGCCCAGCCGCGGTTGGAGAGCAGTCCCATGCGCACCACGTCCCAGCTGGACAGTCGCAGCAGCACGTGTTCGCTGTCGACGTCGGCAATGGGCGGCGCGTCGACGGCGTCGTTGGCCTGCGGTGCCTGCCCGCGCTGGCGCACCAGTCGTTCCAGCGCCAGTGCCTGGTCCAGCTTCAGTACCCGCATCTCCGCTTCAGGGCGCACACCGCCGGCCGACTCCAGGCGCAGCTCGGCCACGCCGAACAGGCGATGCAGCGGGTTCTGCCGTACTTCCACGTTGTGGATGCGGGCGAACGGGATCTCGCGGCGGTTGCGCGACAGCAGGCCACTGCGCACGGTGATGGCATCGCTGCCGATGTGGTAGCGGTAGCTGAGGTACTGCAGCACCGACACCAGGACCAGCGCGGCAATTGCCGTCAGCGGAATCAGCTGCGCCCACATCGGATCGCGGTCGCCGCGCTGGCCGAATACGAGCAGCGCGACCAGCGGCAGGAAGTAGTGGCGCAGCTGCATCAGCAGCACGAACAGCCACGACCACGGGTGCAGCCGGTGGTCCTCGGTACCGGCGGGCAACGGTGCAGGCAGGGGGGGCGGCAGGCTCACAGGGCGTCGGCGTCCTGGTCGAGCTGGTGGGACAGGGTGTCGCGCAGGCGTTCGGCGTCGGCTTCGTCCAGGCCGCTCACGGTCACCGCGCTCATGCGGGTGCCGGCGGTGTGCACGATCAGCGTGGCCAGGCCGGCACGGCGCTCCAGCGGGCCCCGGCGCAGATCGAGATGCTGCACCCGCGAGAGCGGGATGCGCGTTTCCAGCTGCCACATGAGGTCGCGGCGCAGGCCCAGGCCCTGTGCGTCCAGCCGCCAACGGGTGCGGACCAGACGTCGATGGCCCAGCCATGCACCAAAGGCCACACCCATCAGCAGCCCGGCTGCAGCGGTCCACAGGCTGCCGGGCAGATCGAAGAACCACGCCGCCGCCGCCAGTGGCAGGCCCGGGACGAACAGGCCGCCAAAGGCTCCTTCCAGTGCGGCCAGGCGGGCTGCGCGTTGCGGCAGTACCTGCCAATCAGTGGCGGGTGGTACAGGAATCGAGGCGTCGGTCACGCGGGCTCCGTCAGGCAGCAGGGCGGGCGGTAGCGGCCGTGGCCGCACCGCGCAGACGGTAGCAGGTCGGCTGCGTTACTGGGCAGCCTGGATCAGTGCATCGACATCCAGCAGGTGGCCGGCACGGTCGGCCTTGGTACGCAGGTAGTTCTCGTTCTCGGCAGTGATCTCGCCGGTGACCGGAATGCAGTCCAGCACTTCGATGCCGGCATTGCGCAGGCGCTGTGCCTTGGTCGGGTTGTTGCTGAGCAGCGCCACGCGCGAAATGCCCAGGCCACGCAGCATCGCCACCGCGCTGCCATAGCGGCGTTCGTCGGCACCGAAGCCGAGCTGTGCATCGGCGTCGATGGTGTCCAGGCCATCGTGCTGGTAGCCGTAGGCGCGCATCTTGGCGGCAATGCCGGTGCCGCGCCCTTCCTGGTCCAGGTACAGCAGCACGCCGCCGCCCAGTTCCTTCAGCTTGTGCAGGCCGCGCCGCAGCTGGTCGCCACAGTCGCACTTGAGCGAACCGAACAGGTCACCGGTCAAGCAGGACGAATGCACGCGCACCGGCACTACGGCCGTCAGGTCCGGTTCGCCGACGATGATCGCCACCTGGTCGCGCTGGGCCACACCGCCGCGGAACACCGCGAAGGTGGTCATGCCGACGTCGCGCAGCGGCACCGGCGAACGCGCTACCAGTTCGTAGTCGTGGGCCGCATGTGCTGCGCCTTCGGCCAGGTCGCACAGGGCCACCTCGGCAGCACCGTCGAAGGTGTGGTCATCGGCGTCCAGGCGCACGGCCACCATCGCTGGCAGCAGCAGGCCCAGGCGGGCCAGCTCCACCGCGCCGGCATCGAAGGCGTCTCCCGCGCTCCAGCCTTCCGGCATTGGACCGGGCTCGCGCAGGTAGCCCAGCGAGGGCAGGGCATCGAAGGCCACACCGCTCAGCGGCAGGCGCGCGCCCTGCGGTGCGTCCACGCCGAGCACGCGGGCACGGGTGGCGGTCAGGAACAGATAGTGGCGTTCGCGGGCGGCAGTGGCGAAGGCGGCGAAGCTGCTGGCCGTGGCGCTGTCCAGTGCGATCACCGCCAGGCGCTGGCCCTGGCCATCGTGGAGCAGCACCGGGCGACCGGCACGCAGTTCGGCAACCGCGCGCTCGCAGCGGATCGCGGCCGGATCGCCGAACAGGGAAGAAGCAGCAGACATGGCAGGACCGGGGGAGGCGGACATCGCAGTCTCTATGGGGGCGATGGCGTTGAATTCAACGCGGTGCGGCCGCCGGTCGCAGGGACCGGGAGCCCTGGGCGGGGGGGCCGTCAGTGGGGATGCTCTTCGGTCGCGTAGGGGTCTTCCTCGTCGCTGCCCGGTGGCCGCAGCGTATAGCGCTTGTAGGTCCACTGGTACTGCGCCGGGTCTCGGCGGGCGATGCGTTCGATGCCGGCATTGAGTGCGGTGGCGGCCACCTGCGGGTCCGGATCGGCCACGGCCGGGTCGGTCGGCTCGATGTGCAGGGCGAATTCCATGTCCGGCCCGATGCGTTCGCACCAGCCATAGAGCACGGTGGCGCCCGTGCGCTCGGCCAGCCGGTTGACCAGGGTCATGGTCAGCGCCTGCACGCCAAAGAACGGCACGAACACGCCATCGCCGGCCTTGGGCTGCTGGTCGGGCAGGATGCCGGTGGCGCCGCCGTCCTTGAGCACCTTGAACAGCTGGCGCACGGCCGGGCCTTCGGCGCGCACCTGCTGCACGTTCTGCCCGCCGCGCACCAGCTGCAGGAAGGCATCACTGGCCTCGTCCTCCGGCGGCTTGTAGACGATGGCGATCTGCCCGCGCGAGGCCAGCCACTGGTTCAGCAGCTCCCAGTTGCCGAAGTGCGGGGCCGCCACGATCACACCCTTGCCGCTGGCCAGCGCCGCGTCGTACAGGGCCTCGCCATGGCGCTGCTTCAGGTGCAGTCGCAGGTTGTCGGCCGGCGTCTGGCTCCACAGGCGCAGGGTTTCGATGGCCTGCAGGGCGGTGGAGCGCAGCAGCTCCCGGTGCAGCCGGTCGCGGGCAGCGCCGTCCAGCTCGGGGTAGGCCAGCTCCAGGTTGCGCCGGGTGACACGGCTTTCCCGGGCATTGAGGGCGATCCACGCCCACGCCAGGGCGCGCGCGAACGCCCGCAGCAGCGGCCAGGGCAGGCGGGCGAACAGGGTGGTGGCGCGGTAGACCAGCCGGGCTTTGCGTTGCGGATTCATCGGCGCCAGTTTAGCCAAGGGCGCTGCTATCGTGGCCGGCCCTGTTCATTGGAAGCCCACGATGCTCGTCCTGATCCAGCGTGTCAGCCAGGCCGCCGTCCATGTCGACGATGAGGCCGTGGGCCAGATCGGGCCCGGCCTGCTGGCCCTGGTCGGCATGGAGCCGGGCGATACCGAGGCCCAGCTGCGGCGGATGGCCGAGCGCCTGCTGGGTTACCGGGTATTCGCCGACGAGGCCGGGAAGATGAACCGCTCGCTGCGCGATACCGGCGGCGGCCTGCTGCTGGTCAGCCAGTTCACCCTGGCCGCCGACACCCGTTCGGGCATGCGGCCGAGCTTCACCACGGCCGCGCCGCCGGACGAGGCTGAACGCGGGTTCAATCGTTTTGTCGAGATCTGTCGTGAAAATCACGCGCCAGGGGTGGAAACGGGCCGATTTGGTGCCCATATGGTCGTCAGCCTGGTCAATGACGGTCCCGTGACCTTCCTTCTCCGGCCCTGAGCCTGCGGGACCACCGCCCGGCAGGCGGGGCCCCGGGCTGGTATAATGCTACGTTCCCTATTTCTCCCTAGCCGGTGGCGCGAGCACTACATGGCCAACGAACGTCCTGCCCAATCCGAAATCAAGCAACTGATCAGCAAGGGCCTGGAACAGGGCTACCTGACCTACGCCGAAGTCAATGACCATCTGCCGGACGACATGGTCGACCCGGAACAGATCGAAGACATCATCGGCATGATCAACGGCATGGGCATCGATGTCCATGAAGTTGCGCCGGATGTGGAAACCCTGCTTCTCAATGACGGCAACACCGGCAACCGCGAAGTCGATGACACCGCGGCCGAAGAAGCTGCCGCCGCGCTGAGCGCGCTCGACACCGAAGGTGGCCGTACCACCGACCCGGTGCGTATGTACATGCGCGAAATGGGCACCGTCGAGCTGCTGACCCGCGAAGGCGAAATCGCCATCGCCAAGCGTATCGAGGAAGGCCTTTCGCAGGTCCAGGCTGCACTGGGCCAGTTCCCGGTGTCGGTCGAGTCGCTGCTGACCGACTATGAAGCCCACAAGGAAGGCAAGAAGCGCCTGGCCGAAGTGATCGTCGGCTTCAATGACCTGGCCGACGAAGAACCGGCACCGCCGGCGGCCGCTGCCGATGACAGCGCCGATGCGGACGCCGAGGGCGACGAGGACGAGGACGATGATGTCGAGGGTGGCGAGGAAGAAGCCGCACCGACCGGTCCGGATCCGGAGGAAGTCGCTGCGCGCATGCAGGCGCTGAGCGATGCCTTCAACGCCTTCAAGAAGGCCGCGACCAAGGGCGACAAGAAGAACCTGCCGCGCCTGCGCGAGGAAATGTCGGCGGTGTTCGTCACCCTGAAGCTGCCGCTGCCGCTGACCGATGTGCTGACCAAGCAGCTGCGCGACACCATGGCGTCGATCAAGGCCCATGAGCGTCGCGTGCTGAACCTGGCCACCGTCACTGCGCGCATGCCGCGCAAGGACTTCATCCGTTCCTGGGAAGGCAACCAGACCAACCTGGAGTGGGTGGAAGACGCACTGAAGCGCAAGCAGAAGTGGTCCTCGGCCCTGCGCGAAGTGAAGGACCAGATCATTGCCGAACAGCAGGCGACGATCGACATCGAGACGCTGACCCAGCTGGACCTGGAAGAGCTGAAGGAAATCAGCCGTGCCATGGCCTACGGTGAAGCCAAGGCGCGCAAGGCCAAGAAGGAAATGGTCGAGGCCAACCTGCGCCTGGTGATCTCGATTGCCAAGAAGTACACCAACCGTGGCCTGCAGTTCCTCGACCTGATCCAGGAAGGCAACATCGGCCTGATGAAGGCCGTGGACAAGTTCGAATACCGCCGCGGTTACAAGTTCTCGACCTACGCCACCTGGTGGATCCGCCAGGCGATCACCCGCTCGATCGCCGACCAGGCACGCACCATCCGTATTCCGGTGCACATGATCGAGACGATCAACAAGTTGAACCGCATTTCCCGCCAGATGCTCCAGCAGTACGGCCGCGAGGCTACGCCGGAGGAGCTGGCCAAGGAAATGGACATGCCGGAAGACAAGATCCGCAAGGTGATGAAGATCGCCAAGGAGCCGATCTCGATGGAAACCCCGATCGGCGACGACGAGGATTCCCATCTGGGCGACTTCATCGAGGACACCAACGTGGAGTCCCCGATCGAGAACACCACCAACATCAACTTGTCTGAAACCGTGCGCGACGTGCTGGCCGGCCTCACCCCGAGGGAAGCCAAGGTGCTGCGCATGCGCTTCGGCATCGACATGAACACCGACCACACGCTGGAAGAGGTCGGCAAGCAGTTCGACGTGACCCGCGAGCGCATCCGCCAGATCGAAGCGAAGGCCCTGCGCAAGCTGCGTCACCCGAGCCGCTCGGAGCAGCTGCGCAGCTTCCTGGATATCGATTGACGGGTATCCGCTGCATATGAAGCACCCGACAGACCCCGCGCAAGCGGGGTCTGTTTTTTTTGCCTGCGGTCTTCCGCGCTGCGCGCGACGGGATAGGATGCGTGTCCTGTTTTTGCACTGGTCAATGGAATGCCGATGAAACTGCCGATCCTGCTGCTCTCGCTGTCACCACTGGTTGCCTGGGCGGATACTCCGAAACCACCGGCGTGCAATGCAGAGAGTTTCTTCAGCAGCCAGTTCGACTATGCCGTGGGTCGCGTGGTCGATACCGGGCAGGTGCTGCTGCTGGGCGAGGCAGAGGGCTGCTTGGACGAGGAACGGGATGGGTGCCGCAGTGGCGAGGAGATGGAACCGGGCACTGGCCTGGTGATCGGTGACCGCTGGAACAGCTACTACTGCGTAAAAGCACGTTCGCCGAGCAAGGAAGTGGTGAGCTGGGCGCCGGAGTCGCGCGTGATGAAAACGAGCAACTACGTCGCGACCAGCCTGACCGACTGGGTCGCCCATTGGGAACGCAGTGAAGGAAATGCCATCGACATCGCAGCCAAGGGGGACGCATTCGAGCTGAGCACGCAGGAGGGCGGTGAGGGAACGGCACCGCAGGTTCTGGGGCGCGCTGCACCAGAGGAGGGCGAAGATGTGCTGTACCTGCGCCAGGGGCGTTGCACGACACGTGTACTGCTGCGCGGCACCGACCTGGTGGTGGCCGACAACGGACAGTGTGGCGAGCGCGAGCGCCGCCTGCACGGTGAGTACCACAACCGTGCGCCGTTGGAGCGGTTGATGCAGCGCTTGGGGCAGTAGTGGCGTGAGGGGGTAGGGGGCGCGCAGTGGAAACCCATTGCCGGCCTCACTACACTGTGATGCTGCGCAGGGCCTATAGCTCAACGGTTAGAGCAGGGGACTCATAATCCCTTGGTTCCAGGTTCGAATCCTGGTGGGCCCACCACATTGACGTCCAGAGAAGTCCAGAGACGTCCGCGAAGTCCTTAAGTTGCTTGATTTCAGTGCTGCTAGACATCCATAGCCGTCCAGCGGCATCCACTTGCATCCACAAAAAAAGTGAGTCAGGCTGTGTGTCAAAGGGCTAGACGCCCCTAGACGACTCACAGGCGCTCGACTCACATGCTGACCGACACCAAGTTGCGCTCGCTCAAGCCGAAGGCCAGTCCCTTCCGTGTGGCTGATGCCAACGGCTTGTGCATTGAAGTGCGCCCCTCGGGAGCCAAGGTGTGGCGCTACCGCTACCGCTATCTGGGAAAGGCCAGCATCGTCACGCTCGATGAGTACCCGTCGATGTCGCTGCAGGCTGCCCGCGTCGAACGCGACCGTCTGCGCTCGCTCCTGCGCGGCGGGGCTAATCCGGCTCAAGTGGCCAGGGTCGAAAAGGCAGTCCAAGGAGAACGGGCCGCGAACACCTTCGGAGCCATCGGCTTGGAGTTGCTCGCCAAGCGGACGAAGGAAGGCCTTTCTCCTGGATCGGTCGTGCGTGAGCGTCGTCTGATCGAGAAGGACCTTGCTGGGCTCGCGGACTTGCCTATCGGGGACATTACGGCCCCCTTGCTACTGGCTGCACTGCGGAAGTTGGAACAGCGCGGTGTCGTAGAAACCGCGCATCGCGCCCGGGCGCATGCTGGGCGGGTCTTCCGCTACGCCATCGCTACGGGTCGTGCAGACCGTAATCCCGCTCAGGACCTCACAGGAGCGCTTGAACAGCCTCAGACCAAGCACTTCGCCAGCGTGACCGATCCCGCCGTTATAAGCGGCCTCCTGCGCGCGCTGTGGGGCTACCAAGGGGCACTGGTCACGCAAGCTGCTCTAAAGCTGGCCCCAATGGTGTTTGTTCGCCCTGGGGAGCTTAGGCAGGCGAAGTGGGCTGACATCGACCTCGATGCTGCAGAGTGGCGCTACGTCACCAGCAAGACCAAAACGCCGCACATCGTCCCTCTGTCAGATCAGGCCGTTGAGGTTCTCCGGGAGCTGTACCCGTATACGAAGCGGAGCGAATTTGTCTTTCCTGGAGTTCGCAGTGTCCTAAAGCCGATGAGTGAGAACACACTGAACGCGGCGCTGCGGAACCTTGGATTCGACTCGGACACGATGGTGGGCCATGGCTTCCGAGCGATGGCAAGAACGGTGCTGGATGAGGTGCTTGGCTATCGCCCGGACTACATCGAACATCAGTTGGCGCATGCCGTGAAGGATCCGCTTGGGCGGGCCTACAACCGGGCGACGCACCTGCCGGAACGCCGGAAGATGATGCAGGCCTGGTCCGACTACCTCGACCAACTGCGGGTTGCAGAACCGAACGTGCTGACCTTCAAGGCCAAGCGCGCCTAAACCTCACAGAGGCCTTAAGGAGGGCCATCAAGGCAGTAGAACCGCATAAACAAAGCGGCCGAGAAAGGGGCGGGAACCCCTAGCTCGGCCTACCACAACCGACTATTGGAGAGTCGATCATGGATTGCAGCATTGTACTTGCTGCGCCTGAACGGGCGCGCTTGGCCGAAAAACGGCCGTTAATCATCAGCAGGGCTACTCGGCCCACCACGTTCGTCCGAGTCCACCGCTGGCTCGCCCTCAACGACGACGCGAACACATACAAGCTTTGCACGGTGCTGTTTGTCTCCGCCCTGGCATTGGCCACTGCTTCCCCTACGTCAGTCGCTACATGCCTGGAGGTGATCCATGGCTGCTTCTGAAGTGACCATTGAGGCCTCGTATGGGGGGATCCCAGTGCAGGACAACGCGCCCACGTACAAGATCTGCGCCGGCATTGACACACTGCACGCACTTGGCGACGCCAGCCTTTACGTCAGTTTTGTTCGCTCCTTCTTCAAAACTTGCATGGAGAACGACTCGGTTCCCTCGTTCGATGATCTTGCCGTTCTGGATCATCTCTTGGAGCAATCCCAAGCACTCCGCCGTGCATCGAGGGTCGACTAATGGAAGCGACAGCGATGAAAGAGCGTCTCACTGAGCTGCGCCATGCACTCAACGATGCAGCACAGGCTGTATGGGATATCCAGGGTGTAACCGATCTACTCCTCAACTCCGGCGAGATGGGAGAGTCGGCGATCCCTCCTGCGGTTCGGGCTGTGGTCAATTTGGTCAACGAAAGGGCCACCTCTGTTGCCAAGAAGATCGAGGAGGTCCTGTGAGCCGGGCAATCAGCCAAGCTATAACAAGCTCTAACGGAAGGGGGCTGGTCAGTCAGCCGACGGTCAAGGCGGCTGTCTCTGTGGGTGACTGCTCGGCCGGCGAGCGCACTGGGGCAAGTGTCGCCTACGTGTCCGTCAAGGATGATCTGAACGCACCAGCCTTGGAGGCTGGCGACGTTCTGTTGGTCGATCTCGGTGTTACCCGATGGGGATATGACGGCGTCTACGTCGTAGATATCAACGGAGAGCCTGTTGTTCGCTTCGTACAGGACCGAGGCGGTGGAGGACTTTACGTGTACTGCCTGTCGCTCATGGATCAAGGCCAATCGCTGCCGCGCGAGTCGGTGTCCATTCTGGCTGCGGTAATTGCCGTTACGAGGATCAGGAGGATCGCGTGAATCGGTCAAGCACACCCCGGCATAGACGACCAGTTCGATTCAATCGGACCCGTGCAAACCCCATCCACCGCTTGCCCTTCTACCGCCAGAGCCACGCCAAGCTCGGGGACTACTGGCGGATGCCGGAAGCTCATGGCCATCTGATGGGCAGGGAAGTAGGGCGGGTCTGTTGCATCGCGTTCCTCCAAGCTCTCGGGGAAGCCGCAGCAGACCAACGCACTAGCAAGAGTGCCCACTTGGCCGATATTGTCTGCTCGGCAGTTGAAGCGTATGGCGGGAGTCTGGACAGCACTCAGCGAGGCGTTATCGATGGATTCTTTGGGCCTGTATCACCGCTGAGGGACGTTCTGATGCGAGGCCTTGAATCCAAGAAGGGGGCTGACTACACCATGGAACAATTGGAGAGTGCTCTCAGCGACTTGGCATCGGTCACCGTTGAGGAGTACGCCGGTAGGCGCATGGTTCCAGTGCAATGTCTGATCCCTGATAGGTCCGACCATCCTGCTTTCGAATTGTCATCCCTGGACGCAAGGCCTCAGTAAGAGGCAGCTTGAATTGAGGAACAACTACATGGCCCGTCCCAAACCTGCCACCCGAATTCCCAACTGGTTCGATCTGAATGCTTACGACGATTTGACGGACTTCGCTACCGAGGACTGGTTGAGTGTCATGGTTGAGCTCTCCATCGTGAGTGACGTCAGCGAAATCCTGCATTCTGTTGTAGAGGATGACGCTGAGCATCGAGTGGAGCTCGAAAAGATGTTCAGCACCCTACAGAAGAGCCTGGGAAGGCAGGGGCACGAGTGGTGGAAAGAAAAGTATGCCTCCAACCCAGAGGTCTACGCCTTTGGGAGCGTTGCATCGATCACCAATTGGACGGTCGCGCAAATGGCAGCGCGTCTAGAAAAACTGGAGGGCTCCCAGGACCTGGTTGGTAGCTCCCGGCGCGTCATCGAATGTGAGCTAAGTGCGGATTACGAAGCCTGGCTTGAAGCTAAGGAACGGGTCCGGACCTATGAAGAATTTGGTCGTATGCCGTTCTTTGTCGCGCTCCGTGACTCCCCTGAGTTCGCTAAGTCAGCGCTGCCTTTGACCAACAATAGGGCTGTCGCGATTGATCTAAGCGTGCCAGATGCAACCATTCGGCAGGACTTTGATAAGTGGCTGGCGGCGATGAGACAGCTAGACAGTCACCGTGCGGCCAAGCGCCCGTTCTCTCGGGCGGACTATTCCCGCTGGATACAGAGTGGCTACGTGCCACTGCTTGTACTGGATCACTGGCGTCGACTCACGGGGGAAAAAATCACGTACGGGGACATGTGCGACGCGGCGTTTCCGGCCGGGCGTAGAGTCGAGGTTGATGACGTCCGAAAGACTCTGCTGCCGAACGCTAGAGCCTGGGCCTCCAAGGAAAATATAGAGGCTTTGGCAGTTCAGGCTGCGAATGAGGATGCGGCGCAGATGCAGGAAAGTTTAGGGGGGGAGAAATCTTCCGGAAAGTAGAAGTGTCGCAATACGACCGGAACAGAATGAGTCCCTCATTTGGCCCTTCTAGTGGCACGTCGATGTGCATAGTTTTACATCCGCCCGGACACAGCCGGGCGGGTGCGGACGCCGGTTCGTACCCAGCTAACAGGTACGGACAATGGTCATCTCTACGAACGCTCTCGACCCCCTGCTCCACCGAATCCCCGACGCGTGCCGCCGACTCAGCGTCAGCCGGACGACCCTCTACGAGTTGATCAAAGCGGGCGAGATCCGCTCGGTCAAAATTGGAACTCGATCCCTGATCCCTGAGGTCGACCTCCAGCGTGTGCTGACCTCCAGACTGGAGGCCGTGCGATGAGCGGATTCGACTTCTCCGATCTGAGCGCAGACCAGCGACGTCTGCTGGATCTCGGTGGCTGGACCGCAGATCACCCCCATGCCGAGACCAAGCCGGGCCGTAAGGATGCCTGGGGCTTGATCGAGCGCGGGCTCCTTCTCGCTGTCAGCGTTCGGAGGCGTGACAGCTACGGCTCTTACTCCCTCACGGAGTACAGGGTGCCGGACACGGCCCGCCGGGCTTGGGTTCAGCATAAGGAGACCTCGGTATGACTTCAGATGCTATCCGGCTTGGGCGGGTGGCCGCTCAGGGCCGAACCCTAATGCGCCTGCCTGAGGTGATCGCCGCTTGCGGCATGTCCCGCTCTCTCATCTACAAGATGGCGAAGGAAGGCCGGTTTCCCCGACCGATCCGAGTGGCTGCCCGGTTGTCTGCCTGGGACTCGGAGGCGGTGCGGTGCTGGATCGACTCCCGCTGCGAAGAGGGGAGGGCTGCCTAATGGCAACTGGAATCGTCCACGTCGAGTTCCACGGTGCCGAACTCATCGGCCGTCTCCATCAAGGACAACCCTTTGTCGCCATGCGGCCCATCGTGGAAGGCATGGGTCTGGATTGGTCCAAGCAGCTCGAGAAGCTGAAATCTCACCCCGTCCTAGCTCGGCAACTGTCTACCTTAAGGGGGATGGTTGCTGGCGATGGCAAAGGTCGCCAGATGCAGGCATTGCCCCTGTCTAGGCTCCCGTTCTGGCTGGCCACAGTTAACCCTAACAAGGTGAAGGCTGCCATTCGAACGCGCGTGATCCTCTTCCAAGAGCAGGCGGCTGACGTACTCGCAGCGGCATTCCTCTCGAATGACACTAGGCAGGATGCGGCAATGGCAAAGCGCGTCGCAGGCACCGTGATGTGCCGGATCCTGCACGACACGCTGGTTGGGTTGGGCCGGGACCCGAAGGGCTACGACTACGCCACCGAGCATCGACTCGTGAATCACTGCATCACTGGGGTCTTTGGCGGTGTCTGCGAAGACTCGCTTTCCACAGACCAGCTCAGGCTGCAGCAAGAGCTCAGGATGCAGAACGCGGTGTGGATCGGGCAGGGCAGGCCATACAGCGAGCGCAAGCCTCTTCTCGAGCAGCATGCAGCCACCTGGTGCAGCACTCAGCAGATCGGTTGGGAGGTCCCCAATGCTTCCTAGCGCGATTAGCAAGCTACTGCACTGCGCCAGCGGCCTCCTCGTCTCGCCGAGTACTGGGGAGGTATGGAGCGCCTGCGGACGGACAGTAGGCCGGAGAAGCCGTGACGGGTACATCAGGGTCATTCACCGCCGAGCAGGTGGGTCCTGCACAACCTGGTATGCCCATAGGCTCGTGTGGGAGGCCGTGCACGGTCCTGTGCCCAAGAGGATGGAGGTGGACCATCTCGATGGTGATTCGTCGAATAACAGGTTGGACAACCTGCAATTGGTGACTGGTTCGGAGAATCGCCAACTTCAACGCGCACGGAACATAGCCAAGTTCGGCAGTCCCTCCTCCCAGTGCAAGCTCAGCGTTGCAGAGGTGGAAGCGGTCCTGCGCACGGTAGGAATCGTTCCAACCAAGGTTTGGGCACGCCGCTACGGCGTAAATAGCTCAACCATCAGGTGTATTCGCAAGAAGAAGACCTGGCGTCACGTCGATGCAGGGACGATCTGTAGAGCCAAACGTCCCAAGCGCGGCTGACGCCGTGATCCTAGCCCTTGGGGGGCACATGCACAGTACAAGCCAGGACCGCGCCCAGCGGTCTCCAGAGGGCGGCGCCAGCTATGGCCAGGCGCAACCCAAGAAGAACAATGAAAGGCGACGGCAGAGGCTCGTAGGGCGGGCGAAGGGCGCGCCGTTCCTGATGCTTGAGCACAGGATTTCCGACTCTCCGGAGTTCGGCCAACTGTCCGGTAATGCCATAAAGCTGCTGCTGGAACTGGCCAGGCAATACAGACCTGGCAAGAACGGCGATTTGAGCATCCCTTGGTCGATGCTTTCGACCCGTGGTTGGAGGAGCAAAGCGACGGTGCACGGCGCCAAGCTTGAGCTCCTTGCCGCAGGCTGGATCATCGAGACGCGCAAAGGTGGCAAGAACATGTGCAGCCTGTACGCGCTGACCTATTACGCCGTCGATGAGTCCGAAAAGCACCTTGAGCCAGCGACTGTAACTCCGCCGAATCTATGGAGGAGTCGCAATGGGTAGTCGCTATGTAGGCCAACTAGGTCGCTATGCAGGCCAATCCCGCTATGAGTTGGCCCGCATAGAGACCTACGAGGTTGCAATGCAGGCCAGTCAGGCGGTTATCCACACCCCTTCGAGGTCGCTATGTGTACACCCTTCTAGATATATACCAAGCGGAGCGCGCTCTTCTTGCTTCAAGGCATTGGCTTTAGGGCTTCAGGCCACGGCGGTCGTTTCTGGACGCCTCCAAGTAGAAGCGCGAACCGGTTCGCCAGGCGGAGTAGTCCGTCTGCCGGACTGGTCGCACTGGGAGGCCGCCCATGCCATCTCGAGACCATGAGCGGTACTTGGAGATGGTGCTGCTGGAGAACGAGGCAGTCGATTTGGTTGTGAGGAGCATCGCTCGTGCGTTTGGCTTCGGGGCGCCAACACGGCCCACAATCCGGCATGCGACGAGGCGCTGCTCCAGTGAGGAGTCCTGCCCGGGTGACGGTGCGTACCTACCTATTCATCGAGTGCACTCGATTGAGCAGGCCGCATCCAAGTACCTGCCGACGCAGGCGGCGGCCCGCAAGCAAGCGCTGGATAGGTTCAGCCCGAGGGATCGCCAAGCGGTGCTGGATTTTGACCAGTTGGCAGTGATGCGCTCGTCGGCTGCGGCTGATCGTACTCGCCAGCTACGGAGCTGGAAGACGCAGGGTTCGCTTACGGCCGCGCCTGTCAGGGGGCAGAGCAAGCTGGTGCTGCACGCTCTCGCGGATGCCCAGCTGGACGGTCCACTTGGCGCCTGGCTGATGCTGTACGCCATCGGTGACGAGACAAGCTGGCCGTTGGTCTGTCGGCACATGACTGCGTGCGGACACCCAGACTGGGCTTCGCTGGAAGCGGTCAGGAGATTGCTGGCCGGCCGCCAGCAGCAGTCTTATCGGGAGTCGGCCAAGGGCCAAGCCCGCCAAGAGCAGCGGTTTCGTGTCGAGGTGCAGTCGGCTGAGAGGCGCCTGCTTGAATGGCTGGGCCGCGCCAGCCGGAGAGTTGCCGCCGCAATGGGCGCTTCCTGCGAGCAGTAGATCCATGTGGACGCCAGTGGACGCGGGAGTCAGAAACACCCAGATCCCGACCTATCTAGTAGGACCCCACGTCCCCCCAAGGGCGGGTCCAGGCGGCAGCCCCCGAGTGCTGCCGCCTTCTTTTTTTGCTGATGAAGGCGCGCCAGGCGCTCCTTCCCACTCGCAGCCAGGCGACTACAGACGGAGTACCCGAATCCAATGGCCACCTTCTATGATTCTTTCGCTCAAGGCATGCAGAACGGTCTTGAGCGCCAAAAGGCAGTCACGCAGCGCAACATGCTGGCCGAGCTGCAGCAGATCGGGCCGCAGGTCATTGCGGGCGACCTTGCCGCGACCGACCGCGCCTATGCGCTCGATCCGCAGCGCGCCCAGGCCTATCAGGCCGAAGGAAATCGACAGCAAGACAAGCTCGTTGGCTTGGCGAAGTCGCTCACCAAGTTCGCGGGCAATCCGCAGATGCAGGCTGGTATTTACCGAAGTGCCGTTCCGTATTTGAAGCGCAGCTTCGGCGCCGAGATCCCGGACGAGTTCGACGCTGCCTCGGTCATGCCGATTGTCGATCAGGTGCTGGCTGTCGCCGCTGGTCGACCGACAGCTCAGGGCGAGCAGTTCACGCTATCGCCAGGGTCCAAGCGCTTTGACGCGACGGGAAACGTGGTTGCCGAAGCCCCCTTCGCCCCGACCAATGCTGATGTGATTGATGTGCCTGACGGTCGAAACGGATCCTACAAGATGGTCTGGGACCCCAGGACGCGCCAGCTCTCACCGCTACCCGGTGCGCGAGGTGGCAATCCCACGGCCGGCACTTCTTCAGCCGGTGCAACTGTGTTCCGGGCGCCCAATGGTGAGCTGGTGGATATAGAGCAGGTCACGGAGCCTGCGGTGCGTGAATCGATCCTACGGAATCCTGAAGAGTGGGGTCTCGTTCCCGACGGCAGCCATGCGCAGCTGCCCGATCGGAGTGTCTCCCCTACTGGGGCCCTAGGCTACACACCTCCGAAGCCACAGAGCGCGCCTAACGGATACACGTACCAGGGCGACAGCTTAGTGCCAATCCCTGGTGGGCCAGCAGACAACTCATCACCCCAAGCCGTAGCAAGCGGGGAGCAGAGTCTGCGGAAGGAAGTGACCCAGAACCTCAAGGATGACCAAGGCGTCCTCTCCATGTACCGCAATGTGCAATCAGCTGCCAGTCGACCTAGCGCGGCTGGTGACCTCAGCCTGATCTTCGCCTTCATGAAAATGCTGGATCCCGGCTCGGTTGTCCGAGAGCAAGAGTTTGCGAATGCGCAGAACGCGGCGGGCGTACCGGACCAGGTCCGTAATGCCTATAACAAAGCCATTAGTGGCCAGCGGCTGAATCCCACGCAGCGCCAGGATTTCCTCAACCAAGCCGCTCAGCTCGCGACCAACGCAGAAGGGCGGATCACCGGGACAACCCGGAAGTACCAAGACATCGCACGCCAATACGGATACGACCCGGTGCGTGGCACAGGCATGGCCGACTTTTCTGGGGTCACAAGCAGCGTCAGTGGTGGCCCCGAGTCATCCGCTGGCCCTGCTCGTCCTCAGACGGATGCTGACTTCAAGGCTCTTCCCAGCGGTTCTCTCTACATCGACCCGGACGATGGTCGAACCTACCGAAAGAGGTAAGCAATGGCCCGTTTCGATGGAATCCCGGTAGATTCGCCGGTTAAGAGCAAGCCACGATTTTCTGGTGAACTGGTGGAACCTGCGGGCTCCACTGCAGCTGCGACATCCACCGGTCAGCGCAGCCAAGTTGCACCGGATGGATGGCGATACGGCCCTAGTCGCGACCTTGCCTATGGCGCCAGGTCGGTGCTGCAGGGTGCAGGCGGCTTGCTTGGTGCGGTCGGCGGTGACGCCTTCAACAACTACGTGGTCAACCCGATTGCGCGTGCTGTGGGCGCACAGGAGGCGCGCCCGTACCGTGCGGAGGCCTCGGCTCTGGCTGACCGGCTTGGCTTGCCGCAGGCGCAGACCTCAGGTGACCGCGTGCTGGGTGACGTCGGCGAGGCGCTGACCGGCACCGGCCTAACCCTTGGCATCGGCGGCGGCATCAACGCCCTAGCTAACCTTGGGCGTCGCGCAGCGGCCCCAGTCACGAACCAGCTTGCCAGCTTCCTGTCTGCTCAGCCGGCCCTGCAGACCGTGTCTGCTGCTACTGGCTCAGGAGCCTCGTCTGTTGCGCGAGAGGCGGGAGCCACTCAAGGCAATCAGCTGTTGGCCGGTCTGGCCGGTGGATTTGCACCTGGCACCTTGAGCGGAGTTGCCAGTCTCGCCACAGCTGGTCGTGTCAGCGCCACTGGCACAGTGCCAACGGCGGCGGCTGGCATCGCGCGCCGGGCGGCGAGGGGGAATGACGCCTCGGGCGTGCAGAGCATGATTGACGACTTCGCTGCTTCTGGCACCTCGCCGAGTGTCGGGCAAGCCACTGGTAATCGTAGTGCTAGTGCCCTTGAAACCTACCTCGGCAATACCCCGGGTGGCTCGGGCCAGATTGCCCAGCGCGCGGCCGATCAGGCGGCTGCGGCGCGTAACGCCACCGATGACCTGTCCAACAGGATCGCGGCCGGCGGAGCGGACCTGACCCCGACTCAGGTCGGAACGAACGTGCAACAGGGAATCTACGGGCCTGGTGGCTTTGTTGATCGAACCCAGTCGGTTTCGGATCGGTTGTATAGCGAGCTGGATCGCCATCTCCCTGCCGGTGAAATGGTTCCCGTCTCCAATGCCCGAGGTGCGCTCCAGGAAATCAACGCTGCGATCAACGGAGCGCCGGAGCTTTCTCACCTGTTCGACCAAGCGGCACTTAAGCAGATTGAGCGTGCGTTGGTCAGCGACACCACAGGAGGCGCATCGGTCCTCAGCCGGCCAGGGATGCGTGAGAATGCGGCGGCGTACAGGCAGTACTTGGAGTGGCAAGCCCAGGAAGCGGCAGAG
This sequence comes from Stenotrophomonas sp. YJH_SMC_79, assembly GCF_059367995.1. Taxonomy (NCBI): domain Bacteria; kingdom Pseudomonadati; phylum Pseudomonadota; class Gammaproteobacteria; order Lysobacterales; family Lysobacteraceae; genus Stenotrophomonas; species Stenotrophomonas sp. YJH_SMC_79. Next base: position 549,934 of record NZ_JCAFRK010000003.1, read on the forward strand.
AGGAATGCACGCAGGCAGTCCCTGGGAATGACTGTGATGGAGCCAGTGCTGAGCCGAGCTGACATTGAGCAGAACCTGAGCGCCACCTTGGGCAACATGGCTGACGGGACGCTGCCGTATCAGGCCCTTAAGGAACTGCGCTCGAAGGTTGGCAAGCAAGTCGGGGCGACGTACCTGACCCGTGACGCTGCCCATGCTGAGTGGAAGAAGCTGTACGCGGCCCTTTCCCGAGACATGGAGGCTGCCGCCACGACGCCGGAGGCAAAGAAGGCGTTCGCCAGGGCGAACAACTACTACCGTCTCAGGGAGCAGCGTTTGGACGCTATCGGCAAGATCGTCCAGAAGGAAGGGGGCCCGGAGGCTGCCTACCAAGCCATGTTCACTGGTGCGCGGAATGGCGCCACTCCCCTGAAGCGTGTGATGGACTCGCTCCCTGCTCAGGTGCGCGCTGACGTCAGTGCATCCTTCTTGCAACGGATGGGGCGCGCTAGTAAAGCCAACCAGAACGCTGCCGGCGATGCTTTCTCGATGGAGACGTTCTTGAGCAACTGGGCGGACATCAGCCCCGAGGCCAAGAGGCAGCTATTCAGCAATGCGCGCTTCGGGACGGACTACGTTCAGAACGTAAATCAGCTGGCGAGGATGGCCGACTCTATCCGCAGCGGCAGCAAGGTGTTCGCCAACCCGCCAGGCACAGCCAAACAGACTGCTCTAGGCGTGACACTTGGCGGCACAGGACTTATCGCTGGGCAGAATGCGTTGCAGGGAAATCTGGGCCAGGCGGCAATCACCGTCGCGTCGACCCTGGCGCTGGCTGGCGCCAACAACCTTCTCGCCAGAATGATGACCAACCCCGAGACGGTCCGCTGGCTCGCCCGAAACACCGAGCGGGACAGCGGCGACATTGCTGGTCAGATCAACACGCTGCTGCAGATTGGCAGGGAAGAGGACGACGACGAGGTGGTGGAGCTGGCTCAGCGTCTGAAGGCTGAGATGGCCGGTGGCCGTTAACCGCCGAAGAAGGTCAGAACCGAGTACACCAGCCCAGCGACTGCAGCGAGGCCTACGGGGACGGCGATGATGGCCAAGGCGATGGATCTACCGCCAGCCTTCCCCTCTGGGTAGCGCTGGTTGAAGGCCTCGCTCTTCATCGCTTCCCAGCTCTTCTGGGGAGCGTAGTTGTTGGTCTTCCAGTCCATAGCGATGCCTCAGTTGGTCTTGGCGCCGTTGCGCTTGGTCTTGGATGTCACATAGGCCATGCAGCCTTCCACGAACGACTTGGAGCTCCCTCGGCAGTTCTGCACCGAGGATGTGCCTTGCTCTGAGGCCCAAGCATAGCCCGCCCTGTGCCCGCTGCAGTCTGAGGAGCACTTGTAGCCCATAAAGGTGCCAGGCGGGTCAGGCTGTACAGAGTGCTTGTCCACCCAGCGGTACTTGATGGTCCGGCATGCACTGTCGGTGGGTAAGGGCGTAGAGGTGTACGTCCGTAGCCCATCTCGAACGCAGGCGTACAGGACCCCCTCGTTGCCCTCATAGGTCTGGGCGGAGGTGACGCAGGTCGTCGTCAAGAGGGCCATAAAGGCGAGCGCGGTCGGGAACAGTCTGTCCATGAGTCCTCCCCTATTTGGGCGGATCGTACACCAGTGAGCTGGCGCGGACCTTAGGCCGACTACCACCGATTTTGAGACCAGTACGCGCGCGTTGGGCCGTCCAGCGGCGTCCACATAGATCCAGCAGTCTGAACGAGACAACTGAGGGAAGTATCCGATGGACCCAAGCATCGCCGAGCTGAAGATCACACGCCGCCCAGGCCAATCGGACGAGGAGCTCCATGCCGAGCAACTGGCAGATGGGGTTAACAGCAACGCGTTCCTGGCCCTTCTGTTTGCGCAGCATTCTGGCTTTGCCAAGGGTTCGGAGATTGGCGAGCTTGTAGGGGCTACTCAGCAGGCAGTGGAGCGAGCTAAGCGGGGAGGAACCGAGCAGGCAGACTCACTTCTCACCAGTCAGGCTATAGCTCTCAACGCGGTGTTTCTGGAGATGAGTCGGCGAGCGGCTCTCAACATGGGTAGCCACCTGAGGGCGACCGAGACATACATGCGGCTGGCCCTGAAGGCACAGTCCCAGTGCCGGACGACTCTGGAGACCTTAGCCGAGATCAAGTACCCCAGAGCCGTGGCGTTCGTGAAGCAGGCCAACATTGCCGGTGGCCACCAGCAGGTGAACAACCTTGCCCCGGAAAGTCCCGGGCCGGTCCCGGAAGAGGCCGGGCGCGCGGGAACAAAAAGTCGGCCGAACGAACTATTGGAGGAGATCTCAGATGCGCAATGGCTGGACCCCAGAGCGGCGCCAGCGGCAGGCGCAGGCAATCCAGAACTGGCGACCGTGGGAGCGGGCGACCGGCCCGCGAAGCGTCGAAGGAAAGGCCAAGGCGGCTAGGAATGCTTGGAAGGGTGGGGAGCGCGTGTCGCTTCGGCAACTGGCCGCTGTCCTTCGGGAATCCTGGGGCTAAGGTGGCAAGACGCGCACGGCACAGTTTTGTGGAGTGCTTGTAAATCAATGAGTTATCGGGCTCGGATCGTTCCATACGCGAGGGCGCTGGAATTAATGGACGCCTCTACGCGCGCGAGCCCGCCAACCGCCACCCTGGAGTTTAGAGACCAGTAGGCGCACGCGCGCGAGGCCGGCCGGATCTTCGGAGTTTTCCGACGCCTTTACGCGTGCGCGCGATGCGAGCGGGAGGGCCTAGGTCGGCCCAACTTCCAGTTTTGGTGTCCCTAAAAGGAGCGCTTCCATGTTGCTTTGTGATGCCCCCCAGGTCCTTTCGGCAGAGGGGGAGGTGGACTACGTAGACCTCATCACCCGCGCCGGCCTGGCGAAGGACCTGATCGGGAAGATCAACTGGCACTACCTCCTGCATGAGGACGGGTGCCCTGGGGAGGTTGGTGAGACGTGTACCTGTGGCCTGGTAGTCGCCTTCGTAGGTCCCACGGCGATGGTCACGGTGGACGGTCACTATGCCCACCGAACTGACCCAATCCACTGAGTTTTGTCAGGCCCTAAAGGTCTGAGGCGAGGTTGACCCTGATAGGATGCCTTGAGGCCCTGCATTGGCCGGGGCTGCCAAGGAGATGGTGATGAGCTATCCAGCAGATGCATTCATCCGCAGCACCGGCACAAAGGCGCATCTTGGATCGCTGACGTTCCTTCGCGGTGAGTGGGTGCTTTCCGCACGCTTCAATACCCCACAAGCACCGAGTGAGCGCACACTTGTCCTAACCGGGTCGAATGCAGGGAGCATCCACGGTCGCTTCGTTGACTATGGCTTGTGCACTGCTCCGGATGTCACCGCAGAAGTCAGAATTTCTAGCCTCGGTCAGTTGAACGAGGAACGCAGCCACGCGATCCCTGGGTCATTGGTGTTTGCCGACGATGGGCGACCTCAGTTGTGGGGTCATATTGCGGGCTCTCCCGTGCACCGTTACGGTTTCACATTGGATGGCCAGCCATTGGAGAAGGAAGAACATGAACTGGCACCCTTCCTTCAGTTCAGCAGCTATGAGGTATGGCTGCGCCGCGATGGAAAGCTCCTGAGCGACAAGCCTCTGTTCACAGCAGGAGGCTAACTTTTCCCACACCGGCGTGGTCAACTGCCGGCAGTACCCTCCCGCCATTAAGGAGGTTGAATGGGTAAGTCCGATTGGCTAGCCGCCCAGGCCGAGCACGAGAAGAACAACCGGCTCTATGGCGGTAAGCCGTCGCGTGGGTCGGTGTGGCGTGCACTACTAGCTGCACTGGCCTGGTCCATTGGCTCTGTTGTCGCCTTATCCGCGGCTCTCGGCCTGGCCGGCTTCCTTCTAGCTCGATATGGCTCTGATGAGTACGTGCTGGTCTGCGAAGGGACAGTTTCCGCAGATGGTGGGGATGGAGTGCCCGCGACCATGTACGCCGAGATGCGCGAGTTTGGGCAGATCATCCGGCTATGGAGCAAGGATGCGGGAACAGTGAGGATGGAGATCCCCAATGACTTCTACGATGCAGGCCAGCTTCGCTCTGCCGGGAGTCTGATGTCCATTTCCACTTACACCGGGCTCTCTGGGCACTATTCAGCCCTAAGTGGTGCCCTGACCATGCGGGTGGGAAAAGGTCGAGAGTTCCAAGGGCAGTGCGCGCGCCGTGGTCAACCCGTTAGTTAGACCGATGAACTGCAGTGCCTACTGGGGGGCTTCGAGGGCAGAGCGTAGGTGACCAGTGACGCTATCTGAGAGCCCTGAAGGGCTTCCGACCTACGCGACGGGCATGTCCTGTCTGGGCGGGGGGAGTGGACACTGCCACTGTGGCCTGATCAGCTGTTTCAGCAATGGCCGGTGGGTGGTTGAGGTGGAAATGTTCCACTCAGTTCAACACATCTTCTCACTGCACTGGTCCTACTTCCGGGTCTCCTTGCAGACATACATGACCCACTCTTTCTCGCATCGGCAGCCAACGCCGCGCTCATAGCTCCCGGGGTCTTTCTACTGGTTCTCGGATGCCGATTGATTCAGTGCATCAATTGAGGCGCTTTGGCACTGTTCGAATGACTCGTAGTGGCCGTAGATCGCCTTGGAGGCGTCTTCGGTCGCCAAGGGCCTCCCAGGAGGGTAGACGAAGGCCGTCCAAGCCTCTGACTGTTTGGTACAGCCCCGATCATGCCAAACGCGCATATAGCGATGTAATACAATTTGGGCATAGCCGGATCCTTGGCATTTTGAAGTGATCCATGAGTGCCGGATGCAATTCCTGTGCCAGCAATTCGATTGGACGTTTCCCGATTAGGGATTAGGCTCTCAAGTAGCCCGCTCAATGTTGAGTGAGGGAAGTTGCCCGAAGGGAGGCGCAGTTTTGAAACCGGCACGCGTTCAAATACAACTTTTCAGACTAAAAAAAGTTGGCGGAGAAAGGTCCGTCAGCTCTCTACTGCGAGTAGTTGAGGGGGATGATATCGGAGACCGCGTTCGATACGTACGCGGTGCCAATGTTCGATTGGAAAAAGTGGAGCGGCGGGACGCCGAGAACGGACTGCCGCGCCGATGGGCTTTGGACTTCGTGAAGTTGAGGGACGTGTCGGGGCCGGGGAAGGGTAGCAAAGATCAGCCTATTGAAGATCTGGATATCAAGGAGGAGCAATTCTTCGGGGAAGAGGCTGCGGCGCTATATCTTCCACAGACCCGCCATCTGATAGCTCAGTACAACCACTATGGGGTGAGGCCAAGCGCAATGGCGCAGTACTTGTCTTCATATTTGGAAGACGAGACCAACGAATATGAAGCCGACGTGGTGCTTGATCCTGACGCAGAGGCCCGTTACGAGAGAATCACCGAGGTTAGGAGGTTCTCAGTTGGCGTGGATCTGGACAAGCTGACTGCGCGGCAGCGCAGGGACGGGCACGCGCTAACTCAGGCTTTGGGCCAGGCCGCCGACATGAATGGTGCGCGTATCAAGATTGAGGTCTCCGTTGGTCATGACAAGGACAGGTCGATCCGCAAAGCGAAAGGATGGTTGAGCAGGCTGGTCAACAGCGGTGCCGCCGATTCAGCCGTGATCGCAGGCCGTGAGACCCCGGACGGTGATATTTGTCCTGTTGACCTAATCAACGAGACACTCAAGCATCATGTAACCATTGAGCCAGGCTCAGGAAAGCGCCTACCAATGGAGGAGCGCTTTAGAAAATTGGAGGCGACATACAGAAGATGGCGAGAACGAATTCAAAATGGATAACGCCGCTAGATCGGGAGCGAGCTTCGCCTTGGATACTAGCTTTGGTCGTGGGTATCGGAGCCTGCGTTCTGCACAGAGCGGCGTTCATTTCTTTGCCTGTGCAGTCGCCGGATAGCTATCTCTCTGCGGTCATCTCATTGGGAGGAGTGCTGACGGGCTTCATGGCTACGCTCAAAGCTCTTTTGTACGCGATGAGCGACACTGCTTATGGACGCCTGAAAGGTAGTGGGTATCTGGACGATCTTCTTCGCTATCTTCGTGAGGCTTTGTGGGGGAGCGTTCTGATGTGCGTTGTCGCACTGATTGCCTTCTATCTTCCTAAGAGCGTAAGCCTTCACTCTATCGTTGCTGGGGTTTCAGCGTTTGCGCTTTCCTCAGTCGCGCGGATTGCGAGCATTACAACCAAGCTCTTGGCTGTTCGGCCTGTTCCAGAGGAGGATTAGGTGTCGCTTCTGGTGAGTTTGACGAAGAAGTATCGATGCGATTGGCGGCTCTCCTAGTCCCGACAGAGGCATGGGGCGCCCTTTGCCTCTGTCGGAGGGAGTGCGCAAGGACTCTTCTCAATGCTGGAGATGTCTGGTGTCGGTGAGTGTATGGATACTGTGTCGGAATTGGCTAGATAGCTGCTTTGACACCCAACAACATAGGGGAAAATCATGGTCGATAGCGAAGTTTCCATTACCGTAAAGAAGTCTGCTGCCAAGTCCAGTAAGCCGAAAGGTGCTCCGCCGAAGAAAGAGCGACCTATCAAAAGTGATCAGGCGACAATGTATACATTGGATGCCGCAGTGAAGAAATTGCGTGACAAGGCTCCGAATGCTCCCAATGACGGGAAGAGAAGGGCTTGATCAAGTCAATCCATTCGTGATTATTGGACTGTGCGTTCGCAATGCGCTCGCATTGATTTCGGATGCGAGCGCATTGCCTTTACCCCTGCCTTCCCGTCGCTAGCTCTGGAACAAATCGATCTACTGACCGATAGGCACAATGGCGCTGTCAGAATTCATCAGGATCGTAGGGCGCGAGATTTGGCGCTGCTCCGGCTAGGCCGAGCGCTTCATTAAGCGCGTCCATAGTCGTCCAGATCCCGCCGCTTCCGTCGTACAGGAAGCGGATGCCGCATCCGTCGGCCCATCGGATCACAGTGGCAAGCCTAGGCCTCTTGCCTGGCTGGCAGAGTTCCTGCAGGTCGTGGAACTGAAGAATTCCTCTAATCAACTTGTCTCCCAGGGACTGTGGCTCTGCGTCCAGTGCTCCAGCGGGCTTCCTTGGATCATTTCTACACGGCTTGATCTTGGTCAGGGGGTATTGCTAGTGCGAATGATTCGCATCTGGTAGTATTTAACGCGAAATTAACGTCGCCGCAGCTGCCGCCTAGGGCGCACTTCCTACCGTAGGCCCTCCAATGACCAAGATCATCCTTACCTCCCGAGTGCCCATGCGCACCCTGTTGTCCACGTCCGTTGCCCTGATGCTGGCGTTGCCGCTGGTTGGGCACGCTGAAGGCTCATCACCGCAGACACCCGGTGGCAGTGCCACCACGCTGGATGCAGTGCGGGTGAACGCTTATCGAACGACCACCCACACCTCCGGCGCGACCAAGACCGATACCCCGGTGGCCGAAATGGCCAAATCGGTTTCGGTCATTGCCCGCGAGGAGCTCGACGCCCGCGGTGTGCAGAACCTCAACGAGGCAATGCGCTACGTGGCCGGCGTTGTCCTGGAAAGCGGCGGCATCGACAACCGCGTTGACGACTTCCGCATCCGTGGCTTCGATGCCGGCAGCTGGAGCAACAACGTCACCATCGACGGCATGCGTGCGCCGCAGGGTGGCCAGTGGAACCGGACCATGGTGGACAGCTGGAACCTGGAGCGCGTAGAGGTGCTGAAGGGACCGTCGGCCGTGATGTATGGCCAGGTGGCTCCGGGCGGCATGGTCAACCAGGTCAGCAAGACCCCGACACCCGACCAGCAGCAGGTGCTGCAGTTGGGTCTGGATGGAAACGGTCAGTACAGCAGCGCGTTCGACCTGGGCATTGCATCGGACGACAAGCGCCATCTGGGTCGCCTGGTGGGCCTGTATCGCGACGGTGACACCCAAATCAAGCACACCCAGCAGCAGCACTGGTTCCTCGCCCCCAGCTACACCTTCCAGGTGGCCGAACGCACGCGACTGACAGTGCTGGGCCTCTATCAGCGCGACGACGGTGGCTCGACCTACCAGTTCCTGCCGATGGACGGCACGCTCAAGGCCACCCCCTATGGGCGCATGAAGAACACGACCTTCATTGGCGAACCGAACTGGAACACCTACGACCGCACGATCTGGACGGCCGGCTGGCTGTTCGAGCATGCCTTCAATGAGAACTGGACTCTGAGCCAGGGCGCCCGCCGCACCAACGTGGAATCGACCTTCCGCACCGTGGTCACCAATGGCGGCCTGAACCCGGACGGACGCACCCAGAAGCGGCGCGCGACCTGGGGCGAGGGCGACTCCCAAGGCGACACGGTCGACACCCGCATTACCGGCAAGTTCCAGACCGGCTCGGCCGAACACACGCTGCTGGTGGGTGTGGACTGGCAGAAGGCGGATTGGGATGCGGCGCGCGGTGCGATGCGTGATCCTGCGCCGATCGACATCTTCAATCCCGTTTACACCGGCTATGTGCCGGTGACCAACAGCATCAGTTACTCCGGTGGCGTGAACCGCCAGACCGGCGCCTACCTGCAGGACCAGATCGCGCTGGACAAGTGGCGCTTCACCGTGGGTGGCCGTTACGACTGGACCAAGGACGATACCTGGACGCAGTCGTACACCGTCGCCACGGATCGCTACGGCGCACGCACGCCCAGCCGCATCAAGAACGAAGCCTTCAGCGGCAACGCGGGCATCCTGTTCGTGGCTGACAACGGCCTGACCCCGTATCTGAGCTACGCCGAGTCGTTCCAGCCGGCAGGCAGCACGGCTACCCAGTCCTTTGACCGGACGCCATTCGACCCGATCACCGGCAAGCAGTGGGAAGTGGGCGTGAAGTATCAGCCGTCCGGATTCGATGGCCTGATCACGCTTTCGGCCTACGATCTGCGCCAGCAGAACATCCTGACCAACGATCCGGATCCCAGCCACAACACCTGTGGCACCACCGGATCCAGCCAGTGCCAGGTACAGGATGGCGAAGGTCGCGTGCGCGGCGTGGAACTGGAAGGCCGCATCACCCCGCTGGATGGCTTCAGCGTGATCGGCGCCGCATCGTGGATGGACTCGGAAGTCACCAAGAGCAACAACGGCTACCGGGGCAAGCAGCTGGCGATGGTCCCCGACTGGACCGCTGCGCTGTGGGGTGACTACACCTTCCAGGGCGGGGCGCTCGCAGGCCTGAGCCTTGCTGCAGGCGTCCGCTACAACGGCGAAAGCTATGGCGACAGCGCCAACGTCTACCTGATTCCGTCCTACACGATGTGGGATGCGGCCATCCGTTACGACGTGGGCGCGATCGGAAGCGTCGGCACGCAGTTCGCGCTCAATGTCAGCAACCTGACCGACAAGCGTTTCGTGACCACGTGCAGCGGCGTGTCGTCGTGCTTCTTCGGCACGGGACGCACCGTCACGGCCACCGCCCGGTTCACCTGGTAACCCTTCCGCCCCGTGGCCGGCCAGCCAGGTCACGGGGCTTTTGCATGAGACTTCCACAATGTCAGTCGTGATGGCGGTGCTGGCTTCAGCCACGGGTGTGGTTGGGGCATGGCTGTTCTATCTGACGTCACCGAAACAGCAGTGGCGGCGCGCCGGACCTTGGCCTGTCCATGGGAGATGGATTCCCGGCAGCACCTTGTCGCTGGTCTCGCTGGTGTTGTTCCTGTCCTTGATGGGCAGTGGTGCCGCGTTCTTCACCTGGCTGACGATCCTGATGCTGGTCTGGTCAGCCGCGCCCTTCCTGGGTGTCTGGCGCGCACGACAGCGCGGAGGTGCCCATGGCCAGCCCTGACAAGCTGCAGAGTCGGCACTGGTTCGGGAAGACCTGCGCGGGTGTACTGCTGGGCTTCGGGCTCTCCCTGGCCTTGTCAGGCCTGTTTGCCTGGTTCGGCCCCGGCGGCATTGATGGCGGCGGTGGCAAAGCCCAGTTCAACATGTGGCTGGTTGCGCTGCTGTGGGCTCCGATCCTGTCATTTGTTTTCCTTTTTCGTAGCAGCGCAAGCGCCTGGCTGTGGCTCGGTGCTGCCAACGTGGTCGCCTTTGGCGCGCTCTGGCTGGCGCGCAGCCATCTGGGCTGACTGGACCTCACATGAAGATCCGCAACGACATCATCAAGGTCTACAAGGACGTGCACATCTGGGTCGGCATCTTTGCTGGCCTGATGCTGTTCGTTGCCTTCTATGCCGGCTCGATCACCATGTTCGAGAAGCCGCTGGAGCGATGGGCAACACCACCCTCTGCGCTGTCTGCGCCGGTCCCGATGGAGCGCGCACCAGACCTGTTGGCGGCGGTGCTCAAGGCGCATCCCGACGCGGCGAATAACTACAGCGTGATGGTGCAGACGTCGCCTGAAGCGCCTGCCCGCGTGATCTGGCGAGTACGTGGCGACAAGCCACGGCAGTTTACTGAGTTTGGCGCAAGCTTTGACGAGAAGGGCCACCTCCAGGTGGAGCAGCTGCGAAAGGCACCGGTGGCGCAGCTTGTCGACACCTTGCATCAGTTCGTTGGCCTGCCGTTCCCCGATGCGATTTCGCGCCCCATCATGGGCATTATTGCGCTGATGTATGCCGTGGCATTGATCTCCGGCGTCATCGTGTTGCTGCCAACGCTGGTGAAAGACTTCTTTGCCGTAAGAGTAGGCAAGAACATCAAGCGCATGTGGCTGGATGTGCACAACGCGCTGGGCATTGTCAGCCTGCCGTTCCACCTGATCATGGCCGTGACCTGCGTGGTATTCGCGTTCCACGATCAGATCTACGACATCCAGGACAAGGTGGTTTATCCCAACGGCATCCAATGGGGCGAAGAGCACGATGCCGGGCCCGCTCCGGGCGCCCAGCCTCTGTCTGCTCCTGTACTGCTGAAAAAGGTAGAGGAACAGCTGCCGGGCTTTGAGGTCTACAGTCTAGGCTTCCAGCAGAAGGGCAGTGTGATCGAGGGGCGTGTCACCGGTCTGGATATCCGTTACGGGACCCGTGCGCGCACCTACATGAGTACCCATCTCGATCCCTACACTGGCGTGGTGGACACACATGACCTGCCAGGACACATGGGCGGCTGGGATACGGCGGTCAATGCCTTCTTCATGCTTCATTTCGGCAGCTTTGGCGGGAACCCCGTGCGCTGGATGTACCTGCTCCTTGGGCTTGGCGGTGCGATCGTGTTCTACACCGGCAACCTGCTGTGGATCGAATCACGACGCAAGAAGCAGCGCGATGCCAACCTGCCGGAGCAGAAGCGATCCACCCGAGTGCTGGGATCGCTGACCATCGGTGTGTCCCTGGGCTGTGTCATCGGCATCTCGGCAACACTGGCAGCTACCAAGTGGCTGCCTGGGCTGGTTGCCAATGTCCCGGCATGGCATGAAGGCATCTACTATGCGGCGTTCCTGCTGGCAGTGGCCTGGGCATTCCTGCGTGGGGCCGCGCGCTCCGCTTATGAGCTGCTGTACGTTGGCGCCGTAGTGACGGCACTGATCCCGGTCGGCAGCCTTGCGGCTTTGGCCGGCGTGCCCGGCACCTGGAACCATTCAAGTGCTGGGGTGGCCGTGGATGCGACCGCAATTGTCGCTGCTACCATTTTCTGGCGACTGGCGAGGCAATCCAGGATGCGCGCAAAGGTCGGCCACAAGGACAGTGTCTGGGCCATCGAAGAGAATTCTCCCTAAGGCAGGGCACGATCAAGAAGCCGAGTATTAGATCGGCCTTCGGAACTACCTCCGAGGAGGGCAGGGCCGTTCTGCGGCCGCTTCTATCTGCTCAGTGACGAACTTGAGGCCTTGGCGTAGACCATCGAGGTAGTCGTTGGCCGCTTCTCCACGCTCGTCGGCATGGGTCTCCACGACCATCGGAATCAATTGCGCCCATGCAGCGCGCAAGGCCGAGGGATTGGAGGCACTGGCGACAACCGCTCGCATGGCGCATTCCAATGCCTTGGTTCGGCCATCGGACTTTGCAATCCGGCGCTCGCACTCCCGTACACGCAGCTCTAGCACCAGGAACGCGTCTTCCCCTCGCTTGAACATCGCTCCACTCCCCGTGGCGGGGCCGACAGGCCCCTATCACGATTGTCGCGCCAGGCGATGGGAAATGTGAACCACGTCTCGTTCAGCTTCGGGGATGACGGATATCTGATGGGCAGCCAATCAGGCGGGCGTTGCTAATTGCTTGGCGCTTTCCGCAGGCGCGGCAGGACAACACGGTTCCTCCTCTGACATGCTCCATCTCTTCCTCGTTCCACACGCCGGCTGACCCGCAGGCAGTGCAGGTGGCTTCAATCTGCAGGGCACGGGCCAAGCCGCCCTCTGAGCCAAGTCTGTAGGTGAGGTCGGTGATCTTGAATATGCCGGTGTGACTCATTGGAGCATCGAAGTGGGTCTATTGCGGAAAGATACGGCAAAGGAGATATCGGGAACGTGGGCGCGATGTTGAGGCTCGGTAACACCGCCGCCTACTCACTGCCCTGTGAGCTGAATTCCTCAAGCCTGGCACGACTGACCGACTGGTGGTTCCCGCAGCCAGGGCAGTCGAGAGCTGCAGCACCATCGAGGTCAATCAGTCCATGCCCGGGGGTGGCTCTGAACTGCCGTGAGCATTTCAAGCAGGAGCAATCAATGCGGGTTACCTGAAGCAAGGTGCCATCTGCACGGGTCACTCCTTCGACGCTTGTTACATAGAACTGTCCGATGTCGCGCATGAAGATGAACGAAGTCCTGAACGTGGGGCGCCCATAATGCGGCTTGCTCGCGCGTTGGGTTCGTTGATGGGAGCAGCAGATTCTGAAGAGTTAAGAATGCACATCCCGGCGCCTACTTGTGCCGAGTGGTAGAGTGTGAATAGGTGCCGATGTGGCCCTCTTTCGAGGCAAAGACCATGCCCATTCGGGCCGTTGTATACGCAAGCGAAGCAGTTGAAGGTCTTTCGATTGATCAGCTGGAAGCGCTCGTAGCCGATGCTGCGAGGTTCAACAAAGTTGCAGGCGTGACGGGAGTTCTGCTGTACGACGGAGCTAGATTCGTGCAGTACTTTGAAGGCCCGGAAGATGGGGTCGCCAGCGTCTATGAGCGCGTGCTGCAATCGACGAGCCACACGGGCGTCGTAGAACTGGCGAGAGGCCGCGTATCTACGAGGCAGCTCCCCTATTGGTCAATGCATCGGCTTCCCGCCGATCAGCTGCTCGTGGGCAAGCTGGCAAGGGCCGATTGGTCGCGCTTCAAGAAGAGTGAGCCTGAGGAAATTGCTGGATCGGTGTGGGGAATTGATGTGCTGGCCGCAGCTGTAGCCCCCTACGTGCAAGCCGCATAGATTCGACTCAGATCCGATCACGACGATGCCCTTTCGGGGCGTCAGCAGCGATGGGTGTGAACACCATCAACCGCTCGGTTGCACTGAGTGGGGAGGCTCGTGCGTGTAACAGTCGTCTTTCGTCTTGCTGCGCCATTTCCTCGGCGCGGGTACATAGTGGAACAGGTGCCATTCACGGATCAGTGAATGGCTCGTCACCATTGTGTGATTTGGCGAGAAGAGCGGCGGCTTCAGCCGGGACAGGCATACCGTAGAGCCATCCTTGGCCTACAGCAGAAGGCGCGATCTTCTGCAGCAATGCGTCTTGCTGAGGGGTCTCAATACCTTCCACGATCACCTCCAAACCAAGTTGGCGAGCGATCTGGTACATGCCGGGCAAGACCGGACGCAACGGCGACTCCTCGGTAATGGCCGATACGAACATGCGGTCAATCTTGATGCCGATGAAAGGGGATTGGGCGAGATGCGAGAAGTTGGAGCTACCTGTGCCGAAGTCATCAATGAGGAATCGGAATCCCAATGCTGCCAATGCTGCCATGTGTGCGGTTACGCCATGGCAGACCAGTTCCTCACGTTCGGTGATCTCGATCCTGACCTGATCCGGTAGAACACCGGCCTGCTGCGTGACGCTTACGACGAAACGAACAGTATCCTCCAAGGCCATGTCAACGGGCTCAGCGTTTATGCTCAGGTATGGTGCGTTCGTGCCTGCGAGGGCCGGTGCCATCTCCCTTAGCGCCTTCGACAGCACGTACCGGAACAGGTCCGAGCTCAGGCCAAGTTGACGTGCCATGGGTACGAAGATGCCAGGAGATATTTCTCCTTCGCCAGGCGGGGTCCAGCGACTCAGCACTTCAAACCCGACAAGGCGCCTATCCGCCACGGTGTAAAGAGGCTGATACACCAACTCAATCTCGCTTCTGCGCATGGCAAGGCTGAAGCGTTGCTGGAGCGTCTGCCTTGCAGTCCTGTTTCGACGTATGAGGAGGTACGACAGGGCAACGCCAAGCGCGGCTCCTATGCCGATGATGGCGTAGAGCAGAATTGGGGCAAGGTCCCAGACTCCCCGGCGGGGTCGTGATACGAATGCACAGACGTTGGCCTTGGAGCTACAACGGCTAAGGCTTATACGGGCTGACGCATCTTCAACAGCATTACTGCTGGGCAACAGTCTCCGGAATACATAGGAGCGATCTCGCGTTTCGACTGTGAACGTGCTGGTCCTCGCGGGGTCCAGGCCTTCAAAGGATGACGGCGACGATACAGTGAACGTACCGCCCTGCGCGATCAGGTTGGTGCCTCCGTAAGGTGAGCCGACGAGATCGGAGGTATTCCACAGCTTTGTATCCCCCGATGAATAGTGTGGCGCGGGAAGTTTGAACGGAACGATCCTTCCCCAGAGCGCACTGCACCGCAGATGACCATTCTGGATTCGGCCTACGTCACTCATGTAGATCGAGTTGAACGCGATCTCCTTGAGCGTTCGAACGTCTTCATCGGAGCACGCTATGACTGATGATTTCAGCGCTTCATCTGAAGCGACTCGTCGCGCCCGTGAGACGGTCTCTGCTCGAGCTACCACCGCTTCGGCGATGGTCTCAGTGGACTCACTATCCTCAACATAGAGGACGGCTTGAGCAACGATCAGCATCACCAACACGGACAGCGCTGCGGAACCCAGAATCGTCAACAGAAATCGAGTGCGGTTGCCATAGACGGTCAATCAGTTCCCCCTGAAACAGATTTGCACCTAACTCAGATTCAGAGTCGCATTGCTTCTCGCCTTTTTATCGGCACTTGGTCACACAACTGGAGTGATCGGCTCCGCTTGCTGGATGGTTCAATATGAATGACTTATCTGCGCAATAGTCATCTGGACCGGTCATCGCCTTCGCAGCTATCTTCAATTTGTTTCGTCAGCAGAGACAGGGCTTGCTGAAATGCCAAGGTGAAGCTCACTCCCTGTGTCCCCAGATGTGTCTCGGTGATGCTCGGGAGCAGGACGTTCCACAGGCCCAGCAGTTGAGGTGGACTTGGGTGCGAGATGATCAAGGCGCGTAGGCCATATTCGAAGGCCTTCAGATAGCCTCGGTGGGCCTCCAGATCCATTTCGCAGGCTTGCAGTCGATCGAGGATCTCGACGGTTGTATGGGTCATGATTGCCAGGTCTAGACGGATGGGGTGGGCGACAGCCATAGTCTGCGCGGGCCTAGGGACTTGTCCAATGAGCATCCTCAACGTTCTGCTCACTCGTGACCACCTCGTCGTTGCGGTGGATACCTTGGCCGAGGATGCCCTAACCGGGGCCCATTCCGCCGGGGCAAAGCTCTTGCTTATCCCTCAGCACAACTTGGTGCTGGCAACGCGTGGTTCTACCCAGTTTTTCCTGCGCATCTACGAGCTGACCCTGCAGGCCAGTTTCCGTGCGGACTTTACGATGGAGCAGCTTTCCGCCGAGCTGGGGTTGGTGGTGGACCAACTATGGCCGAACTACGAGAGAGCAGCAGCAGAGGCCGGCCTGCCACTTGAGCAGCTCGGAACCGAGCTGGTGTTGGGTGGTTGGTCGCCGAAGAACGGGCGAATGATTGCCACGGCGTATGCCAAGAACGACAGTCAGAGCCCGACCCGGGTCCAACCGATCGGCGGCCAGCTAGCGTCGCCAGGCGAACCGCTAAAGGCAGTGACGCCGGGCATGGCCCAGCCCGATCTCATGGCTCATGGGCGACTGCAGGCCAGCTACCTCAATGAGCAGATGGGCCGGCAGGTTGCAGGAGGACGACTGCTGGCCGGGTTCCTGCAGAAGGGGCAGGCGGTGGTGAAGGATCTTGGGTTGATCTGAACCAGAGTGGTGCTGACCAGCTAAGCCGCACATGGCTGGAGGCTAGCCCTGCCGGCCGTGCCCAGGGCGTGTAGAGCCAAATTGTGACGTCGATCCGGTCTTCTCGACGCGCTTCTTACGGAGTCGGCTCTACGCTCGGTCTCCCCGAGGAGCCCGGAGAGTGCCATGCCCAACAGGGCGGTCGCTTTCGTAAGTGTGGTCGCACCCCACCTCGATGCGGAGCATTTGGCCGCGATCATGGCGGACGCGGCTCGATTCAACAGAAGCGCGGGTGTCAGCGGTGTAACCCTGTACGACGGCAGGCGATTTCTGGCGTACATGGAAGGGCCGCCGGATGGTCTGGATGTTGCGTTCTCCAGAGCTGCAGGCGCCTCAAGCCATGCCGAGTTGATGGAACTGGCCAGGGGGAGGGTAGGGCAGCGCAGGCTACCGTATTGGCCGATGCGCGTCTTGCCGGTGTCACCCGACGAACTGCTGCAATTGGTCCGGGCGGACTGGACCTCGTTCGTGCAGCGAACGGTCGGGGAGTATCCGCCGGTGACGGCAATGGAAATGCTGGTGACGTTGGTTCAGCCCTTTGCAGAGGCGGCCTAAGCAACATCACACCCCGCAATCTATGCGAATTGACGATTTCGTCAAATCGACGATGCAGGGCTTTACAATTCCTTCGCAGAGCGATTCGGGCAGGTGGCCGCTTGCTGCTCGGGCGCACGAAAGGCACAGATTGCCGTTCAGTGATGAGTGTTAAATACTCTTTTGAAAACGACGCGATCCTTGTACTTCTCTTTGATGAGCTTCGCTAGGCCAAACACGACGATAGCGAACGCTACTGCGCCGACGTAGACGTTGAAGGTAACAGCTAGATAGAGTCCAGAGATTATGGCGGCCAGCATCGCAGCCTGGCGAGCTTCCTTGGGGGCGCCATAGTGGACCTCCGCTCGGCAGCCTTGACAGACCCTAATCCCGAGCTGTGATTCTCTGAAGCAGTATGGACAGCTGAGTACGAGTTCCATGCCTTCTCCTTGCGTTGACTGTGATTCTTTGTCAAGGGAGGATGGTTTGGTATCGGATTATTCCCGACACTTGGTCGGGGTTTTCCCTTGGTCACTGGAGCATCATTTGACGGTGGCTGTTGGGCTGGCATGCCAATTCATCTGGATCCGTGCCCGCAGGCAGCTCGACCCTTGTGGCGCCTGCGCCGCGCCGGCACTATTCCGAACAGTTCAGTCAGGTCGCGATCCCGTTCGCAGGATCTGCGACCGCCGGCCGTATCCTTCCGATCATGTTTCCTTCGCACGGCTACCAAGGCTTCCGCACCGCCCCGATCCCCTCTGGCTGGGTCCAGTTGGGCGACACATGGGTGCTGTGGTGGAACGGCAGGCAGATCGTTCGGAAGATGTGGGATACCAAGGACGTGCGGGCCGCCAGCATCGCCCAGGGCAAGCGCTACGCCGAGCGCTGGTGCGCGGCCAGGCTCTACCCCGAGATGCGCCTGCGCGCGGCCGTGGCCCGATTGCTGGATACCACGCAGGTCGTCCCGCGCGGTCCATTGCTGGGCCTGCAGCCGACTCGCGAACAACAGCAGGCCCGGCGCTTGGCTGAAGCCGGGGCCTTAGAGATGGCGCGGATCAAGGAAGCGCTCGATCCGCGCAGAGTTCCAGCCGAGATCAAGCCCAGAGTAAAAGGCCCGACAAAGGCATGGATGAAGGCGAAGAGTGTTCAGAGCCGGGACTAGACTCGGATTTGGCCGTATGCGCTTGTGACAGGTGGAGGCTATGGCTGGGAAGCAAGCGAGAATATTGAACCTGCAGGCGGACCTCCAGAACATTGAGGTAGTGATGGCCAGGACGAGCTTGAGTCGCGCGACCATCTACCGCCGGATGGCGCTGGGATCCTTCCCTGCCCCGCGCAAGATCGGTGCTAGGTCGGTTTGGGTGAAGGCAGACATTGACAGGTTCTGTGCGGAGGTCGCGACACCCGAGTCTGGTGCATGAGGGCCAGGGAACCTGCCGCCAGGGCCAGTCCGGACCTCTGTTATTGAGCTATTCGCCTAGGTCGCGGCTTCTTGGCCGCTTTGGTTCTGTTCGTCGCCAGCAGTCTTTCGAGTCGCTCATCAGCATCAGATAGGAGCGAGCCTGTGGGAGAGGTTTTCGGGAAGACTGTTGTGGGTGGGGGCATATACCGAGATCGCTGCCACCAAGCCTCTAGATCGGCAGCATGGATACGATCAGACTTCGCGCTTTGCCCCAGACGCATCGCAGTGAGCTGTCCATCGTTGATCGCCCTGCGAAGGGTTCGAGGGTGGCAGGCACAAAGCTCCGCAGCCTGAGCGAGCGTCATTAGCTTGTCAGCCGAAACCATCACCCCTTTCCCCTTCGCTGGTCGTAGCGCCTCAGTCGAGCAAGGGCCTCCTCCATCTGGGGGGAGGTCGGAATCAGAGAGGCGCCCGGTGTCCCTCGGGATTTCCAGTTGCCGGAGTTCTCGATTGCTTTGTACAACTCGTTCTTCTCATAGAGTTGCTTGCCCATGAAGTTTCTGGGCACAAGGCCGAGATCAGGGGCGTTCCTTCGAAACTGACGGGACGACACGCCGCAGTAATGGGCTGCCTCGTCAACGGTGAGCCAGTCTTTTCCACGGATGTCGAAACGAAGGGCCGCCAATTGCTGGCGCAGGGCTTTGATCTCGTCCTGCAGGGAGATATCGGGTTCAGAGGTGTCCATCTGGATCTGATCCTGCGTGCCTACCTGCACCCTGCCACAGCACGAGCCCGGTCGGAACCCCGGAGATCAGTCAACATGATTTCAAACCTATAACACGATAGGGAGAGGCCACGGCCTCTCCTCTATGCCGGCGCAACGCCGGTTCTCTACTGACTAGGAGCCTATCGTGTTCATCGAACGATCCAATTCCCCTCTCGAGTACTTGGCCGCATTCGCGGTCGTCTTCATGGCAGGCGTGCTTAGCGCCCGTTTGCCGCGCTGACCAGTGTGCCCGGGACGCCTGCTCCTCAAGGCGTCCCACCGAAGCCCAATCGTTCCCATGGAACCAACTTTCCCAGTAGGCAGAACCAACTCGGACGCGCGCGGCAAGAGTCGAGGTTCGTAGCCATTGGATAGTTAACGTACCT
This sequence comes from Stenotrophomonas sp. YJH_SMC_79, assembly GCF_059367995.1. NCBI lineage: Bacteria > Pseudomonadati > Pseudomonadota > Gammaproteobacteria > Lysobacterales > Lysobacteraceae > Stenotrophomonas > Stenotrophomonas sp. YJH_SMC_79. The sequence goes on from NZ_JCAFRK010000003.1 coordinate 569,154, forward strand.
AGGTAGCTTAAGTAATCGACAGTTCCTGAAATCGTTCATACCTTGGGTGTCCCTTCCGCAACGAGGTGACAACCCCATGGACTCTGCTCAGAACATCCGCTTCATTCGCCGGCAGGAGGTGGAGCGCCGGACCGGTAAAGGTCGTTCTACGATCTATGCGTCGCTGCAGCGCTCCAACAAGCGCTTTGATCCCAGCTTCCCGCGTCCCGTTCGCCTCGGCCCGGGTTCGGTCGCCTGGGTCGAAAGTGAGATCGAAGACTGGATCAAGCTCCGCATTGCTGAGCGCGGTGCGAGCCCCGTCTAGTCACCAACTCGACAAGACTCAGCCGCCGTCCTACCCCAGGAAACCTTGGGGTAGCCCGCGCACTGTCCCCATCAATTAAAGGGTGAGAAGGGCAGCGGTAGTTCCGGAACTTATATCTTTGCCATTGGACGCAAGTCTCCAATGCATGAATGGAGTCGGTCCGCTCCTACCTCTCTCCCTGTCTAGGCGGCCATTGGGCCCCTACGGATAGGTATGTACAAGAAGGAAGAGAACATCGTCAGCCAATGGGCTGACCGGATGATTGAGCACGAGGGTAGTGCCTGGATCGTCCGTCCCTCAAAAGACTACCCAGCACAGATCGTGCGGGTTGATCGAGTGATGCGCGCACTTGTGAAGTCAAAGGCTGCAATGTTCTGGAGCCGCCGTGTTGCTGGATTGACACGGACGGCCGTACACCCGGTCGCGCAGGCTCTCCGCCAGTGCGTCAATATGGACTATGGAGGCATAAAGAGTCATTTCTCGAAGCAGAAGCTGAGCCCCTACTTTGAGCTGCTGGCGGAAGAATTTCTTAGCTACCGAGCGGATGCTATCGAGGGCGTGAGTCCGGACGTGGCAGAGGCAAACGCATGGGTCGAACGCATCCGAGCGATCGCGCGGAGCAGCGAATTCACTCAATTGGTGGCCACGCAGGAGCGCAGTGCCCGGAAGAATGCCAAGGCAGCCTTGGACTACCTGCAGGCCCTGTATCGGCAACACTCTCGTCTCTGCGTCGTTCGTTTGGACGTAGGCTACAGCGCAGCCCATCGCGAACTGCTGCCAGGTCGTAACGTGGATCCCGTGCGTATCAAGCGCGACTTGGCCACTTGCTTGCGCAAGCTGCGCCGAAGCTACCCAGCCTTGGTCGGGTACGTCTGGAAGTTGGAGTTCGGCCCGAGCAAGTCCTACCACGTTCACCTGATGGCATTCCTCAATGGGCATCTGGTTCGCCAGGATGTGCGGATTGCGCAGGCGATTGGTGAGTTCTGGCAGGACGAAGTGACGCATTCCGATGGGAGCTATTGGAACTGCAATGCCCGAAAGGAGTTCTACGAACGAACCGGTTCCCTGGGCATAGGGATGGTTGAGTACGATGATGAGGCCAAGCGGCGGCGGCTTGAGTACAGCCTGCTCTACCTGACCAAGGCGGATTACTACGTCCGCCTAAGCGAGCCTGGCTTGGGCCGGACCTTTGGCAAGGGACAGGCTGGGGGCGACTCGCTCAAAAAGCTCGGGAGGCCCAGGATGTAGTGGATATGAGGGGGAGGGGGGATGTCCCCCTCCCTTTCTGCTCTTAACGAACCTTGCGACGGGCTCGAGTGTTGAGGCTTCCCTCTACTACTCGCGCGAACTGGGGATGGACCGCCGGGTCATGGTTGGTCCAACGCTGCAGTAGCTGGCGCGGGTTGGTGCTTCTAGCCTGATGATCCTTCCCGAACTTCTGCATGGCCGGCAGGATCTCCGCCCACAGATCTTGCTTTGTGGCACGGGAGTTGTTGGGCATCGCCTTCAGCATCTCCACTACCATGTTCCTCAATGGCACGATTCGACTGCCAGTGATCCGCCCGCCCAGAGCAGTCAGCTCAAGCTGGGTCGCGTGCGAGCTGCAGGTCCCGAGGTAGTAGTTACACCTCACAAGCGCGGCCCAAGCGCGGCCAGCATCGTGAGCATCGTGAGCGATCTGGGCCTCGAGAAGGAACAGCATCGCCGCTTCAATCAGCTCGTGAACCTCAGGCACCACATTCATGGATCTCAGCAGTTGGATCTCGTTGTCCAACTTCGTCGCAAGGTGTCGATCCTCCTCAACCCGGTCGAGCAGACCGTTCCAGACTTCTGCGTAGGTGCCTACCCGATTCAGTGGCAGCACCCGAAGACTGAACTCAACCTCCATGTCAAAGCCAGCCCTCCTGATACAGTCATACAGCCAAGGACGCTCTCTGTCAGTTGCGAACGTTCCTGCCGAGCTCCAGGGCGGAGGCGCTTCCGGGTCAAAATCTGGCAAGTCCACAAATGATCCTAGGTGAGTAGGCGCTATCTGGAGGGGGATCCGAGGAGGCGGCCTGTAGGCGGACCGGGGAGCATACCAGTTGCTTTAGTGAGTCGTTTTGTGAGTCTAAAGTAGATAAAAGTAGATTGAATATTAATCAAATCAATCACTTGTGCTTTCTTTGTGGTTGCTGGTGGGACCATATTGACGTTCAATGGCATTCCTGAAGCCATCGGGTGCTTGATTCATGGCCGCATCCAGCGGTATTCAGCGGCGTCCACTTGCATCCACAGGAAAGTGAGTCAGGCTGTGTGCCGGCGGGCGAGAGGCCCCGGACGACTCACAGCAATCTCACCTTTGCCTGGACAGGCAAGGGTGAGCCATCCGGTGCGAAGGGCGCGATCCCAAGGGTGTAGCGCGGCGCTATCGTGCTCGCTCCCGCTGCGGCGGGATGTACGTGCTCTAGCCGAAGGAGACTATCCGAATGACGCCTCTGGTGCAGACTCCATCGCCAAACAGAATCGATGCGGATTGGTGAAAGATCACTCCGGCGTCTTCATGGTTAACAAATGAAATTGCGCAGCTTACGGTCTGTCCTGGCGATATCTTCTTTACGATTCTGTCGTTGATAACAAAGGTGTACCAAGTCGGTTTTCGGTCCAGCGATAGCGCCATGGGCCGAGCAGTTGAAGCCTCCATGGCGACCACGGGGCGTCCTCGGGAGTCCACTAGATCAAGGTGGAGTTCTGCGCGAAATGGGGGGAGGTTGGGGTAGGGGATAGTCATCTTCAGCAACTTGTTTGTTTGATATGAGATCCAGTGCAGATCACCTTGTTCACCTGCGAGCTGGGAATTGCAATGCTCTCCATAGCTTTGCCCGTGTCATTGAATTCGGTGCGTTCGGCCGACTTGACGAGGCTGGCGGGTGCACGCCCTTCGACGACGGTATGAGTGGAGCCAAACCCCCTCGTGTAGGCTTTGGCGAGCGCTTCCGCGTCTGGCCTGTTGTTGACGAATCGCTTGACGCTATCCCCATTCGGCGCTGCAGCAAAATGCCCCAACTTGTTCAAACTAGCGAGTTCTGCTGCGTCGACTGCCCGATACAAGGCTACTGATCCGGCAGAGAGAGATGCGCCACCTAGAGCATCGCCCATTCCAATATCCGCAACAGCAGACCCAATTGAGCTCGCGGTGCTTGGATTGGCTAGTGCCCAAGAGCCAGCGAATCCAGCTGCGGGAAGTGCAAGCACGCCTGCTAAAGAGTATCCGATGGCAGGCCCCATCCAATCGCTGGAGTTGCGAGGCGGGGGCAGAACGGCTCCACCATTGGTGATGTTGTTGACTACTCGAAACGCAGCACCGCTCTCACGTCCATCAGGGTCTATGAATCGATAGGGGTTGCTATTCGCGTACCTGTATCGGTTGAACTGGCCCACTGGACTACCATACGCAGAGACTGGGTCGCTTGAGAGGAATACTCCCAGCTGCGGATCCATGTACCGCTGTTGCATGTAGCTCAGGCCAGTTACCGAATCGCTGACGTGCCCGGTGTAGCCCGGCCCATCCGTGACTTGCTCCCCCACCACCGCCCCATAGGGTTCGTAGTCATAGCGTTTGACCACGGTGCCATTGGCATCGGTCTCGGCCACAACCGAGCCTAAGGCATCGGTGTGGATGTAGGTAACCGTTTGGGCAATGGCTGGCCCGACAACAAGCATGGATGCGACCAGTACCAGTTTGCGGATTACCACGGCAAATGATCTATCGCACATCCTAGCGCTTCTCCCAGACTGCAATCGCCCAATCCGAACAAGTGGATTCGTTGCAAGCTCTGACATAAATGTCTCCCAGGAAGAATCCATCCCACACTTTCTCCAGCACCAGTCCAACGCTGTAGACATTGTTCCACTCCGGGATGTTCTCCCAAGCGGGTTCATACTCCCTTATCTCATAGTACTTTGCACCAACCGACGGAAGCCAGGAGGCCTCAGATCCTGAATTCCAGTCCAGATTTACCGTACGTATTCTTACATTAGTCGGAACAGGTGGCGGAGGCAGCCGCACATCATGGGTAATTGTTTCGCTCCACGGCCCGCACCCACCTTCGCTGCAACCCGCGACACGGTACTGATAACGATTGGGTAGACGCCTGCCAAACGAATGAGAGGCCGTTGCACCGTCGCTGATCACCGACCAGCTGCTACCTTGAACCTGCTCCTGCAGGCGATAGAACGTTGCATCCGGCACTTCATTCCAGCTCAAAAGGTAGCTCCCCGTCGATACGGCAGGCCCAGACATCGTTGGAGCAACACTTGGAACAGGAATAGGGAGATGCCGCACGAATGTGGAGACGCTCCAAGCACCGCACCCCTTCGCATCACAAGCACGAATCTGGTACTGCCTCGCGCCCTTGGGGACACCCGTGAGCGCATAGGACAGAACACTCCCCGTATACAGGGTGCTCCAACTCAGCCCACCATTGGCCGTCATACGAAGTTCATAGCGTGAGGCCTGTCCAACGGCACTCCATGACAGGGTGTAGCTGCCGGTTTCCACGGTCGCCGGTCCCGAGAGGCGCGGCACGGCAAGACCGGTGCTCTTCTCGATCTGGGCTATCAAGTGAGTTCCCAGGCTGATGTACTCGATCTCCTTCATCGTGCGCTTGTTGTCCTGCCTGCGCAGTACTCCGTCATTGCCGTAGAACGACAGAATGTCGCCCTCCTGGTTGCTGTAGCTGCCCACACGACGACCGAGCGCGTCATAGGCGTAGGTCTCCCGCCCGGCCGCATCGCGCAGACGGTTGCCCAGATCAAACCGGAATGCCTCACCATTCTTCTTGGTCAGATTTCCCTGAACGTCGTAGTCCAGGCCAACGATCGCACTGCCATCATCGCGGTTCACGTTGGTCATCCGATTACGGGCGTCATACCAGTAGTTGTGCTGCTTCACGCCACCCAGTTTGGCACTGCGCAGGTTGTCCAGCACGTCGTAGGTATATCGGTAGATCGTGTCGCCGCCAAAGGATGCTGACGTCGCCTGTGTCAGGCGATCCAGCGCGTCATACTGCATCTGCTTTGACCTGGCCGGAGTAATCGCATCGGTAATGCTGGCTACGTTGCCGTTCCTGTCGTAGACAATGCTGCTATCGAGGACGCCAGCATCCACTGCCCTTGCCGGCAGGCCCCGGCCATTCTGGGCCATGCTGTGTGCAATGCCGTTGCCGTAATTGAATGCCCGCAGAGCACCATTCGGGTAGTAGCCGACGCCCGTGGCATAGGATCCGATGCGAGTGGGCTGTCCCAATGCGTTGGGGGCCAGCGCGAGTTGCAAGCCGCTGGGATACTGCAGACTGGCAAGTGCTCCATTGGCGTCGTATCCATATCCCATGGACCAGCTGACGCCGCCTGGCTGCTGCATCGTCTCCCCGATGATCAGACCCCGCTTGCTGTAGGCATAGGTGTTGGTGACCGCCTTGCCAGACGGATTGTTGGTGATCACCTGGGTGGGCAACCCTGAGCTGTTGTACTGCCACGCCTGATCGCCGCTGGCATCAGCAAAAGCCAATTGCTTCAGACGGTTCCTGGCATCGTACGTCCGATCCACCCGGCGCCCTGATGCCTGTGCCGCAGAAGTGTCGCAGCTATCGACCGTTCCCTGCGTAAGCCCCGCCGCCGACCAAGCGAGATTTCCGGCAGCATCGTAGCCCATGGCCATCGCTCCGGTTTCCGGTTCGATGCTTTTGCACAGCTCCTGCTGCGGGTTGTACACATAGGATCGCGTGAGGGCGACACCGCCACTGGCGTCGCGCCGCTTGATTGAGGTGATCTTGCCGAACACATCACGGCCAATGTCCGTGAACGCGCCGCCCGGATGTTCGATGGCAACCGGCATATCGTAGGCCGGAGTGTCATACACCCGGTGCAGGGTCGTACTCGATTGCCCACGGGCATCAGTTGTCCTCACACGCATTCCGGGAAGATAGCTGGTGACTGTCGTCAGCAGGCCCAACTCACTGTCAGACGAACTGGAGGTGGCACGACCCAGTGCGTCAAACTCTGACCACTGTCCCGCGCTCGGGTTGCTGGCCGAATCCGGGTACGATTGGAACGTCGTACGGCCGGCATGATCGTAAGTAAATCGCTGGTAGCGCTGGGTCGCTGCTGGATTGCTTGCATCCTGCTCACGGGTTAAAGCTGGCCGCCACATCGCGTCGAACCAGGTCACCTTGTTCCGATTGCCAGTATTGGTCGTCAGCCGCCAATGGCCTGCACCCAACCCATATTCCACGGCATCCACGCGTTCGAAAATCTGCGTCGTCGGGTTCCAGGCCACCGTGTCGCCTTGAGCAAATGCCTTGCGGGTCTGCCGGCCCATCGCGTCATAGTCAAAGCTTGTCTGGTAACCCAGCTCATTGGTCACCGAGCGGATCCAGCCATTGTCGTCCACGCTGGCCGACATCGATGAACCATCCGCAAAGCCTATCGATTGCGGGATGCCCCTCTTCCAGTTGTTGAGTGTCGTGCTGTTGCCGCGACCATCGGCAAAGCTGGCGACGTTGCCGTCTGCATGGTAGCTCAACGTCTGCAGCAGCTTGCCGAAGTGCCGCTGCTCTGCCGGCATTGCCTTGGCGTTGTAGGAGGTCTGTAGTTCGATCAGACCAGTGTTGTTGTTGGTCTGACTGGAAACCTGACCGAGGAGCCACGCATTGGTATCGTTATAGTAACCAGTGGTATCGGTACGACTGGCACCTTGCGAGCTGCTGCGGGTCACACTTACTGGGCGGCCATAGCTGTCAAAGGAGTTGGCCTGCCAGGTCATCGCCACACCATCCCGCGTGACCTGACGTCGCTGCAGCGGCCTAAGCAGTGCCGAGCTGCCGTCGTTACCTCCCCACGTCCAGCCATAGCGATCCGGGAAGGGCATCGAAGGCATCTGTGCATCTGAAACATACGTCAGGTCTTCAGACTCGAGTACCGTTCCTGCGGCGTTGCCCACACGCCGACCGAGAAGCTTCCCTTCATTGAACCGGAAGACAATTCCGTAGATCTCTTCGATCCAGCTTCCGTCAGGCTGCGTGATTCTCACCGCCTTGGATTGGGTGCAGGTGCTGCAGTAGGAGCCGTTCCCCGCCCAATAATCCTGGTAATCCCCCTTGTCCGTATATGTCCAGCGCATGGGAGCAATGCCCGGACCCTCAATGGTCTTCTCCACCAGGCCAAAATTATCAAAGTAATTGGCAACGGCGAGATACTGAATCATCTGGCCATCACGCGCCTCGTTGATGCAGTAACTCGCAGGAACTCCTGCCCGATAGCCTCGCCCGTTCCGGAAGGAGAATGTGCCGATCGCGCCAGATGGATGCTTCATCTGAAGTGTATAGATCTTATCCCGGAGAGGCGGACTTCCACATCCCTGAGAGGGGTCTTCCGGCCAGTTCTCATAGACGATACGCATGTCGGAGAGATGGTTGATCTCCCACCAGGCGGCGTCCGGCTGGGTAACCCGCTGCAGCGAGTTGCCTGCATACCCGTAAGTCCAAGTTCTGCCATTTGCCGAGGCGCTTTGCAGGCGATTCCCTGCATAGTTCAACGTGATCGAACGCCCATCACTGGACGTGATGCTGGTCGGATGGCCGTTCCCGTTGTAACTGATGCTGACGCTGTTGCCGAAACGATCCTCGATACGACTGGCCAGCAGATAGATCTCCAAGCGTGCCTGGGCAGCGTTGGCGCCGATAGATCCCATCAGCCCCACAACGCGCTCGGTGCCAACGTTGAAGGTGTACTTGATGCCCGATGTGGTCTGCAGGATGAAGCCTTCTCCCTCCAACCCGGCAATCATCGGTGTGCAGCTGACGGTATCCATTGCACTGGTAGTCCAACTCCAGTTCTCGCTCTGACGACTGGCTGGCCTGAGGCCTGCAGGCGGATCACCCATCAGCGATCGCGCCCCCTCCCCGGGAAGGTTGACCGTATAGCCAGACCAGATGTCTTCAATCCGGAATGGTGGCGGCGTATAGGGAATGAAGTTGGCGCTGCAGCGAGGAACTTTCCGAGAACCTCGATAGGTCCACCCATACTGGGAATCGAACACGCCGGAGATGAAGGGAACATCGATGTTCCAGTCACCCGCGCCACCATAGATCAACGGCGACAAACCGTACTCGGGAATGGGCCTAACATTCAATCGGCGTTCAAGACGGACCGGTAGTGCGTTGTTACCTGCCAGGTCGATATCGGTCTGCCTGAAGTATCCGCTCTGGTCATATACATTGACCGCGTCGCCGAACAGCTCTGATGTCAGTGCAGCAACCTGCTCTGCCGAGCGGAGCTTCTTGTCATATTCCTGATAGGGCTGCTGCACGGCCTGTTGTGCTTGCGCGGCGGAGATGATCCCCGCCGCGAGCGCAATCGTTGCGACTGCGCGCCAGCATGAGTTGATCGCAACTTCCGTGGTATCGATTCGCATCCCTGCCCCCTGGTTGTTATGTGAGACTCTTCCACGGCGAGCCGGGAACCGTCAATTTTGAAGTTGTTTCATCCCAGACACATTTGACAGATCGCTGCACCTGGTCAGTGCCGTGCAAGGATCACCTCACAACACAGCTCAGTTCCTGGCTGGCTACCTCGCTTAGGCTGCTCCGGGAATGAGCAGCCTGCCACTCTGGACCCTTCATGATCGAAGCAAGCAGAAGGACCTGAGCAGAAGCATCGAAGATTGAGCAACTCTGCCATGTGCGTTCTGCGCATTCGCCCACAGCTAACGGGCCCGGGAGGAGAACACCCCCAGTCCCTGTTGGTGAATCGCGATCAGCAGACGGCCACCGCCCCCCTCCGACCCATCTTCTCTTTGAGGTAGCTGGCTTGGAGCCGTCCGTGCAGCACGCTGGGTGCCACGACCTTGAGTGGGTATCCATGGGCGAAGGCCCCGATCGCGACTCTTCGCAATCGGGGCAGATGGTTCAGCGGATCCCTGTATGCAAGCGCCAGCCGGGGTTGTAGCGGGTTGCGGAAGCCGGTGAGAACAGCAGGCCATCCGTTGCCTGCCCGTACCGGATTTCCACGTCATCATTTGCCGACTGTATGAGCACGTCGGTGCGCCCATCACCATCGAAGTCGTTGGTCAGCAAGTGATGCCCGGGGCTCCAGCTGGAGACGCTCTGCGCGGAGAACCGAAGACCATCACTGGCTTGGCCGTAGCGGATCTCCGAGTGTCCGTTCACTGCGTAGATCAGAACGTCGTCTCTGCCGTCGCCATTGAAATCACCCGTCAACAGCGTGTGCCCGGTGGACCATAGATCGGCCGTGCTCGGTGCAAAGCGCAAACCGCCGTTCATCTGCCCATAGCGGATCTCAGTGGCTCCGTCGGCGGCATAGATCAGCACATCGCTGTATCCATCGCCGTTGAAATCCGCAATCTTCAATGTATGGCCAGCCCGCCATTGATCATGCTGACCGGGTTCTGCGCGCAGTCCGTCGGTGGCCCGTCCGTAGAAGAGGTCGACCTCACCGTTGGGTCCATACAGCAACAGGTCATCAAGGCCGTCGCCATTGAAGTCGCCAACATGCGGGCGGCTGCCCAGGGCGACCTGCCGTTGCGATTGTGGGGCGAAGCGCAACCCGCGATCACTGCCTCCGTAGCGGATCTCGAAAGCGCCGCTGTCCTGCAGGATGAGTACGTCGCTCCGTCCATCACCGTTGAAATCTCCTGCCATCAGTTGACTGCCCACATTCCATGCAGTGCGTGATGGAAGATGTTCGGTGAATCGAGCGTCAGGACGTCCATAGTGGAGCCGTACGCTACCGTCGCCGCCGTGCACCAGCAGATCGGAGAAACCATCGGCGTCGAAGTCGCCACTGACCAGTTTGGCCGAGGTTGCCCATGGCGCCGAGGGAGCATCCGTCAGGGAATGGGTCACCAGGCCCGCATGGGGGGCCAGCTGTCCGGTCGCCACCGAAGCGCTGCCAGAGGATGGGTTGTATAGGATGACGTCGCCGCCACCATCACCGTTGTAGTCCACCGAGCGCACCGCGGCGCAACTGCCATTGGCGCGGCGGAGACTTCCTGCATGATCGCCACGGGCGGGGCATGCGCGAGGAGCGAACTGCTCGACCTTGACCCAATCCACGACGAAATCGGCAGGGAACACGGTGGCCGCATTGATGCGGTTCTCGACGTAGCTGTCGACCGGTGGTGTTCCCATATTGGTATTCACGTTCACCAGCATCGGCAGGCTGGGAATGTTGCGGGTTGCGCGGAAAGCCTCTACGCCATCGACGAAGTAGGCGACGTGCTCGGGCGTCCATTCCGCTGAGAAAACGTGGAATCCGGCAGAATAGTCATCTCCATACCATTCCAGCGCTGTCTCTCCGTAAATGGTCGTGGAACTGGGATTGCCGCAATTGGTTGGGTCCAGGAACCAGTAGTGCTGCGAATTGATCGCCCGTGGATTGGACTTTTTCAGGCCAGTTGCCTCGAAAATGTCGATCTCCGCGCAGCGGGGAGCGTGCGACTGCAACCAGAATGCGGGAATGACGCCGGGCGTATTGGTCATCTTCACGCGGGCGGAGAACCGTCCGTAGGCAAAATAGCGCGGATAGTAGATACCTCCGGTCTGCAGTTTTCCGTTTGTGAGCCGCTCTGCACGAAGAATGACATTGCCTTGCGATACGAACGCGTTGCCAGGCGTGTAGCTGTAGGGCTGGCCTCCATTCTGATGGAGAATGTCCCCTTCCCAGGGAATCCAGTTCGTCAATCCCAGCTCGTCGAAATGTTCTTCCATCACGGTGATCCACTCGTGCTGGGCGGTCTGGGCCTGCGCAGCTGGCACGACCATGATCGCAGTCGATGCGGCGAGCAAAAGCTTCCTTAACATTGCCAATTCCCTGGTGTAGGGCCGCGAGATGCGGCCGCCTTTGAGTTTGCCAGTTTGGCTGCGACTTCTCAGTGACCAAGGTCGGGGATGAGCAATGCCCGCGGATTGAAGTAAATTGAATATCAATCAAATCAATCATTTGATTTCTTGTTGCGGTTGCTCGCGGCCACCAATCGACCTCGCACGACCGACTGCGGATTGTTGCTTCCCTGCGCATTCCGCCGCTCCGGCTATAGTTGATCCGCACACAAGGATCGAACATGCCTGACACCAACGCAGAGGTGGAAGACTTCACCACCGAGATCGAAGACAGCCGGCATCTGTTCGCCTGGTGCCTGGTGCGCTACGGTCAGATTCCCGAAGCGCTGGCAATCGAACACGCACGCCAACGCTATCCCGACCAGTCCCCCGGCCGCGAGTACGAGCACGCACTGCTCTTCCACGACGAGCCCTGGCACTGGGCGATGCTGCATGTGTTGGGCGAAGGGTACTGGCAGCAGAACCCGGAACTGGCGCAGCCGTCGCTGGCGTACGACACCGAGTCGGATGCGTTGTGCCTGGCCCGCGGTGAGGCGGTTCCCTTGCTGGATGAGGATGAGTATCTCGGTGCGCTTGCGCACGCGCGTCACATGCATGCCTGGACGCTGATCCATCAGGCAGGCATTGCCGAAGAGCAGGCGCAGCAGCAGGCGCTCGAACACTACGCCTACTTTCCGCCGCATCACCGCTGGCGCATGCGTGTCCACGATGCGCGCGCTGCATGGGCCGATGTGATGAGCGTACTGCACATCGAGGAGTACTGGTCACTGCCGGGGCTGCAGACACCGCCACAGGCCTATTGGCATGCGTCGCGTGCGTTCATTGCCGCCAATGGAATCCGCCTGCCGGATGGTCCGGGAAGTGCCTGAAGCACTTCCCGGGCCCTTCATGATCAACTTTCCAGGAACGCCAGCAGGTCGGCGTTGATCCGGTCGGCATGCGTGGTCGGAATACCGTGCGGTGCACCTTCGTAGGTGATCAGCGTGCCGTTCTTCACCAGCTTCGCGGAAAGGACGCCGGAGTCGGCATACGGCACCACCTGGTCGTCATCGCCGTGGATCACCAGCACCGGAATGGAAATACCCTTCAGGTCTTCAGTGAAATCGGTCTGCGAGAAGGCAACGATGCCATCGTAGTGCGCCTTGGCCGAGCCCTGCATGCCCTGCCGCCACCAGTTCCAGATCACCGCGTCCGAGGGCTTCGCACCGGGTCGGTTGTAGCCGTAGAAGGGGCCCGCCGGTACGTCGTGGTAGAACTGCGCACGGTTGGCCGCCAGCTGCGCCTGGAAGTCGTCGAAGACCTCCTTGGGCGTGCCCTGTGGGTTGGCTGTGGTCTTGACCATCAATGGCGGCACCGAGCTGATCAACACCGCCTTGGACACGTTCTTCTCGCCATGGCGGGCGATGTAGCGCACCACCTGGCCGCCGCCGGTGGAATGGCCCACATGCATGGCGCCCTGGGTGCCCAGCTTCTCGACCACGGCGGCAACATCGTCGGCATAGTGGTCCATGTCATGCCCGTCCCATACCTGGCTGGAGCGGCCGTGACCGCGGCGATCATGCGCGACCACGCGATAGCCCTTGTTGACGAAGAACAGCATCTGCGCGTCCCAATCGTCGGCGGTGAGCGGCCAGCCATGATGGAAATGGATGACCTTGGCGTCGCGCGGACCCCAGTCCTTGTAGAAGATCTCGACGCCGTCTTTGGTGGTAACCGTAGCCATTTCAAGGTTCCTCGCTGTTGGGTTTGGAGAACGTCCTGCGTCGCGGCGACCTGCATCGGTGCAGGAGCAGGGACGCTGACGGTGCGTGTCGCGGGAGTGGCCCCAGGCATGCGATTCCTTCTATGCTGGGGCGGCCATCACTCCGCCCGAATCCATTCTTGGGTAGCGCTGTATCAATTGAAATTGGTGGAGGTGACATTCATGGGTATCGAAACTGACAAGCGGATCGAAGTCGCTCTGCTGATCTACCCGGATTGCCAGATGGCGGCCGTCCACGGCCTGACCGATCTGTTCCGGATCGCGAATGAATGGGCGGCGTATCCTCACGAGGATGACCGGCGGTCCTTCATCCGGGTGACGCATTGGCAATGGAACCCGCAATCGGGCCGCATGGAATGTTGCTGGGACAGCGATCCCGGCGATGTGAATGCCCTCGCCTTCGTGATCTCGCCGCCGAGTGTGGCGATGCCTGAGCGCATGTCCGCGATGCCACACGAGGCGCAGTGGCTCAAGGCGCTCCATTCCGGCGGCACGATCATGTGCTCCGTCTGCGCGGGTGCTTTCGTGCTTGCCCAGACCGGCCTGCTTGCACGGCGACGGGTCACGACGCACTGGGCGTTCGCGGGCCTGCTTGCCAGCACCTACACCGACGTCCAGGTGACCACCGAGAATGTCGTCATCGATGATGGCGACGTCGTTACGTCAGGCGCGATCCTTGCGTGGAATGATCTGGGCCTGTTGATCGTCGATCGCACGATGGGCTCCAGCGTGATGCTGGCAACAGCCCGCTTCATGCTCAGTGACGGGATCCGGCAGGACCAGCGGCCGTTGCAGGGATTCCTGCCAAAGCTGGATCACGATGACGCAGCGCTGCTGGCTGTCCAGCGATCCATCCTCGCTGAGCCTGGGCTGCGTCATACGGTGAGTACCCTGGCCGAGCGTGCCCACCTGACCGAAAGAACATTCATCCGGCGATTCCAGAAGGCCACCGGACTCAATCCTGCCGACTACATCCGGCAGGTCAGGATGGCCAAGGCCAGGGACGCGCTGCAGCTCGGCGATATCCCTGTTGCACAACTGGCCTCGACATTGGGATACGACGATGTGAGCGCATTCCGCAAGGCATTCCAGAGCATCGTTGGCATGTCCCCTTCGGCCTACCGGAATCATTTCCGGATCAGGCGGCGCGCACAGCAATGAACATCACCCACGCCGCCCGCGCCCATCAAGGCTGTATCGCCCAGCCCCGGTGCAGGCCAGCAGCAGGAACCCACCGGCCAACCCCATATTCTTCAGGAACATGATCTGCTGGGTCGGGTCGGCAACGTTGTGGTGGAAGATGAAGGCGGTGACCAGGCTGAAGCCCGCAAGCACGATCGATACCAGTCGGGTCTGGAAGCCCAGCAGGATGCACAGGCCGCTGCCGATCTCGAAGGCGATGGTCGGCCACAGCAGGATGCCGGGTACCCCCATGGCTTCCATGTAGCCCTGGGTACCGTTGAGGTCGCCGAGCTTGCCGATGCCGGATACCAGGAACAGCGCCATCAGCAGGATGCGCGCAAGCAGGTAGGCGAGCGAATGCGGTGAGTTGCTCACGTCGGGTTCCTCGGAGATGGCTGGCGAAGGCGATCGGAGCCCACCGGCAGTGAAGCCCGTGTCTACGCAGCGGGCAAGGCGCCTTGACAGCTGGCCGCCCGCAGGAGACCTTTCCACCATGACGATCGATATTGAATCGCTCAGCCTTCGGGAGCTGGGCGCCTTGGTGGTTGCCGCTGAACAGCGGAAACAGCTCATTTCCAGCCGCCGTCCGGCCAGCGCGGTGCGGCGGATGTTGAAGGCCGCCGCGGCCGAAGCCGGTTACACCCTCGAAGAACTCTTCGGTGGCGAAGCCTCGGAAACACCTGCGCCCGCCCGCAAACCCGCCCGCCGTAAATCCGGCAAAATCGCGCCCAAGTATCGCGACCCGGAATACAAGCGCCTGACCTGGACCGGTCGCGGGCGCATGCCGCGCTGGTTGGCGTCCAAGGTGTCGATGGGCCACAAGGCCACCGATTTCCTGATTCCTGGCCTGGCCAGACCGACCGCCGGCAAGACCAGCACCATCGGCAAGCGGACCGTCATCAAGAAGGGATGAGGCTGCGGCACTGTTACCCTGCCCGGGTCTTTGAACGAAGGAGTGCGGGATGGCACACGAGGGTGGCATGACGATCACGCCGAAAGTCCTGTACACAGCGGCAGGCGCGGCCGTGCTGGTCAGCCTGTTGGCCTGGGCGGTGGAGTGGAGCGGGATGGCCTATGTCTGCCCGTACTGCCGCGTACAACGCACGGTGATCGGTGTGCTGGGCGTGCTGACATTGTTCGCGCGGCCGGGTGGCATCGTCGTACCCTGGCTTGCATTCGCCAGTGGCGGCTTCGCGTTCGTGGTCGCGGCGATGCAGCACTTCAACGGCTGGAAGCGCATTTCCGCCGGTGATTTCAGTTTCAACGCGCAGTGGTACATCGATCCATGGCTGCTGTCAGGCTGCGCGATGCTGATCCTGGTGGCGCAGCTGATGCTGGTGCAGGCCGCCTGCCGGCCCAGGTTGCGCTGAGTGTTTCCACGCATGGCGTGGAACTACCCGTTCTGGAATACCGCCAGCTGCGCCGCGAACGCGCGCTGGTAGGCGGGACGCTGCGTCGCCCGTGCCACATAGGCCAGCAGCAGCGGGTACTCGTCGAGCAGGCCACTGCTCTTCAGGCGCAGCAGCACCGAGACCATCATCAGGTCGCCCACGCTGAACCCGCCGTCCAGCCACGCCGCCGCGCCCAACCACGCGGACAGCTGTGAAAGACGCGTCCGCACGCGCTCGTCCAGCATCACCAACCGCTGTGCATACCAGGGCTGCTCGCGCTCCAGCACCCACGCCATGGAGCGCTCGACGATGGGCGGCTCCACCGTGTTCAGCGCGGCGAACACCCACATGACTGCGCGCATGCGCGCGTCCGGATCGAGGGGCAGCAGGCCAGAGTGCAGCTCGGCCAGGTGCAGGACGATTGCGCCGGATTCGAACAGGACCTGATTGTCCTCCTGCCAGGTGGGAATCTGCCCGAACGGGTTCCGTGCCAGGTGCGCGGGCTGCTTCATCTCGGCGAAGGTCAGCAGCTGCACGTCACAGGGCACGCCCAGCTCCTCCAGCGCCCAGCGTACGCGCATGTCGCGGGCCAGGCCCTGGCCGCGGTCGGGTGAGGTGGCAAAGGCGGTGAGAATGGGGGACATCGCGGTGCTCCTGCAGGCCGGAAGGCCTGCCTCTCCTGTTTCGACGTACCAAGGGGGCGAAAATCGACAGCACCCGATGCTCTCTTCACCTCGCCGAAGCAGTTGCGGTCATGCGTCGATGGGGGGGCATTCGAGGATCGAGA
Organism: Stenotrophomonas sp. YJH_SMC_79; assembly: GCF_059367995.1. Taxonomy (NCBI): domain Bacteria; kingdom Pseudomonadati; phylum Pseudomonadota; class Gammaproteobacteria; order Lysobacterales; family Lysobacteraceae; genus Stenotrophomonas; species Stenotrophomonas sp. YJH_SMC_79. The sequence continues at coordinate 585,478 of NZ_JCAFRK010000003.1, forward strand.
GGCCCCCGGCACCCCGTACACATCTGAACCGGGTCACGGGCGTGTCATCTCCACGCATGGGCGGATGTCCTGCACGAGGAATGCACGTCACGTCGACGTTGTGCAATGTCGTTTCGCTTCAGTCTGGCAGCTCCTTTCCCGGCATATACAGGAGGCCACCGATGAATACGCCTGGCAAGCCGAAACCGACCTGGAAGCAATGGCATGTGCTGCTGGTGATTCTGGCGATAGCGCTGCTGATCAGCCTGATCATCGTCATCGCGCCATGGTGAGGCATGCATTGCACGCTCATTTTCCGTGAACATCGATGATGCCGGCAATGAAGAAGTCAGCACGTGTTCCGGATGGTGACGTGCACATCAATCCGCACTCACCCAGCCGGCACGTGCAGCTGTCCAGAGTGGTGTCCGAAGGCAGCGTGATCGCGCTGCCATTCTCCACCGACTTTCGAGCACACAGGAGCGACGCCATGAGCACCCAGTCCACCATCGAACATCGCCTCAACGACCTGATCGAGATCGCCCGCGATGGCAAGTCCTTCTATGAAGAAGCCGCAACAAAGGTAAAGGATGCCGAACTGTCGGCACTGTTCACCCGCATCGCCGGGGTCAAGGCGCGGATCGTCGCGGCACTGAGTGGTTCGGTTGCCGCCAGCGGTGGCAAGCCGGCCGAGCACGGCACCATGGTCGGCTCGATGCAGCAGTTCTACGGCAAGGTGCGCGCCGCGTTTGGTGATACCAACTACGGTTACGTGGCCGAACTGGAAGAATCCGAAGACCGACTGCTGGGCGCGTTCAAGGATGTGCTGCAGGACAATGATCTGCCGCCGGCGGTGCGCCAGGAAGTGACCCAGCTGCTGCCGGATGTGCAGGAGTGCCACAACGTCATGCGGGCACGCAAGCACGCCATGAAGGCCGCCTGACGCCCAGCGCCGGGCGGCCCATCGCGGCCGTCGAGTTCCGCAGGCGCATCATTGTCCGGGAACCTTCGCAGCCCACCAGGGCTGCGAAGGGCCGGGCGTTCCGCCCCGTTTTCATGGTTATACTTGGCCGAGTCCAGGGAACAGGCACGGCATGACGAAGGGGGCTTCGTCCATCATCAACGTCAACCGCCAACCGGATGCAGCCGCGTCCGGTTTTCTGCGTGTGCGTGGTTTGCCGTGATGTGTGCCTCGCCGGTCTTTCCGGTACCTGGTCCTGGTTGTCCCATCGCCATCCATTGCGAACAGGTCCACTGACGATGCGTCGAGTTAATGCACTTTCCGCGATGATGTTGCTGGGCACGTTTGTGGGAAGTGCCGGGGCGCAGTCCTACAGCAAGACGAACGTCATCACCTATCACGATGATCTGTCGAAATGGGTGCTTGGCCAGGTCCGGACGTCGGTCAACCAGGACACGGGCCGGATCGAGTCCCAGGTGGATTATGACCCGGCCACCGCGAAGCCCCAGCGGATCTATGCCTTCGGCCAGCTCCAGCAGACCATTCACTACAATGGTGATGGTACCGTTCGCGCCGTGGTGGATGGGCGTGGCAATACGGTGAGCCTGTCCGGCTGGAAGCGAGGCATCCCCGGAACCATCCAGTACGCGGATGGTTCGTCCCAGTCTGCCGGCGTGGATGACAATGGCTGGATACGCTGGATCACCGACGGCCGGGGCAACACCACGCGTTACGACTACGACGCGATGGGGCGCATGTCGCTTGTCGACCATCCCGACGGCGATACGGTGGACTGGGCGTCCACCACGACACAGTTTGCCCAGGTGGGCGGCGCCGAGTACGGCATTCCTGCCGGCCATTGGCGGCAGACGGTCAGCACCGGCAATGCGCGCAAGGTCACCTACTACGATGCGCTGTGGCGCCCATTGCTGGTGCGCGAGTACGACGCGGGCAACGAGGCCGGCACGCAGCGGGCCTCGGTGATCGCCTATGACACGGAGGGGCGGGTCACCTTCCAGTCCTATCCTGTCGCGGGCGTCGGTGCGGTTCAGGACGCCGGAACTGGCGTCCGTACCACGTACGACGCGTTGGGGCGGGTGGTCCAGGTCAGCCAGGATTCGGAGATCGGCGCGCTGGTCACCAGAACCGAGTACCTGCCGGGGCGGCGCGTGCGCACGACCAATGCCAGGGGTATCCCGACTGTCGTGACCTACACCGGTGCAGATGCCGCGAAGCTTGACTGGCCGGTACGTATCGAACTGGCAGAGGGAGCCGTGCTGGACATCCCGCGGGACGTCTTCGGCAAGCCGACGTCGATCACCCGCAGGGCCGGCAATGGCTCGGCGACGTCGACCCGGCGCTATGTCTACGATGCGGCGCAGCGGCTGTGCAAGACGATCGAGCCGGAAACCGGCGCAACCGTATTTGACTACGACGCCGCATCGAACCCGGTTGGAAGCGCGCAGGGCTTGGACCTGTCCGATGCAGGCAACTGCAACCAGGACATTGCCGCGGCGAGCGGGCGCCGGGTGGTGCGTTCCTATGACGCACGCAACCGGCTCGCATCGCTGCAGTTCCCTGACGGCAATGGCAACCAGCGCTGGAGCTACTGGCCCGATGGCAAGGTCAAGCAGGTCACCACGTTGAACGCCGGGGTGGAGACGCACAACAGCTATGCGTACAACCGTCGCGGGCTGCTCATCGGTGAGGTGCAGAGCCCCGCCGATGGCGAAGCGCTGGCGATGGGGTATGCCTACGACGCATTGGGCAACCTTTCCGCGCATCGCTATCCCTCCGGCAACGTGGTCGCGTATGCGCCCAACGCGCTGGGACAGGCCGGGCAGGCGGGTTCCTACGCCGTTGGCGTGGGCTATTACCCCAACGGGGCGATCCGTCAGTTCACCTATGGCAACGGTATTGTCCACACGATGGTGCAGAACGCGCGCCAGTTGCCGGATGTAAGCCAGGACGCGCTTGGTGCAACCCGGATCCTCAGCGATGGCTACGACTACGATGCGGTCGGCAATGTGATGGCAATCACTGACGGTGCCACGGGCCGCAACCAGCGTGGCAACCGTAATCTGGGCTATGACGCGCTGGATCGGCTCGTTTCGGCGTCCTCACCCATGTTCGGCTCGGCGAGCTACAGCTACGACGCCTTGGACAACCTCACGCGCGTGACGATTCTCGGCCGTGACCATCACTACTGCTATGACAACGCCTGGCGTCTGACCAACGTGAAGGTCAACGGTTGCGGAGGGGCGACCGTGGTCGGCCTGGCCTACGATGCGCAGGGCAACCTGCGGGCGAAGAACGGACAGCAGTTCGCCTTCGACTTCGGCAACCGGCTGCGTACGGCGGCAGGTTCCGAGAGCTACCGTTACGACGCTGACGGACGCCGCACGCAGACGGATTCGTCGCTCGGACGGATCACCTCGATGTACGACCACGCCGGCGTCCTCCGCTACCAGGCGAGCGAGCGCGAGGACAAGCGGACCGATTACATCACGCTGGGCGGGAGCCTGGTCGCCAAGGCGGCGATGCCGATGCGGCATTCGCCGGCGGCGAAGGACTTCGTTGGCTGGTCACCTGTGGCCTCTGCCGTCCGCTACGTCGTCGAGGAAAGCGTGGACGGGGTGACCTGGACCACGGTCTACGAAGGCAACGCGGCGAACTGGACGTCTGCGGCACGCCCTGCCACCAGCTATGCGTATCGCGTGCTTGCCTGTGGCGCCACGGGGAGCTGCACGCCGGTGTCCGATGTCTCGCATGTCCAGCGTCCGCAGGGCGACATCGTGCCCCTGCTGTACCAGCTGCTGCTGGGCTGAGCGTAGCGGACTGCACGGGCCGCAGCGCACCGGCAACCGGTTATTCATGACAGGGGAACGAAGAACATGGACGGAGTACGTGCTGTATCGCGCCTGCGTGGCGCCATTGGCGGCAAGGTCTTGCTGGCGCTGGTTGCCGTGCTGGGAACTGGCTTGGCCTCAACGGCAGGAGCGGAGCCCTTCAATCTAGATGGCCTGCGGATTGTCTCCATCTCAACTGGCTGGGGCGGCGAAGGTACCTACGTAAATACACAGGGCCCGGTTCCACCCTCGGTCGGTTGTGGTGATGGAAACCGCTTCATTCTCAACAATGATCATCCGATGCAGAGAGAGATTGTCTCCATGCTGCTGATGGCGTTGCAGAACAAGCAGGTGATCAGCTTTCGCGTGGACGGCTGTGAGTGGGGAACGTTGACGCTGAAGGCAGTCACGCTGGGCGCGCCTTGACACAGCTTCATCATTGTAACTCTCAGGAAAATGATATGAATCCAGAACTCGTGCTTGATCGGATCCGCGGGAAGTTTGCTGGCGCCGTAGCCTTGACGTTGGCCTTGTGCCTGTCTGCACCACTGAAGGCGGAGCCCACCAGCGATCAGATGACGATTCTGTCGCTGCGGCCGTACATGGACGGCCCGGCGGGAATTGTGTACGTGCATGTTTCGAGTACGGCTTTCTGCAATACCGATACTTTTGCAATCGACATGTCCCGGCCCGGTGCAAAGGAAGCCTACGCGGCGGCGTTGGCAGCGCTGACATCGGGGAAGAATGTCCGGCTCGAGGCCTTCAACTCCACCGGGTGCAATGGTTGGGCGACCCGGCTCCAGTCGATCTTCATCCACGCGTGATGCTCCACGGATGGATGCAGGACGCGATGATCCAGGGGTATCGCGCATAGTCCTGGGGCGTGGATAAAAAGGGGGCGGCCCTGAGACCGCCCCAAACCGTCAAGAGAACACGCGTCTAGAAACGAACCGACCAGCGCACGTTGGCGCTGTGGTCGCGGCTTTCACTGCCGTACTGGCCGCTGTAACCCAGCTCCAGCTGCTGGCGCGGGGTCAGCCACGCCGACAGCCCCAGCTCGGCCACCACGGCGCTGTCGGCAATCGGCGCGCCTTCGACCGTGAACGTGGTGCTGCTGTTGGCGAAGGCAAGGTTGCCCACTTGGCTGCGGTCGCCCGAGGCACGGCGATAGCCCACGCCACCACGCAGATGCAGCCAGCTGTCCTGCTGGAACGATGCCTTCAGGCCCTTGTCGAAGCGCAGGCCAGCGGTGGCGATCGTGGTGCCGGTGTCGTCCACCTTGCCGTGCAGGGCGGCTGCACCACCGCGCTCGTTGATCTGCTTCAGGTCCACCTCCACGCGTGCGACCTGCAGGTAGGGTTCCAGCCCGGCCTCCGGGCTGCCAAAGCGGTAGCCGGCTTCGATGAAGGCCTGGCGGGTATGCGCGTTGTAGCGTGCGCTCAGGCTGTCGCTGAACCCTGCGAAGTCGACATCGCGGGTGCTCTTCACCTTGTGCTTGCTCCAGGCGACGCCGCCACGGAGGCCGAAGCCGCCCCAGTTGTGACTGGCATATGCACCGAAGTGGGTGTTGTCGATGTTCGACTTGGCACGACGCGCCTGCTGCTTGACGTCGGTGCGGCCGGTGCCAGCCAGCACGCCGACCTGCCAGCCGGAGAACTCGCGGTCGATACCGACCAGCAGGCCATTGCTGTTGGCGTCGGTGCGGGCGGTGTTGCTGTTGCCGTCCAGCTTGCTGTTGCCGTCCAGAGCCTGCACCCAGGCGCCGGTGGCGTCGCCCGCATCGGCTCCCGGCGCGACTGCACCTGCACGGCGGGACATCGCGGCATCGCGTACGTAGCGGCTGCCTTCCACCAGTGCGAGCGGCGTGGCTGCGTGCAGTTCGCCGCTGAGGCCGTCGAGTACGCCGCCGACCTGCTGCGGGAACAGCTGGGTCAGCGGCTTGGGCAAGCCCTGGTTGATTGCCAGCAGGTCCGCCGCAGCGGCCACAGCGCGCTGGTTCGGTGTAGTGGCGGCGCTGGCCAGCGAGGCACCGCGTGCCACGTCGATGCGGGTGCCATTGGCCCCGTAGGCGAGGCTGAACTGCAGGAACGGCGAGAACGCGCTGAAGTCGGTTTTCGCGAACTGGCCGTTGATGCCACCGTCGGCGCGGATGAAGTTGAACTGCTCGCCGAGATAATAGATGCCCGGTTCCGGCAACGCGACCAGGGTACCGCCGAGGGTGGCGGTACCGGTCACGTGCAACTGATCGCTGCGCCCGCCAGGCGCGAGTTCGGCGGCGTAGACGCCGGTCGCGCCCTGCACGTAGTTGCCGTTGATGGTCAGCGTGCCGATCGAATTGCCGGGGGCGATGGTGCCGTCCACTCGGGTGCTGCCCAACGTGCCGATACCCTTCAGCAGGCCGTTGCCACCGACCGTGGTGGTGCCGCCGGTCTGCATGCCATTGAAGGACACCACGCCGCCATTGACGGTCAGGTTCCCGTCCTTCAGCACGCCGCTTGCGCTGACTGTGCTGACGCCCCCCGTGGTGGTGAGTGCGGTGGAGACCAGGCTGCCGTTGAGCAGGAACTGGCCGCCTTGCACATCGACCGCCGAGGTGAGGGTGTTGCTGCCGTTCAACTCCAGCGTACCCTCACGCAGCACCGCGCCGTTGAAGCTGTTGTCGCCGCTCAGGCGCAGCCAGCCGATGCCGGATTTGGTCAGCTTGCCGGGGCCGCCGATGTCATTGGTCCAGTCGTCCCAGGCATCGCCTTCCCACACCTTCAGGCCGCCGGCCTTCTGGTTCATCACCACGTTGGTATCCACGCGCAGCGAGCCATAGCCCTCGATGGCCCTGCGCAGGTCGACCATGCCCCAGCCATAGATCGGGTCGACGCCAGCGGCACCGAGATCGCGCGCGGTAGTCAGCAGGACGTCGCGCACCTGGGCGTTGTCCAGATAGGGGAAGCGCTCGATCAACAGGCCGAGTGCGCCGGTGATATGGGGGGCGGCCATGGAAGTGCCGGTCTTCCGGCCGTAGTCGTACGTGGGATTCTGGCTGTCGATGAGAAGGCGGACGTAGTCTGCGGTCTTCTCCAGCCGTCCCTGGATGTCACCGGAAACGATGGTGCTGAGGATTGCCGTTCCCGGTGCGGAAATACACCAGTTGGCGGCAGCGCCACAGATGCTCGAGCCTGCGTTGATCACGTAGTCGGTTTCGCCATTGGCTGCATTGGGCTGGCGAACGTTGGCGACGGCCAGCCAGTAAGGCTCGATCTCCGGCTTCCAGCGCGGCAAGGCCGCGGTGATACCGGCGACGGCGCCGCTGCCATTGCCGGCCGACCAGACCTGGATCAACTGCGAAGCAGGGGCGTTCGCACTGTCTTTGTAGATGCTTCCGTATACGTCGTAGCCGGCACCGATGCGTGCGTACTGGGCATCCAGTGCGGCCACGGTCATGTTCCGGGTGGAGATGCCCCAGCTGTGATTGATGGCACGCACGCCTTGCGCCTGCAGCTGCGCGTACATGTCCAGCCTTGCAGCACCATCGGGGTCCGTCCGTTCCACAGCTTCAGGCAGGTAGCCTCCGCCCGTCTGAGGCTTCCACTCGTAGTAAGTGTCACCAAACACGCGAGCGGTCGTCAGATCGGCACCGAAGGCGACGCCGTGCATCCCTGTGCCATTGCGGTTGGCGCCAATGGTTCCGAGCACATGCGTGCCGTGGTCGGCATAGCGGAAACCCCATTCACGGCCTGCGGCAATGATGGTGGCCTGCAGGGAAGCCGGCACGCCCGCGCCGAGCGTGTAGTAGTTGATTCCCGGTCGATCACCCTGTGTCTGGCTGCACGCACCGGTACCGCCTACGGTTCCCGGTGACGCACAGTTCGGGCCGATGGTGATGCTGGAGGTGTTGCGGCCGGCGAATTCGGGGTGAGCCAGTGCCGAGCCGGTGTCGAACAGCGCCAGGCGCACGCCCTTGCCGGTCAGGCCGCGGGCATACGCGTAGTCGGCGCCCATCGCACCCAGTCCCCAGTCGGCGTTGAATTCATCGCTGCGCCAGCTGGCGGCATCGCCCGGATTGCCGAGCAGGGCGGGCGATGCCGCTGGCGTGGTGGCCGTCGGTGCTGCAGGCGCGCTGACGTCGGGCTGTGCCCAGGCCGCCTGCAGCTGGCGCTGTTGCTGCCATGCGTCGAGCGCTTCGCTGGCCATGGCGGGCGATGCAGCGGCAAGCAACAGGGCGCTGGACACGGCCAGGGCGAGGCGGCTGTGCAGCGGGGAGCGGGAGTGGGACGAACGGCCGTGCAGCGGGTGATTCATCGGGCAACTTCCTTGATGGACGGACAACAAGGCCGTTAACGCCAATCCGTGGCGGTATCCCCCATGAATGTGAAAGGAAAATTGTGAACGGGTTAAGTGTGCGTGACAGTGGGCTTCACTTCGTCTCCCCATGTCCTCGCTAACGTGGGCCGGCCTGGGCTCACCAAGCTTATCAAGGAGTGATGGCGATGCGTGTTATCAGGAAGGTGATTGCAGTGGCGGTATTCGCGTTGGCGTGTACCGGTTCGGTGGCGGTGGCTGGGCCAGTCGAGCCCTGTGACCAGCCCTGCTGGCGGGCTTATCAGATGTGCCTGGCCAGTGGCACCGATGCCGGTGAATGCCAACAGGCGTACAACACCTGCGTGGTCGATCTGTGCATGGGCGTGTGAGTCGCGCCGTTTGAGCCGTACGTGGAGCCCCGTCATCGACGGGGCTCTTCTGTTTCAGCGATCGCCTCAGATGGCGATGCGGGCGTCTGGTGGGCTGAGCCCGCTTGCGGGCCATGCACGCAGCAGCGAGGATGGGAAATCGCACCGGAGCCGCTGCACATGGCCGTCAAACGTATTGTCGCCAACATCGCCACGCCTGACCCGGCGCGTGCCGCAGCGTTCTATGGCGGACTGCTGGGCATGCCGGTGGTGATGGATCATGGCTGGATCGTCACCCATGGCGGGCAGGGCAGTGCGCTGGCGCAGGTGAGCTTTGCCAGCGAAGGGGGTTCCGGCACCGCGGTGCCCGACCTGTCGATTGAAGTGGACGACCTGCAGCAGGTGCTGGACCGCATGCACGCGGCCGGCATCCCGCTGGAGTATGGCCCGGCCGACGAGCCCTGGGGCGTGCGTCGCTTCTTCGTCCGCGACCCGTTCGGGCGGCTGTTGAACATTCTCGCCCACACCTGAGCGGGGAGCGTTGCTTCAGCGGCGTCTGCCGCCGCGCGCCGGAGCTGCGGGAACACCGACCATGCGCAGGCAATCCGCTTCCACGGCTTCGATGAACGCATCGGCATCCTGTGCCGGCGTGGCGATCAGGTCGTCGGTGGCGCCGTGCACGCCGGCATAGATCAGCGAGGCGGTGACCTGCGGCGCTGGAAGCTGCCACAGTCCAGCGGCGTTGCCCGCCTCGAGGATGCCCAGCAATTGCTGCTGGATCGCATTGCGCTCGGCGTTGCCGCGCTGGTGGTGGTGATGGTTGGCGTACACCACGTCATGCAACGCGTGGGTGCGCACGTAGATCTCGATGTTGGCGCGGATCCAGGCGCGCAGGCGCGCTGCGCCATCACCGGCAGGGTGCTGCTGCACGGCCCGCTCGACCTCTTCCATGAACTGCCGCGTGTAGCGCTGCGCCAGCGCCTGCAGGATCTCGGTGCGTGAGGCGAAATAGGTATAGAAGGTGCCCTTGGCCACGTCGGCCGCTGCGACGATGTCGCTGATGGTGGTGGCGTCCACACCCTGCGACAGGAACAACGCCTGGGCGGCGTCCATCAGTTCCTCCTGGCGGGTTTCGGCGGGCTTGGTGCGAGGCCTGGCGACAGCTGGGGTCTGCATGGTGGGCAAGGTCCGGGTGCGACGGTGGCCATTCTAGCTGTCCTTCGGCATTGACTGACCGCCAGTCATTGACCGACGGTCAGTCAATGGCTACGATGCGCGCACATCCTCCCCCGGGATCCACGCATGAAACGCCTCCAACGGCCCGCCCTGGTGCTGGCGGCCTACCTCGGTACGTTCCTCGCTTCGCTGGACATCAGCATCGTCAACGTGGCACTGCCAACCCTGCAGCAGGCGCTGCAGACCGACATGGCAGGCCTGCAGTGGGTGATCAACGCCTACGCGATCGCACTATCGGCGCTGATGCTGTCAGCCGGTCCGTTGGGGGATCGCTATGGTCATCGGCGGATGTGGCTGCTGAGCGTCGCCACCTTCATCATGGGCTCGCTGCTGTGCGCCTGCGCCAAGGATCTTTCGACCCTGGTCGCCGGACGCGCGGTGCAGGGCGTGGCAGGTGCGCTGTTGATTCCCAGTGCGATGCCGATCCTGAGTCACGCATTTCCCGATCCAGGCCAGCGTGCGCGCGTGATCGGTGGCTGGTCCGCCTTCAGCGCGCTGGCGTTGGTGCTCGGCCCGTTGCTGGGCGGTGCGCTGGTGCAGCGCGCCGGTTGGCCCAGCATCTTCCTGATCAACCTGCCTTTGGGGCTGCTGGCGCTTGCGCTTGGCGCCTGGGGCATCGCCGAGCGACGCCACCCGCAGCACGCCGCACTGGATCTGGCCGGACAGCTGCTCAGCATCGTTGCGCTGGGCGCGCTGTGCTATGGCCTGATCGCGATCGGCGAGCATGGCCTGCTGGCCCCGGTGACGCTTCTGGCGCTGGGCGTCGCAACCGCCGGGTTGATCCTGTTCGGCATCGTCGAACGCCGGGTGGCGCGCCCGCTGCTGCCGCTGGACCTGTTTGCCGACCGCCGCTTCGGCATGCTCAACCTGGCCTCGTTCGTGCTGGGCTTCACTGCCTATGCGAGCCTGTTTTTCCTGTCGCTGTTCTTCCAGCAGGCGCAGGGACATGGTGCCGCGCTGGCGGGCTCACAGCTGGCTCCCCAGTTCCTGTTGATGGGTGTTGTCTCGCTCTTGTTCGGTCGTCTGGTCGCCCACCTCGGCCTGCACGCCGCGCTGGTGCTGGGCTACACCCTGGCCGGGGTGGCGCTGTGCGTGATGGCCACGTTCGAACCGGCTACTTCGCGCGCTTATGCCAGTGCCGTGCTGATGTTGCTTGGCATTGGAATGGGGCTGGCAGTGCCGGCGACCGGCATGGCAGTCATGGCCAACGCACCGGCCGAACGCGCAGGTATTGCCTCAGCCACGATGAACGCGCTGCGCCAGGCAGGCATGAGCCTGGGCATCGCGTTGCTGGGCAGCCTGATGGGCCAGCGTGCCGTACAGCAGTTCACCGCTTGCGCGCAGGCCGCAGGGCAGCAGCGGCTTGTTGCGCAGGCGCGTGAACTCGTCCTGCACCCAGGCTCGATGCACGCCACGCCGCAGGTGCTGACGTGGTACCGCAATGCGATGGCCAGCGGGTTCGGTTGGGCGATGGCGGCGGCGGGTGCGCTGGCCCTGCTTGTGGCGCTTGGGCTGTATCGGCAGCGCGCCCCGGCCTGACCGCGCGGGGTCACCGCTGCTGGGGGTGTGGATCCTCTGCACCGTGCTCGATCTGCTGCTGTTGCTGGCGTGCATTGGCGTGGCGTGCGTGCCCACCTTCGCGTCCGATCGCGGCCATGTGCTGCCGGTCGCGGCTGATCGCTTCGCCGCCCTTGCGGCCTGCAGCACGCGCTTCGTCAGGGCTGAATTCGTGCGCATTGCCGGAGGCATGTGCCGCGCGCCCGCCCTTGGCGGCGATCGCGCGCTGTTTGTCCTGGTCCATCGAGGCGAAGCCCCGGTTGGAGCGGTGATTCTGGTCGGTCATGGGACGTCTCCTGCTGCAGGGTCGGCGCCGTCGTCAACGGCAGCGCCCATGCTTGGCCAACGCGTGCTAAGTCCAGGTCGCCATCCTCGCCGTGGCCTTCACGCCATGTGCGCACGCGGTCGATGACGTGGCCATTCAGGCGAACGCAGCGGGAGTTGCCGTCCTCGAAGAGGCGACACATCGGCGACGGCGCAGTGTCAGCGCCGGCGGGCGTCGCGCAGTCGTTGCGCGAATGGCCGCTGCTCCAGAACCTGCAGAGCCTCGCGCAGCACCTGTTCCAGCGACTGGCCGAGATCCGCATCGAGGCTGCGTGCGGCGCGTGCGGTGGCCTGCCATTGCGCCTGCAGCACCGGCAGTGCCTGCAGTGCGTGCGGGCTCAGCTGCAGGATGCGCTCGCGGCTGTCTTCGCCGATGACGGCGTGCAGCCAGCCGTCGCGCACCATCGCGGCCACCGTCTGGCTGAGTGCCGAATGGCTGAGTCCGCAGGCCAGCGCCAGATCCTTGATGCGGCAGGGGCCCTGCGCCATCAGCGTGTGCAGCACGGGGGTGTAGCGCGGCCGGAAGTCCAGCTGCAGGTCGCGATAGGCCTGCTCGACCGCCGGGTCGAGCTGATCGAGCAGGGCGCGCAGCAGGGTGCCCAGGCTGGCAAGTTGGAGATCCATGCCCACAATGATATATAAGCGCTTACATATCATCAATGCGGGGGCAGTCATGGTGGTTTCGTGGATGCTGGGCACGCTGCTGGCAGCGTCCTGCCCGGGCCAGGACACAGTGCTGCAGGCGGCTGCGGCAATAGAGGCGCACTACCTGGACGTGGCCGAAGGCGCACGCATCGCCGATGCGGTGCGTGGCTGGTCCACCCAGCAGCGCTATGTGGACAGCTGCACGGACCCGAAGGGCTTCAGTGCGCGCCTGAACCAGGATCTGGACGTGTTCGACGGCCACTTCCATGTGGAACGGGTGGAGGCCGGCGCCGGCCAGGACGATTGGCTGATGGCCTGGCGTGCGGATGCACGCAGCAATGGTGCGGGCGTGCGCGAGGTGCGGGTGCTGGAAGGCAATCTCGGTTACCTGCGCCTGAGCACCTTCTATCCGCTCGATCTGGCAAGGCCCAGGCTGGCGGCAGCGTTCACCCTGCTGGCCGACACCCAGGGTCTGGTGCTGGATCTGCGCCAGAACGGGGGCGGTGATGATGGCAGCGCCGACCTGCTGGTGCGGACCCTGCTGGAGCCAGGTGTCACTGCAGTGCAGGCGCTGGAGCAACGTGGCCGGCGTACCCCGGTGCCGCTGCCGCCAGCGAGCCTTCCGCTGTACCTGAAGCCGCTGGTGATACTGATCGACCGCCGCACCGGCTCGGCGGCCGAGTTCGTCGCGTATTCGCTGCAGGCCCTGGGACGTGCGCGCATCGTCGGCGGCCGCAGTGGTGGTGCCGCACATATGTTCGATGATCCTGTGCTGCTGCCCGATGGCTATCAGATCAGCATTCCGGATCGGCAACCGATCAATCTGCGCACCGGTGAAAACTGGGAACGGACCGGTGTCGCGCCTGACGTGGCAGGCGGCGACGACCCGCTGTTCATCGCGCGCCAACTGCTGGCTCCGCCGAAGTCGTCAAGATGAACGCACGGTTGCGCGGTTGTCCTATCGCAGATGCGCCGTTGCATGCCTAGAATCGAAGCATCCCGGTAGTTCCCGGGCGCTTCGAGTGAATGGACTCAATGAAGATTCTGTTGACCGGCAGTTCCGGGCGGATCGGGCGCGCGATCTTCGGCGCGTTGGCGGCTGCCCATGAAGTGGTTGGTCTGGACCGCAGCCCGTTCGCCACCACGCGCATCATTGCCGATGTCACCGATCATCAAGCCGTCGTGCGCGCGGTGCAGGGCGTCGACGCGGTCATCCATACCGCAGCCCTGCATGCGCCGCACGTTGGCCTGGTACCGGACGCGGTGTTCCAGCAGATCAATGTGGACGCGACTGCGCACCTGCTGCAGGCGGCGCGGGAGGCAGGTGCACGGCGGTTCGTGTTGACCAGTACCACCGCGCTGTACGGCCACGCAGTGGTGGCAGGAGGATGCCGCTGGATCGATGAGGATACCGAGCCGTTGCCGCGAACGATCTATCACCGCAGCAAGCTGCAGGCCGAGGCCCTGGCTGAAGCTGCGGCCGCACCGGACTTCGGCGTGCGCGTGCTGCGGATGGGGCGCTGCTTCCCGGAGCCGCCGGAACGGATGGCGATGTTCCGGTTGCATCGTGGGATCGACGCCCGTGACGTGGCCAGTGCCCATGCCGCGCTGCTGCTGGATGAGGGGCCGGCCTTCGCCCGCTACATCGCCTGCGCAGCGACCCCGTTCCGGCGCGAGGATTGCCTGGAACTGGCCACCCAGCCACGCAACGTACTGGCCCGGCGCGTACCGCAGCTGCTGGCCGAGTTCGAGCGCCGTGGCTGGCCGTTGCCGCTGAGCGTCGACCGCGTCTATGACAGCGCCCGCATTCGCAGGGAGCTGGGATGGCAGCCGCGTTTCGGGCCGGACGCTGTGCTGCAGCAGTACGCCGCAGGCAGCATCGAGGTGTTGCCGCGCGCGGAGTGGATCAAGGATCGGGTGGCCGAATAGGGGGCGCCGGGGCGGGTTCCTGTCCCGTCCCTGAGTGCATTCAGGAATGTGTCGTGCGGTCGCCTCAACCTCGTTGGCAGGCGGCCGCTAACCCGGTGCGCTTCCTGCGCCGGGCGGGTCCCGGCGGCCGGTGGCCTGCGCGATGGATCGCGCGCCTGCGCGGTGCCCTCGCGGTGCCGGTCGTCCTGAACTGCCTTGCGGACCCCTCCATGCCTTCTTCCCGTTCCGCCGCTGCCCGCCGTCCGGGCAGCATCGCCCACAAGCTGATGCTGGGCACCGCCGTCATCGCGCTGCTGTGCTTCGGCCTGACGGCGTTCCTGATCTATCGCCAGGCCAGTGCCAGCCTGATCGATGCCTCGCGCCAGACCATGACCAGCGAGGCCAACGCCGAAGCGCGCCAGGTCGCCGCCGACCTGGGCACGGCGTTCGCCAGCAACGATGCCATGGTCGAAGCCGTGCTCGCCCAGCGTGCGCGGGGGGACGTGCCTGATCGCGCCAGCCTGGCGGCCGTGCTCGGTGAGCAGCTGCGTACCCACCCGGAATGGCTGGGCAAGAGCACCATGTGGGAGGCCGATACCTTCGATGGCAAGGATGCCGAATTCGCCAATACCGAGATGCACGATGCCAGCGGCCGCTACATGAGCTACTGGGCCTGGCATGACGGCAAGCCACAGCAGTCGACCATGACCGACTACACCGAAGCCGCCGACGGTTCGGCCGACTGGTACGTGGTGCCCAGCCGCGACAAGCTGCCCAAGGTCAGTGAACCCTATGCCTACGACATCGCCGGCCAGCAGGTGCTGATGAGCACGTTGAGCTCGCCGATCATCGAAAACGGCACGTTCCTCGGTGTATTCACCGTCGACTTCTCGCTGGCGGCGCTGCAGAAGCACCTTGCCACGCTGAAGCCGATGGGCGCAGGTCGCGTCGAACTGCTCTCACCGAACGGCGTGGTGCTCGCCTCGGCGAACGCTGCCGAGATCGGCAAGCCGCGCAGCGATGCATTGACCCGCAGCATGCTGGCCGACATCGCCGCCGACCGCAGGTTCGAGGCTTTCACCCCGGACGCGGCCGGCAATGTGCGCGTGTACGTGCCGCTGCGCGTAGGCAATGCCCCGCAGCGCTTCGCACTGGGCGTGGTGATGCCGCATGCGGTGATCGTCGCCGAGGCGCGCCAGCTGCTGTGGCTGACGTTGCTGGTTGGCGTGGTGGCCGCGCTGACCCTCAGCGCAGGCGTCTACGTGCTGCTGCGCCGCCTGGCGATCCGCCCGTTGGCCGAAGCGGTGCGAGTGGCGGGTGACGTTGCCGCCGGCAAGCTCGACAGCACCTTGCCTGCGCGCAGCAACGATGAAGTGGGCCGCCTGCTGGAGGCGATGCAGGGCATGCGCGGACAGCTGCAGGCGGTGATGGCCGCGCAGGCGGAAATGGCGCGCCGCCACGATGCCGGCGAGCTGAGCTACCGCATGGACGCTACTGCCTTCCCCGGCGAGTACGGCCGCATGGTGGCCGACAGCAACCAGCTGGTGGCCTCCAGCAATGCGGTCACCCAGCGCCTGGTCGAGGTGATGCAGCGTTACGCGGTGGGTGACCTCAGCGTGGACATGGAAGCGCTGCCGGGCGAGAAGGCGGTGTTCACCGCTGCAATGGCCACCACCAAGATCAACCTGGCCGCGATCAACGAGCAGATCCAGCAGCTGGCTGCCGCCGCGGCGGCCGGCGACTTCGCCGTACGCGGCGATGCCGAGCGCTTCGACCACGATTTCCGCCGCATGGTGGAGACCCTCAACATCATGATGCAGGTCAGCGATCACAACCTGGCCGAGCTGTCGACGCTGCTTCGCGCGATTGCCGCCGGCGACCTCAGCGCACGCATGCGTGGTGATTTCCATGGCGTGTTCGCGGTGATGCGCGACGATGCCAACAGCACCGTGCAGCAGTTGACCCAGATTGTCGGGCAGATCCAGCAGTCGGCCGCCAGCATCCGCCTGGCGGCGGGAGAGATCGCTGCGGGCAACAGCGATCTCTCGCGTCGTACCGAGCAGCAGGCCGCCAACCTGGAAGAGACTGCCGCTTCGATGGAGGAGCTGACCTCCACCGTGCGCCAGAACGCCGACCACGCGCTGCAGGCCAATACCCTCGCCGGTTCCGCCGCTGGCGTTGCCAGCGAGGGCGGGGAGGTGGTCAACCAGGTGGTGCAGACCATGGAGCAGATCGAGGCATCGTCGCAGCGCATCGCCGAGATCATTTCGGTGATCGACGGCATCGCCTTCCAGACCAACATCCTGGCGTTGAACGCGGCGGTGGAAGCGGCGCGGGCAGGTGAGCAGGGCCGTGGCTTCGCTGTGGTCGCCAGCGAGGTGCGCGCGCTGGCGCAACGCTCGGCGGGCGCAGCGAAGGAGATCAAGGAACTGATCGACGCATCGGTGGCGCAGGTCGGTGCCGGTGCGCAGCTGGTGCACGGTGCGGGCCGTACCATGCAGGCCATCGTCGGCCAGGTGGGACGGGTCAACGAGATCATGGCCGAGATCTCGGCCGCGTCGCGCGAACAGTCCGCCGGCATCGAACAGGTCAACCAGACCGTGGTGCAGATGGATGAGACCACCCAGCAGAATGCCGCACTGGTGGAAGAAGCCAGTGCCGCCGCGCGTGCGATGGAAGAACAGGCCGAGCAGCTGGCCGTGGCGGTCTCGCGCTTCCGCCTGCAGGCCGAGCCGATGGCCACGGCACGCCGCGCGGCCTGACGCTGGCCGGAGTGCACATGAAGACGCCCGGCCAAGGCCGGGCGTCGTCGTTTCTGCTCGTCGTTGTGCCGGTCGGGGCCGGCCGCTGCCGCGGTTCTAGAACATGCCTTCGAAGGGGTTCCAGCTGGCGCGGCCCTTCACCTGTTCCAGGTAGTAGCTGTAGTTGGTGCTGGAAGCGACCAGGAAGTTCATGGCGATGAACACGGCACGGGCCACGATGTCGGGCAGGAACAGGGTCACGGCGGCCAGCGCGATGTTGATGCCGATCACCACCAGCGCCTTGCGCCACATGCCCAGGATGAACAGGTAGATGGCGCCGAAGAAGAAGGCGAAGAAGTTGATGTTGACCTTCAGGCGGTCGCCGAAGGACAGCGCCTTCCAGGCCTGCTTGAAGCCTGGTTCCTTGGGCGCGCCGTGCTGCTGGAAGAAGTTGAAGCGGAACTGCCACTTCGGGCTGAAGCGGGAGAGGTCGACTGCGTTCATTGACGTACACGTCCTTGTGGGAAAACGATTACATGATACCGGCCGGCCGGTTCAGGTATCCACCCTGCAGCGTCAAAAATGTGACGCTCAGTGCGTTATGGCCCTGCGGCCAGGGGGCGCACCGTCACCCACCCGCCTTGTTTTTAGGATAGGGTGCGCAGTTCCGCTACCGCACCGGCTGAATCCGTGCGGTGGCGGGATGTCCATGGAGGTTGCATGACCACACCTGCTACACCGGAAAACGCACCGGGACCGGTGCTCCTGCCGACACCTGAAGTGGTGCAGGCACAACAGCTGCTCGCACGCCAGCAACTGGCGGTGGCGATGGACCGTGCACGCACGGCCGCTACGCAGAGCGCGGCGCCCGCCGCCGCACTGGAAAGCGAGTAACCCGCAACACCGCCGATCGCGCTGGCCCGTCGCCAGCGCGATCGTGGCGGACGCTCCTGGTCAGAACCGCGCGGTCATGCTGAAGAAGTAGCTGCGCCCGGCCACGAAATAGTCGGTGGAGCCTTCCGCATACAGCTTCTTGTCGGCCAGGTTGCTGACACCGCCACGCAGGGTCAGCACCTCGTTGACGTTCCAGGCCGCGGTCAGGTCATACAGCGTGTAGGCCTTGAGGAAGGTCGTCGCCGTGCCGGTCTGCTTGCCGGTGTACTGCGCCGACAGGCTGCTTGAGAACACCGTGTTGGGCGTCCAGTCCAGCGACGAGTAGCCCGAGAACTCCGGGGTATCGATCAGGTTGCGGCCGGTGGTCAGGTTCTTGGCTTCCTTCATCCAGGTCGCCGAGGTGCGCCAGCGCCAGTGCTCGCCGAAGCGGAAATTGAGGTTGCCTTCCATGCCGCTGGTGCGTGCGCGCTGCACGTTGCTCATGCGCGTCCACCAGATGCCGTTGAACCTGCCCAGCGGTGCGTACTCGATCTTGTTCCTGAAATCGGTATGGAAGTAGGTCAGGCCGGCATCGACCAGGTCGTTGTCGAAGCTGACGCCGATCTCGCGGTTGGTGCTGGTTTCCGGGTCGAGGTCCGGGTTGCCGGCCATGTAGCAGCCGCCGCGGGTATAGCCCAGCGGGATCAGCGAGGTGCAGCCACGGCCACCGGACTGGGTGGCGGCGGTGGCCGAATTCTCGGTCAGGCTGGGCGCGCGGAAGCCCTTGGAAACACCACCTCGGATGGTCCATTGCTCGGCCGGATGCCAGACCAGGTAGGCTCGCGGGCTGACGTGGCCGCCGAACTTCTCATGGTGGTCCAGGCGCGCGCCCAGGGTCAGCGCCAGGGTGCGGTGCAGCTTCAGCTCGTCTTCGACGAACAGGGCCCAGGTATCCACTTCCAGATCGGAGCCGCTGACGGCATTGCCGGCATAGTCGATCGGCGCGCGGCCGATGGTGTCGGTGTTGGTCAGCTCCTGGCGCTTCCATTGGCCACCCACGGCGAACTGGTGTTCAACACCGAGGGTGAATGGCGTGGTCAGGCTGCCTTCGATGATCGTATCGGTCGCCTCGGAGCGGCCGGTGGCGCCGATGTCGTTCTTGTATTCGGTCCAGTACGCGCTGATCTTCGAGTTACCGAAGCTCCACTTGCCATCGTGGTTGAGCGCCAGCGAGCTGCGCTTGAGTTCGCTGGCACCCCAGGCGCCTTCGTCCTGCTTTTCCAGCGAGGCGTCGATGAAGGCCTGCTGCACGCCATGGCCGGCTTCCAGCGACAGTTCCTGCGCGTCGCTCAGTTTCCACTGCAGCAGCGCGTCGACATTGCGGTCCTTCTCGCCGGCGTAGGCGTTGCCGTAGACACCACCGTTGGACTGGTCCGAGTCGCGGCGCATGCTGTTGGCACCGATGCGCAGGCCGAAGCGTTCGCCGAGCGGGCCGGAGAAGGTGGCGCCGATCTGCTGGGTGTCACCGCGCTTGTCATCGCCGGGGCGGGTATAGCTGTGCGTCGCGCTGCCGTTCCATTCATCGCCGATGCGCCGGGTGATGATGTTGATCACGCCGCCCATGGCGTCGGAGCCATACAGCGACGACATCGGCCCGCGCACCACTTCGATGCGCTCGATCTGGTCGGGCGAAATCCAGTTCAGATCCTGGCGGCCCAGGTCCGGCCGGTAGTTGGTCGATGCCGAGCTGCCCATGCGCTTGCCGTCCACCAGCACCAGCGTGTAGTTGGACGGCATGCCGCGCAGCTTGATCTTGGATTGCTCGCCGACGGCGCTGAGGCCGCCGGTCACGCCCGGCACGCGGCTGAGCAGGGTGGCCAGGTCGTGGACCGGCTGGCGCGCGATGTCCTCCCGGCTGATCACGCTGATGCTGGCCGGGGCATCCTTGATCCATTGCTGGTTGCCCGAGGCGGTGACCACCACGGTATCCAGATCCTTGGTGGAGGCATCGGCGCTGGCCTCTGCGGCGGCAAGGCAGGGCAGGGCCAGCAGGCAGGCGGTGGCCAGGGCACTGGCCAGGCGGGTGCGCGGCAGGCGCGCGGAACGGGAACGGAACAGCTGGGACATGACGGCTTCCATCGGATGAGGGGGGACCGGATGGAAGCAACGGGCGCACGCAGACAAGCAGGCAGGCCCCCCTTCCATGGGTCGTAAGGCGCGCGGTTCGGTCCGGCGCAGCTGGGTGGGTCTCGGCCGTACGGAAGACGGTGACCTGCCTGGTTAATGAAATGATAACCGTTCGCGTTTGTTACGATCCAGTACCAGGCGCCACGAAGCGACATCCCGCTGCACGGCCCGCCATCGCCTGCTGTTTGCTGAATGGGGATAAATCCCGGCGTAGACCTTCGCACCCGGCTTACATCCGGCGCCCTAGACTGGGCCGCATTTTCGATTCCGCCCCGTTGGAGATCGTGTGGGTTCCGGTAGTTATAGACAGCGACTGTGCGGCCAAGGGCCGGCACAGCCAGGACAAGTGCGGGCGCCGGGAAGGCGCGCCGGGAACCTTCGCGCATGCAGCCCGGCCGGGACGGCCGGCCATGCCGACCGTGGGGAGTAAGCGGTGATGGGGGGTCAAACCATCCACGCGGAAGCGGATGCGCCCCGGCTCGACGCCGGCTGGGCGCTGCTGCCCGCCGAATCACCGCTGCCGATGCCCGAACAGACCCTGCGCGAAGGCGCGCTGAAGGTCCGTCGGCACCGTACCTCGCCACGCCTGATCGGCCTGCGCCGGTTCTACATCTTCGGCGGCACCCTGGCCATGACCGCCATCGCCACCCGCATGATGTGGCGGGTGCTGTCGGCCAATGGCATCAGCGTGCTGGAAGCCTGCCTGCTGGTGCTGTTCGTCGGCCTGTTCGCCTGGATCGCGCTGTCCTTTGCCAGCGCCGTTGCTGGCTTCCTGACCGCCGTGTTCGACCGCGGCTATCGCCTCGGCATCGACCCGGACAAGCCGCTGCCGACCGTGCACAGCCGCACCGCGCTGCTGATGCCGACCTACAACGAGGATCCGCGCCGACTGCTGGCGGGCCTGCAGGCGATCTACGAATCGGTGGCCGCCACCGGCCAGCTCGAACGCTTCGACTTCTTCGTGCTCAGCGATACCCGGCGCGAGGACATCGCACGTGCCGAGGAGCAGGTATTCGCCGAACTGCGCGACCGCGTGCAGGACGGGCAGACGCGCCTGTTCTACCGCCGCCGTGGCGACAACAGCGGGCGCAAGGCCGGCAACATCGCCGACTGGGTGCGCCGCTTCGGCGGCGCCTACCCGCAGATGCTGATCCTGGACGCCGACAGCCTGATGACCGGCGACAGCATCGTGCGCCTGGTGGCCGGCATGGAACACAACGCCGATGTCGGCCTGATCCAGACCCTGCCATCGGTGATCGGTGGCCGCACCCTGTTCGCCCGCATGCAGCAGTTCGGCGGTCGCGTGTACGGCCCGGTGATCGCCCGTGGCGTGGCCTGGTGGCATGGCGCCGAGAGCAACTACTGGGGCCACAACGCGATCATCCGCACCCGTGCCTTCGCCGACCACGCCGGCCTGCCGGCGCTGCCGGGGCGCAAGCCGTTCGGCGGCCACGTTCTCAGCCACGACTTCGTCGAAGCGGCGCTGATGCGCCGTGGCGGATGGGCTGCGCACATGGTGCCGTACCTGGGCGGCAGCTATGAAGAAGGCCCGCCGACGCTGACCGACCTGCTGGTGCGCGACCGCCGCTGGTGCCAGGGCAACCTGCAGCATGGCAAGGTGGTCGGCAGCCGCGGCCTGCACTGGATCAGCCGCACGCACATGCTGATCGGCATCGGCCACTACTTCACCGCGCCGATGTGGGCGATGCTGATGCTGATCGGCATCGCCATTCCACTGTTCCAGGAAGGCATCGACTTCAACGCTTTGTTGCACCTGTCGCCCAGCGTGTACTGGCGTGCCCAGGATGAGGAGCAGGTGGTACGCCTGTTCGCCGCCACCATGGCGGTGCTGCTGCTGCCCAAGGTACTGGGCTACCTGGCGATGCTGCTGGACCCGGTCGACCGCCGCGGCTGCGGCGGCGCGATCCGTGCGTTCGTGTCGATGCTGGTGGAGACCGTGCTGGCCGCGCTGATGGCGCCGGTGGTGATGTACGTGCAGTCGCGCGGCGTGGCCGAAGTGCTTTCCGGCCGCGATTCCGGCTGGGACGCACAGCAGCGTGACGATGGTGGCATCTCGTGGATGGCCCTGATCCGCGGCTACGGCGGGCTGGGCGTGTTCGGTGCCTTCATGGGCCTGCTGGCCTGGGCGGTATCGCCGTCGCTGGCGGCGTGGATGGCACCGGTGGTGATCGGCATGGTGCTGGCGGTACCGGTGGTGGCGCTGACGTCTTCGCGCGGCCCGGGCGCCTTCCTGCATCGCCTCGGCCTGCTTGATATTCCCGAGGAGAACATCCCGCCGCCGGTACTGGTACGCGCCGCGCAGCTGCGCCGGGAAGCAGCCGAGCAACCGCCGCTGTACTGATGGCCCTGCACCAGCGGCATAATGCGGCTCGAACTTGAAGGAGCCGCATCATGCTGCAAACGGTGGAACAGGAGACCGGCGCCTCGCCGCAGTGGTCGGTGATCTGGCTGCACGGGCTTGGCGCCGACGGCCACGACTTCGCGCCGATCGTGCCGGAGCTGGTGCGTCCGCACTGGCCGGCGCTGCGCTTTGTGTTCCCGCACGCACCGGTGCGGCCGATCACGATCAACAACGGCGTGCCGATGCGCGGCTGGTACGACATCGTCGGCATGGACTTCCGCTCGCGCGCCGACATGGCCGGCGTGCAGGAGTCGGTGGTGCAGCTGGATGCACTGATCGCACGCGAGATCGAGCGCGGCATCGCACCGGAGAAGATCTTCCTGGCGGGCTTCTCGCAGGGTGGAGCGATCATCCTGACTGCTGCACTGTCGCGCACCGCGCCGCTGGCCGGCCTGATTGCACTGTCCACCTACCTGCCCGAAGCCGAGAGCGCCCAGCGCGTTGATGGTGCCGTGCAGGTGCCGCTGTTCATGGCCCATGGCAGCAGCGACCCGGTGATTCCGCAGGCGGTGGCCGCACACAGCGCGCAGGCCCTGCAGGCGCTGGGCCTGGAGGTGGAGTGGCACAGCTATCCGATGGCCCACCAGGTCTGCGCCGAAGAGATCCAGGCACTGGGTGACTGGCTGCAGGAACGGCTGGGCGCCGCCTGAGCCATGCCCCCGGCCAGCACATCGCCGTGGATGCCGGAACTGTGCCGCCTGCCGCGGCTGGCGGCGATGCTCGGCCTGGCCGAGCTGGTGGTGGTGGTGCTGGCGTTGGCGCCCGATGGCAGCCGCCACTGGACCTTCGGCGAGCTGCTGTCGGCCAGCGGCTTCGCGCTATGGCTGGCGCTGGCGGTCACCGCCAGCCTGTGCCTGCTGCGGCAGGCACTGTCGAGGCTGCCGCAGGCGCTGGGCGCTGTCGCGGCGCTCGTGCTGGCGACCCTGATCGCGGTGATCTGTGCCGGCATCGTGCATGCGCTGTACGCGGTACTGGGCGACAACTTCGCCCGCGGCATCAGCTTCTGGCGCTTTACCCTCGGCAGTGCGGCAACCACGGCACTGATCGCCGCGCTGGCCCTGCGCTACTTCTATGTGAGCGATCGCTGGGCCGCGCAGGTGCAGGCCAACGCGCGTGCCCAGGCCGACGCGCTGCAGGCGCGGATCCGGCCGCACTTCCTGTTCAACAGCATGAACCTGATCGCCAGCCTGCTGCATCGCGATCCGGCGGTGGCCGAACGCGCGGTGCTGGATCTGTCCGATCTGTTCCGTGCTGCCCTGGGCGCGGGCGAGGGTGACTCCACCCTGCGTGACGAATGCGAGCTGGCCGAGCGTTATCTGTCGATAGAGTCGCTGCGCCTCGGCGAGCGACTGCAGGTGCGCTGGCAACGCGATGAGCCGCTGCCGTGGGACCTGCCACTGCCGAGGCTGGTACTGCAGCCGCTGGTGGAAAACGCAGTGCTGCATGGCATTTCACGCCTGCCCGAGGGCGGCACCATCGAATTGCAGCTGGTGCGCGAAGGCAGTGAACTGCAGATCCGCGTGCGCAATCCCGCGCCCGATCCGCAGACGCCGGGGTTGGCGCTGGCGCGTGGTGCCGGCCATGCCCAGCACAGCATCGGTCATCGGCTTGCCTGGCGCTTCGGCAGCGCCGCGCGGATGACGGCTGGCTGGAGCGAGGGCTACTATGCCTGCCAGGTGACAGTGCCGATCCAGTGAGGGGATGATCGTGAGGGTAGTCATCGCCGATGACGAACCGCTGGCGCGCGAGCGCCTGCGCAGCCTGCTGGCGGCGCAGGACGGCGTGGATGTGGTGGCCGAGGCCGGCAACGGCGAGCAGGCCCTGCATGCGTGCGCGGAGCTGCAGCCGGACCTGGTCCTGCTGGACATCGCTATGCCCGGGCTGGACGGCCTGGAGGCGGCGCGCCATCTGGCCAGCTTCGAGCCGCGGCCTGCGGTGGTGTTCTGCACCGCTTACGACGCGCACGCCTTGTCGGCGTTCGAGGCGGCCGCCATCGATTACCTGATGAAGCCGGTCCGCGCCGAACGCCTGGCCGCAGCGATCGCACGTGCCCGCACCTTCCTGGCCGGCCGCGATGGCCAGCCGCAGGGCAGCGGCGGGCAGCAGGCCCGCAGCATGCTGTGCGCACGCCTGCGTGGCAGCCTGCGGCTGATCCCGCTGGATGACATCCACTACCTGCAGGCCGAAGAGAAGTACGTGGTGGTGCACCATGCGCGTGGCGAAGACCTGATCGAGGAGTCGCTGAAATCGCTGGAGGAGGAGTTCGCCAGCCGTTTCATCCGCATCCATCGCAACTGCCTGGTGGCACGCCACGAGCTGGTGGAGCTGCGCCGTGGTACTGGCGGGCAGGTGCAGGCGGTACTGCGGCATGGCAAGCAGCCGCTGGAAGTCAGCCGCCGTTGCGTGGCGACGCTGAAGCAGGAACTGCGGCATCTGTGAGTGTTTCGCGCGGCCTGCGGCCGCGACTGCTTGCGAGCAACGTCTGGAGCAACTGCAACGGCGGTTGGTCGGCTCGTTGGTGCTACGTGCTGGGTCGGGCCGAGGTGGGGTGGCGGGACACGCTGCAAGTACATCCCTGTAAGCTCGATGGCGCCTTGCTCGTGTGCGCTGTCCTGCGCACACGGCAAGACCGGGGTTGGGCGTCCTGCCCAACCCGCCCGAGGCATGCCTCGGGCCCATGGCGCCAACGGTCCCGCCACCCCACCCCGGCCCAACCCTCTCGTTTTTCCCGCGTCGGACGGCAAAGGCATTGTTGTTATCGGGTGGGGAAAGAGGGATCAGATCCCTTTTCCTGCGGAAAAGGGATCTGACCCCGGAAGCAATCGGCTTTTGATTTTTCCTTTTGATCTTCCGTGGCTGACGCACACGGAAACTGTCAGAGGTCGGGCGGGGTGGGTTCGCGGGGGTGTCCGCGGCATGGATGCCGCGGCCAAGCCCCCAGGGATGGGTTTACGGCGTCCCCCGCGAACCCACCCCGCCCGGCCTAGTGCAATGATCCAGCAGTTCGCTCCAGCCACGAGGGGCTCCGCCGTTGGCCGTATCCCCGCCGAAGGCGCGATAATGACTGGATGGAAACCGTCCGCATCGCCACCCGCAAGAGCCCGCTCGCCCTCTGGCAGAGCGAACACGTCGCCGACCGCCTGCGCCAGGCCCACCCCGGCCTGCATGTGGAACTGGTGCCGATGAGCACCCGCGGCGACGAAGTGCTCGACCGCTCGCTCGCCGCCATTGGTGGCAAGGGCCTGTTCCTGAAGGAACTGGAGCTGGCGATGCTGCGCGGTGACGCCGACTGCGCCGTGCATTCGCTCAAGGATGTGCCGATGGAACTGGATGCGCCGTTCGCGTTGCCGGCGATGCTGACCCGCCACGATCCGGCCGATGGCTTCGTTTCCAATCTTTATGCCTCGCTGGACGCGTTGCCGATCGGTGCGCGGGTGGGTACGTCGTCACTGCGCCGCCAGGCCCAGCTGCGCGCGCTGCGACCGGACCTGGAACTGCTGGACCTGCGCGGCAACGTCAACACCCGCCTGGCCAAGCTCGACAACGGTGGCTACGACGCCATCGTGCTGGCCGTGGCCGGCCTGGAGCGCCTGGGCCTGGGCGAGCGCGTCGTCGCGCGCCTGCAGCCGCCGCAGTGGTTGCCGGCCCCGGCACAGGGGGCGGTGGCGGTGGAGTGCGACGGTGGCAATACGCGCCTGATGGCGCTGTTCGCCCCGCTTGATGACGCGGCCACGCGTGCCTGCGTGGAGGCCGAGCGGGCAATGAACCGTGCGTTGCATGGCAGCTGCCACGTGCCGGTGGCGGCCATCGCGCAGTGGCAGGGCGACGACCTGCACCTGCAGGGGCTGGTTGGCAGCGCCAGCGACGGCCGTGCCGTGCGTGCTGAGGCGGTGGGCCCTGCCGGTGACCCGGAAGTGCTGGGCCAGCGCGTGGCGAAGCTGCTGCTGGATGATGGCGCCAGCGAACTGCTGAACGTCTGAGCCATCAGGTAGTGCCGGCCAGCGGCCGGCACTACCGGAAGAAGAACGGGCGCCCTTGGCGCCCGTTCCGCTTACTTGAATTTGTAGACCACGTTCATCGTGGTCAGCGTATCGGTCTTGCGCTTGTCCTCGGCCACGTCACTGTTGTAACGCGCCTGCCAGCCGGCCTTCAGCGCCAGATGTTCGTTCATGCTCACCGAAACACCGAAGTCGTTCTGGCCGAAGGTGTTGTAGGAACCCGATTCGACCAGCAGGGTGTTGACCAGGTCGGTGTTGTCGGTCAGCGAGTACTTCATGTCGAACAGGCCGCGTCCGATCATGCCGGTGCGGGTGCGGTCGTCCTCGGTGCTGTGGGTGCGGCGCACACCGGGGCCGATCTGCGCGTCGAACGAGAAACGCTCGGTGTTCCACAGGCGGGTGCCGTAACCCAGGCCGAACGAGCTTTGGCGGTCGTAGGTGGCGAAGTCATCGCGCTCGGTACGTACCGTGGCCGTCAGCTGGCGGTGCTCGCCCAGCTGCAGCGCGCTGCCGGCACTGCCGGTGTAGCGGTTGGCGGTGGTGTTGTTGCGGCGGCTGGTGGAGCCGTCGTCGCGGGTCTCGATCACCTTGGAGCTGGAACGCAGGCCGGCCAGGTCCATGCTGTGCACCCAGTCGCCATCGGTGTAGCGCAGGCGCAGGCGGCCGTTGAAGCTTTCGGTGCTGCTGTTGCCGCGTGCCGAAGCGAAGCCGAGCTCGCCGCCACTGCCGCTCCACGGCGAGGACATCGCCGCCAGTTCGGAGGCATCCTGCGCATACGCGAGCGGTGCGCACAGCAGCAGGGGGATCAGCAGGGACACGCGCAGGGACATCGGGGCTTCTCCGAAGCGGTTGACAGCCGGTGATGATACTGGAAGCGTGATGGCGGTCCGAATCGATCCAAACGGTTTCTTCAGCAGACGTTGCCGCGATCGCCTATTCAGGGCAGATCGACGCGCAATGCCGGGTCATTGAAGCGCGAATAGCGCAGTCGCAGCTGGAAGCTGCGGCCATTGCTGCTGCCGCTGCGGACGATCTGCCGCGGCAGGCCCTGCGCGTCCACCCAGTACTCCAGGCGTTCGCCGGGCTGCGCGCCACGCAGGCGGTAGTGACGCGTCTCGACCCCGTCCAGCGACTGGCTGCCCAGGTCTTCGGCCTGCAGGTCGGCGGGCAGGGCATCGGCCGGCAGCGGGTTGCGCCATTGCTCGAGCAGGCCCGGCGGGGTGGGAACCTGGCGGATCGCGTCGTCGGCCTGCAGGAACATGGTGTCGCCGATGATCGTCTGCGGACCGGCCGGGGTCTGCACCCGGAAGCGGTCGGGGGCGACGAAGTCCATGGCGCTGCGCACCGGCTGCGGTGCGCCCAGCACCTCCAGTTCGGCGTGGAAGCTGCGCAGGGCCGAGAAGCGCTGGCTGGCGCCCAGCACCGCCTGCGCCGGATCCGCTGCCGGCACGGGCGCTTCGGTGCTGGCCGGCGCGGGCGCGCGATCACAGGCGGCCAGCAGCAGGCAGGCCAGCAGGGACAGGGCAGGCAACCGGCGCATCGGGTGTTCCAGAGGGGTGGGGGCGACCACGATAGCCCAAACGTCCCACACAAGACCCGCGACTCGGACATAATCGGGGGTATGGACCGATACGAACGCATCACCGCCCTGCATCGTCTGCTCAAGTCCGCACGCTATCCGGTGACGGTGGCGACCCTGCAGGACAAGCTCGGTTGTTCCCGTGCCACCGTCTACCGCGACCTGGCCTTCCTGCGCGATGCGCTGATGGCACCGATCGAGGGCGACGGCGAGGCCGGCTTCCGCTACCAGGCCGACGAGAGTGACCGCTTCGAGCTGCCCGGCTTGTGGCTCAGCTCGGAGGAGCTGCATGCCCTGCTGGCCTCGCAGCACCTGCTGGCGCGGACCGGCGGAGGCGTGCTGTCCTCGGTGCTGGCGCCGCTGCAGCAGCGTATCGAGAGCCTGCTGGCTGCCCAGGCCGGTGTCTCCAACTGGCCGGTGGACCGTGTGCGGGTAATCCCGCACCGCGGCCGCAAGTTCGATGAAGGCAGCTTCCGCAGCGTAGCCTCGGCGGTGCTGGAGCGCCGCCAGCTGGCGTTCGAGTACCGTGCCCGTTCCACCGACGAGCCGACCAAGCGCACCGTCTCGCCGCAGCGCCTGACCCATTACCGCGACAACTGGTACCTGGATGCCTGGGACCATGATCGCGAAGCCCTGCGCAGCTTCGCCGTGGACCGCATCCACAAGGCGCGCGTGGTCGACAGCACTGCCCGCGACGTGGCCGACAGCGAGCTGGACGAGCAGCTGGGTGCCAGCTACGGCATCTTCTCCGGTGCGCCGAAGGGCTGGGCGACCATCCTGTTCAGTGCCAAGGCCGCGCGCTGGGTGGCCGACGAGCACTGGCACTCCAAGCAGCAGGGCCGCTTCCTGGCCGATGGCCGCTATGAACTGAAGGTGCCGTACAGCGTCTCCCGCGAGCTGCTGATGGACGTGCTGCACTACGGCTCGGATGCCGAGATCGTCGAGCCGGTGATGCTGCGCGAGCAGGCCAAGGCGCTGCTCGAGCTGGCCCTGAGCAACTACGAAAAATCCTGACACTCCCCCGAGAACCCCCCTGCCCATGAAGAAGACCCTGTTGCTGCCCCTGCTTGCCGCTGCGCTGGCCCTGACCGCCTGTGGCAAGTCCGGTGAACCCTCGCAGAAGCTGGTGGTGGCTGCCACGGCCGTGCCGCACGCCGAGATCCTCGAGGTGGTCAAGCCGATCCTCAAGCAGGAAGGCGTGGACCTGGACGTGCGCGTGTTCAACGACTATGTGCAGCCCAACGACCAGCTGGTGCAGAAGCAGGTGGACGCCAACTACTTCCAGACCGAACCGTACCTGGATGCCTACAACCGCGACCGCAAGACCGATCTGGTGAAGGTGATCGGGGTGCACATCGAACCGTTCGGTGCGTACTCGCGCAGGATCAAGTCGCTGGCCGAGCTGCGCGAAGGCGCCGACGTGGTGATCCCGAACGACCCGAGCAACAACAGCCGCGCGCTGATCCTGCTGCACAAGGCCGGCGTGATCGCGCTGAAGGACCCGACCAACGCCCTGTCGACCCAGCGCGACATCATCGCCAACCCGAAGAACCTGAAGTTCCGCGAGCTGGACTCGGCGATGTTGCCGCGTGTGCTGGACCAGGTCGATCTGGCCCTGATCAACACCAACTACGCGCTCGATGCCGGCCTCAACCCGACCCAGGACGCACTGGCGATCGAGAGCAAGGATTCGCCATACGTGAACTTCCTGGTCGCACGGCCGGACAACAAGGATGACGCCCGCGTGCAGAAGCTGGCCAAGGCCCTGACCAGCCCGCAGGTGAAGGCTTTCATCGAGACCAAGTACAAGGGCGCGGTGCTGCCGGCGTTCTGACGCCAGCGCCTATTCCCCTGTAGAGCCGAGCCTATGCTCGGCTCTGCTTTTTGCGGTATCCCGCCAGCGGCAGCCGAGCATGGCTCGGCTCTACAGTGTCACTCCACGTGCCGCAGCCGGGCGGGCATTGAAGTTTCAATCGACGTGGAAGGCGAGGGTGGCCGCCACGGCCTGCTGCCACCCGGCATACAGCTTCTCGCGCCGGGCCACCTCCATCTGTGGCTCGAAGCGCCGGTCCAGGCCCCACTGCGCGGCGATCTGCTCGCGGCTGGACCAGAACCCCACTGCCAGACCGGCCAGGTAGGCCGCGCCCAGCGCAGTGGTCTCGGTCAACCGTGGCCGCAGCAGCGGCACGCCGAGAATGTCGGCCTGGAAGGCGGCCAGGAAGTCGTTGCCGATCGCGCCGCCGTCGGCGCGCAGTTCGGTCAGCGCGATGCCCGCATCGGACTGCATCGCGTCGAGCACATCACGGGTCTGGTACGCCATCGCCTCCAGCGCCGCGCGCACGAAGTGCGCCTTGCGGGTGCCGCGGGTCAGGCCGAACATTGCGCCGCGCACATCGCTGCGCCAATACGGCGCGCCCAGGCCGACGAAGGCGGGCACCAGATAGACGCCGCCGCTGTCGGGCACCTGCGCGGCCAGTGCCTGGCTGTCGCTGGCGCGCTCGATCATGCGCAGGCCGTCGCGCAGCCACTGCACCACCGAACCGGCGATGAAGATCGAACCTTCCAGCGCATATTCCACGCGCCCGTCCAGGCCCCAGGCGATGGTGGTCAGCAGTCCGTTGCGCGAACGCACCGCCTGCGTGCCGGTGTGCATCAGCATGAAGCAGCCGGTGCCATAGGTGTTCTTGACCATGCCCGGCTGGAAGCAGGCCTGGCCGAACAGCGCCGCCTGCTGGTCTCCGGCGATGCCGGCGATCGGAATCGGGTGGTCGAAGAAGAACTGCGGCCGGGTGTGCGCATACACTGCGCTGGAATCGCGCACCTGCGGCAGCATCGCGCGGGGTATGTCCAGCAGCGCCAGCAGATCGTCATCCCAGTCCAGCGTGTGGATGTTGAACAGCAGAGTGCGCGCGGCGTTGCTGTAGTCGGTCACATGCGCCTGGCCGCCACTGAGGTTCCATACCAGCCAGCTGTCGATGGTGCCGAACAGCAGCTCGCCACGCTCGGCGCGTTGCTGCGCACCCTCCACGTGGTCGAGGATCCAGCGCACCTTGGTGGCGGAGAAATAGGCGTCGATCAGCAGGCCGGTGCGTTCGCGGACCAGTGCCTCATGCCCGTCGGACTTCAGCCGCTCGCAGATGGCGTGGCTCTGCCGCGATTGCCAGACGATGGCATTGTGGATCGGCTGGCCGGTGGCGCGGTCCCAGACCACGGTGGTCTCACGCTGGTTGGTGATGCCCAGTGCGGCGATATGACGCGGGTCGATCTGTTCGCGGCTGAGCAGTTCGGTCAGCGTGGCATAGACACTGGTGAGGATCTCCCGCGGGTCGTGCTCGACCCAGCCGGGTTGCGGGAAGATCTGCGCGAACTCGCGCTGCGCACTGCCGACGATGTCGCCAGCACGGTCGAACAGGATCGCGCGCGAACTGGTGGTGCCCTGGTCGATGGCCAGCACGTAGCGGGGCGTCATGCAGCGTCTCCGGTAGCGATGGGGAAATCCTAAAGCATCGGTAGCGCCGGGCCATGCCCGGCGTCTCCGCGAACCGCTGGGCATGGCCCGGCGCTACCGTTGCGACATCCACGCCTGCAGCCGTGCCACCTGCCTGGCGTCCAGCCGCAGGCCCAGCTTGCTGCGTCGCCACAGCACGTCTTCGGCGCTACGCGCCCATTCGTGGTCACGCAGGAAGGCGACCTCGCGCGCGTGCAGGCCCGCACCAAGGTCCTCGCCAAGATCCTCCAGGCTGTGCGCGCCCTGCAGCAGCGCAGCACTGCGGCTGCCGTAGGCCTCGGCCCAACGCTGCGCCGAATCGGAGGGCAGCCACGGTGCCAGTGCCTGCAGGCGGGAATGCGCCTGCGCTGCGTCGCCCCAGTCGCTGCCCGGCAGCGGGTGGCCCGCTGCCGTCCATGCCGGTCCCATCTGCGGCAGAGCCGGGCGCAGCAGGTCCAGCGCTTCTTCGGCCAGTACCCGGTACGTGGTCAGCTTGCCGCCCAGCACGTGCAGTGCAGGCGCCGGGCCGGACTGCAGTTGCAGGCGGTAGTCACGGCTCAGCTTCGCTGCACGCGGGTCCGGATCGGCCAGCAGCGGACGTACCCCTGCGAACTGCCAGACCACGTCCTGCGGGGCGATCGGATCGCGCAGGTAGCGGTTGGCGGCCTCGCACAGGTAAGCCACTTCGGAAGGCAGCACGCTGCACCGGGCCGGGTCGCCGCGGTAGTCGGTGTCGGTGGTGCCGACGAGCAAGTGGTCGTGGGCGAAGGGCAGCAGGAACACCACACGGCCATCGGGTTGCTGAAGCAGGCACGCACTGTCGTCGGGCCAGGGCCGGCGCAGTACGATGTGGCTGCCCTGTACCAGGCGCAGCGCGGGGCCGCCATCGCGCGCCTGCATGCGTTCCAGCAGGCCTCCTGCCCAGGGGCCGGCCGCATTGGCAACGGCGTGGGCGATCACCGTTTGCTGCCGGCCGTCGGTGGCTTCCAGCGTCGCCTGCCAACGGCCCTGCGCAGGGCGCAGTTCGATGCAGCGGCTGCGCACATGTACCCGTGCGCCACGTTGGGCGGCGTCCAGAGCATTGAGCAGCACCAGCCGCGCGTCATCGACCTGCGCATCGGCATAGCTGAAGGCCTGCCGCAGATCCGGGGAAAGCCAGGGGCCGAGTGGGTCGCGTTGCAGGTCCAGTGCGCGCGAGGCGGGGAAGGTCGGGCTGCGCCGGCCGAGATGGTCATACAGCCACAGGCCCGCGCGCAGCATCCAGCGCGGGCGCAGGTGGGGTTCCCATGGCAGTACGAAGCGCAACGGACGGACCAGGTGTGGTGCCTGCCGGCGCACCACCTCGCGCTCGCCCAGTGCCTTGCGCACCAGGCCGAACTCACCCTGTTCCAGATAGCGCAGTCCGCCGTGGATCAGCTTGCTGCTGGCGCTGGAGGTGTGTGCGGCCAGGTCGTGCTGCTCGCACAGCAGCACGCGCAGGCCGCGGCCGCTGGCGTCGCGGGCAATGCCGGCGCCGTTGATGCCGCCACCGATCACCAGCAGGTCGACTTCGTCCATCGCGCCTCCGCATCCTGATTATGTAGAGCCGAGCCGCGCCACCATTGACCGTGGGCGCCATTGAACGTAGCGCATCGCAATGCGCGCGGAGCCCGCCGCTCGACCCGCGATAGGGGGGGCATGGCTCGACTCTACAGACAGCGGGTGACGGAAACGACGACGGGCCCCGCAGGGCCCGTCGCGTTACATCAATGAAACCGGTGCTGCCTGGATCAGAAGCGGGCGCCGATGCCGAAGCCGACGGTCCACGGGTCCATCTTGGCTTCGCCGATCTTCTCGCCGCCGACCTTCACGTCCGGACGCGAACGCATGTAGCGGGCATCTGCACGGGCGAACCAGGTGGAGTTGATGTTCATGTCCACGCCGACGGTGCCGATCACGCCCTTGGCATCCTTGAGGCGGATGTCGGAGCTGCTGCCGTCAGCCAGCGTTTCATTGCTGAAGCTGGACTGGTAGTAGCCCACGCCCACGAACGGGCGGAACACGTTGTCAGCCTGGCCGAAGTGGTACTGGCCGCTCAGCGCTACCGGCTGCTGCTCGACGTTGCCCAGGCGGGCATTGTTCGGGCCCTTCACCTTGTGGTCGAACTTGTCGGCGGCGCCCCACAGTTCAACGGCCCAGTTGTCGTTGATGTAGTAGCTGAAGCTGACGGTCGGCGCCGGACCGCCATCGACCTTCTTGATGCCGTCGATCGGATCATTCTTCGGCTGCAGCAGCGCGACGCCGCCAACCACGGCAAAATGCTTGCCCGAAGCGGTATCGGTGGAGCTGCTGTCCTGGGCGAAAGCGGCCGGCGCGAAGGCGGCGGAGGTCAGCAGGGCGAGACTCAGGATACGGATGGAGCGCATGGGGGTATCTCCTAGTGTTTCTTGTTTTGGGCCCCCGGTTGCGGGGCGAGCACACCGTAGTCGCCTCAACATGAATCGAATCCGACGCGCGTTAAAAAATAGTTTTCCTTGTTCAGCGATCAGTGCGAAAAGCCTGTTTCCATGGGGTTTTCCGCGTGCGCCGACATTCATGCAGTTGGAGAAGATGTGAGCGAAGCAACGTTGTGCATCGGCCTGCAAGCGCAGGTGAACGTGCAGTGCCGGGTGCTGTTGCTGGGCTCGATGCCGGGCGCGGCGTCATTGCAGGAGCAGCGCTACTACGCCCATCCACGCAATCGCTTCTGGTCGCTGATGGCTGATATCTGCGGGTTTGACGCAGGCCTGCCGTACGCGCAGCGGTTGCAGGCGGTGCAGGCGGCAGGTGCCGGCCTGTGGGATGTGATCGGCCAATGCGAACGTCGCGGCAGCCTGGATGCGCACATCGTGCGCGGCACGGAAGTGCCCAATGCGCTGCCGGCATTGATCGCCTCCCTTCCTGAGCTGGAGCTGATCGGTTGCAATGGCGGTGCATCGATGCTGGCGTTCCAGCGCTGGGTGTTGCCACGGCTGGAGGCCCCACCCCGGCTGCTGGCGCTGCCTTCCACCAGCCCGGCCAATGCGGCCTGGTCGTTGCCGCGCCTGCGCGTGGCCTGGCAGCCGGTGGCCGACGCACTGGCGACATGAAGCGGACATCGTCCGGACAATACGCTACCGACTGGTCGCGGCCACACCCCATGGGCAACAGCCTGTCCCGGCTGCGTGCGTACTGAAAACACCTGTAACGGTTGGCGCTGGCCCCCGCTGGCCGCACAATAGACGTTTCCCTACACCAGATTGCCGGAGTTATCCCCATGGCCGAAATCAAGGAAGCACTTGTCCCCGATATCGGTGACTACAGCGATATCCCGGTAATCGAGGTGCTTGTCGCCGTCGGCGACACGGTCAAGAAGGACCAGGGCCTGGTGACGCTGGAAAGCGACAAGGCGACGATGGAAGTGCCGTCCTCGGTGGCGGGCGTGGTCAAGGAACTGAAGGTCAAGGTTGGCGACAGCCTGTCCGAAGGCAAGGTCGTGGCCCTGATCGAAGTGGCCGCAGGCGAAGCCGAAGCCGCCAGGCCGGCGGCTGCCGCGCCGGCCAAGGCCGCTGCCCCGGCTGCCGCCACCCAGAGTGCGCCGGCCCCGGCCGCTCCGGCTGCCCCGGCCGCCAGCGGCGGTGCGGTGGAAGCGCTGGTGCCTGATATCGGCGATTACTCCGGTATCCCGGTCATCGAAGTGCTGGTCGCCGTGGGCGACACCGTCAAGAAGGACCAGGGCCTGGTGACGCTGGAAAGCGACAAGGCCACCATGGAAGTGCCGTCTTCGGTGGCCGGTGTGGTCAAGGAGATCAAGGTCAAGGTTGGCGACAATCTGTCGCAGGGCAATGTGGTCGCCATCATCGAAGCCGAGGGCGCTGGTGCGCCGGCGCCGACCAAGGCTGCCGCTGCGGCCGCTCCGGCTGCCGCCGAGACCGCCACCAAGGTCGAGCCGGTCGCTGTGCCGGTGCAGCCGGACAAGCTAGCGGCCCGCGAGATTGCCTCGGCCGGTACCCCGAGCAGCCCGCCGGTGCAGTTCAACGCCGATGGCGTGCTGCCGGCCAAGGTGCCGTACGCCACCCCGGCGGTGCGTGTGTTCGCCCGCGAACTGGGCGTGGACCTGCTGCAGATCAACGGCACCGAGAAGGGCGGCCGCATCACCAAGGGTGACGTGCAGAAGTTCGTCAAGGCCGCACTCAGCGGTGGCGCGCCGGCTGCCGGCGGTGCTGCTGTCGCTGCCGGTGGTGGCCTGAACCTGCTGCCGTGGCCGAAGGTTGACTTCAGCAAGTTCGGCGAGACCGAAGTGCAGCCGCTGTCGCGCATCAAGAAGATCTCGGGTGCCAACCTGGCCCGCAACTGGGCGATGATCCCGCACGTCACCCAGTTCGAACAGGCCGACATCACCGACCTGGAAGGCCTGCGCGTGGCGCTGAACAAGGAGAACGAGAAGGCCGGCATCAAGCTGACCATGCTCGCCTTCCTGATCAAGGCCAGCGCCGCGGCACTGAAGAAGTTCCCGGAATTCAACGCTTCGCTCGATGCCAGCGGTGAAAACCTGACCCTGAAGAAGTACTTCCACATCGGCTTCGCCGCCGATACGCCGAACGGCCTGGTCGTGCCGGTCATCCGCGACGTGGACAAGAAGGGCGTGGTGCAGATCGCGCAGGAAACCGGCGAACTGGCCAAGAACGCACGTGACGGCAAGCTGGGCCCGGCCGACATGAGCGGCGGCTGCTTCTCGATCAGCTCGCTGGGTGGCATCGGTGGCACCGCGTTCACCCCGATCGTCAATGCACCGGAAGTGGCCATCCTCGGCGTCTCCAAGTCGTCCATCCAGCCGGTCTGGAACGGCAAGGAATTCGCACCGAAGCTGATGCTGCCGCTGTCGCTGAGCTACGACCACCGCGTCATCGACGGCGCCCTGGCCGCACGCTTCACCACGTACCTGTCGCAGGTACTGGCCGACATGCGCCGCGTGCTGCTGTAAGGCACTCGCTTCGCCCCCACCGTGCGGCCGCAGCCCCTGGCGCGGCCGCGTGAACAGATGCAGTGACAGCCCGCCGGCCATGCCGGGCGGGCACGAGGAAAACCCACCATGGCCACGATTGAAGTCAAGGTTCCCGACATCGGCGATTACAGCGATGTGCCGGTGATTGAAGTGTTGGTCGCCGTCGGCGACACAGTGAAGAAGGACCAGGGCCTGGTGACCCTGGAATCGGACAAGGCCACCCTGGAAGTGCCGTCCTCGGCTGCTGGCGTGGTCAAGGAAATCAAGGTCAAGCTGGGCGACACCCTGTCCGAAGGTGCCGTGGTCGTGGTGCTGGACGCTGAAGGCGCCGCCGAAGCCCCGGCCAAGGCCGCCGCGCCGGCTCCCGCTGCTGCCGCCCCGGCCAGCAAGCCGCCGGTGACCCCGTCGCACCGCGCCCCGGCTGAACCGGCGGCACCGAAGCCGGCGCTGTCCAGCGGCAAGCCGGCCGACATCGAATGCGAAATGGTCGTGCTGGGCTCGGGCCCGGGCGGCTACACCGCCGCCTTCCGCGCCGCCGATGTCGGCCTGGACACGGTGCTGGTCGAGCGCTACGCCAGCCTCGGCGGCGTCTGCCTCAACGTCGGCTGCATTCCGTCCAAGGCGCTGCTGCATGCCGCAGCGGTCATCGACGAAGTGGCCCACGCCGGTGATTTCGGCGTCGAGTTCGGCAAGCCGACCATCACCCTGGACAAGCTGCGCGAGTACAAGGAAAAGGTCGTCAACCAGCTGACCAAGGGCCTGGCCGGCATGGCCAAGCAGCGCAAGGTGCGCAGCGTGCAGGGCGTCGGCAAGTTCATCTCGGCCAACGAGCTGGAAATCACCGCTGCTGACGGCAGCACCCAGCTGCTGCGCTTCCAGAAGTGCATCATCGCCGCCGGTTCGCAGGCAGTGAAGCTGCCGAACTTCCCGTGGGACGACAAGCGCGTGATGGATTCCACCGACGCGCTGGAGCTGGCCGAAGTGCCGGGCTCGCTGCTGGTTGTCGGTGGCGGCATCATCGGCCTGGAAATGGCCACCGTGTATGGCGCGCTGGGCAGCAAGGTCACCGTGGTCGAGTTCATGGACCAGCTGATGCCGGGCGCCGACAAGGACCTGGTCAAGCCGCTGGCCGACCG
Source organism: Stenotrophomonas sp. YJH_SMC_79 (assembly GCF_059367995.1). NCBI lineage: Bacteria > Pseudomonadati > Pseudomonadota > Gammaproteobacteria > Lysobacterales > Lysobacteraceae > Stenotrophomonas > Stenotrophomonas sp. YJH_SMC_79. The sequence continues at coordinate 623,023 of NZ_JCAFRK010000003.1, forward strand.
CCTGAAGAAGCAGGGCATCGACGTGCACCTGAAGACCAAGGCCTCGGGCGTCACCGCCGATGCCAAGGGCATCACCGTCACCTTCGAAGCCGCCGAGGAAGGCCAGGCGCCGGCGCTGGCGCAGGGCACCTTCGACCGCGTGCTGGTGGCCGTGGGCCGCTCGCCGAACGGCAAGAAGATCGATGCCGAAAAGGCCGGCGTGCAGGTCACCGACCGTGGCTTCATCCCGGTTGACCGCCAGATGCGTACCAACGTGCCGCACATCTTTGCCATCGGCGACATCGTCGGCAACCCGATGCTGGCCCACAAGGCCACGCACGAAGGCAAGCTGGCCGCCGAAGTGGCTGCCGGCCACAAGAAGGAGTGGGTTGCCCGCGTGATTCCGTCGGTGGCCTACACCAACCCGGAAATCGCCTGGGTCGGCGTGACCGAAACCGAAGCCAAGGCCAAGGGCCTGAAGGTCGGCGTGGCCAAGTTCCCGTGGGCCGCCAGTGGCCGTGCGATCGGCATCGGCCGCACCGAGGGCTTCACCAAGCTGATCTTCGACGAAGAGACCCACCGCATCATTGGTGGCGCGATCGTTGGCGTGCATGCCGGTGACCTGCTGGCCGAGATCGGCCTGGCCATCGAGATGGGTGCGGAAGCCGAAGACATCGGCCACACCATCCATGCGCACCCGACGCTGAGCGAGTCGGTGGCGATGGCGTCGGAAATCTACGACGGCACGATCACCGATCTGTACATGCCGAAGAAGAAGTAAGGCGCCCGCGCCGTTCCAAACGAAAAGCCCTGGCATCTGCCGGGGCTTTTTGTTGGCTGCGGGGATGCCTTCGGCAGCACATCGCGAGGGTCTGGGCCGCTGCGCGGGTGGCAGGCGTCTGGACAAATGTCCTCCGTCGCCCGCCGCAGGCCGGCGCCGGGGGACATTCGCACACGGCCCCCGCTCCCTCCAGCGCTCGACCAACCCGCTTCTGCTCTTCTGACAGGAACCCACAAAAAAGCGCGGCCCCGATGTTCCGGAGGCCGCGCCAGGAGAGAGAGTGCCGTGGAAGGGGCGGGGGATCAGAACACGAAGCTGACGCCGGCCACCGGGCCCTTGAACTCCTGCTTCAGGCCGATGGTGCCGTCGCTGCCCTTCTTGTCCGCATCGAGCTTGAACCAGTCGTAGCCGGCGAACACACCGAAGTTCTTGGTGAAGCGGTAATCGACGATGGCGTTGGCGCGGCTCAGGTCACCCTTGTAGTCGTCGAAGCTGCCCCAGCGCGTGTTGAGGTACTGGCCCTGCAGCGTGATCATCCACTTCTCCGACGGAGTGAAGCTCAGGCGCGCGCCGACCACCGGTGCCACACCGTCGGTCTTCTCGTTGAGGAACTGGCCCTCGTAGACGGTGCCCAGGTCGGCGTAGGCCTTGCTGCTCACCTTGGCGTACTCGGCACCGATCTGCAGGCCGAGGTCGAAGGTGTCGGTGTCCACCACCGAGTAGTCATAGACCAGGCTGGCTACCTGGTACTTCAGCTCGCCCTTGACGAAGCTGCCGGACGGCACGTTGACGTCACCGAAGGAAATGTCCTGGCCGAGGGTCTCGCGGCGATCCTTGTCGTACTTGAAGTAGTTGAACAGCAGGCGCTGGCGGTTGCTGATGCGGAACATGCCGTCGATGCGCGGTTCCCACTCCTTGCCGCCCAGCTTGAAGTCCTCGGAGAAGCCGATGTCCTGGCCAGCCACGTTGGTCTTGCCGCGGATCGTATTGTCCGAGTCGATGTTCATCGCACCCAGGCGCAGGGCGAAGCGATCGTCGCCTTCGGCGGCGTGGGCGGCAGAGGCGAACGAGGCGCCGGCGGCGAGCAGGGAGAGGGCGAGCAGGGTGGGTACGGAGCGCATCGAAGAGTCCTTGCAGTGGTTCATCAGAATGAAAGCCACTGTGCCGGACATCGCCGTCCACCATCCGTGAACGTATGGTCCACGCGATGTGCACGGTTCAGCGCTGTCGCCACGATGCAAAAAAGATGGCCCCGGAGCCGGGCTTCGGGGCCATCGTGGGACCTGCGGGGCGAAGCGTCGACGAGGTTGCTGCAGGCAGGTCGAAAGATCGGACCGGCACATTCGGCGAAAGTTCCGCGGCCTGCGACCAAAGTTCAATACTGCGCTGCAACATCATACGGACGTCATTGTCCCCCGGGTGGCACGCAAAAATGTAACCGTTACCGCAACTTGCGGCTTCCCGGGATGAACAGGGAGCGGTTGTCTCGCAAATTGTCCCATTGCTATAATTTGGCGGCTCGATGAGGCCCCCCTGCTGTAGCCGCCTCAGCCCTCCACTTGCAACCACGCGGGACGTCCTGTGCTGAACTCCGTTGATGCGGGTCGGCGACTGATGCTGCGCGCCGCGGTCTACCCGCTGGCCGCAGTGGCTGTCCTGGCCCTGGCCTTCCTGCTGGTAGGTCCGAAATACGCCCTCGGCGCGCTGGCGTCCGGTGTGGCCATTTCGGCCGGTGGCTGGGTGGCGGCACGGATGGCACTGGGCGGCGGGGCACTGGCCGCAGGATCGGCGATGGCTCGCCTGATCATTGCGATCGTGGCCAAGTGGGTCGTGGTTTTCGGCGTCCTGCTGGTGGGGTTCCTGGTCTTCAAGCTGCCTGCATTGGCGCTGTTGGCCGGTATCGCCGTCGGCTTGATGTTCCAGGTCCTGGCGATGGCCAGGCGTTGACAGAATTCAATTAACTGAAGGTTCCGGACACATGGCGGGCGAGGCTCTAACCCCTACCAGCTACATCCAGCATCACCTGCACAACCTGACCGCGCCGGTCGGCAAGGGTGAGGGTATGTTCTGGCATATCCACGTCGATACCTTCCTCACCGCGGTCCTGATGGGCCTGGTGATCGTTGTCGCGTTCTGGCTGGGCACCCGCAAGGCCACCGCCGGCGTGCCGGGCAAGTGGCAGGCCTTCGTGGAAATCTGCCTGGAGTTCGTCGACCGCCAGGCCAAGGACACCTACCACGGCAAGAGCAAGCTGGTCACGCCGATCGCCATCACCATCTTCTTCTGGATTCTGCTGATGAATCTGCTGAAGATGATCCCGGCCGATTTCATCGCCAAGCCGCTGGAATGGGTGGGCGTGCACTACTGGAAGCCGGTGCCGACTGCTGACGTCAATGCCACCCTGGGCATGGCCATCAGCGTGTTCTTCCTGATGCTGTTCTTCGCACTGAAGTCGAAGGGCCTGGGCGGCTTCATCAAGGAATTCCTGACGGCGCCGTTCGGCAAGTGGATGATGCCGTTCAACCTGATCCTCAACATCGTCGAGTGGCTGAGCAAGCCGATCTCGCTGGCGATGCGACTGTTCGGCAACATGTTCGGCGGCGAAATCGTGTTCCTGCTGATCTGGGTGCTGGGTGGTGCCGGTTTCTTCGGTGCCATTGCCGGTGGTGTGTTCGGCCTCGGCTGGATGCTGTTCCACCTGCTGGTGATCCCGCTGCAGGCCTTCATCTTCATGATGCTGTCGATCGTGTACCTGAGCCTGTCGGAAGACGCTCACTGAGTTTCAAGCTTCAACGCGTTTCAACCTTCATCCGTTTCATCACCCTTAGCAACTTAAGTTCCTGGAGATAACCATGTACTTCGCCGTCCTGACCAACTTCGCGCAGATTCAGAGCTCCACCGCCCTTGCCGTCGGCATCATGATCGGCCTGGCCGCGCTGGGCGCCGGTCTGGGTCTGGCCATCATGGCTGGTAAGTTCCTGGAGTCGGCCGCCCGCCAGCCGGAACTGATCCCGGTCCTGCAGGTCCGCATGTTCATCACCGCCGGCCTGATCGACGCCGCGTTCATCATCTCGGTCGCGGTCGGCCTGCTGCTGGCCTTCGCCAACCCGCTGTCGGCTGCCTTCGCTGGCGCCGTCACCAAGGCTCTGGCCGGCTGATACAGCGGTTTGAGACGACCGGGTGCTGATGCACCCGGTTTCGGATGAAGGCCGGATGTGCCGCTTCGGCGGCACGTCCACCCCGAAACCAGCGATCGAGCTAACCATGAATATCAATTTCACCCTTCTTGCGCAGGCGCTCGCCTTCGCTGGTCTGATCTGGATCATCGCGACCAAGATCTGGCCGCCGCTGATGAACGCGATCGAAGAGCGCCAGCAGAAGATTGCTGAAGGCCTCGCTGCTGCCGACCGCAGCCAGAAAGATCTGGCCCAGGCGCAGGAGAAGGTCAACGAAGCGCTGAAGGAAGCACGCACCAAGGCCAATGAGATCATCGATCAGGCCCACGCACGTGCCAACCAGATCGTTGATGCTGCCCGTAACGAAGCGATCACCGAAGCCACCCGTCAGAAGGAACTGGCCCAGGCTGAAATCGACGCCGCCGCCAACCGTGCCCGTGAAGATCTGCGCAAGCAGGTGTCCGCGCTGGCCGTGACCGGTGCCGAAAAGCTGCTCAAGCGCGAAATCGACGCCAACGCCCACAAGGCGCTGCTCGACGAGCTGGCCTCGGAGATCTAAGGATGAGCCAGGCCCTCACGCTTGCCCGCCCGTACGCCCGCGCCGCGTTCGCGACCGCGCGCGACGAAGGCGCGTTTGCGCCGTGGTCGGACGCCCTGGCGTTCTCCGCCCACGTCGCCGCCGATCCGCGCGTGGCGGCCCTGCTCGCCAACCCGGAGCTGGGTCGTGACGACGCCGTCGCCCTGCTGGCGCCGGTGTCCCACGGCGAGACCTACTCGCGCTTCCTGGCCATCCTGGCCGAATCGCATCGTCTGCCGCTGCTGCCGGAAATCTCCGGCATGTTCGACGCCCTGCGCGCCGAAGCCGAGCACGTGGTCAAGGCCACGGTGACCTCGGCTTCCGAGCTGTCGGCCGGAGAGCTGGACGCGATCAAGGTTGCGCTGCGCAAGCGCTTCAACCGTGAGGTCGACGTGACCACCGCGGTCGATGCCTCGCTGATCGGCGGCGCCGTGATCGACGCCGGCGACGTGGTCATCGATGGTTCGCTGAAGGGCAAGCTGGCCCGTCTGCAGACCGCGCTCGCTAACTGAATTCATTTAACGTCCGGCCCCGCTGCCGGCACTAGGACTTGACGATGGCAACCACGCTCAACCCCTCCGAAATCAGCGAACTGATCAAGAACCGCATCGAGAAGGTCAAGCTGGCCGCGGAATCGCGCAACGAAGGCACCGTGACCAGCGTGTCCGACGGCATCGTGCGCATCTTCGGTCTGGCCGACGTGATGCAGGGCGAAATGATCGAACTGCCGAACAACACCTTCGCCCTGGCCCTGAACCTGGAGCGCGACTCGGTCGGCGCCGTGGTCCTGGGTGACTACGAGCACCTGCGCGAAGGCGACGTCGCCAAGACCACCGGCCGCATCCTGGAAGTGCCGGTGGGTCCGGAACTGCTGGGCCGCGTCGTGAACGCGCTGGGCGAGCCGATCGACGGCAAGGGCCCGCTGGGCACCGACCTGACCGCTCCGGTGGAGCGCGTTGCTCCGGGCGTGATCTGGCGCAAGTCGGTCGACCAGCCGGTGCAGACCGGTTACAAGTCGGTCGACGCGATGATCCCGATCGGCCGTGGCCAGCGCGAGCTGATCATCGGTGACCGCCAGACCGGCAAGACCGCGATGGCGATCGATGCCGTGATCAACCAGAAGGGCACCGGCATCAAGTGCGTGTACGTTGCGATCGGCCAGAAGGCTTCGACCATCGCCAACATCGTGCGCAAGCTGGAAGAGAACGGCGCGCTGGCCCACACCATCGTGGTGGCCGCGACCGCCTCCGAATCGGCTGCCATGCAGTACATCAGCGCCTACTCGGGCTGCACCATGGGTGAGTACTTCATGGACCGCGGCGAAGACGCGCTGATCGTGTACGACGATCTGTCCAAGCAGGCCGTTGCCTACCGCCAGATCTCGCTGCTGCTGAAGCGCCCGCCGGGCCGTGAAGCCTACCCGGGTGACGTGTTCTACCTGCACTCCCGTCTGCTCGAGCGCGCTGCCCGCGTGTCCGAGGAATACGTCGAGAAGTTCACCGAAGGCAAGGTCACCGGCAAGACCGGTTCGCTGACCGCGCTGCCGATCATCGAAACCCAGGCCGGCGACGTGTCCGCCTTCGTTCCGACCAACGTGATCTCGATCACCGACGGCCAGATCTTCCTGGAAACCGACCTGTTCAACGCCGGCATCCGCCCGGCCGTGAACGCCGGTATCTCGGTGTCGCGCGTCGGTGGCTCGGCCCAGACCAAGATCATCAAGAAGCTGTCGGGCGGCATCCGTATCTCGCTGGCCCAGTACCGCGAGCTGGCTGCGTTCGCGCAGTTCGCCTCGGACCTGGACGAAGCGACCCGCAAGCAGCTGGAGCGTGGCCAGCGCGTCACCGAGCTGATGAAGCAGAAGCAGTACGCGCCGATGTCGATCGCCAACCAGGCGCTGTCGATCTACGCCGTCAACGAGGGTTACCTCGACGACGTGCCGGTCAACAAGCTGCTGGCGTTCGAAGAAGGCCTGCACGCCCACTTCGCCAATACCCAGGGCGAGCTGGTCAGCAAGGTCAACGCCACCGGCGGTTGGGACAACGACATCGAAGGTGCCTTCAAGAAGGGCATCGCCGAGTTCAAGACCACCGGCAGCTGGTAATCGCGGTCCTGTAGAGCGGAGCCGCTGGCTCCGCTGGACCAGATGACAAACGGTTGAACAACGCGGGGCATCAGCCCCGCGCCACGGGAAACAAGAGATGGCAAGCGGACGCGAAATCAAAACCAAGATCAAGAGCGTGCAGAACACCCGCAAGGTGACGCGCGCCCTGGAAATGGTCTCGGCCTCCAAGATCCGCAAGGCGCAGGATCGGATGAAGACCTCGCGTCCGTACGCGCAGGCGATGAAGCAGGTGATCGGTCACCTGGCCCAGGCCAGCACCGACTACCAGCATCCGTTCCTGGTCGAGCGCGAGCAGGTCAAGCGGGTCGGTTTCATCGTGATCTCCTCCGATCGCGGCCTGGCCGGCGGCCTGAACAACAACCTGTTCCGCAAGATGCTGGGCGAAGCCAAGGCATGGCAGGACAAGGGTGCCGAAGTGGACCTGGTGACCATCGGCCAGAAGGCATCGACCTTCTTCCGCCGCGTGAAGGTCAACATGGTCGGCAGCGTGACCCACATCGGCGACGTGCCGAAGCTGGAATCGCTGATCGGTGTGATCAAGGTCATGCTCGACGCCTTCACCGAAGGCAAGGTCGACCGCGTGTACCTGGTCTACAACCGCTTCGTGAACACCATGACGCAGAAGGCCAGCTTCGATCAGCTGCTGCCGCTGCCGCCGGCTGAGAAGCAGGTCGCTCACCACGACTGGGATTACCTGTACGAACCCGATGCCGCGACCGTGCTGGAGCACGTGATGACGCGTTACATCGAGTCGCTGGTGTACCAGGCACTGCTGGAAAACGTCGCCTCCGAGCATGCGGCACGCATGGTTGCGATGAAGGCGGCGAGCGACAACGCCAACAAGCTGATCGGCACCCTGCAGCTCGTCTACAACAAGGCGCGCCAGGCAGCGATCACCCAGGAAATCTCCGAAATCGTCGGCGGCGCGGCAGCAGTCTGACCGCGTTCGTTCAAAGCACACATTTAGAGGATGCAGCAATGAGTCAGGGCAAGATCGTTCAGATCATCGGCGCGGTCGTCGACGTCGAATTCCCGCGTGAGTCGGTGCCGAAGGTGTATGACGCACTGAAGGTCGACAACACCGAAATCACCCTCGAAGTCCAGCAGCAGCTGGGCGACGGCGTGGTGCGTACCATCGCCCTCGGTTCCACCGACGGCCTGAAGCGCAACCTGGTTGCCACCAACACCAACCGCGGCATCTCCGTGCCGGTCGGCGCTGGCACCCTGGGCCGCATCATGGACGTGCTCGGCCGTCCGATCGACGAAGCCGGCCCGGTGGCCGCCAGCGACAGCTGGGAAATCCACCGTGCGGCCCCGTCGTACGAAGACCAGTCCCCGGCCACCGAGCTGCTGGAAACCGGCATCAAGGTCATCGACCTGATGTGCCCGTTCGCCAAGGGCGGCAAGGTCGGCCTGTTCGGCGGCGCCGGCGTCGGCAAGACCGTCAACATGATGGAACTGATCAACAACATCGCCAAGGCGCACAGCGGTCTGTCCGTGTTCGCCGGCGTGGGTGAGCGTACCCGTGAGGGCAACGACTTCTACCACGAAATGAAGGACTCCAACGTCCTCGACAAGGTGGCGATGGTGTACGGCCAGATGAACGAGCCGCCGGGCAACCGTCTGCGCGTCGCGCTGACCGGCCTGACCATGGCCGAGTACTTCCGCGACGAGAAGGACGAAAACGGCAAGGGCAAGGACGTCCTGCTGTTCGTCGACAACATCTACCGCTACACCCTGGCCGGTACCGAAGTGTCGGCACTGCTGGGCCGTATGCCGTCCGCCGTGGGTTACCAGCCGACCCTGGCCGAGGAAATGGGCGTCCTGCAGGAGCGCATCACCTCGACCAAGAACGGTTCGATCACCTCGATCCAGGCCGTCTACGTTCCCGCGGACGACCTGACCGACCCGTCGCCGGCGACCACCTTCGCCCACCTGGACTCGACCGTCACCCTGTCGCGTTCGATCGCCTCGCTGGGTATCTACCCGGCCGTCGATCCGCTGGACTCCACCAGCCGCCAGATGGACCCGCTGGTCATCGGCCACGAGCACTACGACACCGCCCAGCGCGTCCAGCAGACCCTGCAGAAGTACAAGGAACTGAAGGACATCATCGCGATCCTGGGCATGGACGAACTGTCCGAAGAGGACAAGCAGGCCGTGTCGCGCGCCCGTAAGATCGAGCGCTTCTTCAGCCAGCCGTTCCACGTGGCCGAAGTGTTCACCGGTTCGCCGGGCAAGTACGTGCCGCTGAAGGACACCATCCGTGGCTTCAAGGCCATCGTCGATGGCGAGTACGACCACCTGCCGGAGCAGGCGTTCTACATGGTCGGCGGCATTGAAGAAGCGGTCGAGAAGGCCAAGAAGATGGCCGAGAAGGCCTGATCCGGGACGGGCGGGAGCGATCCTGCCCGACCTGACGCCGGCGCCGGGCAACCGCCCGCGCCGGTGGACTCCCACGGTGGCATTGCGCCGCCGCGAACAGCGAAGAGATTTGCATGAGCACGATCCGTTGCGACATCGTCAGCGCCGAGCAGGAAATCTTCCGTGGCGAAGCGACCCTGGTCGTGGCCACCGGTGAGCTGGGCGAACTGGGCATCGCGCCCAAGCACGCGCCGCTGATCACCCGCCTGAAGCCGGGCAAGGTGGTGGTGACCACGCCGAACGGCGAGCAGCTGGATTTCGCCATTTCCGGCGGCATCCTGGAAGTGCAGCCGCAGGTGGTGACCGTGCTGGCCGACACCGCGATCCGCGCGCAGGACATCGACGAAGCCTCGGTCCGAAAGGCCAAGGAAGAAGCCGAGCGCATCCTGGCCAACCGCGGTGAAGCCATGGAAGTGGCCGAAGCCCAGCAGAAGCTGGCCGAAGCCGTTGTCCAGCTGCAGGCCCTGGAACGCCTGCGCAAGACCCTCAAGCACTGAGGTTCACGCGCTGCATCCACGAAAACGCCGGCCCTGTGCCGGCGTTTTTGTTTGGGTGGCTGGGTAGAGCCGATTGGGCAGAGCCGACTGGGTTTACACCGTTAGTCGACTATCGCGCGCAGCGCGGCATTCTCGCGACCTGATGGAAGAGCAGTCGACCAACAGTCCACTCTACCGATCCCGATCTCAAATCCGGCATCCCGAATCCCGCCTCGCATCAGCGATACACCACGTAGCGCATCAGCAGGAACGACACGAAGGCCAGCACACCTTCCACCAGCGGCTTGGCCAGCCAGGTGTACTGCAGGCCGAGCGCGTGGTCCACCAGGCTCACCAGCAATGTGCTCGCCACGGTGAGCAGCAGCCACAGCCCGAAGAAGCGGGCAAAGCGCTTCCAGCCCAGCCTGTACGCGCCCGCCTCGGCAAAGGTGTAGCGGCCGTTGAGCCAGAAGCCCAGCAGCATGCCGGCCAGGCGCCCGGCGACGTTGGCCGGCGCCACTGGCATGCCCAGTGCGGTGGCGGCCACGAACACGAGCCAGTCGAGCAGCAGCTGCACGAGCCCGATGACGAGGTAGGCGCTTCCCTGGCGGATGAGGCTCATCGGCATGGCGAAGGAGGAGGGATGCCCATGTTAACGGCGCACGCTCTAGAATCACCGGCAACGAACCACGGACTGCCGTTCCCATGACCCAACTCCTGCACGTCATCATCCTCGCCGCCGGCGCTGGCAAGCGCATGAAGTCGGTGCTGCCGAAGGTGCTGCAGCCGATCGCGGGCCAGCCGATGCTGGCGCACGTGATCGATGCGGCCCGTGAGCTCCAGCCGGCGGCGATCCACGTGGTCCATGGCCACGGCGGCGAAGCCGTGCGCCAGTACTTCGCCGGCCAGCAGGACCTGCAATGGGCTGAACAGGCACAGCAGCTCGGCACCGGCCACGCCGTCGCGCAGGCGATGCCGCAGGTGCCCGATGCTGCACAGGTACTGGTGCTGTACGGCGACGTACCGCTGATCCGTGCGCAGACCCTGCGCGACCTGCTCGCGCAGCCGGGCCGGCTGGCGGTGCTGGTGGCCGAGGTGGATGACCCGACCGGCTATGGTCGCGTGCTGCGCGATGCCGAGGGCAAGGTGGGTGCGATCGTCGAGCAGAAGGATGCCAGCGACGAGCAGTTGCGCGTGCGCATCATCAACACCGGCATCATCGCCGCGGAATCGACCGCGCTGCGCCGCTGGCTGTCGCAGCTGTCGAACAGCAACGCGCAGGGCGAGTACTACCTGACCGACGTATTCGCGTTCGCCGCGCACGAGTACACCCCGGCTGAGATGGCGCTGGTGGCCGACGCACAGGAAGCCGAAGGGGCGAACGATCCGTGGCAGCTGTCGCAGCTGGAGCGTGCCTGGCAGCGTCGCGCGGTGCGTGCGCTGTGCGCGCAGGGCGCGCGCGTGCGCGACCCGGCACGGCTCGACATCCGCGGCACCATCACCGTTGGCAGCGACGTGCTGATCGACGTCGATGTCGTGCTCGAGGGCAACGTGGTGCTCGGCGACGGCGTCACCGTCGGTCCCTTCAACCGCCTGAAGGACGTCAACCTCGGGCCGGGCACCGAGGTGCGCGCGCATTGCGATCTGGAAGGCGTGGTCACCGAAGGCGCTGCGCAGATCGGCCCGTTCGCGCGCCTGCGCCCGGGCACTGTGCTGGCCGATGGCGTGCACGTCGGCAACTTCGTCGAGACCAAGAAGGTCACGCTGGGTGTGGGCAGCAAGGCCAATCACCTCACCTATCTGGGCGATGCGGTGATCGGCAGCAAGGTGAACATCGGCGCCGGCACCATCACCTGCAACTACGATGGCGTGAACAAGTCGACCACCACCATCGGCGACAACGCGTTCATCGGCTCCAACAGTTCGCTGGTAGCACCGGTGACCATTGGCGACGGCGCGACCATTGCCGCCGGTTCGGTCATCACCCGCAACGCGCCGGACGGCAAGCTGACACTGGCACGTGCACGACAGGAAACCATCGATGGCTGGAACCGTCCGCTCAAGAAGTCCTGAGCCCCGCCTTCCTCGCGCCGATGAACTCGGTGTGCTGCCCGGCATCGAGCAGCGCGCCGGCGAGGTGTTGAAGGGCCATGAGGCCTATCCGGTGTTCGCCGGGCATGGCCTGGACCTGCCGACACTACAGGACGGCCTTGGGCGCCGGCGGCTGTGGGTGGTGGATGCGGCTGACGGTGGCATCGCCGGCTATCTGCTTGCCGGCGAACTGGCGGGTGAGTTCCACGTTCTGCAGATGGACGTGGATCCTGCGCACGCGCGGCAGGGTCATGGGCGCGCGTTGTTGCGCCATGCATTGGTACAGGCCTGGGCGGAAGGCTATCGTTCGGCTGTGCTGACCACGTTGTCCGACGTGCCGTGGAATGCGGCCTTCTATGCCAGCGAAGGGTTCGTCACCGTGCCGGAGGCGGAGTGGGGTGCCGGACTGCAGTCGGTGATGGCCGAAGAGGCCGCGCTCGGGTTTCCGATGCATCTACGCGTGGCGATGCGGCGATCCACCTCTTCGCTGGATGGCTGAAGGTCGGCCACCGGTCATGGGCGTTACTTTTCCTTGTGCGCAAAGAAAAGTAACCAAAAGAAATGCTCCTCCGGTCGCGAGCCGATGCTGCGCATCGGTGCCCTGCGCTTCTCGGTGAATCAAGGGACGGCGCCGAACTCGCTGCGCTCAGGCATCGGCGCCTCTACGCCCCGGATTCCCCTGCGATGCTCGGCTCGCTCAAGGCGGAACCAACATCCAGAGCCACAGCTGCACCCAGTCGATTCAAACTACGCGCGGATGTCGTTGCCTTTGCTCTTGATGCTCCCGTTCCCCTGGAGCACAGGATGCCGATGCCGCAGCTTGGGCAGGTGCCGACCTTGGTCGGCTTATCCACGCATGGCGTGGATCTACTGACTTGCCGACCAAGCTCGGCGAACAGCGGGAACCGCGTTGGCCCGGTCAACCCACAGGCAGCAGGATCGACACGCACAACCCGCCATCACCGCGATTCTGCAGTGACACGCGTCCGCCGTGCGCCTCCACGATCTCGCGCGTCAGCGCCAGCCCGAGCCCGGTGCCGTTGCGCTTGGTCGAATAGAACGGCATCAGCGCGTTCTGCAGCACCTGCTCGTTCATGCCCTTGCCACGATCCAGCACGTCCAGCCGCAGCCACTGCGGCAGCCGCGTCAGCTGTACCTGCACGTCATCGTTGGGCGGCTCGGCTTCGGCGCAGGCTTCGTGCGCGTTCTTCAGCAGGTTCAACAACGCCTGCCCGAACTGCGCGATGTCGATGCGACTGCTCAGCTCCTCGTCCGGTTCACGTTCCATGCCGAACGGAATCTGCTGACGCAGGCTGGACAGGAACGGTGCCCAGTGCACGGTCTGCAGCTGCGGCTGTGGCAGCTTGGCAAAGCGCGCGTAGCCGCGGATGAAGCCTTCCAGGTGGCGTGCGCGGTCTTCGATGGTGGTGAAGATCTCCGGCAGCCGGTCGAAGCGCTCGCGCTGCACCAGCACGCCGCCGGAATGGGCGAGCGAAGCGATCGGCGCCAGCGAGTTGTTGAGCTCGTGGCTGATCACCCGGATCACCTTCTTCCAGGTCTGCACTTCCTGGCGGCGCAGTTCGGCGGTCAGCAGCCGCACCAGCAGCAGGTCGTGCGGGCGGCCGTTGAGCTGGAACGCGCGGCGCGAGAGGTGGTAGACCTGCTCATCGTCCTCGTCGCCGTCCTCGCCATCGGCATGTACCGCGAACAAGCTGTCACCGCCACGGGCGATGGCATCGCGCAGTTCCACCGGCACCTGTTCCAGCACGTCTTCCAGGCGCTGGCCTTCCAGCTTCCAGCCGCCGTGCAGCAGCTTGCGCGCCGCCAGGTTGGAGAACACCACGCGGGCGACGCCATCTCCGCCGGAGGCGATCAGCAGCATCGCCACCGGCGTGTTCTGCACCATGGTGTCCAGCAGCAGCTCACGTTGCACCAGTCCCTGTCGCTGCGCGCGCAGCACGTCGCCAAGTTCGCGGTGGGCCTGCACCAGGTCGCCCAGCTCGTCATTCCCGGGCCAGTGCACACCGAAGTTGTACTCGCCGTCGCGGTAACTGCTGGTGGTGCCCGCCAGGGCACGCATCAGCGAGCGTACCGGCGCCGTGGCACGGCGCAGGGTCCACCACATCAGCGACAGCAGGATCAGCGCCGATACCGTGGTCACCACCCAACCATGGTCCATCCAGTAGGCCAGCAGCCACGGCAGTGCCGCAGCCAGTGCCAACACCGGCAGCAGGCGCAGGAACAGGCGGAAAGTGAAGGAGCGCCGCTTCATTCGCGTGGAATACCGTGGCGGTCCATGCGCCGGTACAGCGCCTGACGGCTCAGGCCGAGCTCGGCGGCAGCCTGGGCGATGACGCCATGGTTGCGGGCCAATACATCCTCGATGCGTGCGCGGTCGGGATCATTGCCTGCACTGGGTGCCGGTCGCGGTGCGACGGCTGCGCGCGGCAGGTTGAGATCGGCCACTTCGATGCGGTTGCCGGTGGCCAGCAGTTCGGCACGCTGGATCACGTTGCGCAGTTCGCGCACGTTGCCCGGCCACGGGTGCCGCTGCAGTGCTGCTGTGGCGCCGCTGGACAGCGGCTTGCCGGCAGTCAGGAAACGCTCGGCCAGCGGCACGATATCGCCCGGTCGTTCGGCCAGCGGCGGCAGCACCAGTTCCACCGTATTGAGGCGGTAATAGAGGTCTTCGCGAAAGGTACCGTCGCGGATCATCGCCGGCAGGTCGGCATTGGTTGCGCTGACCACGCGGACCTTGACCTGGCGTTCGCGGTTGGAGCCCAGGCGCTCGAAGCGGCCGGTTTCCAGTACACGCAGCAGCTTCATCTGCCCGCCCAGCGACAGGTTGCCGATCTCATCCAGGAAGAGGGTGCCACCATCGGCCGCTTCGAACTTCCCTTCGCGTGCCTTGTTGGCGCCGGTATACGCACCGGCTTCGGCACCAAACAGCTCGGCTTCGATCAGTTCCGAGGGCAGCGCGCCGCAGTTGACTGCCACGAACGGACCCTTGGCCACCAGTGAATTGGCCTGGATGATCTGCGCGATCTTTTCCTTGCCGGCGCCGTTGGGGCCGGTGATCAGCACCGGCAGTTCCGAGCGTGCGACCTGGCAGGCCAGGGTGACCACACGCTCGCTGGCCGGATCGGCGACTACCGCACCGCACAGATCGTACTTCGCTTCCAGCGCATTGCGCTGGCGCAGTTCACGCGTGCGCCGGCGGTCCAGCTCGCGGCGCGCCTCGGACAGTTCCAGCAGGTTGTTGACCGTGGTCAGCAGCTTGCGATCGTCCCACGGCTTGGCCAGATAGTCGGCGGCACCGGCCTTGACCAGGTCCACGGCGCTGCTCAGATGGGTCCACGCCGTGAGCAGGATCACCGGCAGGTCCGGATGACGCGCGCGGATCTGCGCGAACAGCGCCTCGCCCTCTTCACCGGAGGTGGTGTCCTCGCTGAAATTCATGTCCTGGATGACCAGGTCGACCGGCTGTGATTCGAGCAGCGCCAGCCCGTCGGCGGGCGTCTGCGCCTGCAGGGTATCGATGTCGTGCAGGGAGAACAGCACGTCCAGCGCAGTACCCACGCTGGCGTTGTCGTCGATGATCAGGATCGCAGGCATCAAGCGGTTCTGCAGAAAGGGATGGGCGGCGTCGATGGAGCCGTTCGTGTGCATGTACCGGGAGAGCCCGGCGCCACCCATCAAGCATAGCCAAACCTGCGGCCGTGCAGGAGCGGATGATGTTCAGCGCCCGGGCGGGGCTGGCGGGGGCGGCACGGGTGGTGGCGGGACCTCCAATGCCTGTCGCCATGCGGCGGCGTTGACCGCCACCGTCAGTTCGCGTCTGTCGCGGCGCAGCAACAGATAGGCGGTGGCTGCATTGGAATGGCGCAAGGCCACGGCGAGGTGCTCGACCTGGCGTACCGCCGTGTCGTCCACGCGCAGGATGCGGTCGCCGCTGCGCACGCCGAAGCGCGCTTCGGGGCTGGCGGCGTCCACATGCACCTGTCCCTCGGTCGAGTGCAGCGACAACCGCGCTCCATCCTGGCGCCATTCCAGCGTCTGCGCGCTGCCACCACCGGCCAGCGCCGGCAGTGGCAGGAGCAGCATCAGGCACATCGCGCAGGCACGCATCTCACGCGCCCCGCGTGGCGACCGCCGGTGGAACCGCCGCGGCACGCCGCGCCGGCCCGAACACGGCGATCTGGCCCAGCACCCACAGCAGCAGCGCACCCAGCGGCAGGTAGTACAACGGCATGCGCGGCAGCTCGTACAGGTTCATCAGGGCCAGGTTGATCGCGTAGGCGGCCAGCATGCCCAGCACGATGCCCAGCGTGGCCAGCAGGAAGTTCTCGGTCTGGAAGTAGCGCAGGATCTGCCCGCGGGTCGCGCCCAGCGCACGGCGGATGCCGATCTGCTTGCTGCGCTGCTGCACCCAGAAGCTGGCCAGGCCGATGATGCCCAGCGCGGTGACCACCAGCAGCGAGATGCTGACGGTGATCAGCAGGCCGACCATCGCGCGGTCGTTCTTGAAGAAGTCCTTGCGCTGGTCTTCATAGGTCAGCTTGTCGCGCATCAGGCGGTTCGGGTCGTTGCGCTCCAGCGCGGCAGCACCAGCATCGAGCACTTCCTGGCGGCGTTCGGGCGAGGTACGCAGGATGTAGGTGCCACCGTCGTCGAAGGTGCGGCGGATCGGCAGCAGCATCGAGTTGGTCCAGTTGTCATTCCAGCCATTGGGCGTGCTGAGCGTGTCGACGATGCCGACCACGTGCAGCGACTGCTTGCCCATGTAGTAGGTCTTGCCCAGGGCGCTGCCGTTGGGCTCCATCTTGGCGGCGGTGGCCTGGGTGAGGATGACCGGGATGGCCTTTTCCTTGGCGCCGCCCTTGCTGACGTCTTCGAAGTTCTGGTACTCGTCAGGCAGGAAATCGCGGCCGGCGATCAGGTTGATGCCCATCGTGGCCAGCCCGTTCTCGGACAGGGTGTACATCGAGGCATTGGTGGTCGGCCGTTCCTGGTCGATCACGCGCGAGATGCTGCTGCTGGAGGAGCCGTTGCGGAAGGGGATCTGGTTGATGATGGTGACGTTGCTGACGCCGGGGATCGCACGCAGCGATGCCAGGTCCTCGCGGGTGCGGGCCATGGCGTCAGTCTGCTTGCCGATGCCGCTGACGCGCAGCATCGCCAGTTCGCTCTCGGCGATGCCGCTGGGCATGCTGATCTTTTCCACGCGCTGGCTGACCAGGAACAGCGCGTTGCAGACGATGGCGCAGGTCAGTGCGACTTCCAGCACGATCAGGGCGGCAGCGGTCTTGTGCCGGCGCAGCGTGCTGAGGATGGGGCGGATGTCCATGGGAGTCCTCGTTCGGGTGCTTACTGCGACTTGAGCTGGATGGCCGGGGTGACCTGCATGGCGCGCCAGGCGGGCAGGAAACCGGCGGCGAGGCTGGCGAACAGGGTCAGGCCCAGTGCGAGCAGCAGCATGTTGCCGTCCAGATGGGCCAGCTTGGCGTACTCCACCGGTTGCTGGCGCACCGCGAACAGGCCGAGCAGGGCCAGGCCGATGCCGAGCACGCCACCGACCACGCCGACCGCGCCGGCTTCCACCAGGCACTGCAGGAAGATCTGGCCGCGGCTGGCACCGAGCGCACGGCGCACGCCGATCTCACCGCTGCGGCGCAGGAACTTGGCCAGCAGCAGGCCTACCGTGTTGACCAGGCAGACACCGAGGAAGCCCAGCGCCAGCCACAGCTGCAGGCGCACGTCGCTGGGGACTGCACCATTGAAGTCCAGCCATTCCATCACGGTGCGCAGGCGCACGTTCGGCGGATGCTTGAAGCGGCCGGCCTCGCGCTGCTGGGTCGAATAGTTCTCCAGGTAGCGGCGGTAGTCGCCGGCCTTGGCCGGGTCCATTTCCACCCAGTACTGCAGCCACGCGCACGGTGCATTGAGCGAGTAGCTGTTGCCGTCGGGGTTTTCGCCGAAGCAGTTCATGTTGCCGTTGTTGCCGAGCTTCAGGTCGAACGAGGTGGAGATCGGCAGCAGCAGGTCTTCGTTCTTGCCGTAGCTGCCGGTGGTCAGGTCGTAGAAGTGCGGCTCCGGGCTCCATTCCTTCATCACGCCGACGATGCGGTAACTCTGGCCTTCCATGCGCAGGTCGCGGCCCACGCTGTTGGCACCCTGGTACAGCTTGTCGTTGAGCGCCTTGGAGATGACCACCACGCGTGCGCGGCCTTCATCGTCCTCGCGCGTCCAGGGGCGGCCGTACTGCATGGGCACCTCGAACATCGGGAAGAAGTCGGCCGAGGTCCAGCGGGTGTCGATGCTGAAGGGCTTGAGGGTGCTGTTGTCCGGTTCGATGGTGCCACCGCCGCCGCTCATCAGCGCCTGGCGTTCGCCCTTGGCTTCGCGCAGCAGCGCTTCACCGTCGAAGCGGGTCAGCTGGGTTTCCGGCTCTTCGCCGGCGACATAGGCGCCGGTCGCGGCGTCGAGCTGCACGTAGAACAGGCGGTCGCTCTTGCCGGGAATCGGGTCGCCGGACAACACGTGGAACACGGTCAACGTGGTCATGGAGGCGCCGATGCCGAGCGCGATGGCAACCACCATCAGTGCGGTCAGGACCTTGTTGCGGCGGAAGCTGCGCGCCGCCAATCGGGCGTAGTAGGCGAACATGGTCGGGCCCTCACTCGTTGACGGCGACGATGTGGCGCACCGGCGTGGCCAGCACCGGCTCACGCACCAGGTCGGTCACCTGGCCGTCGACGATGTGCACGTTGCGCTGCGCGCGCGCGGCCAGTTCCGGGTCGTGGGTGACCATCACGATGGTGGTGCCGGCGGCATTGATCTCTTCCAGCAGTTCCATCACGCCACGGGCCATCTGCGTATCCAGGTTGCCGGTCGGTTCGTCGGCCAGCAGCAGGCGCGGGCTGCCGGCCAGGGCGCGTGCAATCGCCGCACGCTGCTGCTGGCCGCCAGAGAGTTCATTCGGGTAGTGCTTCATGCGCGAGCCCAGGCCGACCTGGGTCAGCGCCTTCTCGATGCGCTCGCGGCGCTCGTTGGCGCTCATCTTGCGATAGCGCAGCGGCACGTCGACGTTGTCGAACAGGTTGAGGTCCGGGATCAGGTTGAAGCCCTGGAAGATGAAGCCGATCTTCTGGTTGCGCAGGCGGCTGCGCGCATCATCGCCCAGCGTGCTCACGTCCTGGCCGTCCAGCATGTAGGTGCCGCTGGTGAAGGTTTCCAGCAGGCCAGCGATGTTGAGGAAGGTGGTCTTGCCGGAACCGGACGGGCCGGTGACGGCGACGAACTCGCCTTCCTTGACCTGCAGTTCCAGCGAGCGCAGTGCGTGGGTTTCCACCTGTTCGGTGCGGAAGACCTTGGCGACCGAACGCATTTCGAGCATGTACATGGGGTGTCCTCTCTCCAGGATTCAGGTATCAGGTATCAGTTGACGGAGACGCGTTCGGCGTCCTTGAACAGGTCGCTGCCGGAGACCACGATGCGGTCGCCCGGTTGCACACCCGATTTGATTTCCACTTCGCCCAGGCTGCTGACGCCCAGTTCCACCGGACGGCGCACGGCGGTGCGGCCATCCATCACGTAGGCCATGCCGTTGCCCTGTTCGACGAACGGGCCGCGCTCGACCTTCAGCACGTTCCTGCGGGTATCGAGCAGCACGCGCACCGACATCCGCTGGCTCTGGCGCAGGCCTTCCGGCTGCGCGCTGGCAAAGCGCACGCGGGCATTGACCTCGCCGTTGACCACTTCCGGCGACACCGCGCTGATCTCACCCGGGAACGGCTGGCCGTTGCCACCGGTCAGCTGTGCCGGCATGCCGATCGCCAGGTCGCGGGCGAAGCTCTCCGGCACCTTGATCTCGACTTCGAACTTGGACAGGTCGACCACGCCCAGCACCGGGGCGTTGGCGGCCAGGTTGGTGGACTGCACCGCCTGCACCTGGCCGACCTGGCCATCGAACGGGGCACGCAGCGTCAGCGCATCGACCTGGCGCTGCACTTCGGCCACCACCGCCTTCTGGCGATCGGCCAGCAGGCGCTTGTTGCGGGCATCCAGGTCGGCGCCCTGGCTCTGCAGGCGCGCATCGGTGGTGGCGTTGGCCAGGGTGATGTCGGCCTTCTTCAGCGAGTCCTTGGCCTTGGCCAGGTCGATCTGCGGCACCGCACCGCCGTCGTAGCCGCGCTGGTAGCGCTGCAGGTCGCGATCGGCGGCCTGCCGTTCGATGGTGGCCTGGTCGGTTTCCTTGCGCGACTTGGCGCGGGCCAGGGTGGCGTCCAGCGCGGCACGGCTGGCCTCGGCTTCCAGGCCGGCCAGGGTGGCCTGTTCCTGGGCCAGCTTGCTGCGCAGTTCGGGGCTGTCGATGATCGCCAGCTCCTGCCCCTTCTTCACCACATCGCCGGCGACCACCTTCAGGTCCACGGTGCCCGCGGAGATGGCATACAGGATCGGGCTGTTGGCGGCGATCACGCGGCCATCGGCGGCGATGTCACGGACCAGATCGCCACGCTTCACTTCGGCGATGCGCACGCGGCTGCTGTCGAAGGAGCGGCTGGCGTTGGACCAGGCGTGCACGGCCCAGCCGATGCCGGCGAGCAGGGCGATCGTGCCCAGCGCCGGCCAACGGTAACGGAGCCAGTTGGCGCGCGGGGCGCTGGCCGGGGCGGAGGAAACGATCTGGTCCTGGGCGGAAGTGTCGCGGATCATCGGGTGCGTGCCTGACGGTGGTAGCCAGTACCAAGCATGTAGCGTGCCAACTTTATTTCCTTTTCCATCAATGAGTTGGGCGGGCGTCTGAAGTGTCCGGGTGTCCGCGGACACCTTTCCGGACACTTTCATTAAGCGGACAGGAGGGGGAAGCCGGACACGCAGGCTAGAATGCGACGATCGTCTTCAAGGAAACGCGTGACATGTGTGGAATCGTGGGTGCGATCGCTGATCGCGACGTAGTGCCGGTGCTGATCGAGGGTCTGAAGCGCCTTGAGTACCGTGGTTACGATTCCTCGGGTATCGCGGTGATCGACCATGCCGAGCGGTCGGAGGTGCGTCGCGTGCGTCGTACCGGCCGAGTGTCGGAAATGGCCACGGCGGCCGAGGCCGAGGGCTTCAATGCGGTGCTGGGCATCGGCCATACCCGCTGGGCCACCCACGGGGGTGTCACCGAGGCCAATGCGCATCCGCACATCAGCCAGGGCGTGGCGCTGGTGCACAACGGCATCATCGAGAACCACGAAGAGCAGCGCGAGAAGCTGCGCGCGCTGGGCTACACCTTCGAATCGCAGACCGATACCGAAGTCATCGCACACCTGATCCACCACCACCTGAAGGATGGCGACGACCTGCTGGTGGCGCTGCAGCACACGGTGAAGGAACTGACCGGCGCCTACGCGCTGGCCGTGGTCAGCCGTGCCGAGCCGGAGCGCTTCGTCTGCGCGCGCATGGGCTGCCCGCTGCTGATCGGCCTGGGCGAAGGCGAGAACTTCGTCGCTTCGGATGTCTCGGCGGTGATCTCGGCCACCCGCAAGGTGATCTTCCTGGAAGAGGGCGACACCGCCGAAATCCGCCGCGATGGCGTGCGCATCTTCGACGAGCATGACCAGCCGGTCGAGCGCGACGTGCATCTGTCGGATGTATCGCTGGCATCGCTGGAGCTGGGCCCGTACCGCCACTTCATGCAGAAGGAAATCCACGAGCAGCCGCGCGCTCTGGGCGACACCATCGAGGCGGCGATCGATGCCGGTGGTTTCCCGGCCGAGCTGTTCGGCAAGAACGCCGAAGCCGTGTTGTCGGGCATCGAGGGCGTGCAGATCATCGCCTGCGGTACCAGCTACTACGCCGGCCTGACTGCACGCTACTGGGTCGAGGCCATCGCCGGCCTGCCGTGCAGCGTGGAGATCGCCAGCGAGTACCGTTACCGCGCTGCCTACGCGAATCCGAAGCACCTGATCGTGACCATTTCCCAGTCCGGCGAAACGCTGGATACGATGGAAGCGCTGAAGTACGCCAAGTCGCTGGGCCACAAGCACACGCTGTCGATCTGCAACGTGCCGGAAAGCGCGATCCCGCGCGCCAGCGAACTGGTCTGCTACACCCGTGCCGGTGCCGAGATCGGCGTCGCTTCGACCAAGGCGTTCACCACCCAGCTGGCGGCGCTGTTCCAGCTGACCGTGGTGCTGGGCAAGCTGCATGGCCGCATCGACGCCGCACAGGAAGCGGACTACCTGGAGCAGCTGCGCTTCCTGCCGGGCAGCGTGCAGCATGCGCTGAACATGGAACCGCAGATCGCTGCCTGGGCCGAGCGGTTCGCGCGCAAGAGCAGCGCGCTGTTCCTGGGCCGCGGCCTGCACTACCCGATCGCGCTGGAAGGCGCGCTCAAGCTCAAGGAAATCTCCTACATCCACGCCGAGGCCTACCCGGCGGGCGAGCTGAAGCATGGCCCGCTGGCGCTGGTGGACGAGGACATGCCGGTGGTGGTGATCGCGCCGAACGACAGCCTGCTGGAAAAGGTGAAGTCGAACATGCAGGAAGTACGTGCGCGTGGCGGTGAACTGTTCGTGTTCGCCGACCAGGACAGCAACTTCAACGAGTCCGAAGGCGTGCACGTGATTCGTACGCCGCGCCATGCCGGCGTACTCAGCCCGATCGTGCACACCATTCCGGTGCAGTTGCTGGCGTACCACACCGCACTGGCACGTGGCACCGACGTGGACAAGCCGCGCAACCTGGCCAAGAGCGTAACGGTGGAGTAAGGCCCACCGGCCGGGTTGAATGCTGCAAGCGAAGGGGGCCCCTGTGGCCCCCTTTCGTTTGTGCCGCTGGCAGCGGCAAGTGGGACAGCCACAGGGTGTTCTGTCCGCCGTCGGCAGCGATCAATCAATCTTTAACACGCGGCATCGCGTGTATTCAGCGGCGGTTTCAGCCGCGGTGCCATTCTCTTGATCGTCGGTTGGTTCCCACGACGAACTGTCCCATCGATGCCGGTAGTGACTGATGGTCGCAGTCGTAGAATCAAGTTGACCGAGGTCCAGGGTGAGCGGTTGAACCCACCTCGTTCGCGTTGCAGCACGATGCCTGCCGATCCATCTCCCAAGGCCGGCGTGTGCGCCAGACGTGCGCTGAAAGGTCTGTTCCCGGGGAGGGGGCGTATCGGAAGAGCACACTTTTTTGACTTCAGTGACCTGCACCAGGAAACAAGAATGAACGTCCGCGAACTCCTGCAATCCAAGAAAGAAGCTGTCATCACCATCGACGCCGAAGACACCATCGGTGCCGCCGCCCACAAGATGAGCGCGAACAAGATCGCTGCGCTGGTGGTGATGAAGGACGATGCCCCGGTCGGCATCATTTCCGAAAAGGACATCGTGCGTACCCTGGCCGACGACGGCCCGCAGGCCGGCCGCCGGGTGATTTCCAGCCTGCCGTCCACCGGCCTGGAAGGCATCGCCCCGGAGGCCACCCTGAAGCAGGCCATGTCGTTGATGACGTACTCGCGGCGCCGTCATCTGATGGTCACCGACGGCACCCGCCTGGTCGGCATCCTCAGCCTGGGCGACATCGTGAAGAACCTGCTGGGTGAGCTGGAGCTGGAAAAGGCCGTGCTGCAGGACATCTACATGGCCGCCCACTGAGGGCCGCACCATCGGAAGCAGAGAGGCCGGGCATTGCCCGGCTTCTTCGTTCACGGTATCGGTGAAATCAGAAAGTGACCTTCACCGAGTCGGCGCTGTAGTTGGCCGGGCCGTGGTAGACCACTTCAATGTTGTTGCCATCGGGATCGAGCACGAACGCGCCGTAGTAGCCCGGGTGGTAGGGGCGTTCGCCGGGCGCGCCGTTGTCGGTGCCGCCGGCGGCGATGGCTGCAGTGTGGAAGGCATCGACGGTGGCGCTGTCGCGGGCCTGGAAGGCCAGGTGATGGCGGCCGGTCAGCTGGCCGGCGGCAGCCTGGCTGCTGGCGCTGGAAATGAACAGTTCGTCGGCCCAGAAGAAGTCCGGCCCTTCGCCGCCCAGCGGCACGCCGATGGTGTCGAACACCGCCTGGTAGAAGCGGCGGCTGGCGGCCAGGTCACGCACCACCAGCTGCAGATGGTCGATCAAGCGGCCGCGGTGCAGTTCCATCGTTTCCATACGAACCTCGCAAAAAAGGGGACGGAGGGGATTAAGTCGCTTCCAGCCAATAGTGCCAGAAACGACTTAATCCCCTCCGTCCCCTTTTCGGGTCAGGCGTTGGCGATGATCTCGACCCAGTAGCCGTCCGGGTCCTTGATGAAGGCCAGGTTCTTCATGCGGCCGTCGGTCAGGCGCTTCTGGAAGGTCACGCCGAGATCCTCGAAGCGCTGGCAGGCGGCCTCGATGTCCGGCACCGACACGCAGATGTGGCCGAAGCCGCGCGGGTCGCTGTTGCCATCGTGGTAGACCGCGCCGTGCTGGTTCTCGGTGCCGTGGTTGTGGGTCAGTTCCAGCACGCCCGGCAGGCCGGCCATCCACAGGCGGCGCTGGCTGTCGTCTTCCGGTACCAGCGCGCCGGCCGGCACGTAGGCCAGGAAGTACAGGCTGAACTGGGCCTCCGGGAAGTCGCGCTTGTCGATCAGCTGGTAGCCGAGCACGCGGGTGTAGAAGTCCAGCGAGGCGGTGATGTCCTTCACCCGCAGCATGGTGTGGTTGAACACGAAGCCGGTGGTGTCGGCCGGGGCCTGGGCGGCGACGCCGGGAACATCGCGCAGGGCGGGAATGGTCATGGGGGAGGTCCTTCAGACAGGGCCGTTGCCGGCCGGATGGTGCCATTCTAGCGGCCAGCACCTGACGGCACTGCGACGTACAATGGCCGGATCGCACCGTTCCGTCCTGACAACGATTGCCCGCCATGTCGCAGCGTGAATGGGTGGCCGCCGCCATCCGCAAGATCGAAGCCGATTTCAACCGTTCCGCCGATACCCACCTGATCCCGTTGACGCTGCCAGGGTTCGAGGGCATCGACCTGTACCTGAAGGATGAATCGAGCCATCCTACCGGCAGCCTGAAGCACCGGCTGGCGCGCTCGCTGTTCCTGTATGCGTTGACCAATGGCTGGTTGCGCGAAGGGCGCCCGGTGATCGAAGCATCCAGCGGCTCGACCGCTGTCTCCGAAGCCTATTTCGCGCGGCTGCTCGGCCTGCCGTTCATTGCGGTGATCCCGGCCACGACCTCGCCGGAGAAGATCGCGGCGATCGAATTCCACGGTGGCCGCTGCCATCTGGTCGAGCGTGCCTGCGACCTCAACTGTGATTCGGAAAAGCTGGCCCGTGAAACAGGCGGCCACTTCATGGACCAGTTCACCTATGCGGAGCGCGCCACCGACTGGCGTGCCAACAACAACATCGCCGAATCCATCTTCAAGCAGATGGCCGAGGAGCCCAGCCCGGTTCCGGAATGGATCGTGTGCAGCCCTGGCACCGGCGGTACCGCCGCCACGCTGGGCCGCTATGTCAGCTACCGCCGGCATGACACCCGTATCCTGTGCGCGGACCCGGAAGTGTCGGTGTTCTTCGATGGCTACAAAGCGGCCGTGGCCGGTGAGCAGGATTGGCGCGGCCTGACCTGCAGCGGTGGCTCACGCGTGGAAGGCATCGGCCGGCCGCGGGTCGAGCCGAGCTTCATCCCGACCAGCGTCGATGCGATGGTGAAGGTGCCCGATGCGCTGAGCCTGGCCGCGATGCGCCATGTCAGCCGCCAGCTGGGGCGCCGCGTTGGTGGCTCCACCGGCACCAACTTCATCGGTGTGCTGCAGGCCGCGCAGTGGATGCGCGAGGCGGGCCACCAGGGCAGCATCGTCAGCATCCTGTGCGACAGCGGCGAGCGCTACGCGCAGAGCTATTACGACCCGTCGTGGTACGCGCGCCAGGGCATCGATGTCGACGGCGCCGATGCGCAACTGGCGGCGGCGGTGGCCGGGCAGGGGCTGCCGGCGTTGCCGTGGTGCAGCCTGGAAGCGTTGTAGCGCGGCAACGCGCGGCCGGATGTGCATCGGCTGGGTTTACACAACTAACTGTCGACTCTACCGGTCACCGGTCACCTCAGTATCCCGCCGCGGTGAACGCATCCAGCACCGCATCACGCAGGGCATCGGGCAGCGCCTCGATGTCCATCGCGCGGTCATCCAGGTGCAGGCCGGGATCGAGGGTACTGGCGCGGCCCTGGGCCAACGCCTGCAGCCACAGCAGTACGCATATCACGAACTCGCGCTCATGGCCCAGCCGCAACTGGCTGGCGCCGCGTTCGATCACTTCGAACGGGTACCACTCCTGGGCATCGTTGAACGTGCCACCCTGCTGCAGCACCGTCTGCAACTGCTGCAGGTGGCGCGGGGCGTCGTCGCCGGCATCGCACAGCGCGGCGATCCAGGTCAGTTCGGCCGTACTGGCGGACAGCGCCAGCGACCGTGCCGGTGAGGCGGATGCAACTGCAACCAGACCTTCCATGTGGGGCCTCGTTCGATACGTACCGCTGCGGACTCCCCCGCAGCCAGAGCTTCGAGCCGTGACCGTAAGGCCGACGTGAATATCGGGCCGCGCCCCCTTGTCAGCCTCGCCTGGCAGCGCCATATCTAACGGGCTGCCCGCCTGCCGGGCCCGTATCCTGGAGACCTGCCGTGACCGTTGCCAACCCCCTGCTCGATTTTTCCGGCCTGCCGCGTTTCGAGGCGATCCGCCCGGAGCACGTGGCGCCGGCGCTGGATGTGCTGCTGGCCGAGGCGGAAGCCGCTGTCAGCGCCGCCGAGCAGGTGCAGCCGGTCACCTGGCAGACCTTCGTGGCCCCGCTGGACGATGCCACCGAGCGCCTGTGGCGCGCCTGGGGCCTGGTCGGCCACCTGCAGGGCGTGGTCAACACGCCGGAACTGCGCGAGGCCTACAACAGCAACCTGCCGCGGGTGACCCGCTTTGCCAGTGCACTGGGCCAGAACCTGGCGCTGTATCGCCAGTACCAGGCCCTGGCCGGCAGCCCCGAGGCGGCGACCTTCGATGAGGCCCAGCGCAAGGTGCTGGACAACACCCTGCGCGATTTCCGCCTGGGGGGCGCCGAACTGGAGCCCGAGGCCCAGCAGCGCTTCGCCGCGATCAAGGAGGAACTGTCGGCGCTGTCGGCGAAGTTCTCGCAGAACGTGCTGGACGCTACCGATGCGTGGTCGCTGATCATCGAGGACGAAGCGCGCCTGGCCGGCCTGCCCGATGACGTGAAGGCCGCCGCGCACGCTGCGGCAGAAAAGGATGGGAAAACAGGCTGGAAACTGACCCTGCAGATGCCGTGTTACCTGCCGGTGCAGACCTGGGGCGAGGACCGTGACCTTCGCGAGATCCTGTACCGCGCCAGTGCGCAGCGCGCATCCGAATTCGGCGACGATGCGCTGGACAACGGCGGCAATATCGACCGCATCCTCGCCCTGCGCGCAGAGCTGGCCAACCTGCTCGGCTTCGGTTCGTATGGCGAGTATTCGGTGGCGACCAAGATGGCGCAGGACCCGGCCGAAGTACTCGGCTTCCTGCGTGACCTGGCCGCGCGCGCCAAACCGTTCGCGGCCAAGGACCGCGCCGAGCTGGAGCAGTTCGCGCGCGAGCAGCTGGGCATCGAGCCGTTGCAGGCCTGGGACCTGGCCTTCGCCGCCGATCGCCTGAAGCAGGCGCGCTACAGCTATTCCGAGCAGGAAGTGAAGCAGTACTTCACCGAACCGAAGGTACTGGGCGGCCTGTTCTCGGTGATCGAGCAGCTGTACGGCCTGCGTGTGCAGGAGGACAGGGCACCGGTGTGGCATGACGACGTGCGCTTCTTCCGCCTGGTCGATGCGCAGGGCGCGCTGGTCGGCCAGTTCTATCTGGATCTGTATGCGCGTGAGGGCAAGCGCGGTGGTGCGTGGATGGATGACTGCCGCAACCGCCGCGTGCGCGCCGATGGCAGCGTGCAGACGCCGCTGGTCTACCTGGTGTGCAACTTCGGCCGCGGTGCCAATGGCAAGCCGGCCACCTTCAGCCACAATGAAGTGACCACCCTGTTCCATGAAATGGGCCATGGCCTGCACCAGCTGCTGACCCGCATTGGTGAACTGGGCGTAGCCGGCATCAATGGCGTGGAATGGGATGCAGTGGAACTGCCCAGTCAGTTCATGGAGAACTTCTGCTGGGAATGGGATCACCTTCAGGGCATGACCGCGCACGTGGACAGCGGCGAACCGCTGCCGCGCGCGCTGTACGAGCGCATGCTGGCAGCGCGCAACTTCCACAGCGGCATGGCCACCGTGCGTCAGTTGGAGTTCGGCCTGTTCGACATGCTGCTGCACAGCCAGTTCGAACCAGCGCAGGACAGCGTGCTGGCGCTGCTCGACCGTGTGCGCGCGGAAGTGGCGGTGAATCATCCGCCGGTCTGGAACCGCTTCCCGCATCAGTTCAGCCACATCTTTGCGGGCGGTTACGCCGCTGGTTACTACAGCTACAAGTGGGCCGAGGTACTCAGCGCCGATGCCTACGCCGCGTTCGAGGAGGCGCCGCAGGCGCTGGCGGAAACCGGTGCACGCTTCCGCGATGAGATCCTGTCGCGGGGTGGCAGCCGTCCGGCGGCGGAGAACTTCAAGGCCTTCCGCGGCCGCGCACCGCAGATCGACGCGCTGCTGCGCCATTCGGGCATGGCGTAAACCGCTGTGGTGGGTGCCAACCTTGGTTGGCACCTTCGCAGAAAAAGGGGACGGAGGGGATTAAGTCGTTTGTGCACAATCGACTTAATCCCCTCCGTCCCCTTTTTCTATTCGGCGTAGATCATCTTCCGGGTCATGCCACCGTCGACGATGAAGTCCTGTCCGGTGCTGAAGCCGGACAGCGACGACAGCAGGTACACCGCCAGCGCGCCGATGTCCTCGGGCTGGCCGACCCGGCCGACCGGGTGCTGGGCGTGGTCGGTGGCCGAGTAGTTGGGCTCGTGGCGGCGCGAAGGGGCCTGCCAGGCCATGGTGCCGATCCAGCCGGGACTGATGCTGTTCACCCGCACCGCCGGGCCGCTGCTGATCGCCAGCGCATGGGTGAAGGCCACCAGCCCGCCCTTGGCCGCGGCATAGGCTTCGCTATGTGCTTCGGATTGCCAGGCGCGGGTCGAGGCGATGTTGATGATCGCCCCGGCAGCGCTGGCCGACAGCGCCGGCAGCGCGTGCTTGCTGCACAGGAAGGCGCCATGCAGCGACGACAGGCGGCGTTGCCATTCGTCCCAGTCCATGTCCTGCAGCCGCGTGCCGTGCGGCCCGGCGATGCCGGCATTGTTGACCAGTCCGTCGATGTGGCCGAAGCGACGCAGCGCCTCGGCGATGAACGCGCGCACGCTGGCTTCGTCGGTGATGTCCAGGCGCTGGAACGCAGCGTCATCGCCGCGCTGCCATTCGTCCAGGCAGGCCTGCCCGGCCTCCATGTCCAGGTCGCCGATCAGCACGTGGCCACCGGCACCGAGCACGGCCTGGGCGATGCCGCGGCCGATGCCGTTGGCCCCCCCGGTGATCAGCACCACCTTGCCCGACAGCGGCGCGGCCGGCCATGCGGCAATCGGCGGAACGCGGCTCATGACAGGTCGTCGCCACGCAGGCGGCGATGCCAGCCGTCCACGCCGATGCGATCCAGGGTCTGGATGTTGCGCTCGACGATCACGTCCGGGTCCGGATAGACGTCCACCGCGCGCGCCACGCTGTCCTCGCGCAGCAGGTGCAGGGTGGGGAAGGGCGCACGGTTGGTGTAGTTGCTGGCGTCGTCGGCAGCCACGCCCTCGAACTGGTAATCCGGATGGAAGCTGGCCACCTGCAGGATGCCCTGCAGGTCCAGTGCCTCGATCGCTGCATCGGCGTTGTCGAGGAAGTCGTTGTAGTCGAGGAAGTCGGTCAGCACCTGCGGATGCACGATCAGCGTGGTATCGATCTGCTCGGCCGGCGTATCGCGCAGCAGCACCAGCTCCTCGGCCAGCTGTTCAACCAGCGCTTCCGGCGTGGTCGCATCGCTGAGCACGAAACGGACCTGGTCCTTCACGTACACCGCCTTGGCGAACGGGCACAGGTTCAGGCCGATGACGATGCGCTCCAGCCACAGGCGGGTGGCAGCGATCGGGTCATCGGTGGGCAGGTGGGTGTCGGTCATGGCGGGCACGTCGGCTGGCGGGGCGGACATTGTAGGCAGTGTGCCGCCGCCGCGCTGTTCACTGTGCAGGAACTGGACAGTCGCCATGCTGGAAAATCCCGCCGATTCAAGCCCTTGCGGGCGACCGCTGGATGGCCGATTGCCTGCCGCGGACGGCGGGCGTGGAATGGACGCACGACACAGGAGGACACCCATGACTGCATCTTCCCCGTGGCTGCCGGACGCCCTTTGGGCCGGCGCCTTCTTCGATGGTCACTGGCATGCGGCCGCGCAACGGCAGCCGGTGATCGAGCCGGCCACCGGCAACACCCTCGGCGAAATCGGCCTGGCGGACCCCGTGCAGGTGGCGCGCTCGGCGGCGGCCGCTGCACAGGCGCAACAGGCGTGGGCGTCAGCGCCTTACGAGCAGCGCGCTGAGGTTATGCGCAAGGCGGCGCGCCTGGCCGAAGAGAACATCGACACCCTGATCGAGTGGCTGGTACGCGAAAGCGGTTCGACCCGCCTGAAGGCCGGCTTCGAAGCCAAGGTGACCATCAAGGCACTGCATGAAGCTGCGGCGCTGCCGTCGCGCAGCACGGGTGAGATCCTGCCATCCGAACCGGGCAAGCTGAACCTGGCGCGCCGACGCCCGCTGGGCGTGGTCGGGGTCATCTCGCCGTTCAATTTCCCGCTCTACCTGGCGATGCGCGCGGTGGCCCCGGCGATTGCGCTGGGCAACGCCGTGGTCCTCAAGCCGGACCCGCGTACGGCGGTGTGTGGCGGCGCGGTGATCGCACGCCTGTTCGAGCAGGCCGGCCTGCAGGCGGGGGTGCTGCACATGCTGCCCGGCGATGGCGCGGCCGGGGCCGCACTGACCAGTGATCCGCACGTGGCGATGATCCAGTTCACCGGTTCCACCGCCGCCGGGCGCAAGGTCGGCGAAGCGGCGGGCAAGCACCTGAAAAAGGTGTCGCTGGAGCTGGGTGGCAAGAATTCGCTGATCATCCTTGATGATGCCGACCTCGACCTGGCGGTGGCCAACACCGCGTGGGGCGTCTATCTGCATCAGGGACAGATCTGCATGGCGACCGGCCGCGTGCTGGTGCATCGGAAGATCCATGATGCATTCCTGCAGAAGCTGGTGGCCAAGGCCAATTCGCTGAAGGTGGGAGATCCGGCACGCGAAGAGGTGGCCATCGGCCCGCTGATCAATGCTGGCCAGCGCGACCACGCCGCACGCGTGGTCGAGCAGGCGGTGCAGGCCGGTGCCTCGCTGGAGGCAGGCGGTACGCACCGTGATCTGTTCTTCGCGCCGACCGTGCTTGGCAACGTCTCTGCCGACAATCCAGCCTTCAACGAAGAGATCTTCGCGCCGGTGGCGGTGGTCGTGCCGTTCGACGATGACGACCAGGCAGTGCAGCTGGCCAACGACAGCGAGTATGGACTGTCGATGGCCATCGTCTCCAGCAACGTCGGCCGCGCGCTGAAACTGGGCGAGCGCCTGCGCACCGGATTGCTGCACATCAACGACCAGACCGTGAACGACGAAGTGATCAATCCCTTCGGCGGCGTCGGTGCATCCGGCAACGGCACCAGTATCGGTGGCCCCGCCAACGGCGAAGAGTTCACCCAGTGGCAGTGGTTGACCGTCAAGGGCGAAGCGCCCGCTTACCCGATCTGATCGAAGGAGCCATCACGATGAACGACAACACCGCAACCCGTGAGATCACCGCTGCCGTGGTGCGCGGCAAGGAGCAGCCCTTCGTCATCGAGCAGGCGCGGTTGCGCGGCCCGCAGGATGACGAGGTGCTGGTGAAGGTGGTGGCGACCGGCCTGTGCCACACCGATCTGATCGTGCGCGATCAGTACTACCCGGTGCCGTTGCCTGCAGTGCTCGGCCACGAAGGTGCCGGCATCGTGGAAGCGGTTGGCCCCAACGTGCGCGACCTCAAGGTGGGCGACCATGTGGTGCTGACCTACGGCGCCTGTGGTCACTGCAATCCGTGCCGCGGCGGTCATGGTGCCTACTGCAAGGACTTCTTCGCGCTGAACTTCGGTGGCGATGATGGCCACGGCCATACCGCGATCACCGATGCGCACGGCCAGCCGCTGCACGACCATTTCTTCGCGCAGTCTTCGTTTGCCACCTTCGCCATCGCGCGCGAGATCAACGCGATCAAGGTGCCCGATGATGCGCCGCTGGAACTGCTGGGCCCGCTGGGCTGCGGCATCCAGACCGGTGCCGGTGCGGTCCTCAATTCGCTGCAGGTGCGTTCGGGCAGCAGCTTCGCCAGCTACGGCGCCGGTGCGGTGGGCCTGAGCGCGGTGATGGCGGCCAAGGTGGCCGGCGCCACCACCATCATCGCCATTGACGTGGTGTCCTCACGTCTGGAGCTGGCGCTGGAACTGGGCGCCACCCACGTGGTCAACAGCCGCGAGACCGATGTGGTCGAGGCCGTGCGCGCGATCGCTGGCGGTGGTGCTGATTTCGCACTGGAATCGACCGGTCGCCCGGAGGTACTGTCGGCCGGCATCGAGGCGCTGGGCGGGCTGGGCATGATGGGCGTGGTGGGCGCACCGAAGCTGGGCACCACCGCCAGTTTCGATGTGAACAACCTGCTGCTGGGCGGGCGCAGCATCCGCGGCATCGTCGAAGGTGACAGCGTGCCGCAGGTGTTCATTCCACAGCTGGTCACGCTGTTCCAGCAGGGACGGTTCCCGTTCGACAAGCTGGTGAAGTTCTACCCGCTGGAGCAGATCAACCAGGCGGCCGAGGACAGCACGCGTGGGATTACGTTGAAGCCGATCCTGCGGATTGCGGCGTAACGGCAGGGTGGGTTTTGCAGGGCTGCGCCCTGCACCTGCCGAAGCCGAAGCAACAGCAAAAGCGGGCTATCCGTGGGTTGGCGGGGTGGGTCCGGTTGAGGGGGACGCCGTGAACCCGTCCATGGGGGCTTGGTCGCGGCATCCATGCCGCTCACACCCCCTCAACCGGACCCACCCCGCCTTCGACAGTTTTCTGCAAGCTGTCGATACCGCACGGGGTCGGATCCGTTTTCCACGGGAAAACGGCTCTGACCCCTTGTTGGGTTTCTTGTCTGAATGTCCGATGGAAACGGGAACATTCCGTTGCCGGGACGTAACGCGGCCATGGCGTGCGTGGGTGTACTCTGCTTCCATGATGGCCACGACAGTCGGGCAACAACAGCTGGTCGCCGCGCGCGCTGCGTTCGCGGAAGGCGATACGCAGTCATTGGCGCTGTTGCCATTGCCGCTGCAGCATTCCTGGCAGCGTTCGCGCGCGGCCGGGGTGCAACCAGGGCAGGAGCCCTACTATCCGCCGCTGCAGGGCAATGGCCTGCGCCTGCGCGACCCCGAAGACCGCCGGCTCGCGCGCTGCGTGCAGCCCGAGCTGGAACAGCTGTGGGCGGCGTTTGGCGCGCGGGGCTGGACGATGTTCTGCGCCAACCGCCAGGGCATGGTGATCGCGCAGCAGGCGCACGGCCTGGAGGATGCGCCGCTGCTGCGGCCGATCCAGGTCGGGCGGCAGTTGGGTGAGGCGGAGATCGGCACCACGGCGCCGGCGGTCAGCCTGGCCGATGATGTGCCTGCCCTTGTGCGTGGCAACGAGCATTACCTGCAGCGCTTCGCGCCGGTGTTCTGCCTGAGCGAGCCGCTGCATGACCTGGACGGCCAGGTCTGCGGAGCGATCGATATCACCGGCCTGGGCGAGCGGGATCCGGCGCTGCTGCAGGGCTATTTCCGGCAGGCGGCGCTGGCCAGTGAAAACCGCCTGCTGCAGACGCTCACCGATGTGCACGTGCTGGCCGTGCAGCACGATCCGCGCTGGCTGGCCACGCCGTTGCAGGGTTTGCTGGCGGTGCAGGAAGACGGCCAGCTGCGCGCGGCCAACCGGGTGGCGCGGCGCCTGCTGGGCCTGCCGCGGCGCGGGCCCTTGCCGCTGCTGTCGGTGGAGACGGTGTTTGCCGATGCCAGTGCGGCACAGCGCCGCCGCCTGCTGCAGCCTGGGCCGGCGCATCGGGTGCGGCTGGGCGAGGGCAGTGCGGTCTACCTGCAGCATCTGCGTGCGCCGCGCGCGCTGCGGGTGCGCGCGGTGTCGCCTGCACCCGTGCCTGATGCGCCGCTGCGTGACCAGCAGCGGGAAGCGGCGCGGCGCGCGGCGCGGGCGGCGGAGGGTAATCTCAGCCTGGCCGCCCGCCAGTTGGGTATCTCGCGCACCACGCTGTACAAGCTGCTGCGCGATTAAGCGGGCAGTCCGCCGGGCATGGCCCGGCGCTACCGTTGCAGGCCGGGGGCGCGCCGGGTCATCAGTCGCGCGCCATCCCGGTAGCGCCGGGCCATGCCCGGCGGCGGGTCATCAATCGCGGAAATTGTTGAACTGCAGCGGCAGCTCGAACTTGCCGGCCTTCAGCACGGCGATGGCGTCCTGCAGGTCGTCGCGCTTCTTGCCCTGCACGCGCAGCTTGTCGCCGTTGATCTGGCTTTCCACCTTGAGCTTGGCGTCCTTCAGGGCGGCCGCGATCTTCTTGGCGATCTTCTGCTCGATACCCTGCTTGACGGTGATCTTCTGCCGGGCCTGGGCCAGGTTGGTCTCGATGTCGCCGAACTCCAGGCTGAGCACATCAATGCCGCGTGCGGCCAGGCGTGCGCGGAGGATGTCGTTCATCTGCTTGAGCTGGAATTCGGTCGGCGCGAACTGGTTGATGACATCGCCGTCGCGCTCGAACTTTGCGTCCACGCCCTTGAAGTCGAAGCGGGTGGCCAGTTCACGGTTGGCCTGGTCGATGGCGTTGGTCAGCTCGTGGGTGTCGACTTCGGACACGACGTCGAAGGAAGGCATGGGCGTGGCTCCGCGGAATTCAGTGGTCACCATTCTATCGCGGCGCCCATGCCCGGCGCCCAGCGGGGCGCGCGGTCGGCGATAATGGGCCATGAACGTGCAACGCTCCCCTTCGCGTGCGGTGGCCTGGATGGTCGCTGCGGTCGCCTGTTTCTCGCTGATGGACGCTGGCATGAAGCAGTTGTCAGCCAGCTATCCCACCCTGGAAGTGACCTTCCTGCGCGGCGCGGCCTCGTTGCCGTTCGTGCTGGTCTGGGTGCTGGTCAGTGCCGGCCCGCGCTCGCTGGTGCCGCGGCGTTGGGGCCTGCACCTGCTGCGCGGCGCGCTGGGCATGGCGATGATCGGCTGCTTCGTGTTCGCCCTGCGCGACCTGCCGCTGTCCACCGCCTACACCATCTATTTCGTTGCTCCGCTGTTGATCGCTGCACTCTCGGTGCCGCTGCTCGGTGAACGGGTCGGGCCGCGGCGCTGGGTCGCCATCGGCATCGGCCTGATCGGCGTGCTGGTGGTGCTGCGGCCCGGCGTGGATGGCTTCATCTCGGTGCCTGGGCTGATGGTGCTGGCCGCCGCCACCGCCTATGCCGTGGCCGCGATCACCGTCAGCCTGCTGACCCGCACGGATACTTCGCAGTCGATGGTGGTCTGGTTCCTGGTGATCATGGCGATCGGCGCGGGCCTGCTGGCCCTTCCCGGCTGGGTACCGCTGCAGCTGGCGCATGCGCCGCTGATCGCCGGCATGGGCCTGGCCGGGGCACTGGGCCAGATCGCCCTGACCAAGGCCTTCCAGCTGGGCGAGGCGTCGATGATCGCGCCGTTGGAGTACAGCGGCCTGGTCTGGGTGATCGGTTGGGACCTGGCCTTCTGGGGCCAGCTGCCGGACGGCTACACCTGGGTGGGTGCGGCGATCATCGTGGCCTCAGGCCTGTATCTGCTGCATCGCGAGCGCCTGAACCGGGTACAGCCGCCGAAGCCGCTGGATCATCCCTGAGCCGGTTGGGTCAGGGAATGGGGCCAGAGCCCCTGCGGGGATCCGACCCCGGCCAATGCGTCGGTGCGGGCGTCTTAGAACCAAAAGGAATAACATTCTGGCCCATGGCGCGGGCGCGCGAGCGCCGGCGCTGGTAGGCTGCACGCCCCCTTCCGTCACCCAGCCGGTGAGCCACGCCCGTGATCGAGTTCCAGCGCCTGCACAAATCCTATGCCGTTGCCGGTCGCGAAGTCAGCGCGCTGCAACCGCTGGACCTGACCATCGAAGCCGGTGAGGTCTTCGGCATCATCGGCCATTCCGGCGCCGGCAAGTCGACCCTGATCCGCATGATCAACCGCCTGGAAGAGCCCAGCGGTGGCCGTCTTCTGATCGGCGGTGAGGATGTCACTGCACTGGACGCGGACGGCCTGCGCGCGCTGCGCAGGCGCATCGGCATGATCTTCCAGCACTTCAACCTGCTGTCTTCGCGCACGGTGGCGGGCAACGTCGCCTTCCCGCTGGAGCTGGCCGGCACGCCGAAAGCGGAGATCGATGCGCGTGTGGCCGAGCTGCTGCAGACCGTTGGCCTCGAAACGCACGCGCAGAAGTACCCGGCACAGCTGTCCGGTGGCCAGAAGCAGCGCGTCGGCATCGCCCGCGCGCTGGCAACGCGCCCGCAGATCCTGCTGTGCGACGAGGCGACCAGTGCACTCGACCCGCAGACCACCGCATCGGTGCTTTCGCTGCTGTCGAAGATCAATCGCGAGCTGGGCCTGACCATCGTGCTGATCACCCACGAGATGGATGTGATCCGCCGCGTCTGCGACCGCGTCGCGGTACTCGACGCCGGCCAGATGGTCGAGACCGGGCCGGTCACCCGGGTGTTCCTGCACCCGCAGCACCCGACCACACGCCGTTTCGTCAGTGAATCGGAGCATGTGGACGAGGGCACGCTGCACCGCGATTTCGATGCCGTCGGGGGCCGCATCGTGCGGCTGACCTTCCTGGGTGGCGACACCTACGAACCGCTGCTCGGCAGCGTCGCGCGCGAGACCGGGGTCGACTACAACATCCTGTCCGGCCGTATCGACCGGATCAAGGACACCCCGTATGGCCAGCTGGTGGTTGCCCTGGTGGGCGGCGACCAGTCCGCCGCGCAGGCCGCGTTCGTGGCCGCCGGCGTGCATGTTGAGGAACTGCGTCGATGATCATCGCTACTGCCGGCGGCTTCTTCCGCCACCTGGATGCGGGCAAGTGGGCGGACATCGGCCAGGCCACCATCGACACGCTGCTGATGCTGCTGGGTTCGCTGCCGCTGACCCTGGCCATCGGCCTGCCCTTGGGCGTGCTGCTGTACCTGTTTGGTGCACCGCAGATGAAGCGCCGTCCATTCGCCTATGGCGTGCTGGCGTTGGTGGTGAACCTGCTGCGTTCAGTGCCTTTCATCATTCTGATGATCGTGCTGATTCCGGTCACCCTGTTCCTGATGGGGACGTCGCTGGGCGTGCGTGGTGCGATCGTGCCGCTGGTGATCGGTGCCGCGCCGTTCTACGCGCGCCTGGTCGAGACCGCACTGCGTGAAGTCGACCGGGGCGTGATCGAGGCGACCCAGGCGATGGGCGCCACCACCTGGCAGCTGGTCACCCGCGTGCTGCTGCCCGAAGCGCGCCCCGGCCTGATTGCCGGTGCGACGGTCACCACCGTCGCGCTGATCGGTTTCACCGCCATGGGCGGCGCGATCGGTTCCGGTGGCCTCGGCGACCTGGCGTTCCGCGATGGCTACCAGCGCTCGCACACCGACGTGGCCTTGGTCACGGTGGTCCTGCTGCTGATCCTGGTACAACTGCTGCAGATGCTCGGCGACCGCCTGGTCGCGCATTACAGCCGCAGATAACAGAATGCCGGGCGGTGCCCGGCATCTCATTCGGGTAGTGCCGGCCGCTGGCCGGCAATCCCACGTGCGGTCAACGCACGTTCGGTACTTCGTAACCCAGCTTGCCGACCTGCTCCGGGTGCTGCGGCACGCGCTTGAGCTTGTCGGTGTTCACGCCGTACTCGTCGCGCAGGCGTTCGGCCAGCTCTTTGTACAGCGCCTTGTCCATGTCCGGCGTGCGCGAGAAGATCCAGGCCATCTCACGGCCGGGGTAGCCGATCAGCGCCCAGGAATAATCCGGCGCCACTTCCAGTACCCGCGAATGGGTCGGCACGACGCGGTAGAACCAGGTACGCCAGCCGTGGTTGCCGCTGTCCGGGTCGACGCTGGCTCGCGCGCGCACTTCCTGCAGTGGTTCGCCGAAGCCATCACGGTAGCGGTAGGTGATGCCGACCTTGTGCGCGTCGCGCAGCTCGTACTCGTTGACGCTGGCGACATGGCCACGTTCGATGAAGTTCGGCACGCGGCCGATCACATACCAGGTGCCCATGAAGCGCTTCAGGTCGATCGGTGCGTCCAGGGCAGCTGCACCAGAGGTGCTGGTATGGGGCGACGGCGGCTCACTGGCGGCCACTGCGGGGCCGGCCAGGGAAAGGGCCAGCAGCGCGGCGCAGAGCGGGCGGATCGAAGTCATGCGGGAGCGGGCTCCAGTGGGCTTGCACGCGCATGGTCGACTGTGTGCACGCGATCCGTCAATGGTGTCGCAACCTGTGAGAAGGCCCTTGCCCAAGCTGTGTTGCATTGTCCACCGGAGAAGCCCCATGAACGCACGTTCCGCTCGTCGCCCTGCAACTGAACGCGTCATCATTGAACGCGCCGATCCACGCCTGCTGCGCAGCGTGCGGCAGGTGGCGCTGGCCGGCCTGGCGCTGGTGCTGGTCTGGCCAGCCGCGCGCGGCAGCAGCGCCTGGCTGGGTTGGTTGCCGATGTGGCTGGTGGGCATGCCGCTGGTGGCCTGGTGGGCGCTGCTGCGCTTCCCGCTGCCGGGACTGTCGTGGCTGCGGCTGGCCCGGCGTACCGGTGGACAGGCCCGTCGTCGCGCCGGCGGGACACCCCGTCGCCGTCGTGGCGCTGCGGCCACGGCCTGACCTTCGACACGGGGGCGGCTGCAGCGATCCATGCTAGCGTTCCACGGCTTATGACTGCCTGGAGCTGCAATGTCTCGACTCGCTTCCGCCTGCCTGTTGGCCGGCATGATGACCGCTGCCTCGGTGGGGACCGCCGTGGCTGCTGAAGACACCGATCGCTACGCCTGGCTGGAGGACGTCACCGGCGACAAGCCGCTGTCCTGGGTCAAGGAACAGAACGCCAAGTCCGAAGCGCGCCTTGCGCAGACCCCGGCCTTCAAGCAGATGGAGACCAGCATCCGCGAGGTGCTCGACTCCGACGCCAAGATTCCCGCCGTGCAGAAGATCGGCGACTACTACTACAACTTCTGGAAGGACCAGCAGCACGAACGCGGCCTGTGGCGGCGCACTACGCTGGCCGAGTACCGCAAGGCCTCGCCGCAGTGGGAAACCGTGCTCGACCTGGATGCGCTGAACAAGGCCGAGGGCGAGAACTGGGTCTGGCACGGTGCCGACTGCCTGCGCCCGGACTACAGCCGCTGCCTGATCGCGCTGTCGCGCGGCGGTGCCGATGCCGACGTCACCCGCGAATTCGATCTGTCCAGCAAGAGCTGGATCAAGGACGGCTTCTTCCGTCCCGAGTCGAAGGGCGGCCTGAACTGGATCGATCGCGATACCGTGTTCGTCTACACCGACTTCGGTGCCGGCTCGATGACCACCTCCGGCTACCCGCGCGTGGCCAAACTGTGGAAGCGTGGTACGCCGATGGCCTCCGCCAGCGTGGTGTATGAAGGCAAGCCGGAAGACATGTACATCGCGGCGATGCACGATGACACCCCGGGCTTCGAACGCAACCTGGTCAGCCGCACGCTGGCGTTCTACAACAACGAGATCTACCTGCGTGGCGACGATGGCACGCTGACCAAGATCGACGCGCCGAACTCGGCCGAGAAGGGCCTGCACAAGCAGTGGCTGACCCTGGAACTGCGGGATCCGTGGACCGTGGGTGGCAAGACCTATGCGTCCGGTTCGCTGCTGGCGACCCGGCTGGATGACTTCCTGGCCGGCAAGCGCGAATTCGACGTGCTGTTCACCCCGACCGCGACCACCTCGCTGGCCGGAGCCACCTGGACCAAGAGCCATCTGGTGCTGAACGTGCTGGATGACGTCAAGAACCGCCTGTCGGTGCTGACTCCGGGCGCCAATGGCTGGCAGACCAGCCGCTTCGTCGGCGCGCCGGCCTTCGGCACGCTGGGCGTGGGCGCGGTCGACAGCAACGACAGCGACGCGGTGTGGCTGACCGCCACCGACTACCTGACCCCGACCACCCTGGCGCTGGCCGAGATCGGGCAGGCCCCGGAAACGCTGAAGACCATGCCGGCCTTCTTCGATGCCAAGGGCAAGGTGATCGAGCAGCACTTCGCCACCAGCAAGGACGGCACCCGCGTGCCGTACTTCGTGGTGCACGACAAGGCCATGAAGCTGGACGGCTCCAACCCGACCCTGCTGTACGGCTACGGTGGTTTCGAGATCTCGCTGACCCCGGGCTACTCCGGCGGCATGGGCCGCGCCTGGCTGGAGAAGGGCGGCGTGTACGTGGTTGCCAACATCCGTGGCGGCGGCGAGTACGGACCGCGCTGGCACCAGGCGGCGCTGAAGCAGAACCGCCACAAGGCCTATGAAGACATGGCCGCCGTGGCACGCGATCTGGTCAAGCGCAAGATCACCAGCGCCAAGCACCTGGGCGTGCAGGGCGGCAGCAACGGTGGCCTGCTGACCGGCAACATGCTGACCCAGTACCCGGAGCTGTTCGGTGCGGTGGTGGTGCAGGTGCCGCTGCTGGATATGAAGCGCTACAGCCACCTGCTGGCCGGTGCGTCGTGGATGGCCGAGTATGGCAACCCGGACACCAGCGACTGGGAGTTCATCAAGACCTTCTCGCCGTACCACCTGTTCGATGCGAAGAAGAGCTACCCGCCGGTGCTGTTCACCACCTCCACCCGCGATGACCGCGTGCACCCGGGCCATGCCCGCAAGATGGCGGCGAAGATGATCGATGCCGGCAAGGATGTGACCTACTACGAGAACATCGAAGGTGGCCACGGCGGCGCAGCCAACAACGCGCAGGCCGCACACATGTCGGCGCTGGCCTACAGCTTCCTGTGGGAGCGCCTGGGCGGCAAGTGATGGAATGAAAAACGCCGCCCTCGGGCGGCGTTTTTCATTATCGGGTAGTGCCGGGCGCTGGCCGGCAACCGCATCATTCATGGATTCCCAGGTTGCCGGCCAGCGGCCGGCACTACCGTCAACGTGATCCCTGCCAGCTCTTCAACCCACGCGCAATCCGCTCCACCGCCTCCTGCAATCGCGGCACTTCCTGCGTGTAGGCCAACCGCACGTGCTGGTTCGCACGGTGGAAGCCGAAATCCAGCCCCGGCGTGAATGCCACGTGCTCGGTTTCCAGGAAGTGGGCGCAGAACGCCTGCGCGTCATCGGTGAATGCGCTGACATCGGCGTAAAGGTAGAACGCGCCCTGCGGTTCAACCTCGATGCGGAAGCCCAGTTCACGCAATGCCGGCAACAGGAAGTCGCGGCGCTGGCGGAAGGCTTCGCGACGCTGCTCGAAGATCGCCATCGCTTCCTCGCTGAAACAGGCGAGGGCGGCATGCTGGGCGATGCTCGACGCGCTGATGTACAGGTTCTGCGCCAGCTTCTCCAGATCAGGTACCGCCGCCGGCGGTGCCACCAGCCAGCCCAACCGCCAGCCGGTCATGCCGAAGTACTTGGAGAAACTGTTCAGCACGAACGCGCTGTCATCCACCTGCAGCACGCTGGGCGCATCCAACCCGTAGGTGAGGCCGTGGTAGATCTCGTCCACCACCAGGTGGCCGCCGCGCGCATGCAGGGTCTTCGACAGTGCTGCCAGTTCCTCGGCGGACAACACGGTGCCGGTCGGGTTGGCCGGTGAGGCGACCAGCGCGCCGACGCTGTCGCCATTCCAATGCTGTTCCACCAGCGACGGTGTGAGCTGGTAGGCGGTGTCCGGGCCGACCGGCACCAGCTGTGCGCCGC
This sequence comes from Stenotrophomonas sp. YJH_SMC_79, assembly GCF_059367995.1. NCBI lineage: Bacteria > Pseudomonadati > Pseudomonadota > Gammaproteobacteria > Lysobacterales > Lysobacteraceae > Stenotrophomonas > Stenotrophomonas sp. YJH_SMC_79. The sequence continues at coordinate 664,668 of NZ_JCAFRK010000003.1, forward strand.
CTTCAACGAGGCGCAGGAAATGGCGGTTGCACGGATAGCCGGGATCGGCCAGCAGCCAGTGGCGGCCGGGGTCGACCAGCAGGCTGCTGGCCAGCAGCAGCGCGCCGGAGCCGCCGGGGGTGACCAGGATGCGCTCGGGGTCGATATCCAGCCCGTAGTTGCTGCGATAGAAGCCGCTGATCGCCTGGCGCAGGGCCGGCAGGCCACGTGCAGCGGTGTAGCGGGTATGGCCGGCGGCCAGTGCGGCCTGTCCGGCACGCACGATCGGTTCGGCGGTGGTGAAGTCCGGTTCGCCGATCTCCAGATGGATCACGTCGTGGCCGGCCTGTTCCAGCGCCTGCGCGCGGGCCAGCAGGGACATCACGTGGAACGGGGCGATTTCATGGCTGCGCCGGCTGTAGCCCGGCGTGTGGGGCAGGGTACTCATGCGCCCATGGTACGCCGCGCGTCCAGGTCGTGCCGGCCGCTGGCCGGCACGACCCATGACGATCCGCAGGGTTGCCGGGTCGCCGGGATTGGGGTCAGATCCCTTTTCGGGGAAAGGGATCCGACCCCGTCGGAGACCATTGCATTGATGCGCCAGGAGCCTTATCTCATGAAGTCCACACTCTGCCTGTTGCTTGCCAGCCTGATGACCACCACCGCTACCGCCGCCACGCCGCCCGTTCCGCCGGATGCCGCCAAGCACCCGCATGTGGTCAAGGCGCCCTTTGGCGCCACCCGCAACGATGACTACTACTGGCTGCGCGACGACAAGCGCGAGAACAAGGACATGCTGGCCTACCTGCAGGCCGAGAATGCCTATGCCGACCAGCTGCTGGCGCCGCTGAAGCCGCTGGAGGACACCCTGTACAAGGAGATCGTCGGCCGCATCAAGCAGGACGATTCCAGCGTGCCGGCGCGTGAGCGCGGCTACTGGTACTACAGCCGCTTCGAGACCGGCCAGGACTACCCGATCCATGCGCGCCGCAAGGGCAGCATGGATGCCGCCGAGGAAGTCCTGCTGGACGTCAACACGATGGCGGCCGGCAAGGGCTACTTCAGTGTCGGCTCGATGGAGGTCAGCCAGGACAACCAGCTGCTGGCCTGGGCCGATGATGACGTCGGCCGCCGCCAGTACACGATCCGCTTCAAGGACCTGGCCACCGGGAAGGTGCTGCCCGATGTGATCACCGGCAGCTCCGGCGACCTGGTCTGGGCCGACGACAACCGCACCGTGCTGTATGTCGAGAACGATCCGGAAACCCTGCTGACCGTGCGCGTGAAGAAGCACGTGCTGGGCACCCCGGCCAGCGCCGATACCGTCGTCTACGAAGAGAAGGACGACAGCTTCTACATGGGCATCGGCCGCACCCGCGACGATCGCTTCATCACCATCGGCGTGCACAGCACGGTGTCTTCGGAAGAGCGCTACGCGCCGGCCAGCGACCCGACCACCTTCACCGTGCTGGCGCCGCGCCAGCGCGACGTCGAGTACGACGCCGACCACTACGATGGCCGCTGGGTGATCCGCACCAATGACGGTGCGAAGAACTTCAAGCTGGTCACCGCACCGACCGATGCCACCTCGCGCGCGCAGTGGAAGGACTGGATCGCGCATGACGATGCCGTGTTCATCGAAGGCTTCGAACTGTTCGACAGCTACACCGCCATCGCCGAACGCTCCGAGGGCCTGGAACGCATCCGCCTGCTGTTCAAGGACGGCCGCAGCGATTACGTGAAGGCCGACGAACCGGCGTATTCCATGGGCCTGGGCGACAACACCGAGGCCGACACGCCGTGGCTGCGCTACGTCTACACCTCGATGACCACCCCGACCACGGTGTTCGAACTGAATACCGCCACCGGCGAGCGGCGGCAGCTGAAGGTGCAGCCGGTGATCGGCTATGACGCGTCGAAGTACGAAACCGACCGTGTCTGGATCACCGCGCGCGATGGCGTGAAGGTGCCGGTGTCGCTGGTCTACCGCAAGGGCTACCAGAAGGATGGCAAGGGCGCGCTGTTCCAGTACGCCTATGGCAGCTACGGCATGTCGATGGACCCGTATTTCAACCAGACCGCGGTGAGCCTGCTCGACCGCGGCGTGGTGTATGCCATCGCCCACATCCGCGGTGGCCAGGAAATGGGCCGCGACTGGTACGAGAACGGCAAGCTGCTGCACAAGCAGAACACCTTCAACGACTTCATCGACGTCACCCGTGGACTGGTGGCGCAGGGCTGGGCGGCGAAGGATCGCGTCGCCGCGTCCGGTGGCAGCGCCGGTGGCCTGCTGATGGGCGCGGTGGCCAACCAGGCCCCGCAGGATTACCGCGTGATGGTGGCGCAGGTGCCGTTCGTCGACGTGGTCACCACCATGCTCGACCCGACCATTCCGCTGACCACCAACGAGTACGACGAGTGGGGCAACCCCGAGCAGAAGCAGTATTACGACTACATGCTGTCCTACTCGCCCTACGACAACGTGAAGCAGCAGGCGTACCCGGCGCTGTTCGTGGGTACCGGCCTGTGGGATTCGCAGGTGCAGTACTGGGAACCGGCCAAGTGGGTGGCCAAGCTGCGTGACGACAACACCGGCCACTACCCGATCCTGTTCCGCACCAACATGGAAGCCGGCCACGGTGGCAAGTCGGGGCGCTTCCAGCGCTACCGCGAGCTGTCCGAGTCGTACGCGTTCGTGCTGCAGCAGCTGGGCATCGTCCAGCCGTAATGACGCAGGGGTGCCGGGCGTTGCCGGGCACCCCGAACCGGTATCCTTGCGGCCATGAGCCAGCCCGAACCCCCTGCGCCCCGCGATACCGCCACGCCACCGCGCGTGGTGCGCTTCCGCTGGGCGTGGTGGCTGCTGGCCTACGTCAGTCTGGGCACCGGCATTGTCGGCATCTTCGTGCCGGGCCTTCCTACCACCGTATTCATCCTGATCTCGGCGTGGGCCGCCTCGCGCGGATCCGAACGCCTGCACACCTGGCTGCTGCAGCATCCGCGCTTCGGCCCGGCCATCGCCAACTGGCAGGCGCATGGTGCAGTCAGCCGCTACGGCAAGTGGATGGCCACGATCACCATGGCGGTATGCGCCGGCATCATGCTGTGGTGCGTGCCGATTGCCTGGGTGAAGTGGTTCTCGATCGGCAGCATGACCGTGGTGGCGATCTGGCTGTGGACCCGGCCGCTGCCGCCGCCTGCGGATTGACCGCCTGCGGTGGTGCCGGCCGCTGGCCGGCAACCCGATCCCCTGCACCAACCGCTCAGCCGCCAATGGCTATACTCGGGGCATGAAGATCCCCCATCGAAACGCCATCCTGATTCCGCTGGCAGCGGCTTCGCTGCTGTTCCTCGCCGCCTGCGGCAACAAGGGCCCGCTGGTGCTGCCGCAGAAGCCGGTGCCGGTGGAAGAAACCGTCGAACCGGTTGCCGAGCCCGCTACCGAAGCGACCCCGGTGGAGACCCAGGGCAGCGGCACCCCGGCCACGACCGTGGACCCGGCTGCACCGACCACCCAGCCGGCGCCTGTGCCTGCGAAGAAGGTGGGCGGCGGGAATGAGTAAGGCCGGTTCCAAGGCGCTGCGCTTCAGCAAGATGCATGGCGCAGGCAATGATTTCGTAGTGATCGACCTGCGTGACGGCACCGCGCCGCCCACGCCTGAACTGGCCGCGCGCCTGGCCGACCGCCACACCGGCGTCGGCTGCGATCAGATCCTGACCATCGAGGCACCGCGCGCGGAAGGCTCGGTGGCGTCGTACCGCATCTGGAATGCCGACGGTTCCAACTCCGAGCAGTGCGGCAACGGCGCGCGCTGCATCGCGGCCTGGCTGGTGCGCGAAGGCAGTGCGCAGGGTGATCAGTTCGTCATCGACAGCCCGCTGGCCAGCCATGAGGTGAAGGTGCTTGGCGATGGTCAATTCGCGGTGACCATGGGCGTGCCTGCGTTCGAGCCGGCCAACGTGCCGCTGATGGGCTTTGCCCATGCGCGCGAGGAGTACCTGCTGCCGCTGCAGGGCGAGAGCGTACGCTTCGCCGCGGTGTCGATGGGCAATCCGCACGCGGTGATCGAAGTGGGCCTGATCGATGCGGCTCCGGTCGAGCGCGTCGGTGCGCTGCTGCAGCAGCATGCGTCGTTCCCGCGCTCGGTGAACGTGGGCTTCGCCCAGGTGATGGGCCCGGCGCACGCACGTCTGCGTGTGAATGAACGTGGCGTCGGCGAAACCCTGGCCTGCGGCAGCGGCGCCTGTGCCGCAGCAGTGACCCTGATGCAGCGCGGTCGCCTGCAGCGCGATGCGCGCATCAGCCTGCCCGGGGGTGACCTGCGCATCCAGTGGCCGGGCGATGGCCAACCGGTGGTGATGGCCGGCCCGACCGCATTTGTCTTCGAAGGGGAGTGGATCGCATGACCGAAACCGTCGACAAGCTCGGAGCCCATGAAGTCGCTGCCTGGTTGCGGCGACATCCCGGCTTCCTCAAGCAGTTCCCGGACCTGGCCCTGACCCTGGTGGTACCGCGCGACGACGGCCCGACCGCGTCGCTGGCCAGCTACCAGCTGGAAGTGCTGCGCGAGAAGAACCGCGAGCTGGCGCGACGGTTGGCCGATCTGGGCGCCACCGCCCAGGTCAATGAACGCCTGGCAGTGCGCACGCACCAGCTGACCCTGGCGCTGATGAAGCAGGACAACGCGGCCGATACCCTGCGTGCGATGGCTGCCTCGCTGCAGGAAGACTTTGCCGGCGATCTGGTGCGACTGGTGGTGCATGCACCGGTGGCCGGGCTGGAACAGGCCGACTGGCTGCAGGTGATCGCTGCCGATGATGCGCAGCTGGGCCCGTTCCGCGACTGCCTTAAGGACGGCGAGCCGATCTGCGGCCGCCTGCAGCCGGAGAAGAATGCCGTGCTGTATGGCGTGCGCAGCGAAGAAGTGCAGACCACCGCACTGCTGCCGCTGCCGGGCGTGGGCCTGATCGCGGTCGGCAGCCACGACCCGAACCGCTTCTATCCGGGCATGGGCACGCTGTTCCTGCGCATGATGGGCGACGCTCTGGTCACCGGCCTGAAGCGCTTCGCGGGCTGAGCAGGACGCCACGACGATGAGCGCGGTACAGGCCTTCCTGCAGCATCTGCAGGTGGAGCGGCGGATGTCGGCGCATACGCTCGACGCCTACCGTCGCGACCTGGACGCGCTGTCGGCCTGGGCGGAGCCGCGTGGCGTGGCGGTGGAGGCGCTTGATGCCGACGCGTTGCGCCAGTTCGTCGCCGATGAGCACCGCCGTGGCCTGTCGGCCAAGAGCCTGCAGCGCCGCTTGTCCGCCTGCCGCAGCTTCTATGCCTGGCTGCTCAAGCACGGGCGCATCGAGGTCAGTCCGGCGGCGACGCTGAAGGCGCCGCGTGCGCCGCGCCGGTTGCCGCAGGTGCTTGATGCCGACGAAGCCGTGCAGCTGGTCGAGCTGGAGCCGGAAGGCGAGCTCGGCCGCCGTGACCGCGCGCTGCTGGAACTGTTCTATTCCTCCGGCCTGCGCCTGAGCGAAGTCTGCGCGCTGACCTGGCGTGATCTGGATTTCGACAGCGGCCTGGTCAACGTGCTGGGCAAGGGCAATCGCCAGCGCCGCGTGCCGTTCGGCCGGCCAGCGCGCGAAGCACTGCAGGCGTGGCGCACCGAAAGTGGCGGTGGACCGGCCTCGCCGGTGTTTCCCGGCCGCAACGGGCCGATCAGCCAACGCGCGGTGCAGATCCGCATCCGCCAGCTGGCGCAGCGCCAGGGCCTGTTCAAGCACGTGCATCCGCACATGCTGCGGCACAGCTTCGCCAGCCATATCCTGGAATCGTCCGGCGATCTGCGTGGCGTGCAGGAGCTGCTGGGCCATGCCGACATCGCCACCACCCAGATCTACACCCACCTCGATTTCCAGCACCTGGCCAAGGTCTACGACGCCGCGCATCCGCGCGCGAAGCGCCGCAGCAGGGACGACAAGGCTGAATAGACCGCCCTTGACCTGGATCAGGGCGGGGCAGGGCGCACCAGCGCATCGTGGCCGCAGGCCACGAGGAGCTGCCGACCATGGCAAAGCCCATTCCCCTGCATCCCAAGCATCCCGAGCGCATCTGCTGGGGCTGCGACCGCTACTGCGCCGCTGACGCACTGGCCTGCGGCAACGGCTCCGGCCGCACCCAGCACCCGATCGAGACGCAGGGCGAAGACTGGTACCTCGCCTGGGGGATCGAGCCGAATCCGGATCGGCCATCGCACGCCAAGCGCTGAACGGCAGCCATCCGCACAGGCTTGATCGCACCCGGCGCTGTCCCCATGTCCCGTGAACAGCTATCGGAGGCCGCATGGACCCCAGTCAGAATCCCAATGTTTTCCACGCCACCACCATCGTCTGCGTCCGTCGCGGCGAGCACGTGGCCATTGCCGGCGACGGTCAGGTCACGCTGGGCCACACCGTGATGAAGGGTAATGCGCGCAAGGTGCGCCGCCTTGGCCGTGATGGCCAGGTGCTGGCCGGCTTCGCCGGTGCCGCCGCCGACGCGTTCACCCTGTTCGAGCTGTTCGAGGCCAAGCTGGAAAAGCACGGCCAGCTGCAGCGCGCTGCGGTCGAGCTGGCCAAGGATTGGCGCACCGAGCGCCGCCTGGGCAAGCTCGAGGCCCTGCTGGCAGTGGCCGACAAGGAAACCTCGCTGATCATCAGCGGCACCGGCGATGTGATCGAACCGGAGGACGGCATCATCGCCATCGGCTCGGGTGGTTCCTATGCGCTGTCGGCCGCACGTGCGTTGATGGCGCACACCGAACTGGATGCGCGCACCATCGCCAGCGAAGCGATCGGCATTGCCGGCGATATCTGCATCTACACCAACCGCAACGTGGTGGTCGAGGAGCTGTGAGGGTCGTGCCGGCTGCTGGCCGGCAACCTCATGATCCCCCGCACGCGTGCCTGGTTGCCGGCCAGCGGCCGGCACTACCGACACTGAATCCGTGAGCACATCCATGTCGAAGATCGAAGTTTCCTCCGCCACCATGACCCCGCGCGAGATCGTGCAGGAACTGGACCGGCATATCGTGGGCCAGCACGACGCCAAGCGCGCGGTGGCCATTGCCCTGCGCAACCGCTGGCGCCGCATGCAGCTGGTGCCGGAGCTGCGCAATGAAGTGATGCCGAAGAACATCCTGATGATCGGCCCCACCGGCGTCGGCAAGACCGAGATCGCGCGCCGCCTGGCCACGCTGGCCAACGCGCCGTTCGTGAAGGTCGAAGCGACCCGTTTCACCGAAGTCGGCTACGTCGGCAAGGATGTCGAGCAGATCATCCGTGACCTGGCCGATACCGCAGTGAAGTTGTACCGCGAGCAGGCCAAGGTGCGCGTGCGCACCCAGGCCGAAGAGCGTGCCGAAGACCGCATCCTCGATGCGCTGCTGCCGCGCCGCAGCGGTGGCATCGGTTTCGATCCGGAAGTCGCCCGCAATGAACCGTCGGCACAGGACAACGAGACCCGCATCAAGTTCCGCAAGATGCTGCGCAACGGTGAGCTGGACGAGCGCGAGATCGAGCTCGACCTGGCCGCCAACGTCAGCATGGACATCATGACCCCGCCGGGCATGGAGGAAATGGGCCAGCAGCTGAAGTCGATGTTCGCCAACCTCGGCGGTGGTGCCAAGGCGCACAAGCGCACGCTGACCATCAAGGCTGCGCGTCCGCTGCTGGTGGAAGAAGAGGCCGGCAAGCTGGTCAACGAAGACGATATCCGCACCGCGGCCATCGAAGCCTGCGAGCAGCACGGCATCGTCTTCATCGACGAGATCGACAAGGTCGCCAAGCGCGGCGATAACGTGGGCGGAGGCGACGTCTCCCGCGAAGGCGTGCAGCGCGACCTGCTGCCGCTGGTGGAAGGCTCCAACGTGTCCACCAAGTACGGCACGATCAAGACCGACCACATCCTGTTCATCGCCTCTGGTGCGTTCCACCTGGCCAAGCCCAGCGATCTGATCCCGGAGCTGCAGGGCCGCTTCCCGATCCGCGTCGAGCTGGGCGCGCTGAGCAAGGGCGACTTCGTGCGCATCCTGACCGAGCCGAAGGCCGCGCTGACCAAGCAGTACGAAGCGCTGCTGGCTACCGAAGGCGTCAAGGTCAGCTTCACCGCCGACGCCATCGAGCGCCTGGCCGAGATCGCCTTCCAGGTGAACGAGCGGCAGGAGAACATCGGTGCCCGTCGCCTGCATACGGTGCTGGAGCGCCTGCTGGATTCGCTCAGCTACGAGGCACCGGACCGCGATGGCGAGACCCTGGCCATCGACAGTGCTTATGTCGATGCGCACCTGGGCGAGCTGGTGCAGGACCCGGACCTGAGCCGCTACATCCTGTAGTGCCGACGCTGCAAAGCATGAGGCCGCCGAAAGGCGGCCTTTTTGTTGGCGGTCAGTGCGGGTGTAGGGCGCGGTAGACCTGCAGCACCTGGTCGATCACCGCGCTGGTGCGCGCGGCGCTGATGCCGGTCGACGGTGAGCGCCCTTTGCCGCGCAGCTCGTCCACGAGGGTGGCGATCAATGGCTGCTGGACCGATGGCGGGTTCGGGATATCGAATGCCTGCACGCCCGCTTCGGTCTCCAGAACCACCGGAACGTCCTCGAACGTGGCAAAGCGCAGCTGCCCGTGGTCGCCGGTGATCTCGATCTCATCCTGGCGGCGGAAGGCGCAGAAACTCCATTGCGCGATGCCGTGCGCGCCCGCCCCGGTGCGGAAGCACATCGAGACGCTGTCCTCGGCGGGGTAGGCGCCGGTCAACGAACTGGCCAGGCCACGCACTTCGCTCAGTGGCCCCAGCAGATGGTCGAGCAGGTCCAGGGTATGCGAGCCCAGATCGACGAACAGGCCGCCGCCGGCGATCGCCGGGTTGGTCCGCCAGAAGTCCGGCGATGCGGCGTTCGCCGAATGCGGCCGATGCAGGGTGGCGCGCACGCTGCGCGGTGTGCCGATCGTGCCGTTGTCCAGCAGCTGCTTCACCTGCGCGAAGCGGGGCAGGGCGCGGCGGTAATAGGCCACGAACACCGGCACGCCGCTGCTGGCGCTGGCTTCAATGATGCGCTGGCACTCGCCGTGGTCCATGGCCATCGGCTTTTCGATGTAGACCGGCTTGCCTGCGGCTATCGCCTGCAGCGCGTACTGCATGTGCGTCGAGGGTGGCGTGGCGACGTACACCGCGTTCACTTCCGGATCGGCGATGAGCGCATCGGCGTCCGCGTACCAGCGGGGAATGGCATGGCGCCGCGCGTAATCCTCGGCCAACGCCGCATTGCGGCGCATGACCGCTGCCACCCGTGAGCCGGGTGTGCTGGCCAGGGCGGGGCCGCTCTTCTTCTCGGTGACACTGCCGCAGCCGATGAAGCCCCACACCACGTTGTCCAGGATCATGGGTCTGTCCTCAGATGGGTGTGGTGGTGGCGGCAGCAGCGCCACTCACGCTTCCGGCAACGGCTCGGGCACCGTTCCGGGCACGAACACGCCGTCCTTCACGTAGGCGGCCAGGGTCATGTCCAGTGCGAGCATGCCGTCGCGCTTGAGATCCATCAGGTCCGGTTCGACCATCGCCCCGTGCAGCACGCCCAGCACGGTGGCATGCAGCATGCGGGCGGCGATCTTGGGGTCGGCGCCTTCGCGCAGCTGGCCCAGATCGCGGGCGCGGCGCAGGGCACGCTCCATCCGGTCCAGCGCATCGCGGAATCCGGCCTGCTGCATTTCGGTCAGCACCCTGGTGTCGGCCGAGGCATCGCTGCGCAGCATGATCTCCATGGTCTTGCGCAGGCGTTCGTCCTCGGACAGCTCGATGAACGAGTGGATCATCACCGCGCGCAGGTCGTGCACCGGCGTGTCGCGCTGGTCGGTGGAGGTGCGTTCCAGTTCCTGCATGAAGGGCAGGTGCACCCGTTCGACGATCGCGGCCAGCACCTCGCTCTTGTTCTTGAAGTGCCAGTACACCGCGCCACGGGTATAGCCGGCGCGGGCGCCGATCATCTCCAGCGTGGTACGGGCCACGCCGTGTTCATGGAAGCAGGCTTCGGCGGCGTCAAGGATGCCTTCCCGGGTTGCCTGGGTGTCCTCTTTGGTCTTGCGGGCCATGGGTAGGGTACGAGTGCGGGTGAAACGTGGCTGAATTGTACCGGTTTACAAACAAACAAGCATGTATGTATATTTCGTTCCCATCATTCCCGTCGTGTGCGTGGCAGGCCCGTCCGGCTCCCACTCCACCCGGGTGGGCGCTGTTCGCACGGTCTTCACCTTTGCTGGTGGAGGGTCCGCCGTATCAGCGCTGGCTGAGATCCTTTCCTCCAAGAGCCTTTCCGTCATGTTGCTGAGCCGAATCCGACCCTTTGCACTGTCGCTGGCAATCGCCGCGACCGTGGCTGCCTGCGGCGGCCAACCCCAGGCCCCCGAGCAGGGCCCGGGTGACGTCACCGTAGTCACGCTGAAGTCCGAGACCGTGGGCCTGACCCGCGAACTGCCGGGCCGTACCAATGCCTTCCTGGTTGCTGAAGTGCGTCCGCAGGTCAACGGCATCGTCGCCAAGCGCCTGTTCACCGAAGGCGGCATGGTCAAGGCCGGCGAGCCGCTGTACCAGATCGAAGACGCCAGCTACCGCGCCCAGGCCAACAGCGCCCGCGCCCAGCTGGCCCGTGCCGAAGCCACGGCCAACGCTGCACGCCTGAGCGCCAAGCGCATCACCGAGCTGGCCAAGGTTGATGCGGTAAGCCAGCAGGATCTGGAAAACGCCGTGGCCGCGCAGAAGCAGGCCGAGGCTGATGTCGGTGCTGCCAAGGCCTCGCTGGACGCGGCCAACGTCACCCTGGGCTATGCCCGCATCGTCGCGCCGATCAGCGGCCGCATCGGCAAGTCCAGCGTCACCCAGGGTGCGCTGGTCAGCGCCGGGCAGGCCAATGCCCTGGCCACCGTGCAGCAGCTGGACCCGATCTATGTGGACCTGACCCAGTCTTCGGCCGAGCTGCTGCAGCTGCGTCGTGAACTGGCCGCTGGCCGCCTGCAGGACAACCAGTCGCTGCCGGTCAGCATCCTCATGGAAGACGGCAGCACCTTCGAGCACAAGGGCACGCTGGAGTTCTCCGAAGTCAGCGTCGATCCGGCTACCGGCAGCTTCGGCCTGCGCGTGAAGGTGGACAACCCGGACGGCCTGCTGATGCCGGGCAGCTATGTGCGCGCGGTGATCGGTGGCGGCGTGCGCAGCGATGCGGTGCTTGTGCCGATGGCCGGCATCGCCCGCGATCCGAAGGGTGATACCACCGCGATGGTGGTCGACAAGGACAACAAGGTCGAAGTGCGCCCGGTCAAGGTCAGCCGCACGGTTGGCGACAAGTGGCTGGTCGAGGACGGCCTGAAGGCCGGCGACAAGGTCATCGTCGAAGGCCTGCAGAAGATCGGCCCCGGCATGCCGGTCAAGGCCACCGAGAAGGGCGCTGCTCCGGCCAAGCCGGCAGCGGCCGCCCAGCCTGCCGCGCCGGCCGGCGACGCGAAGTAAGCGGAGAACCCCATGGCACGCTTTTTCATCGATCGACCCATCTTTGCATGGGTCATCGCCATCATCATCATGCTCGCCGGCGGCCTGGCCCTGTTCAAGCTGCCGGTCTCGATGTACCCCAACGTCGCACCGCCGGCGGTGGAAATCAGCGCCACCTACCCGGGTGCATCGGCCAAGGTGGTCGAGGACTCGGTGACGCAGATCATCGAGCAGAACATGAAGGGCCTTGATGGCCTGATCTACTTCTCCTCCAACAGCTCGTCCAACGGCCAGGCCACCATCACCCTGACCTTCGAGAGCGGCACCAACCCGGATATCGCCCAGGTGCAGGTGCAGAACAAGCTGCAGCTGGCCATGCCGCTGCTGCCGCAGGAAGTGCAGCGGCAGGGCATCAACGTGGCCAAGTCCAGCTCGGGCTTCCTGAACGTCATCGCGTTCGTGTCCGAGAACGGCAGCATGGACGCCAACGACATCGCCGACTATGTCGGTTCCAATGTCGTCGACCGTCTGAGCCGCGTGCCGGGCGTGGGCAACATCCAGGTGTTTGGTGGCAAGTACGCCATGCGTATCTGGCTGGACCCCAACAAGCTGCATACCTATGGCCTGTCGGTCGCGGAAGTGACCGCGGCAATCAAGGCACAGAACGCCCAGGTGGCCATCGGCCAGCTCGGCGGTGCGCCGTCGATCAAGGGCCAGCAGCTCAACGCCACCATCAACGCGCAGTCGCGCCTGCAGACCCCGGAACAGTTCCGCAACATCATCGTGCGCGGTGCGCAGGACGGTGCCGAGCTGCGCCTGGGTGATGTCGCCCGCGTCGAGCTGGGTGCGGAATCGTACGACTTCGTCACCCGCTACAACGGCCAGCCGGCCAGCGGCCTGGCGGTCACCCTGGCCACCGGCGCCAACGCGCTGGATACCGCCGCCGGCGTCGATGCCGCGCTGGAGGACATGAAGAGCTTCTTCCCGGCCGGCCTGAAGGCCGAGATCCCGTACGACACGACCCCGTTCGTGCGCGTGTCGATCAAGGGCGTGGTGCAGACCCTGATCGAAGCGATCGTGCTGGTGTTCGTGGTGATGTACCTGTTCCTGCAGAACTTCCGCGCCACCCTGATCCCGACCATCGCGGTGCCGGTGGTGTTGCTGGGTACCTTCGGTGTGCTGGCGATGCTGGGCTTCTCGGTGAACATGCTGACCATGTTCGCGATGGTGCTGGCCATCGGCCTGCTGGTGGACGATGCCATCGTGGTGGTGGAGAACGTCGAGCGCATCATGTCCGAGGAAGGACTGTCACCGCTTGAAGCGACCCGCAAGTCGATGGGCCAGATCACCGGCGCGCTGGTGGGCATCGGCCTGGTGCTGTCGGCGGTGTTCGTGCCGATGGCCTTCATGAGCGGCTCCACCGGCGTTATCTACCGCCAGTTCTCGGCCACGATCGTTTCGGCGATGGCGCTGTCGGTGCTGGTCGCGATCGTGCTGACCCCGGCGCTGTGCGCGACCATGCTCAAGCCGCTGAAGAAGGGTGAGCACCACGTCGCACACAAGGGCTGGGCCGGTCGTTTCTTCAATGGTTTCAACCGTGGCTTCGACCGCACCAGCGAAAGCTACCAGCGCGGCGTGCGCGGCATCATCCACCGTCCGTGGCGTTTCATGGGCATCGTCGCGGCGCTGTTCGTGCTGATGGGCGTGCTGTTCGTGCGCCTGCCCAGCTCGTTCCTGCCCAACGAAGACCAGGGCGTGCTGATGGCGCTGGTGCAGGCGCCGGTGGGTGCCACCCAGGAACGCACGCTGGAATCGATCGCGGCACTGGAAAACCACTTCCTGCAGAACGAAAAGGATGCGGTGGACTCGGTGTTCTCGGTGCAGGGCTTCAGCTTCGCCGGCATGGGCCAGAACGCCGGCATGGCATTCGTCAAGCTGAAGGACTGGAGCGAGCGTGATGCCGACAACGGCGTGATGCCGATCACCGGGCGCGCGATGGCAGCCCTGGGCCAGATCAAGGATGCCTTCATCTTCGCCTTCCCGCCGCCGGCCATTCCGGAGCTGGGTACTGCCTCGGGTTACACCTTCTTCCTGAAGGACAACAGCGGCCAGGGCCACGAGGCACTGGTGGCCGCGCGCAACCAGCTGCTGGGCCTCGCTGCGGGCAGCAAGAAGCTGGCCAACGTGCGCCCCAACGGCCAGGAGGACACGCCGCAGTTCCGCATCGACATCGACGCGGCCAAGGCGACCTCGCTGGGGCTGTCGATCGACCAGATCAACGGAACGCTGGCTGCAGCATGGGGCAGCTCGTACATCGACGACTTCGTCGATCGTGGCCGCGTCAAGCGTGTGTTCGTGCAGGCCGACCAGCCGTTCCGCATGGTCCCGGAGGACTTCGATCTCTGGTCCGTGAAGAACGACAAGGGCGAGATGGTGCCGTTCAGCGCGTTCGCCACCAAGCACTGGGACTACGGTTCGCCGCGTCTTGAGCGCTACAACGGCGTGTCGGCAATGGAAATCCAGGGCGAGCCGGCCCCGGGTGTCGCCTCCGGTGATGCCATGGCCGAGATCGAACAGCTGGCCAAGCAGCTGCCGCAGGGCTTCGGCATCGAGTGGACGGCGATGTCCTACCAGGAACGCCAGGCCGGCTCGCAGACGCCGCTGCTGTACACGCTGTCGCTGATGATCGTGTTCCTGTGCCTGGCCGCGATGTACGAAAGCTGGAGCGTGCCGACCGCAGTGCTGCTGGCGGCCCCGCTGGGCATCCTCGGCGCGGTGCTGGCCAACACCTTCAAGGGCCTGGAGCGCGACATCTACTTCCAGGTGGCGATGCTGACCACGGTGGGCCTGACCAGCAAGAACGCGATCCTGATCGTCGAGTTCGCCAAGGAGAACCTGGAGAAGGGCGCAGGCCTGATCGAATCGATCATGCATGCCGTGCGCGATCGCCTGCGTCCGATCGTGATGACCTCGCTGGCCTTCGGCATGGGCGTGGTACCGCTGGCGATCTCCACCGGCGCCGGCTCCGGCGCCAAGCAGGCGATCGGCACCGGCGTGCTCGGCGGCATGATCGTCGGCACCGTGCTCGGCGTGTTCTTCGTGCCGCTGTTCTTCGTGGTGGTGCAGCGCGTGTTCAAGCGCAAATCCTCCACGTAAGCGAAACGGTAGTGCCGGCCGCTGGCCGGCATTGCCTCCTGCCATCTGGCAGTACCGATGGAAGTCATTCCCATGAAAAGTGCATCCCTGTTCCTTTCCATTGCCGCCGCGCTCGCGCTGGCTGGCTGCTCCACCCTGGTGCCGAAGAACACCGCTGTTGCTCCGGCGATTCCGGCGCAGTGGCCGGCCGAGGCCGCGCAGGGCGAGGTGGCCGATGTCGCCGCCGTCGGCTGGCGCGACTTCTTCACCGATGCGCGCCTGCAGCAGGTGATCGAGCAGTCGCTGCAGAACAACCGCGACCTGCGCGTGGCTGTACTCAACGTTGAACGCGCGCGCGGCCAGTACCGCGTACAGCGCGCCGACCGCGTGCCCGGCGTGGCCGTCACCGGCCAGATGGATCGCCGTGGCACCGACGCCGGCGTCACCGAGCAGTTCACCGCTGGTGTCGGCGTGGCCGAGTTCGAGCTGGACCTGTTCGGCCGCGTGCGCAACCTCAGCGAAGCGGCGCTGCAGCAGTACTTCGCCGTGGCCGCCAACCGCCGCAACGCGCAGTTGAGCCTGGTGGCCGAGACGGCCACCGCATGGTTGACCTACGGTGCTGATGCGCAGCGGCTGAAGATCGCCGATGCCACGCTGAAAACCTATGAGGATTCGCTGCGCCTGGCCGAAGCCCGCCACGAACGTGGTGGCAGTTCGGCGCTGGAGCTGACCCAGACCCGTACCCTGGTCGAGACCGCACGCACGGACGCTGCACGCCTGCGTGGCCAGCTGGCCCAGGACCGTAATGCGCTGGCGCTGCTGGCCGGTGGCCAGCTGGATCCGGCACTGCTCCCGGACAGCATCGCACCGCAATTGCTTGCACTGGCACCGCCGCCGGCCGGTCTGCCCAGCGACGTGCTGCTGCAGCGCCCGGACATCATGGCCGCCGAACACCAGCTGCTGGCCGCCAACGCCAACATCGGTGCGGCACGCGCAGCGTTCTTCCCGAGCATCTCGCTGACTGGCAGCATCGGCAGTGGCTCGAGCGAACTGTCCAACCTGTTCGACAGCGGAACGCGTGTGTGGAGTTTCCTGCCGAAGATCACCCTGCCGATCTTCCAGGGCGGCAAGCTGCGCGCCAACCTCGCCATCGCCAATGCGGATCGCGATATCGCGCTGGCGCAGTATGAGAAGTCGATCCAGGTGGGTTTCCGCGAAACCGCCGATGCGCTGGCATTGAATGTCAGCCTGGCTGAGCAGGTGAGTTCACAGCAGCGCCTGGTGGACGCGGCCGAACAGGCCAACCGCCTGTCGCAGGCCCGCTACGACGCGGGGCTGGACAGCTTCGTCACCCTGCTCGATGCGCGGCGTACCGCCTACAACGCGCAGCAGACCCGCCTGCAGGCCGAACTGGCCCAGCAGTCCAACCGCATCACCCTGTACAAGGTGCTGGGCGGCGGCTGGCACGAGCGCAGCTGAAGGACAGCCGGCCAGCGGCCGGCTCTACCTTGATGATCGATGGTAGTGCCGGCCGCTGGCCGGCATTGTCATTTCAGGATCTGCTACACCGCTTCATCGTCGCGCCGCGCTGCATGGCAGGCGCGCACCCGCGCCAGCGCGTCGCCGGCTTCGCGCGCCATCTGCTCGTACTCGCGACGGATCTCTTCCAGCCGCTCCTCGTCCAGTTCTTCCAGATCCAACAATTCGTTGTTGGCTTCGGCCGTCGCCCGGATCAGCTCGTCCAGCTTGATCTGCATGGCGGCGGTATCCGCGTTCTGCGTGTGCTGGATCAGGAACACCATCAGGAAGGTGATGATGGTGGTGCCGGTGTTGATCACCAGCTGCCAGGTGTCGTTGAAACCGAACACCGGGCCACTGATGCCCCAGATCACCACGATCGCTACGGCGGCCAGGAAGGTCCACGGCGAGCCGGTGGCGGCCGCGGCCTTCTTGGCGATCGTATTGAACAGGTTGCGTGCTTTCATCGTCGTCGTCCCACTCAGGTGACGAGGATGATCGGCAGTGGCTCGTGCAGGGGCCGTGCAGCCGTCAGGCGCGCAGGCGTGGCGCGTCCTGCAGGCGCACCGGGCTGGTCTGGTAGACGTGCTGCCAGCAACGATCAACGAATTCGCGGGCCTGGGCTTCGCTCAGGCGCGGCATGATCTGCAGGGCGTACTGGGTCTGGAACATCTCGTCGCGCTGCGCATTGCTGGCGCGCGGCTGGGTGATCAGCGAATCACAGGCGAACTTGATCCACGGTACGTAGGAGCCGAACGAGTTGTGCGGTAGTGCGCCGTCGGCATGCTGGCGGCGCCAGTGGTCAAGCTCGGCGTCAACGTTGATGACCGGGGGAATGGTGGGGACTTCGGCGTGCATGACAATCCAGTTCGGTTGAGTGGAAAGGGAGTGGGGGTTCATCCGAGTGTGGCCGATAAGGCAGTGGATGCCGCGTCAGCGCGATGTGCAGCTGGCGTTGCGATTGCCTACCAGTTGCGCGTGCTCGACCGCGCCGAGGTCTTCGGCCATGTCGGCCATCGCATTGCACAGGCGCTCATGGTCGAGCGGGTGGCCGCGTACCAGTTCCAGCTGCAGGCTCTGGTAGGCGGTCCAGAACAGCGCGCTACGCTGGTGCAGCGCGTACTGCTGCTGCAGGCGCTTGCGGATGGCGTCGAGGATCGGGTCGGGCGTGGGGCGTACGGCGTGCGCGCACATGGCTGGCTCCGCCGGGGAAAGGAGTCCCGGTAACCCCACCCTAGGCGCGGCGGCCGGGTGGGGTGTTACCGCAGCGTGTGCACGTTGCGCAGCTGACTGTGCACGGGTTCACGGCAATGGCCGCAAACGCTGCCGGCACTAGGGCGTGCCGGCACTGAAGCGTTCATTAAACGGGTTCAACAGGACACTGCACGGTGCTCATTCACCGATGTCTTCGTTCCAGATCTCCGGATGCTGCGCAATGAAACCGCCCAGCAGGTCCACGCATTCCTGGTTGTCCAGGTCGATCACGTTGACGCCGCTCTCGCGCAACCAGTCGATGCCGCCCTGGAAGGTGCGCGATTCGCCCACCACCACGGTGCCGATGTTGAACTGGCGCACCAGCCCCGAGCAGTACCAGCACGGGGCCAGGGTGGTGACCATGATGGTGTCCTGGTAACGGCGCTGGCGACCGGCCTTGCGGAACGCATCGGTTTCGCCGTGCACCGACGGATCGCCTTCCTGCACGCGGCGGTTGTGGCCGCAGCCGAGCAGGCGGCCGTCGTTGTGGTACAGCGCCGCGCCGATCGGCACGCCGCCTTCGGCCAGCCCCTGGCGGGCTTCGGCAATGGCGGTCTGCAGCAGGGCCTGGTAGTCGGGCGTGGTGATCATGCGGGGCTCCGGTAAGTCGTGGCCCGCCATGATACGGGCAGGGGGTGCCGCTGGCCCCCGGCGGTGCGATAATCGGGGCCATGAGCGAATCCCCCTACAAAGCCGGTACCACCCATTTCGGGTTCCGCGACGTCGCCGCCAAGGACAAGCAGAAGCTGGTCGGCCAGGTGTTCACCTCGGTCGCGCGCAACTACGACCTGATGAACGACCTGATGAGCCTGGGCGTGCACCGGGCGTGGAAGCGCTACTACGTGGCTACCGCGCAGGTGAAGCCGGGCGACCGCGTGCTCGATCTGGCAGGCGGCACCGGCGACATCGCCGCCCTGCTGAAGGAGCGCGTCGGCGCCGAGGGCTCGGTGGTGCTGGGCGACATCAACGCCGGCATGCTGTCGGTCGGCCGTGACCGCCTGACCAACCGCGGCCTGGTGCTCGGCCTGGACTACGTGCAGTGCAACGCCGAGGCCCTGCCGTTCCCGGACAACAGCTTCGACCTGGTCACCATCGCCTTCGGCCTGCGCAACGTCACCGACAAGGACGCTGGCCTGCGCGAGATGTACCGCGTGCTGAAAGTGGGCGGCCAGGCCCGCGTGCTGGAGTTCTCCGAAGTCACCGCGGACTGGTTCAAGCCGATCTACGACTTCCACTCGTTCAGGATCCTGCCCAAGCTGGGCAAGCTGTTCGCCAACGATTCGGACAGCTACCAGTACCTGGCCGAGAGCATCCGCAAGCACCCGCCGCAGGATGAACTGAAGGCGATGATGGGGCAGGCCGGCTTCGAGCGCTGCCACTACAAGAACCTGACCGGCGGCATCGTTTCGATCCACTCCGGCTACAAGCTGTAAGCCCTGCTCTGGTGGGTGCCAACCTTGGTTGGCACTCGCCCGCTGCGGGTATCTGCTCTGGTAGGTGCCAACCTTGGTTGGCACAGCGCAGGCCGCGAGCGATGAAAGATCCGTGCCAACCAAGGTTGGCACCTACCCAGGGTGCCGCCGCAGGATCGGCCTTGCCCGCCATTACCCCGCACCGCGCAACGCCTGCCGGGCCGGAGGGAGGTACCATTGGGGTTTGATCCCCGTAACGGTCCCGATTCATGCGTAATCCGCTGATGCTCCTTCCGCTGGCCGTGGCCCTGGCCGCCGGCTGCTCCCAGGAGGCGGCCGCGCCCGCCGCCGCCCCGACTGCCGAAAAGGCCCCTGCCGCTCCCGTGAACGCCGAGAACCGCAGCCACGACGAAAGCTCATACGCCGAGCCGGACAAGGTCGTCATCAAGGACATCGCGCTGGATCTGAAGCTGGACTTCGACCAGAAGCAGATCGGCGGTACCGCCACCTACACCCTGGAATGGAAGCAGAAGGACGCCAAGCAGCTGGTGCTCGACACCCGCGAGCTGAGCGTGTCCAAGGTCGAGGCCGTTGCCGCCGATGGCGCGCGCAGCCCGCTGAAGTTCGAGCTGGCCGCCGCTGACAAGGTGTTCGGCAGCAAGCTGACCATCGAGGCCCCGGAACAGCCGGCCAAGGTGGAAGTGACCTACCACACCGCGCCGACCGCCTCGGGCCTGCAGTGGCTGGCACCGTCGATGACCGAGGGCAAGAAGCTGCCCTTCATGTTCAGCCAGTCGCAGGCCATCCATGCCCGTTCCTGGGTGCCGCTGCAGGACACCCCGAGCGTGCGCTTCACCTACAGCGCGCACGTGGTCTCGCGCCCGGACGTGATGGTGCTGATGAGCGCCGACAACGATCCGAAGGCCGCGCGTGACGGTGACTACACCTTCAAGATGCCGCAGCCGATTCCGTCCTACCTGCTGGCCATCGCCGCCGGCGACCTGGTGTTCGAGCCGATCTCCGGCCGCTCCGGCGTCTGGGCCGAGCCGACCATGGTCAACAAGGCCGCCAAGGAATTCGAAGACACCGAGAAGATGATCGGTGCCGCCGAGAAGCTGTACGGCGAATACCGCTGGGGCCGCTACGACATGCTGGTGCTGCCGCCGTCGTTCCCGTTCGGCGGCATGGAAAACCCGCGCCTGACCTTCGCCACCCCGACCGTGATCGTCGGCGACAAGTCGCTGGTCTCGCTGGTTGCCCACGAACTGGCGCACAGCTGGTCGGGCAACCTGGTGACCAATGCCAGCTGGAAGGACATCTGGCTCAACGAAGGCTTCACCACCTACGTCCAGGGCCGCATCACCGAAGCCCTGTACGGTAAGGAGATGGCCGAGATGGAGAAGCAGATCGACCAGACCGACCTGCTGGCCGAAGTGAAGGACATGAGCCCGGCCGATCAGGCACTGGCGCTGCCGCCGCTGAACGAGCGCGACCCCGACGAAGCCCTCAGTCAGGTCGCCTACGTCAAGGGTTCGTGGTTCCTGGAGTTCCTGGAACAGCGCTTCGGCCGCGAGACCTTCGATCCGTTCCTGCGTGGCTGGTTCGATGACCATGCCTTCCAGAGCGCGAACACCGACCAGTTCGTCGAGTACCTGAAGAAGAACCTGCTGCCGAAGAATCCGTCGGCCGTGACCGAGGCCGAACTGAAGGCGTGGCTGGACGAGCCGGGCATCCCGGCGTTCGCGGCCAAGGCGCAGTCGCGCAACTTCAGCAGCGTCGATACCGCGCGCATTGCCTTCGCCAGCGCCGGCACCGTGCCCAGCAGCCAGGTCATCACCGACTGGAGCACGCAGGAATGGGTGCGCTTCATCGACGGCCTGGGCGCGACCCAGCCGCTGGACAAGCTGGCCACGCTGGACAAGGCCTTCCACTTCACCGGCACCCCGAATGGCGAGATCGCCATGCGCTGGTACCCGCTGGCGATCCGCAGCGGCTACGAGCAGGCCAATGAAGGTGCCGCTGCGTTCATCGAGCGTGTCGGCCGTCGCAAGCTGATCCTGCCGATCTACGCCGAACTGGTGAAGACCCCGAAGGGGCTGGAGCTGGCCAAGCAGGCCTTCGAAAAGGCCAAGCCGGGCTACCACCCGATCACCACCGCCTCGGTGCAGGACATGCTGGCCAAGGCTGAAGCCAAGTAAGCGGTAGTGCGGCCGCTGGCCGGCAACCGGTCACGGCTTCACCAGCAACGGCGGGGAAACCCGCCGTTGCTGTATCCGCTTTTCGCTGCCGATAGAATCGGGATGCACTCGCATAGGACCTCTGCCATGAAACGACTGATCCTGCTCACCGCCTGTACCCTGGCCCTGGCCGCCTGCAGCAATCCCGAGGAGGAGCGCAAGGCGCAGGAAGCCGCCGCGGCGGCCGTGCAGGCGCAGAAGGAGGCCAAGGCCGACGACGTGGCCAAGCAGTACGACATGGCCGTAGCTGCGCAGGACTGGGAGCGCGCGCGCCTGCATGGTGCCTCGCTGCTGGACCAGTACAAGGACACCGCCGCCGCTGAGCGCATCGCGGCCGGTTTCGATGAAGTAAAGGCTAAGGGCGACGCCGCGCGCGACCTGCGCCGCATGCAGGGGCTGTGGCAGTACAACCAGATTCCGGTCGGCAGCAAGGGCAACCAGGTCTCGGCGTCGATCTACAGCAAGGAACGGGTGGATGTGGACGGCAGTGGTGCCAAGCCGGTGCAGCTGGTGTTCCGCGATCACCCTGAGTGGAAGCGGCACGCCTACCTGGTGCTGCAGGCCGGTGATTTCCGCTGTCCGCAATGCACGGTGAAGGTGACCGTGGACGACGGCAAGCCCGTGTCGATGGCGGCCTGGCGCCCGAAGACCGATGAAGCCATTGCGATGTTCATCACCGACCAGAAGGCGCTGTGGAAGCTGGCGCGCAAGGGCAAGTCGATCAGCATCGAGTTCCCGGTCAAGGCCGGCGGCACGCGCACGGCCGTGTTCGAAACCGGCGGTGTCGACGCCAGCCGCATGCCGCAGTGGTGGCAGTGATGATCGCGACGGGCAGCGCAGTGCACGCGTTGTCCGCGATCCGGCACTGGGTGTTCGACATGGACGGCACGCTGACGGTAGCCGTGCATGATTTCGCCGCGATCCGCCGCGCGCTGCAGATCGCCGCCGAGGAAGACATCCTCGACCATATCGCGGCGCTGCCGGAGGCACCGGCGCAGGCCAAGCGCGCGTGGCTGCTGGATCACGAGCGCGCGCTGGCCGAGGACGCGCTGCCGGCGCCGGGCGCGGTGAAGCTGCTGCGCGCGCTGGCGGCGGCTGGCTGCCGGCTGGGCATCCTGACCCGCAACGACCACGCGCTGGCGAAGCTGACGCTGGAGGCGATCGGGGTCGGCGAGTTGTTCGACGATGCCGACATCATCGGCCGCGATGAAGCGGTGCCCAAGCCGTCACCGGATGGCCTGCAGCAGCACCAGCGGCGCTGGGGCGTGGCGGCCGCAGACATGGTGATGGTGGGTGACCACGCCTACGACCTGGAGTGCGGCCGCGCTGCGGGCACGCACACCGTGCTGGTCAGCCTGCCGGAGAACCCGTGGCCCGGCAGCGCCGACTGGCATTTCGCCGATTGCCGAGCGTTGCTGGCGGCCTGGCAGCAGAAGGGGTAGTGCCGGCCGCTGGCCGGCAGTGTCGACCAAGGTCGACACCTACCAACAGCATTCCCAGCAGCGCATCGGGTGGAAAGCCCCCTTGGTGTTCAAGGGGGCGCGCCGAAGGCGCGGGGATAAGGTGGAATGCGCGGGCAGTTCGGTTTACGCGCCCAGCGCGTAACCGAACTGCTGCTTGAACTGCTCGTTGAACTCATCGAAGGTGAAGCGCTGGTTCTGCGTGCCCGGGTGCTCGACCTTCAGCGCGCCCATCAGGTTGCCCATGCGGCCGATGGTCAGCCAGTCGTAGCCCTTCTGGATGCCGTAGATCAGGCCGGCGCGGAAGGCGTCGCCACAGCCGGTCGGGTCGACCACGCGGCGCTCGTGCGCCGGCGGGATGTCGTAGCTCTTTTCCGGGGTGTGGATGACCGCGCCCTTGGGGCCGCGGGTGGTGATGTAGGCCTTGACCCGGCTGACGATCTCCTTCTCGTCCCAGCCGGTGCGCTCCTGCAGCAGGTTCGACTCGTAGTCGTTGACCACCACGTAATCGGCCTGATCGATGAAGGCGCGCAGCTCCGGGCCGTTGAACAGCGGCATGGCCTGGCCCGGGTCGAAGATGAACGGAATGCCGTCTTCGTGGAATTCCTGCGCGTTCTGGATCATGCCTTCGCGGCCGTCCGGGCCGACCAGGCCCAGGGTCACGCCCGGTACGCCACGCACGTGGTTCTCGTAGGAACGCATCATCGCGCCCGGGTGGAAGGCGGTGATCTGGTTGTTGTCGTGGTCGGTGGTGATGAACGCCTGCGGGGTGAACAGCTCGTCGATCACGCGCACGCGCGACAGGTCGATGCCCAGGCCTTCGAAGTACTCGCGGTACGGGCCGAAGTCCGAACCCACGGTGCCCATCGGGATCGGCTGGCCGCCCAGCAGGTGCAGGTTGTAGGCGATGTTGCCGGCACAGCCGCCGAACTCGCGGCGCATGCGGGGGACCAGGAACGACACGTTCAGGATGTGCACCTTGTCCGGCAGGATGTGATTCTTGAACTGGTCCGGGAACACCATGATGGTGTCGAAGGCAAGAGAACCACAGATCAGAGCGGACATCGATGTAAGCCTATGCGGTGAATTTTTGGGATGGGCCGGCCCGGTTCGGCGGGCAAGCAAACGGCGCCCTTGGGCGCCCGACGGCGCAAAGGTTACCCGCTGGTGCCGCTCAGGGCCAGAACCGGGTGAGACCCGATCAGGCCGAAAGCCTGTGAAGACGCGGGTTCAGCTAGTTTTTTCCTTGCTCGGCGGCAGGCGGGTTGCTAGGCTTGTCGGCCTCGATTTCTGCCCATTTTTTCGCCATCCCGCGGCGGGCACGACACCCCTCAGGACTCCTTCCTCAGATGTTCAAGAAACTCCGTGGCATGTTCTCCAACGACCTGTCCATCGACCTGGGCACGGCCAACACCCTCATCTACGTGCGCGGGCAGGGGATCGTGCTGAACGAGCCATCGGTCGTGGCCGTGCGCCAGGATCGTGCCATCGGTGGCACCCGCTCGGTGGCAGCCGTAGGCGCCGAAGCCAAGCAGATGCTTGGCCGTACCCCGGGCCACATCACCACCATCCGCCCGATGAAGGACGGCGTCATCGCCGACTTCACCTATACCGAGGCGATGCTCAAGCACTTCATCAAGAAGGTGCACAAGTCGCGCGTGCTGCGCCCGAGCCCGCGCGTGCTGGTCTGCGTGCCGGCCGGTTCGACCCAGGTCGAGCGCCGCGCGATCAAGGAATCGGCCGAGGAAGCCGGTGCCCGTGACGTGTTCCTGATCGAAGAGCCGATGGCGGCCGCGATCGGCGCTGGCATGCCGGTCACCGAAGCGCGTGGTTCGATGGTCATCGACATCGGCGGCGGCACCACCGAAGTGGCGGTGATCTCGCTCAACGGTATCGTCTACTCGGCGTCGGTCCGCATCGGTGGCGACCGCTTCGACGAGTCGATCACCAACTACGTGCGCCGCAACCACGGCATGCTGATCGGTGAAGCCACCGCCGAGCGCATCAAGGTCGAGCTGGGCTGCGCCTACCCGCAGGCGGAAGTGATCGAGATGGAAATCTCCGGCCGCAACCTCGCCGAGGGTGTGCCGAAGATGATCAAGATCAGCTCCAACGAGGTGCTTGAAGCCCTGCATGAGCCGCTGTCGGGCATCGTCAGCGCGGTCAAGCTGGCGCTGGAGCAGACCCCGCCGGAACTCTGCGCCGACGTCGCCGAGCGCGGCATCGTGCTGACCGGTGGTGGCGCCCTGCTGCGTGACCTGGACCGCCTGATTTCCGAGGAAACCGGCCTGCACGTGCAGGTGGCGGACGATCCGCTGACCTGCGTGGCCCGCGGCGGTGGCCGTGCGCTGGAGCTGGTCGACATGCACGGCAACGAGTTCTTTGCGCCGGAATAAGCCGTCCCGGCCGTTCCTGCCCGCCGCGCCCTTCCGGGGTGCGGCCCGCCGCGATGGCGGGCCGGCACCGGCGGGGCGCCCGCGTGTTTCCCTTCCGCCTTCTGCCAGTTGAATCGTTGCCGTGCCGCCCTACGCCGGACCTCCCGTTGCTTCCCGATCCGGTGATGCCGCCAGCCCGCTGCGTCTGCTGGCTTATCTCGCACTGGCCATCACCCTGATCGTGCTTGACGACCAGGCCGGCTGGCTCGCGCAGCTGCGCGGGCAGGCCAACAGCCTGGTGCAGCCGGTATGGGCACTGGCGGGCCTGCCGGGCAAGCTCGGCAACCAGGTCAAGGACTCGGCGGCCAGCCACGGCCAGCTGGTCAACGAGAACCGTGAACTGCGCAACCAGCTGCTGCTGGCCAACGCGCGCCTGACCCGCCTGCAGACCGCCGCGCTGGACAACGCTCAGCTGCGCGAACTGCTGAACGTGGCCGAGCGCAGTGGCCTGGACGTGCAGCTGGCGCCGATCCTGGACATCGACCTGGATCCGGTGAAGCAGCGCCTGGTGCTCGACGCCGGCAGCCGCGAAGGCGTGCATGTCGGCCAGGCGGTGATCGATGCCGGCGGCCTGATGGGCCAGGTGATCAGCGTCACTGGCGGTACCTCCACCGTGCTGCTGCTGACCGACCCCGACCATGCCGTGCCGGTGACTGTGGCCCGCAACGGCGTGCGGCTGATCGTCTACGGTCGCGGCGACAAGCTGGAACTGCGCGACATCCCGCTCAGCGCCGGCGTGGAAGTGGGCGATGAGATCGTCACCTCCGGCCTCGGTGGCCGCTTCCCGGCCGGCTTCCCGGTCGGCAGCATCACCGGCCTGCGCCCGGACGATACCCATGCCTTCCTGGTCGGCGAACTGAAGCCGGCGGCCCAGCTGGACCGTGGTCGCGACGTGCTGCTGCTGCGCCCGGGTGCAGCAATTCGCTTGCCTGCGGCCAGCGAATTGCAGCCGACTGCACCTTCGGCGCAACCGGCCCGCGCACCCTCCCTTACCCCCGCGCCGTTGGCGCGCCCCCCTCAGCCGACTGCACCTTCGGCGCAACCGGCCCGCGCATCCTCCCTTACCCCCGCGCCTTCAGCGCGCCCCCCTCAACAAGAGGGGGGCTCTCCACCCGATGCTGGGTCGGCTACGGTAGTGCCGGCCGCTGGCCGGCAGCAATCCCCGTCTGCGACGAGGACTGTTGCCCCCGCATCCTCCCTTGACCCCGCGCCGTCGGCGCGCCCCCTTGAACAACAAGGGGGTTCTACTCCGGCCAGCCCCACGGTAGTGCCGGCCGCTGGCCGGCAACCGACCACGCCGGAGGCCCAGCGATGAGCCGCCTGCGCGACAACCCGTGGGTATTGCCGGCCAGCCTGGTGGTGGCCCTGCTGCTGGGCCTGCTGCCGTTGCCGGCGCTGCTGCAGCCGCTGCGACCGTATTGGCTGGCGCTGGTACTGGCGTACTGGGTCATCGAAGCACCCGAGCGCGTCGGCCTGGGCATCGCTTTCGCCAGCGGCGTGGTCGCCGACCTGCTGTACGGCGGCGTGCTCGGCGAACAGGCGCTGCGGCTGGTGATGCTGGCCTTCATCCTGCAACGCTTCCGTGCGCGCATCCGCTTCTTCCCGATGTCACAGCAGATGCTGGCCATCGGCGGCCTGCTGTTCAACGACCGCATCGTCAGCGCGCTGGTGCACATGCTGGTGGGCGAGCCGACCCTGCCGTGGTCGTACTGGTGGGCGCCGCTGCTGGGCATGGGCCTGTGGCCGCTGGTGTTCGTGCTGCTGGACGCGGTGCGCTTCGGCAAGCGCGGGCGCTGAGCCATGATCCCGCGCCGCCAGGTCAAGAATCCGCACGCCGAAGCCGAACAGTTCCGCCGCCGTGCGGCGCTGGGTTTCCTGGGCGTGCTGGTCTGCCTGCTGGGCCTGGGCGGCTGGTACTTCAAGCTGCAGGTGCTGGACCACGACGTCTACGCCACGCGTTCGGAAGCCAACCGTATCAAGCCGCGGCCGGTGGTGCCCGGGCGCGGCATGATCTACGACCGCAACGGTCGCCTGCTGGCAGAGAACGTGCCAGCCTTCCGCCTGGATGTGACCCCGGACAAGGTCAAGGACATGGACGCCACCCTGGAAGGGCTGGCGAAGATCATCAGCATCAGCCCGGAAGAGCTGGAAGCGTTCAACAAGTCGCGCAAGGCGCGCCGCAAGTTCCTGCCGGTCACGCTGAAGCTGCGCATGAGCGACGAGGAGATGGCGCGCTTCGCCGTCGACCGTTGGCGCTTCCCCGGCGTCGAGCTGGAGCCTTACCTGACCCGGCGTTATCCGTACGGCGACCTGTTCGCGCACATCATCGGCTACGTCGGCCGCGTCGATGACAAGGATCTGGAGATCCTGGGCGAGGGCAATGCCGCGCTGACCCACATCGGCAAGTCCGGCCTGGAGCGCTATTACGAGCAGCAGCTGCGCGGCAAGGTCGGCTACGAACAGGTCGAGACCAACGTGCAGGGCCGTGCGATCCGCACCATCGGCCGCGTCGCCGCGCAGTCCGGCGCCGATCTGCGGCTGTCGATCGACGCCGACCTGCAGCGCGCGATGGTGGCCGCTTTCGGTGACCAGGAAGGTTCGGCGGTGGCGATGGACCCGCGCACCGGCGAAGTGCTGGCGATGGTCAGCCTGCCGTCCTACGACCCCAACCTGTTCGTCAACGGCATTTCCCATGCCGACTTCAAGGCACTGAACGACAACCCGTCGCGGCCACAGTTCAACCGCCTGGTACTCGGTGGCGTCGCGCCCGGTTCCACGTTGAAGCCGCTGATCGGCCTGGCCGGCCTGGATTCCGGCGTGCGCCGCCCGGAAGACAAGGTGTTGTCCACCGGCATGTTCTACCTGCCCGGCACCTCGCGTGGCTGGGGTGACTCGCACCGCGGCGGCCATGGCTGGACCGACCTGCGCAAATCCATCGCGCAGTCGGTCAACACCTACTACTACAAGCTGGCGCTGGACCTGGGCATCGAGCGCTTCGACCACTACATGGAGTACTACGGCTTTGGTCAGCCGACCGGTATCGACCTGACCGGCGAGATCGGCGGCATCCTGCCGTCGCCGGCCTACAAGCGGAAGACCCGCAAGGAAGCCTGGTACCCGGGCGATACAGTCAACATCAGCATCGGCCAGGGTGACTGGAAGGTCACCCCGCTGCAGCTGGCACGGGGTGTCAGTGGGCTGGCCAACGGGCAGCTGCGCACGCCCCATCTGGTGATCCAGCAGCGCGCGGGGTTCGACCATGACTGGATGGCGACCGACCCGGGTGAGAGCAAACCGGTCAGTCCGAACCCGAACAACCTGCAGGCGGTGCGCGAAGGCATGATGGCCACCATGTTGCCTGGCGGCAGTGCGGCACGCATGGCGGCCGGCGCGCCGTACACGATGGCCGGCAAGACCGGTACCGCGCAGGTCATCAGCCGCAAGGGCACCGCTGCGGTGAATCCGAAGAGCCTGCCGATGCACCTGCGCCACCGCGCGCTGTTCGTCGGTTTCGCGCCGGTCGACCAGCCGGTGATCGCGCTGGCGATCGCGGTGGAGGGCGGCGGCTACGGCGGTGCGGCGGCCGCGCCGATCGCACGCAAGGTGTTCGACGCCTATCTGCTGGGCAAGATGCCTGAAGGCATGCAGCCGCTGGACAGCGAGCGCGGTACCACCGCGATCGGTGCGACCGCATTCGACAATGAAGATGTGGGCGCACGCCAGGCCGGTGATCTTGCTGCGGCACAGTTGGGCGAACACCCGGTGCTGGTCGGCGTGCCCGCACCGGAACCGGCACCTGCACCCGCACCACAGCCGGGGACGCCGGCTGCGGCCGCGTTGCCGGCTACGCCGCGTCCGACCACCGCGGAGCCCGCACGATGAGAGTGTTCCTGCGTTGGGCCGGCGACATGCTGCGCCGCTTCTTCAGCACGCTGGACTGGGTGCTGTGCCTGGCCCTGGGCGCGCTGATGGTGATTGGCCTGGCCACCTTGAAGAGTGCCGGTGGCGATGGCCTGGTGATGGCCCAGGGCGCGCGTTTCGCGGTGGGCATGGCCGCACTGTGGGGCATCTCGCGCGTGCCCATCCTGCGCATCCGCTCGGCCACGCCGATGATCTATGCGATCTCGATGATCCCGCTGCTGGCGGTGTTCGTGCTCGGCACCGGCAAATATGGCCGGCAATGGCTGGACCTGAAGTTCTTCTACCTGCAGCCGGCCGAGTTGTTGAAGGTCAGCCTGCCGATGATGGTGGCCTGGTACCTGCACAAGATGCCGCTGCCGCCGCGCTTCAACACCGTGCTGGTGGCCTTGATCATCATCGGCGTGCCGACCGGCCTGGTGATGCTGCAGCCGGACTTCGGTACCGGCGTGCTGATCGCCGCCAGCGGCGTGTTCGTGCTGCTGCTGGCGGGCCTGCCGTGGTGGTGGGTCGGCCTGGGCGTGGGCGGCGTGGCCGCGGTTGCGCCGGTGGCCTGGTTCTGGCTGCTGCGGCCGTACCAGAAGGACCGCATCATGATGTTCCTGGACCCGGAGATGGATGCGCTGGGGGCCGGCTGGAACATCATCCAGTCGAAGATCGCGATCGGTTCCGGCGGCTTCGATGGCAAGGGCTGGGGCGAGGGCTCGCAGTCCCACCTGAACTTCATTCCCGAGCAGACCACCGACTTCGCCTTCTCGGTGCTGAGCGAGGAATTCGGCTGGATCGGCGTGGCCACCGTGCTGGCGCTGTACCTGGTGGTGATCGGGCGTTGCCTGTGGATCGCCAGCCAGTCGCGTGATTCGTACTCGCGCCTGCTGGCCGGCGCCACCGGCCTGGCGTTCTTCGTCTACGTGCTGGTGAACGGCGGGATGATTTCCGGCCTGCTGCCGGTGGTGGGCGTGCCCATGCCGCTGATCAGCTACGGCGGCACTTCGGCCGTATCGCTGCTGGCCGGCTTCGGCCTGGTGATGGCGGTGCGCAGTCACAACCCGGTGCACGGCGGCTACGGGTGAGTCCGGCTGTGGGGTCAGATCCCTTTTCCCACAGGAAAAAGGATCTGACCCCACAGCTCGGCTACGGAGAGCAGAAGCACCCTGACAGCTTCACGCAAGCGCCCGTTGCTACCGTGGCGCGCGTGGAATGGAAACGAATGCTTGGCCGCTGCCGTGAGGCGGTGCGCACGATCGACCTGCCGTTGCTCGTCGCGTTGTTGATCCTGATGGGCGCGGGCCTGGCGGTGCTGCACAGCGTGTCCGGCCCGGTGGCCGGGCAGGCGGCGCGTTTTGCCTGTGGCCTGGTGGCGATGTGGCTGCTGTCGCGCGTTTCGCTGCTGCGACTGCGCGCGTGGACCCCTGCGATCTACGCGCTGTCGATGCTGCCGCTGATGGCGGTGTACGTGATCGGCACCGGCAAGTACGGGCAGCGCTGGCTCAATCTCGGCGTGTTCTACCTGCAGCCGTCCGAGCTGCTCAAGCTCAGCCTGCCGCTGATGATGGCCTGGTACCTGCATCGGCAACCGCTGCCACCGTCGCCGCGCACCGTACTGACCGCCGCCGTGCTGATCGGCGTACCGGCGGTGCTGATCCTGATGCAGCCCAACCTCGGTACCGCCACGCTGGTCACCGCCAGCGGCGTGTTCGCGCTGCTGTTGGCCGGGCTGCACTGGGGCTGGGTGGCGACCGGCGCGACGGGCCTGGCAGTGGCCGCGCCGCTGGCCTGGCTCGGCCTGTTGCGGCAGTACCAGAAGGATCGCGTGCTGACCTTCCTCGACCCGGCGGCGGATCCGCTCGGCACCGGTTGGAACATCCTGCAGTCGCGCATCGCGATCGGCTCCGGTGGCTGGGACGGGCGTGGCTGGGGGCAGGGGACGCAGGCCACGCTGGATTTCCTGCCCGAGTACACCACGGACTTCGCGTTTTCAGTGCTGGCTGAGGAGTTCGGCTGGATCGGCGTGGCCAGCGTGTTCGCGCTGTACCTGTTCGTGGTCGGGCGCTGCCTGTGGATCGCGGTGCATGCGCGGGACACGCACGCGCGGTTGCTGGCCGGCAGTCTGGGGTTGGCGTTCTGCGTCTACGTGCTGGTCAATGGCGGAATGATTTCCGGCCTGCTGCCGGTGGTGGGCATTCCGATGCCCTTGATCAGTTATGGCGGGACATCGGCGGTCTCGCTGTTGGCCGGCATCGGACTGGTGATGGCGGTACGAGGGCACCGGCCCGTGCACGGGGGATAGGTTTCCAGCCAACGGCGCAGCCCCTCGTGGGTGGTGTCGGTCGCTGAAAGCCGGATTGCTGGGGGCTGGCCGGGTGGGTGGGCAGTGCGGGGACGCCGTGAACCCATCCATGGGGGCTTGGCAGCCGCTTGCTCGTGCGCGCAGTCCTGCACGCGCGGCAAGGCCAGGGTTGGGCGTCCTGCCCAACCCGCCCGAGGCATGCCTCGGGCCCATGCGGCTGACACCCCCGCGAACCCAACCCGACCGACCTCTGACAGATTTTGGCGGTCTGCCACCCACAGAGAAGAAAGAGAAGATCAAAAGCGGGTCGCGGCGCTGCGCTTGCTCGTGAGCCGAGCATGGCTATGCCGGTCGTCCTGACCGGCACCCTTCGGGCCGTCGCCATGGTCGACGTTGGCAGCGGCTCCTGCCGCTGCCTTCGGCTCCACACAAGGCAATGAAGCGACCCGCCAAGCCGTCTTTGCTTTTGATCTTCTCTTTCTTCTCCGTGGGTAGACGCGCACGGAACCTGTCCGTGGCCGGGTAGATGGGCTGCGCAGGGGCGTGAGCCGCATGGATGCGGCGACCGAGCTTACATGGACGTACTTGCAGCGGCCCCTGCGCAGCGCATCTACCTGGCCTCACCCGTGAACTGCTTTTCGCGGCGACCCACGAGGGGCTGCGCCGTTGGCTGGAAACTTCCTGACTCTGCGCAACGCCCGTTGTGGAAGCGTTCTCACAACGATGCACGACAGCACACCCGCTGACCAAAGTCCGGAAAAAGCGTTAGCTGGTTCACACTTTTACAGCGCGTTGATCCTGATCAATGGACTTGTCGTAATCGGCCTGCACAATGGCGGCCCGTTCGGCACGGCGCGCCGTCAATCGTTGCAGCGCGAGGGGGCGTCGGGCGGGAAGCAGTACTGATCCAACGGGTACAGGGAGCGCGGAGCACTGCCACTGGGGAGCGGCAGCCGCGCGGGTACCGACCGGATCCGGTCGCCGGTTGCGTCTGCGGGGATGGGGACGCAACCGGCAACCTCTATCTGAATGGGGAAGTGCGATCACGACGTCTTCACATTTCCCGCTGAACGCGGGCAAATCGTTGTGATTCATGGTGTTAGGGGTTTTAATTCATCCATGACCTGCTAACCTGCGACGATGATTCGACGCACTCTGGCCTGCATGCTCACCCTCGGCCTGGTCGCCTGCGCGACCCAGCCGAAGTCCCCACCGTCTTCGCCCCAGGCCAGCAGTACGCCGCGCCAGCCCGCCGCCAAGGCCCATGGCCCGGCCGAGGCCGCGCCCGAAGCCGCCGCTGCCACCGCACCGCCGGTCGATCTCACACCGGTGCCGTTCGAGGTCGCGCGGGCCCGCTTCATTGCCGATACCGCCAAGCGCTATGGCCTGAAGCCGGAGCAGATCAGCAGCGTGCTCGACCAGGCGCAGGTGCGCCAGCCGATCATCGCCGCGATGTCGCGCCCGGCCGAACGGGTCAAGCCGTGGAACGAATACCGGCCGATGTTCATCAGCAAGGCCCGCATCGATGGCGGCCGCGCGTTCCTGGCCCAGCATCGCGCCGAACTGGATCGCGTGCAGCAGCGCACCGGCGTGCCGGCCGAAGTGATCGTGGCGATCATCGGCGTGGAAACCAGCTACGGAAAGAATGCCGGCAGCCATCGCGTGCTCGATGCGCTGTACACGCTGGCGTTCTACTACCCGCGCAGCGGCGACCCGGCCAAGCTGGAACGCGAAGTGCGCCGCGAGCTGTTCTTCCGCGACGAACTGGCCAAGCTGTTCGAGCTGGGCCGCGAAGAAAACCTGGACATCACCACGCTCAAGGGCAGTTATGCCGGTGCGATGGGCATGGGCCAGTTCATGCCGTCCAGCTATCTTGATTACGCGGTGGACGGCAACGGCGATGGCCGTCGCGACCTGTTCACCAGCTACGACGATGTGTTCTCGTCCATCGCCAACTACATCGTGAAGAAGGGCGGCTGGGTGCGCGGCGGACAGGTGGCGGTGCCGGCCACGCTGGCGCCGGGGCGCGAGGAATTCAATCCGACCGAATGGATGCCGACCTGGTCGCTGGCCGACCTGGCGCAGCGCGGCTACCAGCCCAGCGCTGCAGTGCAGCCGGGCGCCACGGCTACGCCGATCACGCTTGAAGGCAGCACCGGCAAGCAGTACTGGCTGGGCTTCCAGAACTACTACGCGATCACCCGCTACAACCTCTCGAAGATGTACGCGATGGCCGTGTTCCAGTTGTCCCAGGCCATCGCCGGACAGGAGCTGCCCCCGGCATGAACATCAGATGGCTGGTCCCAGGCTTGATCGTCCTCGCGCTGGCTGCCTGCAGCAGCGCGCCGAAGAAGCCGGCCACGGCCGGCCATGGTGGCAAGTCGGGCGGCACCCTGGTGCAGGGGCGCGGCTCGCGGCCGGCACACTGTCCGGAAGGCTCGCCCTACGCGGCGGCCAAGGAAGACCTGAGTACCCGCGGCAACTACACCGCCGGTGGCCTGTACAAGCCGGGCGTGCGTGACAGCACGCCAGACTACATTCCGAACGTGGCCTGCATCCCCGAACCGGAAGTGACCGCCGAAGAACGCTCGGCGATCGGCAACAAGACGCCGTACGTGGTGCTGGGCAAGTCGTACAAAGTGCTTGACGACACCCGCAACTATGTCGAGCGCGGCACCGCGTCGTACTACGGCGCCAAGTTCCATGGCCGCCTGACCTCCAACCGCGAGGTCTACGACATGTATCAGTTCACCGCTGCGCACAAGACGCTGCCGCTGCCCAGCTTCGCCCGCGTGACCAACCTGGACAACGGCGAGTCGGTGATCGTGCGCGTCAACGATCGCGGTCCGTTCCATGATGGCCGCGTGGTCGATCTCAGCTATGCCGCCGCTGTGCGCCTGGGCATCACCCAGCGTGGCACCGGCAACGTGGAAGTACGCGCGCTGCAGCCGGGTGAGGGCAACCTGCTGGCGCAGAAGCCGTCGCGCCGCGAGCGTCGTGCCGCCGAAGCAGCAGCCGCAGCAGCCGTGGCCAGTGCGCGCCCGACGCCAGCCGCACGCGCCACCGCCGACAGCGACATCGATCGCCTGGTCAAGCGCCTGCCGGGCGACAGCATGCCTGCGCGTGGCCAGCCGGCCACCACCCAGGGCGTGGCCAGCACGCTGCCGGACGTGGCGGTCAGCAGCCTGCCACCGAGCGCGCCGCTGGCACGCAGCACGGTGCCCGCTCCGGTTGTCGTGGCCAGCACCACTCCGCGCGCGGTGGCGCCGGCACCGGTGCGCAGCGCATCGACCACGCCAGCCGCACCCAGCCTGTCGCAGCAGGTGGTGGGCGCGGTGATGGTGCAGGTCGCCAGCTTCTCCAACCGCGACAACGCCAACCGCGCGATGGGCCAGCTCAGTGCCGCCGGCATCGTCGGCGCGACCATCAGTGACATCGCCGCCGGTGGCCGTACCCTGTTCCGCCTGCGCGTTCCTGCCAGCGACCATGCCAGTGCTGCGGAACTTGTCGGTCGCATCGCCGGTCTTGGCCTGGGTTCGCCGCAGATCGTCAAGGATTGATCCGCCCGGGCCGGTGCTGCCGGCCCATGCTCCCCCGGCCTTACAATGGCCGTTACGTTCCACCCTCCATTCCCGGCCGTCCCCTGGAGCCTGCTGTCCAATGAATTTCCGTTCCGCCGCCACCGCCCTGGCCGCCACCCTGGTGGTGGGCCTGGCTTCCGCCCAGACGCCGCTGCCGACTCCGGCCACGCCGGCGCCCGCCGCCGCCGCTGCCGCCCCGGCCACCGTCGCCACTCCGCCGGCCCCGGCGCCGAGCGTGTCCAAGGCCTGGGTGCTGATGGATTACGCCACCGGCCAGGTGCTGGCCGGTGAAAACATCAACGAACAGCTGGCTCCGGCCAGCATCACCAAGGTGATGACGTCCTACGTGATCGCCGCCGAGGTCAAGAACGGCAAGGTCCGTGCGGATGACCAGGTGATGATGAGCGAGCGCGCCTGGCGCGAAGGCGGCGCGGGTACCGATGGCAGCTACAGCGGCTTCCCGGTCAACCAGACCGCGCGCCTGGAAGACATGGAAAAGGGCATGGCGATCCAGTCCGGCAATGACGCCGCGATCGCCCTGGCCGAACACGTGGCTGGCAGCGAGGAAGCCTTTGCTTCGCTGATGAACAGCTATGCCGCCAAGATCGGCATGAAGAATTCGCACTTCGTGAACGCCCATGGCCTGACCGCTCCGGGTCACCACAGCAGCGCCTACGATCTGGCACTGCTGGGCCGCGCGATGGTGCGCGATTACCCGGAAACCTACGCGTACAACAAGATCAAGGAATTCCAGGTCGGCAACATCAAGCAGCCGAACCGCAACCTGCTGCTGTGGCGCGATGGCAGCGTGGACGGCATCAAGACCGGTCACACCTCGGAAGCCGGTTACTGCCTGATGAGCTCGGCCCAGCGTGGTGACCAGCGTCTGGTGGCCGTGGTGCTGGGCGGCCAGTCGGAAAAGCAGCGTGCCGATGACAGCCTGGCCCTGCTGAACTGGGGCTTCCGCTTCTTCGAGACCCACCGCCTGTACGAGCCGGGCAAGGCCGTGGCCGAGCACAAGGTCTGGAAGGGCACCACCGACAAGGTGCAGCTGGGCGTGGCCCAGCCGATGCTGGTGAGCGTGCCGCGCGGCCGCTACAACGACCTGAAGCCGAGCATCGACGTGCCCAAGACCCTGGAAGCACCGTTCACCGCTGGCCAGCAGATCGGCACCGTGAAGGTCACCCTGGATGGCAAGGTCATCGCCGAGGCACCGCTGGTGGCGGTGGCTGCCGTTGAACAGGCCGGCTTCTTCAAGCGCCTGTGGGACAGCTTCTGGATGTGGTGGGAATCGGAATGATCCACGCCCCCGCGTGGTGAACGAAAAGGCCGGCGCATGCCGGCCTTTTTCGTTTCTGGATGCTGGCTCCGTGCGGATGCGGGTAGTGCCGACCGCTGGCCGGCTCCCCATCGACCCATACGGATGTGCCTGCAGCCGGCCAGCGGCCGGCACTACCCATCACCCCCTCGCTTACAGCGATCGGCTGATGGTGAAGCTGCCGAACACCGGTGCTTCGCGCTGGCCGTTGAACTCGCGCGTGCTGTGGTAACGCGCCGCGGCGAACTTCCAGCGTCCGTACATCACGGCCACGCCGTAGCCGCCGTAGGCCACCACATGGCGCTTGTCCACGCTGTGGCTGTTGCGGAACGTGTTGCCATCCAGCGTGATGTCGCGGATCACCCAGGCAGCGTCCGAGGTCGCGAACAGGTGCCAGGACCAGCCATTGGGACGGCCGCCGCGGGTCGGCGCAGTGTTCTCGCCGGCCGGGCGCAACGGCGTGCTGCCGAAGTCGTCCGGCAGCTTCCAGCCGAAGCGCACTTCACCGCCGAGGTTGGCCTTGGTTTCCAGGTTGCCGATCGATCCACCGTAGTGGCTGATCGCGTCCCAACCCCAACCATCGGCATTGACGCTGGCATCGCCCGGCCAGCGGCGCATGCGCTCATGGGTCAGCATGAACAGGGGCTCGTTGTGCAGCTGGTTGTCCCAGCCCTTGAATTTCTCGTCGCCCAGCACTTCGTGCACGGCATTCTGCACCTGCTTGCCCTGTGCCCACGGGCCAACCACGCCCAGCGTCAGCTGGGTGGTCTGCAGGCGGTCGCCGCTGCGCGCATTGAAACCGAAGTTTGCGATCAGTACGCCGGCGTAAGGACGATCGTCCTCGATCAGGTCCCTGCGGCTGAAATCGGTCGGGGTGAAGATGCCCTGGCCGATGCTGAAGATCATGTTCTGCTGTTCGAACTTGCCCGGATGCAGCCCTTCCAGGTACTGGTTCACCCAGCGCGCCATGCGTGGCAGGCAGGGGTCGTCGGTGTAATCGACCAGATTGGGCGAGACCAGGGTCAACAGTGCACCATTGGTGTAGCCCTGGTCCTGGTGGCGGCCGCCGAACAGGTCATTGTCGACGCGGAAATTGACCTGCGGCGGGTGGTCGCGCATCGCGTCCGGGCCACATTGTTCGGCCGCCTGGACGGCGAGGGGGAGGGCAGCAGCCAGCAGGCCGGACAGCCCGAGGGCTGCAAGGCGGCGTTGGGAGGGGGGGCTCATGGGAGAAGTTTTTTCTGTCTGTCGTTATATGCTGCGACACGGTACTCGCGCGAACGTGATGGAACGAGCGCGTTCGAATCACTTGTCTGTTCCGAAAACGACATTGTCTCGTGAAGACAATCCTGCACTGTCCTGCGGCGCCCCATGGGGTAACGGCCAATGCTGAACGGTCGTTCAGCTGCAACGCAGCGACTCACCGGTGCACTGTTTGACGTTGATGAATACTCTTGGGTTTGTTGCCCTGCGGCCCGATAATGGGTCCATGGAAATCAAGTCCGACAACCCCGACCACGGCTTCCAGTTCCCCGGCCAGTTCGAGCTCAGCGCCATGGGCCCGGCCAACCGCGGCCTGGAACATGAGCTCCCCCGCCTGCTGCTGGCTGCCGGCATCGATGTCGTCAATGAACGCATCAGCTGGAAGCATTCCTCCAACGGCAAGTACGTGTCCGTCCGCATCGTGTTCAAGGCCGAGAGCCGCGAACAGTACGACCTGGCGCATCAGGCGCTGCGCGACCACCCGGAAGTGAAGTGGACGCTGTAGCCGACAGCTGCCCGGCCGACGCCGCCCCGGAAGACCGTGCCCCGCGTCCGGCGGTGGTCCGTGACCTCGGCCGCCAGGCGTACGAGCCGGTGTGGCGCGCCATGCAGCGCTTCACCGACCAGCGCAGCGACACCGATGCCGACGAACTGTGGGTGGTCGAGCACGCCCCGGTGTTCACCCTGGGCCAGGCCGGCAAGGACGAGCATGTGCTGGCGCCGGGCGATATCCCGGTGCTGCATGTGGACCGTGGCGGCCAGGTGACCTATCACGGTCCCGGCCAGATCGTGGTCTACCCGTTGCTGCGCCTGCCGCGGCTGGGCATCGGCGTGCGCGACTACGTGTGCCGCATCGAACAGGCCATCATCGATACGCTGGGCGAGTGGAACATCGGCGCCGAACGCCGCGAGGGCGCCCCGGGCGTCTACGTCGGTGGCGCCAAGATCGCTGCACTCGGCATCCGCGTGCGTCGCGGCTGCACCTTCCATGGCCTGGCCTTCAATGTGGCCATGGACCTGGAGCCCTTCCACCGCATCAACCCCTGTGGCTACCAGGGGTTGCAGGTGACCTCGGTGGTAGACTTGGGTGGCCCCTCCGGGATGGAGGCCGTCAAGCCGGTGCTGCTGGACCACCTGGCCCGTCAGTTCGGCCTGCTGCTGCAGCACACCCCCGAACTGCCCGATCTTTCTGCGGCCGCCTGACCGCCCCCCGGAACTGCCATGACTGAAACCACCGCCCGTTCCATTCCCCTGCAGATCGTGCAGGGCGACTCCCCGTCCGCCGCGCCCTTGCAGGCCGGGGTCAAGCAGCTGGGCGGTGACAAGATCAACCGCTCGCCGGTGCAGTTCGCCGACGCGCCGGTGCTGCGCAA
Source organism: Stenotrophomonas sp. YJH_SMC_79 (assembly GCF_059367995.1). NCBI lineage: Bacteria > Pseudomonadati > Pseudomonadota > Gammaproteobacteria > Lysobacterales > Lysobacteraceae > Stenotrophomonas > Stenotrophomonas sp. YJH_SMC_79. The sequence goes on from NZ_JCAFRK010000003.1 coordinate 703,347, forward strand.
GCCGTCCTGGATCCGCGTGCGCATTCCTTCGGGCAATGCCGTGCAGAACCTGAAGGCCAAGCTGCGCGAAAACCGCCTGGTGACCGTGTGCGAGGAAGCCAGCTGCCCGAACATCCACGAGTGCTTCGGCCACGGCACCGCCACCTTCATGATCCTGGGCGAGGTCTGCACCCGCCGCTGCTCGTTCTGCGACGTGGCCCACGGCCGCCCGAAGCCCCCGGATGCCAACGAGCCGGCCAGCCTCGGCCAGACCGTGGCCGACATGGGCCTGAAGTACGTGGTGGTGACCAGCGTCGACCGCGATGACCTGCGCGACGGTGGTGCCCAGCACTTCGTCGACTGCATCACTGCCATCCGCGAGAAATCGCCGGGCACCCGCATCGAGGTGCTGACCCCGGACTTCCGTGGCAAGGGCCGCATGGAGCGCGCGCTGGAGATCCTGGCCCAGAACCCGCCGGATGTGTTCAACCACAACATCGAGACCGTGCCGGACCTGTATCGCAATGTGCGCCCGGGTGCGGACTACCAGTGGTCGCTGAACCTGCTGAAGAACTTCAAGGCACAGCACCCGGACGTGCCGACCAAGAGCGGCATCATGCTGGGCCTGGGCGAAGAGTTCGAACAGATCAAGGCCACCATGCGCGACCTGCGCGCGCACGACGTGGACATGATCACCATCGGCCAGTACCTGCAGCCGACCGCGCACCACCACCCGGTACTGAAGTACTGGACCCCCGAGGACTACAAGGCGCTGGAAGACTACGGCTACGAGCTGGGCTTCAGCCACGTGGCCTCCGGCCCGATGGTGCGCTCGTCGTACCACGCCGACGTGCAGGCCAAGGGCGCCGGCGTCCGGTAAGCGGTTGCCGCCGGGCCACGGCCCGGCGCTGCCAATGGGTGCCACCACCAGCATGGTGGGTGCGGACCGTTGGTCCGCACGCCTTCGCCTGCATTCACAATTTGCTACACCGGCCCGGCTAGGCTGGTTTTCCACCGAGCGCGGCCGGGTGACAAACCCGGCAACTTTCGGCACTGTCGTGGTGTCTTAACACCCCGCAGTCTCCCCCTTGGCAAGGCGCCTTCGAGCACGTCAATGAAATTCAAAGCCCCCGCATTCCTGATGGCCCTGGCGCTGGTCGCGCCGCTGGCGCTGGCGGCCAAGGCCGACTCGCTGGCATTGCCCGCCGCGGCAACCGCCGATCAGGTGACCACCTCCAAGCTGGTCTACGGCCTGCTGTCCGACAGCCGCTACGCCTACCGCCCGCGCGCGTTGGACGAGGCCACCTCCAAGGACGTGTTCAAGCGCTACCTGGAGACGCTGGACGGCGGCAAGCAGTACTTCACCCAGGCCGACGTGGCGCGCTTCGCGCCGTTCGAAGCCAACATCTCCTCGGCCATCCGTGGCGGCGAGCTGGAGCCGGCGTTCCAGGTGTTCGCGGTCTACAAGCAGCGCGTCGGCGAGCGCGTGGCCTATGCGCGCAAGCTGCTCAAGCAGGAGCCGGATTTCACCACCGACGAGCGCTTCGAGTACGACCGCAAGAAGGTGCCGTGGGCGGCCAGCAGCGCCGAACTGGATGAGCTGTGGCGCAAGTCGGTGAAGAACGACTGGCTGCGCCTGAAGCTAGCCGGCAAGAAGCCGGACGACATCCGTAAGACGCTGGACAAGCGCTATGCAACGCTGGAGAAGTCGGTCAACGAGCTGAAGGGCGAAGACGTCTTCCAGTTCTTCATGAATTCGTACACCAGCGCGGTTGATCCGCACACGGATTACTTCACCCCGCGCACTGCCGAGAACTTCAACCAGGCGATGTCGCTGTCGCTGGAAGGCATCGGTGCGCAGCTGCAGCGCCAGGACGACGTGGTGGTGATCCGCGAGATCATCGCCGGTGGCCCGGCCGCGGTGGATGGCACGCTGAAGCCGGGTGACCGTATCGTCGGCGTCGGCCAGGGCAAGTCCGGCCTGGTCGAGGACGTGATCGGCTGGCGTATCGACGATGTCGTGGCCAAGATCCGTGGCGCCAAGGACACCCAGGTCAAGCTGGAATTCATTCCGGCTGCCGAAGGTGCCGACGGCAAGCACCACACCCTGGTGCTGACCCGCCAGAAGGTGCGCCTGGCCGAGCAGGCCGCCAAGGGCGAGACCATGACCATTCCGGCCGCCAACGGCGAGCCGGCACGCAAGGTCGGCGTGATCAAGCTGCCGACCTTCTACCAGGACTTCGAAGGCCGTCGCCGCAATGCGGCCGACTACGCCTCGGCCACCCGCGACGTGGCCAAGCTGCTGGCTGGGTTCAAGAACGACAAGCTGGACGGCGTGGTGCTGGATCTGCGCAACAACGGCGGTGGTTCGCTGGATGAAGCCATTGAATTGACCGGCCTGTTCATCGAGCAGGGCCCGGTGGTGCAGGTGCGCGAGTCCGGTGGCCGCGTCACCGTCAACAGCGACCGCAACCAGGGCGTGGCATGGGATGGCCCGCTGGCGGTGCTGATCAACCGCGGTTCGGCTTCGGCTTCGGAAATCTTCGCCGGTGCCATCCAGGACTACGGTCGTGGCCTGGTGATCGGTGAGACCAGCTTCGGCAAGGGCACCGTGCAGAACATCGTCGATCTGGACCGTTGGCCGAGTGGCGAGACCCAGCGCTTCGGCCAGGTCAAGCTGACCATCGCCCAGTTCTTCCGCATCAGCGGCAGCAGCACCCAGCACAAGGGTGTGGTGCCGGACCTGGCCTTCCCGGCCAGCGTCGATGCCACCGAATTCGGTGAAAGCACCTACGACAACGCACTGCCGTGGACCCGCATCGCCGCCGTACCGCACACCCAGTACGGCAACTTCGCGCCGCTGCTGCCGAAGCTGGAAACCCGCCATGACGCGCGCATTGCCGCCGACAAGGAATTCCAGTGGTGGAACGAGGACGTGGAGCAGTTCCGCACCGAGGCCGCGAAGAAGTACATCTCGCTGAACGAGGCCACCCGCCGCGCCGAGCGTGAGCGCCAGGACACCCAGCGCAAGGAGCGCCAGGCGATGCGCAAGGAACTTGGCCTGGCCCTGGACCCGCTGGCCGATGACAGCAACGACGACGGCCTGACCGGCAACGAGCGCGACATCGTCAAGGATGCCGCCCGCGAGAAGGCTGCCGAGAAGCGTCCTGACCCGCTGCTGCGCGAGTCGGCCTCGATCCTGGCCGATGCGGTGAACCTGCTGGCCAATGACCGCCCGCTGTCGGCGCAGGTGCTGCCGCAGTCGACCGGCGCCGGTCGCTGGGCGGACTGAGCCGGTAGCGACATGTGAAACGGAGGGGCCGGCATTGCCGGCCCCTTTCTGTTTGGGGACCTCGTTCACGGTAGCGCCGGGCCATGCCCGGCGAGCGAAGTGCCACAAACGACTTAATCCCCTCCGTCCCCTTTTACGTGCATGAACCGGCAGCAACGGGGTGGCCCGGTCATGCCGGTTTCGACCTGCCGCACACGACTGCGGGACTACCCTTGCCGGTACCGTCCTCGCAGGAGTACCCATGCGGGCCTCCCGTCTTTCCAGCGTTGCCGTGGCGCTCTCCGGCGCCCTGATCCTGTCGGCCTGTGGTGGCCGTGCCGCCGACAGTACCCTGTTGCGCGAATCCTTCGATTCCGGCGATACCTTCTCGCGCACCGTCGATGGTCGCCCGGGGGATGCGTGCGAGGCTGCGCGGCGCACCCTGCTCAGCCAGGGCTATGCCATCGCCCGTTCCGACGCGGCGCAGGTGGAAGGCAGCAAGAATTTCCAGCCGCGTGAAGACGATCACGAGCAGCTGGTGCTGCGTATTTCCTGCGCACCGCGGGGGAACCAGACACTGGTGTTCGTCAGTGCCGTGCAGGACCGCTATGCGTTGAAGAAGAGTCCGACCTCGGCCAGTGTCGGTGTCGGCGCGCTCGGATCTGTATCGCTGCCGTTCGGCAGCAATGACGACTCGCTGGTGAAGGTGGCCAGCAGCACGGTCACCGATGCCGAGTTCTATCGTCGCTTCTTCCAGCGCCTGCAACAGTACCTTCCGGCGGAGGCAGGCAAGCACGTGCCGCCCGCGGCCACACCCCTGGAGCCGGCACCGGCCAGCACGGACCAGGGTTGATCGTGCGCGGCAGATGGATGGGCGTGGCCCTGCTGCTGCCCGCGCTGGGCGTGACTGCCGCGCCGCTGGACTGTACGGAAGGCCTGCTGCAGCGGTTGGGATGGCGCTTCGAAGTGCGTGCGATTGGTGCACCGCAGGTGCACGGTGGCCCGGTATGCACGCGCGCGTCGCTGGCCGGGGCGCACGCGGCGGGCGATCTGCGCGTGCAATGGCCAGCGGACATGCCGGCTGCAGCGCGCAAGGCGTTGCTGCAGCAGGTGCTGGACGATCCGGCAACCGTCTGCGCCTATGCCTTCGAGCTGGGTGCAGCCACGCAACGTGCCGCTACTGCACTGCAGGGCAACCCAGGATTCCGTTTCTCTGGCCTGCAGCTCGGTTGGATCGGCTTCGGCCTGCACGGCGCACAGGCGCAAGGCTGGCAGCGCACGCGAAGCTTCGGCCGCGGTTTCGTGCCCACTGCGGGCAACAGCCAGGCGCTGCAGGCGTTCTACAGCGGCAATGTGCGCGCCGAATGCGGAGTCGGTCGTCAGGTCGCTCAATTGGCCACCCAGCGCGAACTGTATGGCGACACGGCATTCGATGCTGAATTTGCCGCAGGCGAACTGTCGATCGGCACCTTCCTTGCGTTGCACGTTACCGACAGCATCCTGCTCGGCGCGCATGCAGGTGATTTCCTTGCCGATGGCAAGGCAGTGCGCACGTCGGCGATGGGGCGCCAGGCCTTCGTCGGCGCGCCCGGCTTCATCGAGCACGTGTATGACAAGAGCACGCTGGATGATCTGAGCAACCAGGCCGAGAACTTCGTCGTGGTTTCAGTGGGCGGAGACGCTGCGCAGGCCCTGGCGCTGCACGGCGGCCTGGCCTGGTATGACCAGCGCAATGCCGAGTTGTGGAAACTTGCGCGGGACATCCCGCGTGTTGGCCAGCGCTACTTCGAGCGCCTGCTGTTCGAACGCGACCCGTACCTGCGCGCGCGGCTGGAACCGCGCTACCACGCCACGCTGGCACGCATGGACCAGCTGCTGGACGATCCGTTCTACCAGCAGTTCGTGATCTATGTGCACCCGCGCGGTATACGTCCCATCGGCTACCACATCGCCCGCCTGCTCGACCGCAACCCGCGAACCCCGTTTTCGATCGACCTGGCAGTGCACAATCTGCATACCACGCTCTACCGGCGTTGGCGCGAGGCGCAGCTGCGCCACTGCGCGGCTACCGGCAGGCCAGGCAGCCTGACCCTAGACCCCAACTGAAGGTGAAACAATGGATATTGCAATGATCGGCCTCGGCCGCATGGGCGCCAACATGGCCCAGCGCCTGCATCGCGGTGGCCACCGCGTGGTCGGCTACGACCCGGGCGAAGGTGCCCGCCAGCGCGCCGCCGAGGCCGGCCTGGAGGTGGTGGATTCGCTGGCCGCCGCAGTTGCCGCGCTGCCGGTGCCGCGCGTGGTGTGGCTGATGGTGCCGGCCGGCGAAACCGTCGACCAGACCCTGGGCCAGCTGACCCCGCACCTGGCCGAAGGTGACATCGTCATCGACGGCGGCAACTCCAACTACCAGGATTCGATCCGCCGCGCCAAGGCGCTGGCCGAGGATGACCTGGGCTACGTCGACTGCGGCACCAGCGGTGGCGTGTGGGGCCTGCAGGAAGGCTACAGCCTGATGGTCGGTGGCGAAGCATCGGTGGTGGAGCAGATCGCACCGCTGCTGCGCACGCTGGCACCGGCCGAAGACCGTGGCTGGGGGCGTGTCGGCCCGTCCGGCGCTGGCCACTTCACCAAGATGGTCCACAACGGCATCGAGTACGGAATGATGCAGGCCTACGCCGAAGGCTTCGCGCTGATGGAGCGCAAGCAGGAAATGGAACTGGACCTGGCCCAGGTGGCCGAAGTCTGGCGCCACGGCAGTGTGGTGCGTTCGTGGCTGCTGGACCTGAGCACCGAAGCGCTCAAGCGCAATCCGTCGCTGGATGGCATCGCCCCGTACGTGGAGGATTCCGGCGAAGGCCGCTGGACCGTGGCCGAAGCGATCGCACTGGACGTACCGGCGCCGGTGATCACCCTGTCGCTGCTGGAACGCCTGCGTTCGCGCGAATCGAATTCGTTCACCGACCGCCTGCTGTCGGCGATGCGCAACGAGTTCGGCGGCCACGCGATCAAGAAGTCGTAAGCACCGATTGGCGTAGATCCACGCATGGCGTGGATCTACGTGTCGACCAAGGTCGACACCCACCAGGACCCACTCTGCCATCCCGCGGATAGCCGGCTGTTGCTGTTGCCGGCCAGCGGCCGGCACTACCGGGGGGCAGGGCGCAGCCCTGCCGGTCAACCCAACTGCACTCGCCGCCCCTCGCGGGCACTGTCCATGCCTGCCTGCAGCAGCCGCATCAGCTGCAATGCCTGCACCGGACTGACCGTGGCTTCGCCGTCGCCATGCATGGCCGCTGCGAACTGCGCATACAACCGCCGGTAGTCACCGGGCAGATTGTCGACGGTGCTGCGCTGCACGTTGTCCTCGGCATCACAGCGCACCAGCTCGCCATGCCGCGGGTCGATGCCCCAGCCGGGCGCACCGGGTGCAGCACCACGGCGCAGCTGCGCTTCCTGCACATCCAGGCCATGTTTGATCCAGCTGGCCTTGCTGCCATGCACGCTGAAGTGCGGTGTGGGCGCTGCCACCAGGGAACCGGAATGCACGATCGCGCGATGCCGTGGGTAGTGCAGCACGGCGTGGAAGTAGTCGATGCCGCTGCCGCCATCGCGCTGCACGGCCAGATCGGCATCGATCGCCTCGGGCCAGCCGAACAGCACCAGCATCTGGTCCAGCAGGTGCGGGCCGAGGTCGTACCACAGGCCACTGCCGGGACCGTCCTGTTCGCGCCAGCGGTCGCGCACCTGTGGACGGTAGCGATCGAAGTGCGCATGGCACTCGGCAATGTCGCCCAGCGTCGCGTCCGCAAGCAGCGCCTGCAGTGTAAGGAAGTCGGCATCGAAGCGCCGGTTCTGGAACACGGTGGCGATGCGTCCGGCATCGCGTGCCGCAGCCAATACCGTTTCCGCTTCGGCCACGTCCAGCGCGAACGGCTTGTCGACCAGCACATGCTTGCCCGCAGCCAGTGCCGCGATTGCCAGCGGCGCATGCTGTTCATTCGGCGTGGCGATTACTACGGCATCCACGGCCGGATCGTCGAACACCTCCTGCGGCGTGGCACGCGCGTGCACGTCGCTGAACGCGCGCAGCAACGTGTCGCGCTGCGAACTGACGATGCTGTGCAGCGCCAGGCCGGGTGTGTGCTGGATCAGCGGTGCGTGGAAGACACGGCCGGCGAGGCCGTAGCCGATCAGGGCCAGTTGCAGGTCGGGGCGCATGACAGAGCTCCGGCAGTGGGAAGGGCAGGGTAAACGACGCGGGGTCACGAGCCAAAGCTGAACGGTTGTCGTTGCAGATGCCCCGATTCACAGCGGCATGACCGCAACGCCACGCCTGCTCTACGTCGGTCTGTCCAGACTGGCAGCACATTCCGAAGGAGTACGACACGATGAGCAATACGACCCGCACGCTGATTGCCTCCGCCCTCACGCTGGGCCTGGCGCTGTCCTCCTCGGCCGCATTCGCCAAGGATCCGGCTGCAAAGAGCCCGCCGACGAGTGCGCATCCGGCGACCCATGCTGATCGCCACGATTCCAACGAGCCGGTGACCGATACCTGGATCACCACCAAGGTGAAGGCCGACCTGCTCGCCAGCAGCAACGTTCCGGGTACCGAGATCAAGGTGGAAACCGTGAACGGCGTGGTCAGCCTGAGCGGTGCCGTGGCCACTCAGGCCGAGAAGGACAAGGCGGTCACCACCGCCAAGGGCATCAAGGGCGTGACCCGCGTCGATGCTGCCGCATTGAAGGTCAGCGCTGCGGCCAAGCGCTGAACCCGGTGGGCGCCCCGGCATGGGGCGCCCGCTGCCGTGTAGAGCCGAGCGCATGCTCGGCTGACTTTGGGTAACAGCCGAGCGTGGGCTCGGCTCTGCAGTGGGGTTTCCGTAACCCGTTCAGCCAACCAGTCTGGAAACCCCAGACTTGTGACCGCCTGCGCTATATTGCCGGTTCCGCCGCAGCCGGGCTCGTCCCGGACAACGCTACGCGGCCGTGCTGACGAGGAACTATGGCGCTGGTTTTCAGTGACGACATCTGGGACCGTTGGCGGTTGCCGGCCCTGGCGCTGGCCGCTGCCGCGATCATCGTGGTGCCGTGGTTGACTCTGCGCAAACTGCAGCAGGACAACGAACAGGCGATGGCCTGGGTCAACCATACCCAGGCCGTGGGTGTGGCCCTGCAACAGCTGCAGGCCGACGTACGCGATGTCGAGTCGGCGGCGCTGACGCTGTCCAAGGGTGTGGATGCGCCGGGGCTGCGCGAGCGCATGGCCAAGGCCAACGACATCCCTGGACGCCTGGCCGAACTGGGCCGGATGACCCGCGACAATCCTGACCAGCTGATCCGCATCGGTCGTATCGAGTCGATGCTGGAAGGCCGCATGGCACTTGCCCGTGAGCTCGCGAAATCCGAGCCCAACAGTGATCAGCGCGAGCTGGTGCAGGATCTGAGCACGCGCTATCCGATCCGTGGCCTGGTGGAAGAACTGCAGGCCAGCGAGCAGAAACTGCTGACATTGCGAGCCGACCAGGCTGCGCGCCAGCGCAGGCAGACCGAGCTGGTGTCGTGGAGTTCGCTGGTGGTGCAGCTGGCGCTGCTTGGCCTGGTGCTGTGGCTGCTGCAGCGACAGATCGGCCGCCGCCTGCATGCCGAACGACAATCGCTGCGTTCGGCCGCACGTGCGGCCTCGGTGCTGCAGACCGTGCGCGAGCCCATCGTGCTGCTCGACCGCGACCTGCGCGTGCAGCTGCACAACCCGGCCTTCGCCGAGCTGTACGGGCTGCAGGACGAACGTGCCGATGGCCTGCTGCTGGAAACAGTCGGCGACGGCGCCTGGAACGACGCCGTAGTGCGCCAGCGCCTGTCCGACGTGCTGCTGCGTGGCCGCGAGCTGTGGGATTTCGAGCACGAACAGCGCACCGCCGATGGCATGGCGCGTTACATGCTGCTCAATGCGCGGCGCATGCCGTTGCCGGATACCGATGACGAAGTCGTGCTTCTGACCATCAGCGATGTCACGGTGCAGCGTGCCGTGCAGATGCGCGTGGAAGAGCTGAACCGCCAGTTGGAGGGCAAGGTCGCGCAGGTATCCGAGGTCAACAGGGAACTGGAAGCCTTCAGCTATTCGGTCTCGCATGATCTGCGCGCGCCGCTGCGCCACGTGGCCGGATTCTCCGACAAGCTGTCGCGCCATCTGGGCGACGCCGCCGATGACAAGAGCCGCCATTACCTGGAGGTGATCTCCAGCTCAGCGCGGCGCATGGCGGCATTGATCGACGACCTGCTGGTCTACTCGCGGCTGGGCCGGGTGGCGATGCGCCAGCAGGCGGTGGACATGCAGTCACTTGTGGCTGATACCCGCGCCATGCTCGATTCCAACCTGCAGGCCGAGGCCGAGAACAGCGGCCATCTGCACCAGGTGGAGTGGAACATCGCCCCGCTGCCGATCGTGGTCGGCGACGAGAACATGATCCGCCAGGTCTGGCTGAACCTGCTCGGCAACGCGGTGAAGTATTCGGGCAACCGCGAGCCGGCGAAGATCCGCGTGGACTACCAGCCACAGCCTGACGGCGGTCATCAGTTCACGGTCAGCGACAATGGTGCAGGCTTTGACATGGCCTACGCCGGCAAGCTGTTCGGTGTGTTCCAGCGCCTGCACAAGGCCAGTGACTACCCGGGGACCGGCATCGGCCTGGCCAGCGTGCGCCGCGTGCTGACCCGCCATGGCGGCCGTATCTGGGCCGAGGCCGAACCGGACGTTGGCGCCACCTTCCACTTCTACCTGCCTCCCGCGATCGATGCGGACAAACAAGGGCCTTCTGCATGACCACTCTGCGCACCATTCTTCTCGCCGAAGACAGCCCGGCGGATGCCGAAATGGCGATCGACGCCCTGGAAGAGGCGCGTCTGGCCAACCCCATCGTGCACGTCGAGGATGGCGTGGAAGTGATGGACTACCTGTTGCGCCGTGGTGCCTTCGCCAACCGCGAGGAAGGCCTGCCGGCCGTGCTGCTGCTGGACATCAAGATGCCGCGCATGGATGGCCTGGAAGTACTGCGGCAGATCCGCGAGCACGAAGAGCTCAAGCGCCTGCCGGTGGTGATCCTGTCGTCCTCGCGGGAGGAAAGCGACCTGGCCCGCAGCTGGGACATGGGCGTGAACGCCTATGTGGTCAAGCCGGTGGACGTGGACCAGTTCTTCGGCGCGGTGCAGACCCTGGGCAAGTTCTGGGCGTTGATCAACCAGGCACCGGAACTCGAGTGAGCCCATGCCCCTGACCGGTCCCGCCCTGGGGGCGCTGCGCATCCTGCTGGTGGAGGACTCACCGGAAGATGCCGAGCTGATGTCCGAACAGATGCTCGATGCGGGCCTGGAGGCCCGTTTCGAGCGCGTCGAAAGCGAGGCCGAACTGCGCCAGGCACTGGTCGCGTTCCAGCCGGACATCGTGCTGTCCGACCTGAGCATGCCGGGATTCTCCGGTGACGACGCGCTGCGCATCGTGCGTGAGACCTCACCGGAGGTGCCCTTCATCTTCGTCTCCGGCACCATGGGTGAGGAGAACGCGGTGGCGGCGCTGCAGAAGGGCGCCAACGATTACATCATCAAGCACCTGCCGGCGCGCCTGCCGTCGGCGGTGGCACGTGCGATCCGCGATGCACGCAGCGCGATCGAGCGCGCACGGGTGGAAACCGAACTGATGCGCGCGCAGCGCCTGGAAAGCCTGTCGCTGCTCGCTGCCGGCCTCAGCCACGACCTGCGCAACATCCTGCAGCCGCTGCTGATCATGCCGGACCTGCTGAAGGCGCGCACCGACGATCCGCAGCTGCATCATCTGGCCGATGTCATCGCCGAGTGCGGCCGCCGTGGCCATGAGATGGCCGAATCGATGCTGTCGTTCGTGCGCGGTTCGCGCAAGCCGAGCGAGCGCATCGAGATCGATGGCCTGTTCGATGCGGTGGCGCTGCTGTTGCGCAGCAACGTGCCCGACGCCGTGCGCCTGGAACTGCAGGTGCAGGACGAAGGCCTGGTGGTCGATGCCAACTACACCGAACTCCAGCAGGTGATGCTGAACCTGGCGCTCAATGCGATCCAGGCGATGCCCAATGGCGGCCGCCTGAGCCTCACCGCCAGCCATGCCGGCCAGCGCGATGGCGTGGACTGGATGCATATCCGCGTGGCCGACGAAGGCATCGGTATGGATGCGGATACGTTGTCGCATCTGTTCAATCCGTTCTTCACCACCAAGGCAGATGGCACTGGCCTGGGGCTGATTTCCTGCAAGCGCATCGTTGAAGGCGCCGGCGGCAGCATCCACGTCAGCAGCCAGCCGGGGCAGGGCACCTGCTTCGAACTGCGCCTGCCGATGCACGACGCCATCGATGGCAGCGAGCCGATCGAACAGCTGGTGGCCTTGGGCAGCGGCCAGTCGATCCTGGTGGTCGATGGCGAAGCCACGCGCCTGTCGCTGCTGGGCAATGCGCTGTCCAGCCAGGGCTACCAGCTGCAGCTGGCGTCCGACGGCCCGGCCGCGCTGCGCTGGATGCAGCAGGAGGCGATGCCTGCGCTGGTGATCGCCGATGCAGGCTCCAAGCTGCTGCCGGCCAGCCAGCTGCTGGGCGAGATGGCCACGCTGGGCTATCGCGGCCCGGCACTGGTGCTGGAGGATCCGGCAGTGCCGGTTGCGGCCGATGCATTCCCGGACGGCGTGGAGGTGCATGTGCTGCACAAGCCACTGCAGATGCAGCAGGTGTTCCGTGCGGTGGCCGAAGCGCTGGGCTGACGTTCCGGTAGTGCCGGCCGCTGGCCGGCATTCATGTGTGGTGGAATCAACGCGGTTGCCGGCCAGCGGCCGGCACTACCGGTCCAAGGTTTCCCAGGGGAACCGCGGCAGGGCGTCCACCGCCTGTTCCAGCCGCCGCGACCAGTTCTGGTGGATGTCGGCATACAGCGCTGAATCAGCACCCAGCCGCAGCTGCTGGCCGATGCGCAGTTCACCATCGCGCAGCAGCGCCAGGTCGATCGGCAGGCCTACCGACAGGTTGGAGCGGATGGTCGAATCCAGCGACACGATTGCCGTCCGCGCCGCGTCCTCCAGGCGTGTGGCCGGGCTGAGGATGCGGTCGAGGATCGGCTTGCCGTACTTGGACTCACCGATCTGCAGATAGGGCGTCTCCGGCGAAGCAGCGATGGCGTTGCCGAGTGGATAGACCATGTACAGACCCGGCCGCTCGCCGGCGATCTGCCCGCCGAAGATCAGCGTGGCCTGGGTGTTGACCCCGTCATGGCCGTGCTCGCTGTGGCTGCTGTGCACCTGGCTGTCCACCAGCAGCTGGCCGACATACTCGGCGGCCTCGAACAGGTGGGTCATGTCGCGCAGGTTGGGCGTGCGCCGTTCACCGGCGTCGCGCCCCAGGCGTGACACCAGCAGCTGGGCGGTGGCCAGGTTGCCGGCCGCCATCAGCACGTAGGCTGCCTGGCCGGGGTACTCGAACACGTGCAGCTTGCGGTGCACGCGCACATCGTCCAGCGAGGCATTGGTCCGGGTGTCGGCAGCGAAGACCAAGCCTTCGTCCACCTCGATTCCAACGCAATAGGTCATGTCGGTGCCCTATCATGTGCGTCCCGGATTGTAGGCAGGCCGCCGTGACGACGGCATGTCCACGCCCCCATCGCTGCCACCTGAACCGCATGACGACCGTGCTCCTGAGCCTGGGCAGCAATGTCCAGCCCCGCCGCTACCTCCACGCCGCGGTGACGGCCCTGCGCGAGCGCTTCGGCGCGCTGCAGGTGTCGCCCGCCTACCGTACCGCCGCGGTCGGCTTCGATGGCCCGGCCTTCCTCAACAATGCGGTAGCGATCGAGACCGACCTGCCGCTGCAGGAGCTGGACGACTGGCTGCATGCGCTGGAAGACGCGCACGGCCGCGACCGCAGCGGGCCGCGCTTTTCCGACCGGACCCTGGACATCGACGTGGTGTTCTACGGCGACCTGGTGGTGGAAGGTCCCGGCCACCTGCGCATCCCGCGCCCGGAACTGAAGCATGCCTTCGTGCTGAAGCCGCTGGCCGACATCGCGCCGGACTTCATCGACCCGGTCAGTGGGCAGGACCTGGCCACGCTGTGGCGCGCGCACAAGCAGTTTGGCGAGGCGTTCGAGGTGGTGGACCTGGCATGAGGGAGGTTGCCGGCCAGCGGCCGGCACTACCTCAACTTACCGTGCGTCCACCATCCACGCGCAATGTGTGGCCGGTGACGAAGCTGGCCTCGGCCACCAGCCAATACACCGCTTCGGCGATTTCCTCCACGGTACCGATCCGCGCCAGCGGCGTGCGCGCCAGCAGCGCCTCGCGGGCGAAATCGTCCTTGCCCTGTTCCGGCCACAGGATCGCACCCGGCGCCACCGCATTGACCCGCACCTTCGGCGCCAGCTCCAGCGCCAGCGAGCGCGTGGCCATCTCCAGTGCGGCCTTGGCCATGGTGTAGGCGATGTGGTCGCGCATCGGGTCGGTGCCATGCAGGTCGGTCAGGTTGACGATGCAGCCCTGCTGGCGGCGCAGGTAGGGCGCCGCCGCCTGTGACAGCAGCAGTGGCGCGCGCGCATTGACCGCATACAGCTCGTCCATCGCCTCGGCGGTGACCTGGCCGAGCGGGGTGGGGAAGAAGTTGGACGCGTTGTTGACCAGCGCGTCCAGGCGGCCGAAATGGGTGACCGCTTGTTCCACCAGGTCGGACAGGGCGTCGGCGTCACGCAGGTCGGCCTGCAGCGCCAGCACGCTGCCGGGGCGCACGTTGTCGAAATCGAACGCGGCCTGCTGCAGCTCGGCGCTGGAGGTGTTGGCGTGCAGCACCACCGACCAGCCGCAGGCGTGGAACTGGCGGGCAATGGCCGCACCGATCCGGCGCGCGCTGCCGGTGATCAGGACCACGGGGTGGGTATCGCTCATCGAGGGTCCTCCAAGGCTCGGCTATCCTGTGCACCATTGTCACCGCATTCGAAGACGCCATGCAGCCCACCTTCCCCTTGCCCGAAGCCGATGCCCTGGCCCACAGCGACCAGCTGGCCGCCGCCCTGCGCGCCGAAATCCTTGCGCAGGGCGGGGCGATGCCCTTCTCGCGCTTCATGGAGCTGTGCCTGTATACCCCTGGCTGGGGTTATTACAGCGCCGGCGCCAGCAAGTTCGGTGGCAGTGGCGACTTCACCACCGCGCCCGAGCTCGGCAGCCTGTTCGCCGGCAGCGTGGCCAATGCGCTGGCACCGGTGTTCGCCCAGCTGGGTGCGCAGGCGCGGATGCTGGAGCTGGGCGGCGGCACGGGCGCCTTCGCCGAGGCGGTGCTGCTGCGCCTGGCCGAGCTGGACGCGCTGCCGTCGCGCTACGCCATCCTTGAACCCAGTGCCGACCTGCGCGAGCGCCAGCAGCAGCGCCTGCAGCAGAGCCTGCCAGCAGAGCTGGCGGCGCGCGTGGACTGGGTCGATCGCCCGTTCGAGGAGGACTGGGAGGGCGTGGTGTTTGCCAACGAGGTGATTGACGCGCTGCCGACTCCACGCTTCCTGATCCGCGATGGCGAGGTCTACGAGGAAACCGTCGAGCTTGATGGCGAAGGCAATTTCATCCGCGGCGCGCAGCCGGCCGACATCCTGCTCAATGGCGCGGTGCGCCACATCGAGCGTTATCTGGAGAAGCCTTTCGCCGAGGGCTACCGTTCCGAAGTGCTGCCGCAGCTGCCGTACTGGCTGCAGGCGGTGGCCGGTGGCCTGCAGCGTGGCGCGATGCTGTTCGTCGACTACGGCTACAACCGCGGCGAGTTCTACCAGCACGATCGCGACGACGGTACCGTGCGTGCCTTCTACCGCCACCACGTGCACAACGACGTGCATCGCTGGCCGGGCCTGCAGGACATCACCGCATCGGTGGATTTCACCGCGATGGCCGAGGCGGGCATGCACGGTGGTTTCGAGCTGGCCGGTTACTGCAGCCAGGCCAGTTTCCTGCTCGGCAACGGCCTGGACCAGGTGCTGCTGCTGGCCGAGGAACGTACGGATGAGGTTGGCCGCATCCAGCTGCGCGACCAGGTGAAGAAGCTGACCCTGCCGACCGAAATGGGCGAGCGCTTCCAGGCCATCGGGCTGCAACGTGGCGTCGACTTCGAGCCGGCCTTCGAGCTGGGTGACCTGAGCTGGCGCCTGTGAGTGGAGCGCTGCCGCTGACCAAGCCGCTGCGGCGGCCACGGCTGTGGACCGTGCTGTGGGTGCTGGCGGTGCTGCTGGTGGTCGTGGTCTGCCTGATTCCACCGCCGCCGATTCCGCTGCCGGAAAACAGCGACAAGGGCGAGCACTTCCTCGCCTATTTCATCCTGGCCGGCAGCGCGGTGCAGCTGTTCCGCCGCGGGCGTCCGCTGCTGTGGGTGGGCGTGGGGCTGGTGTTGATGGGCATTGGCATCGAATTCGCCCAGGGCGCGTTGACCAGCAACCGTACCGCCGACCCGATGGATGCGATTGCCAACACCATTGGCGTGCTGGCCGGCATGGCCACGGCCCTGACACCGTTGCGCGACCTGCTGCTGCGCTGGCGCGGGTAGAGGCGTGCCAACCAAGGCTGGCACCCACCCGTAGATCCACGCCATGCGTGGATGGACTGCCCGAGGTGCCGACCAAGGTCGGCACCCACCAGGACAGACCTGCCGTCATTTCCCCAGCGTGACCTCGTCCAGCACCCACATCGCCGGACGCGTGTCGCCGGTAAAGTTGATGCACAGGTCACCGGTGCCCTGTGTGCCCTTCGGCAGCGTGGCCTTCAGCGTCACGAAGCCATCGGCATCCGGCGTGGCCGGCAACGGCACTTCCGCCAGCACCTTGCCGCTGCAGTCGCCACGACGCACGAGCATCTCGCCGTGCGCCCGCTTGGCCTTCTCGAAGCGACGCTTGGGTTCGTCGTGGGCCAGCTGGAAGTAGTATGGAATGCGGCCGGCACGCACTTCCACACTACCGATGCCGTCCAGCTGCGCCTGCGGCCAGCGCCAGCACGGCTGGAAGATGTCGACGTTGAACACTGCACGGTTGCCTTCGCGTGGGCCATCGTCTTCCAGGCGCAGCACCAGGCCCTTCTTGCCCACACAGCTGAGCAGCTCATCGCTGCTGCGGCTCAGCAGCGATTGCGCGGTGAATGCGGCGATGGTCGGCTTCGCGGCCAGCATCTGCCCCTGGTAGAACGCGGCGGCCTGCACGGTGGTCGGCAGTTGCCCGGTCAGCGGCTGCTGGTACAGCGGCGACTGCGCGCTCACCGGTTGGTCATCGGTGCTGTAGCGCACTTCATAACCCAGCGGATTGGACAGCGACACCGTCACCGTGTTGTCCGCGCGATTGTCGGTGTAATCCACGCCCACTTCGAACGGCGTCTGCGCATAGGCCAGGCCCCAGGCACGGTAGCGCTGCAGCTGCGCCGGCAGGCGCGCGAGGAAATCGCGGAAGTCACGATGTTCCGTCGTGCTCCAGCCGGTCTCGGCCACGGCGGCCAGGCGCGGGAACAGGTTGTGCTGCAGTCGCGCATAGCTGCGCGTGTGCTCGGTGAACATGTTGGCCTGCAGGCCGAGGATGTGCCCACGCTTGTCGGCGGCCAGCTCGGCCGGCACCGGTTCGAAGTTGTACAGCTTGCCGAGATTGACCTGGGTCGGACGGCCCGGCGGCTCGTTCGGCGAGGCGGTTTGCAGGTAGTCCAGGTACAGGTAGCCGACCGGCGACATGATCACGTCATGGCCGGCGCTGGCTGCAGCCAGTCCACCCTCGGTGCCCTGCCACGACATCACCGTGGCCTGCGGCGGCAACCCGCCTTCGAGGATTTCGTCCCAGCCGATCAGGCGCCGGTCGTGCTCCTCCAGGAAGGTTTCCAGGCGTTTGATGATGTGGCTCTGCATGGCCATTTCATTCTTGATGCCCAGCACACGCATGCGCTGCTGCACCTGCTTCGAGGCTTCCCACTGGTCCTTGACCGCCTCGTCGCCACCGACATGCACGTACCTGGCCGGGAACAGGTCGATCACTTCTTCCAGCACGTTCTCGAGGAAGGTGACGGTGCTGTCTTCCACGTTGAACAGGTTGGGGAACACGCCCCATTCGCTGATCGGCTTCAGCGGCGTATCGATGCTGCCCAGTTCCGGATACGCAGCAATCGCGGCAGTCGCATGGCCCGGCACATCGATTTCCGGGATCACCTGGATATGCAGCTTGGCGGCGTAGGCGATCACCTCGCGGATCTGGTCCTGCGTGTAGAAGCCGCAGTACGGATGTTCCTGGCCACTGACCGGATCGATGCCGCCGTCACCTGCAGGCAGGCGGCAGCTGCCCACTTCGGTCAGCTTCGGATAGCGCTTGATTTCCATGCGCCAGCCCTGGTCATCGGTCAGGTGCCAATGGAAGGTGTTGAGCTTGTGCGCAGCCATCGCATCGAGCACGCGCTTGATCTCGTCCAGGCTCTGGAAGTGACGGGCGGAGTCGAGCATGAAGCCGCGCCAGCTGAAACGCGGTGCGTCCTGGATCTGCACCGCAGGCAGCACGCCGTTGCTGCCGCCGGTGGCGAGCTGGGCGAGGGTGGTCGCGCCATAGAACAGGCCGGTTTCGTTGCCTGCCTGCACCACCACGCCCTGCGCGGTGCTTTCCAGCGTGTAGCCCTCACCGCTGTCGCGGAAGGTCGGGACGATCTCGAAACGGATGCCGCCGCTCCTGGGTGCGGCCTTGCCCTTGGCCAGTGCCAGGCGTGGCCCGCCGCTGCGGGCCAGCAGGTCGGCGAACTGGCTGGCGACGCGCTGCGCTGCTTCGCCTTCTGCGTACAGCACGGTGTCGGCGCGGACGGTGATGCCGCTGCCCTGGCCGCGCTGCACGGTGGCCGGGGCCGGAATCAGCATCAGGCTGCCGGCGCGCAGCTGCGGGCCGGGCGCTTCAGCGGCGGGAGTGGGATCGGCGGCGAGTGCCGGCAGTACCGGCAACAGGGCGAGCAGGCTGCCCAGCAGCACTGCGCTGCGCATCCGGGCGCGGGAAGGCTTGACCATCGGTACGACTCCTTGGAACGGTGCGATGAACGCTATACATGAAAAACGCCGGGCCCGGAATGACCCAGGCCCGGCGTGCGTGCACGACTCGGCGATGTTGCCGCCGCTGGATCAGTACTTGAAGCGGAAGTTGAGGTAGTACTGGCGACCGTTGCTGTAGAACGAGGTCGGGATGGCCGCGGTCTGGTAGTACTTGTAGGTCGGGTTGTTGAGGTTCAGCGCATCGAAGCTGACGCTCAGCCAGTCGGTGGCCTTGTAGCTCAGCGACGCCGACAGCGTGCCGAAGTCATCCTGGTAGTACGGGTTGGCACCGGACAGGCCGATCAGGAACGACGAGCGGCGGGTGTAGCTGAGGCGGGCACCGAAGGTGTCGTTCTCGAAGTAGGCACCCACGTTGTAGGTGTTCTTCGAGGTGCCCAGCAGGTTGTCGGTGCCGTCGGCCCAGGTATGCGAGGTGCTGCCATCGGCGTAGGTGTAGTTGGCGTTGACGCCGAAGTACTCGCCGATCGGCTGCTCATACGCCACTTCGAAGCCGCGCACCTTGCCGTCGGCATTCTTCGGACGCGAGATGTTGTACTCCTCGAGGCGGTTGGTCAGCTCGCTGAACAGCATCTGCTTCTCGGTGCTGAAGGCCACATAGTCCTTCAGGCGCATTGAGTACGCACCCACCGACAGCATGCCGCGCGGCATGAAGTACCACTCCAGGTTGGCGTCGAAGTTGGTCGACACCACCGGCTTCAGCTTCGGGTTGCCGCCGCCACCGGTGCGGTTCAGGTCCGAACCGTAGGAGGACGCGCCCAGCGCCGAGAAGTCCGGCAGGGTCTGGGTCTGCGAGGCTGCCAGGCGCAGCACCAGGTCGTCACGCAGGTCGTACTTGAAGTTGGCGCTCGGCAGCACGCGGTTGTGCTTGTTCTCGAAGGCTTCGCGGGTCCAGGCACCGAACAGGCTCTTCACGTCCGGCACGGTCGAGCCGATGGCCGCCGCGTAGGTGTCGATGTCCTGCTTGATGTTGACATAGCGCAGGCCGACGTTGCCGCTCCAGCGATCACCGCTGAAGTTGCCCTGCACGTAGGCGGCGAAGTTCTTCTCGGATACCTTCCACTCGGCGCCGTAGTTGTGGCGGCCGGTCGGGCCGTCATTGCCGGCCAGCCAGGTGGAGTTGTTGGTCACCGCATCCTTCAGTGCACCCGGGGTGAAGTACCACAGGTCGCGCGGGAAGCTGCCACCGATGCCGTTGGCGAAGCCGCCCGGGAAGTTGGCGGTCGCACCGTTCTTCAGCGCATCCCAGATCGCGCCCGGGGTTGCGCCTTCCGGCGACTGGGCCTCGCGCTTGTGGTCACCGAAACGGGCACCGAAGTCGATCGAGTTCAGCACGCCAGCGTCGGCGAAGTACTGGTTGAAATCGAGGGTGGCCCACTTTTCCTTGTCGATCGCGGTGACCTGCTGGTTGCCCCAGGTGCCGAAATCGGTCACACCGCTCGGGCCGATGTTGCCACCGACGTTCCAGTCGATCGGCGAGCCGTTGCCGTGGGTTGCCCAGGTGGCGCCGCCACCACGGGCCAGGTTGACTTCGGCGATGTACTGGCGCGGCGTTTCGCCGGTGCCCTTGGTGCTGCCAGCCTGGAACTTCATGCCCAGGTTGTCGCTGATCTGCCAGTCGGCATCGAAGGTGATGTAGTTGGTCTTGGCCTTCGACTCGCGGTAGATCATGTCGTACACCGCGTAGTCGCGGTCGGCTTGGCCGGCGAAGGTGGCGTTGGACAGCACGCCATCCTTGACGACGTAACCCGGATTCGGGGCCTGGCCCGGAATCAGGATCTTGTTGCCATTGGCATCTTCAACGGTGCGGTCGTTGAGGATGCGGCCGCCCCACAGCATGAAGTTGCGGTTGTAGTTGTTCGCCTTCAGTTCCGAGCTGAAGCCTTCCAGGCCCAGGGTCAGGTTGTCCATCGGCTTGAACTGCAGCGACACCAGGCCGCCCTTGCGCTCGCGGGTCTGTTCGAACAGGGTCGAGCCGAGCAGGCCCGGCGCGTACACGCCGGCCAGGTCCGGGTTGGACTTGGCCACGGTGCCATTCGGAT
The DNA here is from genome assembly GCF_059367995.1 of Stenotrophomonas sp. YJH_SMC_79. Lineage (NCBI taxonomy): Bacteria > Pseudomonadati > Pseudomonadota > Gammaproteobacteria > Lysobacterales > Lysobacteraceae > Stenotrophomonas > Stenotrophomonas sp. YJH_SMC_79. The sequence continues at coordinate 723,716 of NZ_JCAFRK010000003.1, forward strand.
CGATCTGGAAGAAGCCGCCCGGGATTTCCTGTGCTTCGCGGCGCAGCTCGCGCTTCTGGCTGAAGGCCTGCACCATCACGCCGAAGTTGCCTTCGTCGTTCTTGTAGTTGAACAGGGCCGACAGCTGCGGGTCATTCGACTTGGCCTGGTCCGAACGCACCATGCCGATCGAGCCTTCCGCGGTGAGCTGCTTGGAGAACTCCAGCGGCTTGCGGGTGAGGATGTTGACGGTACCGGTGGTGCCGCCGTCCTGCAGCTTGGCCTGCGAGGACTTGTTCACTTCCACCGACCGCACCAGCTCCGACGGCAGCAGCGAGTAGCTGACGCTGCGGCCGACGTTGTTGCCCTGGCTGAGCACGAACCAGTCGGCCGAGCCGACGGTGTGGCCATTGATCAGGGTCTGGGTCAGGCTCGGGCTGGTACCGCGCAGGCTGACACGGTCGGCTTCGTCGAAGCCGCCTTCGTCGGCGCTGGACGAGCTGATGTTCACGCCCGGCAGGCGCTGCAGGGTGTCGGCGACGTTGTGCGCGGGCAGCTTGCCCACGTCTTCGGCGGTGACCACTTCCACGCGCGCATTGGCTTCGCGCTTGGTGTCCAGCGATTTTTCCATCGACCCACGGATGCCGGTGACCTGCACGGTATCCAGGTCGGTGGCGGTCTGGGCGGCCTGCTGCGCATGCGCACTGAAGGCGATGCAGCTGACGATGGCGGCCGAAAGCAGGGTCTTGCGGGTGTTCATGATGTCTCTCCTCATCACTCGATTGGATGCCGGCGGCGGTGTTCGGTTACGGTTGCGAAGACATGCGCGGGGCGGCGGCGAAGTCCCGTGCGTTGGCGTGCCACGTACTGCGTGCTGCGATTGCGTTGAAGCCTGTTGCGGTGTCAGGCGGCCGACTGCTGCTGCAGGTACCAGCTGGCAGCGCCGACCACGCCCAGCTGGCCGTGTTCGACGACCTTCACCGGGATGCGTGCCAGTGCTTCGCCCATCGGCCCCTTCTGCAGGTAGCGTTCGACGAAGGTGCTGGCGTGCAGGTATTCGCGGATCTGCGGCAGGATGCCGCCGGCCAGGTAGACGCCACCATGGGCGCCATAGAACAGGGCCATGTCGCCGATGGTGCTGCCGAGCAGCCCGCAGAACACATCCAGCGCCTGGCGCGCATGCGCATCGGTATCGGCCATGGCCGCGGCGGTGACTGCATCGGGGCTGGCCAGCGTCGGCACCTGACCCTGCAGCGCACACACCGCGCGGTACAGGTTCATCAGGCCGGGGCCGGAGATCGCATGCTCGATCGACACATGGGCGCGGTCGCGCTGCATGTGGCGGACGATGGCCATTTCCAGTTCGGTGCTTGCGGCGAGGGTCGGCTGGCCGGCTTCCGTGGGCAGTACCACCGGGCCGTGCGCGGTGGGGATCCACAGCGCGGCACCGAGGCCGGTGCCGGGTCCTACCACCAGGGTCGGGCCGCGCGCAGCGGTCTCCGGCCCGCACAGGTGCAGCACGCCACTGGCGTCCACCTGTGCGGCGGCGTAGGCCACTGCCTCGAAATCGTTGACGATGTAGACCCGCTGCAGGCCGACATCGGCTTCCACCTGGCGCGCGGACAGCGGCCACGGCAGGTTGGCGGTGATCACCGTGCCGTCCTCGCGGGCATAGCCGGCGCTTGCGACCACGCAATGCGTGGGCCGCGGGCCTTCACCCAGGAAGTCGGACAGGATCGCGCTGAGGCCGCCGTGGTCGGCGTTGCGGTACTTGCGGTATTCCAGCACCTGCACCGGATGGGCGGCATCACCGCTGGCCTGGACCCGGGCCACGCGCACATGGGTGCCACCGACGTCGGCGGCCAGGAATGTCGGCGCGACTCGGGACAGGACATGGGCCGGGGCGGGGTGGCTGGCGGTCACGCGGGCTCCTGCTGCAGGTGAGGCCGGCCCCGGGTTCGGGGGCGGCGATTGGGGCGGAGTCTGTAACCCCGCTGACAACGATGTCAACGAGTTCGTGACACTTTCGTTGCTGCGTCGCAACGAATGCGGCGTGCAGTAAACGTTTACATGACGTGAGCATGGGTTTCACGCGGGAACCGTTGCTGCACGGGGCTCAAGGGCTGCGCCGCATTCAGCGCGATCCATTGCGATCGGGTTGCGCAGTGCAGCACGAGGCTCATGCGGCCTTGCATGGAAGTTGACAAACCGCCGTTGTCCACCGAAAGAATGTGACAACGTTGTTCCCAGCCACTCTCCGACGCCGCGTTCTGCGGCCGTCGCCGCAGGAGCCCTTCCCGATGTCCGCCGTCTCCGCTGCAAGCGCGCGCCCGAACGTGGCCACCTCCATCGCCATCGTCGGCGTGCTGTTCTTCCTGATCGGCTTCTTCACCTGGCTCAACGGCCCGCTGATCACCTTCGTCAAGCTCGCCTTCGAACTCAGCGAGGTTGGTGCCTTCCTGGTGCTGATGGTGTTCTACCTGTCCTACTTCTTCCTGGCCCTGCCGTCGTCGTGGATCCTGCGCCGCACCGGCATGAAGAAGGGCCTGAGCCTGAGCCTGCTGGTGATGGCCGGGGGTGCCGCGTTGTTCGGCGAATTCGCCACCCAGCGCTGGTACCCCGGCGCACTGGGCGGCCTGTTCGTGATCGGCAGCGGCCTGGCCCTGCTGCAGACGGCCATCAACCCGTACATCTCCATCCTGGGGCCGATCGAAACGGCGGCGCGGCGCATCGCGCTGATGGGCATCTGCAACAAGATCGCCGGCATCCTGGCGCCGATCCTGATCGGCACGGTGGTGCTGCATGGCATTGGCGATCTGGACGTGCAGGTGCAGGCGGCCGATGCCGCGACCAAGGCCGTGCTGCTGAACCAGTTCGCCGCCAAGATCCACGCCCCGTACCTGGCCATGGCGGCGCTGCTGGTGGTGCTGGCGGTGGCGATCCTGTTCTCGCCGCTGCCGGAAATCAAATCGTCCGAAGCCAACGCCACGCCGGTGGCCGCCGGTGCGGTCGAGCGCCGCAGCATCTTCCAGTTCCCGCACCTGTGGCTGGGCGTACTGTGCCTGTTCGTGTACGTGGGCGTGGAAGTGATGGCCGGTGATGCCATCGGCACCTATGGGCATGGCTTCAACCTGCCGCTGGACGAGACCAAGATGTTCACCGCCTTCACCCTGGGCGCGATGCTGGTCGGTTACGTGGTCGGCCTGCTGGTGATTCCGCGGGTGGTATCGCAGTCGCGCTACCTGACCCTGTCGGCGGTGCTGGGCGTGGTGTTCTGCCTGGGCGCGTGGGCAACGCACGGCTATGTGTCGGTGGCCTTCGTGGCCCTGCTGGGCTTTGCCAACGCCATGATGTGGCCGGCCATCTTCCCGCTGGCCATCCGCGGCCTGGGGCGCTTCACCGAAACCGGTTCGGCCCTGCTGGTGATGGGTATTGCCGGTGGCGCGATCATTCCGCAGCTGTTCGCCCTGCTCAAGCAGCACATCGATTTCCAGCTCACCTTCGTGCTGCTGATGGTGCCCTGCTACCTGTACATCCTGTTCTATTCGGTGATCGGCCATCGCGCCGGCCTGCCGCAGGACAAGGCCTGATCGGCGATGATGGACGGCAGCCAACCCCAGGGAAAACCCATGCGCAGAGCGACCATCAAGGACGTTGCGGAGAAGGCCAAGGTCTCGCTGAAGACGGTCTCGCGGGTGATCAACAACGAGCCCTCGGTGATGCAGGCCACCCGTGCGCGGGTGCTGCGTGCCATCGCCGAACTCGACTACGAGCCCGATCCGTCCGCGCGCAACCTGCGCAGCGGCACCACTTTCGTGATCGGGCTGGTCTACGACAACCCCAACCCGTACCACATCATCGGCGTGCAGAACGGCGTGCTGGCTGCGTGCCGCGAGACGGGTTTCGGCCTGCAGATCCATCCCTGCGATTCCAGTTCGCCACTGCTGGCCGATGAACTGGCCGACTGGGTGCAGCGCTCGCGTCTGGCCGGGCTGGTGCTGACCGCGCCGATGTCCGAACGCCGCGACCTGATCCAGGCGCTGACCGCGCGCGGCATCAAGCTGGTGCGCATCATCGCCGCCACCGAAGACCCGGCCGACGGTGCCTGCGTGTTCGTGGACGACCGCGAGGCCGCCTACGAGATCACCGAGCACCTGATCCAGCTGGGTCATCAGCGCATCGGCTTCCTCTGGGGCGGCAGCTCGCACCGATCTTCGGGTGAACGCTACGCCGGTTACGAAGCCGCGCTGAAGGACTACGGCATGACCGTGGACAAGCATCTGGTAGTGCAGGGCGACTACACCTTCGACGATGGTTTCCGCGGCGCGCGCCGCCTGCTGGCGCTGCGCGAGCCGCCCACCGCCATCTTCGGTTCCAACGACGAGATCGCTGCCGGCGTACTGGCCGCTGCCAAGTCGGCCGGCATGAACGTGCCGTACGACCTGTCCATTGCCGGTTTCGAGGACAGCCCGTTCTCGCGCCAGTCGTGGCCGCCGCTGACCACCGCCAAGCAGGCCACCGAGGACATCGCCCGCCACGCCGCGCGCCTGCTGATCGCGCAGCTGCGCAGCGACGCCTACGACGATGCGCCGGCACCGCTGCACAACCAGGGCTTCGTGCCGCAGCTGGTGGTGCGCGGTTCGACCGCGCCGATGCGCCCGGCCGGCGCACGCCCCCTTCCTTCCGATCCTGCCTGAGCCTGCCATGTCGCTGTCAGACCCCACTGCCACCCTGATGTTCGCCGAGGCCGCTGAAGCGGCCGACGTGGTTGCCCGCCAGTTCTCGCGCAACCACGCCACCATGGAAACCCTGGCCGCCAGCCTGCGTGCTGCGCCGCCGCCGTTCGTGGTCACCTGCGCACGCGGCAGCTCCGACCACGCCGCCACCTACGGCAAGTACCTGCTGGAAACCCAGCTGGGCCTGGTGGTCGCGTCGGCCTCGCCGTCGGTGGGGTCGGTCTATGCCGCGCCACTGCAGCTGCGCGGCGCACTGTTCATTGTCATCTCGCAGTCGGGCAAGAGCCCGGACCTGCTGCGCAATGCCGAGGCGGCCAAGGCCGCCGGTGCGCGCGTGATCGCACTGGTGAACGTCGAGGACTCACCGCTGGCGCAGCTGGCCGACACGGTCATCCCGCTGCATGCCGGTGCCGAGAAGAGCGTGGCAGCGACCAAGAGCTACCTGGCCTCGCTGGCTGCGCTGCTGCAGCTGGCTGCGTACTGGAAGCAGGACAGCAGCCTGCGCAGCGCCCTGGACCTGCTGCCCGATGCCATGCGTGAGGCGTGGCAGTGCGACTGGAGCGCGGTGACCGAGGGCCTGGTCGAGGCCACCAACCTGTTCGTGCTCGGCCGTGGTCTGGGCCTGGGTGCGGCGCAGGAAGCGGCGCTGAAGTTCAAGGAAACCTGCAGCCTGCATGCAGAGGCCTACAGCTCGGCCGAAGTGAAGCACGGCCCGATGGCGCTGGTCGACCGTGGTTTCCCGGTGCTGGCCTTTGCCCAGCCCGATGAGACCGGCGCCGGCACCCGTGCGGTGGTGGAGGAATTCACCTCGCGTGGCGCGCAGGTTTGGCTGGCCGGTGCAGGTGGCAACCTGCCGGTGGCTGCTGCGCCGCACCCGCTGTGCGCACCGCTGCTGACCGTGCAGAGTTTCTACCGCGCGATCAACGCGCTGGCGCTGCGTCGTGGCTTCAACCCGGACCTGCCGCCGCACCTGAACAAGGTGACGGAGACCGTGTAATGGCGACCGTGCTGCGCAATGCCCGCATCCTGGCGGGCGACGACTTCCGCGATGATCTGGCGCTGGTGATCGAGAACGGGCAGATCACCGCCCTGTTGCCCGACGCTGCACCGCGGCTTGGCCAGGCTGATCAGCAGGTGGACCTGGAAGGCGGTTGGCTGCTGCCCGGCTTCATCGACGTGCAGGTCAATGGTGGCGGTGGCGCACTGTTCAACAACACGCCGGACGTAGCGGCACTGCGCACCATCGCGCAGGCCCACCGCCGCTTCGGCACCACCGCGATGCTGCCAACGCTGATCAGCGATGACGTGGCGGTGATGCGCGAAGCCATCGGTGCGATGCACGAAGCAATCGCGCAGGGCGTGCCCGGCGTGATCGGCATCCACCTGGAAGGCCCGTACATCGCGCCGGCGCGCAAGGGCACCCACGATCCCAGCAAGTTCCGCGTGCCGGATGAAGAAGAAATCGCGCTGGCGGCATCGCTGGACAACGGTGTGACCGTGCTGACGCTGGCGCCCGAACGCGTGCCGCTGGAGACCATCCGTGCGCTGGTCGAGCGTGGCGTGATTGTTGCTGCCGGGCACACCGCAGGTACCTACGAAGAGATCCGTGCCGGACTGGATGCTGGTGTGCGTGGCTTCACCCACCTGTACAACGCGATGTCGCCGCTGCAGGGGCGTGAGCCCGGCGCGGTGGGTGCCGCGCTGGAAGACCGCGACAGCTGGATCGGCATCATCGTCGATGGCGTGCACGTGCATCCGGCCAGCCTGCGCGTGGCGTTGGCGGCCAAGCCGCGCGGCCGCCTGCTGCTGGTGACCGACGCAATGCCGCCGGTCGGCGCCGACGATCCCAGTTACGTGCTGTATGGCGAAACCATCACCGCCATCGACGGCGTGGTGCGCAATGCCGCCGGTTCGCTGGCGGGTTCGGCGCTGGACATGGCCACTGCGGTGCGCAACACCGTGCAGCTGCTTGGCCAGCCACTGGCCGAAGCCGCGCGCATGGCATCGACGTACCCGGCGCAGTTCCTCAACGTCGATGATCGCCTTGGCCACATCGCCGAGGGCTACCAGGCAGACCTGGTGCTGCTGGATGACGCTCTGCAGGTGCGCGGCACCTGGATTGCCGGGCAGTACGAGGCCGCCTGATGAACAGTTCGCCGCCACGCCGGCTGGGCTCGATCGATGCCCTGCGCGGCATCACCGTGGCGGCGATGCTGCTGGTCAACAATCCGGGCGACTGGAGCGCGGTGTTCGCGCCGCTGCGTCATTCGGACTGGCATGGCTGCACGCCCACCGATCTGGTGTTCCCGTTCTTCCTGTTCCTGGTCGGCGTGTCGATGGCCTTCAGCGTGGCGCCGCGCGCGCTGGACGCGGCGGCGCGACCTGCACTGGCGCGCGGCGTTCTGGAGCGCGCGCTGCGCATCCTGGTGGCCGGTGCGCTGCTGCACCTGCTGATCTGGTGGGCACTGGATACGCATCACTTCCGCATCTGGGGCGTGCTGCAGCGGATTGCGGTATGCGCGGCGCTGGTGGGTGTTCTGGCGGTGTGTGCGCGGCCGCGCGTGCAGGCGGGCGTGCTGGTCACGTTGCTGGTGGGGTACACGGTGCTGCTGCTGGGCATCGGTGAGCTGGCGCCGTGGACCAACCCGGCCAGCCGTCTGGATACCGCGCTGTTCGCACCGTGGATCTATCAATGGCATGCCGATACCGGGCTCGGCCATGATCCCGAAGGGCTGCTGAGCACGCTGGGTGCGCTGGCCAGCACCGTGCTTGGCCTGCTGGCCGGTGGCCTGCTGCGCAGCGGACGTGCCGGGGCGCTGGCCGGGCTGGGTGTGGCGACCGCTGTGCTGGGCCTGCTGTTGACCGTGGTGCTGCCGTTGAACAAGCAGCTGTGGACGCCCAGTTACGTGCTGTGGACCGGCGGCCTTGCGGCGCTGGCGCTGTGGCTGGGCCACGTGCTGATCGACCAGAAGGGGTGGCCGGCACTCGGCAGGCGCTTCGGGGTCAATGCGATCACCGCGTACCTGGGGGCATCGGTGATGTCGGTGGTGCTGATGGCGACCGGTGTTTGGGGGTGGGTCTGGCAGCAGCTGGCCACCGCGATGCCGCAGGCGCTGGAGCTGGCGTCGATGCTGCAGGCGCTGGCGTTCGTCGCGCTGTGGTGGGGCGTGGCGTGGTGGCTGGATTGGCGGAAGATCTATCTGAAGATCTGACGGCGCCTCATCCACGCATGGCGTGGAACTACTGGTGATGCGCTTCATTGCCTCGTGACGTGGATCAATCGGGCGGGGTGCGATGGATCAGTAGATCCACGCCATGCGTGGATGCTTTGCGCGTGATTCTCGAATACCGGAAAAAATGAACGATTTCAGCCACATCACATCGGCGTGAGGGCTGGGCGATTTCACATCTGAACTGTGATTTCCCGCACGCAAGTTCACCTATCGAAACGGTTCACCACACGGCAGACTGCAAGCGCAGTGCCGCACATACGCAGTTCCTGATTTCCCGCCCAGGAGTGCCCGATGTCCCGTGCCGTTCCGCGTGCGTTCCGTCCGCGCCGCCTTGCCGTTTCCGTGCTGCAGGCCCTGACCGTCCCGTCCATCATGCTGCTGACCGCCGGCGCGGCCTGGGCTGGCTGTGACACCGTCGCTCCCGTTGCGGGCCAGACGGTCACCTGTGATGCCAACGCGCCGAATCCTCAGACGGTGCCGATCACCGCCACGAGTGCGGCCGGCATCACCGTCAACGTCGCCAGCGGCGCGCAGCTGCAGCAGAGCGGCGGCGCCGGTGCCATCGCCCTGGTCGGTGCCGGTGGGCACCTGCTGTCCAACCTGGGAGCGATCAGTTCGGTCGGCGGCGAGGCCGTGCAGCTCGGTGGCGGCAGCCGTGTCGAGAACACCGGCAGCATCAGTACCGGCAACAACATCGCCCTGCAGTTCGTGGGTGCGGGCGACAGCGTGCTGGTCAACCGCGGCACGATCAGCGGGCGCACCGGCGTGCAGTCCGGTGCCGGCAATGATCGCCTGGAGATGCAGGCCGGCAGCATCTCCGGCGGCGTATTGCAGGGCGATGGAAACGATGTGCTGCTGCTCAGTGATGGCACGATCGACAGTGTCGACCAGGGCGGCGGCGATGACCAGATGACCGTCACCGGCGGCACCGTCACCGGTGTGGTGGTGCAGGGCAGCGGTCGCGATGATTTCGTCATGAGTGGCGGCACGATCGGCGCGCTGCAGCAGGGCGACAACATCGATACGTTCCGCATGAGTGGCGGCCGCATCATCGGCGCGTTCGAGGATGGCGACCAGGCCTGGATGACCGCTGGCCGCATCGGCCGCGTCAACATGAAGCTGGACAAGAATTTGTGGGACCAGTCCGGTGGTACGGTTGACGGCAACGTGGTGACCGGCTTCGACACCGATACCATCATCATCTCGGGCACGGCCTACATCGGCGGCAACATCAGCGTCAGTGGGGGCAGCGACAGCGTGACCATCACCGATGGCACCGTGCGCGGGCAGGTACTGCTCAGTACCGGCAACGATACATTCAACTGGAGTGGCGGCGGCATCGTCTACGGCGCGATCGACATGGGGCCGGACAACGACGTGGCCAACCTCAGCAGCCTCAACCAGGGCAACCTCGGTGCCGTGCCGCTGTTCGACGGTGGCAGCGGCGTGGACCAGCTCAATCTCAACAACGTCAAAACCGCTGGCGTCAGCCGCTTCCAGAACTGGGAAACGATCAACCTGGCCAACAGCACCGAGCTGACCTTCGATGGCGATCTGGTGCTGGGTGACAGCGCATCCGGCGCCGGCATGCTTACCGTGGATGACACCAGTACCCTATACGCAGGCAGCGGTGGGCATGCGATCCGTCCTTTCAACAGCGTCGCACTGGTGGAGGTGGTCAACGCCGGGCGCATCGATCTGACCGGCACCGGCGCCGGCGACGTGTTCACCGTGCGTGGCAACTACCGCGGTGACGGGGGTGGCCTGTACCTGCGCACCGTTCTGGGTGCGGATAATTCCACCAGCGACCGCCTGGTGATCGATGGCGGTACCGCCACCGGCACCACCGGCATCGGCGTGCTCAATGCTGGCGGCAGCGGTGCTGCCACGCTGGCCGACGGCATCCTGGTGGTGCAGGCCTTGAACGGCGCGAGTACGGCACCCGGTGCGTTCTCGTTGTTCGCGCCGGTAGCAGCCGGCGCCTACGAGTACTTCCTGTTCAAGGGCGGTGTCAGTGCCGGCACCGGCGAGAACTGGTACCTGCGTTCGACTCTTGTGGCCGGACCGACGCCGGCGCCAAACGGAAGCGGTATCAATGGCGTGCCGCCGCCGCCGACGCCCCCCGTCGCACCGCCGCCGCCGATCACCCCGGCACCGCCGCCGCCGCCTGAAGGCGCCACCGATCCAGACCTGACTGCCGGCGAGACCGCGCCACCGCCGCCTCCACCGGAGCCCGCCCCGGTGGCACCGCCCAGTGACCCTGCCGTGCCGGACGTGCCGGACGTGCCGGTGGCCGGCGGCGCACTGCCCGGCACCGGCACGCCGCCGACACCCGGTGCGCGTCCGGCCGAAGGCGCGGTGGTGCCGCTGTACCGCGTGGAAACCGCGGCCTACGCTGTGGTGCCACCGTTGCTGCGCGAGACCTCGCTGGCCAGCCTCGGTACCTTCCACGAGCGGCAGGGCGAGCAGCGCCTGCTGTACAACCAGGGTGCGTTCCGCACCGCCTGGGGCCGTCTGGTGGGGCAGAGCAGCGAGATCCATTGGAAGGGGGATGCGCAGCCCGGCTTCGACGGCGATGTGATGGGCCTGCAGGCTGGCCTGGATGTGTGGGCAGCGGCCAGCGACAGCCACCGCAACCAGATCGGCGTACTCGTCGGCCGCACCCGCGCGCAGGGCAGGACCACGGGCCTGGCGCTGGGCTGGGAGAACGTGCAGGTGGGCCAGAACCGGCTGGATGACAAGCACGTGGGCCTGTATTGGACGTTCACCGACAGCCGCGGTGGCTACATCGACGCCGTGGCGATGCAGAGTCGCTACGATGGCCGGGTAAGCTCGTCCCGTGGTCTCGGCTTCGGCGTGAGCGGCGACGGCACCAGTGTGTCGGTGGAGGCCGGCAAGCCGCTGCTGCACTTCGGTCAGTCCGCATGGTGGCTGGAACCGCAGCTGCAGGTGATCTGGCAACGCACCTCGCTGGATGACCGCCGCGATGAGGTCTCGAGCGTGCGCTTCGACAATGACAACGCCTGGACCGGCCGCATCGGCCTGCGTCTGGCCGGTGATTACCAGCTGGCCGACAACGGCTGGCAGCCGTATTTCAAGCTCAACTACTGGCATGGTCGTTCCGGCGAAGACCGCATCCGTTTCGACGACGACGTGATCATCAATTCGCAGCGTTCGCGCGCGCTGGAAGCCGGTGTGGGTGTGGTCGGCCGTTTCAACCGCACCATCAGTGCGTACGCGGTGGCTGACTACACCCGTGAACTGGGTAGCGACCGCAACGAGAAGCGACGCATCATCGAAGGCAACATCGGCCTGCGCGCGGACTGGTAGCGTCCGGTACGGGTGTCATGACCCGCTCTGGTGGGTGTCGATCTTGGTCGGCACGAATCTTCCCGTGGTCATGACCCTGTAGAGCCGAGCCATGCTCGGCTGCTTTGATCGTGTCCCATGCAGCCGAGCATGGGCTCGGCTCTACAACGGCTATCCGCGCAATGGCGGGCATGATTCGCCACGGTTATGCTGTGGACCTGACCCAACGACAAGGAAACGTCGCATGCGGATGTGCAAGGGAGTGTGTGGGATTGGTGCGCTGACGCTGTCCCTTCTGGCAGCCAATGCAACAGCCGCCACCGCGTCCACCACCGAAATACCTTCGCCGGAAGCGCAGGTACAGATCCTGGATCTGCTCGAGCATGAAGCCTTGTATCGGGACAAAGTGGACTGGCCTGGCACCCGCACACGACTGCAATCGGTGCAGGGTGACCCCGTGAAGCGGCTGGCGTTGCTGCGCGAAGCCATTGCGGTCAGCACGGGCAATCATGGCGTATGGACGACGACCCAGCGCCAGAGCGAATCCCTTGCGCGCGCGCAGCAGGTCGGCGCCGCTGCCGTGGAAAAGGCCAAGGCCGCCGATGCGGTGGATGCGCGCATCGGCTGGCTGGTCATCGAGGGATATGCCTCCACGCCCGGCGCGACGCCACAGGAAGCGTTCCGTCAGAACATCCAGCGCGCCGCGCGGTGGCAGCAGGTCATCCGCGGCAAGGACGACGGCATGCGCTGTGGCTGGATCGTCGACCTGCGTGACAACAGCGGTGGCAACATGTGGCCGATGCTGCTGGGCATGGCACCGCTGCTGCGCACCTCGGTGGTGAACAACGAAGATGTGGGGTCGTTCGAAACCGCACAGGGGCCGGAGCGCTGGACGTTGACCGCGACCGCCGTGCAGCATGCAGGCAAGCCGGTGCTGGACTTCGGCCAGACCGGCTATGTGCTGCGGCAGCCTGGCGCGCCGGTGGCGGTGCTGTTCGGACCGCGTACCGGCAGTTCGGGCGAGGCCTCGGCACTGGCGTGGCGTGGCCGCGCGCAGACGCGCAGCTTCGGCCAGCCGACGGCAGGGGTCTCGACTGGCAACAACGTGCGCACACTGGCCGATGGCAGCCGCCTGTTGTTGACCACCACCGTGATGCGCGACCGCAATGATCGTGGTGATGGGTTGAAGATCGAGCCCGACCAGCGCATCGAGGGCGATGCCGCCACTTTGGCCGCCGCCCAGGCCTGGCTGCTGGCCCAACCCGCCTGCACGGGCAACTGATCCATGATCCTGATCGGCCAGCAGGAGCGGGTGGTGGTGGTCGGCCCAACCGAAGCCCACCACTGCCTGCACTGCCAGACGGAAACCGACTTCGCCCCTCAGCTGCGCTACAAGATGGCGCGCATCGACCTGCTGTTCGGCTTCACCCACCAGCGCCGCTACGAGCTGGCCTGCACCCAATGCGAACACGGCTGGGTGCTGGACACCGAGTCCATGGACCAGCAGCTGGGTGGGGTGCCGATTCCATGGCGGCACCGCTTCGGCCTGCCGCTGATGCTGATGGGGGTGGCGGGGCTGGCGTCCGCCGGGTGGATGTGGCGGCACGGATACATCGGTTGAGGACTGGGCCTGTTAAAGTCTGCCCTGCAATCACGTACCGGAACCGACCATGGACCACGACACCCCGTTCGACCCCCTCAACGACCTCGAGGTGCGCCTGCTGCAGGCACAGGACGGCACGCTGACCGCGTCGCAGTTCCTCGACGGCCTGCTGACCTCGACGGCGTTCGTGCTGCTGGACAAGGCCATCGGCGAAGACGGTGCCTGGGACGAGAGCATCTCGCCGCTGGTGCTGACCAGCGAAAGCGGCGAGCCGATGTTCGCGGTGTTCACCGCGCCCGAGCGCGCCGGCCTGTGGCACGAGCAGCTGCCGCAGTTCGCCCATGCCATGCCGATCGCGGTGCACGCGCTGCTGGCCGGTATCGGCGACGGCGTCGGCCTGGTGCTGAACCCGGGCCTGGACGTGGGCATGGAGATGATTCCCGATGCCGTGGCCCAGCTGAAGCAGCGTGCGGCGGCGATCACCCGCGGCATGGCGCACTGAGCCAGGAACCACGTTCGGCAAGGGGCGCATGAGGCTGCAATGCTCTGCACGAAACGGGCAGGGCAGGCGAGCGGCAGGGAAAGTGGGCACGTGCGGACCCAGGGGGCGTCCCCCGCTCATGGGGGAGGCAGTTCAGGATGGACCTGCTGGAGAACGGAATGGTGGCTTCGAAGCTGCGGCTGGCGTTGTTCGCATCGACTTCACTGATGTACAGCGCCATTGCCGGCGCACAGGTCGTCACCTACGTCCATACCGACGCCCTCGGGTCGGTTGTCGCTGAAACCAACGGGGCGGGCGCCGTCATCACACGCTATGACTACGAACCCTACGGAGCCGCGATCGGTGAAGGGGTGGCCGATGGTCCTGGCTATACAGGGCATGTAAGCGACGCGGCTACTGGGTTGAGCTACATGCAGCAGCGTTACATGGACCCACAGCTGGGAGTATTCCTGTCGGTGGACCCGGTGACGGCATATGGGCAGCCGGTCGGGCAGTTCAACCGCTACCACTACGCCAACGGAAATCCCTACCGGTTCACGGATCCGGATGGACGATGCCCGGAAGGGGCCGGCCGGTCCACGTGCATCGATGCCAGGCGTTTCGACCAGAGCCGATCAAGTGGCCTGGACATCCAGCTTTCCGCACAGACGGAGAAGACCGCTCTGGCCAACACCGATTCGGTGAGAGTCGGTAGTGGCAACCGGGAGAAGGCTGTCACCATCGAGGCAAGCAGCAACGGTACCGAGTCGATCCGGGTGGATCCATCAATGGCGACGTCCTCGGATGCGTCCGGGTTCTATGCGGAACTGACGCCGACCTCCGATACCGTGGCTGTGATGCACGGCCATCTGGAGCAGAGTGGCCTGGTGGATCGGCTGACACCAGGAGATTCCGGTCCCCTCGTGAGCCCGGGAGTTCCCAACATCACGGTGGACAGCACGGGTTCGCGGGTCGGTGTGCGTGAGCTGGTCGACGGCAAGGTGCAATTCCGGATGATTCAGGGCCGCATGACGCCGACCGAGCAGCGGCTCATCCAGCAGAACATCACCAAGCAGCAGGAGCTGTTCTACCTGCCAGGAAGTGGGCGATGAAGTGGTTCCTGCCTGGCGTCTTCCTGTTGTTCGCAACCGTGGCCGGGTGTGCAACTTCCGGGCAGGCACCTTCCTCCAACCCGGCGGCGCTGCTGCCAAGCAAGGCCATCAAGGGAAGTGCGGAGCTGGATGGGTCCCAGGTGGAGCTTCGCGGCTACCTGGTGGCACAGTTCGAGGATCGTGGCATCTGGGACAGCAAAGCGGAGTACCGCCGGTACAACAGTGAAGCAAGCTGTGTGTCGCTTTTGATCCCCAAGCGCATGATTGACCAGGTTGAACGACGCTCTGGTGCCTACGCGACCATCAGGGGGAAACTGATCGGGGACCTGCGATCCCGAGGGACCGTGCTGCTGGGTGGATGCAATGTTGTGGCAATTGAAGTCCAGGAGTTGGGTGAGAACTGACTCCTGTGGCGGCAACCTGGGGTTGCCGGCCAGCGGCCGGCACTACCCATGACGCTCCACGCGCGCCCGGTACGGCCGTTGAGAATCAGCGGGCGGCGGCAATCGCCTTCACCCGTGCCTTGGCCAGGGCTTCGCCGATGGCCGGGCCCTTCAGATGGGTGGTATCCAGATCCCGCGCCTGTACTGACAGTGCCGCCTGGTGCAGGCGCTTGAGCGTCTCGCCCTGCGGGTAGTCGGCGTCCTCGAAGCCGAGGCGGCCACGCTTGTCAGCCTCGCAGCACAGCGCGATACGCGCCACGCGTTCGGGGCGGCGCAACGCATCGCAGCGGCCAAGCAGTTCCAGCACCGTGGTGTCGCGCAGTTCGTCGATGCGATGCACGTTCAAGTGCTCGCGACAGACCGCTTCGGCCAGCTGCTGGTGCTCGGTGGGAACCTTCAGCCTTGCGCACAGTGCCTTCAGCGGCTTCACGCCACGCTGCTCGTGCATGATGTGGCGCGGCCACTCCTCCGGCGGGGTCAGGCCCTTGCCAAGATCGTGGGTGAGGGCAGCGAAGCCGACCAGATCATCGCCGGGGGCCAGCTTCGCGGCCATGTCGCTGACCATTTCCTGATGGATGCCGGTGTCGATCTCCGGATGGAACTCGGCGCGCTGCGGCACACCGTACAGCGCTTCCAGCTCGGGCAGGATCGGGCCCAGTGCCTGTGCATCATGCAGCGTGCGCAGGAATGCCGAAGGCTGCGCACTGACCAGCACCTTGCGCAGTTCCTGCCACACTCGCTCCGGCACCAGTGCATCCAGTTCGCCACTGGCGGCGATCTCGCGCATCAGGTCCATGGTTTCCGGCGCGACGGTGAAGCCCAGCGGCGCAAAGCGCGCCATGAAGCGGGCCGCGCGCAGCACGCGCAGCGGGTCTTCGACGAAGGCGGGACCGACGTGGCGCAGCACACGCTGTTCAAGATCACGCACGCCGCCGTAGGGGTCCACCAGATGGCCGCTGTCTTCGTCGCAGGCAATGGCGTTGATGGTGAAGTCGCGGCGCTGCAGGTCGTCTTCCAGCGTTACTGCCGGATCGGCATCGACCACGAAGCCACGATAGCCGCGGCCGGACTTGCGCTCGGTGCGCGCCAGTGCGTATTCCTCACCGGTTTCCGGGTGCAGGAACACCGGGAAATCACGACCCACGGCGGTGTAGCCCAGCGCTTCCATCTGCGCGGGCGTGGCGCCGACCACGACCCAGTCGCGGTCACCGGCAGGGCGCTGCAGCAGGCGGTCGCGTACGGCGCCGCCGACAAGATAGATCTTCATGGGGGGGATGATCGCACGGTAGTGCCGGCCGCTGGCCGGCAACCCCGGAACATTGGCCGATGCCGGCCAGCGGCCGGCACTACCGCAGTGTGATCAATCCCCGCCCTGGTCGGCATTGGCGGCGCAGCTGAAGCTCTTGCGCTTGTCGACCAGGCGGCCCATCAGGCGGTCGCTCAACGGCAGGGCATCACCATTGAGGCGCCAGTCGTAGATCACGCTGAAGGCCAGCACGCGGGCCACGTACTCGCGGGTTTCCTTGTAGCTGATGGTCTCGATCCACAGGTCCGGGTCAAAGCCCGGACGCTGGCCCTGCCAACGCGCGGTCGGGGTCGGGCCGGCGTTGTACGCGGCGATGGTCACGTACGGCAGGCCGTCGTACTTGTTCATCAGCTGGCGCAGGTAGGCGGTGCCGATGGCGATGTTGGTGTCCGGGTCGTACAGGCTGTCGGCGCCGCCGTAGCCGGTCAGGCCGATCGACCTGGCAACGCCGGCACCGGTGGCCGGCAGCACCTGCATCAAACCCATGGCATTGGCAGGCGAGCGCGCGCGCGGGGTGAAGGTGCTTTCAGCGCGGATCTCCGCGGCCACCCAGGCCGGGTCGATCGCATTGCGTGCTGATTCACGGCGGATGGTGGCGTCGTGGTGCAGGGGGAAGCGCAGGTCGTACAGGCGTTGCTCCTGCGGTTGCTTGCCCAGTGCGAACACGGCACGATCAAACCAGCCGTTGTCCTGCGCCACGCGCACGGCGAGGCGGCGCTGGGTGTCATCGAAGCGCGACAGCGCGCTGTTCCATTCAGCCACGGCCCAGCCGGTGCGGTCGATCTGGTAAAGCGCCATCGCGCGCTGGATGGCCGGGTCACGCGCGATCACCGCCTGTGCCTGCGCACTGTCGTTCGGCTTCCACGGACACAGCGTGTAGCCCTGCTGCAGTTTGTCGGCGGCCAGGAAGCCGTGGAAGGTGGGCGCACGCGCGGCGTCGCGGAACAACGGCTGTGCCTGCGATGCCTGACCGGTCTTCTCCAGCATGCGGCCTTCGAAATAGGCCCAGCGCGAATCGCTGCGCTGCTTGCTGCCCATCTTGCGGATCGCGGTCAGTGCCGCCGGCCAGTCGCCGCGCGACATTGCTTCGCGAACGCGCCATTCGTGCAGGCGTTCGTCATAGGCCGATTCGGGCACCGCATTGAGACGGCGCGCTGAATCCGGCAGGTAGGAGGCCACGGTCCACAGGGCGATCTGGTACAGCACCTGGCCCTGCTGGGCGGCGCTCAGGCCGAGGGCCTGTGCGTACTGCGGCAGCTGTTGTTCGGTGGCGCCCGGATCGGCTTTGGCCAGTTTTTCCAGGCCATCGGTGGCGATGCGCCGGCTGCGCTCGTTGCGTGGCCAGTTCAATGCGCCGGTGTTGGGCTTGTCGACGAAGGCGGCGTAACTGTTGGCCTGCGCCAGGTCTGCGGCGGGCAGGCCGCGTGCAGCGCTGCGCATCACCGCCGGCTGCTGTGCGTCGGCGGCGGCATCGATGCGCTCCCAGCGCAGCGCATCGCTCAGGCCGCCCTGTGCCTGCAGCACGGCGAACACCGCGTCGCAGCCGTCCGGCAGCGACTTGCCGTTCTTGCGCCACAGGTCCTGTGCTTCGCTGATCCACTGCGGATCGACCTTGCCGGTGACCTGGCGTGCGGTCAGCTGCGCACAGCGCAGCCCGACGTTGTCGGTGGGGGCCCAGTTGGCCAGCAGGGTCGGCCAGTCCTGGCGGCGCGCAACCGAAGGCAGCCACACGCTGCGGAAGGTGGTGGCCACGGCCTGGCCGTCGTAGCGCTTGAGGAAGGCCTGGGCCTGCGCGGTATCGACCGTGTCGATGTTGCGGCGCAGGTTGGCGTACTCCAGCCAGCCATAGGCCGGGTGGCGACTGAGCGCACCGGCCTGGCCGGGATCGAACTGGCCGCGTTCGGCAGCAGCGATCGCGGCTTTCAGCTGCGCGTTCTGGGCGTCGAGGGACTGGGCGTTGGCGCAGCCGATCAGCAGCGTGGTGGCCAAGGGCAGCAGGGACAGGGCAGTGGGAGTGCGTCGGGTCATGGCGATCAGCATAGCGGGGGCTGGCTGAATTCAGTTTCGCATTGTGTGCACGCCCTGGGGGTGGCATTGGCGTGCCTGATCGACGTGGTCCGGGCGGGGCAGCGATACCAGGCCCGCACGACGTTCGTGCGATGATCCCGGCAATGTGCGGGCTGCCACTGACGGGCCGCTCTTCCTGCGATGGAGCGCGGTATGCGATACGAATCCAGTCCGGCGAATGTGCTGATCGCCAACATCAACCTGGCACCGTTGGTGGATGTACTGCTGGTGCTGCTGGCGCTGGTGATCACCACGCTGCCGATGGCCAGCACGGCTGTCATACAGCCGTTCCAGCAACGTACCGCCTGCCCACCCGGCCTGGGACAGTCGACGCCCGTCCCGATTGATCTGCGTATCGACGCCGTCGGTGGCCTGTTCTGGAGCGATCGGCCACTGGATGATGCAGCCCTGCGGCAAGTGCTTGCCCGGGCCCGGCAGCTGCCTGAGGCGCGGCAACCGTCGGTGCGCCTGGTTACCGCCGATGGCACCGATTACGGCGACCTGATCCGGGTGCTGCGGGTTGTCAATCAGCACGGCCTGCGTGTGGTTGCGCCGAACGACCCGCCGCGGTAACTGGATCCTCTCTGGCATTCGGCGAGCGCTGTCGTAGTCACCATGGTGCGCATGGTTTCGAACAGTACCGTCCGGTCTGAATATTCCGTTATCTGACGCAATCAGTCGTCAACTGCGTCAAATCCGCGTGAAAGAGTGTCGATCATCACGCCGTGGTTTTTACTGTTTGTTTACAAAGGAGACGCTGCCGCCATGCAGGGGGGAGCGCGGCAGTCCATGTCCCGACATTCCTTTGGAGAGAGAGCGAATGATTCACCTGCATCACCGCCCGTTGGCGGTTGCCGTCGCGCTGTGCGTGACGGCCCTGGCACCGTTGGGTGCCGCTGCGCAATCCACCACCAACCTCGATGCGGTGGAAGTCACCGGTACCCGCATCAAGCGCGCTGAAGTCGAAGGCCAGGTGCCGATCCAGACACTGACCCGTGGTGACATCGAGCGCACTGGCCTGACCTCGATCGGCGAGGTGCTGCAGCAGCTCACCGGTTCCGGCTCCGCGCTCAACGCCAAGTTCAACTCGTCCGGCAACTTCGGTTTCCCGCCCGATGGCAGCGGCGTGGGCGCCGGCTCGGCGCAGGTCGATCTGCGCCACCTGGGCGCCAAGCGCGTGCTGGTGCTGGTCGATGGCATCCGCTGGGTCAATGAGTCATCGGCGTCTGGTGTGGGCTCGGCTACCGACCTCAACACCATTCCGCTGGCCATCGTCGAGCGCATCGAGGTACTGGAGGACGGCGCGTCGTCGCTGTACGGCTCCGATGCCATCGCCGGTGTGGTCAACATCATCACCCGCCGCGATTTCGATGGCGGCCAGGTGACGCTGAACTACGGTGAGTACAGCAAGGGCGACGGCACGCAGAAGGGCGTGGACCTGGCCTGGGGCAAGAGCGGCGATCGCTTCAGCCTGTTCCTGGGCGCCAGCTGGACCAAGCAGGACCCGGTGTTCGCCAAGGACCGCGAGCAGTCGCGCTTCCCGATTCCCGGTACCGGCCTGGCGTTTGGCAGCGGTGGCATTCCGCAGGGCCGCTTCGCCTTCGTCGACCCGAACACCGGCGCGTCGCAGAACATCGTGCCCAACACCGGCGTGAGCAATCCGCGCTACGACGGCAGTGCCGGCTGCAACCGCACGGATGATTACCACTGCTTCACCACCGCCGATCGCTTCAACTTCGCCGAATACAACATGGTGCTGACGCCGTCGGAGCGCAAAGGCCTGTTCGGCCAGTTCCGCTTCGACATCACCGACAACGTGCAGTGGTACATCAAGGCGCTGGGCAATCGCCGCGAGTCGACCAACCAGGCCGGCCCCGAACCGCTGTTCTTCGGCCCCGATGGCGCCACCGGCAATCCGCTGGCCGACAACATCGTGGTCTCGCGCCTGAACCCCTACAACCCGTTCGGCTTCGATCTGGTCTCCGGCGGCAACATGAGCCTGATCGGCCGGCGTCCGGTGGAAGGCGGTGCGCGCGTGTTCAAGCAGGAAGTGGACACCACCTACTTCGCCACCGGCCTGGTTGGTGACTTCCATGCCGCCGACCGCAGCTGGTACTGGGACGTCAACGGCATGTACAGCAAGAACAAGGCCGAACAGACCAACTACGGCAGCTATGACATCTACAAGGTGAACATGGCGCTGGGCGATCCGGCGGTGTGCGCCGCCACGGCCGGCTGCGTGCCATTGAACATCTTCGGTGGCGTCGGTTCGATCACCCCGGACATGCTGAAGTGGATCCAGCCGGTGGTGCGCGATCGCAGCCAGAACGAGCTGAGCCTGTTCACCGCCAACCTGTCCAGTGAGCTGTTCTCGCTGCCGGCCGGCCCGGTGTCCTTCGCCACCGGCTTCGAGTACCGCAAGTACAAGGGCTCCTACCAGCCCGATCCGTTGACGGTGATCGGCCACTACAACGGCGTGCCGTCACAGCCCACCTCCGGTTCCTACGACGTCAACGAGGCCTACCTGGAGTTGAGCGTGCCGATCTTCGCCGACTCCTCGTTCGGCAAGAAACTGGACCTGAGCCTGGCCGGTCGCTATTCGGACTACTCCACCTTCGGTGGCGAGTTCACGCCCAAGTACGGCCTGCGCTGGCAGGTGACCGATGACTTCGTGCTGCGCACCACCTACGCCGAGGGCTTCCGTGCACCGTCGATCGGTGAACTGTACGGCTCGGCCGCACGTGCCGACCTGCAGCTGTTCGATCCGTGCTCGGTGGGTCTGGGTGGTACGCCGCCACGTGGCAGCGCCGCCAACTGTGCCGCGCTGGGCGTGCCGGCCGGCTTCCAGCAGGCCAACTCGCAGATCTCGGTGACCACCGGCGGCAACCGTGAGCTGGACCCGGAACGTTCGCGCAGCTTCAGTGCTGGCTTCGTGTGGAGCCCGTGGTTCGGCAACAACGCCTCATGGTCGGAGCGCTTCGATGTGGAAGTGACCTTCTACCGTCACGCCATCGACGGTGCGATCCAGGCGATCAATGCACAGACCCAGCTGGACCTGTGCGTGGATACGCTGGACCCGATCTACTGCAACGGCATCACCCGCGCCAGCACCGGTGCGGTCAGCAGTTTCAACAACCGGCTGACCAACCTGGGCTCGATCAAGACCGATGGCTGGGACGTGGATCTGTTCTGGACGCTGCCGCAGACCTCCATCGGCCAGTTCAAGCTGGCGTGGAAGAACACCTTCGTCGGCCGTTACGAGGCTACGGGTGCGGCGGGGCAGAAGCAGCCGCAGAAGCCGGGCGTGGAAGTGGCCGACAGCTCGATTCCGGAGTGGACCAGCAACGCCAGCATCGGCTGGACGCTGGACCGCTGGAGCGCCAACTGGACGGTGCGGCATATCTCCGAGCTGACCGAGAACTGCGGCGATGCCGCGGCCTTCCCGGTGTGCAGCAACCAGGCTGCGGGCACCAACACGCTGTCGGCCACCACCTTCCATGACATGCAGGTGGGCTACAAGATCGACTGGATGAAGGGGCTGCAGCTGACGGCCGGCCTGAACAACGTGTTCGACAAGGATCCGCCGATCTGCCTGTCGTGCTCGTTGAACGGCTACGACGCTTCGACCTACGACATCCCGCGTGGCCGTTACTGGTACCTGCGCGCGGACCTGCGCTTCTGATGAAGGGCCGGTGCCGGGAATGTCCCGGCACCGGCCATCAGGGATCAATCAGGAGTGTCCTGTTCCGGATCGTCCTGCTCAAGGGCCGCGTGGCGGAAGGCCGTGCGCGCCCAACCCAGCCCGACCACGATCATCATCGGCCCGACCGCGAAGGCGGGCAGTGACGGGATGCGGAACTGCGACTGGCGCTCGATCAGCAGGTTGTAAAGGATCCAGGCAACCAGCAGCAGGCCGATCCCCGCGCACAACAGTCCGAACAGCACCTGTGGAACGCCCATTGCCAGGCCCAGCGCGCGCTCGGTGCGGGTGGGGGCGGGGATGGCACGCAGTTCCCGGCCCAGATCGAACCAGAACAGGATCGCTGCGGGCAGGCCGATCAGCAGAAGCAGGATGAAGTAGCCATTGCCGGTGGCGACCATCAACGGCAGCGAAGAGAACAGGGCCACGAGCGAGAGACCGAGTTTCGTGCGGGTGCGCATGGCCGGTCGTCCTTGAGGGGGAAGGCGCGAGGTATCCGTGTGCGCGACGCTACACCTGCAAGGGCAGCGCGGCAACGGGGGCGCCGAGCGCCCCCGTTGTAGCCTCGAGCCGTGCTCGACTCCACAGAAGCCGGTTACATCAGAACGCCCAGGTGAACGTCAGCGAGCCGTTGCGGCCATCGCCGTACGCACCGTAGCCGGTGATCTGCGAGTAGTACTTCTTGTCCAGCAGGTTGTTGAGGTTGGCCTGCACGCTGAACTCCGGCGAGATGCGGTAGCGCACGAAGGCGCTGACCAGTGCGTAACCTTCCTGCTCGAAGCGGCCGACTACCGGTGCGGCGTAATAGATGCGGTTCTGCCAGTGGGCACCGCCACCGACAGTCAGTTCCTGCAGCGACTGCGGGGTGTAGCTGGTGAACAGCTTCAGTGCGGTCTGAGGCAGGTTGGTGTTGATGTCGGCGCCGTTGATGTCCTTGGCCACATAGCGCGAAGCACCGAAGGTCGCGTTCCAGCCCGGTGCCAGTTCGCCGTTCACTTCGAATTCGAAGCCACGGCTGACGGTGCCGCGTGCGGCGATCGAGGCGAACTCACCCGGGCGGCCGATGATCGGCTCGCTGGTGACCTGGGCGACGTTGTCCTGCTCGATGCGGAACACCGCCAGCGAGGCATTCAGGCGGTTGTCGAACCAGGCACCCTTGACGCCCACCTCGTAGCTCTTGCCGTCGACCGGGTCGAGATAACGGTCGTTGCGGTCACGGGCGGTCTGCGGCTGGAAGATCTCGGTGTAGCTGGCGTACGCGGAGTAGGTGTCGTTGATGTCATACACCAGGCCGGCGTATGGGGTGGTCACCTTGTGTTCGCGGTCGTCGTTCTCGCCTTCGCTCTTCCAGTTGGTGTAGCGCGCACCGAGGATCAGCTTCAGCGGATCAGCCAGCGACAGACGGGTGGCGGCATAGCCGGCCTTCTGGGTGATGGTGCCTTGGCTGGCCAGTGCCAGCGGGTTCCAGTTCGGCTGGGCGATGTTGCCGGTCCAGTCGAGATAGGAGCTGAAGGGATTCCAGCCGGTGCCGGGGCCGCCCATCTGGAAGTCACCGTAGTTGGCGAATTCGCGCTTGTTGTAGCTCAGGCCGGCCATGAACTGGTGCTCGCGGCCGAACAGCTGGAACGGGCCGTCGACGTAGCCATCGATGCCATCGACCTTGCGCTCGGTGTTGTAGAAGCCGGCCATCGGCGTGACGCCGGTGCCCGTGGCCTTGTCGAACGCGGTGTAGGACGGATAGAACAGCTTGTCGTCGGCCTTGGTGCGGTCATGGGTGGCGCCGATCCTGAACTTCCAGCCGTTGCTGAAGGCATGCTGCAGGGTGGCGAACGCACGCTTGCTGGTGGTGTCCCAGTAGGTCCAGTCCGGCGACGGATTGAACGAGGTCGGGTAATTCGTCGGGCTGCCATCGGCGTACCACATCGGGAATCCACCCCAGGTCGCACCATTGGCGCGCTTCTGCTGGTAGTCGTAGCCCACGCTCAACTGGGTGTCCGGGGTCAGGTCGGCGTCGATGACCGCATAGCCCAACGTCTTGCGCTGGTTGTAGCGGTCCATCTGGCCGTCGGTGTCCAGGTAGCTGCCGATCACGCGGCCGCGCACGGTGCCGCTGGCGTTCAGCGCGCTGCCCACGTCAACGGTGGTGCGGGTACGGCCCCAGCTGCCGACGTTCACCGACACGCTGCCCGCCAGTTCGGCACTGTCGGCATGCTTGCGGATCAGGTTCACCGATGCGGACGGATTGCCGGCACCACTGAGCAGGCCGGTGGCACCACGCACCACTTCCACGCGGTCGTACAGCGCCAGGTCCAGGCCGGAATCACCATAGCTCCAGTTCTGCACCATCTGCGTGGGCAGGCCATCGAACTGGTAGGCATCGATGTAGAAGCCGCGCGCGTAGAACTCCGTGCGCTCGCTGTCGGACTGGGTGCTGGTCACGCCGGTGGTGTTGGCCAGCACGTCGATGATGTCGTCCAGGTTCTGATCTTCGATGCGCTGGTGGCTGATGATGCTGATCGACTGCGGGATCTCGCGCGGGGCCAGGTCGAAGCGGGTACCGGCCGAGGTGCGGCGCACCGAATAGCCTTCGGCGCGTTCACCCTTCACCACCACCTTGTCGAGGGTGGTCGGGTCGGCGGCGGTTTCGGCGAAGGCGGTCGGGGCCACGGCGCAGAGAACGGCGAGCACGGCAACGGACAGCCGTTGCGGCTGCGGGGTACGGACGGCGGAACGGGTCATGGGGGTCCTGGGCGAGCACGCGCGATCAGCCGGCATCCAGGAGGCGAGGCGCTACGGGTAGGGAGAGGGCGGGCAGGCCGTCCTGGCGCTACCGGAAACGAAAGAAATGGTAATACGAACTATTCCTATTTACAAATCATGAACGAATCGACCCGGTGATCCGGCTGCGGGTTGGGTCAGCGCAGCAGCGGGAGTGGATCGCGCGCGCCGTCGGTGCCGTAGATGCCCCAGTGCAGGTGCGGCGGCGTGCCCTTGGCGTTGCCGCTGTCGCCGACGTGGCCGAGAAGGTCGCCAGCCTGGACCACCTGGCCACGCGCCAGGCCCTCGGCCCAGTCGTCCAGGTGGGCGTAGTAGTAGCGTTCGCGGGAGGGCCCGATCACCCAGACCTGGCGCCCGCCGAGCCCGCGTTCGCTGACATCCGCGATGACACCGGCCGTGGCGCTGCGCACCGGCGTGCCACGCCTGGCGAAGATGTCGATGCCAGCGTGCGAGCGGTCACGGCCGCGTGGTGCGCCGAAGGTATCGGCGATCTGCCTGGGCCTGATGCCTTCCACCGGCACCGGCAGCTCGGTGGCCGGCGGCATCCGCGAGAGTGCCCACAGCATCTTCGGTGCGGCCGCCCACGGGCTGTTCCACAGCGTCATCGCCGCAACGAGGGCAATGGCCAGCCACAGGCCGCGCAGCATCCAGCGGCGCAGGCGGTGGGCGGGGGACGGCGTTGTGCTCATGGTTTTCGATTGTAGGGTCGAGCCATGCTCGACTGCTGTCGCCTTGCGGTCCCACAGCCGTCGAGCATGGCTCGACGCTACAGCACCGGCAGCAGCGGCACCTCGAAACTCCGCTTCAACGTCCCCAGTGCCACCGATGTGCGGAAGCGCTCGATGTTGTCATCGCCACCGAACAAGCGCTCGGTGATCGCCTCGTACTCTTCCATCGACGCGGCCGAAAGCAGCAGCAGGAAATCGCCGTCGCCGGTGATCGAATAGCACTGCTGTACCGCCGGGTCGTCCTGCACACGTTGCTTGAACGGCGCCACGCGCTCGCGCTGCTCGCTGACCACGCGCACCTCGACGATGATGGTCAGCGGTCGCCCGACCTTGGCGGCGGCGACCACTGCCACATTGGCCGCGATTACGCCGCTGTCCTGCAGTCGCTTGATGCGGCGTTGCACGGCCGGGGTGGACAAGTGCACGGCCTCGGCGATTTCGCGCTGCGGCAGGGTGTTGTCCCGCTGCAGGAGGTCGAGGATGGCGCGGTCGAAGCTGTCGAGCACGGGGGCGGTGGCCATGGCGAGCAGAAGTTGCACGAACAGGCTGTCAATTGAGCCAAGTGCTCGGCGCCGGCGCAATAGACTTCGCATATGCAGACCTCACGACTCGCGCCGATGTTGCCAGCGCTGGCGGTGCTCGGCTCGGTCACCTCGCTGGCCATCGGCACCTCCTACGCAAAACACCTGTTCCCGCTGATCGGCGCCCAGGGCACCAGTGCGCTGCGCGTGGGCTTTTCAGCGCTGTTGCTGCTGCTGTTCTGGCGGCCATGGCGCTGGAAGACCAGCCGCGTGGATGCCATCACCATCCTGCGCTACGGGCTCACCCTGGGCCTGATGAACCTGCTGTTCTACATGGCCCTGCGCACGATTCCCTTCGGCATCGCGGTGGCCATCGAGTTCACCGGGCCGCTGACGGTGGCGATGCTGTCATCACGACGTCCGATCGATTTCCTCTGGGTGGGCTGCGCGGCGGTGGGGCTGCTGTTGCTGCTGCCGATCGGCGGCGGGCCGGCACTGGACCCGGCCGGTGTGCTGTACGCGATGGGCGCGGCGGCCTGCTGGGGCCTGTACATCGTGTTCGGCAAGCGCGCCGGTCATCTGCATGCCGGGCACTCGGTCTCGCTGGGGTTGCTGGCGGCGTCACTGGTGGTGGTGCCGGTGGGCGTGGTGCATGCCGGTGCCGCGCTGCTCGACCCGAAGATCCTGGCCGCCGGGCTGCTGGTGGCGCTGGTGTCCAGCGCGATCCCGATGTCACTGGAGATGATGGCGCTCAAGCGCCTGCCGAAGGAGACCTTCGGCATCCTGATCAGCATGGAACCGGCAGTGGCCGCGCTGTGGGCGATGCTGCTGCTGCACGAACACCTGCACGGGCTGCAGTGGCTGGCGATCGGCTGCACGGTGCTGGCCTCGGTGGGCAGCACGATGACCGCACGGCGGTTGAAGGGGCCGATCGCGCAGGCCGGGTAGCGCCGGGCCATGCCCGGCGAAGGGCATGCCAACCAAGGTTGGCACCTACCGGGTGCAGTCAGCGCAGGGCGTCGGCCGGGACGTCGATCTGCATCGCCAGGGCGAGGTGATCGGAGAACGCGGCCGGTACGGCTTCCACGGTGCGGGTCTGCAGCCCGCTGCTGACCAGGATGTGGTCGATGGCGCGGTCCGGGCGCCAGCTGGGGAAGGTCGGCACGATGCAACCGGGCGGCTGCAGCCGGGTCTTCTGGTACAGCACCTGCATTTCCGGGCGCTCGGCCAGGCAGTTGAAGTCGCCCATCAGCACCGCGTTGGGGTGGTCGGACAACAGCTCGGCGATGAAGCCCAGCTGCGACATCCGCGAGCCCGCGCCCAGCGACAGATGCGCCACCGCGACCGCCAGGCCGTCGGCGCCGTCGCCGAACTTGGCCAGCAGCACGCCGCGCCCGCCGATGCGGCCGGGCAGGGCGTGATCCTGCACTTCAACCGGTTCCAGCTTGCTCAACAGGCCGTTGGCGCTGGAGGCGACCCCGCCCATGCGCCGGTTCGGCTGGTGGCTCCAGTAATTGAAGCCGGCGCGCTGGGCCAGGTAGTGGGTCTGGTTGGTGAAGCCCGAACGCAGGCTGCCCGGATCGGCCTCCTGCAGGCCGACGATGTCGTGTTCGCGCGCCAGGGTGGCGATCGCGTCAAGGCTGCTGCGCTTGCGACCCGCCGGCAGCGCATGTGACCAGCTGCGGGTCACATAGTCGCTGTAGCGGCGGGTACTTGAGCCGGCCTGGATGTTGGCCGTCAGCAAGCGCAGGGTCCGTGTACGGGGGGAATTCACGGCCGGGAAACGCTTCTCTTGGATCAGTGAGCCTGGGCCGCACCGCGTTCGCGGGCGATCAGGTGGTCGGCGATGCGCAGCATGTCCGGGAAGCTCTTGCCCTTCACCAGGTACTTGCCGTTGACGATGATCGACGGGGTGCCGCTGATCTGGCTGCGCTGCGCGAACTGCTTGGCCGAGTTGGTCTTGGCATTCACCGCGAAGCTGCCCATGGTGGCGGCGAACTGCTTCGGATCCACGCCGTAGGCACCGTAGAACTTGGCGATGTCGTCCACCGAATCACGGCCACGCTCGCCCTTCAGGGTCTTCTGCGAGTGGATGGCGGCGTACAGCGCTTCGTGGGTCTTCTCCTGCACGCCGAGCGTCTGTGCGGCGTAGAAGGCACGGGCGTAGTCATCCCAGGTGCCGCCGAACATGGCCGGCACGTAGACGAAGTTCACATCGCTCGGCAGGCCGGCCTTCCACGGGCCAACCAGCGGCTGGAACGCGGCGCAGGCCGGGCAGACGTAGCCGAAGATCTCGGTCACTTCGATCTTGCCGGCAGCCGGCTGGAACGGCTGGCCGTTCGGGATCACCTGGTAGTCGGCGCCTTCCACCGGGGCCGGGCCGGTCAGCGCGGCGGTGGTCGGAGCCGGTGCGGCGGCAGCCGGTGCCGCTTCGGCCGGGGCCTTCTCGCCTTCGGCAGCCGCCGAAGCGGTGCCTTCGGTACCCGCGGCCGGAGCGGCCGGCTCGGTGGTTGCCGGAGCTGCCGCCGGTTCAGCCGGGGCAGCGGTGGTGTTGGTGCTGCCGTCGTCGGCCTTGCAGGCGGCCAGGATCGGCAGCAGCGCTGCGAGGGCGAGGGCGTAACGGATCTTCATGGAAACGTCTCCAGCATCTGGAAAGGTGGGGCCGGCGTCAGGCGCCGGCCAAGGGGAAATGATGACACGCGGCGGCGACAGCGCCGTGTCGGTGGTGGGTGTTGGTTCAGCGGCCGCGCGCTGCGCGGGCCTGGGCGATCAGCGCCGAGGCGATGCGCAGCTGGTCGTCGAAGCTGTTGCCGCGCACCAGGTACTGGCCATTGATGATGATGGCCGGGGTACCCGGCACCTTGGTGCGCTGGGCAAAGGCGCGGGCGGCATCGACCTTCTTCTGCACGGCGTCGCCGCGCAGGGCCTGCAGATAGCGGTCCGGGGTCACGCCATAGGCCTTGTAGAAGGTGGCGAGCTCATCGGCCGAGACGTTCTGCATCGGCAGCGAGCCATCCTGGTGCAGTGCCTTGAAGACCGCCGCGTGGCTGCGCTTGGCCACGCCGACTTCGTCGGCGGCGTAGTACGCCAGTGCCCAGGCGTCCCATGCACCACCGAAGGCGGCCGGGACCGGGGTGAAGCGCACGTCGGCCGGCAGCTTGGCCGCCCACGCCGCCAGCTGTGGCTCGAAGTGGGCGCAGTGCGGGCAGGTGTAGCCGAAGACCTCGACCACCTCGATCTTGCCGGCCAGCGGCTGGAACGGGCCCGGTTGGGCGATGCGCTCGTAGTCTTTGCCCTCGACCAGCGGGGCATTGGCGGGGGTAGCGGCGCAGGCTGCCAGCGGCAGCAGCACCAGCACGGACAACAGCAGGCGGGAAATCAACCTCATCGACACGCATCTCCGTTGAAAAAAGCAACGCCGGCGCGGTCGCCGGCGTGAAGGAAACATACCGCAGGCGCGGGCCGTGGTGGCGGCCCGGGCCGACCAGTGGCGGTCAGGGGGCGGCAGCCGGTTGTGCCGACGGGGTGGCAGTGGCCACATCGTCGGCCTTGTTGTGCAGGCCCTGCAGGTAGCTCGACAGCGCCTGCACCTCCTGCTCGCTCAGCTTCTGCGCGACCGTCGCCATGATCTGGAAGTGGGCCTTGTCGGTCTCGTTGGTCTGCCCGGCCTGGTACTCCTGCAGGCGGCGCGCGACATAGCTCGCGTGCTGGCCGCCGATGTGCGGATAGGCCGGGCCCGGATTGCCGGCACCGCTGGGGCCGTGGCAGGCCATGCAGGCCGGCAGGCCGCGCTTGGCGTCGCCGCCGCGGTACAACTGCTGGCCGATCTCGTAGAACTTCATGCCCTTGTACGGGCCGTCCGTGACCGCCGTGTCGTCGGCGATACCGGCGGTGGCCTTCTGCGTGGCGAAGAACGCGCCGATATCGCGCATGTCCTGCGGCGTGAGGTTCTGCACGAACGGCACCATCGCCACCGCCGCGCCGGAACTGCGCTGGCCGTTGGCGATCAGGGCCATCTGCTGGGCCACGTAGCGTTCGCTCTGGCCGGCGATGGACGGATACATCTCGACCGTGGAATTGCCGTCGGCGCCGTGGCAGGCCGCACAGGCCGAAGCCTTGGTCTGGCCGGCCTTGGCATCGCCCCAATGGGTCTTGCTGAAGTCCACCTCCAGCGAGGCGGTGTTGATCGGCCCGTTGTCGGGCAGCGGGGTCAACGTGGTCTGCGCGAACGCAGCAGCGGCAACGACTACGGCAGTGGCAAGGGCGGATACGGCAAGAACGCGAGCGTGGCGCATGCTAAAGCTCCGTATGGACCGGGCCGGGCGGTGGCCGCCGGCATCGCCCGGATTATCAACGGCGTTTCCGCGCACGGTCAACGCAGCAGTGCAGCAAAATGCCCGCAACGGCCGCCGGCACGGGCGCGCGGCGCCGCAACATGCGATCCTAGGCACATGTCATTGCTCATCGAACGCGCCCGCTACCACCTTTCGGCCCACAACGTGCGGCAGCTGCCGCCCGATGAAGGGGCCGAAGTGGCCTTTGCCGGCCGCTCCAACGCCGGCAAGTCCAGTGCGCTCAACGCGCTGACCCGCCAGAACGCGCTGGCCCGTGTCTCCAAGACGCCCGGCCGCACCCAGCAGCTGGTGTTCTTCCAGATCACCCCGGAAGCCCATCTGGTCGACCTGCCCGGTTACGGCTACGCCAAGGTGCCGCTGGACCTGCAGGCGCACTGGCAGGCCTTCATCGACCGGTATTTCCGTACCCGCGAGGCCCTGAAGGGGCTGGTGGTGGTGATGGACATCCGCCACCCGCTGAAGGACTACGACCGGCAGATGCTGTCCTATGCCGTACAGCGCGGCATGCCGGCGCACGCCCTGCTGACCAAGGCCGACAAGCTCAGCCGCAGCCAGCAGATGCAGACCCTGCAGAAGGTACGCAAGGAACTGCATTCGGCCTATGGCGACAGCGTCAGCGTGCAGGTGTTCTCCGGCGAGGACCGCACCGGCGTGGACGAAGCCCGCGGCGTGATCGGCGGCTGGCTGGGCCTGGCGTAAGGCGTTTCCGGTCGCCCGGCTGGCAGCCGGGCGCTACCGACCCAATCGGGTGGGTGCCGACCTTGGTCGGCACACCCTCACAACGGCGAATACTCTGCCGGTACCCACGCATAGGCCTTGCCCTCGCCACGCACATGGCCCAGGCCGGGGAACGGCAGATGCGCACCGGCCACCCACCAGCCGTTGGCGGTGGCCTGCTGCAGCAGCCCGCGACGGCTGGCGATGGCCGCCCTGCGGTCCGAATCCGCCTCGAACGCCGCTTCCGGATGCGCGAACTGCACCGCATGGAAATGCAGCACATCACCCCACACCAGCAGTGACTGGCCCTGGCTGTCGAACCGGTAGGAGACATGGCCGGGGGTGTGGCCATGGGTGTCCATCGCCACCGCGCCACCGGGCAGGGCATCGCCGGGGTTGAAGGTGCGCAGGTGGCCGCTGGCCTGGTACGGCGCCACCGCGTTGCGTGCCAGCGGGAAGGCGAAGCGCACGCCCTTCGGCGCGGTGGCTTCGCTGGCCGGGTTGAGCCAGTAATCGGCATCGGCCTTGGACAGCCACACCGTGGCATTCGGATAGGCCGGTTTGCCCTGCGCGTCGAGTACGCCGCACAGATGGTCCGGATGGGCGTGGGTCAGCAGCACCTCGTCCACCTCGGCCGGATCCACGCCGGAGGCGCGCAGATTGCCCAGCACCTGGCCCAGGCCGGGGCCGAAGCACTGCGCGGTACCGGTATCGACCAGGGTCAGATGGTTGCCCTGGCGCACCAGGAAGGCGTTGATCGCGGTCTGCAGGCCCTTCTTGTCTTCGGGCACGTAGCGGCCTTCCAGCAGGCGGCTGACCAGTGTCGGCGGCACGTCCACCACTTCCTGCCGGCCCAGCGCGACCACGCCGTCGAACAGGGCGGTGACCTGCAGTGCACCGATGCGCTGGTGATAGACACCAGGCACCTGCTGGGTGGGGGCGGGCGAAGTGGCCTCGGCCAGCGCGGCCAGTGGCAGGGACGACAGGGCCAGCAGCAGGGCGCCGCGCAGCGGCAGGTAACGCAGGGTCATGGTGGTTCTCGGTGGACGACGGGCGGTTCCGTTGCCGCATAGCGTGCCGTGGCCGATGTGCGCGCGGCGCTCAAACCACTACGCCGAATGCTCAGGGAAGGGGTGTTGTCTGCAGGGCTGCGCCCTGCACCCGCAGAAGCGAGTGCAAGAGCCGGAGCAACAGCAACAGCAACAGCGGGCTGTCCGTGGGATGGCGGGGTGGGTCCGGTTGCGGGAGACGCCGTAAACCCCCCTCCGGGGTCCGGCCCAGCCGCGGGCGGCTGTGCGTTCGGGCGCTTGCGAAGCAGTGCTTCGCAAGCAAAGCGCCCTCACCCATGGGGGCTTGGCCGCGGCTTGCTCGTGTGCGCTGTCCTGCGCACACGGCAAGACCGGGGTTGGGCGTCCTGCCCAACCCGCCCGAGGCATGCCTCGGGCCCATGCCGCGGACACTCCCGCAACCGGACCCACCCCGCCTTCGACAGTTGGCCGCGATCTGTTGGAAATGCTCTTGGGGTCAGATCCGCTTTCCGTAGGAAAACGGATCTGACCCCAGAAATTCATTCGATCTCTGACAGATGTGTCGACCAAGGTCGACACCTACCAACAGCCGCGAAGATCTGTCAGAGGTGGGGCGGTGTGGGTGGGCAGGACCGTTGGCGCCATGGATGGCGCCATCGAGCCCCCAGGGAAGGGTTTACGGCGTGTCCTGCCCACCCACACCGCCCCGCCATCCCACGGATAGCCCGCTGTTGCTGTTGCTGTTGCTTCGGCTGTTGCCGTTGCCGTTGCCTCTGCGGGTGCAGGGCGCAGCCCTGCCGAACACCCTCAGATGTCTGTGGGAGCCAGTCCGTACTGCTCGGCGAAGCGCTTGCTGAAACTCGCCGCAGACCGGTAGCCTGCGCGCGCTGCCACGGTCTTCAGCGGCAGGTCGGTGGTGTAGAGCAGCTGCATGCCATGCGCCAGCCGCGCCTCGGTGAGCAGCTGGCGCAGGCTGGTGTCCTCGGCAGCGAGACGACGGCGCAGGGTTGCTCCGCTCAGTGCGAACTGCTCTTCCACATCGCGTGATTGCCAATCGCGGGCCGGTTCGGCGGCGATGCGGTCGCGGATCTGTTCACCCAGGCTCGGCGCCTGCGGCAGCAGAAGATTGCCGTGGCCCTGCCGGCACAGGGTCAGCACCAGCGAGGCCAGGGCCAATCGTGCTTCGCTGTAACGGCCGTCCTGCAGCGATTGCCGCCACTGGCGCAGCACTGTGCCATGGTCGATCAACGGCAGTCGCGCCATCGCCTGGCCCGGGGCGGGAAGCTCCTCGCTCCACAGCGTGCGTGCGGCTGCCAGCACTTCGGCACACAGCGGCACGATGGCGCTCAGGTAACGGCCGCTGCGTGGGTCGGGGCTGTTGACCACATCGATGCGGCAACGCTGGGTCAGCAGCAGGATATCGCCGGGAACGAACTCCAGAGACTGGTGTGCGGTACGCACCTGCTTGCGGCCTTCCAGCAGGATCGCGAACTGCGGTTGCGGAATCTCCACCGAGCTGGCGCCATGCTCGCGACGGGCGGTGATGCACGCATAACCTTCGGCGCGTGCGCAGCCGGCCAGGCTGGCCATCTCGGCCAGCAGTGCGGTGGCCGGGGGCAGCATGGCGGTCATGTCACGTGTGCGCCGAGCAGGCGACCGACACCGGCGGCGGCGGCCATCGCCAACGCGCCCCAGAACATCACCCGGATCGCGCCGCGTACCGGCGGTGCGCCGCCGGCCTGGGCCGCCATCGCGCCGGTCAGGCACAGGCCGAGCAGGGTGCTGGCGGTGGTCATCATCGCGACCTTGTCGACCGGTGCGAGCAGCGCGGTCAGCACCGGCAGTGCCGCACCGCAG
The DNA here is from genome assembly GCF_059367995.1 of Stenotrophomonas sp. YJH_SMC_79. Classification (NCBI taxonomy): domain Bacteria; kingdom Pseudomonadati; phylum Pseudomonadota; class Gammaproteobacteria; order Lysobacterales; family Lysobacteraceae; genus Stenotrophomonas; species Stenotrophomonas sp. YJH_SMC_79. Next base: position 757,669 of record NZ_JCAFRK010000003.1, read on the forward strand.
GTGAAGGCGCCGGCCGAGGCCAGCGCTGCCTGCAGAGGGCGGGCGCGCAGGGTATCGGTGATGCCCAGCTCGTCGCGGGCGTGGGCGCCCAGTGCGTCGTGGGCGGTGAGCTGTTCGGCCACCTGCCGTGCCAGCGCCGGCTCCAGGCCACGGTGGCGGTAGATCGCAGCCAGCTCTTCCAGCTCGCTGTGAGGATCTTCGTGCAGTTCGCGCTTTTCCATCGCCAGGTCGGCGTCTTCGGTGTCGGCCTGGGTCTGCACCGAGACATACTCGCCGGCAGCCATCGACATCGCGCCGGCCACGGTGCCCGCCACGCCGGTGGCCAGGATGGTCGCAGCCGAGGCGCCGCTGGCAGCCACGCCGACCACCAGGCCTGCCACCGAGACGATGCCGTCGTTGGCGCCCAGCACGGCGGCGCGCAGCCAGCCGACGCGCTCGGAGCGGTGCAGTTCGGGGTGTCGTGAATGGCGGCTCATGACCTTGAGTGTACGAGGGTCAAGAGGGCGTCGGTAGGATGCTGAAACCCGTCACCGTCGCATGACGCAACGGGGTGCCACGCTATAGTGCGCCCTTGCGATGGAAGGCCCCGGGCCCCACATCCCCTGCCACTGTCCAGCGAGCCTTCCCCTTGTCGAGCCCCAGTCACGTCGCCGATACCCCCATTACCGACCGCTCGCAGCTGGTGGAGGTGATCGCCTCCGGCGAAAAGCCCCGCGCGCAGTGGCGCATTGGTACCGAGCACGAGAAGTTCGGATTCCGCCTGGATGACCTGCGGCCGCCGACCTTCGAGGGCGAGCGTGGCATCGAAGCGCTGCTCAACGGCCTGGTCCGCTTCGGCTGGGAGCCGGTGCAGGAGAACGGCAACACCATCGCCCTGCTGCGCGATGGGGCCTCGGTGACGCTGGAACCGGCCGGTCAGTTGGAACTGTCCGGAGCGGCGCTGGAGACCATCCACCAGACCTGCGTGGAGACTGGCACCCACCTCAATGAAGTGGCGCAGGTGGCCGGCGAACTGCAGCTGGGTTTCCTCGGCATGGGCTTCCAGCCGAAGTGGAAGCGCGATGAGATGCCGTGGATGCCGAAGGGCCGCTACAAGATCATGCGCTCGTACATGCCCAAGGTCGGCTCGCTCGGCCTGGACATGATGACCCGCACCTGCACGGTGCAGGTGAACCTGGACTACGCCACCGAAGCGGACATGGTGAAGAAGTTCCGCGTATCGCTGGCACTGCAGCCGATCGCCACCGCGCTGTTCGCCGATTCGCCGTTCACCGAAGGCAAGCCGAACGGCTACCTGAGCTACCGCTCGCACATCTGGACCGACACCGATGCTGACCGCACCGGCATGCTCGACTTCGTGTTCGAGGATGGCTTCGGTTACGAGCGCTATGTCGATTACCTGCTCGATGTGCCGATGTATTTCTCCTACCGCGATGGCATCTACCACGATGCCAGCGGGCAGAGCTTCCGCGATTTCATGCAGGCCAGGCTGCCGGTGCTGCCGGGTGCGCTGCCGACGCTGCGCGACTGGTCGGACCACATGACCACCGCGTTCCCGGAAGTGCGTTTGAAGAAGTACCTGGAAATGCGCGGCGCCGACGGCGGCCCGTGGAGCCGCCTGTGTGCGCTGCCGGCGTTCTGGGTGGGCCTGCTGTACGACGACACCGCGCTGGATGCCGCCTGGGACCTGGTGCGTGATTTCACCCTGGCCGAGCGCCATGCACTGCGCGACGGCGTGCCGAAGCATGCGATGAATCTGCCGTTCCGCACTGGCAGCGTGCGCGACCTGGCCCGCGAGGCCGTGAAGATTTCCGTCGAAGGCCTCAAGCGCCGCGCGGCGCGCAATGCCGACGGCCAGGACGAGAGCAAGTTCCTGGACGTGCTGCAGGAGATCGTCGAGTCCGGCCTGACCCCGGCCGAGCGCAAGCTGGCGCTGTTCCATGGCCGCTGGCACGGCGACGTCGATCCGGTGTTCCGCGAGTTCGCGTACTGAGTGGATTGTTCTGGACGCCGGGCATGGCCCGGCGTTACCGATGAGGGCTGCGTGCCGGGTCATGCCCGGCGTTGATATCAGCCCGGCTTGCCGTCGCGCCGAGGGCTCAGGTAGATCCAGCCCAGCCGCGCCACCCATGGGGCCAGTGCCAGCAGCCAACCGATGGCGGCGGCGAAATGCCATGCATAGGCATCGGGCATCAGCTCGGCGAGGATGCGCATGATCGCCACCGCCTGCAGCGCGACGAACGCGAACCAGGCCACTGCCGGCATCACCAGCGGCCGCCCGGAATGGCCCTGGGTGACCCGGGTCACCATCGCCACCAGCAGGCTGCCGAACAGGCCCACGGCGAGGGCATGCAGCGGCGCGCGGCCGAGCAGCTGCGGATGGCCGAGCAGATGACCGATGTCCTGCAGCAGATACAGCGCGAAGCTGATCGGCAGCCACGCCAGCGCCAGGAACAGGGTGGCAAGCAGGCCAGGCATCGGCCCGCGCGGCCACCAGTGCCATAGCGCCTGCAACGAAAGCACCAGCAGCGGTGCATCGGCAAGCCACAGCGCGTTATCGATCTGCAACGCGCTCAACAGCAGGCGCAACATCAGCAGGGCCCACATCGCGGCCAGCCAGCGCAGCGGCCGCCACGCCACATAGCCGTCCACCACGTTGTTGGCGAAGAACGGGATCATCCGATGCGCGACGGTGAGGTAGACCGGCAGCAGCAGGCCGAAGGTGCCGAGTGCCACAGTGACCGGCATCAGTGTGGCGCGGCCGCGCACCACCGCCATGAACAGCAGCAGCCCCAGCCAGCCCAGCAGCAGTGCCGCATAGCAGGCGCGCGCATGCCAGTTACGGTTGGGGCCGGCGGCCTGGAGCACGCGTCCCAGCACGATCAACCCGGCGCTCCAGCCGGCCATTGCCAGAAGCAGGCCAGGCCACAGCCCGGCTGTCCACCCGCAGGCGGCGGCAATCAGCAGCGCCTGCCCGCCAAACAGCCCGATACCGACCGGCGCATAACGGCTGCGTGGCAGCTCGGGTTGCCCCATCCAGCGCGGGAACACAGTGAGCAGGAAGCCGAAGATGAAACTGGGCAGCACCAGATACTGCATCAGCAGCGCGTGCAGCCAGGCCGGTGGCAGCGGCGGTGGCTGCGGTGTCCACAACCCGCGCAATGCGCCCAGCCACAAGGCCCACCACAACATCGCCAGCAGCAGGTTGCTGGCACCGATGAAGAACAGCAGCCGGTGCGGCGCACGCATCAGCATCGAAGGGGAGGGCAGGCGGGCCATGCAGCGAGTCTGCGCCCCCGCGCTGGCCGCTTCCTTGACCTTCGTCATGCCCAGCGCACGACCAAAAAGAAACCCCGGCAGTGCCGGGGTTCTTCGTTCACCGTCGCCGATCGATCAGGCGGCGTTCTTCATCGTCGCCATGTCGATCACGAAGCGGTAGCGCACATCGTTCTTCGCCATGCGTTCCCAGGCTTCGTTGACGTTCTTGATGTCGATCATCTCGACGTCGCTGACGATGCCGTGCTCGGCACAGAAGTCCATCATTTCCTGGGTTTCGGCCATGCCGCCGATCGCCGAGCCGGTCAGGTGCTTGCGGCCGAAGATCACGCTGCCGCCGGTCAACGGCGGGTCCAGCTCGGTCAGCACGCCAACCAGGCACATGGTGGCCTCGCGCTTGAGCAGGCCCATGTACGGGTTGGTGTCATGGCCGACCGGGATGGTGTTGAGCAGGAAGTCGAAGCTGCCGGCGTGCGCCTTCATCTGCGCGGCATCGCGCGAGACCAGCACGTCATCGGCGCCCAGGCGCTTGGCGTCGGCACCCTTTTCCGGCGTGGTGGTGATCATCACCACGTGCGCGCCGAGCGCCTTGGCGAACTTCACGCCCATGTGGCCGAGGCCACCCAGGCCGATCACGCCGACCTTCTGGCCCGGGCCGACCTTCCAGTGGCGCAGCGGCGACCAGGTGGTGATGCCGGCGCACAGCAGCGGCGCGGCGGCCTTCAGGTCGAGGGTCTCGGATACCTTCACCACGAAGCGCTGTTCGACCACCACGTGGTCGGAATAGCCGCCGTAGGTCGGCGCGCCGCTTCCGCGTTCACGGCCGTTGTAGGTCCAGGTCGCGCCTTCGGCGCAGTACTGCTCCAGGTCGTGCTCGCAGGCGTCGCAGTGGCGGCACGAGTCGACCATGCAGCCCACGCCGGCGTGGTCGCCGACCTTGAAGCGGGTGACGTTGCTGCCGACCTCGGTCACGCGGCCGATGATCTCGTGGCCCGGCACCATCGGATAGATCGAGCCACCCCAGTCGTCGCGGGCCTGGTGCAGGTCGGAGTGGCAGATGCCGCTGTAGAGGATCTCGATGCGCACATCGTCCGGGCCGACCGCGCGGCGTTCGAACTCGTACGGGATCAGCGGGTCGGTATGTGAATGGGCGGCGTAACCACGGGCGAGGGACATGGGGAATCCTTGGCAGGGTTTGTCGAAAGGCGCTTTACAATACGCCCCGTACCCAGCGGCAAAAAGCGCGGATATCGGCATGATTCATCAAGTGGAACTGCACAATCATGGCCACTGACAATCTTACCCACCTGGCCGCGTTCGCTGCGGTCGCCCGTCACCGCAGCTTCCGCCGTGCCGGCGCCGAGCTGGCGCTGTCGACCTCGGCGGTGAGCTATGCGATCCGCGCGCTGGAAGAACGGTTGGGCGTGGGCCTGTTCCATCGCACCACCCGCAGCGTGGCCCTGACCGAGGCCGGGCAGCGCCTGCTGGAACGCCTGCAGCCGGCCTTGGGACAGGTGCATGACGCGCTGGAGGAGATGAACCATTTCCGCGCCGCGCCGGCCGGCCTGCTGCGCATCAACGCTACCCGCGCGGCGGTGGCGACCCAGCTGGGGCCGCGGTTGGCGCGCTTCCTGCACGCCCATCCGGACGTGCGGGTGGAGCTGACCGAGAACGATGGCCTGGTCGACATCGTCGCCGAGGGTTACGACGCCGGCGTGCGCCTGCATGAGTTCGTGCCCGAGGACATGGTGGCGGTGCCGATGGGGCCGCCGTTGCGCGGGCTGATTGTCGGCGCGCCGGACTACCTGCGCCGGCACCCGGCACCGCAGCATCCGCGTGACCTGGCTGCACACGAGTGCATCCGTTTCCGCTTCGCCAGTGGCCATCTGTACAAGTGGCAGTTCGAGCGCGCTGGGCAGGCGCTGGAAATCGACGTGCCGGGGCGGCTGACGCTGGGCGAGCAGGGCACCGTGGTCGGCGCGGTGCTCGATGGCATCGGCCTGGCCTATGTGCTGGAAGACACCGCACGGCCCTACATCGAATCGGGGCAGATGGTGGCGGTGCTGGAAGACTGGAGCGAACCGTTCGCCGGGTTTGCACTGTACTACCCGAAGCAGCGGCAGATGCCGGGCGCGCTGCGCGCGTTCGTGGATATGCTGCGCGAGTGAGTTGCTGCAGGAGTGCCGACCAACGGTCGGCACCCACCGGGATGGCGTCCACCAGGACCAGACCAGTAGATCCACGCCATGCGTGGATGCCTCTCCAGGAATCTCCGCGCAATACGTGGGGGGCGATAAATACTCGGACTTCTACGACAGTTCAGAGGCCGCGGAGAGGTTGTCCACCATCTTCCGATACATTGCCGTGAGCTGGACGGTCTGGCGGCGGCTTACTTCTGTCTGAAGTCCTGTCAGAAGATAGTCCTTCCAGCGTGCGTCCAGCATCGTTGAGAAATGGCGGAACAGCCGCCATTCGTCATCTACGTTTGGTACCCCGCACTTCGACAGGTGGTTCACCACCGCGCTCAGATCGTCGTTGGGATGGCACCTGTCCGGTCTTCCAATTCCAGGATGTGCTGAGTTGCGATTGCAGAGAGCATGAAAGTAGATGTAGGTAAAATGGCGCACGGGCTCGCGGATATCCCAGCTCCACAGCTCGCCTTCAAAACAGTTCGCACGGATGTAGTCCATCACGGACATGCGCTGCTGATGTAGATTCTGGATTTCTGCGACGTGATCACAGGTATGTCGTTCGCTTGCGAAGCCTCTGAGAATGCACCAGTGGAGAAAGAAGGCGGTAGCCTGATCCCAATATTCCCACCTGTCTGAATTGGCATTCTGCTCTGGACGATCATTTCCAGCCGCAGCGTAACCTGGCAAGGAGTAGCGGTGCATCTGTGCAAGCTTGATCTGCCAGCGCCGAGGCGTGCTGGGGAGGGCAAGCACGCAGTCTGGACGAGTTGTGAGCATCGCGGCCGTTCTCTTGGGCATATCCTCGACAATGAGTTGAGGAGCCGCCTCAACCAAATCCTCAGCGAGGGAGGTCGGAGACAACTGCAAAGGCAGGTTGTCTACTGTTGCCGGATCAAACCAGATCGAGTCTACCCAGCAGACGAAGTGGCGGCCCGATTTCCGGGGTGGATAGTATTCGGGTGCGAGAACCTCGTGACTCCAGCTGATTTCCAGGCCCGTGGGGCGGTGAGACATCTCGCCAACAGAGTTGGAGTACGCGAAGGAGGTTGGTTTTGGTGCCTTCGCTCCGATGCGTTCGGCAATGGAAAGGACCGGATCGCTATCGATTCGTTGTCCCAGGAGATTGCAGAGTTCGGAAAAAAGAAATCGCATGTGACCGCGCCAAAGAGATCGACCACGGATAATCCCTGCAGTCTTTCCAGCAGGCCATACAAGAAATTGCAAAGAGCCCTGCGAGGCCGCTTCGCCTGAATGCGTGGCACACAGCTGCGGCTTACTGGTTGACTACGGCGCCTGCAACACCGGCCCCAACAACGCCATGCACTCACCCAGATGCACGTCCACCGGCGCATCCTCGGCCACCACACCGATCACGCGTTCGCGCAGTGGCTCGGCCACGGCCATCGCCAGCAGCAGCCGCGCCAGGCGCACCGGGTCTCCCTCGCGCAGCAGCCCGCGCTGTTGCTGGCGCGCCAGCCAGTCAGCCAGCAGCGCACGGCCGCGTTCGATGCCGTTGTCCAGATAGGCCTGCAGCAGCGCCTGCTTGCCGGGGAAATCGGTGGCCAGCAGCCGGAACACCTGCACGGCCTGCGCCGACAGCGCCTGTGCACACACCGCCTGCAGGATGTCCTGCAGCAACGGCAACACCTCATCGGCGTCGTGCGCATCGCGCTGCAGCTGCGGCGCGAAGCCGTCGGTCCACTCGCGCACCGCCAACCCGACCAGTTCCCCGCGGTTGCTGGCGTGGCGGTACACGGTCTTCTTCGCCACCCCGGCGTGCGCCGCCACCGCTTCGATGGTGGTGGCCTCGTAACCCTGCGCCAGCAGCAGCTCCAGCGTGGCCTGCAGCACGGCGTGGCGCACTTCGGCTTCCGGTCGCGCAGGGCGGCCGCGGCGGCGGGTTGGTGGAGGTGGCTCGGGCAGGGTGGTGCTGTTCATTGCGCCCATCTTACCGCATCCGGACAATTGCGAAACGAATAGCGTTTCCGTATTGTCGGGTCTCCCGACACCGCAGGAGACCCCGATGGATACCGCTGTGAACGCCCGCGCCTGGCTGGACCACCACGATCTGCTCGACCCGGCACCGATGCGCCTGGAGACCGGTATCCAGCGCCGCGAAGACGGCACCCTGACGGTGGCGGTGCGCACCGATCTGCATGGCTGCAAGGGCCGCATGCTGGACTGGTGGTTCACCTTCTTCGAGACCACCCAGCACATCCGCTGGTGGCATCCGGTCGATCATGTCGAGCACCGCGGCTGGGACGCGGCCTGGCAGCGCGGACGCAGCTACCACGGTGCCAGCATCCATGCGGTGGAAGCGCTGGCCGACATTCCGCCGGTGGCGGCGCGTCTGAAGTTCCATGACCCGCGCACGTTGCTGGTGCCCGAGCGCCTGCAGGCGGCACAGGATGCAGGCGATGTATCGGCGGTGATCGCCGCGCGCATCGGCTTCGGCGACCATGTCCGCCTGGATGCAAACGCTGATCCCTGCGACGGGCAGATGCTGCACGTGGCGCGTGATACGCCGTTTGGCTGTGTGCTGCGCAGCCGCTTCGTGCTTGGCCTGGACAGCGTCGATCCACGCTGCGATGCCGGCGATGCGGTCGGCCTGGGCCTGCTCAAGCATTGCTACACGGAGTTCAGTTTCCTCTCGCGCCTGCTGCCGTCGCTGTACTACGGCGAGCGCGCCAACGGCGAAGCGGTGCCGTTGCCGTGGTGAACGTGGCGCCGGTCATTCGACCAGCGCGTCGTAGCCTTCAGCGCTGAACTGGATCAGGCAGAAGCCGTGGCCGAACGGATCGGCCAGCACGGCGATGTGCCCCCAGCGACGCTCGCGCACGGACTGCTCGAGCGTCGCCCCGGCCGCAACCGCTCGTACCAGCGCCGCTTCGATGTCATTCACCACCCAGTCCAGGTGCAGCGGCGTCCAATGGCGCTCGTAGTCGCGCACGTCGCCGTCTTCGGTGGCGGCGCTGCCGCCCTCGTTCTGCAGCAGGTACAGCGGCGCTGGCCCACCGAGCAGTTCCACCGCGCCCGGGCCGAGACGGCGGCCGATGCGCAGGCCGAAGGCTCGGATGTAGAAGTCTTCGGCAACGGCGAGATCGGGGACATCGAGGTTGACGATGAACGCTGCGGTGGGCGTATCCATGGTCAGATCCGGTGGATGCGGGTGGGCAGTGTACGCCCGCATCGGCGCACGGCGTGGCTCTACTGTGCGCTCGGGTAATCGAGGTAGCCCGCCTCGCCGCCACCGTAATAGGTGCTGCGGTCGGGCGTGGCCAGCGCGACGTCGCGCTGAAGGCGTTCGACCAGATCCGGGTTGGCGATGAACGGCTGGCCGAACGCGGCCAGGTCGATGGTGCCCGCGTCGACCAGCTGCAGGGCGCGTTCGCGGGTCATGCCACCGGCCAGGATCACGGTGCCACCGTAGGCCTGCTTGAACTGTTGCAGGAACGCCTCGCCCAGCACCGGCTGCCCCGCCTGCTGGTTGTCATTGAGGTGCACGTAGGCCAGCCCGCGCTTGCCCAGTTCCTCGGCAAGGTACAGATAGGTGGCTTCGTTGCCGGGATAGAACGGCATGTCAAAGGTGAGGTTGTTCGGTGCCAGGCGCACGCCGATGCGATGCGCACCGATGCGTTCGGCCATGGCATCGACCGTCTCCAGGATCAGCCGCGCGCGATTGGGCAGCGAGCCGCCGTAGCGATCATCGCGTTCGTTGATGAGCGGGTTGAGGAACTGCTCGAACAGGTAGCCGTTGGCCGCATGCAGCTCGATGCCGTCGAAGCCGGCGCTGATCGCGTTGTCGGCGCCCCGTGCGAAGTCGGCAATGATGCCGGGGATCTCGTCGGTGGCCAGTGCACGTGCCGGGGTGGGATCGGCGTGGCCGCGGCTGCCGTCTTCCAGATAGACGAACGAGGTGTTCTTCGGTGCGCTGGCCACCGGGCGCGTGCCGGCGCTGACCGGTTGCCCACCATCGGGCTGCAGTGAGGCATGCGACATGCGGCCGACGTGCCAGAGCTGGGCAAAGATCGTGCCCTGAGCGGCATGCACCGCCTCGGTGACCAGTGTCCACCCGGCCACCTGCTCGGCCGACCAGATACCCGGCACGTCGATGTAACCCTGGCCCTGCGGCGAGACCGGGGTGCCTTCGCTGATGATCAGGCCGGCGCTGGCACGCTGCCGGTAGTACTGGGCGGTCAGTTCGTTGGCCACGACGCCGGGGTTGCGGGCGCGGGTCATCGGGGCCATCGCGATGCGGTTGCGCAGGGCGGTTCCTGACAGGTCGAACGGGCGGAAGAGGGCGGCAGTCATATCGGTCATCTCGGTGCGGGGGAGGCGCCAGCGGCGCGATGGACACAGGATGGTGTTGACATGCGGATGCATAAAGCGCTTCGATTTCCCGTCGAGCGGGACTATTTGTCCCTAATGGAGCGTGAAAGATGTTGCCACTGGAATCCTTGAACGGCCTGGTGACCTTCGTTACCACGGCCCGCTCGGGCAGCTTTACCGAAGCCGCCGACGCACTGGGCATCTCGCGTTCGGCGGTGGGCAAGGCCATCGCGCGGCTGGAAACGCGGCTGGGTGTGCGCCTGTTCCACCGCACCACGCGGCGCATCGCGCTGACCAGCGACGGCGAGGCGTACTACGCCTCCTGCGCTGCGGCGCTGGAAGAGATTTCCGCGGCCGAGGCCTGCCTGGGGTCGGCCGGACTGCCCAGCGGGCGGCTGCGCATCGACATGCCGTCCTCGTTCGGGCGGCTGGTGGTGCTGCCGGTGCTGCTGCGGCTGTGCCGGCAGTACCCGGACCTGCAGTTGACGATGACCTTCACCGATCACTTCATCGATCCCGTTGAGGAAGGCATCGACCTGCTGATCCGCTTCGGTGGGCTGCACCAGGCCGAGCATCTGGTGGCACGCCGGCTGGGGCGCCAGCGGCTGGTCACCTGTGCATCGCCGGCGTACCTGCACGCACATGGCACCCCGCACACCGTTGAGGAACTGGCACAGCACCGCAGCATCGTCGGCTTCCGCCACGGCCAGCCGGTGGCGTGGCGGATCGGCAGCGATGATGCGGAAGGAACCTTCATTCCGAATGCGGCCTACCAGCTCAACGACGGTGACGCGGTGATCGACGCGGCCATCGCCGGGCTGGGCATCTGCCAGATGCCCATCTCACTGGTGCGCCGTCATCTGGAATCCGGCGCGCTGCAGTCGGTGCTGGACGCAGACATGCAGCGGCATATCGACATCCATGCGCTGTGGCCACCGACCCGCCACCTGCGGCCGAAGGTGCGCTATGTGGTGGATGAACTTGCGCGGCTGGCGGCTCAGGGCATGTTCGACTGATGCCCCGGGATTGAGCCCGGAAATCGGGTGTGTATACTATCCCCCAGTATAGTTCCGAGGTGGCTTCGCCATGCCGCACTCCCCCGAGGAGAAAAAGAAGGTCCTGGCCCGCGTGCGCCGCATCCGCGGCCAGTGCGATGCGCTGGACCGCGCGCTGGAAGCCGGTGCCGACTGCGGGCCGGTGCTGCAGCAGATCGCCGCCATCCGTGGTGCGGTCAACGGCCTGATGTCCGAGGTGATGGAAGCCCATCTGCGCGAGGAGTTCGGGCAACCCGCAGCCTCCGACGAACAACGCGCCGAACGCGTGCGAGACATGAGCGCGTTGATCCGCTCGTACCTGAAGTAAGCATCGGCGCCACTTCGCGCCGATCTCCCCGCCATCCCATTTCCGCCTGATCCTGGAGAATCCACCATGAAGTCCCGTGCCGCCGTCGCCTTTGGTCCCGGCCAGCCGCTGCAGATCGTCGAGATCGACGTCGCCCCGCCGAAGAAGGGCGAGGTGCTGGTGAAGATCACCCATACCGGTGTCTGCCACACCGATGCGTTCACCCTGTCCGGCGATGATCCGGAAGGCCTGTTCCCGGTGGTGCTCGGCCATGAAGGCGCCGGCATCGTAGTGGAAGTGGGCGAGGGCGTGACCAGCGTGAAGCCGGGCGACCACGTGATTCCGCTGTACACCGCCGAATGCGGCGAGTGCCTGTTCTGCAAGAGCGGCAAGACCAACCTGTGCGTGTCGGTGCGCGCCACCCAGGGCAAGGGCGTGATGCCCGATGGCACCAGCCGCTTCAGCTACAACGGCGAGCCGCTGTACCACTACATGGGCTGCTCGACCTTCAGCGAGTACACCGTGGTGGCCGAGGTCTCGCTGGCCAAGATCAATCCGGACGCGAACCCGGAGCACGTCTGCCTGCTCGGTTGCGGCGTCACCACCGGCATTGGCGCGGTACACAACACCGCCAAGGTGCAGGAAGGCGACAGCGTGGCCGTGTTCGGCCTGGGCGGCATCGGCCTGGCGGTGATCCAGGGCGCGCGCCAGGCCAAGGCCGGCCGCATCATCGCGGTGGACACCAACCCGTCCAAGTTCAAGCTGGCGCGCGAATTCGGTGCCACCGACTGCATCAACCCGAAGGACTACGACAAGCCGATCCAGCAGGTCATCGTCGAGATGACCACCTGGGGCGTGGACCACAGCTTCGAGTGCATCGGCAACGTCAACGTGATGCGCGCGGCGTTGGAATGCGCGCACCGTGGCTGGGGCCAGAGCGTGGTGATCGGCGTGGCCGGTTCGGGCCAGGAGATCTCCACCCGTCCGTTCCAGCTGGTGACCGGGCGCAAGTGGATGGGCACCGCCTTCGGTGGCGTGAAGGGCCGCAGCCAGCTGCCGGGCATGGTGGAAGACGCGATGAAGGGCGATATCGAACTGGCGCCGTTCGTCACCCACACCATGGACCTGGACAAGATCAACGAAGCCTTCGACCTGATGCATGAAGGCAAGTCGATCCGTTCGGTGGTCCACTACTGAGCCACGTCGTGGGCTGGCTGGATGCCCTGCGCCGGCCGCGTGCGGAAGACCCGCGCGCGGCCCTGGTGGCCCCGATCGAGCAGGCGTTGCGTGCGCTGGGCTGGGTAGTGGGCGAGGTGGGGCCACCGCGTGCGGTGACCTCGGCCTTCGGCAGCGACGATGGCATGCCATTCGAGCAGTGGCTTGCGCAGGTATTCCTGCCGCGCCTCTACGAGGCGCGCGCCGTCGGGCAGTGGCCGCCGCGCAGCGATGTGGCCGTGGCGGCCTGGCGCAATCTTGATGGCCAGCCTGGCGTCGAGTCGTTGCTGCGCCTGCTGGCGCAGCTGGATGAACGGATCAACAAGGGCATCCACGCCGCGCGTGGATAAGCCGACCAAGGTCGGCATCTACCAGAAGCACGCGTGCGTTGACGCGCCGCGCAGGAGAGCACCATGGAACGCATTGAACACCGCGCCTGTTTCGGCGGCTGGCAGGACGTCTACCGCCATCATTCCACCACGCTGGGCTGCGACATGCAGTTCGCCGTGTACCTGCCGCCGCAGGCGGAAACGCAGACGTTGCCGGTGCTGTACTGGCTGAGCGGCCTGACCTGCACCGAGCAGAATTTCATCACCAAGGCCGGCGCGCAGCGCTATGCGGCCGAGCACGGCGTGATCATCGTTGCGCCTGATACCAGCCCGCGCGGCGATGACGTGGCTGATGCCGAGGGCTATGACCTGGGCAAGGGGGCGGGGTTCTACCTCAATGCCACCCGTGCACCGTGGGCGAAGCACTACCGCATGCACGACTACGTGGCACAGGAGCTGCCGGCACTGATCGAGGCGCATTTCCCGGTCACCGATGCGCGTGGCATCAGCGGCCACTCGATGGGCGGCCATGGTGCGCTGGTGATCGCACTGCGCAACCCGGGGCGCTACCGCAGCGTGTCGGCGTTCTCACCGATCGTCGCGCCCAGCCATGTACCGTGGGGGCAGAAGGCGTTCCACGCGTATCTGGGGGACAACCCGGTCGACTGGGCGCAGTGGGATGCCTGCGCGCTGCTGACGACCGCCAGCGAGCGCCTGCCGCTGCTGGTCGACCAGGGTGATGCCGATGAATTCCTGCAGGCCCAGCTGCAACCCGAGCGCCTGCAGCAGGCCTGCGATGCCGCCAACCACCCGCTGACCCTGCGCCTGCAGCCCGGCTACGACCACAGCTACTACTTCATCGCCAGTTTCATCGGCGAGCACATCGCCCACCACGCTCGCGCCCTGCACGGCTGAAGGCTTTCCGGTAGTGCCGGCCGCTGGCCGGCAACCTGCAGCGCTGTGATTCCCTGGGATTGCCGGCCAGCGGCCGGCGCTACCATGGCGGTGCACGCGGAGTGTCGTCTTGCAGCAGTGGATCACGCCGCTGTGGCGCGGGCGGGGCTATCGTGCGCCCATACGGCCTTGCTGATCGGGGGATGCATGCCGGTAGTGCTGGCGCTGCTGTATGTGCTGTGCCACGGCCTGGTCCTGGCCATGTGGCCGGGGCCCGTCGGTGCGGGTTCGTTCGTGTTCCTGACCGGCGCCCCGCTGCTGGCCGCTGCCGCCTGCCTGTGGCGGGCCCGCCGCGATGGCGCCGCGCTTGGGTGGCGCGCCACCGCGCTGGCCCTGCTGCTGTGGGGCGGAGGCATGGCCTTCAACATGGTCGATGCGCTGGGTGCGGGCCGTGCCGATGTCACGCCGCAGGTCAGTCTGTTCCTGTATGTGCTTTACGGTGTGCCGCTGGTGTTCATCCTGGCCCGCGCACGCCGCGAACGGCTGAGCATCAGCCTGATCGACGCGGCCATGGCCGCGCTGCTGGGTGTGCTGTTCTTCGTGCACGCGCAATCGTTCGCCGCCCGCATCGATGTTGATGACCACGCGATGGCCAACATGCAGCGCATGTTCGACATCCAGAACCTGTGCATTGCGGCGTTCGCTGTGGTGCGCTGGCTGGTCGGCGACGTTCCGGAGCGGCGCAACTTCTTCCGTGCGCTGGCGATGTACGCCGTCGTGTACCTGCTGGTGGCGTACTACATCAACCACTACACCGAGGAGCAGTCGTTCGGTGCCTACAACGACCTGCTGATCGATCTGCCGTTCCTGCTGCTGGCACTGCTGGCGCTGAGCCGGGCGCCTGCGCCGAGCTTCGTGCTGCATCCACGGCTGGCACGCACGGTGCAGGCGGCCGGCCCGATGATCCTGCCGCTGCTGCTGCTGGTGGTCGGGACGCTGGTGGTCGACCACGCGCGACCATTGGCGGTCACCGGCTTCGTGGTGGCAACGCTGGGCTTCGGCGTGCGCAGCATCCTGCTGCAGGTGGACCTGATGGAACGGCAGGCATCGCTGGACCAGCTGGCACGGCAGGATGGCCTGACCGGCGTGGCCAACCGGCGCGAGTTCGATGCGCTGCTGCTGGCGGAATGGAACCGTGCGCGGCGCAGCGGCAGCGAGCTGGGCCTGCTGTTGCTGGACATAGACCATTTCAAGGTCTTCAACGACCGCCACGGACATCCGGCCGGGGACCGCTGCCTGCAGGCCGTGGCCACGGTCCTGAAGATCAGTGCCGGCCGCGCTGGTGACAGTGTCGCCCGCTATGGCGGCGAGGAATTCGCAGTGATCGTGCCTGGAAGCCCGCTGTCGGGTGTGCTGGCGCTGGCCGAGCGCCTGCGCGAGGCGGTGGCGGCGCTGCCACTGCCGGAAGGGTCGGTCAGTATCAGCATCGGCGTCGGCTACCTGCATCCGCCGGCGCTGGCCAGTGCCGATCAGTTGCTGGCGGATGCCGATGCCGGCCTGTATGCCGCCAAGCGGGCTGGTCGCAACCAGGTGATCCTGCATGCACACGTGCTCGACGACGAAGGCAGTTCGCACGGCAGGATGGATTGCTGAGCGCGCCAGGTGCCCGGTCCCTGTGCGTGATTGCACATGGGCGGTGTGGCCGGGTCATCGTTGCCGCAGCCAGCCGGTGGGATCGAGCAGCCTCAGCCCGACAGGTGACAATGATCGCTGTCGCAACGGCAGTTTCGCTGCCTGCACAGCGACAGCACAGCGTGCCAGCTGCTGCCGCAGTGGTGCCAGCGTGTCGTCTTCGCGGGGCCGTGCATGCCGCCACTGGGCGATGCGCAGCAGGCAGACCAGCAGGTCCAGTTCGCTGGCGGCAATGAAGGGAGAGCCGGCGGGCAGCAGGTCGATCGGTGCCGCGGGCGCGGCCAGCAGTGGCAGCAGGTTGATGAACGCGTCGCAGCCTTCAGGATCAAGGCCGAGGCCGCTCAGCTGTGCGAGTCCATCGGCCACGAGATCGGGGTCACGCAGCTGGCGTATCGCCATCAGCAGCGCCTGCTCGCCACGGCCGAACTGGCGGCCGAAGGCACGGTAGCTGACCCGGGTGGGAAACAAGGGGGAACGGGAGGCCATGGCAGCTAGGGTTGTGGGTCGCGGGTTTCCACCAGCACGGGGCAGGGGGCGTGATCGATGGTCCATTGCCCGATCGAGGGTTCGAACAGGCGTTCCAGCCGGGACAGGTGGCGGTGGCCGATCACGATCAGGTCGCACTTCAGCCGCCTGGCCTGGTCGCTGATGACTTCGCCGGGGTCGCCGGAGGGGATCTGCGCGATGGCATCGACGCCGCGCTCGCGCAGTTCGGCCAGGGCTTCGGCCAGCAGCGCCTCGGCGCGGGAGCGCTGGCGGGCGGCTTCCGGGTACTCGATGCGGTCGGCTTCGCTGGCATCGGCGGCCAGCGCGAATTCGGGATCGAGCACGCACAGCAGGTGCAGGCGGCTGCGGGGGCCGGCAATGGCCGCGGCCAGGTCCAGCACGCGCGCGTGCTGGGGGCCACCGTCCAGGGCGACCAGCAGGGTATTGAACATGGATGTCTCCTTTGCAGGCCGGGGATGGTCGCCGATGTCATCGCGCGCACCCATGCCGTGCGCGGCAGTCAATGAATGCGTCAGACGCAATCCATGGAGGCCAGGAGTGCCGTAGAGTCATCCGGCTTACTGGAGAATGCTCCACTGGAGACTGTCATGCCCCTGCCGGACCTGAACCTGTTGCTGGCACTGGATGTGCTGATCGACGAATGCAGCGTGGCTGCCGCCGCGCGGCGGATGAACCTGAGCGCGCCAGCGATGAGCCGTACCCTGGGCCGGATCCGCACCGCCCTGGGTGACCCGGTGCTGGTGCGTGCCGGCCGCGGGCTGGCGCCCACGCCCCGCGCCCTGCAGTTGCGTGAGCAGGTCCGCGACGTGATCGAGCAGGCCCACCGCGTCTTCAATGCCGGTCGCGAGATCGACCTGCGCACCCTGGAGCGTACCTTCAATGTCCGCGCCAATGATGTCTTCATCGGCGGATTCGGCGGACGCCTGCGTGAACTGTTCCGCCAGCAGGCGCCGCGCGCGGTGCTGCGCTTCGTGCCCGAAGGCGATACCGACGACGATGCGATGGCGCAGGGCCGGATCGACCTGTACATCAGCACCGCCGGCAAGCACGCGCCCGACACCAAGGTGCAGAACCTGTTCAGTACCTCGTTCATGGGCGCCGCGCGCGAGGACCATCCCCTGTTCGACGAGGAGATCAGTGCCGAGCGCTTTGCCGCGTGCGACCACATCGCGGTGTCGCGCCGTGGCCTGCCACGTGGGCCGATCGACGATGACCTGGCCACGCTCGGCCTGCAGCGCCGCGTGGCGCTGATCAGCCCGACCTTCCATGGTGCGATCTTCGCGGCGGCCGAATCGGACCTGATCCTGCCGCAGATGCCAAGCGTGATGCTGGAGCGGATCGTCAGCATGCGCCTGCCGTTGCGCCTGTTCCCGCTACCGATCCCGGTGCGTACCGCGGCCATCGTGCAGGCCTGGCATCCGCGGCTGGACAACGATGCCGCGCACCAGTGGCTGCGCCGCTCGATCAAGACCATGTGCGAGCGCGCCGAGGACGCTCACCGCTGACATCGGCAGGCGTGCGCCGGACGCACGCCTGGGATGCCGGCGACGCCATTTTTCACAGGGTACCGGCTCCCTAGACTGCGCTCCCCGGAGTTTCACTGAGCGCATTCCAATGACCCTCAATATGCCGTGCACTGCACGGATCGGTGCCCGGCGATGAGTACGCCGGCTGCCGCTGTCCCGGTCGCCGCAGCCCCCCGTCCTGCCGCCGCCCCCGGGCTCGACCGCCGCGTCCTGGTCGGCCTGTGTGGCGTGCTGCTGGCGGTGCTGGTGTCGGGCTTCAACGAGAACATCACCAAGGTCGCCCTGGCCGACATCCGTGGCGCGATGGGTTTCAGCGTCGATGACGGCAGCTGGATCGTCGCCCTCTACAGCGCGATGTCGGTCAGCGCGATGGCCTTCGCCCCGTGGTGCGCCGCCACCTTCTCGCTGCGCCGCTTCGCATTGGCGATGATCGGCGGCTTCATGGTGCTGGGCGTGCTGTGCCCGCTTGCCCCTAACCTGCAGGTGTTCCTGCTGCTGCGCGCATTGCAGGGCCTGTGCGGTGGTGCACTGCCGCCGCTGCTGATGAGCGTGGCCCTGCGCTTCCTGCCGCCCGGCATCAAGCTGTATGGCCTGGCGGGCTACGCGTTGACCGCTACCTTCGGCCCGAGCATGGGCACGCCACTGGCTGCATTCTGGGTCGAGCAGGTGGGCTGGCACTGGGCGTTCTGGCAGATCGTGCCGTATTGCCTGGCTGCCATGGCGATGGTCGGCTGGGGCCTGCCGCAGGACCCGCTGCGGCTCGAACGCTTCGCCCAGTTCGATACGGTTGGCCTGCTGCTGGGCCTGCCAGCGCTGGTGCTGCTGGTGCTGGGCCTGGTGCAGGGCCCACGCCTGAACTGGTTCGACTCGCCGATGATCATGATGATGATCGGTGGCGGTGCCGGCCTGATGGTGCTGTTCATGATCAATGAATGGTTCCACCCCTTGCCGTTCTTCAAGCTGCAGCTGCTGGCCAACCGCAACCTCAGCTATTCGCTGGTGACGCTGGGCGGCGTGCTGTTCGTGCTGCTGGCGGTGATCTCCATCCCGTCCGGCTTCCTTGCCAGCGTGCAGGGCTACCGGCCGCTGCAGACGGCTCCGATGCTGCTGTGGGTGGCACTGCCACAGGTGATCGCGCTGCCGATGGTGGCGGCCCTGTTGAACATCCGCGCGGTGGACTGCCGCTGGGTGCAGGCCACCGGCCTGGCGATGCTGGCGCTGGCCTGCTGGCTGGGCTCGCACCTGGACGTGGCCTGGATCCGCGACAACTTCCTGTGGGTGCAGCTGCTGCAGGTGTTTGCCCAGCCGATGGCGGTGCTGCCGCTGCTGATGCTGGCCACCGGCGGCCTGGCGCCACAGGACGGCCCGTTCGCCTCGGCGTGGTTCAACACGGTCAAGGGTTTCGCTGCGGTACTCGCCAGCGGCGTACTGGATGCCGTCGCCCAGGGCCGCCGTCATTTCCATTCCACCGTGCTGGTCGACCGCCTTGGCGAGCAACCGTGGCTGGCCGATGGCCCGCAGCTGGGCGCGCGCCTGCATGCACAGGTACAGGCGCTGACCTCGGCCGACCTGTACTGGGTGGTCGCACTGGTGGCGCTGGCCTTCATTCCCCTCATTGCCTGGATGCCCACCCGCATCCATCCGCCACGTGCCGTGGCCTGAACCTTTCGCAGGAATTCCCTCATGACGATCAATCGAACCACTCTCAACACCGGCCTGGGCCTGGGCGTGCTGGCCCTGGCCATCGGCGCCTGGCTGCTGCTGCGCGATGGCGGCCACCAGACCACCAACAATGCGTACGTGGTGGCTGACTACACCCTGGTGGCGCCGAAGATTCCTGGCTTCGTCAGTGCCGTGGAAGTAGAAGACAACCAGTCGGTGAAGGCCGGCGACGTGCTCGCCCGCATCGACGACCGCGACTACCAGGTCGCGCTGCAGGCGGCCCGTGCCGACCTCGCCAATGCCCGTGCACAGCTGGCCAATGCGCAGGCCGCACTGGCCCAGCAGGACTCGCTGATCGAGCAGGCCAGGGCCAGCGTCGATGTCAGCCGTTCCGAACTGACCCTGGCCAGTGCCGACCAGCAGCGCTACCGCGAACTGGCCCGTGACGGCGCCGGTACCGTGCAGAACGCGCAGCAGGCGCAGTCGAAGCAGGCCGTGGCCAGTGCGCATCTGCAGCAGGGCCAGGCCGCGCTGTCGACCGCACGCCAGCGCACCGACATCCTCAGCGCGGGCGTGCAGGCCGCGCAGGCGGCGGTGCAGCGTGCAGAAGCGGCGCAGGCGCGCGCCGAACTGGATCTGTCGCACACCGTGCTGCGCGCGCCGATCGATGGCATGGTCGGTCGCCGCGCAGTGCGCGTGGGTGCCTACCTGACCCCGGGCACCCCGGTGGCCGCGGTGGTGCCGCTGAAGCGTGCCTTCGTGGTCGCCAACTTCCAGGAAACGCAGATGACCCGCATGCAGGCCGGCCAGCAGGTCGAACTGAAGGTGGACGTGTTCCCGGGCAAGCCGCTGCGCGGGCACATCGACAGCATTGCACCGGCCACCGGCGTCACCTTTGCTGCCGTCGCACCGGAGAACGCCACCGGCAACTTCACCAAGGTGGTGCAGCGCATTCCGGTGAAGATCGTGCTGGAACCGGGCCAGCCGCTGCTGGACCAGCTGCGTGCCGGCATGTCGGTGGAAGCCAGTGTCGATCTGGGCAGCCGCGCGCGCGCGCAGAGCGTGCAGCACAGTCCGGGCCACAAGAGCGGGGAGGGTGCATGAGCGCAGTCACCGTGTTCCGCACCTTCGTTGCGGCGACCCTGTGTACGGCCCTGGCTGCCTGCACGATGGGTCCGGACTTCGTACGCCCGCAGGCGGAACTGCCCAGCCATTGGCGGGGTGAGGCTGTCGCCGGCAACGCCATCGACCAGGACGCGGCCTGGTGGGCCGGTTTCGACGATCCGCTGCTGGGCCAGCTGGCCAGCCAGGTGCTGGCGGCCAACCTGGACCTGCAGCTGGCGGCCAACCGCGTGCAGCAGAGCCGCGCTGCACGCGGCATCACCGCCGCCGACCGTCTGCCCAGCGTCAGCGCAACCGCCAGCGGCGCACGCGCACGCAACAGCGAGGTGGGCTTGAACGATCCATCCGGCAACGGCGGTCGTGATGACTACGGGCTGTTCCAGGCCGGTATCGGCCTGAGCTGGGAGCTGGACCTGTGGGGCCGCGTGCGCCGGCAGGTGGAAGCGGCCGACGCGCGCGTGCAGATGGCCGAGGAGGATGCACATGCAGTGCGCATCGTGCTGCTGGCGGAAACCGCGCGTGATTACCTGCAGCTGCGTGCGACGCGGCAGCTGCTGGCGATCACCGAGGACAACCTCAGCATAGCCCTCGACATCAAGCGCCTGACCGAAGCGCGTCAGCGCCAAGGCGTGGCCAGCACGCTGCAGGTGTCCAGCGCGTCCGCGCAGGTGGCATCGCTGCAGGCACGCATCGCGCCACTGCGGCATCGTGAATCGCAGCTGCGCAATGCACTGGCGTTCCTGCTGGCGCTGCCTCCGCAGGCACTGGATGCGCAGCTGCAGAATGCACGCCGCGACTGGCCTGCACTGCCGGCCGTTGCGGTGGGGCTGCCCAGCGAACTGGCCGGGCGTCGCCCGGACATCCGTCGTGCCGAAGCGGCGTTGCATGCCGCAACGGCCGGCATCGGCGTGGCCAAGGCCAGTTTCCTGCCGCGCATCACCTTGAACGGCGACGCGGGCTTCCAGGCCAAGCAGCTCGATGATCTGGATGGTTGGAGCGCACATCGCTTCAGCATCGGGCCGTCGATCAGCCTGCCGATCTTCCAGGGCGGCAGGCTGAAGGCAAACCTCGCGTTGAGCAAGCTGCAGCAGCAACAGTCGTCCCTGCAGTTCCAGCGCACGGTGCTGCAGGCATGGCATGAAGTGGACGATGCCATCGATGGCTACGCCGCCGAACAGCAGCGCACCGTGCAGCTGCACGTGGCGGTGGATGAGAGCGAGACCGCACTGGGGGCGGCGCGCCGGCAGTACCAGGCCGGCGTGGTCGACATGCTGGACGTGCTGACCACCCAGCGCATCGCGTTGGACAACCAGGCTGCGCTGGCCAACAGCCAGGCCACGGCTGCGATCGCTCGGGTGGAGCTGTACCGCGCGCTGGGCGGCGGCTGGTAGTGCCGGCCGCTGGCCGGCATTTTCATGGCGCGTGTGGATGCCGGCCAGCGGCCGGCACTACCTCGCGTCCCAGTAGTTGCCAACCTTGGTTGGCGGCCTTTTTTGAAGCGCCAACCAAGGTTGGCATCTACCAGAGCAGGGCCTCAACGCACGTCGCGCAGTTCCCAATGGTGGCCGGCCAGCAGGCGCAGGCGCTGCTTGAACACGTCACTGTCGATGCGGGTGGTGGCGACCAGGTTGATGCGCAGGTCCTTCTGCTCGCCGGTCACGGTGGCGTCCGGATCGGTCACGCCCCACTGCGGTTCCACCGCATCCGGGTCGGGCTGCTTGGCCTTCCAGCGCTCGAACAGCGTGCCGCTGCGCAGAGCGTCCTGCAGCTCTTCGGCGAAGCCGGCGGCGCCCTGCGAATGGAAGGACAGGTCAGGGTCATTGCCACGGGCCTTGGACGGGTCAGGCAGGCTGATGTGGTACTGCGCAGGCATGGAGTTCTCCTTGAAGTGCGGCAAGACTGGCACAGCCGCGGTGGAATCGATGTGCAGATTCGCGCCGTAATGGGGCCTCACTCGAACCGATGCGGCCCATCGGCGAAGCCCACGGTGACCGCGCCTTTGCCGACGTTGACCATGCCGGTCAGGCTCATCACCGATTCGTACACGGTCACGCCATGGGTGGCGCAGACCTCTTTCAGCTGTGCGTAGCCGGGCAGGGTGCGCAGCTCTTCCAGCTCACCGCCGTAGCTGACGCACACCGTCGGTGTCATCAGCCCGGCACGCACGCGCTGGCCGACCACCGTGAACAGCTTCTGCACGGCATTGTCGAATCCCTTGATCTTGGCCACCGGCCCGGTCTCGCCGCGGTAGCCATGCAGCACCGGCTTGATGTCCAGTGCGCTGCCCAGGGCGGCGCTGAGCAGGCCGACACTGCGGTCGCCCTTGTGCCGCGCACGCGCGCGCATGTAGTACAGGTCACGGGTGACCATGTAGCCGTGCACGTTGCTGGCCAGTTCCTCCAGCCGCTCGCGGATCTGCTGCACGCTGGCATTGCTGTCGCGCAGGCGCACGGCTTCCACCGCGGTCACCGCCTGGGCAGCGAACAGGTTCTGGGTGTCGAGCACGCGCAGCGCGAACGGCGAGTTGTAGCCCGCTGCCTGACGCACCGGCTTGTAGTCGTTGAGGATGGCGAAGCTGGCCTGCAGCGCGTTGTCATGGATCGGGCTGCGGGTCTTGGTGATGGTCATGCAGAACACGTGGTCGTAATCGATCACCAGCTGCTGCAGGAACAGGTCGCGGATCTGGTTGACGCTGAACGGGATGGTTTCCGCTTCAGCACCATGCTCGGCCACGTGCGCGTGCAGGAAGCTCAGCGTGGCCTGCTCATCGCGGTGATCGGCCAGCACGGCTTCGCCGATGCGGACGGTGATCGGCAGCAGCACGATGTTGTGCTCGGCAATGAAGTCCTGCGGCAGGTCGCAGGCCGAGTCGACGACGATTCCGATGCGCATCCGCGGCTCCCCCTCCAGGGCGGTTGTAGGTTCGGAAATGTGAAAACTATCTCAAAACCTGGGCGGGCGCGCGAGGGAAACGCGCCCCGTCCTGTTCAGCGATTGCGCTGCACCGCCACCGGCAGGCTGTCCAGGCGTTGCCATTCGGGCTGCAGCAGCAGGGTCGGATCAGCCAGTACGGCCGCCATCAGGGGATGGGCGTCGTTGCCCCAGAACAGTTCCTGGTCGATGGCCAGGGTCGGGACCCCGAACACGCCCGCGCTGATGGCGGCCTCCGTGTTGCGCCGCAGTTGCTCCTTCACCGCCGGATCGGCAATGGCAGCCGCGACATCCGCGATGCCCAGCTGCGCCCCCGGTTCGCGCAGGGCCTCGGCGCTGTCACCGGCATGGCCATCGCGCCAGATCCAGGCGAACAGCAGGTCCACTGCCTGTGCGCTGGCCCCGGCGGCCAGGCACAGGCGCAGCGCCGATAACGGATTGAACGGATGGCCGGGCGGGAAGCGCATCGGGGTGCCCTCGGCCTGCGCGGTCCACTGCAGGTGGCGATACGCAAAGCGGCGTTTGGCGGGGATTTCCGCCGGCCCCAGGTTGCCCAGGTGATGCAGCACCGCACCGAAGGCGATCGGCACGGTCTGGATCTGCGCGAACTGCGGCAACTGCTTCAGCTTCTGCCAGTGGAGGTAGGAGTAGGGCGAGACGAAGTCGAAGTACCAGCGCAGTGTCGCCATCGGTGTGTCCTCGTGTGCGGTCAGGGCTGCGCGTTGCGCTGCAGGTAGCGGTCGCGCAGGTCGGTCTGGCGCGAGCGCATCGGCATCGCACGGCCGCCCAGCCAGACCTGTTCGGCATAGTGCGCCACGTCCAGCGGATCACCTTCCCACAGCACCAGATCGGCGCGCTTGCCCGGCTCGATGCTGCCGATCTGGTCGGCCACCCCGAATGCCTGTGCGGGCACCCGGGTCAGCCCGGCCAGGCCATCGGCCCACGGCAGGCCGTTGGCCACCGCGTTGCCGGCCAGCTGGCGCATCTTGCGCGCGTTGTGGGTGGCGTCGCCGCGCTGCACGAAGGAAACCGCCACGCCGGCACGCTGCAGGCGCGCGGCGTTTTCCAGGGTGGCACCGAGCTGGTCGAAGCTGGCCGGCAGGTTGGCCAGCACGTCAACGAACACCGGCACCTGTGCGGCGGCAAGCTCCGGCGCGACCTGCCAGGCTTCGCCGGCACCGGCAATCGCGATCTTCACCTTCTCGCGCGCGGCCCAGCGCAGCAGCTGGCGGATGTCCGATGCACGATCGACCTCCACCACGATGCGGCCCTGGCCGGCCAGGTAGCGGCTGAGCGTGCGGCGCCCGGCCGGGGTCAACAGCGCGTGCGGCGAATCCGCAGCAACCTGGCCGCGTGCTTCGTCGACCATCTGCTGCAGCAGCATCCATTGCGCGGCGCGCGAATGCCCGGTCAGCTCCGATGCCGCCGAGCCCAGGCGCAGGAACAGTGCGCGCGGGCCGATCGGGTCGACGCTGCCGTCCAGCCGCATCACACCGCCCTGGCCGGCCACGAAGCCGCCACCGGTGGCGGCGCCAAGTGCGGTGAAGCCGAAGCCCTCCAGCCGCGTCACCGGAATCAGCACCGAGGCCGGGTTGTAGGCCAGGGTGACGTCGAACTCCGGGCGCAACGGCTGCTCGCCGAGCTTCAGCGAACTGTCCACCGTGCTCGATTCACCCGAGACCTCTTCGATGCCGGTCTCGGTGATGCCCCCGAACAGGGCCGGGGTCAGCGGCCGGCCGTTGGCTTCGACCACGGTCGCTCCGGCCGGTGCGGACAGGCCGGCGCCGACTGCGCGGATGACGCCGCCCTGGACCAGCACATCGGCGTTCTGCAGGCTGCCGCGCGTGCTGGCCGTATGCACCGTCGCGTTGCGTACCAGCAGGTCCTGCGCAGATGCCGTGGTTGCCAGCAACAACAATGCCACCACGGTAGCGCCGGGCCATGCCCGGCGACGCTCGTTCAACACGCTCATCAGCGCACCTCCTGGCCAAGCTGGAAATCGGAACGCGGCGTGCTCGCCGGCACGCCGCGGTCGTACAGCCTGCGGCCATCAATGAAGACCTGCTCGGCCAGCGCATAGGAACTGAAGGGGTTGCCGTTCCACACCACGACGTCGGCCATCTTGCCGGCCTCCAGGGTGCCTGTCTGGCCCTCGATGCCCAGCGCCCTGGCAGCGTTGGCGGTCATCCAGGTGATGGCATGCTCGGGCGTGATCTCCGGCATGCGCGCGCGGCGCGCCGAGGCCATCACCTTGGCCGCTTCCTGGTTGAGGCGCTGGATGCCCTCGGGGGAATCGGAATGGACGATGGCACAGCTGTTCTTTGGCCGGTCAACCAGCGCGATGTTCTCCTGGATGCCGTCGAAGGCTTCCATCTTGAAGCCCCACCAGTCGGCCCACAGCGCGCCGCAGACGCCGTCGGCGGCCAGCCGGTCGGCCAGCTTGTAGGCCTCCACGCCGTGGTGGAAGGCGGCTACCTTGAAGCCGAACTCCTTGGCCAGGTCGAGCATGGTGGCCATTTCGTCGGCGCGGTAGCAGTGGATGTGCACGCGGATGTCGCCTTCGATGGCGCCGGCCAGCGTGTCCAGCTTGAGATCGCGCTTGCCGCCGGCATCCCCGGCGCTGTCGCCCTTGTCGCTGCCGAACCAGCCCTTGCGCTTGGCCGGCTTGGGCTTGTTCTTGGCGATGTAGTCGGCGGCATCGATGAAGGCGGCACGGTAGCCGGCCACGTTGCCCATGCGCGTGGCCGGGGCCACGCCCTTGCCTTCGCCGTAGACCCGCTTGGGGTTCTCGCCGCAGGCCATCTTCAGGCCCCACGGTGCGCCGGGGAACTTCATCGCCTGGTAGGTGATGGCCGGAACGTTCTTCAGGGTCACGCCGCGGCCGCCGACCAGGTTGGCCGAGCCGGGCAGCACCTGCATGCTGGTCACGCCGCCGGCCAGCGCGGTGGCGAAGCCCGGGTCCTGCGGCCACACCGAGTGCTCGGCCCAGACATTGGCGGTGACCGGTGCGGTGACCTCGTTGCCGTCGCTGTGCGCGCCAACGCCCGGGCTGGGGTAGACACCCAGATGCGAATGCACGTCGATCAGACCGGGGGTGACCCACTTGCCCTGTGCATCAAGGCGGGTGACGCCGGCATCGGCCTGCAGCTGGCGGCCAACGGCGACGATGCGGCCGTCGCGCAGCAGCACGTCGGCGTTGTCCAGGCGCTGGCCGGTACCGGTCAGCACCGTGGCGTTCTGGATCAGCACCGGCGCATCAGGATGGGCCTGGTAGGTGCTGGGGTAGGGATCGGCGACGAAGCGCGAGGCGCCCACCGCCGGAGCCGTACTCAATGAAAGCAGTGCCAGGGCCACCCCGGCGCGCAACAACGTCGATGCCATGCAGTTCCCCTTGCAGCCTGGTCCAACCGCCGACGCTAGCCCGGTGGTGGCGGGCTTGCCAAGTGACCTTCTTCACAGGCCTGCCGACGGTGGCTCGACGGCACCGGCCGGGTGGCTGAAAATACCCGGTCCCCCCGCCGTACCGGACCGCCCATGAAGAGCAAGCAGGAAATCGTCGACAACTGGCTGCCCCGGTATACCGGCGTGCCCCTGGACCAGTTCGGCCAGCACATCCTGCTGACCAACTTCGGCGGCTACCTGCACACCTTTTCCGAACTGACCGGTGCGCCCGTCATCGGCCTGGACCGGCCGATGGCCAGCGCTACGATCGACGGCATCACCATGATCAACTTCGGCATGGGCAGCCCCAATGCCGCGATCATCATGGACCTGCTGTCGGCGGTGATGCCCAAGGCGGTGCTGTTCCTGGGCAAGTGCGGTGGCCTCAAGCGCAAGAACCAGCTGGGCGACCTGGTGCTGCCGATCGCTGCGATCCGGGGCGAGGGTACCTCGGGCGATTACCTGCCGCCGGAAGTCCCGGCGTTGCCGGCGTTCGCGCTGCAGCGTGCGGTCTCGACCATGATCCGCGACCTCGGCCACGACTACTGGACCGGCACCGTCTACACCACCAACCGCCGGGTATGGGAACACGACGAGGCCTTCAAGGAGCGGCTGCGGGCGATGCGCTGCATGGCCATCGACATGGAAACGGCCACGGTGTTCGCCGCCGGCTTCGCCAACCACATCCCCAGTGGCGCGCTGCTGCTGGTCTCGGACCAGCCGATGATCCCCGATGGGGTCAAGACCGAGGCCTCCGATGCCAAGGTCAGCTCCCAGTTCGTGGAAAACCATATCCAGATCGGTATCGAGGCGCTTAAGCTTATCCGGCGCAACGGCAAGTCGGTCCGCCACCTGCGCTTCGACGAATGATGATGATGGCCTGGCGCGGCGCGCCGGCCCTGGGGAGTAGGTGATGGACGTTGCCGCGCAAGTGGTGGAATTCTGGAAAGAAGCGGGCCCTGCGAAGTGGTTCGCCCGCGACGATGCGTTCGACGCGCAGTTCCGCCAGTTGTTCCTGGACGAGCATTTCGCCGCGGCTTCGCGCGCGCGAGAGCATTGGCTGGGCAGCGCCGAAGGCGCGCTGGCGCTGATGCTGCTGCTGGACCAGTTCCCGCGCAACTGCTTCCGTGGGACCGCCCATTCCTACGCCACCGATGGCCTGGCCCGGCACTACGCCATGCGCGCCATCGAGGAAGGCCTGGACCTGCAGCTGGTACCAAAGCTGCGCGCCTTCATCTACCTGCCGTTCGAGCACTCCGAGGATCCGATGGACCAGGACCGTTCGGTGGCGATGTTCGACGTGCTGGGTGACAAGGAGTACCTGCAGTACGCCGAACTGCACCGCGACATCATCCGCCGCTTCGGGCGTTTCCCGCATCGCAATGCCGTGCTCGGTCGTTTCCCCACGCCGGAAGAACTGGACTACCTGGCCGAAGGCGGGTTTGCCGGCTAAGAAAAAGGGGACGGAGGGGATTAAGTCGTTTATGGCACAAACGACTTAATCCCCTCCGTCCCCTTTTTCAGTGCCGATCAGTACTTCGGCACGCCGTTGTCGACGTCTTCGGACCAGGCATTGATGCCGCCGGTGACGTTGAACACCTTGGTGAAGCCCAGAGCACGGAACTGCTCGGCAGCCTGTGCGCTGCGGCCGCCGTGGTGGCACATGAAGGCCAGAGCGGTGTCCTTCGGCAGGGCTTCCAGCTCAGCGCGGCCGTTGCCGTCGAAGCTCTTGAACGGCACGCCGACGGCGGCGATGGCGCGCTCGTCGGCCGGGCGCACGTCCACCAGGGTGATGTTGCCGGCACGTACCAGGTCGTCGGCATCACGCACGCTGATTTCCTGCACCGGCTTCGGCGCGTTCGGGTTGTCGATGGCCAGGCCCTTGCCGCGGATGTCGTCCACCCAGTCGATGGTGATGCCGTTGGCGCGACGGGCGCTGGACAGATCGAACTGCACGCGCAGGCCATTGGATTCGGCAGCGATCGCGCCTTCGTCATGCGGGGCCAGCTGGAAGTTCGGCTGGAAGCCGGCGTCGATGGTCAGCTGCAGAGCAGCGCCCGGAGCATCGGCCAGCGCGCCCTTGAGCATTTCCACGGCGGCGGGGGTGACGGTGATGCTCGGCGGGGTGCGGTCCGGTGCGGCCAGGCCCAGCACGCTGCTCAGCTCGCCGCTGGCGGCCATCTGCAGCACGATGTCGCTGCCGCCGACCAGTTCGCCGTCGATGTACAGCTGCGGGATGGTCGGCCAGTCGCCGTAGGCCTTGATGCCTTCGCGGATTTCCTGGTCGGCCAGCACGTTGACGTGGGCGAACTCGACGCCGAGGTCCTGCAGGGCGCCCACGGCCTTGGCCGAGAAACCACACTGCGGCATCGACGGCTGGCCCTTCATGAACAGCACGACGCGGTTGGCGTTGAGGATGGATTCGATGCGCGAACGCAGGGCGGGATCGAGGGACATGGACGTCGGGGTTCCGGGAATTCGAATCATCAATTCTAACCCCCATGGCATCATGGGGGATGAGCAACGCAGGAACATTGCATCGCATCCCGGCCCGCCCCTGGCGCTGGCTGCCCTGGCTGGTGGCGTCGCAGCTGGCCGTGATCCTGGTCTGGGTACAGGCTGGGTGGCACTGGGGGCTGCCGCTGATGGTGGCCAGCCATGCGCTGTTCATGGTGCCGGTGTTCCTGCCCAACAGCCGTTTCTACGCGCCGGTACTGAGCCGGGTGCCGGACGCTGGCAACAGTGTCTGGCTCACGATCGATGACGGCCCCGGCCCCGAAACCCGTGCCGTGCTCGACCTGCTGGACCGCCACCACGCGCGTGCGACCTTCTTCCTGGTGGGGGACCGTGCGCTGGCGCAGCCGGAACTGGTGGCCGAGATCCTGCGCCGTGGCCACGACCTGGGCAATCACAGTCTCAGCCACCCGCAGGCCCGCTTCTGGCGCCTGGGCCCAGCGGCGATGCGGGCCGAGATCGAAGGCTGCCAGCATGCATTGCAGGCCCTGAGCGGGCATCCGGTGCGCTGGTACCGCTCGGTGGTGGGCATGACCAACCCGTTCGTGGCGCCGGTGTTGAAGGCGCTGGGCCTGGTGCGCGTGGGCTGGAGTGCCCGCGGTTACGACGGCGTCGGCTGCACGCCGGAGGGCGTGCTGGCGCGGCTGTTGCCCGACCTGCAGCCAGGAGCCATCGTGCTGCTGCATGAGGGCGCCGCCCACGGCCACAATCTGGCGATCATCGAGCGCGTGCTGCAGGCGCTGGACGAGCGCGGCTTGAAGGCGCAGCTGCCTACCGGCTGACACGTGTGGGGTAGCGCCGGGCCGTGCCCGGC
This sequence comes from Stenotrophomonas sp. YJH_SMC_79, assembly GCF_059367995.1. NCBI lineage: Bacteria > Pseudomonadati > Pseudomonadota > Gammaproteobacteria > Lysobacterales > Lysobacteraceae > Stenotrophomonas > Stenotrophomonas sp. YJH_SMC_79. The sequence goes on from NZ_JCAFRK010000003.1 coordinate 787,454, forward strand.
GAATGCCACAGGCGGCGCTGCGCTCGCCGGGCATGGCCCGGTGCTACCGGTTCCGGTGCGCCACCAGCAGCCAGCTGTTGAAGGGGGTACGCCCGTGCAGCGGCCGAGGGGCGGTCACCTGCAATCCCGCTTCGGCAAGCGTCGTCTGCAGCACCTCCGGATCGGGGTAGTGGCGCGGCCGCGTGCCCATCCAGCCGACCAGCCAGGCCAGCCGGTCCGCCACCCGCGTGGTGCGGTCGCGGCCATCGCCGGTAGCCAGCGGCGTGCGCAGCAGCAGGCAGCCGCCGGGGGCCACCCGCGCACTGGCTGCCTGCAGCAGTGCCTGCTGCGGGCCCGCGTCCAGGTATTGCAGCACGTCCAGCAGCAGGACGTGCCCGGTCTGCGCCGGCAGTGGTGCCTGCACGTCCACGCAGTCGAAGCGCACGTCATGCAGTTCGACGGCGGCACGCTGCGCGCGGGCGATCTTGCCCGCATCCACGTCCACGCCCAGGTAGCGCTGGGTGCCGCCGCGCTGGCGCAGTACATGGGCGAACAAGCCCAGCCCGCAGCCGAGGTCCAGCACCGGCTGCCCGTCATCAGGCAGATGCTGCAGCACGCCGTCGTACAGCGGATCGCTGCCGAGCTTGCCGCGGGTGTAGTAGTAGTCGCGGCGGCTGCCCCAGGCCTGCGCGGGGCGGAACGCTTCGGCGATCAAGCGGGCCTGCGGGGCCGTCAGGGGAGTACAGGGCAGGGGCGGGCCGTTCCGTGGCGTGCCATCCATCGCTTCAGTCCGTGCCGCCAAGCAGATGCGCGGCAACCGGCAGCGCGCGCGCGCTCCACAGCGCATACATCCGCGCTGAAGGATGCAGGCCGTCCTCGGCGATCATCGTCGGGTCTTCGCCCTGCGCGCGGCTGATGTCGGTGATGTCGACGAAGGCCACGCCGTGCCGGGTACTGATCAGCTCGGCGGCGGCATTGAACTCGTCGGTCTCGATCTCGATCGCGGCCAGGTCACGTCCACTGCCGGCACCGAACGGGGTGGCGCCCCAATCGGGGAAGGACAGCACCAGCACGCGGCCGGCATCACTGCCCGCGAAGCCGATCGCCCGCTGCAGAAGCGCCTGGAACTGGCTGCGGTATTCGTCCAGCGGACGCCCGCGGTACTGGTTGTTGACGCCGATCAGCAGGCTGACGAAATCGAACGGTCCCTGCGGCGCGGCTGCGTCGATGCCCGCATCGAGTTCGTCGGTGGTCCAGCCGGTGGTGGCGATGGTCTGCGGATCGGACAGCTCAATGCCCTGCGCACGCAGCGCGGCGGCCAGCTGGTGCGGCCAGCGGCCTTCGACTGCAACCGCTTCACCGATTGTGTATGAATCGCCCAGCGCCAGGTAGGACAACGCCACGGCTCAGGCCACCGAACGGCGCGGCTTCAGCGGCACGACCTTGGTCGCATCCTCGGCACGGCGCGCCAGCACACGGTCGATGCGCGCGAACACATCGCGCATCACCGAGGCCTCCGGCATCAGGGTCACACGGAAATGATGGCGGTAGGGCACGTTGAAGCTCGAGCCCGGCACCACCAGCACGCCTTCGTTGTTCATCAGGTCCAGTGCGAAGTTGTGGTCGTCGAAGCCCTTCGCAGCGGCGCCGACCACGGCCGGGAACGCGTACAGCGCGCCGGCCGGCGCGACCAGCGACAGGTGTTCGCTGGCTTCGCAGGCTTCGATGACCGCGCGGCGGGTTTCATACAGGCGGCCGCCCGGCGTGCACAGCTCGGAAATGGTGTCCGGACCGTTCACCGCAGCCTCGATGGCGTACTGGCCCGGCACGTTGGCGCACAGGCGCAGCGCGCCCAACAGGTCCAGTGCGGCGCGGAAGTCACCCAGGCGGGCATCGTCGCCGCTGAGGTGGGCCCAGCCCACGCGCCAGCCGCAGGCGCGGTGCACCTTGCTCAGGCCGCTGAAGGTCAGGCACGGATGGTCGCCGGCCAGCGGCGCGACCGGCTGGAACACCGCGTCGTCGTACAGGATCTGGTCGTAGATCTCATCGACCAGCAGCAGCAGGTTGTGGCGGCGCGCGATCTCCACCACACGCTCCAGCAGCTCGCGCGGGTAGCTGGCGCCGCTGGGGTTGTTCGGATTGATCAGCACGATGGCGCGGGTGCGTGAGGACACCAGCGTCTCGATCTCGCTCGGGTCCGGCTGGAAGCCGTTCTCCGGTGCGCAGCGGTAGTACACCGGACGGCCATCGTTGAGGATGGTCGAGGCCGACCACAGCGGGTAGTCGGGCGAGGGCACCAGCACTTCGTCGCCGGGATTGAGCAGCGCACGCAGTGACAGGTCGATCAGCTCGCTGACGCCGTTGCCGAGGAAGACGCGGTCCGGGTGCGCATCGGGCGCGCCACGGCGGGCGTAGTAGCTGGCGATGGCTTCACGTGCCACCGGCAGGCCCTGCTGGTGCGTGTACGGGTCGGTGCGGCCCATGTCGTCGGCGATCGCGCGCTGCAGGTGCTCGGGCGCGCGGAAACCGAACGCGCCCGGATTGCCGATGTTGAGCTTGATCAGCTTGCGGCCCTGCGCCTCCAGCTCCCGGGCTCGCCGCGCCAGTTCTCCGCGGATTTCGTAGCGCACTTCGGAAAGGCGCTCGCGGATGGCCAGGGGCTTGGGCGAGTTGGTGGACATGGGGGCTGGGCCGTCAAAAGGCATGGGGCTTCCATCCTACCGGAATTGCTGCAATGCATGGCAAGGGCTCCGGGCCCGTCATTGCTGGGCTGGCAGGGCGCCGTCACAGGTAGAATGGCGGCGATGACCCAGACCCCCGATTTCATCGCCCTGCAGACCATCGGCTGGCCCTGGCCGGGCCCGGCGCAGCAGGCCGACTGGCAGGCCGCGATGGCCGCGCACCCGCAGGCCCGCCCGGCACGGGTGATCGAACAGCACCGTACCCACTACGTGGTGGCCGATGGCCCGGACGCCTCGATCAAGGCCGAGTCGCTGCCGGAATGGCAGCGCCCGCGCTTCCCCAGCCATGAACGGCCTGCGGTGGGTGACTGGGTGCTGCTCGATGGCATCCGCATCGTCGCGCTGCTGCCGCGGCGTACCGCGATCAAGCGTGGTGCGGCCGGCGAGCATTACCACCAGCAGGTGATCGCGGCCAACATCGATACGGTGTTCATCGTCTGTGGCCTGGATGCCGACTTCAATCCGCGCCGCATCGAGCGTTACCTGCTGCTGGTCGGCGGTGGCGGTGCCGAACCGGTGGTGGTGCTGACCAAGGCGGACCAGACCGAGTACAGCGAAGACGCGCTGGCGGTGCTGGAAGAGCTGGAGATGCAGGGCATTGCCCTGCATGCGATCAACGGCCTGGATGCCGACAGCGTGGCGGTGCTGCAACCGTGGCTGGGCCCGGGCCGCACGGTGGTGCTGGTCGGTTCCTCCGGTGCCGGCAAGTCCACGCTGACCAACACCCTGCTGGGCGAGCAGCGGATGAAGACCAACGCGGTGCGCGCCAACGATTCGCGCGGACGCCACACCACCACGCACCGCGCGCTGATGCCGCTGCCGACCGGCGCCTGCCTGATCGACACCCCCGGCATGCGCGAGCTGAAGCCGACCGGTGAAGAGACGCTGTCCGAAGGCGGCTTCGCCGATATCGAGGCTTTGGCCGCACAGTGCCGTTTCAACGACTGCAAGCACCAGCAGGAACCGGGCTGTGCCGTACGTGCGGCGATCGACGCAGGTGAGATCGAAGAGAGCCGGCTGCTGAACTACTTCAAGCTGAAGGAAGAAGTGGCCGCCGCCGCCGCCAAGCTGGCGGTCCGCCAGGCCGAGACCGCGCAGGAGCGTGGCGGCAAGAAGGGCAAGGGCCAGCAGTTCCGCCCGGCCGGAAAGCCGCGCCGGCGCTGATCGGTATCGCGGGGTCGGATCCCATTGCACCGCAATGGGCTCTGACCCCTGCAATGAACCCGCGTCTGCCTGCTTCGGGTGGGTGCCAACCTTGGTTGGCACGAATCTGTCCAAAGCCCGCCTTCTGCGGATGCCAACCCAGATTGGCACCTACCAAAGCAAGGGCAGGGCGCTATAGTCCGCCCATGGAACCGACCGCGACGCTGGACCGTGACGTGGCCCACCATGCAGCGCTCGATGCGCGCCTGGTCGAGGCCGTGGGAGGCATCCGCCTGCTGGGCCTGACCAGCTGGCCGGCAACGCTGCAGGCGCCGTTCCTGGAAAGCGTGGCACGTGGGCAACCGGTGCTGCCGAAGGTGGATTATCCACGGCTGGACTTCGGCGAAGAACGTCGCGCGCTGGCCACGATCGCCGCCGCCTGTGATGACAGCCACCCGCTGGGCCACTACGTGCGGCAGTCGGCGCAGAGCTGGGACCTGGCCGCACAGCTGCTGGAAGGGTTGGGAACGGCTGCGGTCGATAGCTGTTCGGTGCAGCTGTTCGGCGCTCCCGAGCAGCCGCTGCCGGGCAATGGCCCAAGCACGCGCGAAGCCGCGCGCCACTTCATCCAGATTGCCGCCGAACTGGACCACGAACTGCTGGCGCCGGAAGAGCAGGTGCCGGTCTCGGCCATTGCCCTGCAGCTGCAGTTGCAGAACGACCTGGACGCCTTCTTCGAATCGCGCATCATCCAGGTGCAGCTCGACCCGGACCTGGTTTCCAAAGCGGCTGCCGGCCCGACCCGCATCCGCCTGCGCACCAGTGCGCGCTTCAGTGCCTACGACCGTGCGCAGCTGTTCCACCATGAAGCGCTGGTGCATTCGCTGACCGCATTGAACGGCCGCGAACAGCCGGTGCTGCCCAGCCTGGCATTGTCCTCGCCGCGGGTGACCGCCACCCAGGAAGGATTGGCAACGTTTGCCGAGCAGATCACCGGCAGCATCGACATCGAGCGCCTCAAACGCATCAGCCTGCGTACCGAAGCGATTGCGATGGCACGCGAAGGCGCCGATTTCATCGAGGTGTTCCGCTACTTCTGCGACGCAGGGCAGAACGCCGAAGAGAGCTTCGCTTCGGCACAGCGCGTGTTCCGTGGGGTACCGCCGAGTGGTGGCCTCGCCTTCACCAAGGACACGGTGTACCTGCGCGGGCTGGTGTCGGTGCACACCTTCTTCCGCCACATGCTGGCCGAGGATCGGCTGCAGGTCTGCCGCTGGTTGTTTGCCGGCAAGATGAGCCTGACCGATGCGATCGCGTTCGCGCCACTGTTCGAAGCGGGTGTGCTGAAGCCGCCGCGCTGGCTGCCGCACTGGGTGAGCAGGGCGAACGGCCTGGCCGGGATGCTGGCGTTCTCGCTGTTCGCCAACCGGATACGGATGGACCAGCTGGCGCCGGAATGAAATGCGCTGGCGGATTGTGGCGTATTGATTGATATCGGGGAGAGCGGGAGGCTTGCGCTGGCCAGGACACGCCGCAAGTACGTCCCTGTAGGCTCGGCCACGGCATCCATGCCGTGGACGGTCCTGTCCAGCGCAAGCCCCCCGCTCCAGACAATTTCCCGCGAGACGGCCAGCAGTCCACCAGAGGGATTGCGCTTGAAGAGCTTGAAAAGCAAAGAGCCGGGCAATGCCCGGCTCTTTGCTTTTGCTCTTGCTTTCCATTGCCTCCGCGCCGGCGCAGGGAATTGTCGAGCGAGGTGGGACGGGCCGAGGCAGGACCGTGAGGCGCATGGATGCGCCGACCGAGCCTACATGGACGTACTTGCGGCGTGTCCTGCCTCGGCCCGTCCCACCTCGCCCCGCTGCGGTACTGATGCGCCGCAGCGCCCGCTTCTGACTTAGAACTCCGCCGCCACCGTCATGAACAGCTGCCGCGGCGCGCTCGCATGGATCGCATACCGCGTGCCCTTCGGATCGGTCGGCGCAAACGAGCTCAACTGGCCGGCGTAGCGCTTGTTGGTCAGGTTGGTCGCGTTCAACGACACCCGCACGTTGCGCAGGCCCAGGCCCGGGCCGAAGTCGTAGCCCGCACCGGCGTCGAAGGTGGTCACGCCCGGTACCGACTGGTCGTTGGTGTAGGTGTAGTAGCGCTTGCCGGTGTACTTGGCACGCAGGCTGGCGAAGAAGCCATCGCGGTTCCAGCTGATCTCACTGGAGGCCATGCGCTGCGGCGTATCCACCGTGATCTTGCCGGCCACCGGAACGATGGCGCCGCCCGAGGTGTAGTCATCCTCGTAGGTGGTCTTGTTCCAGGACAGCGCGTTGTACCACTGCAGGCCGTCGATCGGCTTGAGGATGAAGGTCAGCTCCGCACCGTGGCTCTTCACCGAACCGACGTTGATGAAGCGCGTCACGCACTCCGGGCGCGTACCGACTTCGATGCTGGAACAGGGGTTCAGCGACAGCAGGCGGTTGTCGAACTTCACGTTGTAGGCCGCGATCGACGCCTGGTACTTCTCGCCGAAGGTGCGGAAGCCGGCTTCCAGGCTCTTGGACTTCTCCGGCTCAAGACCGGCGCTGGCCGCGAACGATTCCGGCGACACCTGCAACGGGCCACCGCTGCCGCCACCGACGAAGGCAGCGATGTTCTCGGCGTAGGAGGCGAACAGCTCGTTGTTGGCGTTGAGCTTGAAGCCCAGGCCCACCTGCGGCAGCACCGACTTCTTGGCGGTCAGCGTGCCCGAGGCAATGCTGGTTTCCACGCCCGGCTGGGCGGTGGCGCGCATGCGGGTGTTGGGGCTCTTGATGCCCACATCCACGGTCAGGCGCTGGTCCAGGAAGCGCATGCGGTCCTGCACGTAGAACTGGCGCGTGCGGATGTCGAAGTCCTGGTTGAACAGCAGGCGGTCCGGGTTCTTCAGGTACAGGTCGTCCAGGAACGGGCCGCTGATGTAGTAGAAGTTGCGCGACACGTTGTGGTCGTTCTGCTCGTACCACAGGCCGGCTTCCAGTTCGTGGATGCCCACCGTCCACGACAATGCGGCGGTCAGGCCATCGCGGTTGATCGTGTAGTTGGTGCTGCGGATCGAGATCGGCAGCATCTTGTCGGTGCCCGGGTAGGACGGCTGGCCCGGTGCCCACCAGTGGCCCTGGCCACGGTTGTCATGATGGTAGGCCAGCAACTTCAGGCGGCCCTGCTCACCGAGGCGCAGGTCGGCATCGACCGAGTACAGGTTGTCGTCACGCAGTGCGCGGCTCTGGTAGTAGGCATCGTCGATGCTGCGGACATTGCCGCTGTACTTGCACTTCGAAGCATTGAAGGTGCCGGGCGCGCAGTACGCGGCGGCCACGGCGCGGTCCCAGTCCGGTGCGTAGATGTTCCAGTCATAGCCCATGCCACGTGCCAGCATGTCCTTGGACAGGTAGGCGTAGTTGGCCTGGCTGGCGCGCGAGGTGGCCACGAACGCACCGAAGCGGTGGTCGCCGATATTCCACACCGCCTTGGCGTTGAACTGGCGGGTGGTCTGGTTCTGGTACGGCGCGGCCCACATGTCCTGGTCCTGGTGCACGCCGGACACATAGGCCGAGAAGCCGTTGATGTCGCCGGTGTCCACGCGCAGGTAGCCACGGCGCTGGCTGTTGTCGCCGACGGTGACGCTGGCGCGGCCACCGAATTCGGTGGACGGGTCCATCGAGAAGTACTGGATGGTGCCGCCCAGGTTGCTGGTCGAGGCCACGCCCAGCGAACCGATGCCCTGTGACAGCTCTGCACCGGCCAGGTTCTCGGCGATGATCGCGCGGGAGACGCTCAGGCCGTTGTAGTTGCCGTAGCTGTTGTCGCCCAGCGGGATGCCGTCCAGCGTGTAGCCCAGGCGGCTCTTGTCGAAGCCGCGCAGGCTGATGGTCTGCGATTCCTCGTTGGCGCCGAAGGCGTCGTTGGACTGCACCGACACGCCCGGCAGGCGGTCGAGGATCTTCTGGCCGCTGGTGCCCGGCGGCAGCACCTGCTTGTCGACGGCGGTGATGCGCTGCACCTGGCGGGTCTCGCCCTGGCCGATCACGGAGACGGTATCCAGCGTCTGCGCGCTCAGCGCGGCATCGGTGCTGGCGGTGGCACCGGCATCGGCGGCGGTGGCGGCGTGGGCGCTGGCGGCGGCGGAGAGCGCGATCGCCACGGCGATCGTCAGGTGTCGGGTCTGCATGGTGGTCCGTTGCATTGGGGGTGGTCACCGGCACGCGTGCGCGGTGCATGGCCACTATGCGAACGGAACATGAAACCTTCTTTACGAAAAGCCAACGAACGGTGCAGGGCCGTGGTGCGTGTCCTGCAACATGTTCGTCATGGCGGTATGCGGGTGGGAATCAGAAGCGCTCACCGGGCCAGCTGAATTTGAGCTGGTCCATGCAGTCACGATCATGTTCGGAGAATGAGAACCCGATCTGGATGCCGTTCACTACCGTGCCGAACACCGTCGACTCGTCCAGACTATGCCCAGACGGGACGGAAAGGACGTTGAAGTCGGGGTAGCGACGACCCATCTGCTTTCGCGAGATGCAGGCGCCGCCCAGCGACAGCGTGATGCCCTTGATGATTCGCCCCGACGCATCGGTGTAGATCTGGCCAGAAGGCCCCTTGATCCTCCCACCGACCACGAAGGGCGCCAGATCGATGGTGGCGCTGTCGCCCCGGCCCATTCTTGCTTCCGAACGCGAGCCGGCCGGAGCCAGGGGTGATAGCTGCGCGACAAGGTCAGAGCGTGACAGCTGCAAGGACCAGCGCTCCACGAGCCGCCAGGTTGCATCCGCCTCTTCCGCAGTGGCAGCGGACGTGGCTGCTGTTGCAGAACCGGCAACCAACAGGCTCAGGATCAGAAGAAGTTCAGGGACGGGCTGCGATCGCTTCATCGTAGATTCTTCCGTAGAAGTCGTTGTAGTTCTCGCCGGTGGTTGAAGTTACGTTGTTGTCGCAGAACAGCTTACCTACCTGCCGGTCCAGGTCTTCACCGCCGGCATCGGCCTGTGCGATGAGGCCAGGACCGTTGGACGCAGCTACGCCGATGTCGTAGTACCCCAGGCTGGTCACCAGAAGCTCACTGCGCGCGGTGAGGTTGTTGAGTACCGCTTTCCCCTCCATGGTGCAGAAGTGCTGGATGAACGCACCTCGGGTGCTCAAGGCGATACCTTCGAAATACAGTGCGTGTCCCACTTCATGGGCAATGGCTGCGATCCGGAAGTAATAGCCTGCAATGTCGGAGGAATCGCAGTCGAAGGACTGGATGTAGATCCGGATGGGATCGCGATTGGTATAGGACGCGGGAGCCCAGGCGAAGGTCCACTCCGGATGGCCGGTGATCTGCGCGTCGAGCGTGGGCGCGCCTGGGATCAGCCAGTCGGGGCAGCCCAGGCCCGTGATCACCCGCATAGGCGGGGGCTCCGCGCGGGTCGGTGTCGCCAGCAGCGTAGTGGCGACCACGAGAAGCGCAATCAGCAATGCACGCATGCCAACCTCCTTGATCCGCGATTCCAGCCGTTCATCCATCGGGCTCGGCGAGCGCTGGCAGGTATAGCACCGGTTCTGCCGATGTATCGGGAAGTGCGTCTCAGAAATGCAGAAACAAAAAGGGGCCGGATCACCTTCACAACTGAAGGTGATCCGGCCCCGCGCACTCCGTGGGGGAGGCGGTCCACGCGTTGCGTGGAGACGGGCTCAACCCATGTACAGGCCACCGTTGACGGCGTAGTCGGCACCGGTCACATACGAGGCTTCATCCGACGCCAGCCACGCGCACAGGCCGGCCACTTCCTCGGGGCGGCCCAGGCGGCGCACCGGCACCGAGGCGGCCAGCCGGTCCAGCACATCCGGCGGGAAGCTGCTGATCGCCTGGCTGGCGATGTAGCCCGGCGACAGCGTGTTGACGGTGACCCCGCGCGACGCAACTTCGGCAGCCAACGCACGACTGAAGCCATGCATCGCGGCCTTGGCGGTGGCGTAGTTCACCTGGCCGATCTGGCCCTTGTGGGCACTGACCGAACCGATGTTGATGATGCGGCCCCAGCCCCGCGTGGCCATGCCGTCGACCACCTGCTTGGTCAGGTTGAACAGCGCATTGAGGTTGGAGGCGATCACCGCGTTCCAGTCCTCCACCGTCATCTGCCGGAACAGCAGGTCGCGGCTGCCACCGGAGTTGTTGACCAGCACGTCCACTTCACCGACTTCGGCGCGCACCTTGGCGAACGCGGCGCTGGTCGAGGCCCAGTCGGTCGCGTTGCCTTCGGAGGCGATGAAGTCGAAGCCCTGTTCGCGCTGCTCGCGCAGCCAGTTGGCCTTGCGCGGCGAGTTCGGTGCGCAGCCGGCAACCACGGTGTGACCACTGCGGGCCAGGCTCTGGCAGATGGCAGTACCGACACTGCCCATGCCGCTGGTGACGTAAGCGATTCGAAGCGTCATTGCAGAAGGCTCCTTGGTAGAGGGTCAGGCAGCGAGCGGGTACAGGCCGAACATCAGGCTGCCGACCATCAGCAGCATGGAGATGGCGATGGCCCACTTCAGGGTGAACTTCTGGTGGTCGGCGAATTCGACCTTGGCCAGGCCCACCAGCAGGTAGGTGGACGGCACCAGCGGGCTGAGCAGGTGCACCGGCTGGCCGGCCAGCGAGGCGCGTGCCATTTCCACCGGGGTGATGCCGTAGTTGCCGGCGGCCTCGGACAGGATCGGCAGCACGCCGAAGTAGAACGCGTCGTTGGACATGAAGAAGGTGAACGGCATCGACGCCACCGCGGTGATCACCGCCAGGTACGGGCCCCACGATTCCGGAATGACGGCCAGGAAGCTGTGCGACATCGCTTCGACCATGCCGGTGTTGTTGAGGATGCCGGTGAAGATGCCTGCGGCGAAGATCAGCGACACCACCGACAGCACGTTGCCGGCATGGTTGACCACGCGGCGGCGCTGCTCGGCCAGGTTCGGGTAGTTGATCACCAGGGCGATGGCGAAGCCGACCATGAACAGCACCGGCATCGGCAGCACGCCGATGATCAGGGCGGTCATCAGTGCCACGGTCAGGGCCAGGTTCACCCACAGCAGCTTCGGGCGCTTGATGTCTTCGGCGTCTTCCACGGTCGGCAGCGGGTTGCTGTCATCGGACACGCTGTTGTCCATCCAGCTGCCGCCCTTGGGCAGGGTCACCACGCCCAGGCGACGGCGTTCCTTCAGGCCCAGGTACCAGGCCAGCAGCAGCACGCCGGCACAGGCGATCACCATCGATGGGATCAGCGGCACGAACACGTCGGCCGGGTCCACGTGCAGCGCGGTGGCCGCGCGTGCGGTCGGGCCGCCCCACGGGGTCAGGTTCATCACGCCGCCGGCAAGGATGGTCACGCAGGTCATGTTCAACGCGTTCATGCCCAGCCGCTGGTACAGCGGCAGCATTGCCGAGACGGTGATCATGTAGGTGGTCGAGCCATCACCGTCGAGCGAGATCAGCATCGCCAGCACCGCGGTGCCGAGCACGATCTTCATCGGATCGCCCTTGACGAAGCGCAGGATCACCCGCACCAGCGGATCGAACAGGCCGGCGTCGATCATCACCCCGAAGTAGAGGATGGCGAACATCAGCATCACGCCGGTGGGCGCGATCTTCTTGATGCCCTCCAGCATCATCTCGTCGATGTTGGCACCGAAGCCGCCGATCAGCGCGAACAGGATGGGGATGGTGATCAGGGCGACCAGTGGCGACAGGCGCTTGCTCATGATCAAGTACATGAACGTAATGACCATGCCAAAGCCGAGGATGCTCAGCATCATCTGCGGACTCCTTGCGAAAACAGGACGTGGGGAAGTGGAAGGGGCCCGGGCGGCATGCCCGGGGTATCAGGCCTAGAAGTCGTACTGCAGGCGGCCGGTGACCGCGCGCGTGCGGTCCACCGTGACCCCGGCGAGGCGGTCGCGGTTGCGGCTTTCGATCACGTTGAGCATGAAGCGCAGGTTGTCGCGCAGGTACCAGTTGCCACCCAGCGTCCACGCCTCGGTGCTGCCGCGGCGCAGGTCCGGCGCGCCATCGAGGTGTTGTGCGCCCCACATCTGGTCGTAGCGCAGCGCCACTTCGAAGGCACCGGCCTTGTGCCGGATGTCCTTCACCCGCGCGAAGCGGCCGGTCTTGCGGTCGTAGGCGCGGCTTTCGCCGGTCACGAACCAGCTGAGCATGCCGTAGGCGGCCATCACGTCGCCGCGCTGAGCGCCGTCATCGAAGGTGGCGCCACTGAACTCGCCCTGCCACGACAGCGGGCCGCGCACCTGCGCGTATTCCAGCGACCATTTGTTGACGTCGGTATCGCGGCCGGCGGAGAAGTCGACCAGGGTCAGGCGGCTCTCGTCGGACAGGTGGCCGGCCGGGCGCGGGCGGATGCGCAGGCCGGGCACGCCGTTGGCGCCGGGGTTGTCGTAGGCCTCGCGGGCCAGCGACAGGCCCAGGTGCAGCACGTCACCGTCGCTGGGCGAGGGCGCCCAGGTGACGCGGCCGCCGGCGGCGCGACCCTTCACCTGCCAGGCGTCGATGCTCTCCAGGCTGTAGAGGCTGGCCGCCCAGGTGAAGTCACCCGGGTTGGCCTGCCATGACGCACCCAGGCGGTACAGCGGCGCCAGCGTGGTGCCGGCGTTGCCGCGTTCCAGGAAGCTGCCGTAGTTGGAGCTGGTGCGGTCATCCAGCGAGAAGTACTGCTTGAACTGGCCGACGGTCAGCTTGCCGGCCTTGCCGAAGCTGCGTGCCAGGTACACGTCCTTGGCCTCGACGCGGTCGCCGGAGAAATCGGCTTCCAGCTTGTAGTCGACCACGAAGAACTTGCCCGACACGTCCAGCCAGGCGCGACGGATCTCGGTGTCGTCCTTGTTCGGCGTGCCGCGGTTGTCGTTGTCGAAGGTGGCGAAGTCCAGGTGCAGGCGGCCCCCGAGCGAGGCCGTGACCGGACGATCGTCTTCGGCGGCAAAGGCCGGCGCCGACAGGGCCGCCAGCGCCATCATGGCGGCAGGACGCCGCCAGGCAAACGTGAATTCCACAAACCCTCCCAGGTGCGCGCCAGGCGCGCGGCAATCGTGGGCACCGGACGGTGCGCGGCCGCAGTCTGGGTTGCCGTAGCTGTCATCGTCCTGTCAGCGATTTGTGCGGTGCAGCGTAAACAGGCGCCGCTGCGCTCGCCGGGCCATGCCCGGCGAGCGCAGCGGCGCCATGCGGTAGCATTCGTTTCCCCTCCTACCCCCGTGCCCATGCGCCTGCTGCTGGTCGAAGACAACCCGGATCTGGCCGATGCGATCATCCGCCGCATGCGCCGCAGTGGGCACGCCGTGGACTGGCAGGCCGATGGTCTGGCGGCGGCCAGCGTGCTGCGCTACCAGAGCTTCGACCTGGTGGTGCTGGATATCGGCCTGCCCAAGCTCGATGGCCTGCGCGTGCTGGCGGGCATGCGCGAGCGCGGCGACAGCACACCGGTACTGATGCTCACCGCGCGCGATGGCATTGAAGACCGCGTGCAGGCGCTGGATGTCGGCGCCGACGACTACCTGGGCAAGCCCTTTGACTTCCGCGAGTTCGAAGCGCGCTGCCGCGTGCTGCTGCGGCGTGCACGTGGCCAGGCGAGCGAGGTGGTGCAGGTCGGTGGTTTCCAGTTCGACAACGCGGCGCACCGGGTCACGCTAGACGGCGAACCGATCGAGTTGCCCAATCGTGAATACCGCCTTCTGGAGATCCTGGTCGGCCGTATGGGCCAGGTCGTGGGCAAGGACGAGATCGGCAACGGCCTGTTCGGCTTCGACGACGAAGCCGGTCCGAATGCCATCGAGCTGTACGTCGGTCGCCTGCGGAAGAAACTGGCGGGCGCACCGCTGCGCATCACCACCGTGCGCGGCGTCGGCTACCTGCTGGAAGCCAGTGATGGCAGTGCCGACGCCGATGGCTGACGCGCGTACCGCGAGTGCCGCGCCGGGCTCGCTGCGGCGCACGCTGCTGCTCTACCTTGGCGCGTTGCTGGCCGTGTTCGCGGTGGCCCTCCTGTTTGCGGCGCGCGGGTATGGCCAGCGCGCTGCAAACCGTTCCTATGACCACCTGCTGGTCTCCTCGGCGCTGTCCATTGCCGATTCGATCGCCCTGGTCGATGGCCAGTGGCAGGTTGACCTGCCCTATGCCGCGCTGGACCTGCTGGCGATGGCCCCGGAAGATCGCGTGTTCTACCGGGTGGCCGACAGTCGCGGCAACCTGATCACCGGTTATGGCGATCTGCCGCCGCCGCCGCGTCGGCCCGGCACGCAACCGCAGCTGTTTGATGCGGCGTACAGCGGCGAGACGGTGCGCTTCGTGGTGGTCGGCCGCAGTTTCGCCGCCGCCTCGGCGCAGGGGGAAGTACAGGTGCAGGTCGGCCAGACCCGGCGTGCCCGCGAAGCGGTGGCGCAGGACATGGTCAACCGTGCGCTGCTGGCGATTGGCGTTCTGTCCGGCCTGCTGCTGGCGCTGGTGGCGTTCGGCGTGCACCGCGCGTTCCGCCCGCTGGTGCGGGTGGAGCGCGAGCTGTCGCGGCGCGAGCCGTCCGACCTGAAGCCGCTGGACGCCCGCGTGCCGCGCGAGATGGACCAGATGGTGGCGGCATTGAACCGCTTCATGGAACGCCTGTCCAGCAGCAACGAGACCTTGCGCGCGTTCATGGCCGAGGCCGCCCACCAGATGCGTACGCCGTTGGCTGCCCTGCGCGCGCAGGCACAGCTGGCGCTGGATGATGACGATCCGGAAGACATGCGGCGCAGCCTGCAGGCGATCGAGCGCAATGCCACCCATATGAGCCGCCTGCTCAACCAGCTGCTCAGCGATGCCAGCGTGATCCATCGTTCGCACCTGCAGCGCTTTGCGGCGGTGGACCTGGCCGAAACCGTGCACCAGGCCTTGCATGAAGCCCTGCCGCAGGCCGGCCCGGCACCGCGCGTGCAGCTGGCGATGACCGCCGAGCCGGTGCAGGTGCACGGCGACGCGCTGCTGCTGCGCGAGGCGATCAAGAACCTGGTCGACAACGCATTGAAGTATGGCGGGGACGGCCCGTTGCAGATCGCGCTGACCGTGGAAGGCGGGCAGGCCGTGCTGACCATCGCCGACCATGGCGCCGGCATCGCGGCCGCCGATGCTGAGCGCGTCTTCGAACGCTTCGCACGTGGCGACGGTGCACCGTCTGGAGGCGCCGGGCTGGGGCTGGCCATCGTCAAGCGCGTGGTCGACAGCCACGGCGGCCGTATCGACCTGAGCAACCGCCCGCAGGGTGGGTTGATCGCCACCATCCGCCTGCCCCGGAGTACGCCATGATCCGCCTGTTCGCCGCTGCCGTTGCCCTGATGCTGGCCCTGCCGGTACTGGCCGCGCCCGGCGACGTGCGCCGTTTCCCTGCGAAGGGGGCCGTGACGGCGCAGCTGCGCATCCACGGCACCACCGATATCGAAGTATTCGCGGTGGTGATCGCCGATTACCAGCGCCTGCATCCCGGTACCGAAGTGGTGTACGAGGACATCATCACCCAGGATCTGTATGCGCGTTACCTGCATGACCGCGCCGGGCCGGCATCGCCGGACCTGCTGATCTCCAGTGGCATGGACCTGCAGACCAAGCTGGTCAACGATGGCCACGCGCTGCCGCATCGTTCGGCGCAGACCGCCGCGCTGCCGGCCTGGGCGCAGTGGCGCAACGAGGCCTTCGGCATCAGCTACGAGCCGGTGGTGATGGTCTATAACACCCGCGCGATGGCCGTGGCGAAGGTGCCGCACACGCGCCGCCAGCTGCTCGATCGCTTGCGCGCCGAAGGCGCGCCGCTGCGTGGGAGGGTTGGCACCTATGACATCGAACGCAGCAGCGTCGGCTACCTGCTGGCCACCCAGGACGCACAGCGCGGCAGTATCGCCGGTGCGTTGCTGGGTGCGCTCGGTGACAACGACGTGGTGCGCGAGGAACGCACCGGCGTACTGCTGGACAAGGTGGCCAGCGGCCAGCTGTCGCTGGTCTACAACGTGCTCGGCTCCTATGCGCAGGCACGCGTCGATGCCGGCGCGCCGCTGGCCATCGTCGAGCCTGAGGACTACACGCTGGTGGTGCTGCGTACCGCGATGATCCCGCGCACCGGCCCACACCCGGAAGAAGCCCGGCGCTTCCTCGATTACCTGCTGTCACCGCGTGGCCAGCAGGTGCTGTCGCGCGAGGCACGGCTGATGCCGATCGTGACCGGCAACGCACGTGGCGAAGATGCACCGGGCCGCAGCCGCCGCCCGATCCAGCTGGGCCCGGGCCTGCTGGTGTACCTGGACGCGCTCAAGCGCCGCCAGTTCCTCGATGCCTGGCGCAGCAGCGTGGAGCCGGCGGGGCGCTGAGGCTCCGGCCTGCACGTACAATGGCCCCATGAGCGAATACACCATCCTGATCGCCGATGACCACCCGCTGTTGCGTTCGGCGGTGGTGCAGTCCTTGCGGCAGAGCCTGCCGCTGGCGCAGGTGCGCGAGGTCGCCAGCGCCGATGCGCTTGCCGCCGCGCTCGACGCGCATCCGGATGTGGACCTGGTGCTGCTCGACCTGACCATGCCCGGCGCGCACGGTTTTTCCGCGCTGCTGCACGTGCGCGGCTCGCATCCGGACATTCCGGTGGTGATTCTCTCCTCCAATGACCACCCGCGGGTGATCCGTCGTGCCCAGCAGTTTGGCGCCGCTGGCTTCATCCCGAAGTCGGCCCCGGCCGAGACCATCGGCGAGGCGGTGCAGGCGGTGCTCGATGGTGGCCTGTGGTTCCCGGCGATGGCCGCCGAACGCTCCGAGGCCGACGCACTGCTGGCCAGCCGCCTGGCCCAGCTGACCCCGCAGCAGTTCCGCGTGCTGCTGTGCCTGGCCGATGGCTTGCTCAACAAGCAGATCGCCTACACGCTGGGGTTGGCCGAGAACACGGTGAAGGTACATGTCACTGCGATCCTGAAGAAGCTCGAATGCCACAGCCGCACACAGGCAGCGGTACTGGTGAAGGCGCTGGAGCCTGAGGGCGACGCCGGCATCGGGTTGTAGTTTCCAGCCAACGGCGCAGCCCCTCGTGGGTGGTGTCTGGTTGGTCGTGGAAAGCTGGATTGCTGAGGGCTGGCCGGGTGGGTGGGGAGTGCGGGGATGCCGTAAACCCGTCCTTGGGGGCTTGGCCGCGGCATCCATGCCGCGGACACCCCGCACTCCCCACCCACCCGGCCGCTGACAGATTCCGGGTGTTCCTCACCCACGGAAGAGAAAAGAAGATCAAAAGCAAAGGCAGCCTGACAGGCCGCTTTTTGTAGAGCCGAGCCCACGCTCGGCTGCTCTGCGGCCGGTCCGCCAAGCCGAGCATGGGCTCGGCTCTATACGAGCAAGCGCAGCGCGCGACCCGCTTTTGATCTTATTTTCTTCTCCGTGGGTGCAGGCCACCGAAATCTGTCGGAGGCCGGTCGGGTTGGGTGCGCGGGGGTGTCAGCCGCATGGGCCCGAGGCATGCCTCGGGCGGGTTGGGCAGGACGCCCAACCCGGGTCTTGCCGTGTGCGCAGGACAGCGCACACGAGCAAGCGGCTGCCAAGCCTCCAGGGACGGATTCACGGCGTCCCTCGCGCACCCAACCCGACCGGCCCACCCACGGCTTCTGCTTTCCACGACCAACCAGACACCACCCACGAGGGGCTGCGCCGTTGGCTGGAATCACCCGCGATGCCGGATCAACAACTGACTCATCAGTGCCCGCAGCGCCGGCGGCTTCACCGGCTTGGCCATCATCCCCCAGCCGCGTTCGGTGGCCATCTCGCGCAAGCCCGCATCGCGCTCGGCGGTGACCAGCACCACAGGTGGGCGCGCCTGCCACAACTCGGCCAGCGTCTCGTACAGCACCGGACCATGGTGATCGCCCATGCGCACATCCAGCAGCACCAGCTCCGGCACGGTCGTGGTGCAGGCCAACAGCAACGCGGCCTGTGGGCCATCGGCCAGCATCACCTCGCAGCCCCAGCGTTCCAGCAGCGCGCGGCTGGCCGCGCAGACGTGCGGATCGTCGTCGATCACCCACACCCGGCGCCCGCGCAGCGGGTTGTCCGCCGCCGGTTCCTGCACCAGCACCGGCACAGGAGCAGTAGCGGGAATCGCGCTGGCTTCGCCGAACGGCACGCCCACCGCGAACACGCTGCCCTGGCCCAGCTGCGAGCGCAGGCGGATCGGGTGGCCGAGCAGCCGGCCGATGCGGTCGACGATCGCCAGGCCAAGGCCGGCGCCACGTTGCTGGCCGTCGTGCAGGCGGCGGAATTCCTCGAAAATCTCGCCCTGCAGCGCATCGGGAATGCCGGGGCCCTGGTCGTGCACTTCGATCCACAGCAGGCCTCCGCGGCGGCGGCAGCCGAGCAGCACGCGGCCACGTTCGCTGTAGCGCAGTGCGTTGGACAGGAAGTTCTGCAGGATGCGCCGCAGCAGCGCTTCATCGCTGACCACCACCGCAGCGGTATCGACCCAGTCGACCACCAGCCCGCGTGACTGTGCGGCGATGCCGAACTCGCGCGCCAGCGTCTGCAGCAGCGGGCCCAGCCGGAACGCCTGCACACGGGTCGGCAGGCTGCCCGATTCCAGGCGCGCGATATCCAGCAGGCTGTTGAGGATCGCGTCCTGCGCGGCCAGTGCAGCGTCGATGTGGTCGCTGGTCTGCTGCTGTGCCGGGTCGCTCAGCTTGCCGCGCAGTACCGAGACGAACATGCGCGCCGCATTGAGTGGCTGCAGCAGGTCGTGCACGGCCGAGGCAACGAAGCGGGTCTTGTAGCGGTTGGCCTGCTCGGCCTCGCGGCGGGCTTCGTCCAGGTCGCGGGTGCGTTCGGCGATGCGGTGTTCCAGCGCGTCGGCCAGCGAGCGTAGTTCGCGTGCCGCGTTCTTGTAGCTGGTGATGTCGGCATAGCTGGTGACGAAGCCGCCATCGGGCAGGGGATTGCCACGGATTTCCAGCACCGTGCCGTCGTCCTTCTCGCTCTCACGCATGTGCGGGCGGCCGCTGCGCAGGTGGTTCAGGCGGCGCTCGATGGCCTCGTCCACCGGGCCGGGACCGAGCAGGCCACGGCGTGCGTTGAAGCGGAACAGTTCCTCGATCGGCCGACCCACGCGGACCAGGTCCAGCGGGAAACGGAACAGCTCCAGGTAGCGCGAATTCCACGCGACCAGGCGCAGTTCCCGGTCAATCACCACCACGCCCTGCGGCAGGTGTTCGAGGCTGCGGCTGAGGCCGCTGTCGGCGTCGGTGGCGGCCTGCAGCAGGCCATCCTGTGCGGTGCGCAGTTCCTGGGCATGCTGCTTGAGCAGGGTTTCCAGTTCGCGGCGGCTGCGCAGGCGGTGCTTGGCTAGGCGCCGGCGCTGCTGCACGAACAGCACCAGGAAGCCTAGTGCCAGCCACGCGGCACCGCCGGTGAGTGCGGCCGCGCGACCCGCAGATGTGGCTGCACTGGCATCGTGCAGCAGATGCAGGTTCCAGCCTTCGGCAGGCAGCGCCAGGCTCTGCCACAGCATCGGCTGCGGCAACGCCGGGTCCAGCAGGCGCACCATGCGGCCGCCGTCGGCCAGCACGTCCTCGGTACGCGCACGCAGTGGCTGCAGCGCGCGGTCGGCGTACTGCCGGGCATCGAGCATCTCGCGGCGCTCGTCGGCGCCCAACGGGCGCAGCAGGCGGTAGCGCCAGTTGTCTCGGTTGGCCAGGAACACCACGTCGTGGTCGTCACTGGCCAGCACCACATCCGGGCTGCTCAGCCATTCCTGTTCCAGCGCCGACAGCTCGACCTTGATCACCACCACGCCCAGCCGCTGGCCACCTTCCTCGATGGCCTGCGACAGGTAATAGCCGGGCACGCCGGTGGTCATGCCGATGCCGTAGAAGCGACCACGGCCCTTGGCCAGCGCCTGCCGGTAATACGGGCGGTAGCTGTAGTTCTCGCCGACATTGGTGGTCGGCTGGTCCCAGTTGCTGGCCGCGACCGCCACACCGTCGTGGCCGACCAGGGTCAGGGTCGAGGCACGGGTGACTTCATTGGCGCGTTGCAGCTTGAGGTTCAGCCGCTGCCGTTCGGTGGGCGAGGGTGGCACACGCAGCGCGTGCAGAAGATCCGGATCCAGCGCCAGTACCTGCGGCAACGTGCCGAAGCGGTCGATGCGCTGCTGCAGGCCCTGGCCATGCAACTGCAGCTGGCGTTGTACCTGGCTGCTTTCCTCGCCCAAGGCGCGCCGCCAGGCGTAGTGGCCGGCGGCGACCGCACACAGCACGGTGCCACCGACCATCACCAGGATGGTCAGCAACAGCATCCGGTGGCGGCTGAGCCAGTACATGGCGGCAGTCTACGCAGGGCCGGCGGGCGTGGTGTACACGCCCGCCGGGATCTGACGTGGAAGGGGTCAGAAGTGCATCTGCGCGCGCAGTTCGAAGATCTCCGGCGTGCTGTGCACACCGCGACGGCTGGCGTCGACCTTGACGTAGTTGGCCTGGAACTTGAAGTGGCTGGTCAGGTACCAGTTCGCACCCAGGGTGAGGTCGTGCTGGCGGCCGCCGAGGATGCTGCCATCGTCGAGGTCCATGCGGCTGTAACGGGCCACCAGTTCCACCGCGCCGTAGTCGTGCGCGGGCTTGATGTTGGCCACGGCACCGGCGTTGTATGGGCGCGATTCGCCGGTCAGCACCCAGCTGGCCATCGCGTACTGGCCGCTGCCGGTGTAATCCGGCAGGCCCTTGCGGGTGACGGTGGCCTGCAGGGCTTCGGCCTGCAGCGAGAACGGCCCGCGGATCCAGATGCCTTCCAGGCCGGTACGGCGGATCTGGTCAGCGGTGACCAGCGCGCCGGAGTCGACGTAGCGGATGTCGGTCAGGCCGGCTTCCGGGCGTGCGCGCAGGCGTGCGCTGGCCTCGTGGTGCACGTCACGGCCATCGCTGTAGCCGCGCGGATTTTCCTGCGAATAGGCCAGGCCCAGGTGGATCACGTCACCCGGCGCCTTTACCGGAGTCCACACCGCACGCACGGCCTGGGTGGTGCCGGGGTTGTCACCCTGCAGGTCCTTGCCGCCATAGGCGCCGGCCTGCAGCAGGTACTGCGGGCGCTCCAGCACCCATTCCACACCCGTGCGGCGGCCGGCGTAGAAGGCCTGCACGGGCAGCGCGGTTTCCAGGAAGCTGCCCGCGCGCGACGAGGTGTTGGCGTCCAGGCCGACCGGGGTCTTCATGTAGCCGAAGCGGAAGCGGCCGATGTCGCGGCCGAAGAAAGCCTTGCTCTCGAAGCGCACGAATACGTCCAGCCAGGTGTCGGACTGGAAGTCGTAGTAGACCATCGCGTCGTAGACGCCCTTCTTCTTCAGCGTCGCGCCGAACTCCTTGCGGCGCACGGCGTCGTCGTCCTCAAGGCCGCTGCCCGAGGAGAAATCGTTGTAGTCGTAGGCGATGTTGGCGGTAGCGGCCAACTCGGTGCCGTCGCCGAATGCGTACTTGGTCGGCCAGTTGTCGAAATCGGCAGCCGAAGCGAAGGCGGGAAGCACGGCCAGCGACAGGGCCAGCAAGGTGGGAATCGGGCGCATGTTGGGTGCGGCTCTCTCAGATTGCGTGTGGACAGGACAACAACGGCCGCAAGGGCCGGAACTTTCGCAATGACGCGCCCAGCCGTTCAGCTCGGGCCACCGGCCTCCCCGTGATCGGGCGGTGCGGCGCCAGTGTAGGCACCACGGCCACCTGAACCGGGGGGCTAGTACCAATAGGTTATCTGCGCCGGCGTGCCCGGCGCGTACAAAGGCGTCCATTGGTCGCACCCCCTGCGCGTGCAGCACAGGGCCTGCGAGCAGTTTCCACGGTAACGGTTCCCGCGCTGTCCCGGGGCCGTACGTGCCTGAAAACGCCCCTTCCGGAGTCCGCCATGCACATCCCGACCGCAGCCCCGGTGCCTGCAAAGCCGTTGCCGATCTATCGCCAGCTGTATTTCCAGGTGATCGTGGCGATCGTCCTGGGCGCCATCCTCGGCCACTACGAACCGCTGATCGGCGAGAAGATGAAGCCGCTCGGCGATGCCTTCATCAACCTGGTGAAGATGATCATCGCGCCGGTGATCTTCCTGACCATCGTCACCGGCATCGCCGGCATGACCCACCTGCGCACGGTGGGCCGCGTGTTTGCCAAGGCGATGGCGTACTTCCTGTTCTTCTCCACGCTGGCGCTGATCGTCGGCATGATCGTGGCGCACGTGGTGCAGCCCGGCGCCGGCATGAACATCAACCCGGCCGAGCTGGACCAGACCGCGGTGCACAGCTACGTCGAGAAGTCGCACGACCTGACCCTGGTCGGCTTCCTGATGGACATCATTCCGAAGACGCTGGTGAGCGCCTTCGTCGACGGCAACATCCTGCAGGTGCTGTTCATCGCGGTGCTGTTCGGCATCGCGCTGGCATCGGTGGGCGAGAAGGGCAAGCCGATCCTGAACTTCCTGGAGGCGCTGGTCGCCCCGGTGTTCAAGCTGGTGCACATCCTGATGAAGGCCGCCCCGATCGGTGCCTTCGGCGCGATCGCCTTCACCATCGGCAAGTACGGTGTCGGTTCGCTGGTCAACCTGGCCTGGCTGGTGGGCTCGTTCTACCTCACCGCGTTCCTGTTCGTGGCGGTGATCCTGGGCCTGGTCTGCCGACTGTGTGGCTTCTCGGTGTTCAAGCTGGCGCGCTACCTGAAGGCTGAGCTGCTGCTGGTGCTGGGCACGTCCTCGTCGGAGTCGGCGCTGCCGTCGCTGATGGAGAAGATGGAACGCGCCGGCTGCAGCAAGTCGGTGGTGGGCCTGGTGGTCCCGACCGGCTACTCGTTCAACCTGGACGGCACCAACATCTACATGACCCTGGCGGCACTGTTCATTGCCCAGGCCACCAACACCGAACTGACCCTGGGCCACCAGATCGCCCTGCTGCTGGTCGCCATGCTCAGCTCCAAGGGCGCGGCTGGCGTCACCGGCGCAGGCTTCATCACCCTGGCCGCCACCCTGGCCGTGGTGCCGGAGGTACCGGTGGCCGGCATGGCACTGATCCTGGGCGTGGACCGCTTCATGAGCGAATGCCGCTCGCTGACCAACTTCATCGGCAATGCGGTGGCCACCGTGGTGGTCTCGCGCTGGGAAGGCGCGCTGGACCGCAATCGCCTGCAGCTGGCGCTGGACGGCCGCGAAAGCGAACTGCCTCCGCCGGTGGACGTGCTGCCCGAGGCGCTGCCGGCCAAGGGCTGATCCAGGTGTGTGGTACCGCGGGGCCGATCACGATGGTGGTACGGCCCCGCGGCGTTTCAGGGCGTCCCATGGCTGTCATCGGGGGCGCCGATGCTGGTATCCCGATACCGTCGCATACGGCACGGAATTGTGCGGTCGCAGCATGCCTGCGACAGGATAGCGACAGGTCCAGACGCTCCAACGGGGGTATCATCCCCTGTCCCTTCTGCCCATTCATGTAACCCACATCGATGTCCAACGAAGATTTCAAACAGGCCGCCCTCGATTACCACCGGATGTCTCCGCCCGGCAAGATCAAGGTTTCCGCTACCAAGCCCATGCTGACCCAGCGCGACCTGTCGCTGGCGTATTCGCCGGGCGTGGCGTACGCCTGTGAAGCGATCAAGGCCGACCCGCAGCAGGCCAGCGAGCTGACCGCACGCGGCAACCTGGTGGCGGTGATCTCCAACGGCACCGCGGTGCTGGGCCTGGGCAACATCGGCGCACTGGCCGGCAAGCCGGTGATGGAAGGCAAGGGCGTGCTGTTCCAGAAGTTCGCCGGCATCGATGTGTTCGACATCGAAGTGGATGAGACCGACCCGGACAAGCTGGTCGACATCATCGCCTCGCTGGAGCCGACCTTCGGCGGCATCAACCTGGAAGACATCAAGGCCCCGGAGTGCTTCGTCGTCGAGCGCAAGCTGCGCGAGCGCATGAAGATCCCGGTGTTCCATGACGACCAGCACGGCACGGCGATCATCGTCGGCGCAGCGGTGCTCAACGCCATGGCGATCACCGGCAAGAAGATCGAAGAGGTGAAGCTGGCGACCACGGGCATGGGCGCGGCCGGTATTTCCTGTGTGAACATGCTGGTGCAGCTGGGCCTGAAGCCGGAGAACATCCTGGCCTTCGACCGCGAGGGCGTGATCCACACCGGTCGTACCGACCTGGATCCGGAAAAGCAGCGCTATGCGCGCGATACGGACAAGCGCACCCTGGCCGAGATCGTCGACGGCGCGGACATCTTCCTGGGCCTGTCGGCCCCGGGCATCCTGACCGCCGACATGGTCAAGACCATGGCGCCGGATCCGGTGATCTTCGCGCTGGCCAACCCGACCCCGGAAATCATGCCGGAGGTGGCGCGCGCCGCCCGTCCGGACGCGATCATCGGCACCGGCCGTTCGGACTACCCGAACCAGGTCAACAACGTGCTGTGCTTCCCGTACCTGTTCCGTGGTGCGCTGGACGTGGGCGCGACCGCGATCAACGAGGAAATGAAGATCGCCTGCGTGCGCGCCATCGCCGCGCTGGCGCGCCGTGCCGCCACCGACATGGGCTCGGCCTACGGCGGCGAGACCCCGAGCTTCGGCCGTGAATACCTGATCCCGCGCCCGTTCGACCGCCGCCTGCTGGTGGAGCTGTCGGCCGCCGTGGCCCAGGCCGCGATGGACTCGGGCGTGGCCTCGCGCCCGATCGAGGACATGGGCGCCTACCGCGACAAGCTGGCCCAGTTCGTCTACCGCACCAGCCTGATGATGAAGCCGGTCTACGACCGCGCGCGCAGCGACAAGCAACGCGTGGTGTACGCCGAAGGCGAAGAAGAAGTGGTGCTGCAGGCCGTGCAGAACGTGGTCGATGACGGCCTGGCGCACCCGATCCTGATCGGCCGCCCGGAAGTGATCGAGTCGCGCATCGAGCGCCTGGGCCTGCGCCTGAAGATCGGCGAGAACGTTGAAGTCACCAACATCAACGACGACCCGCGCTTCAACGAGTACTGGCAGTACTACCACGGCCTGACCGGCCGTCGTGGCGTGACCGTGGCCGCGGCGAAGAACCTGATGCGTTCGCGCCCGACCCTGATCGCGGCGGTGATGGTGGCCCGTGGCGAAGCTGATGCGATGCTGACCGGCATTGTCGGCCGCTTCCACAAGAAGCTGGGCTACGTGCGCAGCGTGCTGCCGCTGGAGCCGAAGGTCACCTCGACCTCGGCGATGACCGGCGTGATCAACCAGCAGGGCGTGTTCTTCTTCGTGGACACCCACGTGCAGGAAGACCCGACCGCCGAGCAGCTGTGCGAAGCGACCCTGCAGGCGGCCTACCGCATGAAGCTGTTCGGCATCGAGCCGAAGGTGGCCCTGCTGTCGCACTCCAACTTCGGCAGCCACGATTCCAAGGACGCGCTGAAGATGCGCCAGGTGCGCGAGTTGCTGCTCAAGCGCAACCCGCGTCTGAACGTGGATGGCGAAATGCAGGGCGACACCGCATGGGATGAAGCGCTGCGCCAGAAGCTGCTGCCGGGCTCGACCCTGCAGGGCCGCGCCAACCTGTTCGTGCTGCCGAACCTGGAAGCGGCCAACATCGCCTACAACCTGGTGCGCGTGTTCACCGATGGCGTGGCGATCGGCCCGATCCTGATGGGCGTGAACAAGCCGGTGCATATCCTGACCACCAGCGCGACCTCGCGCAGGATCCTGAACATGACCGCCATTGCGGCGGTGGATGCGCAGATCCGCAAGCAGCTGGAAGCGGAAAAGAAGGCATAAGCCTTCTTTCCAGCGACAGCTGCAGAAACGCGCCCCACGGGGCGCGTTTCTGTTTCCGCGCAGCGGAAACGGGTAGTGCCGGCCGCTGGCCGGCAACCCCAGTCATGTCCAGATACACACGGCGGCCGGCTCTACCGCCGGCCTGTGCCACACGCGCTACGCAACCCGGTCATGTCCCTGCAACGCCGTTGCGGCCCAATACGCCCACGCGGCCTGGCCGTGGGAAGGGACCGGACCGGCCTTCCCACCCTGGGCCCGACCAACTTTCCATGGGTGAGGGTGTCATGCGCAATCGAGTGACGCGGCGGTACTTCCAGCAGCTGTTCGCGCTCTACGCCGGCTTCGTGCGGTCGCGCTGAGGCGTAGAAGGCAGCGAGCTAGAGTCGACCGTTGGTCGACTATCGCGCGAAGCGCGGGGCTTTCGGTAGCTGTACGAACGTCAGTCGACCAACAGTCGACTCTACCCAGTCGCCCCAATACCCAGTTGACCACCCCGTCAGTGCCGCTTGCCACGCCTCGCCGGCGGCGGCGGTGCATCCGAACGTGGCTTGGCGTACTGTGTCCACAGTGCCGGCAATGCCTTGCCGGTGTGCTTCTGCCACAGCGCTGGCGTATAGCGGCCCTCGCGCAGGGCCTTGTCCAGCGCCAGCACCAGGCCGGGATGCTCGGCCTCGGCCCACTTCAGGAACGCACCGGTCACCCGGTAGCCGCTGTCGACGTTCTGGCCCTTCTCGACCTTGACCGGCAATGCCCAGCCGGCGGCGGTGTTGTCCATGCCGTAGCGGTCGCGCGCGTAGTCGGCGATGCCTTCCACCAGCCAGCCCGGCACCCGTGCATCGCCGTAGCCGGGATAGCCCTGCACGATGTGCATCGCCTCATGGGTGACCAGGTCGATGTCGTTCGGGTGTTGCGCCAGCCAACCTGGATTGATGGTGATCGTCGCTGCCTGGTCCTTGTCGCCGACGAAGGCGATGCCGGTGTAGGCCGGATCGATCACAATGCGCACCATCGACGGCGCGGCCGGATGGAAGTCCGCGCGTTCGCGCAGGTAGGCGAAGAAGAACGTATCGATCACGCGCTTGCGCTGCGGCGCGGCCAGCGCGCCACGCGCGTCCTGGTAATTCAGCGTCACGCCGTCGCGGGTCAGCTGCGTATCGAACGCCTGGGTCTGGCCGAAACTTGAGAAGGACAGGGCAACAAGGGCCAGAGGCAGAAGACGGAAGCGCATGCCGCTCATTGTACGGTGCCGGCCGCCAGCAGTTCGATCTCCGCCAGCGGCAGTCGTGCCGGTGCCGCCAGGCGCAGGCGGTACTCGCTGTAGCGACCGGGTTTGGCGATGCGGAACGGACGGGTCTGCCGGGCGGATTCGAAGTCTTCGCCGCTGCGCTGGTCGAGCACGGCCCAGCTGCCGCTGCCGTTGCGCGCCTCCAGCGTCCACTCCCCGCCCTGGATACGGCCGTCCCCGCTGGTCAGCGTGTACATCGTCGGGGTGCCCTCGGCCAGGCCGGTCAGCGCGATGGTTGCGCCGCCTCCCAGGCCCACCGTCGTGCCGGCGTCGTCATCAACCAGCGCGGGCAGGGCACGGCCATCGGCCAGCGCTGCCTTCGCGCCGCTGCCGAGCAGGTCGTGCAGCAGCTGCGGGCGCTGGCCGCGCGCGGTCAACGAGCGCGGCACATCATCCACGCCACTGCCCCAGCGCGAGGGACGGGGCCCCATCACGAAGTCGAGGGTCGCGCCCTTGGCGATCAGCTCGTGCGGCACCCAGGTCTTCGTCCACGGCGTACCGTTGATCTTCAGCGACTGCACGTAGACGTTCTCACGCGAGTTGTTGGCCGCATTCACGGTCAGCACGGCACCGCCCTGCAGTTCCACGCGCGCATGTTCGAAGGCCGGTGAACCGATCACGTACTCCGGTGCGCCCATGCGCAGCGGGTACAGGCCCAGCGAGGCCAGCACGTACCAGGCCGAGGTCTCGCCGTTGTCCTCGTCACCGGGATAGCCCTGGCCGATCTCACTGCCCACATACAGCCGCGACAGGATCTCGCGTACGTGCTGCTGGGTCTTCCATGGCTGCCCGGCGTACAGGTACATCCACGGGATGTGGTGCGCCGGCTGGTTGCTGTGCGCGTACATGCCCATGCGCACATCGCGTGCTTCGGTCATTTCATGGAT
Organism: Stenotrophomonas sp. YJH_SMC_79; assembly: GCF_059367995.1. Lineage (NCBI taxonomy): Bacteria > Pseudomonadati > Pseudomonadota > Gammaproteobacteria > Lysobacterales > Lysobacteraceae > Stenotrophomonas > Stenotrophomonas sp. YJH_SMC_79. The sequence continues at coordinate 815,275 of NZ_JCAFRK010000003.1, forward strand.
GGTGCCGCCGTAGGAACCGGCCAGTGCCGGGTCCGCGGTTTCCGGCGTGGCGAAGAAGGTATCCAGCTTCGCCGCCAGCTTTTCGCGGCCACCGTACAGCGCCGCCAGGCCCTCGCCATCGTGGGCGGCGGTGAAGGCGAAAGTCCAGCCATTGGATTCGGTGTAGTCGTGGCCCCACACACGCGGGTCGTAGGCCTTGGCGTCCACGCGCCAGCGACCATCGGCGCGACGGCCCTGGAAGAAGCCGGCGACCGGATCGAACATCGTCGCGTAACTGGCGGCGCGATGGCGGAAGTAGTCGGCCTCGGTGCTGTAGCGCTCGCGTGCGGCCGGCGTGGCCGCGCGCTTGGCCAGCGCATCGGCCATGTTGGCGATGCCGAAGTCATTGAGTGCGCCTTCCATCGTCCACGACATGCCTTCGTGCACGTCGGCGCTGGCATAGCCACGGAAGGTCGAACGGTCCATGCCCTTGCGGCCGACGTGGCGGTCGGGCGGTACCACGGTCGCATTCTTCAGCGCGGCCGCGTAGGCCTCTGCCGGATCGAAGCCGCCGATGCCTTTCAGCCATGCATCTGCAAATGCCACGTCCGAGCTGGTACCGACCATCAGGTCAGCGTAACCCGGCGACGACCAGCGCGCGATCCAGCCGCCAGCGCGGTACTGCTCGATGAAGCCCTGCACCATCTGCCCGGCATCGTCGGGCGTGAACAGCGCATAGGCCGGCCAGGTGGTGCGGAAGGTGTCCCAGAAGCCATTGTTGACGAACACTTTGCCGTCGCGCACGGCGGCAAAGGTGCGGGTCGCGCTGCCATCGGTGTTGTCATCGCTGGCGCTGGCCTGGTTGGCGTAACGCCAGTCGGGTATGGCCGCGCTGCCCACGTTCTCGTGGCCGGAGTTGGGGTACAGGTACAGCCGGTACAGGCTGGAGTACAACGTGGTCTTCTGATCGTCGCTGGCATCGCCGATGTCGAAGCGGGCCAGGCGTGCGTCCCATGCATCCTGCGCACGGCCGGCCACGCTTTCCAGCGTGTCGGCCGCAGCGATTTCCAGTGCCAGGTTGTGCCGCGCCTGCTCCACCGAGATCAGCGAGGTCGCGATGCGCATGGTCACCCGCCGGTCGCTGCCTGCATCGAACTTGATGTAACCGGTCGGGCGGCCGGTGTTGAGGCGCCCACTGCCGCGCCACGGCTTGTCGAAGCTGGCCACCACGTACATGCGGCTGGCACCGTTGGACAGGCCGCTGCGCGTATCGGTATAGCCGGACAGCGTCTGCGTGGCCGCATCCAGGCTCAGGCCGCCACGTGCATCGACGTTGTCGAACAGCAGGTTGGCGTCGCCGCCCTCCGGGAAGTCGAAGCGGAACAGCGCGGCATGGTCGGTCGGCGCGATCGATGCCGCGACGCCGTTGTCGAAGCGCACATCGTAGCGATACGGGCGGGCGCTCTCGTAGCTGCGGTCGAACGACAGCGCGCGCTTGCGGCGGTCGGCCTCCGGCACACCACGGCTGGCCGAGGGCATCACCTGGAAGGTCTGGCGGTCGCCCATCCACGGGCTGGGCTGGTGGCTCAACGCAAGCGCCTGCAGCTGCGGGCGGTTCTGTGCGTCGTTCTGTTCGTTCCAGCGGTAAAGCCAGTTCAGTGCGCCGGCATCGGTCACCGGGGTCCAGAAATTGAAGCCGTGCGGCACCGCCGTGGCCGGGAAATTGTTGCCGCGCGAGAAGGTGCCGTTGGCCTGGGTGCCACGGGTGGTCAGCACCCAGTCGGAGACGCGCTGCGGCTGTGGTCGCGGCTGAGCATCCAGGCGCACGTCGTCGATCCAGCCGGACACCGGCGCACCGTCGGCACTGGCCACCTCCAGTTCGATCGTCACCACGCGGCGGCCCTTCAGCGCGGGCACGTCGCCCAGTCGCACCGCCTTGCGTGCCCACTGCTGCGGATACAGCGTCTTCGACTCGCCCTGTGCGCGTGCGCCAAGGGCCACGCCGTGCTGGTCACGTGCCGCACCGGCCGAAACGCGGCTGCCATCGTCCAGCCGCAGATCCAGTGAGACATAGGTCGAGGCCACGCTGTCCTTGCCGACGATTTCCGGCAGCACCAGCCACGACAGCGTGGTGTCGGCCTCGATCGGCAGGTCGGTCTTGAACAGTTCGCGCCGCGCGCTGCCGCCTTCGCTGCTGTAGCGCAGTGCATGCAGGCCGCTGTAGCCCGCATTGCGCTTGGCGGCGTAAGGCGCCGCGGGGCCGTTGCCGATCGTGACCTGCAGTGCACCTGCGGCCTGCGAAGGGGCGGGTTCGCCGGGCTCGAACGAGGTCTGCAGTCCCTGTGCCAGCACCGGCATCGCAGTAGTCGCACAGGCCAGGGCCAGGGCGAGTGGAAGCAGGGCGCGGCGTGGATCGGACAGGGTCATGCAGGAGTCTCCCGGAAGGGCAGGCGGCGGGCAGAACCCGCATCGGCGGACACCACGGGCAGCATCGCTCCGCCCGCCGCGATGGCAGTGGAAGAGGCGATGCTGGTCCGGTGGGGGCGGGCCATGCGATCGGGTCGGATTGGGGCAGGCCGGTTCACGACCTGGCCCGATCCTGCAACAGCCGTGGCAACCTGACAAGTGCCATTTAGTTCGATCCAAATGCGGGAAATATCGCGGTCGGCAGGATTCCGGTACAAACCCGCACGGGCGACCGGGGCTTCCACGCAGGCAGACCGCCCCGGGTGCCATGCAACACCACGCGGAATCGGCCCGCGGCGCCCAAAGACCTGTTGCGGCGCCATGTCAGGGCAGCCCGGATGCTAGAATCACAGGCCTCGCAACCCGTTCATCGACATCCGCCATGAGCCATACCGCCACCGCGCCCGCCAACGCCGAGAAGCGCTACACCGTGCACCGCAGCGATCTTCCGCTGAGCTGCCCGACCCCGGAAATGGCGCTGTGGAACTCGCATCCGCGCGTGTACCTGCCGATCGAAGACGAGCCCAACGGCGAAGCGCAGTGCCCGTACTGCGGTTCCGTGTTCGTGCTGGCCGACTAAGCGGTCGCCCCCTCGATGCGCCGATTGACCGTGGTGCAGTTGCTGCCGGCGCTGCACTCCGGTGGTGTCGAGCGCTCGACCCTGGAAATCGCTGCGGCCCTGGTGGCCGCCGGCCATCGCGCGCTGGTGGTTTCCGCCGGTGGCCGCCTGGTGCAGCCGCTGCTCGATAGCGGTGCCGAGCACCTCACCCTGGACATCGGCCGCAAGTCGCTGCTGACCCTGCGCCATCTGCCGACCCTGCGCCGCTTGTTCGCCGAGGTTGGCGCGGACATCGTGCATGCCCGCTCGCGCCTGCCGGCATGGCTGGGCCTGTACGCGATCCGCGCCCTGCCTGCCACGCAGCGCCCGCACTGGGTGACCACCGTGCACGGGCTGAATTCGCCCAGCCGCTACAGCGCAGTGATGACCAGCGGCGAACGCGTGATCTGCGTGTCCAACACCGTGCGCGATTACGTGCAGCGGCACTACCCGACCGTGCCCGAACAGGCGCTGCAGGTGATTCCGCGAGGCGTCGATGTGGCCCAGTTCCCGCGCGTGGCGCGTGCCGATCGCCGTCCGCGGTTGGCGCTTGCGGCAGATTACCCGTGGCTGGCGCAGGTTGAAGGCCCATTGCTGCTGTTGCCGGGGCGGGGCACCCGCCTGAAGGGCCATGCCCACGCATTGCAGCTGCTGGCGGATGTGCGCGCCGCTGGCGTGCCGGCACAGTTGTGGATGCTGGGTACCGATGAACCCGGCCGTGAAGCCTACGTGGCCGACCTGCGCCGGCAGGCGGCCGCGCTCGGCGTGGCCGGGGTCGTGCACATCAGCACACCGACCGCGCGCATCGCCCAGGCCTACGCGGCCAGCGACCTGGTGCTGCAGCTGTCGGACAAGCCCGAAGCGTTCGGCCGCACCGTGGTCGAGGCGCTGTCGGTGGGCCGCCCGGTGCTGGGCTGGGACCATGGTGGCGTCGGTGAGCTGCTTCGGCAGCTGCAACCCGCAGGTGCCGTGCCGCTCGGCGACGCGCGCGCATTGGGTGAACGTGCGCTGGCCCTGCTGGCCCAGCCCCCGTCCTTGCCGACCCGCATCCCGTTTACCCTGCAGGCCATGCAGCGCGATACCCTCCGCCTCTATGCCGACCTCGCCGGCTGACCCTGCCGTAATCGCGCGTGACGACCGCGCCGGACGCTGGGCGCCCTGGTGGGTGCTGGCGTACGTGGCGATGTGGCCGTTGCCGGGCATCGCCGAAACCGTGTTGGGCCTGGGCGCGCTGTACGCCGCGGCGCGCATGGTGATGCGCCGCCTGCAACGCCGCCCGCATCTGTTGAGCACGGCGGCCTGGGCACTGACGTCGATCCTGTTCCTCGGGTACTGGCTGCCGCAGGCATTTTCCGCATTCGATGCGATCGATCCGGCGGCCTCGTGGACCAAAGCTGCTGCGGGCCTGCGCTATCTGCCCTTCATGTGGCTGGTGGCGATCGCGGTGGCCACGCCGGAGCGGCGGCGGCTGACCTTCGCAGGGCTGGCGCTGATCACCGGCGCATGGACCCTGGATGCGCTGGTGCAGGCCGTGGCCGGCACCAGCCCATGGTTCTGGTCACTGGAACACCTGAAGCTGGCGGTCAGTGGCCACGCGCTGTGCCCGGCCGATGAGGCCGCACTGGCCGACCGCCTCAGCGGCGCACTGGGACCGTGCAACCTGAAGTTCGGCCAGGTGCTGGCCAGCCTGTCGCCGTTCCTGCTGCTGCCTGTCGCGCGGCGCTTTGGCAATGTGGGCTGGCTGCTGGCTGCCGCAGCGCTGGGCAGCGTGTTGCTGCTGGCCGGTTCGCGCGCCTCGTGGATCACCTTCGCGCTGGTGCTGGCCTACAGCGGCGTGCGCCAGTTCGGCTGGAAACGGCTGGCCGCGCTGGCGCTGGTGGCGGTGCTCGGCGCCGGCGCGCTGACCGCCAGCGTGCCGCAGCTGCGCGAGCGCTTCGCGCGTACGGCCATGGCCCTGGATGGGGGCGAGCGTGGTGTCGACGAGGCCCTGTCGGGGCGCGCGCGGATCTGGGAAGCTGCCGCCTGCATGATTGAAGAGCACCCGATCAATGGCGTGGGTGCGCGTGGTTTCCGCGACGCTTATCCCGCTTGCGTGGCGGAGGATGGGCCGGCGGTGTGGGGCAATGCCCCGGCGTTGCATGCCCACCAGATCGTGCTGGAAATCCTCGCAGAGACCGGAGTGATTGGCCTGTTGCTGTGGCTGGCGGCCGTGGCCCAGGCCTGGCGTGCATGGCGCTACGCGCCGGCGATTGCCCGCGAACGCGCGCGTCCGGCGATGCTGGCGCTGGCGGTGACCGTGTTCCCGCTGAACACCCATCTGGCGTTCTATTCGGCCTTCTGGGGTGGCCTGACCGTATTGCTGGCCGCGCTGTTCGCCGGCAGCCTGCTGGCCCGGGATGCGGACGACACGCCGACGGTGGTGTGATCGTCCATCCACGCATGGCGTGGCTCTACTGCACGTACCGAACAAACGTCCCCATGGTGGATCCACGCCATGGCGTGCATGGGGCGGTCACCGAACGAACGTCGCCGTAGTAGATCCACGCCATGCGTGGATGGGGCGGTCACCGAACGAACGTCGCCGTAGTAGATCCACGCCATGCGTGGATGGGGCTTTACCGACGCAAACACGCGCCAACCTCCACTAGTCGTGCCTCCGTGTGTATCGCAGGCTGAGGCCATGGCCAGCCCAAGACTCCGCTACGGTCGTTACTCCTGCACCGGTAACGTCTATTCATTGACTACGGTAACCCTCGATCGTGAACCCTTCTTTGCCGATGCTTCCAACGTAGCGATTCTGTTTGATGCGCTGCGCTTCGTAGAGCGCAGGGGCTTCAGCCACAGTCTCGCCTGGGTGGTGATGCCCGACCATCTACACTGGCTGATGGAACTGCGCAGTGGAACCTTGGCCGAGTGCATGTCCCTTCTGAAGTCACGCAGCAGCAGGCTGCTGAACCGGCGGCTGGAGCGGCAGGGCGCGCTGTGGCAGCACGGCTATCACGACCATGCAGTGAGGACCGACGAATCACTTCACGAGAAGGCGATGTACATCCTGGCCAATCCGGTCCGTGCGGGCTTGGCGTGCGTGGTGGGGGAGTACCCGTACGCCTGGTGCCGCTGGCGGTTGTGAATCCCGGCACGGGATCGAAGAGCATCCACGCATGGCGTGGATCTACTTCAGAATGTCCCGCGCCATTAAATCCACGTCATACGCGGATGAAGCCGCACAGGGCAGTAAATCCACGCCAAGCGTGGATGAAGCCATCCCGCCCACCGTTACTTGTAAAAATCGCTCCGCCCGCCCGGTTGGCGCTTGAATCGGCGATGGATCCACAGGTACTGGTCGGGCGCTTCGCGCACCATCTCTTCGATGGCCTGGTTGACCCGCGTGGTATCGGCTTCCACGTCCTCGCTGGGGAAATTCTCCAGCGGCGCGCCGATCTTCAGGAAGTACGTCCCGCCTTCGCGGCGATGGAAATACGGGATCACTGCGCAGCCGGTCATCCGCGCCAGCTGGTGGGTAGCGGTGATGGTCGAGGCGGTATGGCCGAAGAACGGTACGAACACGGTGTCCTTGCCGCGCATGTCCTGGTCAGGTGCATACCAGAGGAAGCCCCCCTTTTTCAGGTGGCGCACGGTAGCGCGGATATCCTCATTGGCGAACATGGCCTTGGCATAGCGCAGGCGGCCGAACTTCACCGCCCACTCGTACACCGGGTTCTTGTGCTTGCGGTACATGCCTGAGAGATCAACGTAGTCGCACAGCAGGCGCCCACACATTTCCAGGGTCATGAAGTGGCCGGACACCAGCAGCACGCCACGACCTTCCGCCTGCATCTGCCGCAGATGTTCCAGTCCTTCGATCTGCACCTGCGGGCGGATGCTGTCGATGCTTCCCCACCAGGCGCGGATGCACTCGAACACACCCACGCCCAGGGCATCGAAACTGTCGCGCACCAAGCGCTGGCGCCAGGCCTCGTCCTTCTCGGGGAAGCACAGCTGCAGGTTGACCTCGGCGGCGCGGCGACGGCTGCCCAGCAGGCGCCAGGTGATCCAGCCGACGCCCCGGCCCAGCGCACGCTGCAGCATCCACGGCAGGCGGGCGATGGCGAAGGCGCCCAGCATGGCGGCGAACATCGGCCAGTTGCGGGGATCGCGCAGCGACGGGCGGACGGCGGTGGTGGCATCGGACATTGGGCCATTCTACCAAGGCGGCCGCGTGTCTTTCCCGGGGGGCTCCCGTATCCTTGCCGAATGCGTAAAGACCCTGTCGAATGGATCCTGCGCGGCCTGTACTCGGTCGTGCTCTACATCCTGCTGCCGATCACCGTGTACCACCTGGTCTGGCGCGGCTTCCGGGTACGTGAATACTTCCGGCGCTGGGACGAGCGCTATGCCTCCTATCCGCAGCCCACCGGCCAACCGCGGGTCTGGCTGCACGCGGTCTCGGTGGGCGAAGTCAATGCCGCTGCGCCGCTGGTGAACGCGCTGCGCAAGGAGCGCCCGGACATCCGCTGGGTCATCACCACCATCACCCCGACCGGCTCCGAACGCGTGCGTGCGCTGTGGGGCGATGCACTGGACCACGTCTACCTGCCGTATGACGTGCCCGGCAGCGTCAACCGCTTCCTCGGCCACTTCCAGCCCAGCCTGGCGCTGATCCTGGAAACCGAACTGTGGCCGAACATGCTGTTCGGCTGCCGTGACCGTGGCATTCCGGTCTACATCCTCAACGCGCGCCTTTCGGCACGTTCGCTGCGGGGCTACCGGCTGCTGGCGGCGTTGATCCGCCGCGCGCTGCGCACGGTCACCTGCGTGGCCGCGCAGTCGCAGGACGATGCCGAGCGTTTCGTGCAGCTGGGCGCCGCGCCGGAGCAGGTGCAGGCGCTGGGCAACCTGAAGTTCGACATCACTACGCCGGACGTGCAGGGCTTCGTCGAGCAGTTCCATGCCCGCGTGCCGGCCCGGCGGCCGGTGTGGATCGCCGCCAGTACCCATGATGGTGAAGAACAGGCGGTGATCGATCTGCACCGGCGCCTGCGCCAGCAGCACCCCGACCTGTTGCTGCTGTGGGCGCCGCGGCATCCCGAGCGCTTCCCGAAGGTGGAGGCACTGGCGCGGGAGCAGGGCTGGAACGTGGCAACCCGGCGCGCGAAGCAGTGGCCGGAGGTTGAAACCGATGTGTTCGTCATCGATACCCTGGGCGAGCTGATGCCGTTCTATGCCTGCGCGCAGGTGGCGTTTGTCGGTGGCAGCCTGCAGCCGATCGGTGGCCACAACCTGCTGGAGCCGGCGGCGATGGGCACCGCTGCGGTGACAGGCCCGCACCTGCACAACTTCTCGGAAATTTCCCGGCGCATGCGCGAGGCCGGCGCGCTGTTGATCGGCGAAGACGTGCAGGCGGTCGGCGAACTGCTGCAGCACCTGCTCGAAGACCCGCAGGCACGCGAGGACATGGCGCGGGCAGGCTGCACGCTGATCAGCAATGGACGCGGTGCCCTGCAGCGTACGCTGGCGCTGGTCGGACCGCACCTGCCGCCACCCTGCCGCTGAGTTCGAGGGGCCGGCGCGCGCGACGCGACTGTCGTGAAAGACCGCGTCAATTCTGCTTAGCGACCAGGAACCTGTCGTAGCGGGACCGGAGCTTCCTTGCCAACGTGCCTGCCGTCACATCGTGGTGCGCAGGGCGCGTATTCCGATACCGCCTCCCGGAACAGGGTGTCAGTCTGCTGTCGACCGCGCTTGGGCGGATATCAAGGGAACTTGCGATGGACAGCGACAGCAGCCCCGACGACATCGATGAGCCCGGGTACGGCGATCGCCTTGTGGTGGTGGCACTGACCTTGCTGCTGGGAGGCAGCGTGGTCGCGCTGGTTGGCCAGCACACTGCAGCCCAGGCAGGCCCGGCCATCGTCCTGAGCCTGCTGCTGGCCGCGCTGGGCACGGGGCCGCTGCTGTACTGCCTGCACGCCCTGAACCAGCAATGGCCCGCCGATGGCCTGCATGGCGTGTTGCGGGACCGTTGGGGAGGCGTACCGGCCGTTCTGCTCGGTAGCGCGCTGCTGCTGGAACTGGTGGTGACTGCCGCGGGCGTGGCGCAGTCCATCGCCAGCCATCTGCATGCGCTGCTGGCCGGTTGTGGAATCGAGACCGGCAACGGGATGCCGGATCAACTGATGGCTGCTGCCAGCCTGCTGCTGCTTGCCGTGGTCGGATTGCTGCGGCCACACCGTGTGGTGCTGGTTGCCTGCGTGCTGCTGACGGTGAAGATCGGCATCGGCCTGCTGTTGCTGGTGCTTGCAGCCCGCCATGTGCACTACGCGTACTGGATTCCATGGCTGCCGCCGGCAACGGCACCCTATCGCTTCGGGATCGGCGGTGTACTGGCGGCGAGCGTGCCGCTGTTCGGTGTGTTCGCCACCGTTGGCCTGGCGCTGGGATTTCCTGGCATCGGCAGGCAGGCCAGGGCACGGCCGCCGCTGCTGCTGGCGTGCGTGCTGCTGGCCATGGTGCTGCTGATCGTACTGGCCGCGTTGCAGGCTGGCCTGGTTGAATTTCCGGCCTTGGCCAGCACGCGCCCTCTGTCGGTGGCGCTGCAGCATCACCCTCAGCTGGACTGGATGATGCCCTTGCTGCCGCTTGCGGGAGTGGCCGGGTTGGCGGCGCTCGTTCTGGTGTTGCTGATGTTGGCTGCGCGGCTGGCGATACAGCTGTGGCCGACGGCAGGTGACGAATCCCAGGGCTTCCGGGAGAGGCTGGTGCCGGTCGTCGTCGTCCTGTCGGCGGCACTGCTGGCGCTGTGGGCGCCAATGGGCAGCCTGCCGGTATTGCCTGGCCCGGCAAGCCTGTTGATGATGGGGGCCGTGTGCCTGGCCGTGCTGCGCGGAGGGGCACCACGATCACGCGCCCTGCCGGTGCTGGCGCCCGTCGCCATCGCCCTGTGTCTGCTGGCCGCCGTCGAACGGATGCGGGTCTGGCCCGGCTGACGGTCGGTGGATGCATGCTTCCGTAGCGCGACCAACAAAAAAAGCCACCCTCGCGGGTGGCTTCTTCGTGACCGGCAGGCTGACGACTCAGTGCGTGGTCGTTGCCGGGTTGCCCGCGTCCTGGGTCAGCAGGCGGTTCACGTCCTGCAGTTCGGCCACGTCCAGCGCACCCAGCGACTGGCTCAGCAGCAGGCGGTTCTGCAGGAAGGTGTAGCGGGCCTGGGCGTAGTCCAGCTGCGCCGAGAACAGGATGCGCTGGTTCTGGATCACATCCAGCACGGTACGGGTACCGACTTCCAGGCCAACCTGTGACGCGTCGTACGCACTCTGCGCCGAGACCACCGCCAGGCGGCGGGCTTCCACTTCGCTGATGCCCTGCACCAGGGTCTGGTAGGCATTGCGGGTGTTCCGGTCCAGGGCACGCTTCTGCTGCTCGTAGCCGTCCTGGGCGATGTCACGCTGGGCCAGCGCCTGGCGCACGTTGGACTGGGTGGCACCGCCAGCGAAGATCGGCACGCTCAGGGTCAGGCCGATGCTGTTGGTGCGCGCGTCCGGCGACAGCGAGCCGGCACCGGTGCTGTCACCCCAGGTGGCGCTCTTGCCCCAGCTGCCGCCCAGCGACAGGGTGGGGTAGTGGCCGCCACGGGCGGCCTGCACACCGGCTTCGGCGGCACTGACCTTCAGTTCCTGGGCCTTCAGCGCGGGGTTGCCGGTCGTGGCCTGGTGCACCAGCTCGTCGATGTTGCCGCGGTTGGCCGGCACTTCCGGGCGGAAGTCCGCCGGCAGGCCACGCAGGTTGACCACCGGCTGGCCGGTCAGTTCGGTCAGTGCCTGGTAGTTGTCGGCCAGGGTGTTCTGCGCAACGATGGTGTTGGCGCGCGCCTGGTCGTACTGGGCGCGGGCTTCGTGCACGTCGGTGATCGGCGCCAGGCCCACTTCTAGGCGCTTGTCGGCGAAGTCGAACTGCTTCTTCGCGGCCGCTTCATTGGTCTGTGCAGCGTTCAGCGATTCGATCGCCACCAGCACGTTGAAGTAGGCCGCCGAGGTGCGCACGATCAGGCTGTCATTGGCCGAATCGAGGGTGAAGTCCGCCGCCTTGCTCAGCTCACGCTGCGAGCGCAGGTTGTTGATCTGGGTCCAGTTGAACAGCGTCTGGCTGCCCTCGATCGTGTAGTTGCGGCGCTTGCTGGTGACCGTGCCGGAATTGGCATCATGGTCCGCCTCGGCGCGGGTGCGGTTGAGCGTGGCCTGGCCGTTGATCTGCGGCAGCAGGGCGGCACGCGCCTGCACGGCGCCTTCCTTGTCGACCAGCCGGGTCGATTCGGCGGCGGACAGCTGCGGATCGCCGTTGCGCGCCATCTCGTAGACCTGCAGCAGGTCGGCGGCATGGGCGGACAACGGCAGCAGGGCAGTGGCCAGCGCAACAGCGAGGGATCGGCGGATCATTGCGGCTTCCTTGGACTCAGAGGTGGAACTGGGGTGCCGGGGCGGCACCGCGCAGGTAATCGATATCGGTCTCGAACAGGGACTCGGTGCTGCCGTCGGCCTTGACCAGCAGGGCCTCCATCGCCGGCGAGCGGCCGTGGATCACGAACAGGCGACCACCCGGACGCAGCCACGAAGCGAACTGTGACGGCACCACGTCGACGGCACCAGTGACACAGATCACGTCAAAGCGGCGTTCGGTCTGCCAGGACAGGGCGTCAGCCACTTCCACGCGGACGTTGGTGCCCAGGCCGGAAGCGTCCAGGCGGGCACGCGCGGCGGCGGCCAGTTCCGGATCGATCTCCAGGCTCAGCACGTCGCGCGCCAGCGCGCCGATGCAGGCGGCCAGGAAGCCGCTGCCGGTGCCGATTTCCAGCACTTCGTCACCCGGCTGCAGATCCAGTGCCTGCAGGGTACGGCCCTCGATGACCGGCTTCATCATCTTCTGGCCATGGCCGATCGGCAGTTCGACGTCGGCGTAGGCCAGTGCCCGGTGTGCATCGGCGACAAAGGCCTCGCGCGGCAGGCGGGCCAGGACGTCGAGCACCTTGATGTCCAGCACGTCCCAGGGACGGATCTGCTGTTCCACCATCAGTTCGCGGGCGTGGGCGTAATCAATCGTCATGAGGTTCAAATCCAGCGCAGTGGGCCGGCCATTTTACCGGTGCCGGAGGCCGGCGGCGCGCCCAGAGCATCAGCTGCCGGGTGGCCGGGGTCGCAGTGCCGGAAGTCATCGCGACCTCCGGTTCGTTCAGTTTTGGTTATTCAGCCGTTTCGGCCCCTCGCGGCGCATAGGCGCGCAGGAAGAAGTCGATGCTGGCGGTCACATGGGCAAGAGGGTCGCACTCCACCGGTGACAGTGGCATGCCGCACATCATATGCATGTGCACCTCGCCCTTCACCAGGGTCAGGAACTGCTGGCCGGCCAGGTAATAGTCGGGGATGTGCAGCTCGCCGCGTTCGCCGCGCGCGCGCAGGAAATCGGCCAGGGCCTCGCAGGTGCGTTCCGGACCGGCCTGCCAGAACAGCTCGCGCAGGCGTTCGTCGGTCTCCGGCGCCATCATCATGCGCTGGATCGAGATCGCCGCATCGGAGGTGATCAGCTCGAAGAAGGCCAGGCCGATGCCGATCAGCTGGTCGCGCAGCGGGCCGTCCGCGTCGGCCACGAACAGGGCATCGGGCAGCATTTCAATGCATTTTGACTGCACGGCCTCGGAGAACAGGGTTTCCTTGTCGCCGAAGTGGCTGTACACGGTCAGTTTCGAGACGCCGGCCTGGGCGGCAATGGCGTCCATGCTCACGCCGGTATAGCCCTGTTCGATGAACAGTACCTTGGCTGCTTCAAGGATCGCCGCGCGCTTGCCGAGGTCCTTGGGACGCCCGGGTCCGGCGGCCTTGGCAGCGGGCTTGGCCGACGGCTTGCGGGAAGTGGGAGAACTCATCGCGACAATACTAGACCAAGCGGTTCGATATTTATACTATACCGGCCGGTTTATTAAATTGGGCCGGCAGTCGCGGCTCCCCCCTTAGTTGCAACCCTGCGTTTTCAGGACGTTGACCGATGAAGATCGTGCGCTGGATGGGCGGTATGGTGTGGGTGGCTGCGCTGGCAGCCTGTTCGGGACAGGAACAGGCGCCACAGGCGGCCGTACCGGTACTGGTGGTTCACCCTGGCGAACAGGCCGGGCAGGCCCCGGCGGCGTTCCCGGGCACGGTGCGTGCCCGCCAGGAAAGCCCGCTGTCGTTCCGCGTCGGTGGCAACCTGGTCAAGCGCCATGTCGATGCCGGTCAGCGGGTGAAGAAGGGCGACGTGCTGGCCGAACTGGATGCAGCCGACTTCGCACTGCAGGCCCGCGCTTCGCAGGCGCAGCTGGCCGCGGCGGAAGCCGACCTGGTGCGTGCCCGCGACGACCTCAAGCGCTACCAGGTGCTGGCCGACCAGCAACTGGTCAGCCGTTCGCAGCTGGACCAGCAGTCCGCCGCCTTCAAGGCGGCGCAGGGCCAGGCCAACGCCGCCCGCGCCAACCTCGATGTGCTGCGCAACCAGGCCGACTACGCGCAGCTGCGCGCACCGGCTGACGGCGTGATCGCCAGCCGCGAGGCCGAGGCCGGGCAGGTGGTGTCCGCCGGACAGACCATCTTCAACCTGGCCGCTGACGGTGGCCGCGAAGTGCTGATCGACCTGCCTGAAGCCACCATCCGCGACTACGCGGTCGGCCAGCCGGTCGAGGTGGAACTGTGGAACCGCCCTGGCCAGCGCCTGCCGGGCACGATCCGCGAGATCGCAGCCGCCGCCGATCCGCAGGCACGCACCTATGCCACCCGCGTCAGCCTGGCCGCCGATGCGCTGGCCGATGTCGAACTGGGCCAGAGCGCACGCGTCTACAGCAGTGCCGGCCGCCACGGCACCCTGCAGCTGCCGCTGGGCGCGCTGCAGCGTGGTGCCAACGGTGCCGCCAGCGTGTGGGTGGTCGATCCGGCCAACAGTACGCTGAAGGCTGCGTCGGTCACCACCGGTACCTATGGCAGCGAATCGGTGCCGGTGCTGTCGGGCGTCGGTGCCGGTGACTGGGTGGTTGCCGCCGGTGGCCATCTGCTGCGCGCCGGCCAGCCGGTGATCGCGGTGGACCGGCAGAACCGCCCGGTGCTGAAGCCGGCCGCGCCGGCCGCTGCCGCCAAGGCCAAGGAGTAAGCCGGTGCGCCGCTTCAATCTTTCCGAGTGGGCGCTGGCCAATCGCCCGCTGGTGCTGTTTGCGATGCTCGCCTTCGCCCTGATCGGCGCATGGTCGTACAAGCATCTGGGTCAGTCCGAGGACCCGCCGTTCACCTTCAAGGCGATGGTGGTGCGTACGCTGTGGCCGGGCGCAACCGCCGAGCAGGTCTCGCGGCAGGTGACCGAGCCGCTCGAGAAGGCGCTGATGAACACCGGCGAGTACGAGTTCATCCGCTCGTACTCGCGGCCGGGCGAGTCGCAGATCATCTTCATGGCGCGCGACAGCCTGCGGTCCAAGCAGATCCCCGACCTCTGGTACCAGGTGCGCAAGCGTGTGGGCGACATTCGCCCGACGCTGCCGCGCGAAATCGTCGGTCCGTTCTTCAACGACGAGTTCGGTGACACCTACGGCAACATCTATGCGTTGACCGGCAAGGGCTTCGACTATGCGGTGATGCGTGATTACGCCGACCGCATCCAGCTGGAACTGCAGCGCGTGCCCGACGTCGGCAAGATCGACCTGGTCGGCCTGCAGGACGAGAAGGTGTGGATCGAACTGTCCAACACGCGCCTGGCCACGCTGGGGGTGTCGATGCAGCAGGTGCAGCAGGCGCTGGCCGACCAGAACGCGGTGACCGGCACCAGCTTCTTCGAGACCGCCACCGATCGCGTGCAGCTGCGCGTGACCGGCCAGTTCAATGATATCGAAGCGATCCGCCAGTTCCCGATCCGCGCCGGTGACCGCACCGTGCACCTGGGCGACATCGCCGAGGTCAAGCGCGGTTTCGCCGATCCGGCGTCGCCGAAGATGCGCTTCATGGGCGAAGAGGCGATCGGCCTGGCTGTTGCCATGAAGGACGGCGGTGACATCCTCAAGCTGGGCGCCAACCTGGATGCCGAGTTCGAGCGCCTGCAGAAGACCCTGCCGGCGGGGATGCAGCTGCGCAAGGTGTCCGATCAGCCTCAGTCGGTGGAGGAATCGGTCGGCGAGTTCGTGCAGGTGCTGACCGAGGCAGTGGTGATCGTGCTGCTGGTCAGCTTCTTCTCGCTGGGCCTGCGCACCGGCCTGGTGGTGGGCGTGACCATCCCGCTGGTGCTGGCGATGACCTTCTTCGTCATGCACTACTTCGACATCGGCCTGCACAAGATTTCGCTGGGCGCGCTGGTGCTGGCGCTGGGCCTGCTGGTGGACGATGCGATCATCGCGGTGGAGATGATGGCCACCAAGATGGAGCAGGGTTACGACCGCCTGCGTGCGGCCAGCTTCGCCTGGGAGTCGACTGCGTTCCCGATGTTGACCGGTACGCTGATTACTGCGGCCGGCTTCCTGCCGATCGCCACGGCGGCATCGAGCACCGGTGAATACACCCGTTCGCTGTTCCAGGTGGTGACCATCGCACTGGTGGTGTCGTGGATCGCGGCGGTGCTGTTCATTCCGTACCTGGGCGACAAGATGCTGCCGGACCTGTTCAATCCGCAGCCGCCGAAGCCGGGCAGCCTGTCCGCGCGCTGGCACGCCAAGCGCCAGCAGTGGGCCGACCGTTATCCGGCGCTGGCCAACCTGATCGCGCCGCCGCAGCACGGGCATGACCACGATCCGTACCAGCGCCCGTTCTACCGCAGCTTCCGTCGCTTCCTCGATGGCTGCCTGCGCCACCGCTGGTGGGTAATTGCCGCGACCATCGCCCTGTTCGTGTTCTCGCTGATGATGTTCCGCTTCGTGCCGCAGCAGTTCTTCCCGGATTCGACCCGACCGGAACTGATGGTGGACATCGAGCTGGCCGAGGGCGCGTCGCTGCGCTCGACCCAGGCCCAGGCCGAGAAGCTGGAGAAGCTGCTGTCCAGCCGCGAGGGCATCGCCAACTACGTGTCCTACGTGGGCACCGGTTCGCCGCGCTTCTACCTGCCGCTGGACCAGCAGCTGCCGGCGACCAACTTCGCCCAGTTCGTGGTGCTGGCCAAGGACATCAAATCGCGCGAAAGCACCCGTGACTGGCTGCTGCACGAAGTGATTCCGAAGTTCCCGGACGTGCAGATGCGCGTGACCCGCCTGGAGAACGGCCCGCCGGTCGGCTATCCGGTGCAGATGCGCATCTCCGGCGAGCACATCGAGAAGGTGCAGGCGATCGCGCGCCAGGTCGAGGCCAAAGTGCGCGGGAACCCGCACGTGATGAACGTCAACCTGGACTGGAGCGAGCCGAGCAAGGTGGTGCGGCTGGTGATCGACCAGGAGCGCGCCCGCGCGCTGGGCGTGAGCAGTGCCCAGGTCAGTCAGTTCCTGTCCAGTTCGCTGGCCGGGCAGTCGGTGAGCGTGTACCGCGAGGGTAACCGTCAGATCGAGATGCTGCTGCGTGGCCCGGCCGACGAGCGCAACCAGCTGGAGCTGCTGTCCAGCCTGTCGATGCCGACCGCCAATGGTGGCAGCATCACGCTGTCGCAGGTGGCGACGATGGAGTATGGCTTCGAGGACGGCATCATCTGGCACCGCAACCGCCTGCCAACCGTGACGGTGCGTGCCGACATCAGCGATGGCATGCAGCCGCTGGACGTGGTGCATCAGATCCTGCCGACGCTGGACGGCATCCGTGCCGAGCTGCCGAACGGTTACCTGCTGGAAACAGGCGGTACCGTGGAGGATTCGGCACGTGGCCAGAACTCGATCAAGGCCGGCATGCCGCTGTTCCTGGTGGTGGTGGCCACGCTGCTGATGCTGCAGCTGCGCAGCTTCTCGCGTGCGGCGATGGTGCTGGTGACCGCGCCGCTGGGCATCATCGGTGCGACCCTGTTCCTGCTGCTGTTCCGCGCGCCGTTCGGCTTCGTGGCGCTGCTGGGCACGATTGCACTAGCGGGCATGATCATGCGCAACTCGGTGATCCTGATCGACCAGATCCAGCAGGACATCGATGCCGGGCATGACCGCTGGCACTCGATCATCGATGCGACGGTGCGCCGCTTCCGCCCGATCGTTCTGACCGCGCTGGCGGCGGTGCTGGCGATGATTCCGCTGTCGCGCAGCGCGTTCTATGGCTCGATGGCGATCTCGATCATGGGCGGCCTGATCGTGGGTACGGTGCTGACGCTGGTGTTCCTGCCGGCGCTGTACGCGGCGTGGTTCCGGGTGAAGCCGGATGAATCCGGGGCGTGATGCCCCGGGTTCTGCGGCCACCGCCCTGGTAGGTGCCAACCTTGGTTGGCACTGCGGCATGCATCCACGCATGGCGTGGATCTACTGCAGCTGCAGGCCGCTCCGCAGCACCGGCAGCAGCCATTCGATGAACACCTGCACGCGTTGTGCGCGGTGTTGCCGGTGCGGCTGCAGCAGGGTCACCGGCAACGGCTGCGCTACATGCTGCGGCATCACCTCCACCAATGCGCCTGACTGCAGTTCGGCCTGCACGTCGTAGCGCGGAATCTGCAAAAGCCCCAGCCCGGCCACACAGCACGCGATCGACGCCTCGGCGCTGTTCACCCGCACCCAGCCGGGTATCGGCAATGTGCGCAGCTGCGTGCCCTCCTGCCACTCCCACGGTTCAACCCGCGCCGTGGTCGGCGAGGCGTAGTTCACTGCGCGGTGCTGCTGCAGGTCGGCAGGCTGCTGCGGAGTGCCGTGTTCACGCAGGTACGCCGGCGCGGCGACGTTGACGAAGTCGAGCTGGCCCAGCGTGCGCGCCACCAGGCTGGAATCGCCCAGCTGGCCGACCCGCAACACCGCATCGCAACCGTCTTCGATCAGGTTCACCGCGCGGTCGGTCATGCCAAGGTCGACTTCCACCTGCGGATACTGCGCGAAGAACCCAGGCAGCGCCGGAGCGATGATGCGACGGCCGATGCGGCTGGGTACATCGATCTTCAGCAGGCCCATCGGCTGCGCGTCGTCCTGGCGGAACAGGGTTTCGGCGTCTTCGACTTCGGCGATCAGGCGCAGGCAGCGGGCATGGAACACGTCGCCATCATGGGTGGTGGACACCCGGCGGGTCGAGCGCTGCAGCAGACGGGTGCCAAGCCGCTGTTCCAGCTCCGCGATCGCCGCCGAGACGGTGGAGCGGGGCAGGCCGAGCTGGTCGGCGGCGCGGGTGAAGCTGGCGCACTCCACGACCCGGGTGAAGATGCGGAAGCGATCGATCCGGTCCATTGTTCGCTTGCTCTGGAAAGTTAAGTCAATGTGGCGGGCTTTATCCGCGTTTTCTGCACGATATCGTCGTCAGGGCAGGGTTGCCACCCCGGGCAGCCCTCTCCAGAGACCGAAGCCATGACCGACCATTCCCTCAAGGGCAAGACCGTGCTGATCGCCGGTGGCGCCAAGAACCTGGGTGGGCTGATTGCCCGCGACTTCGCCAGCCAGGGCGCCAAAGCCATCGTCGTCCACTACAACAGCGCCGCCACCCAGGCCGACGCAGAAGCGACCGTCGCCGCGGTGCAGGCCGCGGGCAGCAAGGCCGTTGCCCTGCAGGGCGACCTGACGTCGGCCGCAGCGATGGAGCGCTTGTTCGCCGATGCCGTGGCAGCGGTCGGCCGTCCCGACATCGCCATCAACACGGTGGGCAAGGTACTGAAGAAGCCGCTGCTGGAGATCAGCGAAGCGGAGTACGACGAGATGAGCGCGGTCAACGCCAAGGCGGCGTTCTTCTTCCTCAAGGAAGCCGGCCGCCACGTCAACGACGGCGGCCGCATCTGCACCCTGGTCACCTCACTGCTGGGCGCGTTCACGCCGTTCTATTCCAGCTATGCCGGCACCAAGGCGCCGGTCGAGCATTTCACCCGCGCGGCATCGAAGGAGTTCGGTGAACGCGGCATCTCGGTGACTGCGATCGGGCCCGGCCCGATGGACACGCCGTTCTTCTATCCGGCCGAGAGTGCCGACGCGCAGGCGTATCACAAGACTGCGGCCGCGCTGTCCGCGTTCACCCGCACGGGCTTGACCGACATCGCCGACATCGTGCCGTGGATCCGCTTCCTGGTCACCGATGGTTGGTGGATGACCGGGCAGACCATTCTGGTCAATGGTGGGTACACCACCAAATAATCCAGCCACGCGTGGCGTAGCTCTACTGCGGTGGTGGGTGCCAACCCTGGTTGGCACGGATGGCTGCATCCACGCATGGCGTGGATCTACCGCGCGAGATTCGAACGATCCACGCATGGCGTGGATCTACAGTAGAGCCACCCCATGGGTGGCTGCGCGCAATGTCCGAAGGAAAGGCCGCCACGCATGGCGTGGCGCTATCGGATCAGTTGAGTTTGGCCAGCACCGCGTCGGTGGCGGCGGCGGTGCTGACGGCCTGGCCCTTGGCCGCGAGGTCGGCGGTGAACACCCCGTCATCCAGCACCGCATGCACAGCGGCTTCCACCGCGGCGGCCTCGTCTTCCAGGCCCAGCGAATGGCGCAGCAGCATGGCGGCGCTGAAGATCGTCGCGTAGGGGTTGGCGATGCCCTTGCCGGCGATGTCCGGGGCCGAACCGTGGATCGGCTCGTAGATGCCGACCGCGCCGGGTTCGCCCAGCGAGGCCGATGGCAGCAGGCCCAGCGAGCCGGCCAGCATCGAGGCTTCATCGGTGAGGATGTCGCCGAACATGTTCTCGGTCACGATCACATCGTACTCGCGCGGCTTGGCCAGCAGGTGCATGGCCATCGAATCAACCAGCTGATGCTCCAGCGCAACGTCCGGGAACTCCTCGCGGCCGATGCGCGCGGCCACGTCACGCCACAGGCGCGAGGTCTCCAGCACGTTGGCCTTGTCCACCGAGGTGACCTTGCCGCGGCGCTGCTGGGCCAGGCGGAAGGCACTGCGCAGCACGCGCTCGATCTCGGCCACGGTGTAGCGGCACAGGTCGCTGGCGCTGTCGGCGTCGCGGGTCTTGTCGCCGAAGTAGATGCCGCCGGTCAGTTCGCGCACCACCACGAAGTCCACGCCCTGCAGCAGCTCGGCCTTGATCGGCGAAGCGTGCAGTGCGGCTTCATGGGTACGCACCGGACGCAGGTTGGCGTACAGGCCCAGCGCCTTG
The DNA here is from genome assembly GCF_059367995.1 of Stenotrophomonas sp. YJH_SMC_79. Classification (NCBI taxonomy): domain Bacteria; kingdom Pseudomonadati; phylum Pseudomonadota; class Gammaproteobacteria; order Lysobacterales; family Lysobacteraceae; genus Stenotrophomonas; species Stenotrophomonas sp. YJH_SMC_79. The sequence goes on from NZ_JCAFRK010000003.1 coordinate 835,505, forward strand.
CGGATCGCCAGCAGGCCCTGTTCCGGGCGCACCTTGGCATTGGGGTCGGACCACTTCGGGCCGCCAACCGCGCCCAGCAGTACGGCGTTGGCGGCCTGGCAGGCGGTCAACGTGGTGGTGGGCAGCGGATCGCCATGACGGTCGATGGCGACGCCACCAATGTCGTGCTCGCTGAAGGTGAAGGTGTGGTTGAAGCGTTCGGCGACGGCCTTCAGGACGGCCACTGCCGCGGCGGCCACTTCCGGGCCGATGCCATCACCGGGCAGGACAACAATTTCAGCGTGCATGCTCACTCTCGTAACGTTCGATTTCAGGGACACGGCCCAACAGATACCCCAACTGGTCGACACCTTCCAGCAGGCAGGTCTGCGAGAAGCCATCCAGCGGGAAGGAATAGACGCGGCCGTCCGGAGTTCGCAGTTCGCGCGTAGCCACGTCGATGGTCAGCTCGTCGTCCGGGCGTTGCATCAGCGCCTGTACGTCAGCCTCGTCCAGCACGATCGGCAGCAGGCCGTTCTTCAGCGAGTTGCCGCGGAAGATGTCGGCGATCTCGCTGCTGACGATGGCGCGCAGGCCCAGATCGGTCAGCGCCCACGGCGCATGTTCGCGCGAGGAGCCGCAGCCGAAGTTGCGGCCTGCCAGCAGGATGCTGCGGCCGGCGTTGTGCGGCTGGTTGAAGGCGAAGTCGGCCACCGGCGAACCGTCGGCCTGCCAGCGCCAGTCATTGAACGCGTTGCGGCCCAGGCCGGCGCGCTCGGTGGTGGACAGGAACCGCGCCGGGATGATCTGGTCGGTGTCGATGTTGGTCTGGCGCAGCACCACGCTGGCCGAGGTCAGGGTACGGAAACCGGCCATCACGCCACCTCCTGTGCGAACAGTTCGCGGGTATCGGCAACGTGCCCGTTCACGGCGGCCCACGCGGCGCTCATCGGCGAGGCCAGCAACGTGCGCGAACCGGGGCCCTGGCGGCCTTCAAAATTGCGGTTGCTGGTGCTGACGGCCAGCTGGCCGGGTGCAACCAGGTCACCGTTCATGGCGATGCACATCGAGCAGCCCGGCTCGCGCCACTCGGCACCGGCCGCGCGCACGATCTCGTGGATGCCTTCGGCCTCGGCCTCGCGCTTGACGATCTCCGAGCCCGGCACCACCAGCATGCGCACCCGCTCGGCGACGCGACGACCGCGCAGTACCTGCGCCACTTCGCGCATGTCGCTCAGGCGGCCGTTGGTGCACGAGCCGACGAACACCACGTCCACCGGGGTACCGGCCAGCGCTTTGCCCGACTGGAAGTGCATGTAGTCCAGGCCCTTCTGTGCGGCCGCATCGTTGGCTGCGGGGATCGGCGCATCCACCGCGATGGCGGTACCCGGATGCGTGCCCCAGGTCAGGGTCGGGCGGATGTCGGCGGCGTCGATGTGCACTTCGCTGTCGAAGCGTGCGCCGTCATCGCTGCGCAGCTGCTGCCAGCGTGCGACGGCGGCGTCGAAGTCGGCGCCCTTGGGGCCACGCGGCGTACGGGCAACGAAGTCGAAGGTGACCTGGTCCGGCGCCACCATGCCGGCACGTGCGCCGGCTTCGATCGACATGTTGCACAGGGTCATGCGCTGTTCCATGGTCATCGCTTCGATGGTGCTGCCACGGAACTCGATGACGTGGCCGGTGCCACCGTTGACGCCGATCACGCCGATGATGTGCAGCACCACGTCCTTGGCGCCGACGCCAGGCGCCAGCAGACCATCAACGGTGATCGCGAATGTCTTCGCCTTGCGCTGCAGCAGGCACTGCGTGGCCAGCACGTGGCCGACTTCGCTGGTGCCGATGCCGAAGGCCAGCGAACCGAACGCACCGTGGGTGGAGGTATGGCTGTCGCCGCAGACGATGGTCATGCCCGGCTGTGTGAAGCCCTGTTCCGGCGCGATCACGTGGACGATGCCGCGGTTGTCCGAAGCCATGTCGAACAGCTCGATGCCGTGCTCGGCGCAGTTGCGTGCCAGCGTGGCGACCTGTGCCTCGGAGGCGGCGCTGGCATAGGGCAGCGTGCCGTCGGCTGCGGCCGGCAGGGTCGGCGTGGAGTGATCCATCGTCGCCTTGGTGCGGTCCGGGCGGCGCGGCGACAGACCGCGTTCGCGCAGCTCGGTGAACGCCTGCGGCGAGGTCACCTCATGGATCAGGTGCAGGTCGATGTACAGCACGGCGGGCGCGCTGTCGGATTCGGGAACCACCACATGGGCGTCCCACAGTTTGTCGTACAGGGTGCGGGGTGCAGAAGTCATGCGTATGCCTGGCAGAAGTACGAAGGTGCGGACATCAGGAAAGATAGCGAAAAGGTCATGTCAGCGACGGCGGGCGAGGACCCGCAGGCGCACGTAGTCGGCCAGCGGCTGACCGGCGGCGTTGTGCGGCAGATCGGCCAGCAGTGCAGCGGCGGCCTCGCGCACGGTGGCGCGGGCCTCGCTGGGCAGGTCATCCAGCAGCGGCACGGCGAATACCCGCAGCCAGCCGGCCACACCGGTCGGCAGTGCGGTCGGGCGCGGCGTGCACTCGATCAGCTGCACATGGAAGCCATGCTGGCGCAGGCGGTCGGCGTAGGCATCGGCCGTCGGGAAATACCATTGGAACGTGCTGGCGCCGTGGCCATGGGCCACGCGTGCGGCCTGCACCGCGGCGATGATCGTGGCCACGTTGCCATGGCCACCGAACTCGGCGACGAAGCGGCCACCGGGGCGCAGGGCACGGCGCACGCCTTCCAGCACGCGGTCCGGAGTCGTCATCCAATGCAATGCCGCATTGCTGAACACCGCATCGAACGTGCTGTCGAACGACAGCGCGTGGCCGTCCATCACCTGCGCGTCGACACCGCGCGCACGGGCGGCGATCACCAGTTCCGGCGAGGCATCCACACCGTGGATGCGCGCACCGCTCAGGGCCAGCTCGGTGCTGAGTACGCCATCGCCACAACCCAGGTCGAGGATGCGCTCACCGGCGCGCGGATCGAGCAGGCGCGCCACCGCGCCGCCGAGCAGCGGCACGAAGCCGGCATCGATCGCATAGTCCTGGGCGTTCCACTGCTGGCCAGCGGCGCTGGCCGGGGTGGGGGTGTCGAAGGCGCTCATGGCAGGTTCCTCAGGCGGTGGCGGGGGTGGGAACGTCGGTGCTGCTGTGGGCGGCGGCCTGGCGCTGGCGCAGCAGGCGGTTGGCGACATCCAGCCAGGCCAGCGCGGACGCTTCGATGATGTCCTTGCTGGTGCCGGTGCCGTCGTACTCCACGCCCTCGTGGCGCACGCTCAGGTTGGCTTCGCCACGTGCATCGGCGCCGATGCCGACGCTGTGCACGTGGTAGCTGTCCAGCATCAGCTGCACGCCGGTGGCGGCCGACAGCGCGCCGAACAGCGCATCGACCGGGCCGTCGCCCTGCGCGGTCTCGGCCACGCGGTTGCCGTCCGGATCGGACAGTTCGACCAGCGCGTTGGCGCGGCTGCCAACATCACTGATGGTCATCGACGCCAGGCGGTAGCCCTGTGCGTTGGAGCCGCCCTGCATCAGCGTCTGCAGGTCGGCATCGGTGACCACGCGCTGCTGCTCGCACAGGCCCTTGAACTGCTCGAACACCAGCTTCAGTTCGTCTTCGTCCAGCCAGAAGCCCAGCGCACGCAGGCGCGCTTCAACAGCGGCGCGGCCACTGTGGCGGCCCAGCACCATCTGCGAATCTTCCCAGCCCACGTCGTCCGGACGCATGATTTCGTAGGTGCCGCGGTGGCGCAGCATGCCGTGCTGGTGGATGCCCGATTCATGGGCGAAGGCATTGGCGCCGACGATCGCCTTGTTGCGCTGTACCGGCATGCCGACCAGGCGCTGCAGCAGCTGCGAGGTGCCGACGATGCGCGGAGTGTTGATCGCGGTGTCCTGCTCGTAGAAGGCCTGGCGCACCTTCAGCACCATGGTGATTTCTTCCAGCGAGCAGTTGCCGGCGCGTTCACCGATGCCGTTGATGGTGCACTCGACCTGGCGCGCGCCGCCTTCGATGGCGGCCAGCGAGTTGGCCACGGCCAGGCCCAGGTCGTTGTGGCAGTGCGCGCTGAAGATCACGTTGGCGGCATTGGGCACGTCGGCGACGCCGGCGATGACCTGCTGGAACATCGCGCGGATTTCCTCCGGCGTGGTGAAGCCGACGGTATCGGGCAGGTTGATGGTGGTGGCGCCAGCGGCGATCGCCACGCGCGATACTTCGATCAGGTAATCCAGCTCGGTGCGGGTGGCATCCTCGGCCGAGAATTCGACATCGTCGATGTAGGAACGGGCCAGCGCTACGTGCTTGCGTACCGACTCCAGGACCTGCTCGCGGGTCATCCGCAGCTTGTGCTCGCGGTGCAGCGGGCTGGTCGACAGGAACACGTGCAGACGCGGGTTGACCGCGGCTTCCAGAGCGCGTGCGGAAGTTTCGATGTCGGCCTGCAGGCAGCGTGACAGCACCGCCAGGCTCAGGCTCGGGCGGCGCAGTTCGCGGCCGATCAGTGCCATCGCCTCGCGGTCGGACTGCGAGCTGGCCGGGAAGCCGGTCTCGATGATGTCCACGCCCAGTTCGTCCAGCGCACGCGCCATCACCAGCTTCTGCGGCGGGCTCATGCTGCAGCCGGGGGACTGCTCGCCGTCACGCAGGGTGGTGTCGAAGATGCGGATGCGCGGGGTGGTAATTCGTTCGATGGTGGTCACAGGGAAATCTCCTCGACAGCGGGCGTTGCGGCTTGCAGGTGGGAAGGGGAAGAGGTGGGGGAGGGCGGCGCGCTGGCCTTGGCGGGCGAGCGGGGTGTTTCGCTGCGCCTTCGCCGTGGCTTGCGCGGCGGGCGCGGTCGGATGTCGGTCAGCAGGCCGGCCAGGACGCCGGCATCGATGTTTCCACCGGAGACCACCGCGCACTTGCGGCGGCCCGCGACGCGGCGGCCAGCAGCCAGCGCCAGCGCACCGGCGCCCTCGGCGATGATGTGTTCTTCCAGTGCCAGCCGGACCAGGGTTTCGCGCAGTTCGGCTTCGCGCACGATCACCACATCGTCCAGCAGCGAGGTGCACAGGCGGCGGGTCAGGAAGCCGGGAATCTTCACCCGCACGCCGTCGGCCAGCGAGGCGACGGGGGCGATCTCGCGCACGTCGCCGCGGATCGCGCGTGCCATCGAATCAACGCCTTCCACCTGCGCGCCGACTACGCGTACGCCCTGTGATTTCAGTGCCAGTGCAACGCCGGAGGCCAGGCCGCCGCCACCGATCGGCACGATCACCACGTCCGGCGCGTGCGCGGCCAGCTCGATGCCGACCGTGCCCTGGCCGGCAATCACATCGGCATCGTCGAACGCGGACAGGAAGCGGTAGCCATGGCGTTGCGCCAGTTCGACCGCGAAGGCGTAGGCCTCGTCATAGCTGGTGCCGTGCTGGCGCACGGTCGCGCCCCAATGGGCGACGCCGGCGATCTTGGTGGCCGGGGCACCGTGCGGCATCACGGTGATCGCGGGCACGTCCAGGCGATAGGCCGCCCACGCCACGCCCTGGGCATGGTTGCCGGCCGAAGCGCAGATCACTGGCCGGGTGTCACCGCGCTCACGACCGGCCAACAGCGCGTTCAATGCGCCGCGTACCTTGTAGGAACCGGTGCGCTGCAGGTTCTCCAGCTTCAGCCAGGTGCCGAAGCGCTCGGCATGGTGCAGCGGGGTGGGCGGCAGGAAGCGGCGCAGGCGGGCCTGCGCAGCCAGGACGTCGGCGACGCTTACGTCGCCGACATCGCTTTCCTTGCCGGCATCAGCGGCCGGCATGGGCCACCAGCGGGTTGCCGGCATGCGCCGGGCGCGGGCACGGGCGACGAAGAAGACGCCTCCGTGCCGGCACCGTGGTCGCTACGGTACGGGTGTTCATCATGCAGCTCCTTCCACGGGCGTCAGCTGTACCGACACGCAGTCGTAGATCTTCTCGATCTGCCGGCACAGCGTTTCCGCCGGGCGCTGGCCATCCACCACCAGCTGCAGGTGCCAGCGACCGTCATCGGCGGCCACCGGCGCGCCGTTGATCGCGCGCGGTGCGAAGCCACGACGCTCGGCCATGCCGATCACGCGCAGCAGCGCGCCTTCGGCCGGGTGCAGCACCAGGTCAAGCCGGTATTGCATTGGGGGTCTCCTGGCGGGCATGGGCGGGGTTGCTTTCCAGCATCGTGCTGTTGGCAGTGTTCGGCGGCACCAGCGGCCACACGTTGGCGCGTGCATCGATGGCCACGTGCAGCAGCGCCGGGCCCGGTTCGGCCAGCAGCGCGGCCAGGCCGCCTTCCACGTCGTCGCGGTTGTCGATGCGGGTGGCGGCGATGCCGAACACCTGCGCCAGTGCCACGAAGTCCGGGTTGTCGGACAGATCGATCTCGCTGTAGCGCTCGGCGAAGAACAGCTCCTGCCACTGCCGCACCATGCCCAGCGAACTGTTGTCCAGCAGCACGATCTTCACCGGCAGGCGGCAGCGGGCGATGGTGGCCAGCTCCTGCACGTTCATCATGAAGCTGCCGTCGCCGGACACCAGCACCACCGTGCGCTCCGGGCAGGCGAACTGCGCGCCCATCGCTGCCGGCAAGCCGAAGCCCATGGTGCCCAGCGCGCCACTGGTCAGGTGGTTGCGGGGGTGGTTGAAGCGGCAATGCTGCGCCACCCACATCTGGTGCTGGCCGACATCGCAGGCGATCACCGCATCGGCCGGGGCCAGCTCGCTCAGGCGCTTCAGCAGCGCCGGTGCGTAGATGTGCTGGCCTGGTGCGTCGTAGCGGGCGGCGAAGCGATCGCGGTGCTGCGCACAGCGCTTGCGCCATGCGTCCTGGTGGGCCTTGGGGGAGGGGAAGGCCGCACGCAGGGCGCGGATGGCGTGACCGACATTGCCGGGCACGGCGACATCGGCACTGCGCAGCTTGGAGATCTCGTACGCGTCCGCATCGATGTGGACGACGCGGGCGAACGGTGCGAACTCGGCCAGCTTGCCGGTGGCACGGTCATCGAAACGCGCACCCAGCACCAGCAGCAGGTCACTTTCCTGCACCGCCATGTTGGCCGCGCGGGTGCCGTGCATGCCCAGCATGCCCAGCGACTGCGGATGACTGGCCGGCAGTGCACCCAGGCCGCGCAGGGTCATCACGGTGGGAATCGCGCTGGCTTCGACGAAGTCGCGCAGGTCCTGCACGGCGTCACCCAGCGCGATGCCGCCACCGGCGTAGACCACCGGCTTCTCGGCTGCCGCCAGCGCGGCGATGGCCTCGGCGATGGCCGCGTCGGCCGGCGCCGGCGGCGGTTCGATGCTGCTCGGCACATGCACCGGCAGATGGCTGGCATCGGCCAGCTGCACGTCCTTGGGCAGGTCGATCAGCACCGGGCCGGGGCGGCCTTCGCGGGCAATACGGAAGGCATCGGCCACCACGCGCGGCAGGTCATCGACGCTGCGCACCAGCCAGCTGTGCTTGACGATCGGCATCGTCAGGCCGAACACATCCAGCTCCTGGAAGGCATCGGTGCCCAGCAGCGACGTGCCGACCTGGCCGGTGATGCAGACCATCGGCACCGAATCCAGCATCGCGTCGGCGATGCCGGTGACCAGGTTCGAAGCGCCCGGGCCGGAGGTGGCCACGCAGACGCCGACCTGGCCGCTGGCGCGGGCGAAGCCATTGGCAGCCAACGCCGCACCCTGCTCATGGCGTACCAGAATGTGCTTCAGCGACGAGTCCACCAGCGCGTCGTAGAACGGCATGATGGTGCCGCCGGGATAGCCGAACAGCGTGCGGACGCCCTCGGCCTCCAGCGCCTGGGTCAGCCAGCGCGCGCCGTTGGGCGGCGTGCTGCGGTGTGTGGGAGAGTTCATGGGGGAACCTTGCAGAGCGGGTGGGGGTGCCGCGTTGTTACGCGGCTTGACCTTGCAACCAGACCATCTTGGCGCGCAGTTCCTTGCCTACCTTCTCGATCGGGTGTTCCAGGTCGGCCTGCTTGAACCTGTTGTAGTTCGGCAGGCCCGCTTCGTACTCGGCCACCCAGTTCTTGGTGAAGGTGCCGTCCTGGATGTCCTTCAGCACTTCCTTCATGCGCGCCTTGGTGCCGGCATCGATCACGCGCGGGCCGCTGACGTAGTCACCGTACTGCGCGGTCTCGGAGATGAACTCCAACATGCGCGAGATGCCGCCTTCATAGAACAGGTCGACGATCAGCTTCAGCTCGTGCAGTACTTCGTAGTAGGCGATCTCCGGCTGGTATCCGGCTTCCACCAGGGTCTCGAAACCGGCCTGCACCAGCGCCGAGGCACCGCCGCACAGCACGGCCTGCTCGCCGAACAGATCGGTCTCGGTCTCTTCCTTGAAGGTGGTCTGGATCAGGTTGGCGCGGGCACCGCCCAGGCCACCGGCATAGGCCAGCGCGTACTCGGCAGCCTTGCCGCTCTTGTCCTGGTACACGGCCCAGATGCACGGCACGCCACGGCCGATCTCGTACTCGCGGCGCACCAGCGCACCCGGGCCCTTGGGCGCGACCAGCACCACGTCCAGGTCTTCGCGCGGCTTGATCATGTCGAAGTGCACGTTCAGGCCGTGCGCGAACAACAGCACCGCCCCCTGTTTCATGTTTGCAGCCAGCACGTCGTCGTAGAGCTTCTTCTGCACCATGTCCGGGGTCAGCACGGCGACCAGGTCTGCATCCTTTACTGCATCGGCCGGCGCTTTCACGGTGAAGCCGTCGGCCTGTGCCTTGACCTCGGTCGGGCCGCCCGGACGCAGGCCTACCACCACGTCGAAGCCGGATTCGCGCAGGTTCAGTGCGTGGGCGCGGCCCTGGCTGCCGTAGCCGATGACGGCGATCTTGGTCTGGGGCAGGTCGTTGGTGCTCATGGGGGAGGTTCCTTGCGGTGGGAAGAAAAAAGAACGGCCGGTCGTCGAGGTGACGTGCCGGCCGGTCAGGGGAAAGCGGTGGGGGAGGTGCCATGCATCGCACGCGAACATCCGCCACGAGGCGTCGCGGTGGTGTGGGTCCGGGTTTTGAAGTTGGCGGTGTGCATGGTGGTTGCGTCTGAAACCAGGTCCTGAAATGAAAAAACCCGCACCGGGGCGGGTGCGGGTTTTTGATGAGTTCCGGTGTGTTTGTTGCTTACACGCTGGCTCGTCCCGCACCTGTTGGTTGGGTAATAAGTACGAGCACAAGAATCGAACGCAGCGAGGCGGCGCCGGTGTCGGCGGCTTCAATGTGGGTTCGCGGTGGCGTGTTGTGATGCAACATGTGATCGAGAGAAACACAGCCATTTCGGCGGTGTCAACCCTGGCGACGGATTTTTTATCGGTTTCCGCTGCATCCAGCGCAATCGCTTGCGGCACAAGGATGGTTGCCGCTGAAAGTGTTTTGGTGAACCGGAATTCAGTCTTTTCGGTGGGTCTTTTGCGCGGGAATGAGGGGCTGTTGTGTCCGCGCTCGCAGGAATCTGTCGACAGCCGCCCCCCGCCCGCTCCCGCCGGGATCTCAAGGCGCCCATGACCTCTGCCCGATACCGCGTGAAGGCCACAGCGGTGAAGATCGGGGAACCACCCTTCCATCGGAACCCGACCGTGTCCCGACGCCTTGCCCGTTCCCTGCTTGCCGCCGCCGTGCTGGCCACCGTGCCCGCGCTGTCCCTTGCCGCCGACCGCATCACCGGCCATACCTTCGCTACCCGTTCGGAGGTGATCGCTCCACATGCGATGGCCGCTACCTCGCAGCCACTGGCCACCCAGATAGCGCTGGACGTGATGAAGAGTGGTGGTTCGGCGGTGGACGCGGCCATTGCCGCCAACGCCGCGCTCGGTCTGATGGAGCCCACTGGCAACGGCATCGGCGGCGACCTGTTCGCCATCGTCTGGGACCCAAAGACACAGAAGCTCTATGGCTACAACGGCTCGGGCCGCTCGCCGAAATCGCTCACCCTGGCCGAGTTCCAGCGCCGTGGTCTGAAGGAGATCCCAGCCACCGGCCCGCTGCCGGTCTCCGTGCCAGGCGCGGTCGATGGCTGGTTCGCCCTGCATGATCGCTTCGGCCGCAAGCCGATGGCCGACAACCTGGCGCCGGCCATCCGCTACGCACGCGAGGGCCACCCGGTGGCCGAAGTGATCGCCTACTACTGGGACCGCTCGGTGCCGAAGCTGTCGCAGTACCCGGGCTTCAAGGAGCAGTTCACGATCAACGGCCACGCCCCGCGCAAGGGCGAGATGTGGAAGAACCCGAACCTGGCCAGCACCCTGCAGAAGATCGCCGACGGCGGCCGTGATGCTTTCTACAAGGGCGAGATCGCCCACACCATCGGCGACTACTTCAAGGCCAACGGCGGCTACCTGAGTTACCAGGACCTGGCCGACCACCGCGGTGAATGGGTCGAGCCGGTCAGCAGCAACTACCGTGGCTACGACGTGTGGGAACTGCCGCCGAACAGCCAGGGCATTGCCGCGCTGCAGATCCTCAACGTGCTGGAAGGCTACGACTTCTCGAAAATCCCGTTCGGTTCACCGGAGCATGTACACCTGTTCGTTGAAGCGAAGAAGCTGGCCTTCGCCGACCGCGCACGCTTCTACGCCGACATGGCGTTCCAGCCGGCGCCGGTGCAGAAGCTGATCTCCAAGGAGTACGCCGCGCAGCGCCGCGCGCTGATCTCGATGGACAAGGCGTTGAAGGAAGTGCAGCCGGGCACGCCGAAGCAGCTGGAAGAGGGCGACACGATCTACATGACCGTGGCCGACGCCGACGGCATGATGGTGTCGCTGATCCAGTCCAACTACCGCGGCATGGGTAGCGGCATGGCGCCGCCCGGGCTGGGCTTCATCCTGCAGGATCGTGGCGAGATGTTCGTGCTGCAGAAGAACCATCCCAACGGCTACGCGCCGGGCAAGCGCCCGTTCCAGACCATCATTCCGGCCTTCATCACCAAGGGCGGCAAGCCGTATGCCAGCTTCGGCGTGATGGGGGGCGCGATGCAGCCGCAGGGCCACGCGCAGATCGTGATGAACCTGGTGGACTTCGGGATGAACCTGCAGGAAGCCGGCGATGCACCGCGCATCCAGCATGAAGGCTCAACCGAACCGACCGGCCAGGCCACGGCGATGACCGACGGTGGTGAAGTGAATCTGGAAACCGGCTTCCCGTACGAGACGGTGCGCGCGCTGATGCGCAAGGGGCATCGCATCGTGTTTGCCGACGGCCCGTATGGCGGCTACCAGGCAATCATGCGTGATCCTGAGACCGGGGTGTATTACGGTGCTTCGGAGAGTCGCAAGGATGGGCAGGCAGCGGGGTATTGAGGTTTCCCGGCCACCGGGCTGAGCCCCCTCTGCGGTGATGGCAGTGATATGAGGCTTGGCCGGGCGGGTGGGCTGGTCGGGGGACGCCGTGAATCCGTCCCTGCAGGCTTGGCAGCCGCTTGCTCGTGTGCGCTGTCCTGCGCACACGGCAAGACCGGGGTTGGGCGTCCTGCCCAACCCGCCCGAGGCATGCCTCGGGCCCATGCGGCTGACACCCCCGCCCAGCCCACCCGCCCGGCCCCTGACAGTTTCCGTGGCCGCCACCGCAGGAAAAGAAAAAAGAAGAGCAAGAGCAAAGGCAACGGCAACAGTCGCGGGCTTTGGGGTGGGGTCGGATCCGTTTTCCGCAGGAAAACGGATCCGACCCCTTCTTGTTTTTCGATACACCTCATCCACGCATGGCGTGGATCTACTGCCGTCACCGGGAAATTGTCGGAGGCGGGGAGGGGACAGCTGGCGGGACCGTCCACGGCATGGATGCCGTGGCCGAGCCTACAGGGATGTACTTGCGGCGTGTCCCGCCAGCTGTCCCCTCCCCGCCAAACCAGCAGCAACCCAGAGCCGCTCCTGCTTCGGCCGTTGCCGTTGCATTGAGCAGGTGCAGGGCTGCAAGCCCTGCAAAACAAACTCAACCCTGATCCTGCGCCCGCGCCGCCTCCACCTGCGTCTCCTCCTGCGCCGCCATCTCGCGCGCGATCCACGCATCGATCATGTGCCGCTGGCGCTGCGCCTGACGTCGCTCACGCGTGTACTCCTGGTCCAGAACCCGGTACAGCGACACCATCACCAGCACCATCAGCAACGCGAACGGCAATGCTGCGATCGTGATCATGCCCTGCAGCGCGTCCAGTCCACCGGCCAGCAGCAACGCCGCTGCGATCAACGCCACCGCAATGCCCCAGGCCAGCTTGCGCTTCAGCGGTGGGTCGCCGGCCTCGTCGGTGGACATGCTGGCCAGCACCAGTACCGCCGAATCGGCCGAGGTTACGAAGAAGATCATCAGCAGTACCAGCGCGATGCACGACAGCAACAGCGGTAGCGGCATGCTGTCGAACAGTGTGAACAGCACCGTCTCGTAGCCATTGCCCAGCGCCTGCACCAGATCGGCATGGCCGAAGATCTGTGCCCACAGCGCGGTGCCGCCGAACACCGCGAACCAGAAGAAGCCCAGCAGCGTCGGCGCGAGCACTACGCCGATCACGAATTCGCGCACGCTGCGGCCACGCGAGATGCGCGCGATGAACGATCCCACGAACGGTGCCCACGAGATCCACCAGGCCCAGTAGAAGATCGTCCAGTCCGCCACCCAGGTGCTACCCGAAAAAGGCGACATGCGCAGGCTCATCGTCACCAGCTGGTTGAGGTAGGAGCCCAGCGTGGTGGTGAACGTATCGAAGATGAAGCCGGTCGGCCCAAGCACCAGCAGGATGGCTGCCAGCAACGCAGCCAATGCCAGGTTGAAGTTGGACAGCCATTTCACCCCGCGTTCCACGCCACTGGCGGTGGAGGCCATGTACAGCACGAAGGCGACGGCAATGATGGTCATCTGCACCGCGACGGTGGCCTGCACGCTGAAGACGCGTTCGATACCTGCCGCGATCTGGATGGTGCCGAAGCCGAGCGTGGTGGCGACACCAATCGCCGTGGCAACTACGGCAGCGATGTTGACTACCCGACCGATCCAGCCGCGATGGTGACGGCCGATGATCGGTTGCAGCATGTCGCTGACCAGGCCGCGCCCGTTGCGGTTGAACTGGAACCAGGCCATCGCCAGGCCGATCAGCGCATAGATCGCCCACGGATGCAGGCCCCAGTGGAAGAATGCATAGCGCATCGAGGCGCGCGCGGCGTCCATGCTTTGCGGCGCCAGGCCCTCGGGCGGCTTGCTGAAATGCGAGATCGGTTCGGCCGCACCCCAGAACACCAGGCCGATGCCCATGCCGGCAGCGAACAGCATCGACATCCAGCTGGCGCGGGAGAATTCCGGCTCGGCATCTTCACCACCGATGCGCAGGTTGCCGAAGCGACCGAATGCCAAGTACATCAGGAAAGTCAGCGCCAGGAACACGACCAGAAGATAGAGCCAGCCGACACTGCGGACGACATCGGCGAGTACCGACTGCACCACCGTATTGAAGGGGCCCGGTGCAACACCGGCAAGCAGCACCAGAAGCAGAACCAGTGCGATGGAAACGCGAAACACCATGAAGGAGCTTCTCCGATCAAGGGATTGAGGGGAGCGAGCAGAGCTTGCTGCGAGGGGCCGGCGACATGCAGCACAGACCGGGCAGGAGCCGCGAAGGCGGCGAGATAAGCATCGTTCGCGACGACACGATGCGCGTGCACGTTACTGAACGCGATGTCACGGTTCTGTTAACGAATAGCGATTGGGGTCAGATCCGCTTTCCGCAGGAAAGTGGATCTGACCCCGGGAGCAACTCCGGAGGCGGGCGGTCTATGCTCTAATGCACACCAAGAAGCGGGGGTACCGCGGCCATGTGGCCACGGTTGAGACAGTCCCTTGGAACCTGATCCGGCTCATACCGGCGTAGGGAAGCTTTGCAGTGCAGCCATGCCCGGACTCCGCCCAAGGACCGTCCGGGCGCGGCAGCAGTGCGCCGCCGCTTCGTCCCTGACCTTCCTGGACGATGCCCGATGAACGCACAGCTCTCCGCCCTGCAGCAACAGGCCCAGCAACTCTCCGAATCCGTGACCCGGCCCATTCCCGGCTCGCGCAAGATCCACGTGCCCGGTTCGCGTCCGGATCTGCAGGTGCCGATGCGCGAGATCGCGTTGACCCGCACGCCGACGCTGTTCGGTGGCGAAGAGAATGCACCGGTCACGGTCTATGACACATCAGGTCCGTACACCGATCCGGAGGTGCGCATCGATCTGTCCGCCGGTTTGCCGGAGCTGCGTCGCGGTTGGGTGGAGGAACGTGGCGATACCGAGCAGCTCGAAGGACTGAGCTCTTCGTTCGGCCGCGATCGCGAGCATGACCCGAAGCTCGATGCGGTGCGCTTCCCCGCGCGCAGCCTGCCACGCCGTGCGCGTGCAGGTGCCAACGTCACCCAGATGCATTACGCGCGCCGCGGCATCATCACGCCGGAAATGGAATTCGTCGCCATCCGCGAGAACCAGCGGCTGGACGCGATCCGCGATGCCGGCCTGCTGCAGCAGCACCCGGGCGAGGCGTTCGGCGCGTCGATCCAGAACATCATCACCCCGGAGTTCGTGCGCGACGAAATCGCCCGTGGCCGTGCGGTGCTGCCCAACAACATCAACCACCCGGAAAGCGAGCCGATGATCATCGGCCGCAATTTCCTGACCAAGATCAACGCCAACATCGGCAATAGCGCCGTCTCTTCGGGCATTGCCGAGGAAGTGGAGAAGCTGGTGTGGGCGATCCGCTGGGGCGGTGACACGGTGATGGACCTGTCCACCGGCAAGCACATCCACGAAACCCGCGAGTGGATCATCCGCAACTCGCCGGTGGCGATCGGCACCGTGCCGATCTACCAGGCGCTGGAAAAGGTCGACGGCCGTGCCGAGGCGCTCACCTGGGAGATCTTCCGCGACACGCTGATCGAGCAGGCCGAGCAGGGCGTGGACTACTTCACCATTCATGCCGGCGTGCTGTTGCGCTATGTGCCGCTCACTGCCAAGCGTGTTACCGGCATCGTCAGCCGTGGTGGCTCGATCATGGCCAAGTGGTGCCTGGCGCACCACAAGGAGAATTTCCTCTACACGCATTTCGAAGACATCTGCGAGATCATGAAGGCCTACGACGTGACCTTCTCGCTGGGTGACGGCCTGCGCCCGGGCTGCATCGCCGATGCCAACGACGCCGCGCAGTTCGGTGAGCTGGAAACGCTGGGTGAGCTGACGAAGATTGCCTGGAAGCACGATGTGCAGACCATGATCGAAGGCCCCGGCCATGTGCCGATGCAGCTGATCAAGGAGAACATGGACAAGCAGCTGCGTGAGTGCGGCGAAGCGCCGTTCTATACGCTGGGCCCGCTGACCACCGACATCGCACCCGGCTACGACCACATCACCAGTGCGATCGGCGCGGCAATGATCGGCTGGTTCGGTACGGCCATGCTCTGCTACGTGACGCCGAAGGAGCACCTCGGCCTGCCCAACCGCCAGGACGTGCGCGACGGCATCATGGCCTATCGCATCGCCGCGCATGCAGCCGACCTGGCCAAAGGCCATCCGGGCGCGCAGGTGCGTGACAACGCGCTGAGCAAGGCGCGCTTCGAGTTCCGCTGGGAAGACCAGTTCCATCTCGGCCTGGATCCGGAGAAGGCCAAGGAATTCCACGACGAGACGCTGCCGAAGGACGCGCACAAGCTGGCCCATTTCTGCTCGATGTGCGGCCCGCACTTCTGTTCGATGAAGATCACCCAGGACGTACGTGACTACGCAGAGGCCGGCATGAAGGAGAAGTCGCAGGAGTTCCGTGCTGCCGGTGCCGAGGTCTACCGCCAGGGATGATGCTGCACCGGTAGCGCCGGGCCATGCCTGGACGGCGCCGCGGTCCAGGAGAACCGCCGGGCGTGGCACGGCGCGACCCGTTATGCTCCGGCCACTGCCCAGCGGAAAGGACGCCATGCCTGTTGCCTTGACCACCCGCTGGCTGGCAATCGCCCGCCGCCACCCCTCGGCATGGCTGCTGGGGGCCCAGCTGCTGGCGGTCCTGCTGTATCCCGCGCTGGATGACACCGCCGCTGGCCGGGCGGCGCTGGGCATGTTCGGCATGGCGGTGCTCGGCCTGGCGCTGTGGGTGGTCCAGCGCAGCCCGTTGGGAACCTGGCTGGCATTGCTGCTGGCCATTCCCTCGGTGGTGTTCTCGCTGGCTGGGGCGCTTCTGGACCGCAGCGCGCTGCTGACCACGGCACAGCTGCTGGAAAGCCTGCTGTACTTCTATACGGCGGGGGCATTGATCGCCTACATGCTGCAGGACCATCGAGTGACCCGCGACGAGCTGTTCGCGGCCGGGGCAACCTTCACCCTGCTGGCCTGGGCGTTCGCCTTTGCGTTCGCGGTGTGCCAGCAGTGGTATCCAGGCAGTTTCCAGGGTACGACCGCGGGCCCCGAGCGCAGTTGGATGGAGCTGCTTTATCTGAGCTTCAGCTTGTTGTCCGGTGTTGGATTGAGCGACGTCGTGCCGCTGCACCCGCAGGCACGGGCCCTGGTGATGCTCGAACAGTTCGCAGGCGTCATGTATATCGGCCTGGTGGTGTCGCGTCTGGTCGGATTGACCATGCTTCGGCGCATGTGAAAATGAACGCCAGATAAAAATTTCGCGCCCAAAAGGGCGCGAATAGTGATGCAGATTATGTGAATGCGTCGGCGAGAGAGAGCCTGAGTGTCGACCCCGTCATAGGCGGGGTAACCGGCTTAGGCTAATATCCGGGGGCGTTATTGTTTTTGCGGTATGCGCCGATGCTTTGTGCGGAATCTGGCTTTTCGATGACCCTGTCCAGGGACGGTGGGGACGGTATTGCTGGTGAGCCCTGCCCAGGTCCCGTCCCTACTGTATAGCGGAAAATGAACAGCAGCGAACTCACGCCCATCGAGGCCGACCGCGTGCAGGTCGGCGACTGCGTCATTACCTTGTCCTCGCGTGAGGTCGAGGTCGAAGGCGCGCGCCGTCCGCGGCGGCTGACGCCGAAAGCGCTGGGCGTGCTGCGCGTGTTGATGCGGCAGCCGGGGCGCGTGGTTACCCGTGAAGAGCTGTTTGCCGAGGTCTGGCCCGATACGTTGCCGACCAATGACGTGCTGACCCAGGCCGTCACCCAGCTGCGCAAGGCGTTCGCCAACGACGACGACAACAGCCAGGCCTACATCGAGACCATCGCCAAGAGCGGTTATCGGCTGCTGGTGCCGGTGCAGGCGCTGGACGACTTCGAGCCGGTGGCGGAAGTGGAAGCGGTAGCCGTTGCGGACGTGATGCCGTCGCCGGACGGTACCGGCACGATTCCGGCGATGGCCGTGCCGGCAGCGCCTTCACGCCGGCGCGGCTGGCGCCAGCTGCGCCGCCAGCTGTTGTGGGTGCTGGGTGTGATGATGCTGGCCGCGCTGCTGGTCATGGCCACATTGCTGCTCCGGCGTGGGCCGGAGCCGAGCTCACCGGTGGATGCCGCGGTCGAGAACGGCGTGCGGGTGATCGGCAGCCCGCAGCGTCCCTACCGCTTGATCACCGCCACCAGTGGTTTTGAAACCTATCCCACGCTTTCGCCGGATGGCTCCCAGGTTGCCTACGAAGGCGCCAACGAGGACGGCGCCGGTGGTGGCGCGATCAAGGTGCAGACCTCGGGCAATGCGCCGGCCCGGCAGCTGGCGCTGCCGCCGAAGGGAGCCAGTGACCGCTTCCCGAGCTGGTCACCGGACGGGCGCGAGATCGCTTTTGCCCGCTTTGGAGCCGACGGCGGTTGCCAGGTGCTGATCGCCAGCGCGACCGGCGGCGGTGTGCGCCAGGCGACCCGCTGCGACGGAACCGAACTGCTCAGCTTCGACTGGACTCCGGATGGCCGCGGCCTGGTCTTTGGCAGCATGGTGGGCCGCTATGCCCATCGCGGCATCCGTGTGCTCGACCTGGCCAGCGGCCAGTGGCGGGCGTTGGACTATGCGGTCGACCAGGATGATTTTGACTACGCGCCACGCTACTCGCCCGACGGCAAGTGGCTGGTGTTCGTGCGCAATCCGCAGATGGGCGACCTGTGGCGGATGCCGGCCGGGGGCGGCGAGCTGGAGCAGTTGACCAACGAATCGGCCGAACAGCGTGGCTGGGCCTGGCTGGGCGATGGTCGCAGCATCGTGTTCGGCCGGCGCGTGGACAGCGAGGTGCGGCTGTACTACCTGGACGTCGAGCGCCGCACCCTGCGTGATGCCGGCCTCGACGACGCACAATGGCCTGCGGTGTCACGCCACGGCGACGTGCTGGCCTTCGTTCACCGCCGTGCCCAGTTCGGCGTGTTCAAGGTGCCGATGGCCGGCGGCAGCGCCGAGCGGCTGTTCGCGTCCAGCGGGCGTGACGGGCAGCCGATGGCGGCGCCCGACGGTCGCCAGCTGGTCTTCACATCCGATCGTTCCGGCAGTTTCGCGCTGTGGTGGGCGGACATGCAGCGGCCCGATTCACTGCGGCCGATCGAGGGCCTGCGTCCGGAGGGGCGGCAGGCGCCGGACTGGTCGGCCGACAGCCGCCAGTTGCTGGTGGTCGGGCGTGATGAGCATGGGCGCACCGTGGTCTACGAGATCGCGCCGCGCGACGAGCACCTGCAACCGTTGCCGGTTCCGGTCGATCAGCCCCTGCAGGCCCTGTACGGGGCAACCCCGGAACAGTTGCTGGTGGTCGAGCGCGATGCAGAGCAGCGCACCCGATTGAGCCTGTTCGATCGCAGCGTAACCCCCTGGCGCCGCCTGGCCAGCATCGATGGCGTCTCCCAGGCACGTTTCGATCGGGGTGATGGCCGCGTGCTGTTCACACGCCTGGCGTCCGGCGGTTTGTGGTCGGTGGATGCGGCACTGTCCCCGGCCAGCGTGCAGCAGGTCAGTGAAGACCGGCCCAGCCGATGGCGCTATCGCACCTGGACGGTGGCAGGCACCGGTGGCATCGGGTATCTCGGCAATTCGACCGCGTGCGGTACGACCTTGATCCATATCCAGGCCGGGACCGAAGCCCCCGAGCGCTGCCTGGACCGGCAGCGGCTCAGCGCGGGCAACGGCATCAGTGCCAGCGCCGATGGCCGGGATCTGTACGTCGCCCTGGCGGTCAGCGATGGCGCTGACATCGGCGTCATGCAGCTGCCCCGGTCGGCGCCAGCCCTGTTCCCGGCATTTCTCAAGTCGTTGATCCTTAAGAAAAATATCTCTTCGTGATTTCTTCGTGGAGTTCTCGCCGCGAATTCGTGGCGATCTCGGCGGATTTTCCTGACGGGCTGACACCTGATTAGGCAAAACGGAAGCCTGTATCAGGCAAACCCGTGGTGCCCCATGCGTCAACTCTCGCTGGCCGATCGTGGCCAAACCGTCTCCCTCGACAAGGCGCTCGATGATCTCGCGCCGACCTGCATGGGCGTGGCCCGGCTCGGCAGCCTGCAGACGGCAGGGTCAAGCTTCACGGTCTGGCTGCAGGTCCGGGGCAGCTCCTGGGTGGAAGCCAAGGAAGGGCGTTTCCGCCTGCGCCATGGCGAGTGGATCGCCTTCGAGAAGGAGTCGCGCCCGCTGGTGCAGGCCGGCCGTAACGGACTGTGCGTGGGCCTCAGCCTGAATGCGGAGGCGATGCGGGTGCTGTCCGAGATGGCCGATTGCGGCCTGTATGCCGGTCGTGGTCGCATGAGCCGCGGCGACGCCCGCGTTGCCCTGCGCCTGTGGCGCGATGCGCTCGACAGCGGCCTGCCCGCGCAGGCGCTGCGGCCGCTGCTGTTGCATCTGGCCGGCCTGCAGCGTGACCTAGCCGACAACGTACAGCGCTGCCCCGGTCGCTCACGCAGCCGCAAGCGCCAGGTGTTCGGCCGCATGCAGCGTGCCCGCCTCTATCTGGAGGGCAACAGCCACAGGGTGGTGCGGATCGGCGAACTCGCCGAACTGACCAACTTCTCCAGCTGGTACCTCTCCAAGACCTTCCAGAGCCTTTATGAAGAGAGCCCCCAGTCGCTTTCGGCACGGTTGCGCCTGGAGCGGGCCGCCGATCTGCTGCGCGACACCGACATGATGGTGGGCGAGGTCGCCGCAGCCAGCGGATTCGACAACTGCTGCAGCTTCGCCCGGGCCTTCCGTGCCCGTTATGGGCAGTCTGCTTCCCGGTTCAGGGAAAACGGCGGCTTGCTCCCGCCACACTCTGCAAAGTCTACGGTTGGGTCGCGCAAATACAGCATCGCAACGCAATCGTAACGTGCTGGAGCGTTTTAACACGCTACTAACACGTACCTTGGAGAGATTGATGAACGTTCGCACCCCTGCCGTGCGGCTGGGCCTGCTGCCCGCCGGCATCGCGCTGGCGCTGGCACCGGCATTTGCTTCCGCACAGGAAGCCAGTGCCCCGACCACCCTTGATCGCCTGGAAGTCACCGGCTCCCGCATCCGCTCGGTGGATGTGGAAACCTCCCAGCCGGTCCTCACCGTAAGCCATGAGGACATCCAGCGTTCGGGCCTGGTCAGCGTCGGCGACCTGCTGCAGAACCTGTCCGTGGCAGGCACCCAGACCTTCAGCAAGGCGGCCGTGCTGGCGTCCAACCCGGAACAGGGCGGCCAGTACGTCAGCCTGTACAACCTGGGTGAGCAGCGCACGCTGGTGCTGGTCAACGGCAAGCGCTGGAGCACCAGCCTGGCCGGCTTCACCGACATGTCGACCATCCCGACCTCGCTGATCGAGCGCATTGAAGTCCTGAAGGACGGCGCCTCGGCGATCTACGGTTCCGACGCCATCTCCGGCGTGGTCAACATCATCCTGCGCAAGAACTTCGACGGCGCCGAGGCCAGTGCCTATTACGGCCAGAACAGCCACGGCGACGGTTCCAAGACCCAGTACAGCCTGACCCTGGGTGCCACCGGCGAGCGCTCCTCGATCGTGTTCGGCGCGAACTACATCAAGGAAGATCCGGTGTGGGCCAAGGATCGTGGCCTGACCCAGTACTCCTATGGCCAGGGCCACAAGGAAGACGGTCTGAGCCCGGCGGGCCCGTGGGGCCGCTTCACCGATCCGCGTGCCGAAGGCACCGCCGGTGCTGGTGAATACAACAAGGCTGGCAAGTGGGTCCCGAACACCTGGGTGGTCAACCACACCGGTTCGTGGGACACCCCGGTCGGCGTTGGCCAGCCGTCGAACAACTTCAACAACTACCACCTGATTGGTCTGGACGACTACTACAACGCCTCGCAGCAGATGATGCTGAACCAGGGCGCTGAGTCGAAGACCATGTTCACCTCGGCCAGCTACGACATCAACGACAACCTGCGTCTGAAGTCGACGGCGATGTACTCCGAGCGTGACTCCAAGCGCCAGATCGCCGGCTACCCGCTGACCGGCACCTCGCAGCCGCAGTTCCCGGTGGCGATCAGCAAGGACAGCATCTACAACCCGCTGGGCAACTGGGCCAACCCGGGCGCCGGCGTTGACATCGGTGGCTGGGGCCGTCGTATCTTCGAACTGCCGCGCATCACCCAGAACAACGTCAAGTCGCTGCACTTCGACGCGGCCCTGGAAGGCAACTTCGACTTCAACAACCGTCCGTTCGACTGGGATGTGGGCATCAACTACAACCAGTTCGATGTGACCCAGACCAGCTCGGGCAACATCAACCTGCTGGCACTGAAGAACGCCCTCGGCCCGTCGTTCATCAACGCCAACGGCGTCGCCCAGTGCGGCACCGCTGCCAACCCGATCGCGCTGGGCACCAGCCCGGGCAGCTGCGTCCCGTTCGACCTGCTGGGCGGCGCCAGCGCCGCGACCCCGGATGCGCTGAAGTACATCAACACCCTGCTGAACTCGACCGGCCAGAGCAAGAGCAAGCAGTACTTCGCCAACATCACCGGTTCGCTGTTCGACATGCCGGGCAATGCGGGCGAGTTCGCCTTCGCTGCCGGTTACGAGCATCGTGAAGTGTCGGGCTACGACCACCCGGACGCGCTGTCCTCCTCGGGTTACACCACCGAGCTGGCCGCCCAGCCGACCGAAGGCAAGTACAAGACCAACGAGTTCTACCTGGAACTGATGGTGCCGCTGCTGCGTGACCTGCCGGGTGCCAAGGAGCTGTCGCTGGATATCGCCAGCCGCTACTCGGACTACGACAAGTTCGGCAACACGGTCAACAGCAAGTTCAGCGTGACCTGGAAGCCGATCGACGACCTGCTGGTGCGTGCGACCTACGGCGAGGGCTTCCGTGCCCCGACCCTGGACGACACCTTCGGCGGTGGTTCGCAGACCTTCGACAAGTTCACCGATCCGTGTGATGCCGTGTTCGGCCAGCGCAGCAACCCGGCCGTTGCCGCCCGTTGCGGTGCTGAAGGCCTGGCGTCCGACTTCCGTCAGACCGACGCTGCTGGTCGTCCGATCAGTGCCCGTGACACCCAGGGCAACAACCCGTTCAACTCGGGCGTGGGCAACGACAAGCTGCAGCCGGAAACCAGCAAGACCCGCACCGCGGGCCTGGTGTGGAGCCCGAGCTTCGTCAGCGGCCTGAACGTCTCGCTGGACTGGTACAAGATCACCGTGGACAACGTGATCACCGCGCTGTCGGCGAACTACGTGCTGAACCAGTGCTACCAGAACGGTGTGCAGGCCTTCTGTGACCAGTACAGCCGTGGCGACGTTGCCAATGGCCAGCAGGTCACCGGCCTGAGCCGCGGCAATGCCAACCTGGGTTCGCTGGAAACCGAAGGCTACAACTTCGGCGTCCGCTACCGTATGCCGGAATACAGCTTCGGTACCCTGTCGTTCAACCTGGACACCAACTACCTGACCAGCTTCCGTCAGCAGGCCACCAAGGGCGCTGCATGGGATGACTACGCAGGCTACTGGAACTACCCGCGTGTCCGCGGCACCCTGGCAACCACCTGGACCAAGGGCGACCTGTCGGCCACCTGGACCATGCGTTACTACGGCGGCTTCCGCGACTTCTGCTACGACCAGGAAAATGGCCTGGAGTGCAACCAGCCGGATTACTACACCGAGAACGGTGGCTGGACCGGCGGCCTGGGTGCCAACAAGAAGGGCGCGATCGTCTATCACGACATCTCGGCCACCTGGCAGGCTCCGTGGAACGGCAGCGTGACCGTCGGTGCCCGCAACGTGTTCGGCAAGACCCCGCCGATCACCTACGCGGTGACCAACGCCAGCGCCGTGCAGCTGGACCCGATGCTGGATTACGACCGCTTCCTGTTCATCCAGTACAACCAGCGCTTCTGATCCATCGAAGCCTGAAGGCAATACGAGGAGGGCGGGCCGCAAGGCCCGCCCTCTTTGCGTTTGGCAGGGCCGGGTCGGGAAACTCTGAATCGGGCGGTTCAGCGACAGAGGTCACGCTTGTCGCAACTGGACCGCTGGTACGTTCACAGAGGTCCATTCCGGACCAAGGAGAGCGCGAAATGAAGAACGCGATGCCACGGATGTTCGCTGCGGCGGTTCTCGCCGTCCTGAGCCTGGCCGGCAGTGTGTCGGCCGGTCCGCTGGTGTGTGCCAATGGCCGCTATTGCGCGGAGGTGCGCAGCAACTGCATCAAGGCCGGTGAGGATGCGGCGTACTGCCAGTTCCTGTTCGAGCGCTGCGTGTACGACCACTGCGCGCAGCCCTGATGCAACGAAGGCGCGTCCCTGCGGGCGCGCCTTCATCGCATGCATTGCCGGTGTGATCAGGCTTCGCTGGGCGTGAGCCCCATCAGGCTGTTGGCATGCTCGCGCCACTGCGGCAGTTTGTTGAGCACGCCCGCGCGCTGCAGGTAGTCCTCGTCCACCGGATCGCCATTGACCAGCGCCAGGGCCACGTGCACGGCGCCGGTCACCCAGAAGCTGCGCGTGTTCGCACGCTGCGGCTGCAGGTGGAACGCCACCGCCTCGATGATCGGCATCGGCAGGCCCCACAGGCCCAGCAGGTAGGCGCCGGCTTCGGCATGGCCCGGGCGGGCATCTCCGGCCAGCGACGGCTCGGTGCGTTCGTTGCGTACGCCGGGCAGCAGCAGGCCGATGTCGGCCAGCAGTGCCGCGGTTGCGCCCAGTTCGGCACTGGATTCGGGCAGCAGGCGTGCGGCCAGCCGCGAGGCGAGCAGGGCGCGCTGCTGCAGCGAGTTGCGTTCGGCGGTCGACAGCGTCGGTGCCGAGAACACTTCGCTGGCCAGGACCAGGTCGCGCAGTGTTGCCAGGCCCAATCGGGTCACCGCGGTGCGCAGGTCGGCGATGGTGCGACCCTGGCTGAAGAACGCCGAATTCGACAACTGCAGCACCTTGGCGGCGATGGCAGGATCGGCGGCCACCAGCTTGGCGACGTCGGCGCTGTCGGCATCGTCGTCATGCTCCAGCGCCTGGGTCAGGCTCAGGTACAGGTGCGGCGGCGACGGCAGTTTCTCGATGCGGCCGATGGCATCGCGCAGGCGCGGGCTGTCCAGCACTTCGCGCAGCTCTTCCAGGCTGGTCAGCGCTTCCAGCAGCACCTCCGGTGCCAGCGGCAACGGCAGGAAACGGTGGGCAACACCAATGAGGCGCGCCGGTGGTGGCCGGTTGCCATGCTGGGCGTCCACCAGCGCGATGCGGATGGTTTCCGGACGCAGCGTCCGGATCTGCCCCAGCAGCGTGGTGGCATTGAGGTCCGGCAGCTGCGGGCAGACAATCACCGCGTCCACGCCCTGCGTGGCCACCGCGGTCATCGCGGTCTGGCCATCGGTGGCGGTCAGCGGCTGCCAGTCTTCCCCAAGATCGGCAATGAATTCGGTCAGCTCAGCCGGCAGGCTGGCTGCATCCCCTACAAGCAGAATACGCACGACACATTCCCCTGGCTGTCTCGACGGTGGATGTCGATGACGTGTGAAGTGACGCAATTTACCTAATACCACGGCAAGAGTGATGTGCCGTCATCATGAAACGTGACCCGCATCGCTCCGGCAGGGCATGCCGGAGCGATCCGGTTCAGGCTCAGGCCTTGCTGTCGAGATGGCGCTGGTGCGCCTCGATCAGAATCTGCTTGGCCTCAGCGGCGCCGCCCCAACCGTCGAGCTTGACCCACTTGCCCTTCTCCAGGTCCTTGTAGTGCTCGAAGAAGTGGCCGATGCGCTCCAGCCAGTGGCTGGACACCTGGGCGATGTCTTCGACGTGGGCGTAGCCACTGAAGATCTTCGACACCGGCACGGCCAGGATCTTCTCGTCGCTGCCCGCTTCATCGCTCATCTTCAGCACGCCGACCGGACGGCAGCGCACGACCGAGCCCGGCACCAGCGGCAGCGGCAGCACCACCAGCACGTCGGCCGGATCGCCGTCGCCACACAGGGTGCTCGGCACGTAGCCGTAATTGCACGGGTAACGCATCGGGGTGGACAGGATGCGGTCGACGAAGATCGCGCCGGTTTCCTTGTCCACTTCGTACTTCACCGGCTCCGAGTCCTTCGGAATCTCGATGATGACGTTGATTTCTTCCGGCGGGTTCTTGCCGGGCGAGACGAGTTCCAGACCCATGGTCGTGCTCCAGGTGGGGGATATAGACGGATAGCCCCCCATTTTATGCCTTTGCCGGGCGCTGTGCAGGGGAGGGGGCTGACCGCAGGGCGAGGCAGGGGTTCATGGATGCGAACGTGACTGATTCTCATTAACGGAGTAGCATGCGCGGCGCCTTCCGCCTGTCGTCCCGGTTCCGCGCATGTCCTCCAATGCTGCCTCCCTCACTGAACTGCTGATCCGCGAGCGCCCTGCGCTGCTGCGTCGGGTACAGCGCATCCTTGGGGGCGACAACGGCGCCGAGGACGTGATCCAGGCCGTGTGGTTCAAGGCCCGCGGGGTTGACGACAGCCAGGCCATCGACAACCCGCGCGCCTATCTGTACCGGCTGGCCGCCAACCTGGCCACCGACCACGGCCGCGAATCGACCCGGCGCAACCGCCTGCTGGCTGACCATTACCTGTGGGGACCGGACGAGGTGATCTCGACCGAGGAACAGGCGATGGCCCAGGACGAGCTGCAGCGGGTGCTCGACGCGGCGGGACACCTGCCGGAGCCGACCCGCACCATCTTCCGGCTCAACCGCCTGCAGGGCCTGACCCAGGCCGAGATCGCACGCCGCCTGGGCGTGTCGGTGACCACCGTCGAGAACCACGTGCGCACCGCGTTGCAACGCCTGGCCTGGGCGCGCAGCGGCCGATGATCGCCCCGGCTTGGGGCTGGCCCGCGCTGAAACGTCTTGATCACTGGACCGTAGATGCGGTCTAGTTCCCCCGCCCGCGCTTGAATGCGCCTGTCTGCCAGCCGATGAGCCCGCCGAACATGCTGCCCGCCGCCAATGACGATGCCCTGGCCGAACAGGCCCGGGGCTGGATCGCGTGGCTGGCCGCAGGCGATATCAGCGATGTGCGCATGGATGAGTTCGAACACTGGCTGCAACAGCCTGGGCACCGCCGCGCCTTCGAGCACGAGCGCGCGCTGTGGCGCAGTGTCGGGCCGCGGCCGCAGTCTGCGCGCACCAAGCGACGGCGTCCGAAGCGGTTGCGATGGGCAATGGCCGCTGCGGCAGCACTGGTGATGCTGGTGGCATGGCCGGAAGCCTGGCTGCGCCTGCGGGCCGATCACCGTAGTACGCATGTGGTGCAGGACGTACGGCTGCCCGATGGCAGCCGGGCGGTGCTGGATGCGGACAGCGCGATCGCCGTGCGGTTCGATGCGGATGCACGCCAGATCGAGCTGCTGCGCGGGCGCGCCTGGTTCGAGGTCAGCCCGGATGCTCAGCGGGGTTTCAGCGTGCGCGCGGGCAATGGCGTGGTCGAGGATATCTCGACCGCGTTCTCCGTCGCACGCGACAGCGACCAGGTGGAAACCGAGGTCGGACAGGGCAGGGTGCGCGTGGCCAGCCCGGTTGACGGTGGCTGGACGTACCTGCAGGCGGGCCAGCGTGCCCACTATGGCGAACACAGTGGCGTGACGCGCCTGCGGGATGTGGCCGCCGACAGCGTCGGCGCGTGGCGGCAGGGCGAACTGCTGCTGGAGCAGGCCAGTGTTGCCGATGCCGTGCGGTGGGTGGGGCGTTACCGCGCCGGCCCGACCTTCGTGCGCGGCGATCTGTCGCGGCTGCCGGCGGTCAGTGCGGCGCTGCGCATCGATCGCCCGGAACAGGCACTGGACGCGCTGGCGGCAACCGCAGGCCTTCAGGTCACCCGCCTGCCGCTCGGCGTCGCCATCGTCCAGTAGATCCACGCCATGCGTGGATGATCATTGCGGCGATCCCGATGTGCCGGCCAACGGTCGACACCCACCGCTACAACCAGGCGGCCAACGATCGGCAACTGCCGCGACTGGAAATCCACCTTGGGACTGTCGCGCGCCCAACCGTCTTACCCCGCGAACGTACCCGCCGCCGCCACGTACGTCGCCGTGTCCGCCTGTGTTGCGGATGACGCCGCGCCTGCGGCACCGATTACCTGACAGGTTCCCCATGTTCGACTCCCACCGCCCGGGCCGCGCGCTGCGCCCGTCCCGCCTGTGCATCGCCCTGCTGGCCGCCGGCCTGGCCGGCGCCGCCCCGTCCGTGCTGGCACAGAGCGCCACCGGCAACCACGCCGCCGTGCAGCGCTTCGACATTCCGGCACAGCCGCTGGACGAAGCGCTGCGCAGCTTCATGCGCCAGTCCGGCGTACAGGTCGTGTACCCGGCCACCCTCGCCCAGGGAGTAACCTCGCGCGCAGTCAACGGCAGCCTGTCGGCCAACGAGGCGCTGCAGCTGCTGCTGCAGGGCAGCGGGCTGGCGATGCGCCGGGTCAGTGCCGACGCGGTCACCCTGGAAGCGGCAACGCCGGTACAGGCAGACGGCGGCGTGATCGTCACCGATACGCTCAGCGTGGCCGGCGACCGTGTCGACGGCGGCGCAGGCAGCGACGAAGCGCGACTGCTCGACAGCTATCGCAGCGCGGGATCCACTACGACGCTCAACCGCACGCAGCTGGAGCGTTTCCGCGGCACCTCCAACGGCGACATCGTCAAGGGCGTGGCCGGTGTCACCGCCGGTGACCCGCGCGTGGGCAATGGGTTCGACGTCAACATCCGTGGTATCCAGGGCCAGGGCCGCGTGCCGGTGATCATCGATGGTGGCCAGTCCAGCATGGATACCTACCGTGGTTATGCCGGCCAGTCGCAGCGCACCTACCTCGATCCGGACCTGATCTCCAGCCTGACCATCACCAAGGGTCCGAGCCTGCAGGCCAATGCGTCCGGTGGCATCGGCGGCGTGGTCGAGATGGAGACGCTGAAGATCGGTGACGTGCTGCGCGAGGGGCGCGACTTCGGCGTGCGCGTGCGTGGCGGCCTGGCCAATGCCAGCGCCAACAACCTGCCGGCTTACAGTGCCGCGCCGCGCACCGATCGCAACGCCACCGGCAGCCAGTTCTTCAACGTGGCCGGCGCCGGTCACTGGGACCGCTTCGACCTGGTTGCCGCCTATGCCTACCGCGATAATGGCAACTACTTCTCCGGCAAGCACGGCTATGATGATTTCCCGCAGACCCGTCGTACGCTGGCACCGCTGAATCCGCCGCGCACTGAGGTGTTCAATACCTCGTCGCGTTCGAAGTCGGCGCTGCTCAAGGGCACCTGGCGCATCGATGACGCGCAGACGCTGGAAGCCGGCTACCGCCGCTATGAAGGCACCGCCGGCGAGATCATGGCCTCGCAGATCATCCGCGTCGAACGGGACCGCATTCCGCAATGGGATCCGGGCCACGTCGACATGGACAGCTACACCCTGCGCTATCGTTTCAATCCGGACAGCGAGCTGATCGACCTGCGCGTCAATGCTGCGTACACCGATACCGACAGCGTGATGTACAACAGCCTGACCGGCATCACCCCGTGGTACTTCGACCGCCGCACCGAGTGGTATGACGCCCCGAGCTTCAGCGGCGACCCCGGTTACAAGGATGCGTATCGCAACCCGCTGCGGCAGAAGCGCCTGAACCTGGATGCCAGCAACACGTCCAGGTTCGACACCCGTGCCGGCGCGTTCACGCTGGACTACGGCCTGTCCTACAGCGATGAAGACATTGCACCGGGCAGCTCCGGCCCGGTCATGCACGATGACCTGGTCAACAACCGCTTCCTGCGCAATGCCGAGCGCAAGGAATACAGTGCCGTGGCGTCGCTGAAGTGGCAGCCCGACGAACACTGGGAGCTGCTGGCCGGTGGCCGCTGGAACCGGGTGGATGTGCACGACCGCAACCGCCTGGCCACGCCGGATGCCTACGAGGTGCAGGGCCAGTACCGCTATACCGAGCTGCTCAACGGCAACCCGGCGCTGCCGTCGTGGCGAGCCAAGCGCATCGCGCTGCTGAACTGGTATCCGGACGCCAACGGCAATTTCACCCAGGCCTCGCTGCTGGCGTCGCCGTACAAGAAGGGCACGGTGGGCGACATCGCGGGCTGGAACTTCTACGACGCCGGCAAGCCGCAGGATCTGGAAGTGCCGGTCAGCTGGACCTGGTCGCAGCCGATCCGCCGTCGCGACACCGCGTTCTCGCCGACCGCCAGCGTCGCCTACCGCTTCAGCGAAGACACCATGGTCTACGTGAAGTACGCCGAAGGCACCAAGCTGCCGAGCCTGTTCGAGACCACGCTGGGCCTGTTCACCGCCGCCAAGCCGGTGGGCGAGCTGAAGCCGGAGCGCGCGCGCAGCTGGGAAATCGGTGCCAGCACCATCCGCTACGACCTGTTCACTGCCGGTGACCGCCTGGCGCTGAAGCTGGCGTACTTCGATACCCGCATCGACGACCTGATTACCCGTGACTACCGCACGCTGTCGGCGGGCCTGATCCGTAACGTCGACCAGTTCAAGGTCTCGGGCATGGAGTTCCAGTCCAGCTATGACAGCGGCAAGGTGTTCGCCGATCTGTCCGCGCACTACTACTTCAAGGCCAAGACCTGCGCGCCGGACATCGCCGCCGAGCGTCGCGCCTATGGTGCACAGCGCAGGAACGGCGAGCTGGCCAACACGCCCGACTGCGTGGACGGCGGCTTCGAGGGCTCGTACACCAATACCCAGAACCCACCGCGCTACATGGTCAACCTGACCCTGGGCTCGCGCCTGTTCGACGAGCGCCTGACCTTCGGCACCCGCGTGGTCCACAACGCCGGCCCGATCAGCAAGCTGGACAAGGACTGGAACGTGGGCCTGTCGGCGATCCAGCAGCTGTACCGGCCAACCACGCTGGTGGATCTCTTTGCCAGCTGGAGCTTCAACGACCAGTGGTCGGTGGAAGCGGGCGTGGACAACTTGACCGATCGCTACTATCTGGATCCGCTCGCCCTGGGCGTGATGCCGGCCCCGGGCCGCACCGCGCGCCTGGCGTTGACCTGGAAGTACTGATCGCGCATCCACGCGTGGCGTGGTTCTACCGGACAACGGGTAGCGCCGGGTCACGCCCGGCGGATCGCGCAGATGAAACGACAGCGCCGGGCCATGCCCGGCGTCTGTTTACAGCCCGGTCGAAGCCTTCACCGCATCTTCGTGCAGCGACTCGTTCAGCTCGTCCACCACGGTGCTCCATGCCGCATCGGCCTGCAGCGATTCAGACAGGAACTGGCGCTGGGCATCGTTCCAGTAGGGCGCCTCGACCACTTCGATATCGGTGGCCAGCTGGTGCTCGCGGATGAAGCGGGCGATGCCCTCGGCGCTGGCGTCCAGGCCCAGCTGCAGGAACAGGTTGGTCATGCGCGGTTCGGTGGTGATCATCGTCGGTTCCGGGTGGAAAAAGGGGATGGCCCATTATCGGTGCACACGGGCTTGGGGAAAGCCCCGTGGCAGACGTCTACAGCAGGACGACCCCCTTGGCATTCCCCCATGAACGCACACATCGCTCCCGAAGACAGCCGCAGCCTGCGGCTCAAGGCCGCTACCCGCGACAGCCACGGTGCCCTGGACAAGCGCATCATGGCCGGCGATATCTTCGCCGACCGCAGCAATTTCGCCCGTTTCCTGCGCGTGCAGTATCGCTTCCACCGCAGCATCGATGCGCTGTATGCCAACCCTGCGCTGGACGCACTGCTGCCCGATCTCGGTGAGCGCCGGCGCCTTGGACAGGTCGCACGCGACCTGCAGGACCTGGAGCAGACCCTGCCAGGCGCGGACATCGACGCGCTGCCCTCGGACCTGGCACTGCCGGCTGCGTTGGGTTGGCTGTACGTGGCTGAAGGCTCCAACCTGGGCGGCACCATTCTGTACAAGATGGCTGCCAAGCTCGGCCTGGACCGTGATTTCGGCGCCCGCCACCTGGCCGCGCATCCGGATGGCGCGGCGCGCCACTGGCGTGAGTTCACCGCTGCGCTGGACGCGGTACCGCTGAGTACCGAGCAGGAGCAGCAGGTGATCGATGCGGCCGACGCCGCGTTCCGCAGCGTGCACGGCCACGTCGAAGTGGAATTCGCCTGATGCACGGCGCGCGCCTACAGGTGCAGCGCTGATGCGCTGGCTCTGGTTCGCGCTGGGTTGGCTGATGGTCGGCCTGGGGGTGATCGGCGCGTTGTTGCCGGTGATGCCGACCACCATCTTCCTGATCCTGGCCGTGGGCTGCTTCGCGCGCAGCTCACCGAAGTTCGAGCAGCGCCTGCTGGCGCATCCGCGCTATGGCCCGTCGCTGCGGTTGTGGCGTGAGCAGGGTGCGGTGTCGCGCAAGGGCAAGGCGTTCGCCAGTGCCGGCATGGCGGTGGGCTTCGCGCTGTTCTGCTGGGGCGCGCATCCGTCGTGGCGCCTGCTGTTGGGCGTGGGCCTGTTCTTCGCGGTCAGCGCCGGCTATGTGCTCAGCCGTCCGGCTCCGCGCATGGAGCCCACGCCACTGGTGGAAGTGGACGACGCCAATGATCCGCGCGCGGCCCGTCGTCGCGCAGCGCCCCCTGATGCTGATGGAAACCGAGACGATGCTGCCTGCTGACCTGGCCCCTGTGGCCGCCCCCGCATTGACCCCGTGGGGCATGTACCTGGCCGCCGACGTGGTGGTGAAAGCCGTGATGATCGCGCTGGCACTGGCGTCGCTGGCCACCTGGACCGTGCTGCTGGCCAAGGGCTGGGAGCTGGCCCGACAGGCCCGGCAGCTGCGTGCGGCGCGCGCGCTGTTGCTGCAGTCCGCACAGTTGCCGGCGCAGAGCGAAGAGGCAAGCCTGCAGCAGGGCACCGCACGGGCGATGCTGGACGCCGCACGCACCGAACTGCGGCTGTCGCAGGCGTTGGACAGCGGCGAGGGCATCAAGGAGCGCGTGGCCTCCCGCCTTGACCGCATCGAACTGGAAACCGCACGCGTTCAGCGGCGCGGTATCGGCGTGCTCGCCAGCATCGGTGCGGTGGCGCCGTTCGTCGGGCTGTTCGGCACGGTGTGGGGCATCATGAACAGCTTCATTGGCATTGCCCACAGCAACACCACCAACCTGGCGGTGGTCGCACCCGGCATCGCCGAGGCCTTGCTGGCCACCGCGCTCGGCCTGGTCGCGGCGATTCCGGCGGTACTGGTCTACAACCACTTCAGCCGCGTGCTGGCTGGCCTGCGGGGGCTGCTCGGCGATCTGTCGGCGGCCGTGCAGCAGCTGGTCTCGCGCGATCTTGATCGTGCCGTGCCGCGTACCGCAGCGGCACCGCTGCGTGCGGTGCACTGAGGCGTAACGATGGCGATCAGGACCGCGTCCGACCGCGACGATGCGCCCGAAGAAGCGCACGAGATCAATGTCACGCCTTTCATCGACGTGATGCTGGTGCTGCTGATCATCTTCATGGTGGCCGCACCGTTGGCCACCGTATCAGTGCCAGTGCAGCTACCGGCCAGCAGCGCCAGCGCTACGCCGCCGGAACAGGCACCGGTGTATGTGACCGTGCAGGCCGATCTGTCGCTGCGCGTTGGCGAACAGTCCGTGGCGCGCGACGGACTGGCCGCTGCATTGCAGGCCGCCACCCGCAGTGACACCGCGCAGCGTATCTTCCTGCGCGCCGATGCCCGTGTGCCCTACGGCGAACTGATGGCCACGCTGGATGCATTGCGTGCGGCGGGTTACCTGAAGGTGGCGCTGGTCGGCCTGGAGCAGGGCGCACGATGAGTGGACTGCGGCGCTGGGCGACCAGCCTGGCGATCGTGCTGCTGGTGCACGCGCTGTTGATCGGCGCGGCCTGCTGGTGGGCGACGCGCGCACCGGTGCTGGCTGCGACGGCGCCGCCGGCCGCGCTGATGCTGGAACTTGCGCCGATGGCACAGGCACCGCCGGTGCCGCCGCGCGAGGTCGCCACCGGTCCGCTGCAGCAGCAACAGCAGCGGCAGGCGCCGAAGCCGGCCCTGCGCGAGCAACCGAAGGCGCCGGTGCAGCCGCAGGGTGACCTGCCACCGCCGCGTACACCGGAGCCGACGCCCTCGCCGGACACCGCCGACGCCAATGTCGCGCAGACCAGCGCACCGCCGCAGGTGGCCGCCGACGCGGCCGCGCGCTACACCGCACCGCAGACCACGGCGGGTGAGCGCAGTCGTGCCGAGGCAACCTGGGAAGGACGCCTGCTCGGGCATCTGCAGAAGCATCGGCGCTATCCGCGCCAGGCCGAGCGGCTGCGCCAGCAGGGCGTGGTCTACGTGCGCTTCGCAGTAGCCCGCGATGGCACGGTCTCGGGTTTGAAACTGGGCCGCAGCAGTGGCTTCGCGCTGCTCGACCAGGAGACGCTGGATACCGTGCAGCGTGCCAGCCCGGTCCCGGCGCCGCCGGCCGAAGTGGCCGGCGACCCGGTGGAAGTGATGGTGCCGGTGTCGTTCTTCCTGCGCGGGCGGTGACCGGGCCAGGCCCGTCATCCACGCATGGCGTGGATCTACAGCAGCGGCACCAGCAGCAGCGCCACGATGTTGATGATCTTGATCAGCGGATTGATCGCTGGGCCGGCGGTGTCCTTGTACGGGTCACCGACGGTATCGCCGGTCACCGCGGCCTTGTGCGCCTCGCTGCCCTTGCCGCCGAAGTGGCCGTCCTCGATGTACTTCTTGGCGTTGTCCCAGGCACCGCCGCCGGTGGTCATCGAGATGGCCACGAACAGGCCGGTCACGATGGTGCCGATCAGCAGCCCGCCGAGCGCGCGTGGCCCCAGCAGCAGACCGACCACCACCGGCACGGCGACCGGCAGCAGCGAAGGCACGATCATTTCGCGGATCGCCGAGCGGGTCAGCATGTCCACCGCCTTGTCGTACTGCGGCTTCCCTGTGCCTTGCATGATGCCGGGGATCTCGCGCAACTGGCGACGCACTTCTTCCACCACCGCACCGGCGGCGCGGCCGACCGCTTCCATCGCCATCGCACCGAACAGGTAGGGAATCAGGCCGCCGATCAGCAGGCCGATGATCACCGTGTGGTCACTGAGGTCGAAGCGGAATTCCTGGCCGGGGTTGGCGGCCTGCAGGTTGTGGGTGTAGTCGGCAAACAGCACCAGCGCCGCCAGCGCCGCCGAGCCGATCGCATAGCCCTTGGTCACCGCCTTGGTGGTGTTGCCCACCGCATCCAGTGGATCGGTGATGTCGCGGATCTCCGAGGGCAGCTCGGCCATTTCGGCGATGCCGCCGGCGTTGTCGGTGATCGGTCCATAGGCATCCAGGGCGACGATCATGCCGGCCATCGACAGCATCGCGGTGGCGGCGATGGCGATGCCGTACAGGCCGCCCAGCGCGAACGCCCCCCAGATCGCCGCACACACCGCCACCACCGGCAGCGCGGTGGATTTCATCGAGATGCCGAGGCCGGCGATGATGTTGGTGCCGTGGCCGGTGGTCGACGCCTGCGCCACGTGCTGCACCGGCTTGTACTGGGTGCCGGTGTAGTACTCGGTGATCCACACGATCAGGCCGGTCAGCACCAGGCCGATCAAGGCGCAGCCATACAGCGCCATCGGCCCGTGCACGTTGTCGGACATCAACCCGGTGGTGATCGGGTAGAAGGCAATGGCGGCCAGCACGCCGGAGACGATCACGCCCTTGTACAGCGCGCCCATGATCGAGCCGCCTGGCTTCACCTTGACGAACAGCGCACCGATGATCGAGGCGATGATCGAAACGCCGCCCAGCACCAGCGGATACAGCACGGCGTTGGCGCCTGCCTCGGCCAGCATCAGGCTGCCCAGCAGCATGGTGGCGATGACGGTGACTGCATAGGTCTCGAACAGGTCGGCGGCCATGCCGGCGCAGTCGCCGACGTTGTCACCGACGTTGTCGGCGATCACCGCCGGATTGCGCGGATCGTCTTCGGGAATGCCGGCTTCCACCTTGCCGACCAGATCGGCGCCGACGTCGGCACCCTTGGTGAAGATGCCGCCGCCCAACCGCGCGAAGATCGAGATCAGCGAGGAGCCGAAGGCCAGGCCGACCAGCGCGTGCAGCGCCTGTTCCATCGGCAGGCCCATCCGCAGCAGCAATGCGTAGTAACCGGCCACACCCAGCAGGCCCAGGCCGACCACCAGCATGCCGGTGATGGCGCCGCCGCGGAAGGCGACGTCCATTGCGGCGCTGATGCCGTGGCGTGCAGCTTCGGCAGTGCGTACGTTGGCGCGTACCGACACGTTCATGCCGATGTAGCCGGCCGCGCCGGACAGCACCGCGCCGACCGCGAAGCCGATCGCGGTGTACCAGCTGAGGAACACACCGACCAGCACGAACAGCACCACACCGGCCACGCCGATGGTCAGGTACTGGCGGTTGAGATAGGCACGCGCACCTTCCTGGATCGCGGTGGCGATCGCGATCATGCGTTCATTGCCGGTGGGTTGGCGCAGGATCCAGCGCGCCGAGACGATTCCGAACAGGATCGCGAGAATGGCGCAGCCCAGCGCCAATGACAGCCCGTGACGTTCCAGCATTAGACCCCTCCGCAGAATGGATGTAGGCATCCAGTGGCGATGAACGGCACCACGAGGGGGACGACGGGCTGCAGCCTGGAACCAACCCGTACCGACCTTGGTGGTCGTCCGACGTATGGCGGTGTTCAGCATTCCCTGGTACCCGCAGTATGCGTGCACCCGCGGCTGGATGGTAGCGCCGGGCCGCGCCCGCCGAGTGCCGCGGCTGCTCGACCCACGCGCCTTTGCACCCCGTTAAGCCAATCTCTGCAAGCCTGCGCGCAGTCCTGAAGGAGATTCCCCATGCGCTTGTCCCTGTTGATGCTCGCCGCCCTGGCCCCGGCGCTGCCGGCCTTCGCGGCGGAAACCCCCGAACTGCAGCGTGCCGTGGGTGCACCTCAGGCAGTAGGCGCGGTGCATACGCTGCGGCAGATCCCCGAGGCCTGTGCGCGCCTGGAAGGTGCATTCACCGGGCAGGCGGCCGAGCCGTATCGCTTCTCTGCGGTGCGTACGAGCGAACAATGCCAGCCGCGCGCGCGCTTCGTCGACTACGCCAAGGCGCAGCCAAGTGCCGGCAAGGGCTGGAAGCTCAATGATGTGATCCGCGTGCCCAGTGCTGCGTGCCCGGCACAGCAGGCGGTGGTGCGCGTGTGGCGGCTGCCGTCGAGCAACAAGGTCGAGCTGGACGGGCAGGGCCAGTCGCGCATCTACCTGGAAGAGGCGAAGAAGCAGGCCGCTGCCGGCCAGATTCCGCAGGTGACCATGTTCGCCGCGCAGTTGCAGATGGAAGGCAAGGCCTGCAATTGAGGCCGTCCAGCAGCGCGCATCCACGCATGGCGTGGATCTACTTCGCTGCGCATCGGTAGTGCCGGACCATGCCCGGCGGGCAACCTGGTAGTGCCGGCCGCTGGCCGACTCCCCTGCAATCACTCCGCCAGCGTCGCCCCACGCGCCACCAGCAGCTCGCGCAGGGCCTTGCGGTGGCAGTGCGCCTCATCCTCGCAATAGCACCCCACGCTGATGTCACTGTGCTGCGACATCGCAGCCAGCAGGTCCAGCGCGTGGGCGGCATCGGGCGCCTTCATCTCGGTCGTGTAGTGGCGGAAGAATGAATTCCAGTCGGCGGCCGTTCTCGCCTCGTGCGCCTGCTTCACCAGTGCCGCGCTGGGCGACAGTGTCGGGAACCAGACGTCATACCAGTCCTGCCGGGCGAACTCGGTGCGCGGCACACCGCGCGGTGGTCGCCGCACGGTACCGATGCGCAGGCCCTCGCCGGGAGCGCGCGGCGTACCCAGTCGAACAACACGCAGTGCCATGATGCTCCTCCACAAAAAGGGGACGGAGGGGATTAAGTCGTATCCGACCCACTACTGACGCTGTTGGAGATGACGGAGGGGCGTATGCGACTTAATCCCCTCCGTCCCTTTTTCCGGGTCAGCCCTCGAAGCGTGGCAGCTTCTGCTTCACCGCCACGTTCTTCAGCGTGACGTATTTCGGCAGGCCGTCGGCGCCGTAGGGCAGCGGCGCTTCACCCTTGATCAGCGGCGACAGGTAGGCGCGCGCCTTGGCGGTGATGCCGAAGCCATCGCGGCGGATGAAGCCGGCCGGCATCTTCTTCTCGTGGTTGGCGATCTTCGACAGCGGCGCCGCTTCGATCTTCCAGCGGTACGGTGCGTCGCTGCTGCGCACGATCACCGGCATCACGCCGTTCTGGCCCTTCAGCGCCAGCTGCACGGCAGCCTTGCCGACCGCCTGCGCCTGCTCCCAGTCGGTCTTGCTGGCCAGGTGGCGGGCCGAGCGCTGCAGGTAGTCGGGCAGTGCCCAGTGCACCTTCAGGCCCAGCTGGTCCTTGACCCGTCCGGCCAGGTGCGCGGCCACGCCACCCAGCTGCGAGTGGCCGAACGAGTCCTTGCCGCCGCCGGCGTCGGCAACGAAGCGGCCATCGGCGGTGGCGATGCCTTCCGACGCCACCACTACGCAGTAGCCGACGCGCTCGACCACCGCCTTCACCTTGGCCAGGAACGCGGCCTCGTCGTAGGCGCGCTCGGGCAGCAGGATGATGTGCGGCGCTTCGTCATCACCGTTGCCAGCCAGGCCAGCGGCGGCGGCCAGCCAGCCGGCGTGGCGGCCCATCGCCTCGTAGATGAAGACGCGGGTGGAGGTTTCGGCCATCGCCGCCACGTCCAGTGCTGCCTCGCGCACCGACACCGCGGTGTACTTGGCCGCCGAGCCGAAGCCGGGGCAGGTGTCGGTCACCGCCAGGTCGTTGTCGATGGTCTTGGGCACGCCGATGCAGGTCAGGTCGTAGCCGGAGGCCTTGGCCAGCTGCGAGACCTTCAGCGCGGTATCGGCCGAGTCGTTGCCGCCGTTGTAGAGGAACCAGCGCACGTCGTGGGCACGCAGCACTTCCAGCAGGCGGTCGTAGCGGGCACGGTCGGCGTCCAGCGATTTCAGCTTGACCCGGCACGAGCCGAAGGCGCCGCCCGGGGTATGGGCGAGGGCGCGGATCGCCGCAGCGCTCTCCTTGCTGGTGTCGATCAGCTCTTCGCGCAGCGCGCCGAGGATGCCGTTGCGCGCGGCCAGGACCTTGATGCCCTTGGCCCGGGCCTGCTCGATCACCGCCGCCGCCGTGGCGTTGATGACTGCGGTGACACCACCGGATTGGGCGTAGAGGAGAGTACCGTTGCGCATGCGTCTACCTGCTCGGGGGAAAGGACATTGCAGGGACATTACCCGGATGCGGTAAAGTGGCGCTATTGCGGTGCAGCGATACCGGTCCGTCCGGGACGCGAACCTTCTTTGTTTTCAACACGTTGGAGTCAGGTCAATGCGATTGGTTCTGTTGGGACCGCCCGGTTCGGGCAAGGGGACACAGGCGACGCGCCTGAAGGAAAAGCTGGGGATCGCCCACATTTCGACCGGTGACATGCTGCGCGCGGAAATCGCCGCGGGCACGGAGCTGGGCAAGCAGGCCAAGACGGTGATGGATGCCGGCAACCTGGTGTCGGACGACATCCTGCTGGGCATGCTGGAGTCGCGCCTGACCCAGGCCGATGTCGCCAAGGGCTTCATCCTCGATGGCTACCCGCGCAATGTGGCCCAGGCCAACGCGATGGACGGCCTGCTGGCCAAGATCGGCCAGCCGCTGGATGCCGTGGTGCAGCTGGACGTGGCCACCGAGCTGCTGGTCGACCGCATCGCCGGTCGCGCCAAGGAGCAGGGTCGTGCCGACGACAATCCGGAAGCGGTGCGCCAGCGCCTGCAGGTCTACAACGACCAGACCGCCCCGGTGGTCGACTTCTACGCTGGCCGTGGCACCCTGGCCCGCGTCGACGGCGTCGGTGAACTGGACGAGATCGAAGCCCGCATCCTGGCGGCGATCAAGGCCTGATCCGGTGGGGCCGGCCTGCTGCCGGCCCTTCAGGCGCAAAAAACACAGGCCTGGTCCGCGAGGATCAGGCCTGTGTCGTTTCATAGGCGCCAGCAGAGGGCTTGCTCAGGGCCCCGCAGCATGAGCTCCCTTGGGGATGGCCTCTTGGGGAGTAGGACCGGTTCGGGTACTGCGGCTGGCAGTTCGAATTGTGTCCGGGTTCACAGAACATCGCTATCGGGAATTCCCTGACAGAAGATTGGAGTTTTCTCACATCCGGTGTAGGACTTGTCTTACCCGGGGGCGGACATTGGCCCTATACAGCCGTCATCGGTCACAATCCCCGGTCATGAGCAGCGTACATATCCTTGCAATCGCCGGCACCTTCATGGGCGGCGTGGCCGCCCTGGCGCGGGAACTCGGCCATACGGTCAGTGGCAGCGACCAGGCCATCTACCCGCCGATGTCGACCCAGCTGGAACAGCTGGGCATCACCCTGGACCAGGGCTATCGCGCCGACAGCGTGCCGGCCGGAACCGATGAAGTGGTGATCGGCAACGCGCTCTCGCGCGGCAATGCGGCCGTGGAGGCCGTGCTCGACGCCGGCCAGCGCTACATTTCGGGTGCGCAGTGGCTGTCCGAACAGGTACTGCCGGGCCGCGACACCCTGGCCGTGGCCGGTACCCATGGCAAGACCACCACCACCACCATCCTCACCTGGCTGCTGGAAAGCGCCGGGCGCTCGCCGGGCTTCCTGATCGGCGGCGTGGCCGAGGATTTCGGCGTTTCCGCGCGCCTGGGCCAGGGCCGCGAATTCGTGGTCGAGGCCGATGAGTACGACACCGCCTTCTTCGACAAGCGCAGCAAGTTCGTGCACTACCGGCCGCTGGTGGCCATCCTCAACAACCTTGAATACGACCACGCCGACATTTTCCCGGACGTGGCCGCGATCCAGCGCCAGTTCCACCATCTGGTGCGCACCGTGCCGGCGCGTGGCCGCCTGATCGTCAACGGCGAGGATCAGCACCTGGCCGAGGTGCTGGCGATGGGCTGCTGGACCCCGGTCGAGCGCTTCGGTTTCGACCCGTCCCTGGAATGGCATGCGGAACTGCTGGCTGCCGATGGCAGCGCGTTCCGTGTGCACCATCGCGGGCAGGCGCTGGGCGATGTGCAGTGGTCATTGCTTGGCCGTCACAACGTGCTCAACGGCCTGGCCGCGCTGGCCGCTGCACATGCAGTGGGCGTGGCGCCGTCCGAGGTGATCCCGGCGCTGGCGCGCTTCCGCAGCGTCAAGCGCCGCATGGAAGTGATCGGCAGCCACGACGGCATCACCGTCTACGACGATTTCGCCCATCATCCGACCGCGATTGCCACCACGCTGGAAGGCCTGCGTGCCAAGGTGGGCGATGCGCGCATCGTGGTTGCAATGGAGCCGCGCAGCAATTCGATGCGTCTGGGCGCCCATGCGCAGGCGCTGGCGCCCTCGCTGGCGCTGGCCGACGAAGTGGTGTTCCTGCACCGCCCGGAACTGGCCTGGGATGCCGCCGCTGTGATCGCCGCGGTGCGTGGTGAAGCGCACGCGGTGCCGGATACCGCCGCGCTGCTGGCGCAGCTGCAGGCCAGCGCGCGCAGCGGCGACCACGTGGTGTTCATGTCCAATGGTGGCTTCGACGGCGCACCGCGCCGCTTCCTTGCCGCGCTGCAGGCCCGATGAGCAGCGATACGATACTGCCACTGTTTCCGCTGCACACCACGCTGGTGCCGGGTGCAGCGGTGGGCCTGCGCGTGTTCGAGCGGCGCTACCTTGATCTGGTGCGCGACAGCGGCCGTAGTGGCGAAGGCTTTGGTGTCTGCCTGATCCTCGACGGCCAGGAAGTGGGGGCACCGGCAACACCGGCGGCCTACGGCGTGCAGGTGCGCATCGAAGACTTCGATGTCGGCGCCGACGGCGTGCTGCAGCTGCGCCTGCGCGGCACCCGCCGCTTCCATGTCGAGCGCACCCGCGTGCGCGACAATGGCCTGGTGGTGGCCGATGTGCGCTGGTGCGAGGAAGACCCCGATGACGAACTGCGGCCGCAGCATGCACTGCTGGCCACGGTGCTGGGGCACATCATCGAGCAGGCCGGTGAGGCCTATGCGCCGGCCAATCCGGCGCTGCTGGACCAGGCCAGCTGGGTCGGCTGGCGGCTGGCCGAGCTGCTGCCGCTGAGCGAGCAGCAACGTTTGCAGCTGCTGCAGCTGGATGACCCGCACCAGCGGTTGCAGCAGTTGCTGGGCTGGATGCCGTAGAAGCCATCCACGCATGGCGTGGATCTACACCGCCGGGCATGGCCCGGCGCTACCCGTCCGCGTTCCGGTAGCGCCGGGCCATGCCCGGCGGATCCATCACGGCTGCGTCTTCAACCGAAGCACCGGCAGCCCGGTTTCGCTGTGCACGTCCTCGCGTTGCGGCAGGTCCTGCACGGCGTCCTTCACCGCGTTCAATGCCGGGTCGACACCGCGCAGCGGGTGCCACATGCCGATCCATTCGAAGTGGCGCTCGTAACGCAGGGTCTGTGCACTGCCCAGCCACAGCGGCGTGTTGCCCGGCTGCAGCTGTGCCGGTGCCGGCCACAGGCGCAGCACATAGCGCTCATCCGGCTTCGCACCCTGGCGCACCATCAGCAGCGCCTCCACGCGCGTTTCCAGCGTGGCCGGCAGCACCGGCAGTTCGTCGGCGCCGGTGTTCTTGTCCAGCATCAGCAGCGCCTGCTGCCAGCCGGCCTGTTCCTGCCGCTTCCAGCCGCGCGCTTCCAGCTGCGCCTGCAGCGGCGCCAGCGGTCCCGCCACCTGCACGTCCAGCGGCCAGCGCTGGTCGTCGTCGAACTCGTTGCGGCGCGCCGGCAGCGTCACCCAGTCGTGCTGCCACCAGGCCTGCATGTCCATCGCCTGCGGGGCCGGCAGGGTCGGTTCGAAGCGTTCCAGCTTCACCGGGATGTTACGTGGCGCATAGCACATGGCCGCCACGGCGAAGACGCCGTAGAACAGCCAGGCCACCGGCTTCACCCAGAACGAGCGGTTGAAGCGGCGGCGGTAGGCGATGCCCAGCACCAGCAGCCAGAACGTGCCGAACAGCATGCCGCCGATCACATCGCTCAGCCAATGCGCGCCCAGGTACAGGCGCGAGAAGCCGATCAGGCTGACCACGATGCCCGAGACCAGGTACGGCCAGACGCGGGTGCGGCCGGGCATCTCGCGTGCGATCAGCACCGCGAAGAAGCCGAAGGTGATGGTGGCCATGGTCACCGAAACCGACGGGAAGCCGAAGCCACTGCTGGCATCGACAGGCCGCACCACATCCACGGTGGCGCCGAGCAGCATGGTCAACGCCAGGCCGAAGGCCAGGGCTGCCAACCAGTGCGCGGCGGCCATCCAGCGCCGGCGCCAGATCAGGTAGCCCATCGCCGCGGCCGTGGCCGGCAACAGCACCTGCCAGGCGCCGAGCGAGGCCAGGGCCGCCATCGGGTAGTCGGCCAGAGGATTACGCAGCGCCAGCATGGCCTGGTGCACCAGCAGGTCGATGGCCAGCGGCTCACCGTGTGCGACTACCACGGTCAGCAGCGCGAACCAGCCCCAGCCCAGCAAGAGCAGCATCAACGCCAGCATCGCCAGCGGCACCGATTCGCGGCGCTTCGGGTCCAGCACGCCGACGGTGTAGCGGCCCAGCGTCGGGTGGCGGTTGGACCAGTCCAGCAGGCGTGCCAGCCAGTTGTCCATGCGCGCGGCCGACCAGCGGTAGCCGTACAGCACGATGGCCCAGACCAGGCCAAGGATCACCGCGAGCAGGCCGACCACCACCACCAGTCGACCGGCCACGGCAGCCACCGCGTCATACGCTTCGCCGAGGATCCAGCCGGGGGCCAGGAACAGCACTGCCCAGGAAATGCTGGCGATGCCGCTGGCCTGCACGTAGCGGCTGGCGGGCATCTTCATCATGCCGGCGATGGCCGGCACGAATGGGCGGATCGCGCCAACGTAGCGCGCCACCAGGATGCTCTTGAATGCATTGCGGCGGAACAGGTTCTCGCCACGGTCGAGCAGCTGCGGATAGCGGCTGAACGGCCAGATGCCGCGCAGTCGATCGCCCCAGCGACGGCCGATCCAGTAGCTGATGCCATCGCCGGCAAACGCACCCAATGCCGCAGCCGCCACCGCGTACGGCCCGGAGATCTGGCCCAGGCCAATGAACACGCCCACCGCGAACAGCAGCGGCAGGGCCGGCACGATGGCGCCGAGAATGATCACCGCATCGCAGAAGGCGATGAGGAAGATAACGGCACCCGCCAGCACGGGGTGAGCGGCAATCCACGCGAGGGTGGCGTCGATCCATGAAGAGTCCATTGCCCGATTATAGGGGCGTGAAGGTGACTGGTTCCCAGCCGCTTCGTGACCGTTTGCAACCGGCGCCATCGCCTAGAATGGGGGCATGCCGCATATGCCAGACGCTCCCCACCATGCTTTGAAGGCCGACAGTTTCGGTCAGATCCTTCTGGTTGAAGGGCCCGACGGCCCGTTCGTACGCCGCGATCTGGGCGCCACGCCGCTGTGGCTGCGGTTGCCCGCGTGGTGGCTTGCACGTCGCGAGGCGCGCGCGCTGCGCCATATCCATGGCATGGCCGATGTGCCGCAGCTGCTGGCCTGGGATGGCCGCCACCTCGACCGCAGCTTCATGGCCGGCGATGCCATGTACCAGCGTCCGCCGCGCGGCGACCTGGCCTGGTTCCGTTCCGCACGGCGCCTGCTGCAGCAGCTGCACCGCCGTGGCGTGGCCCACAACGATCTGGCCAAGGAGGCCAACTGGCTGGTCACCGAGGATGGCCGCCCGGCGCTGATCGACTTCCAGCTGGCGGTGATCGGCAACCCGCGCTCTCGCTGGATGCGGCTGCTGGCCCGCGAGGACCTGCGCCACCTGCTCAAGCACAAGCGCATGTACTGCCGTGAATCGCTCACTCCGGTGGAAAAGCGCGTGCTCAAGCGTACCTCGTGGGTGCGCGAGCTGTGGTTCGCCACCGGCAAGCCGGTCTACCGCTTCATCACCCGCCGCATCCTGCACTGGGAAGACAACGAGGGGCAGGGACCGAAGCCG
This sequence comes from Stenotrophomonas sp. YJH_SMC_79, assembly GCF_059367995.1. Taxonomy (NCBI): domain Bacteria; kingdom Pseudomonadati; phylum Pseudomonadota; class Gammaproteobacteria; order Lysobacterales; family Lysobacteraceae; genus Stenotrophomonas; species Stenotrophomonas sp. YJH_SMC_79. The sequence continues at coordinate 879,822 of NZ_JCAFRK010000003.1, forward strand.
TGAGTGCATCGCAGGTGATGAGCGCCCCGCCCAGCGCGGGTAGCGTGCTGCTTGCTCAGCTGCCCGGTGCGGAGTTCGTGCACGCCTGCCAGGCCACCACCCGGCGCGACGGGCGTACCGCACTGCAGGCCTACCGCGACATGGCGGCGACCATTCCCGGCTGGTTCGATGGCCTGATGGCACTGCGCAACCACGGCATGCGCCTGCTGGGCATGAAACATCTGGGTTCGTTGCGGGCGGTGCAGGACACTGTCGATCCGGCTCCCGGCCAGCGGCTGGGCATCTTCACCCTGCAGTCGCTGGATGACGATGCCATCGTGCTGGAAGACGATGATCGCCACCTGCGCGTACAGCTTGCCCTGCAATGGCAGGGCGACGTGCTGGAAGTGGCGACGGTGGTGCACACGCACAACGCGTTCGGGCGCCTCTACATGCTGCCGGTCGCGCCCGTGCACAGGTTGATCGTGCCGCATCTGCTGCAGAAGCAGGTGCAGGCGTACCGGTGACGCGACACTGCGTCCGCCGGGCGTGGCCCGGCGACACGCGGTGTTTCCGGGCTACGGCGTTGCCGGTACCACCTGCTGGCCGATGAAGTTGCGCTTGGCATCGAAGTCATAGGCGATCTGCAGCTGGCCCACGTCCGGGCAGGCGTGGCAGTCGCGCAGCGGTGTGCGGTACAGCAGGCGTATGCCGCCACCCTCCAGCGGTGTCGCTCCGGCCGACTGCGCAGGCGCGAACGGCGTGGCCTGCGGATTGGCTTTCAGCAGCTCCTGCACGACCGGGTCGGCACGCAGCGTGTCGTCCAGCTGCACGGCGTCCACATCGATGCGCTTGCCGCCGGCGTCGACCAGGCGGGTGCCTTCGTTCGTGTTGGCGCGGAAGGGATACTCGACCGTGGCAATGCCCAGCCCCTCGTTCTCATGCCAAGCGGTGACATACGCCAGTTCCCCGGCGCTGGACAGTTGCTCGGCGGCGGTGATCGCCTCGGCGCTTGCTCCCCCCGCACGCATCGCATCGCGCAGGCAGTCGCGGGTGGCGGCAGTCTCGCCCTGGCGGCATGCGTTCAGATCGCCATCCCAGACCACGGCTTCGCTCCAGCGCATCTTTCCGTCGGCGGCGGCCTTCTCCGCGCTGGGCGCGTCACCGGCGGGCGGCTCCTTGCCGGGTTCCGGCGAACGGCCCTGGCAGGCAGTCAGCAGAACAAGCCCCAGGGCAGGCAGCAACAGGCGGGAACGGCGCATGGCGTGGACCTCGTGCGTTGTCTGGAGGCCCGAGTATCGTCAAGGCCGGGTGAACTCCGCGTCGGCGCGGCATACTAGCGGCTCATTGCATACGCTGGAGTGTGGAACGTGGGCAGTCTGCAGGGCAAAACCCTTTTCATCACCGGTGCCTCGCGTGGCATCGGCCTGGCCATCGCACTGCGTGCTGCGCGCGACGGCGCCAACGTGGCCATCGCGGCCAAGTCGTCGGTGCCGAATCCGAAGCTGCCGGGCACCATCCACAGCGCTGCCGAGGCGGTAACGGCGGCCGGCGGCCAGGGCCTGGCGCTGAAGTGTGACATCCGCGAGGAAGAGCAGGTACAGGCCGCAGTTGCCGCCACGGTCGATACCTTCGGTGGCATCGACATCCTGATCAACAACGCCAGCGCGATCTGGTTGCGCGGCACGCTGGATACGCCGATGAAGCGTTTCGACCTGATGCAGCAGGTCAACTCACGCGGCAGCTTCCTGTGCGCGCAGGCCTGCCTGCCGTACCTGCTGCAGGCGCCGAACCCGCACATCCTCACCCTGGCACCACCACCGAGCCTGGAGCCGAAGTGGTGGGCACCGCACACCGGCTACACGCTGGCAAAGATGGGCATGAGCTTCGTCACCCTGGGCCTGGCTGCGGAGTTCGGTCCGCAGGGCGTGGCGGTGAACGCCCTGTGGCCGCGCACGGTGATCGCCACCGATGCGATCAACATGATTCCGGGCGTGGATGCGGCCGGTTGCCGCACGCCACAGATCATGGCCGACGCCGCGCATGCGGTGCTGGTGCGCGAAGCGGCCGGCTTCCATGGCCAGTTCCTGATCGATGATGAAGTGCTGGCGCAGGCCGGCGTCACCGATCTTTCGGGCTACGCGGTGGATCCGTCGCGGCCGTTGCTGCCGGACCTGTTCCTGGATTGAGGCGCGGGCATCCACGTGTGACCGCCCACGGGTAGCGCCGGGCCATGCCCGGCGAACCCCTCAATGGTTGAACGCATCCGGCAGTTCGCCGCCGCACTTGCGGCAGTGCCGTGCATCCGGCTCGTGGCCTTCCAGCCCGCAATGCGGGCAGCCGCGCGCATCACGGCGCGCGGCCAGCTCGGCTTCGCGCATGGTGCTGGCCAGTTCGGCGGTGTAGATGCCGGTGGGCACGGCGATGATGCTGTAGCCGATCAGGATCAGTACCGAGGTGACGAAGCGGCCGAGCACGGTCTGCGGCACGATGTCGCCGAAGCCGACCGTGGCCATGGTCACCACCGCCCAGTACATGCTGGCCGGGATATTGGTGAAGCCGTGTTCGGGGCCCTCGATCACGTACATCAGCGCACCGGCGATGATGGTGATGGTGATCACCGTGAACAGGAACACCAGCACCTTGCGCCGGCTGCGCCACAGCGACGTCATCAGGACGCCGCTTTCCTCGATGTAGCGGGTCAGCTTGAGGATGCGGAACACGCGCAGGATGCGCAGCGCGCGCACCACCAGCAGGCTCTGCGCGCCGGGGATGAACAACGACAGGTAGGCGGGCAGGATCGACAGCAGGTCGATGATGCCCCAGATGCTCACCGCGTAACGCAGCGGGCGCTTGACCACCGCCAGCCGCAACAGGTACTCGGCGGTGAAGATGATCGTGAAGCCCCATTCCAGGATGTACAGGCCGGTGGACCATTCGGCATGCAGGTGCTGCACGCTGTCGATCATCACCACCAGGATGCTGGCGACGATCGCCACCACCAGGAGCAGGTCGAAATTGCGCGAGGGTCGCGAGTCGTGGCGGTAGATGATGTCGAACCACCGACGGCGCCAGCCGGTCTCGGTGGCGGGGTTCAGCTGGGGGGCGGAAAACGGTCGCATGGGCGCATTGTGCCGCAGGGGTTCCGGCGCGAGAATGGGGATTCCTGAACCCTGCCGACTGCCATGACCGCCGCTACCGATCCGCTGATCTCCCTTTCGCACTATTACCTGCCGGTCTACAAGCCCCGCCAGGTGGTACTGGAGCGAGGCCAGGGCGCCCGCGTGTGGGACAGCCAGGGCCGTGAGTTCATCGACCTGGCCGCCGGCATCGCCGTGTGCGGGCTGGGCCACAACGATCCGGACCTGGTGGCCGCGCTGGTCGAGCAGGCCGGCAAGCTCTGGCACACCAGCAACGTGTTCTACAGCGCGCCGCCGCTGCACCTGGCCGAGGAGCTGGTGAAGGCCAGCCGCTTCGCCGAGCGCGTGTTCCTGTGCAACTCCGGCGCCGAAGCCAACGAAGTGGCGATCAAGATGGTCCGCAAGTGGGCCTCCAGCCAAGGGCGCCCGGCCGACAAGCGGGTGATCATCACCTTCCGTGGCAGCTTCCATGGCCGCACCATGGGTGCGGTGACCGCCACTGCCCAGCCGAAGTACCAGGAAGGCTACGAGCCGCTGCCCGGTGGCTTCCGCTACATCGATTTCAACGATGAGGTGCAGCTGGAAACCGCCATGGCCGCCGGCGACGTCGCCGCGGTGATGCTGGAGCCGATCCAGGGCGAGGGCGGCGTGATGCCGGCCAAGTCCGGTTTCCTCAAGCGCGTGCGTGAGCTGTGCGACCAGCACAACGCGCTGCTGGTGCTGGATGAGATCCAGGCCGGCATGGGCCGCACCGGCACCCTGTTCGCGCATTGGCAGGACGACGTGGTGCCGGACATGGTCACCCTGGCCAAGGCACTCGGCGGCGGCTTCCCGATCGGCGCGATGCTGGCCGGCCCGAAGGTGGCCGAGACCATGCAGTTCGGCGCGCATGGCACCACCTTCGGCGGCAACCCGCTGGCTGCTGCGGTGGCCCGCGTGGCACTGCGCAAGCTGGCCTCGGCGGAGATCGCCGCCAATGTCAGCCGCCAGTCGAAGGCGCTGCGCGATGGCTTCGCGCGCATCAACGAAGAATTCGGCGTGTTCAGCGACGTGCGTGGCCGTGGCCTGATGCTGGGCGCAGTGCTGAGCAAGGACTTTGCCGGCCAGGCTGGCGCGATCCTCGACCACGCTGCCGAGCAGGGCCTGCTGACCTTGCAGGCCGGCCCGGACGTGCTGCGTTTCGTGCCGTCGTTGAACATCACCGACGAAGAAGTGGCCGAAGGCCTCAAGCGCCTGCGTGCGGCGATTGCTGCGTTCATCGCAGCGCGCTGAAGCCATGGCAGTGGGGTCGGATCCCTCTCCTGCGGAGAGGGCTCTGACCCCGATCAGCTCACCGCGTAACGCTTCAACACCTTGCCCAGTCCACGGCCATCGCGCACGGTTTCCGCATGCAGGCCGGCGGCGCGTGCACCGCGCACGTTGGCGAACAGGTCATCGACGAACAGCGTGTGCGCAGGCGCTGCATCGAGCATCTCCAGCGTGCGCAGGAACACCTCCGGTGCCGGTTTGCGCAGGCCGAAATCGGCGCTGCAGAACACGCGACCCAGCAGGGCAGGGAACAGCTCCGGCAGCAGGGCAGGCAAGGCCTGCTTCATCAGTGCGCCATTGTTGGTCAGCACCGCCATCGGCAGCTGCAGGGCCTGCAGCCGTTGCAATACGGCTGGCTGCGGATGGCTGGCGGCCCGTCGCGCCGCGGTCCATGTAGCCACATCGACAGTCGTGCCCAGCAGCTCCCCCAATCGCGCCAGATAGGCCGGGCCATCCAGCGCGCCATTGTCATGCGCGGCTTCCAGCCCGCTGTCGTACAGCGCAGCCTGCACGGCCTGCGTCGGAACCCCCAGCGCCCGCGCCAGGTGCAGCACACGCTGCGCGCGCTGGTACTGCACCAGCACGCCATCCACATCCAGCAGCAACAGATCGATCCGCATCGGCCGAGCATGCCATCGTGGCCGATGTGCGGAAACCCTGGAGTACGCGTGCGACAGACGGTCGCAGACACGGCTGCAGGTGCCTGCCTAGAATGGCGCTTGAACCTGCAGGAGACGCAACGATGAAGGCTTGGATGGTGGCAGTGGGACTGGGCGCGCTGATGCTGGCGCCGTCGGCGATGGCACGGGTGTGCGCGGTGAGCATCGACAGCACCGACCAGATGAGCTTCAGCAGCCGCGAGATCAAGGTCGCCGCCGACTGCTCCGCCGTGGACCTGACCCTGCGTCACACCGGCAAGCTGGCCGCCACTGCCATGGGCCACAACTGGGTGCTGACCCGCACCGCCGATTACCAGCCGGTGGCGATGGCGGGCATGCGCATGACCCTGGCCGACAGCTACCTGCCGAAGGCTGACAAGCGCGTGCTGGCACACACCAAGGTGATCGGCGGTGGCGAGACCACGCGCGTGCGCTTCTCCACCCAGGGCCTGCAGAAGGGCGGCGACTACACCTTCTTCTGCTCGTTCCCTGGCCACTTCGCGATGATGAAGGGCAAGTTCGTCTTCGGTTGAAAAAAGGGGACGGAGGGGATTAAGTCGTTTGTGCACAAACGACTTAATCCCCTCCGTCCCCTTTTTGCGATCAGCCCTTGGCGGCCTTGAACGCCACGCGGGCGGCGGCCAGCGTCGCTTCGATCACCGCATCGTCGTGCGCGCTGGACAGGAAGCCGGCCTCGTACGCCGACGGTGCCAGGAACACGCCCTGGTCCAGCATGGCGTGGAAGAAGCGGTTGAATGCCGGGATGTCGCAGGCGGTGGCCTGCGCATAGGTCTCCACCTTCTCACTGGTGAAGAACAGCCCGAACATCGCACCCACGCAGGTGGTGGTCACGGCCACGCCGGCGTCGGCGGCGGCCGCTTCCAGGCCGGCGCACAAGCGCGCGGTGCGCTCGGCGAGGTCGGCATGGAAACCCGGCTGCTGGATCAGCTCCAGCATTGCCAGGCCGGCGGCCATCGCCACCGGATTGCCGCTCAGCGTGCCGGCCTGGTAGATCGGGCCGGCCGGTGCGATCTGCTGCATCAGCTCGCGGCGACCGCCGTAGGCACCCACCGGCATGCCGCCGCCGATGATCTTGCCGAAGGTGGTCAGGTCCGGGGTGATGCCGTAGTGCGCCTGTGCACCACCGAGGGCGACGCGGAAGCCGGTCATCACTTCGTCGAAGATCAGCAGCGCGCCATGCTTCGTGCACAGTTCGCGCAGATGCTGCAGATAACCGTCGCGCGGCGGAATGCAGTTGGCGTTGCCGACCACCGGTTCGATGATCAGGCCGGCGATGTCGTCACCCTGCTGCTCGAACAGCGCAGTGGCGGCTTCGAAGTCGTTGTAGGGCAGGGTCAGGGTCAGTTCGCTCAGGCCGGCGGGCACGCCCGGCGAGGTCGGTACGCCCAGGGTCAGCATGCCGCTGCCTGCCTTGACCAGGAACGAGTCACCGTGGCCGTGGTAGCAGCCCTCGAACTTGACGATGCGGTTGCGGCCGGTCGCACCGCGGGCCAGGCGGATCGCGGACAGCGTGGCCTCGGTGCCGGAGTTGACCATGCGCACCATCTCGCACGACGGCACCAGGCGGGTGATGGTTTCGGCCATGGTCACTTCCGCCGCGCACGGCGCACCGAACGACAGGCCATTGTCGATCGCCTTCTTCACCGCCTGGCGCACCGCCGTGTGGTTGTGGCCGACGATCATCGGGCCCCACGAACCGACGTAATCGATATAGCGGTTGCCGTCGACGTCGTACAGGTAGGCGCCGTCGGCGCGCTCGACGAAGAACGGTTCGCCGCCAACCGACTTGAACGCACGTACCGGCGAATTGACGCCGCCCGGCAGCAGCTGCTGGGCACGGGAGAACAGGGCGTGGGACTGGTCGTGGTTCATGGGGCTTTCCTGGGCATTACGCGAACTGGGCGAGGTAGGCGCGCTGGGTCGCGACCGGGTCTGGTGCGGCATAGATACCGCTGACCACGGCCACCAGATCGGCGCCGGCGTCGATGATGGGACCGACATTGTCCGGCGTCAGCCCGCCGATCGCCACCCGCGGCACGCCCAGTGCGGCGCTTTGCCGCAGCAGGTCGGTATGGGCGCGGCTGGTGGTGATCTTGGTGGTGGTCGGGAAGAACGCGCCGAAGGCCACATAGCTGGCGCCGGCCGCCACGGCCTTCTCGGCATTGGCCAGCTGGTCGTAGCAGGAGGCGCCGATGATGGCCTCGGTACCGAGCAGGGCGCGCGCGCTGGGGATGTCACCGTCGGTGCCGCCCAGGTGCACGCCGGCTGCGCCCACCGCATGGGCCAGCGCGGGGGCATCGTTGATGATCAGCGGTACGCCGTAGTGTGCGCACAGCGCCTGCAGCGCGATCGCCTGCTCCTGCCGCAGTGCATCGCTGGCGGTCTTGTTGCGGTACTGCAGCCAGGTGGCGCCGGCGGCCAGCAGCGGCGCGGTACGGGCCAGCAGGCGTGCGGTATCGGGCTCATCCGGGGTGATCAGGTAGACGCCGCGGGGCGCCGGGGAAGCAGAAGTCATCGATGGCTACCGGTGCGTGGGCCGCAATGGGACAATGGCGGCCCGTGAATCCAGCCCCGATTATCCGATGAGCGACGCCACCCCCACCACCCTGCGAACCTGGATGTGCGTGGTCTGCGGCTTTCTTTACAGCGAAGCGGAAGGCTTGCCGGAAGAGGGTATTGAGCCCGGGACGCGCTGGGAGGACATTCCCGAGACCTGGACCTGCCCCGACTGTGGCGTGACCAAGGCCGATTTCGAGATGGTCGAGGTCGATTGATTGGTGGGCCACCCGGCCCATCCGGTGGGTGTGGACCGTTGGTCCACACACCCACACCCTCAATGCAGCCGCGGTACCGGCCCGCCGAGGTCGATCAGCTTCTCACGCAGCCACTGCGCATCGCTGGCTTCCGGGTTGCGCTTCAGATACTGCCCTAGGTCGTGACGGGCACCGGCCAGGTACTCCAGCTGCAGGTACGCAAGGCCGCGGTCGCGCAGGGCGTCGTCCTGTTCGGGTGCCAGCTTCAACAGGCGGTCGGCGCTGCGCGCGGCACGGTCCCATTCACCGGCTTCGGCGTAGACACCATGCAGGTTGCGCAGCATGCGCATGAGGATGGCGCGTGCCGGGGCCGGGTCGAGGATCTGCGCCAGCACCTGGTCGTCGGGCATCTGCCCACCCAGGTGTGACTTGGCCCGCTCGCGCAGTTCGTCCACGTCCAACGGGCGGCCACCGTTGAACGGGTCCATCACCAGCACGCCGTCGTCCACTGGCAGGCGCACCAGGAAGTGGCCGGGGAAGGACACGCCATCCAGCGGGATCCCCAGCCGGCGCGCGACTTCCATCTGCACCAGCGCCAACGAGATCGGGTTGCCCAGGCGGCGCTCGAACACCTGGTTGAGGTAGCTGTTGCGCGGGTCGTAATACTCGTCGTGGTCGCCGCTGTAGCCCAGCTCGTCGAACAGGTGGCGGTTGATCGCCGCCATCTTCAATGGGCTGTTGTCGATGCTCTCCACTTCCGAGCGGAGGTGGTCCACATGGCTCTGGATCAGCGCGTCGTAGGTGGACGGCTGCAGATCGGGGTATTCATCGCGCGCGATCAGCAGCGCGGTCGGCAACAAGGGCAGCGCCTCGTCTTCGAGGTCGGCCAGTGCATCCCAGTCGGGGAGTGTGATCCGGTCCTGCATGACCACAGACTGGCGTCATTCGCAGGCGGTTTCAAGCAGTGTCGCGTGAAAAATTCAGGGGTCAGATCCCTTTCGCCTGCGAAAGGGATCTGACCCCGGTCGGGTTGGATTGCCGGCCAGCGGCCGGCACTACCCCTATTTTTCGATGCCCGGGCCGAAGGTCAGCGCGGTGCCGTCCTTCAGCTTGAGCTTCTCGGCCTGGCCTGCATTGAGCTCCAGCACGTACCGGGCCGGACCACCGCTGGGATACGGCGGGCACATGTCGCCGGCCGAGCACGGCGGAACGTCGCGCTGCTGGCTGACCAGCCTGCGCTCGCTGTCGAAGTACAGGATGTCCAGCGCGATCCTGGTGTTCTTCATCCAGTACGCCTGCATTTCCTCGCGGTCGTGGATGAACAGCATGCCGTGGTCGGCGGCCATCTGGTCGCGGAACATCAACCCGCGCGCGCGGGTTTCATCGTTGGTGGCCAGCTCGACCTGGTAGCGGGCGCCATCCAGTTCGACCCAGTGGCGGGCCGCATCGGTGGCGCAGCCGGCCAGGGCCAGCAGCGGGAGCATCAGCAGCGAACGCAACAGCGACATCGTCAGGATCCTTCGAAAGGGTCAGAGCACGACCGGCGGCTCGCCACCGACGATCACCACATCGGCACGGCGGCGCGCGAACAGGCCGACGCAGACCACGCCCGGCAGCTGGTTGAGCTCGCGCTCCAGCTTTTCCGGATCGGTGATCTGCAGGTTGTGGATGTCCAGGATCTGGTTGCCGTTGTCGGTGACCACGCCTTCGCGCCAGGTCGGCTGGCCGCCGGTCATGTCGCGGATCTGGCGGGCGACCAGGCTGCGTGCCATCGGGATCACTTCCACCGGCAGCGGGAATTTGCCCAGCACCGGCACCTGCTTGCTCGGGTCGACGATGCAGATGAAGCGCTCGCTGGCCTCGGCGATGATCTTCTCGCGGGTCAGCGCGGCGCCGCCGCCCTTGATCAGGCACTTGTTGGCGTCGCACTCATCGGCGCCGTCCACGTACAGCGACAGGTTGCCGCTGTGGTTCAGCTCGATCACTTCGATGCCGTGCTGCTTCAGGCGTGCGGTGCTCTGCTCGGAGCTGGACACGGCGCCCTTGATGCGGTGCTGGATGCGGGCCAGGGCATCGATGAAATAGGCCACGGTGGAACCGGTGCCGACACCGACGATCATGCCGTCTTCAACGTACTCGATGGCTTTCTCGGCGGCCAGGCGCTTGGCTTCGGACATGGGAGAACTCTCAGGCAGGGAATCAGGATTTCTTTTCCAGCGACAGCAGCAGCTTCCACTGCGCGGCGGTCACCGGGAACACCGACAGGCGGTTGCCCTTGGCAACCAGCGGGAAGCCCTCGCCGAGTTCTTCGGCGTGCAGCTTGATCTCGTCCAGCGCGATCACCTGCTTGAGCTTGCGGTCGAAGCCCACGTCCACCAGCATCCAGCGCGGGTTCTCGCGCGTGCTCTTGGGGTCGTGGTAGTCGGATGTCGGGTCGAACTGGGTGTCGTCGGGGTAGGCCGGGCTGGCCACGGTGGCCAGGCCAACGATGCCCGGCACCTTGGTATTGGAATGGTAGAACAGGATGCCGTCACCCACCTGCATGCCATCGCGCATGAAATTGCGCGCCCGGTAGTTGCGCACCCCGTTCCAGGGTTCGACCTTGACCTTGGCCAGGTCATCGATGGAGAAGGCGTCCGGTTCGGACTTCATCAGCCAGTAGCGCTTGCGGGCGGTCATGCGTTCACGGGGGCAGCGGAGGGGAACAAGGTGCCGTCTTCGGTGCAGATCGCATCCACCGGCACGTCCCACGACGCCACCGGCAAGGACTCGACCTGCTGCACCGCGAACGCAGCACCGACCAGCCAGGGCGGCGCCGGCCGGTCGTGGCGGAAGGCGAAGCTGCGATCATACCAGCCGCCCCCCATGCCCAGCCGCCGGCACTGCGTGTCGAAACCCACCAGCGGGGTCACCACCAGCGCCATCTGCGCCGGTTCCAGGGTGTCTTCCAGCGCCACGTCCGGCTCGGGAATGCCGTAGCGGTTGCTGGTCAGCGGCTGCCCGGGCCGCCACGGTGCGAAGCGCAGCACGTCGTCGGCCAGCACCGGCAGGCAGTAGGTGAGTCCTTCGGGCAGCTGCAGCTGCCAGCGGTGCAGGGCGATTTCGCCATCCAGCGCCCAGTAGCCGGCCACGGCGCCTTCGCGCGGGGCGAACGGCAGGGTCAGCAGGGCATCGGCAAGCGATTCGGCGGCGGCGATGCGCTCAGCGGCGGAAAGGTCGCGGCGGCGTTGCCGCAGGTCGTGGCGCAGGGCCTGGCGCGGGTCGGTCATGGCAGCGTGCGGCAAGGATCAGCCGTCATTGTGCCGGAAAGAACAAGGGCGACGCCCGAAGACGCCGCCCTTGCTGGAATATTGCATTCTCCGCAATGTCGATGCATGCGAAACGACCTTGAACCCGGGGGCTCAAGTGGGAACGCTGGAGAACCATCGGGCTTCCCGCTACAAGGCGGACCTGCACTCCCGGCGCTGTCGCGCTCCCGGTGTCGTTCTTAAGGGACAAGGCGAATGTTTGCACATGCCGTCGAGTACCGCAGAGAACGCGTGGCCATTATAGCCAGCGCGCAGGATCTGGATAGGCCGTTCGTCGGCAACAGTCCGTGCCAATTCAGATACGCGAAAAGGGGACGGAGGGAATCAAGGCGTTTCCAGCACGGAAGGGGCGAATGCGCCTTGATTCCCTCCGTCCCCTTTTTCTATGGGGTGCCGTCGATCGCGCGGTCCAGGCGCCGGTTCAGGTCGGCCAGCGTCTGCTGCAGCGCCACGGCCTGGCGGGCGTTCTCGTCGCGCAGCAGCTGCAGTTCGTGGGCCAGGTTCAGCGCGGCCAGCACGGCGACGCGGTCGACGGCGGCCATGCGGTTGCTGCCACGGATCTCGCGCATGCGCGCATCCAGCAGGCGCGCGGCGGCCATCAGGCTGTCGCGTTCGTCGCCGCCGACGCCCACCGTGTATTCACGATCGAGGATGCGGACACTGACCGGTTCGGCGCTCATGTGTGCTGCTCCAGGGATTTGAGCCGGCTGATCATTGCTTCCACCCGCGAGCGTGCCTGCTCATTCTTGGCCAGCAGCGTCGAGCGCTCGGCCACCAGCTGTTCCTGCTGGTGGCGCAGGCTGCGGTTCTCCTCGGCCAGGCGCTGGTTGCGTTCAAGCAACGCTTCCACGCGGGCGGCGAAGTCCTGCAGCTGGGCAAGGGGATCGGCGGGTTCCATGCGGGCACGATAGGCAAGCCGGGTAAGGGCGGTCAAGCGTTGTCGCAGCAAGGCTGGACGGCTGCGGAGAGGATGCCGTCGGGTTGCTACACTACCGAGTCTCACGGGCGCGCGCGTGCGCGTCCCGGGTTTCCTTATCCGAACGAGCCGCACGATGACCGAACTTCCCTCCGTCGACGACGTTACCCGCGCCAGCCACGAACTGGGCCTGGGCGCCACCGCTGCCGAGCTTCATGGCGCGCTGTGCGGCTGGCTGGCCGCTGGCGGCGCCGCCGGCAACGACTGGCCGGCGCGCGTGCTGGCCGACGACAACCTGCCGCCGGTGGCCGACGACAGCGTGCTGGCGCAGCTGCTGCAGGTCACCATCAAGCAGCTGGAAGACCGCGACTTCGCCTTCGAACTGCTGCTGACCGACACCGACGACGTGTCCGCGCAGGCCGACGCCATGTTCAGCTGGACCCGCTCGTTCCTGGGCGGCTTCGGCCTGGGCAGCGGCGGCCGCCGCCCGGCCCTGTCCGAGGAAGGCGAAGAAGCGCTGACCGACATGGCCAGCCTGGCCCGCGCCTCCAGCGACGATTTCGAGGCCGGTGGCGATGATGATGATGAAGCCCTGTCGGAGATCGAGGAATTCATCCGCGTGGCGGTGCTGCTGCTGCACGGCGACGTGGTGCTGGCCTCGCGCCATCGGCAGCGCCTGAACTGATGGACATCAAGCAGCGCACCGGCATTGCGGCCGGCGAGTACAAGCGTCGCCGCCGCCAGCTGATGGACATGGCCGGCGAGGACGCGATCCTGGTGCTGCCGGCCGCGGCCGAGAAGGTGCGCAGCCTCGATACCCATTATCCGTTCCGGCAGGATTCGGACTTCCAGTACCTCAGCGGCTTCCCGGAGCCGGAAGCGGTGCTGGTGCTGATCCCGGGCCGCCGCCACGGCGAGGCCATCCTGTTCTGCCGCGAGCGGGATGCCGAACGCGAGGCCTGGGACGGCAGCCGTGCCGGCCAGGAAGGCGCGGTAGCGCAGTTCGGCATGGACGATGCCTACCCCATCGACGATCTGGACGACATCCTGCCGGGCCTGCTGGAAGGGCGCTCGCGCGTCTACTACCACTTCGGCCGCGATGCCGACTTCGACCTGAAACTGATCGGCTGGGTCAACCGCGTGCGTTCGCAGGTGCGCCATGGTGCGCAGCCACCGCATGAGTTCCTGGAACTGGGCCACCTGCTGCACGAGCAGCGCCTGTTCAAGTCCGGCGCGGAAGTCGCGTTGATGCACCGCGCCGCACAGATCAGCGTGCGTGCGCACCTGGCCGCGATGCATGCAGCGAAGGCGGGCATCCACGAGTACGAACTGCAGGCCGAGCTGGAGCGCGTGTTCCGCGCCAACGATGCCGTGCCAGCGTACTGCAGCATCGTCGGCGCCGGCCGCAACGGCTGCATCCTGCATTACCGCGACAACAACGCGCGTTCGCGCGATGGCGAGCTGGTGCTGATCGATGCCGGTGCCGAGTTCCGCGGCTACGCCAGCGACATCACCCGCACCTTCCCGGTGAATGGCCGCTTCAGCGCCGAGCAGCGTGCGCTGCACGATCTGGTTGGCGACGCGCAGGCCGCTGCACTGGCCCAGGCCAGGCCGGGCGTGCCGTACGAGGCCGGTCACCTCGCGGCGGTGCAGACCCTGACCGAGGGCCTGCTGCGCCTGGGCCTGCTGAAGGGCACGCTGGAAAAGAACCTGGCCGAGGGCCTGTACCAGCGCTTCTACCGGCACAAGACCGGGCACTGGATCGGGCTGGACGTGCATGACGTGGGCGACTATCGCCTGGCGGGCGATTCGCGCCTGCTGGAGCCGGGCATGGCGTTCACCATCGAGCCGGGGCTGTACATCGCGGTGGACGACACGACGGTGGAACCGCGCTGGCGCGGTATCGGCATCCGTACCGAGGATGATGTGCTGATCACCGACGATGGGCATCGGGTGCTGACCGAAGGCCTGGCGCGCAGCGCCGACGAGATCGAAGCGGTGATGGCGGGGTAAGGGGGTTCGGCAGGGCTTGCAGCCCTGCACCTGCTTCAAGCCAGGGCAACAGCAACAGCGGGCATTCCGTGGGATGGCGGGGCACTGTGGGTTTGCGGGGACGCCGTAAACCCCCAGTCCGGCCCAGCCGCTGGCGGCTGTGCGTTCGGGCGCTTGCGAAGCAGTGCTTCGCAAGCAAAGCGCCCTCACCCATGGGGGCTTGGTCGCGGCATCCAAGCCGCTCACACCCCGCAAACCCACAGTGCCCAGCCTTCGACAGGTTCACGCGGCTGTTGGTGGGTGCCGACCGTTGGTCGGCACATCTGTGAGATATCGAATGAATCATCCACGCATGGCGTGGATCTACTGGCAATTGCGGCTGTTGGTAGGTGTCGACCTTGGTCGACACAGAGCGAGCGCAGCGAGCGACCCGCTTTTGATTTTCTTTTTCTTTTCCGTGGTTGGACGCGCGCAGGAAACTGTCAAAGGCCGGGCGGGGTGGGTTTGCAGGACCGTTGGCGCCATGGATGGCGCCATCGAGCCCCCATGGATGGGTTTACGGCGTGTCCTGCAAACCCACCCCGCCCGGCAAACCGCGGCTTCTGAATTCAGCGGCCAACCACGAGGGGCTCAGCCGTTCGCCGCAGCAAACTCCGGCCGCGTCAGGTTGTCAGCCTCGCCATCAGTGCACAGCACTTCGTCTTCGATGCGGATGCCGCCATACGGGCGGAAGAAGTCCACGCGGTCCCAGTTGATCGCATCGCCATGGCCGGCATCCTTCACTTCGTTCAGCAGCATGTCGATGAAGTACAGGCCCGGCTCGATGGTCACCACCATGCCCGGTTCCAGCACGCGGGTCAGGCGCAGGTACGGGTGGCCGGCCGGGCGCTCGATGCGGCCGCCTTCGTCGCTGGCCGCGAAGCCGGCCACGTCGTGCACCTGCAGACCGATCAGGTGGCCGATGCCGTGCGGGAAGAACGCGGCGCTGACGCCGGTTTCCAGCGCGGTCTGCGGCGAGACCTTGATGACGCCGAAGTCCTTCAGAACGCCCATCAGCGACAGGTGCGCATCCACGTGCAGCTGCTTGTAGTCGAAGCCCGGGCGTACTGCGGCGCACATCTGCTGCTGGGCGGCATCGACGGCGGCGATCATCGCGGCGAATTCGTCGTGGCCGTGCGCAGCGTACGTGCGGGTGATGTCGCTGGCGTAGCCGTGCGCGCTGGCGCCGGCATCGATCAGGAAGCTGCGCAGCGGCTGCGGTGCCTTGCGGCCCAGCTCGGTGTAATGCAGCACGGCGGCATGTTCGTTCAGGGCCACGATGTTGCCGTAGGGCAGTTCGTTGGCATCCTGGCCGACGGCCTGGCAGTACGCCATGTGGATGCTGAATTCGTCGGCGCCATTGCGGAACGCGGCTTCGGCGGCGCGGTGGCCGCGCACGCCCAGCACCTGCGCCTGGCGCATCAGTGCGATTTCATACGGTGTCTTGCTGCCGCGGTGCCATTCCAGGTAGTTCACCACCGGCGCCGGGTTGTTCGGCACGTAGTTGCCCAGCGCGCTCTGCGGCTCGCCGAGGATGGCGCAGCGCGACGGGTCGGCCGGCAGCAGGGCCAGCGCCTCTTCGGGCTTGCGGATGATGTGGATGTCGAAGTGCTCCACCCACCAGCCGCTGGGCGCGTCCGGCACCACGTGCCAGTAATCGAAGGGCTGGTGGAAGATCACCGCCGGGCGCTTGCCCGGGGTGAACACGATCCAGCTGTTGGGCACGCGGGTGAGCGGCAGCCACGCCTTGAACTGAGGATTTACCGCGTACGGGTAGTCCCGATCGTCGAACACCTGGTAATGCAGGGTGCCGCTGGGCACCACCAGGTGGTCGAAGCCGCCGCGGGCCAGCGCCTGTTCGGCGCGTCGGCACAGCACGGCCAGGTGGTCGGAATACAGGACGCCGGGGTCTTGCTGGATCATTGCGGTGGCTCGACACGGAAAACGGCCCTAGATTCTGCCGCATACCGCAAGAAACCGCTGTGCTGGAACCGGCACTCAGGCCGTCGAAACCGGCCCCTCGTCGCTGTCCTCACCCACCCACTGCCGCAGCAGCTGCCGATGTTCGCGTGACAGGGTAAGGAAGCGGAAGCCGGTCCAGCTCTGCCCAGGGGCGTGCGCAGGCTCGCTCCACAGCAGGTGCACGCCCACGTCGATGGCCTCCTGACGGCCGTCGCCCATCGGCAATGGGAAACGCAGCTGGTACAGCGCGTCCTCGCGCAATGGCGTGCTGGCCAGCATCAGCATGCCGGTTTCGGACACGTTGCCAAGGCGACCCACCACGCAGTCGCGCATCTGGTCGGTGACCGGTACCAGGTCCGAGACCTGCCGGCGTGGTGCGCGACGGGTGTCCTGGGGCGGTTGGGTGTTCATGCGGATGTCTCCCCGGCGTGGCCGTCGGCCAGTGCGCGCAGTGCGTCGAGGCTGGCCTGCCAGGCGCGATCAACCAGTCGCCCCTTGTCTTCGGTGACCAGCTGCGCGCGGCCCGCGCTGAGCTGCCGGGCCAGCGTATCCAGGTCGGTATCGGCGATCTTCTGTCCGCGCGGATTGACGAACAGGGCATGGCCGGTCAGCAGGCTGTACCAGGACAGGCGCTGGCGGCGCAGCGTGCCATCGCCATTGTCGATGTCGAACCAGCTGCCGAACGGCAGCGCGGACAGCTGCTGGTAAGCGGCTTCCTCGGCGGCGTTGCGCGGGCTGGACGGTGCCGTGGTGGTGGGCCCGGCCTGTTCTCCCAGCCGTGCGCGCGCCTTCAGGCGCGCACTGAGTTCGGTACGCGAGGTGCTGTCATCCTCGCCGCCGGGCGTGGCCAGCCTGCGCGCGACCGCAGCGGCTTCCTCGGCGTGGTAGCCCACCTGCACCAGCGCGGCTTCCACATCGGCGGCCAGTGCGGCATCGGTGCCACCGGGGGCATCCACGGCCTGCGCGGTCACCGCTGCAATGCGCTGGGTCTGTTGCAGGCGTTCCTGCCATTGCGGTGAATCATCGCCGTGGCGCAGGCGGGTCAGGGTGAGGGCATCGGCCCATGCCTGGCGCAGCAGCGTCTGCACGAAGCGTGGCGGTGCCTGCGCATCACAGCACTGGTCGATCTGTGCATTGGCCTGGCGCCGGGCCAGTTCCAGGCGTTCCTTGCCGCGCGCGGCTTCGACGTGGCGGCGTTCGGCCAGCTCGGCGCGATGAACCGCCGCACGCTGGTGCTGCTGCACGTCCTCGCTGGCGGTGGCGAAGGCTTCCGGGGTACGGACGTCCTGGCCCAGCAGGCCCTGCACGCTCTGCGCCATGCGCTGCAGCAGCTGCGGATCGACATCATCATCGCCCAGCCAGCTGGCGCCGGCTTCGGCGACCTGGTTTAGCAGTTCGCGGGCGGGGTGCTCGTCACGCACGAAGAAGCCGGGATCAGCCATGGCGGCGCGCGCCAGTGGCACCTGCAGGCGTGCCAGCAGGGCCGCCGGCACCGGGTCTGGGCGTTGTTGCTGCTGCACCTGCTGCATCAGCAGGCGCAGCAGGTCGAGGTTGTCACGGTCATGGCTGCCGAGCTGTGCCTGTGCGCCATGTTCGCTGCGGAGCTGGGCGACAACGGCCGCCTGCAGATCGGCAACGCCGGTGGCGGCGCTGGACTGGGCCTGCAGTCGCGCGAGTACGGCATCCACGGCGGCGCTGGGCACGGCGACGCTCTGCGCGGGCGCTGCGCTGGCCTGCCGGGCCTGCTGCAGCAGTTCGTGCAGGGCGCTGCCGGCGGAAGTGGTCAGCCCAGGGATGGCCGAGCCGACGGTACCACTGTCGCTGACCGCATCCTGCAGCAGGTTCGACCACGAGCCGGAGGGGGCCGGCCCGTTCCAGCCGGTCAGCGGCGCTGCGGTACGTTTGGCGGGCTGCGTCGCGCGGCCACCACCCACCGACTGGGTGATGATGCGCCGCGTGCTCGCCGAACGTGCCAGGTAAGGGGTGTAGACCAGCCCGGGCAGGACGCCCTGCTGGGACAGCAGGGCATTGGCGCGGTCGAGTACATCGCCCAGGCGCTCCAGCACCTGGCGTTCGAAGCTGCGGTACAGCGCCAGCTGCACTTCGGTGCTGAGACTGTCCTGTTCGGCCAGCCTGCGCACCATTGCACACAAGGACTGCGGTGCAAGGGGCAGGGCGTCGGTCTCGAATGCCGGCGCAGCGGCGAGTACGCCCAACCGCTGGCCCAGCAGGTTCAGCGAGTTGGTTGAACGCAGGGTTTCGCGCCGCACCATCTCGGTCAGCAGCAGATCGCGGTCGACATCGTGTTCGGCGACCAGGGACAGGCCCAGCATGCCGGGCAGCGGTGGTGGCGTGGAAAGCGCCGGCGGCGCCGCCGCAGGGTCACGCAGGCGTGACAGGGATTCGGCGACTGCATCGAGCATGCGATCGGGGAAATGGCCGGCGAAGGCATGCAGCTGGCCGCGCTGGGCCATCAGGTCCGCCTGCTGCATGGGATTGCGCGCGCGATCCGCGTCGTGCAGCAGCGCTTGTTCCAGCGCTTCAACGGTCAGGATCAGAGGCGCGGCCAGGGTCTGCCGGCAGAGGCCGATCAACGCGCCCAGCAGTTCGCGTACCCGCGGCGGCAGGTCGGCCGCAGCCAGGCGGGCCTTGTCGGCAGGGGTTGGGGAAAAGACAGCTGACATCTGCGAGCGGTACCCGGATTCCCGCGGATCGATCTGGTGAATCTACCGTGTCGGCCGATGTCGGCGCTACTTTAGGCTGAACGTGAAATGCATCTGCAGGGCATGGCCCCGATGCGCGGTAGTGCCGGCCGCTGGCCGGCAACGCGATCCGCACCGGATTGCCGGCCAGCGGCCGGCACTACCCCTTGCGGCGGAAGGCTTATTCCTCCAGGAACAGGCTCACCACGTCGTTGGTGAAGCGGCGGCCCAGCTCGGTCGGCTGCACATGGCCATCCGCCAGCTGCAGCCAGCCGCGCTGGACGGCCTCGGCCAAGGGGGCGTCCAGCATGCTGCGCGGCAGCCCGGTACGCGACTCGAAATCGCGCAGGCTGAAACCTTCGTGCAGGCGCAGCAGGTTCAGCATGTACTCGAACGGCAGGCGTTCGGCTGCGATCACGTCGTCGCCACCGAACGAGGCCGGAGTGCCGGCGCTGTCCAGGTAGGCCTGCGGGTGCTTCAGCTTCCAGCGGCGCAGCACGTGTTCCTCGGCGCCCGAGCTGATCTTGCCGTGCGCGCCGGCACCGATGCCCAGGTAATCGCCGAAACGCCAGTAGTTCAGGTTGTGCGCGCTCTGCCGGCCGGGGCGCGCATAGGCGCTGACTTCGTACTGGCCGAAACCGGCCTGCGCCAGCAGGGCCTGGCAGTGTTCCTGCATGTCCCAGGCGTTGTCTTCATCGGGAATGCCCTGCGGCGGCCGCGCGAAGAACACCGTGTTCGGTTCCAGGGTCAGCTGGTAGTGCGAGATGTGCGCCGGCTGCAGCGCGAATGCACGTTCCAGGTCGGCCTCGGCACCGGCCAGAGTCTGTTCCGGCAGCGCGTACATCAGGTCGATGTTGAAGTTGTCGTAACCCGCGTCCTGCGCCATCTTCACCGCGCGCTCGGCTTCGCCACTGTCGTGGATGCGGCCCAGGCGCTTGAGCATCGCGTCGTCGAAGCTCTGGATGCCGAAGCTGAGGCGGTTCACGCCGGCCGCGCGATAGCGGTCGAAGCGGCCATGCTCGGCGGTGCCCGGGTTGGTTTCCAGGGTGATCTCGGCATTGGGCGCGAAACGCAGGCGCGCGCTGGCCTGCTGCAGGAAGCGGTCGATCGCTTCCGGCGGGAACAGGCTGGGCGTCCCGCCACCGAAGAACACGCTGTGCACCACCCGGCCCCAGACCAGCGGCAGGTCCTGGTCCAGGTCGCGCAGCAGTGCATCGATGTAGGCATCGAACGGCAGCTCGCCCTTGGCCTGGTGCGAATTGAAATCGCAGTACGGGCATTTGCGCACGCACCACGGCAGGTGCACGTACAACGACAGCGGTGGCGGCACCAGCCGCGGCGGGCTGTCGTGGTCGGCGGAGCAGGCTTCGCCGGGCAGGTGGTTGCAGTGGTCGTGGTCGTGGGCGTGCGGCATGGGCTTCTTCGGTAATGCCGGCCGCTGGCCGGCTTCCCTGGTTCGATCGGGTGGCGTCAGTACAGCGTCGCCAGCTGCTGCTTGAGCTGCTGCAGGGCAATGGCACGGTGGCTGATGGCGTTCTTCAGCGCCGGCTCCATTTCCGCGGCGGTCAGGCCGTGGGTGGTGTCCAGGAATACCGGGTTGTAGCCGAAACCATTGGTGCCACGCAGTTCGCGGATGATCTGTCCTTCCCAGCGGCCTTCACAGATCAGCGGCTGCGGGTCAGTGGCGTGGCGCAGCAGCACGATCACCGCATAGAAGCGGGCGCTGCGCTGGCCATCGGGAATGTCGGCCATCGCGTCCAGCAGCTTGGCATTGTTGGCCGCAGCATTGGTCGGATGGCCGGCGTAGCGCGCGCTGTACAGGCCGGGCGCGCCGCCAAGCGCATCAACGATCAGGCCCGAATCATCGGCCAGCGCCGGCAGGCCGGTCGCCTCGCAGGCCGCGCGTGCCTTCAGCAGCGCGTTCTCGACGAAGGTCAGGCCGGTCTCTTCCACGTCGCCCAGGCCCAGCTCGGCGGCCGAGGTGATCTGCAGCGGCAGATCGGCAAGGATCTCCTGCATCTCCACCAGCTTGCCGGCGTTGTGGCTGGCCAGTACCAGTTTCTTCATTGGCGGGGCTCCAGCAGGTCCCAGGTGTTGCCATACAGGTCGCGGAACACCGCGACCGTTGCATAGGGTTCTTCGCGTGGCGCTTCCAGGAACTCGACGCCGGCGGCCAGCATCGCCGCGTGGTCGCGGTGGAAGTCGTCGGTGTTGAGGAAGAAGCCGACGCGGCCACCGGTCTGGTTGCCGATACGGCTGCGCTGTTCCTCGTCGCTGGCGCGGGCCAGCAGCAGGGCGGCAGCGCTGCCATCGGTCGGCCCGACCACCACCCAGCGCTTGTGGCCCTGGTCGATGTCCTCCAACAGTGCGAAGCCGAGCTTACCGGTGTACCAGGCAATGGCTTCGTCATAGTCGGCCACCACCAGGGTGGTCAGGGCGATGCGGCGGTTCATGCCGACAGCGCCGCCTGCTGTGCGGCCAGCAGTTCGCTCACGCCCTTTTCGGCCAGGCCCAGCAGCGCGTCCAGCTCATCGCGACGGAAGGCGTGGCCTTCGGCGGTGCCCTGCAGCTCGATGAAGCCACCACCGTCGTTCATCACCACGTTCATGTCAGTGTCGCAGTCGCTGTCTTCGGCGTAGTCCAGGTCCAGTACCGGCGTGCCGCGGTACACGCCCACAGACACAGCGGCCACCGCGCCAAGGATCGGGTTGCGCTTGATGTCGCCACGCTTCATCAGCACGTTCACCGCATCGACCAGGGCCACGTAGGCGCCGGTGATGGCAGCGGTGCGGGTGCCGCCGTCGGCCTGCAGCACGTCGCAGTCGAGGGTGATGGTGCGCTCGCCCAGCGCGTTGCGGTCCACGCACGCGCGCAGGCTGCGGCCGATCAGGCGCTGGATCTCCAGTGTGCGGCCACCCTGCTTGCCACGGGCCGCTTCACGGTCGCTGCGGGTGTGGGTGGCGCGCGGCAGCATGCCGTACTCGGCGGTGACCCAACCCTCACCCTTGCCGCGCAGGAAGCCCGGCACGCGGTTCTCGACGCTGGCGGTGCACAGCACACGGGTTTCACCGAAGCACACCAGCACCGAACCTTCGGCGTGGCGGGTGAAGCCGCGTTGGATGACGACCGGGCGGAGCTGGTCGGGCTGGCGGCCGCTGGGGCGGGAATCGGACATGGTGCGGGTTCCGTAATGGCGAGGGAGTACGCCGCCACGCCCGCGGCCTTCACGGGGCGGGCAAGGGGGCTCTGGTGAGGGCGCTAGGGTACCATTCCCCCTTTGCACGCCCCGGACACAATCCATGATTCGAAGCATGACCGCCTACGCCGGCGGCGAGCGGGTCACCCCGTGGGGCACGCTGGGCTGCGAGCTGCGCTCGGTCAACCACCGCTTTCTGGAGGTCGGCACCCGCCTGCCCGAGGAACTGCGGGCGCTGGAACCGCAGCTGCGCGAGCGCATTGCCGTGCGCCTGAGCCGCGGCAAGCTGGATCTGGTGCTGCGCCTGCGTGCGCCGGAAGCGGCGGCCAACCTGCAGGTGGACGAGGCCCTGCTGGGCCAGCTGGGCCGCCTGGCGCACCGCCTGACCTCCGATTTCCCCAATCTGCAGGTCAGCTTCACCGACCTGCTGCAGCTGCCGGGCGTGACCCGTGGCGAGGCCACCGACGCCGCCGCCCTGCAGGTCGAGGCACTGGCCCTGCTGGACCAGGTGCTGGATGGCTTCGTCGAGGCCCGTGAGCGCGAAGGCGGCAAGTTGTCCGCGGCCATCAGCGAGCGCGTGGACGGCATCGAACGCATCGCCACCGAAGTCCGGACGCTGATTCCGGCCATTCGCGACGGTCAGCGCGCCAAGCTGGCCGCACGCCTGGCTGACCTGCCGCACCCGGTCGACCCGGGTCGTGCCGAGCAGGAACTGGTGTTGTGGCTGCAGAAGCTGGACGTGGATGAAGAACTGGACCGTCTTGGCAGCCACATCGTCGAGATCCGCCGCGTGCTCAAGCAGCGCGAGCCGGTCGGCCGCCGCCTGGACTTCCTGCTGCAGGAGTTCAACCGCGAAGCCAATACGCTGGGCTCGAAGTCGGTGGACAGCCGCACGTCCAATGCCGCGGTGGAGCTGAAGGTGCTGATCGACCAGATCCGCGAACAGGTGCAGAACATCGAGTGATGTTGCAGGGGGCGCCTTCGGGCGCCCTCATCGTTTCAGCGCACGCTGACGCCCGGCGTCGCGTCGTTCAGCCGCCCCACCACCGTGGCCTGGGTAAAGCCCGCATCGCGGAAACAGGCCAGCACCGCCTCCACCGCTTCCGGGGCACAGGACACCAGCAGGCCGCCGCTGGTCTGCGGGTCGGTCAGCAGTGGCTGCCAGTGCACCGGCAACCCATCGGTGAAGCGCACCTCGGCACCATACGAGGACCAGTTGCGGTGGGAGGCACCGGTCACGCAGCCGCGCTGCAAAAGTTCCAGGGCCTGAGGCAGCAGCGGCACCCGTGCGCTCTCCACTTCGGCGGCAACGCCACTGGCGCGGCACACTTCCAGCAGGTGGCCGAGCAGGCCGAAGCCGGTGACGTCGGTCATCGCATGCACGCCGTCCAGCGTGGCCAAGGGCACGCCCACGGTGTTCAGGCGGGTGGTTGAATCCAGCATCTGCTGGTAGCCGTCGGCATCCAGCACTTCCTTCTTCAATGCCGACGAATACACGCCTACGCCTAATGGCTTGCCCAGCACCAGCACGTCGCCGGCGCGGGCATCGGCATTGCGCTTGAGCTGCTGCGGGTCGAGAACGCCGATCGCGGCAAGGCCATAGATCGGTTCCACCGAATCGATGCTGTGGCCACCGGCCACCACGATGCCTGCATCCGCGCAGGCACGCTCGCCGCCCTGCAGGATGCGGCGGATGGTGTCCTGCGGCAGCGTGTTGATCGGCATGCCGACGATGGCCAGCGCGAACAATGGCCGGGCGCCCATCGCGTACAGGTCCGACAACGCGTTGGTGGCGGCGATGCGGCCGAAGTCGAACGGATCGTCGACAATCGGCATGAAAAAATCAGTGGTGGCGACGATGGCCTGGTGATCATCGAGGCGGTACACCGCGGCGTCGTCGCTGGTCTCGCGGCCGACCAGCAGCTCAGCCGGTGCCGGAAGCGCTGGCACGCCGCGCAGCAGTTCGCTCAGCACACCCGGCGCGATCTTGCAGCCGCAGCCGCCGCCATGCGCGAGAGACGTCAGTCGTTGCGGGGCATCGGCCGTTGAAGGAGCGGGGGACTGCGCGTGCGTGGCCATGCCGACATCTCCTGCGGAAACACGAATGGCGGAAGGCAGCAGGAGTCGAACCTACCAGGGAACGATCGACGCCCCCTACTGGGTTTGAAGCCCAGCCGCATGCCCGGATGCGCATGCCTTCCGAAAGTACGGCGGTGCCGGTGGGCTCAGTCGCGGGCTGCGTTCCACTGCAGGTCGCCACGCGGCCGATGCTGGTCACCGACGCGTCGAGTGTAGCCAACGCGATTGAAGAACTCCAAGATCTGGATGCTGCGTTTGCGGCCCAGGCCGATGGCATCGCGAAAGGCCGCCGCATCCACCGTGCCGCTGGCCTGTGACAGCTGCGCGACGATCGCGGCCAGCTCGGCAATGCGGGCCGGTGCATAGAACAGGTCTGGTACCACCTGGAACAGTTCACCGCGCGCCGCGGCGCGACGCAGGACGGCTCGGACCTCGTCTTCGGCCAGTCCGATGTCGGTGGCCAGAGTGCGCACCCACGGTGGATCGAAGCCACCGGCGTGCAGCTGCGGCAGCACGCGTTCCAGCAGCAGGCGTTCGCGTTCCGGCGGCGCATGGTCATGGCCGGGCAGGCGCCACCAGGCACCCACGCGTTGCACGCTGCCGTCGTCCAGCAGGTCCTGAAGAAGCGCGTTCCACAAACCCGCTGCAAGCGAGGGCAGGGTGCTGCGCTGCAGGCGCCCGCTGTCGACACCGGGTTCGTCCGGGCGTCGCTCATGCCAGCTGCGCAGCGATGTGATCGCCTGTTCGCGCAGCGCCCGCCAGTGCGAGGCGAGGATGATCACCGTGTCTTCGCGGGTGACGATGCGCTGTGCGCCTGCAGGCAGATTGATCTGGTCGGCGGCGCGCCGGCAGTAGCGTTGCAGCGCGGCCATGGCAATGCCGAAGGACGCCTGCCGCAACAGCGGGCCGATTCCCGCACCCGCGGCCAGTTGCTCCAGTGCTCCCAGCCACGCGAGCCGTGCAGGGCTGCGCCGGCGCCGCTGTGGCGGGTCCGGATCGAGTACGAGGCCACCGCCCAGCGTGTGGGTCGCCGCTGAATCGCGGGCGATGAAGCGATCCCCACACATCGCACAGACCGGTGCATCGAACACCAGTTGCACCAACTGCCCATTGCCGTGATCGTCGTCTTCCAGCAGCACCACATGGGCCTGCTGGTGCATCGTGCCCCAGTGGATATGCAGCGGCGCCCAGTCGCGCAATGGTGCGGCCAACGCGGAAAGCCGCAGGCGCACATCAACGCGGGTGGTGGCCAGCAGTGCGCGAGGGTCGGCGATCCAGTCGCCGCGGTGAATGTCGTCGCGGGCGATTGCCGCCAGGTTCAACGCGCAGCGTTGCCCGGCCATTGCGTGGTCGCTGGCCTGGTTCTGCGCGTGGATGCTGCGTATTCGCACTTCCGTGGCGGCCGGCATCAGCTGCAGATGCTCACCCACCGCGGCGATGCCCCCGTGCACTGCGCCGGTCACCAGCGTGCCGTGGCCTGCCAACGAGAACACGCGGTCCACCGGCATGCGGAACAGTTCGCAGCGCAGTTCGGCCTGGTGCGTGCTGGCGTCATCCGCCGCCCACGCGTGCAGCTGGGTGCGCAGTGCGCTGATGCCGGCATCGCCGGGCGCGGTGCTGTTGCAGGCGAACAGAGGGGAATTCTGCAGCGGTGTCGCGGCCAGCAGCGCAGCGATCTCGATCTCGACCCGGGCGATGCGCGCCGCATCCACACGGTCGATCTTGGTCAGGGCCACCGCACCACGGTTCACGCCCAGCAGTTGCAGGATGGCCAGATGCTCGCGGGTCTGCGGCATCACACCGTCGTCGGCGGCGATTACCAGCAGGGCGACATCGATACCCGTGGCGCCGGCCACCATCGTGTGCACGAAGCGCTCATGGCCCGGCACGTCGACGAAGCCCAGTGTTGTCGCCGGACGGTCGTCGTGCGTGCTTTCCACCGGGACATAGGCATAGCCCAATTCGATGGAGATGCCGCGCGTACGCTCTTCCTGCAGGCGATCGGTTTCGATGCCGGTCAGTGCGCGCACCAGGCTTGTCTTGCCATGGTCGATATGCCCGGCGGTGCCGACGATCATGCCTGCAGCGCGCTCCATTGGGCGAGGAAGGCCGCTTCGTCCCCGGGTTCCAGGCAGCGCAGGTCCAGCCACAGTGCGTCATCGGCGATTCGGCCCAGCACTGGTCGGGGCAGCTGGCGCAGTCGCTTGGCCAGGCGGTCCAGCCCACCGCGCCGCGCGGCCGTGATGCGCAGTCCGGCGCTTGCCAGCTGCGCCTGTGGCTGCGCGCCGCTGCCGATCTGGCTATGCATCAATGCCCGTTCAAGGGTGTAGGCGGCTGCCAGCACGGACCGCATCGGTTGCAGCAGGCGCTCGGCCTGCGCATCGATGTCATCCTGCGTGCGCGACAGCGTGCGCAGGGTCGGCAGGCGTTGTGCCAGCAGCTCCGGTTCGCGGTACAGGGCCAGCACCGCTTCCAGTGCAGCCAGTCCCATCTTGTCCATGCGCAGTGCGCGCTTGAGCGGGTTGCGGTTGATCCGCGCGATCAGGTCGGCGCGGCCGGCGATGATGCCGGCCTGCGGGCCACCCAGCAGCTTGTCGCCGCTGAACGAAACCAGATCGGCGCCGGCCGTCAATGTTTCCTGCACGGTGGGCTCGTGCGGCAGGCCGAACGTGGCCAGATCGCACAGGCTGCCACTGCCCAGGTCCACCACCAGCGGCAGGCCATGCTCGTGCGCGATCGCGGCCATCGCCGTGGTGTCGACCTTGGCAGTGAATCCGGTGATCGCGTAGTTGCTGGCGTGCACCTCCATCAGCAGCGCTGTGCGCGCGCCGATGGCGTTGGTGAAGTCGGCCGGATGGGTGCGGTTGGTGGTACCCACTTCCAGCAGCCGCGCGCCCGCGCTGCGCATCACATCCGGGATGCGGAAAGCGCCGCCGATCTCCACCAGCTCGCCGCGGGAGACGACCACCTCGCGGCGGTTGGCCAGGCTGTTGAGCAGCAGCAGGACCGCTGCCGCATTGTTGTTGACCACGGTTGCGGCTTCGGCACCGGTCAGCTCGCAGACCAGTGCCTGTACCCGCGCATCGCGGTCGCCGCGACGACCACGGGCGATGTCGAATTCCAGATCGACCGGCGCGGTCATCACGCGGGTGACTGCCTGCACCGCGGCCTCGGGCAACAGGGCACGGCCCAGGTTGGTGTGCAGCACGGTGCCGGTCAGGTTGAACATCGGCTGCAGGCCCAGCCGTGCATCGGCCGCCAGTGTGGCGTTGAGTGCCGCGACAAGTGCCGGGCCATCAATGGCTTCCTGCAGCTGCGCGGTCGACAGCTGCCCGGCGCTGATACGGTCACGCAGCACCTGCAGGTGCGAACGCAGCAGCTGGGTGATGCGGCTGCGGCCGTGGCCTTCGATCAGTGCCGCCAGTGCAGGCAGGCGCAGCAATCGGTCCAGCGAGGGCAGGGCGGCGGCCGATGCCGGGGTGGGGGGCGAGGCTGTCATCGCCTCAATCGCCGTCGGATTGCCACAGCAGCGGATTCTGGCTGGCACGCGCATAGCCTTCCTCGGCCAGCAGCAGATCCAGCGACAGCGTGCCGAGGTCATCGGCCACCGGTTCCAGTGACGGGTCCTTTTCCAGATACAGGATCTTGCGGTAGCTGTGGCAGTGGTCGCAGGTCTCGGCGCGTACCGCGCTCTCGCGCACCGCCTCGCCGCTGTCGCCGTCCACATCGGCCAGGGCGCGATAGGCGATATCCTTGCCGGCGGCACCACACTGGCTGCACTGCACGCGCACGTAGTGCCACTGGCAGGCGCACAGCGAGCACGACAGGTAGCGGTAGGAGGCATAGGGCGGACGCGCCTGCACCACGCTGGTCACCGGCAACGTGCCGCACAGCGGGCACAGCCCTGGCGCATCGGCCAGCGGCTTCAGGTCGGTGGGGCGGAAGCTGGCTGCGAGCACTGCCCAGTAAACCTGCAGTGCGTTCATCACCAGCAGCGCAGCGACCGCATCCACCGACGGCGCGTCATCGCGCTCCAGCACGGCATGGGCCTGTGCATCCAGCCAGGCATCGTCGGCCGCGGCGACGCGTTGCAGCTCCTGGCGGGTTTCCACCGGCAGCCCGGCTTCGTCGGCACAGTGCTGGCACAGCGTGCGCAGCCAGTCGCGCCAACGCCCGTCCAACTGAAGCGTGTTGGCCGGCCGCAACGGCATGCCGGCACCGACCGCCGCACTCGACTGCTGCGCGCGCGCCTGCGACTGCAGTGCCTCGCGCTGTTGCGGTGTCAGCTCATCCAGCAGCGCCTGCTGTGCATCGGCCAACGCCGCCAGCAGCTGCAGGTAACCGCCGATGGCACTGTGCGCAGCCAGGCTGCGCAGGCGCGTGGCGCGCTCAGCGAACAGGGACGTGACATCGGGCAGGATGATGCGCGGAACATCGCGCGAGGCGAGCGTCTCGATCTCACCGGGTTCAAGGATGCGTTGCGCCATGCAGGGCCAGCCAGAAGAACCAGCCTCCATCCTCGCCGTTGTCGGCGCTGGCGTCCAGCCTGTTCAAGCAACGCGGTCGAGCATGGCTCGACTCTACAAAAACTGGTTTCTGTCGTTGCCGTGTTCATCGTGTCGACCAAGGTCGACACCCACCAGCAGCAACGCAGAACCCCACCCCGCAATCCCACGGATAGCCGCTGTTGCTGTTGCCTTGGCTTGAAGCGGGTGCAGGGCCGCAGGCCCTGCCGCTACCCCTCTTCCCGACGTCCGCGCAGGATGTCCCTGAACCACTGCCGGTGATGCTTGTACGCCCACCCATAGGTCACCTTGCCCTGGGTCATCGCCCGCACCGAGCCCTTGATCCAGATCGCTGCATAGATGTGCACCACGATCGCGCACACCAGCACCCAGCCGAACAGCGCATGGGCCAGCACCGAGAAGCGGATCACCCCGATCGGGAAGAAGTGGCTGAAGTACTGCCGCCAGATCACGAAGCCGGTCAGCAGCAGCGCCGACAGGCAACCGATGATGGCCCAGAACAGCAGCTTCTGGCCGGCATTGAAGCGGCCCACCGGCGGCAACTTCTCATCCTCGTTGCGCAGCACATCGCGCATGCCACGCATCCACTTTCCATCGTCGGCGGTCGGCAGATTGTCACGCCACATGCGGAACGCCAGCAGCGCAAAGCCCACCACCATGGCCAGGCCGATGAACGGATGCAGGATGCGCGTCCACGGGCCGCCACCGAACAGCTGCGTCAACGGGAACAGGGCAGGGTGGAACAATGCCAGCCCGGACAGCGCGGTCAGCACGAAGCAGATCGCCACGATCCAGTGATTGATGCGGGTCGGCGCGCGGTAGCGGATGATCTGGCGCGGGTGCGGGGCGTACTTCATGGCCGCTGCTCCTCTTCGATCTTCTTCGCCTCGTGTTCGGCTTCCTCTTCTTCCTCGTCATTGACCGTGTTGCGGCCGATGCCGATGTAGTGCAGGAAGCCGGCGAAGGCGGTGGCGGCGATGGCCAGCACGCCCAGCGGCTTGGCCACGCCCTTCCAGACTTCCACCATCGGGCTGATGCGCGGGTCCTTGGGCAGGTCGGCGTACAGCTCGGGCTTGTCCACGTGCTGCAGCACGTACATCACGTGGGTGCCACCCACGCCCTGCGGGTCGTACAGGCCGGCGTTCTCGTAGCCGCGCGATTTCAGGTCTTCCACCCGTCCGGCCGCGTGCTCGGTCATCGCCTGTTTGCTGCCGAAGGTGATCGCGCCGGTCGGGCAGGTCTTCACGCAGGCCGGTTCCTGGCCTACCGCCACCCGGTCCGAACACAGCGTGCACTTGTAGGCCTTGTGGTCCTTCTTGGAGATGCGCGGCACGTCGAACGGGCAACCGGTCACGCAGTAGCCGCAGCCGATGCAGTTCTCTTCCTGGAAGTCGACGATGCCGTTGGCGTACTGGATGATCGCGCCGGGCGAAGGGCAGGCCTTCAGGCAGCCCGGATCGCTGCAGTGCATGCAGCCTTCCTTGCGGATCAGCCACTCCAGCTTGCCCTTCTCGTCCTCGTACTCGCGGAACTTCATCACCGTCCACGACTGTTCGCTCAGGTCGGGCGGGTTGTCATAGCTGCCGACGCAGCTGCCCACTTCGTCGCGCAGGTCGTTCCACTCCATGCAGGCGACCTGGCAGGCCTTGCAGCCGATGCACTTGCTCACATCGATCAGCTTGGCGACCTGGCCGGTGTGCGCACCACGCGCCTCCGGCGAGGGCGTGGTGGTGGCCGAGCGGCGGATGATGTCCAGGGATTGCAGTGACATGGCGTGTCTCCTACACCTTCTCGACCTTGACCAGGATGCACTTCGATTCGGGCGTCTGCGAGTTGCCGTCACCGATGGCGTTGGTCAGCGTATTGGCGATGTATCCGGGCTTGGCCGCACCGAGGAAGCCCCAGTGGATCGGCACGCCCACCTGGTGCACGGTCCGGCCATCGATCTGCAGGGCCTTGATGCGCTTGGTCACCATGGCTACCGCTTCGATGTGGCCGCGCTTGGAACTGACGCGCACGCGGCTGCCGTTGTTGATGCCCAGCTCGTCGGCCAACGCTGCGCCGATCTCGACGAACTGCTCGGGCTGGATGATGGCGTTGAGCTTGCCGTGCTTGGTCCAGAAGTGGAAATGCTCGGTCAGGCGGTAGGTGGTGGCCACATGCGGGAACTCGTCCGGCGAACCGATCTGTGCACGGTCGCTGGCGAACACGCGCGCGGCCGGGTTGTTCAGCGTCAGTGCCTGGCCGGGGCTGAGCGGGTTGCTGCGCAGCGGTGTATCGAACGGTTCGTAGTGCTCCGGGAACGGTCCCTCGGCCATGCCGGCCTTGGCGAAGAAGCGGGCGATGCCCTCCGGGTTCATGATGAACGGGCCCATGCCGCCGGCCGGATCCTCGTCGGCCTTGAAGTCGGGCACGTCCACGCTGCCCCAGTTCTTGCCGTTCCATGCCAGCAGCGTGCGTCGCGGATCGAACGGCTGGCCGGCCACGTCGCACGAGGCGCGGTTGTACATCACGCGGCGGTTGGCCGGCCACGCCCAGGCCCAGCCCAGCGTGTTGCCGATGCCGGTGGGGTCGCTGTTGTCACGCCGCGCCATCATGTTGCCGGTCGGGCCCCAGGCACCGATGTAGATCCAGCAGCCGGAGGAGGTGCTGCCGTCGTCGCGCAGATCGCCGAATGCGGCCAGCTGTTCGCCGGCCTTGCGTACCAGCTTGGTCGGATCCTTCGGATCGAACACGTCGGCCAGTGCCTTGCCGTTGTATTCCATCGCCAGTTCTTCCGGCGTCGGCAGTTCCGGGTTGGAATACTTCCAGGCCAGGTCGCGCACCGGCTCCCACCATGCACCGCCGTCCTTCTCGTACATCGCTTTGATGCGATGGAACAGCTCGGACATGATCTCGATGTCGCTGCGCGCTTCGCCTGGCGGATTGGCACCCTTCCAGTGCCACTGCAGCCAGCGCGAGGAGTTCACGACTGCGCCGTTCTCCTCGGCGAAGGAGGTCGTCGGCAGGCGGAACACTTCGGTCTGGATCGTGCCCGGATCGACGTCGTTCAGCGCACCGTGGTTCTGCCAGAAGGCGATGGTCTCGGTTTCCAGCGGGTCCATGCTGACCATGAACTTCAGCTTGGAGAACGCACTGATCAGCTTGCCCTTGTTCGGCGCCGAGGCCAGCGGATTGAAGCCCTGGCAGATGTAGCCGTGGATCTTGCCCTCGTTCATCAGCTCGTACGCCTGCAGCATGTCGTACGGCTTGTCGAGCTTGGGCAGGTGGTCGAAGCACCAGTTGTTGTCGGCGGTGGCGGCATCGCCCCACCACGACTTCATCAGGCTGACGTGGAACTTCGGGTAGTTCTGCCAGAACGACATCTGGTTGGCGCGCAGCGGCTTCTGCGTGCGCTTGGCAATGTAGGCGTCGTAGTCCTGCTCGTCCTGCTTCGGCAACGTCAGGTAGCCGGGCAGCAGGTCGGACATCAGGCCGATGTCGGTCAGGCCCTGGATGTTGGAATGCCCGCGCAGCGCGTTCATGCCACCACCGGCCACGCCGATGTTGCCCAGCAGCAGCTGCACCATGGTGCCGGCACGCACGTTCTGCGCACCGATCGAGTGCTGCGTCCAGCCCAGCGCGTACAGGATGGTCATCGCCTTGTCCTTGCCGGCGGTGGACGCGATCATGTCCCAGACCTGTCGGATGCTGTCGGCGGGCGTGCCGCAGATGCGTTCGACCATCTCCACGGTGTAGCGCGCGTAGTGCTGCTTGAGCAGGTTGTAGACGCAGCGCGGGTCCTTCAGCGTCGGGTCGCTGCGCACGAAGCCATCGTCACCGTAGGCGTAGTCCCAGCTGGAGCGGTCGTAGCTGCGCTTCTCTTCGTTGTAGCCCGAATACAGGCCGTCCTTGAAGGCGAATTCGTCCTTCACCAGGAACGACATGTCGGTGTAGTTCAGCACGTACTCGTGCTGGATGCGGTCCTCGGTCAACAGGTAGTTGATCAGGCCGCCCAGGAACACGATGTCGGTGCCGGTGCGGATCGGCGCGTACACGTCGGCCACCGCGGCCGAGCGGTTGAAGCGCGGATCGACCACGATCAGGCGTGCCTTGTTGTGTGCCTTGGCCTCGGTCACCCATTTGAACCCGCACGGGTGCGCCTCGGCGGCATTGCCACCCATGATCAGGATCAGGTCGGCATTCTTGATGTCGACCCAGTGATTCGTCATCGCACCACGGCCTAGCGTCGGGGCAAGACCTGCCACCGTCGGGCCGTGTCAGACACGTGCCTGGTTGTCGAATGCCAGCATGCCCAGGGAGCGCACGACCTTGTGGGTCAGCACCGCGGTTTCATTGCTGGTGGCCGAGGCCGCCAGCATGCCGGTGGTCAGCCAGCGGTTGACCGTCTGCCCGGCTTCGTTCTTCTGCACGAAGTTGGCGTCGCGGTCTTCCTTCATCAGCCGCGCGATGCGGTCCAGCGCATCGTCCCAGCTCAGCCGCTTCCACTCGTTCGAGCCCGGCGCGCGGTACTCGGGGTAGAGCAGGCGCGATTTGCTGTGGATGATGTCGGCCAGGCCGGCACCCTTCGGGCACAGCGTGCCGCGGTTGACCGGATGGTCCGGGTCGCCCTCGATATGGAAGATGCTCGGCTCGGCGTTCTTGGCGCCATCGCCGAGGCTGTACATCAGGATGCCGCAGGCCACCGAACAGTAGGTACAGGTGTTGCGGGTCTCGGTCGCGCGGGTCAGCTTGTACTGCCTGACCTCCGCGAGCGCGATGCCGGGCGCGAAGCCCATCAATGCCAGGCTGGAGCCGACCAGGGTTGTCCCGGTCACTTTCAGGAACTGGCGGCGGCTCATCGATGGCATGCCGTTCTCCTGGGATGGCGGGGAGGCGCAGGCCTCCGGGCTGTCGTTGGGTACGGCCCGGTTATAGCACAGGCCCCCGCACGTCCATGTGGCACAAGGCCCGGCGCCTGCCGGGCGGGCGCGCAACGGGGCCGCTCTGGTAAAGTTGCGTGCCCGTACCCCGGGGAAGCGTCTGCCGGGCCTGGTTCCAGGATGTTCCGCGCAGCCCCCGCCGTCCTGGCGCGATCCTCCGCGCCGGATCTGGAACACCGAGGAAAAATTTTGCGAAATCAAGCCGTTGGATCCGCCGCATGAGCGCCCCGTCGAAGCCGTCGGACGCCGTTGCGCGCGGCACGCTGTACATCGTTGCCGCCCCGTCCGGCGCCGGCAAGAGCAGCATCGTCAATGCCACCCTGGCGCGTGACCCGCAGATCGCC
This sequence comes from Stenotrophomonas sp. YJH_SMC_79, assembly GCF_059367995.1. Classification (NCBI taxonomy): domain Bacteria; kingdom Pseudomonadati; phylum Pseudomonadota; class Gammaproteobacteria; order Lysobacterales; family Lysobacteraceae; genus Stenotrophomonas; species Stenotrophomonas sp. YJH_SMC_79. The sequence continues at coordinate 913,668 of NZ_JCAFRK010000003.1, forward strand.
CTGTCGATCTCCTTCACCTCGCGCGCGATGCGCCCCGGTGAAGTGAACGGCCAGCACTACCATTTCGTCTCTGCGGAGAAGTTCGAGGAAATGATCGCCGCCGGCGACTTCTTCGAGCATGCCTGGGTGCACGGCGACTGGAAGGGCACCGCCCGCCAGTCGGTGGAGCCGCAGCTGGCCGCCGGCCAGGACGTGCTGCTGGAAATCGACTGGCAGGGGGCGCAGCAGGTGCGCCAGCTGGTGCCGGGCACGGTCACCGTGTTCATCCTGCCGCCGTCCAAGCAGGCCCTGCAGGACCGCATGCGCAAGCGCGGCCAGGACAGCGAGGCGGTCATCGCCCAGCGCCTGGGCGCGGCCCGCGATGAAATGCTGCACTTCAACGAGTTCGACTACGTCATCGTCAACGAGGTGTTCGACACCGCCGTGGACGAGCTGTGCGCCATCTTCACCGCCAGCCGCCTGCGCCGGGAGGCCCAGAAGGTCCGCCATGCCGGCCTGATCCAGGCCCTGTTGACCCCCGATCCGGGCGCAACTGACTGATTCCAAAAGAATCGGGTGGGGGTTGGCTTGATTTTGTCCAGCCCCTGCCAGTACACTCCGTCCCCTTTCCCTCATTCGACTGAGCGGCCGACCGGTCGCCGGGAGCCCGTATGGCCCGCATCACCGTAGAAGATTGCCTGGAAGTCGTTAACAACCGTTTCGAACTGGTCATGATGGCTTCCAAGCGTGCCCGCCAGCTCGCCAACGGCGTGCAGGCCACGCTGGACAACAGCGAGACCGAGGACAAGCCGACCGTGCTGGCGCTGCGCGAAATCGCCGCCCGCAAGATCGACAACGCGCTGATCGACGAAGTCGAGAAGGCCGAGCGTGAGCGCGCCGAGCGCGAAGCGCTGGAGTGGGCCGCCGCCGAAGTGGTCGCCGACGAAGACATGTCCAAGAACGACGATTGATCGCATCGATCAACGTCATTGCTGGATCGCCGAACAGCCCGCCCCGTGCGGGCTGTTTCGCATTCAGGATTTGCCGTAAACGTCGCGCTGGAATAGGCTTCGGGCATGAACCCAGGCCCCACTGCCAAGGTCGCCGCAGCGCCCGCTGCCGCCGTACCCGATTACGTCCTCCAGCTTGAACGCGCCGCCCATTACCTGCCGCCGGAACAGCTGCCGCTGCTTCGCCGTGCCTGGGAAGTCGGAGCCTCCGCGCACGCTGGGCAGACGCGCAAGTCGGGCGAGCCCTATATCACCCATCCGGTGGCCGTGGCCCAGGTGCTGGCCGAGCTCGGCCTGGACGTGGAAGCGCTGATCGCGGCGATCCTGCACGACACCATCGAAGACACCCCGCTGACCCGTGAGGCGCTGGCCGCCGAGTTCGGCGAAGCCGTGGCCGAACTGGTCGACGGCGTGACCAAGCTGGACAAGCTGAAGTTCCGCGACCGCCAGGAAGCGGCGGCCGAGAGCTTCCGCAAGATGCTGCTGGCGATGTCGCGCGATCTGCGCGTGATCATGATCAAGCTGGCCGACCGCCTGCACAACATGCGCACGCTGGGCGCGCAGAGCCGCGAAGCACGCGGCCGCATCGCCCGCGAGACGCTGGAGATCTACGCGCCCATCGCCCAGCGCCTGGGCATGAGCCTGGTCAAGAGCGAGCTGCAGAACCTGGGGTTCAAGGCGCTGTACCCGTGGCGCCACGCCATCATTGAAAAGCACATCCGCAGCCAGCCGGTGGTACGCCGCGAGGCGATGGCGCAGGTGGAAGTGCAGCTGTCGCAGCGCCTGGCCAAGGAGGGGATCGAGCATCGGCTGATCAGCCGCATCAAGACCCCGTGGAGCATCTACAACAAGATGCGCGACGAGAACAAATCCTTCGACCAGGTGATGGACGTGTTCGGCTTCCGCCTGGTCGTGCGCAGCGTGCCCAGCTGCTACCACGCGCTGGGCTCGGTGCACGCCACCTTCAAGCCGCTCGATGGCCGTTTCCGCGACTTCATCGCCATTCCCAAGGCCAACGGTTACCAGTCGCTGCACACGGTGCTGTTCGGGCCGTATGGTTCGCCGATCGAAGTGCAGATCCGTACCGAGGAAATGGACCTGATCGCCGAACGCGGCGTGGCCGCGCACTGGACCTACAAGTTCGGCGGCGATTCGCCCAACAGCGCGCAGAGCCGCGCGCACGCCTGGATCGTCGAGCTGATCGACTCGCAGCGCGCCGCCGGTTCCTCGCTGGAGTTCCTCGACAACGTCAAGGTCGACCTGTTCCCGGACGAGGTCTACCTGTTCACCCCGAAGGGCAAGATCCTGGCCCTGCCACGCAACTCCACTGCACTCGATTTCGCCTACGCCGTGCATACCGACGTGGGCAACATGGCCGTGGCCTCGCGCGTGGACAAGAAACTGGTGCCGCTGCGTACCAAGCTGGTGTCGGGGCAGTCGGTGGAGATCATCACCGCACGCTCGGCCACGCCGAAACCCCAGTGGCTGGAATTCGTGGTCACCAGCAAGGCGCGCACCGCCATCCGCCACCAGCTCAAGCAGCTGGAGCACGAAGATGCCGTGCAGCTGGGCCACCGCATGCTCGACCGTGCGCTGGAGGCGATGGATTCCTCGCTGGAGCGGCTGCCGAAGGGGCGCCTGGATGCATTCCTGGCCGAACATCGTTTCCCGCGCCTGGAGGCGCTGCTGGCCGAGGTCGCCCTGGGCAACTGGATGCCGACCCAGGCGGCGCAGGCGCTGATGGCCTACGCCGAACTGCGCGGCGGCCCGCATTCACGCCACCATTCGCAGGAAAAGATCCTGATCAACGGCAGCGAGCGCGGCGTGGTCACCTTCGCCGGCTGTTGCCAGCCGATTCCCGGCGACGAGATCATGGGCTACCACACTGCCGGCAAGGGCATCGTGGTGCACCGCATGGACTGCCCGAACCTGGCCGAGCTGCGCAAGTCGCCCGAGCGCTGGGTGCCGATCGGCTGGGACACCACCGTGTCCGGCGACTACGACACCTCGCTGGTGGTGGAAGTGGAGAACGGCACCGGCGTGCTGGCGCAGCTGGCTGCCGCCATCGCGCAGAGTCACTCCAACATCGAGCGCGTGGACTACCTGGACCGTGACTTCAACGCCGCCGTGCTGGCGTTCAACATCCAGGTGCGCGACCGCAACCACCTGGCCGAAGTGATGCGCCGCCTGCGCCGCCTGTCGGTCGTGCAGTCGGTACGCCGCCAGTAGGTCCACGCCATGCGTGGATGACGTTCCGCGCACACGACGCACGGGGTCGGATCCGTTTCCCGCCGGGAAACGGATCCGACCCCAGCCGATGCCGCGCCCAGCCGGTACAATCACCGCTCTGTTTTCCCCCAAGCACCGGAGCGACCCATGTCCCGCCAGATCATCAACACCGAAAAGGCTCCCGCCGCCATCGGCCCGTACTCGCAGGCCGTGCGCGCCGGCAACACCGTGTACTTCTCCGGCCAGATCCCGCTCGACCCGGCTACCGGCGATGTCGTCGGCGCTGGTGACGTCGAAGCGCAGGCCCGCCGCGCCTTCGACAACCTCAAGGCCGTGGCCGAAGCCGCTGGCGGTTCGCTGGACAAGGTCGTGCGCCTGGGCCTGTACCTGACCGACCTGGGCGAGTTCGCCAAGGTCAACGCGGTCATGCAGGACTACTTCCAGGCCCCGTACCCGGCCCGTTCCACCATCGAAGTCTCCGGCCTGCCGAAGGGCGCCAACTTCGAGGTCGACGCGGTGATGGTCATCGACTGACCGCCACGTGGCACGCAAGGCGGCGGTCACTCCGGTACTGTCACCGTCCGGCGAAGCATCCCTGGCGATGCTCGCGGGCGTCGGTCCGGCTGTGGCCGCCAAACTGCAGGCGCGTGGCCTGGCCACCCTGCAGGATCTCTGGCTTCACCTGCCGCTGCGCTATGAAGACCGGACCCGGCTGACCCGCATCGAAGACCTGCGCAACGGCGTGCCGGCGCAGGTGGAAGTGCGGGTGGTCGCGGTCGAACGCGGCATGCGCTACCGGCCGATGCTGAAAGTGGCGGTGGAGGACGAAGGGCAGGGCACCCTGGTGCTGCGCTTCTTCCATTTCCGCCAGCAGCAGGTCGGCCAGTTCGCGGTCGGCAACCGGTTGCGCTGCTTCGGCACGCCCAAGCCCGGCCACCTCGGCCTGGAGATCGTCCATCCCAGCTACCAGGTGCTGGGCCGCAACGACGACCCCGAACTCGGCGACCGCCTCGACCCGGTGTATCCCACCGTCGAAGGCGTCGGTCCGATGACCATGCGCAAGCTGATCGGCCAGGCCCTGGACCGCCTGCCCGAGGAAAGCACCCTGGAACTGCTGCCCAGCGGCTGGCTCGATGGCCTCGGCCTGCCGTCGCTGCGCAGCGCGCTGTTGACCGTGCATCGGCCACCGCCGGATGCCGATCTGGCCGCGCTGGCCACCGGCACCCACCCGGCGCAGCGCCGCCTGGCGATGGAAGAGCTGCTGGCCCACCACCTCAGCCTGCGTCGCCAGCGCATCGCGTTGCAGGCGCACCATGCGCCGCCGCTGGGCGGTCCTGGCAAGCTGGCCAAGGCGCTGCTGAAGCAGCTGCCATTCGCGCTGACCGGTGCGCAGGCGCGCGTGTTCAAGCAGATCCGTGAGGATCTCGCACGGCCCAGCCCGATGCTGCGCCTGGTGCAGGGCGATGTCGGCTCGGGCAAGACCGTGGTCGCCGCGCTGGCGGCGATGCTGGCGGTGGAGCAGGGCAAGCAGGTCGCATTGGCCGCTCCCACCGAACTGCTGGCCGAGCAGCACCTCAACAACCTGCGCGGCTGGCTGGAACCGCTCGGTGTGCGCATCGTCTGGCTGGCCGGCAAGGTCACCGGCAAGGCGCGCGCCAAGGTGATGGAACAGGTCGCCAATGGCGAAGCGCAGGTGGTGGTCGGCACCCACGCGCTGATGCAGGAGGCGGTGGTGTTCCAGGACCTGGCCCTGGCCATCGTCGACGAGCAGCACCGCTTCGGCGTGCACCAGCGTCTGGCCCTGCGTGACAAGGGCGCGGGCGGCAACAGCGTCCCGCACCAGCTGGTGATGACCGCCACACCGATTCCACGCACGCTGGCGATGTCCGAATACGCGGACCTGGATGTCTCGGCCATCGACGAACTGCCGCCCGGCCGCACGCCGGTGCAGACCGTGGCCCTCAACAACGATCGCCGCCCGGAGCTGATCGAGCGCATCGCGCTGGCCTGCCAGGAAGGGCGGCAGGTGTACTGGGTGTGCACGCTCATCGAGGAAAGCGAAGAGCTGGATGCAACGCCCGCGCAGGCCACCTACGAATCGCTGCAGGCGCTGCTGCCCGGCGTTCGCGTGGGGTTGGTGCATGGCCGCCTGAAAGCCGCCGAGAAGCTGGCGACGATGGTGGCGTTCAAGGCCGGCGACATCGACCTGCTGGTGGCAACCACGGTGATTGAAGTGGGCGTGGATGTGCCGAACGCCTCGCTGATGGTGATCGAGAACGCCGAGCGCCTCGGATTGGCCCAGCTGCACCAGCTGCGCGGCCGCGTCGGCCGTGGTTCGGCGGTGTCGCGCTGCGTGCTGCTGTACCAGGCGCCGCTCTCGCAGATGGCACGCGAGCGGTTGCAGACCATGCGTGAAACCAACGATGGCTTCGTCATCGCCGAAAAGGATCTGGAGCTGCGTGGTCCCGGCGAACTGCTGGGTACGCGGCAGACCGGCCTGGCCGGTTTCCGCATCGCCGACCTGGCCCGCGACGCCGGCCTGCTGCCCGGCGTGCATGACCTCGCCGAGCGCCTGCTGGCCCAGCAACCCGCGCTGGCCGATCGTGTGGTGCAGCGCTGGATCGGCACCGCCGTGCGCTACGCCTCGGCGTAAGTGCCGAAGGGCTCTGAGCCCATTCCCGACTCTACAGCGCTTTCGATCATCTCCATGTTCATCCACGCATTGCGTGGATGTGTCGACCAAGGTCGACACCTACCAACATCCGCCGTTCCGACAGACCGCGGAAATCTGTCGAAGGCGGGGTGGGTCCGGTTGCGGGGGTGTCCGCGGCATGGATGCCGCGGCCAAGCCCCCAAGGACGGGTTTACGGCGTCCCCCGCAACCGGACCCACCCCGCATCCCCCAGGAAACCAGCTTTTGCCGTTGCTCTGGCGTTTGCCGTTGATTCTGCGGGTGCAGGGCGCAGCCCTGCCAGAACCCCCGTACTTGCAACGGTCATCATCCCGGTCCACACTTCGTTGCCGATCTGAAGACGGCAACGATGACCCACAAGATCCCCCTGTTGATCGACACCGACCCCGGTGTGGACGACGCCCTGGCCCTGCTGATGGCCTTTGCCGATGAACGGCATGACGTGGTCGCCCTGACCATCGCCGCCGGCAATGTCGGCCTGCAGTACACCGTCCGCAATGCCCTCAAGCTCTGCGACATCGTCGGCCGCGCCGACGTACCGGTGTTTGCCGGCAGCCCGGATCCGCTGCTGCATCCCTCCGTCGACGCTGCCCACGTGCATGGCCGTGACGGCTACGGCGACGTGGACCTGCCGCCGCCGAGCCGCCAGGCTGAAGCCGAGCACGCTGCACTGGCCATCCTGCGCCTGTCGCATGAGCACGCCGGCGAACTGATGCTGGTGATGCTCGGCCCGCTGACCAACCTGGCGCTGGCACTGAAGCTGGACCCGACCCTGCCCCAGCGCATCAAGCGCATCGTGGTGATGGGAGGCGCAGTCACCTGCCACGGCAACATCACCCCGGCGGCCGAGTTCAACATCGCCTTCGACCCTGAAGCGGCGCACGTGGTGTTCACCTCGTTCAAGCACCTGCTGGTGTCGGACTGGGAGGCAACCGTCGCCCATGGCCTGCCGCTGGAAGATGCCGAGACGTGGCTGCAGGCCGACTCCGATCGCGCCCGCTTCTACGAGCTGATTTCGCGGAAGACCCGCGCGCTGTCTGAAGACGCCAAAGGCGGCCGCTGGTACACCGCCGATGCGGTGGCCATGGCCTGGGCACTGAACCCGGAAGGGCAGCTGCAGGTCGAGTCGCGGCCGCTGAACGTGGAACTGAACGGCACGTTCAGCCGCGGTGCCACCATCGTCGACTGGAACCGCCAGACCGGCCAGCCGGACAACTGCGATCTGCTGATGGCCTACGACCAGCAGCGTTTCGAGGCCCTGGTACGCCAGGCCCTGGGCGCGGACTGAAGTCAATTGCCCGGCACCGGTTGCCCCGGGCGGCAACCGGTGCTTATAATGCCGCTCTTGACCACCAGCCCATTTACGGTGTGAGCCCATGAAGGCCGATATCCATCCGAACTACCGCGACGTCGTCTTCCATGACGTCACCTCCGATTTCAAGATCCTGACCCGCTCGACCATGGCGACGAAGGAAACCATCAAGTGGGAAGACGGCAACGACTACCCGCTGGTGAAGGTTGAAATTTCCTCGGCTTCGCATCCGTTCTACACGGGCAAGCACAAGGTCATCGACACCTCGGGCCGTATCGACAAGTTCCAGAAGCGCTACGCGCGCTGATCTGTCGATCCTGCTTCGAACCGACGGCCGCGCTCTGCGCGGCCGTTTGTTTTTCCCCAGCGCCTGCCCAACGGGCGTTTGGATGGACGGAACACTGCGTTCGTGTGACAGCACTTTTGCCGATCCGGGCCGCTCAACGGCCGGCGTCTGGCCGCCTGTCGTCTACGACTTCCGTCTAGCACCCGACAAATGCTGCTGTGCGATAATGACCTGATCCCCGGCACAGGCCGAGGACGTCATTCACGTGCCTGACCAATGCGCTTGGGCAGGCGCCTTCCCATGAAGGAGCGCACACAGTGTCCGATCTTGATCAGGTCACGCTCAACGCCGGCGATAAGTCGGTCGTTCTGCCCGTCATCAAACCCACCCTTGGCAACGACTGCGTCGACATCGCGAAGCTGACCAAGGAAACGGGGTATTTCACCTACGATTCCGGCTTCACCGCGACGGCCAGCTGCAAGTCCGCCATCACCTACATCGACGGCGACAAGGGCGTGCTGCTGTACCGCGGCTACCCGATCGAACAGTTGTCGGAAAAGTCGAGCTACGTCGAAGTGGCCTACCTGCTGATCAACGGCGAGCGCCCGAGCGCCGAGCAGCTGAAGGCCTTCACCGATGAGCTGGCTGCCGAAGCCAACGTCGACGATTCGATCAACACCCTGATCGGCAGCTTCGCCAAGGACGCCCACCCGATGGCCATCCTGGCTGCTGCGATCGCGCAGCTGTCGGCCATCTACCACGACTCGCTGGACCTGTCCGACGCCGAACAGCGCCGCCAGGCCGCCGTGCGCCTGATCGCCAAGGTGCCGACCCTGTCGGCGCTGATCTACCGCCACGGCAAGGGCCTGCCGGCCAACAAGCCGGACACCTCGCTGGACTACGTCAGCCGCTTCCTGAAGCAGACCTTCGAGTCGGCGGACGGCCAGTACGACCTGAACCCGGACGTGGTCAAGGCGCTGGACCTGCTGTTCATCCTGCACGCCGACCACGAGCAGAACGCCTCGACCTCGACCGTGCGCCTGGTCGGTTCGACCGGTGCCAACCCGTACGCGTCGGTCGCCGCTGGCGTCACCGCGCTGTGGGGTCCGGCCCACGGCGGTGCCAACGAAGCCGTGCTGAAGATGCTGGAAGAGATCGGCAGCGCCGACAACGTCGAGTCCGCCGTGGTCAAGGCCAAGGACAAGACCTCGGGCTTCCGCCTGATGGGCTTCGGCCACCGCGTCTACAAGAACTTCGACCCGCGCGCCAAGGTCATCGGCGAGATGACCAGCAAGGTGCTCAAGCAGCTGGGCGTGCAGGATCCGCTGCTGGACGTGGCCGTGAAGCTGGAACAGGCCGCGCTGCAGGACGAGTACTTCGTCGCCCGCAAGCTGTACCCGAACGTCGATTTCTACAGCGGCATCATCTACAAGGCGCTGCAGATCCCGACCGAAATGTTCACCGTCATGTTCGCCCTGGGCCGTACCTCCGGCTGGGTGTCGCATTGGCTGGAACAGCAGGTTGACCCGGAAATGAAGATCGGCCGTCCGCGCCAGGTCTACACCGGCAGCGACGTGCGCGACTACCAGGGCTGATCGCCCGCGTAGGTTGTGCTGGGAACGCCCCGCATCCGCGGGGCGTTTTTTTTGCCGCCACCCTGGTGGGTGCCAACCTTGGTTGGCACGCTTCTGTAGAGTCGAGCCATGCTCGACTGCTCTTGCTACACCTCTGAATACTGGCTCGGCGAATTCCCCAGCACACGCCGGAATGCCGCAGAAAACGCACTCGGGCTTGCGTATCCCAGGTCCAGTGCCACGCGCGTCACCGCCTGCCCTTGCCCCAGTCGTTCGATGGCCACCAGCAGGCACACCTGCTGCCGCCACTCGGCAAAACTCACCCCGGTATCCGCGCGGAACATCCGCGTGAACGTGCGACGGCTCATGCCCGCTTCCGCAGCCACCTCATCAAGCCCAATGGCGAGCGAAGGCGCATCGAACAGCGCCCGGCAGATACGCGCGAGGCGTGCATCGGCAGGCAATGGCGCATGCAGGGAAAGCGTCGGCATCGACGCGATCTCCGCCACCAGTAGTTGCATCAGCTTGCCCGCACACCCGTCCTCGTCGTAGAGCGGCGGCAGGTCCACTGCATCCTCCAGCAGCTGCTGCAGCAAGGGAGAGACCGCATACACGCTGCAGTGCATTGGCAGTGCCACGGCGGCGGCCGCCTCGATGGAAAGGAAGGCATTGAGCATCGTTACCGGCCCGCGCATCGTCATCTCGTGGGCCAGCCCCGCCGGTACCCAACAGGCGCGCTGCGGAGGCACCAGCCAGCGTCCCTGCGGTGTCGTCACGCTGATGGTGCCGCGCGCCGCAAACGCGAACTGACCGCGTCGGTGGGCATGCCGGGGAAGCGTGGACGCGGCCGCGTAGTCGTTCGAGGTGACCACAATATCGCGCGGCAGGTCTTCGTAGGGATCGAGCAGCGAATTGCGCATGGCCCGGATTCTATAGCGGTTGACCCGCCATCGACGGCGGGCCGCACTTGCCCTGCCTAGCATCAGTGCTCCTTCTGACTGTGGCGATTCTTCATGGCCAACACTTTTCATCGCGTGGGGCGGGGGCCTCACTTCGTCCTGGTCCTGCATGGCTGGTTCGGCGACGCGCATGCGTTCGAGCCGATCGAGCCGTGGCTGTCGCGCGATCACTTCAGCTGCGTCTTCATGGATTGCCGTGGCTACGGAGGCATGCGCGATGCGACGGGTCAGTTCAGCATCGACGAGATCGCGCATGATGCGTTGGCGCTCGCCGATGCGCTGCGGATCGGCACCTTCAGCCTGGTGGGGCATTCCATGGGAGGCATGGCGATCGAACGCATCGCCGTGCTCGCGCCACAGCGTGTGCGATCCATGCTGGCCATCGCGCCCGTGCCCTGCGGTGGTATTGCCTATGACACGCCCACGCGGCGCCTGCTGGAGAGTGCCGCCGACAGCCTGGCCAACCGGCGGACCATCATCGACCGCAGCACCGGTGGGCGGCTGCCTGCCGCCTGGTTGGACTGGAAGGCCGACTACTCAATGGAGCACTCCACGCCCGGCGCATTTGCTGCCTATCTTTCCGCGTGGGCAGATACGGATTTCAGCGATGAGATCATCGGCGAACATCGGTTGAAGGTGGTGGTGGGCGGGAAGGATCCAACGTTCAACCGATCACTGATGGAGAAGACCTATCTGTGCCGCTATCGCCACGCAACGCTGGAGGTCATCGAAAGTGCAGGGCACTACCCGATGAATGAGACACCCTTGGCATTGGTGGCGGCCATGGAGTCGTTCCTGTTGTCATTGCCCGGGAGGTAGCGTCGACCGGCAGTTGAATCGCGCGCGCAATGCGAACAGCAGTCGAGCGCGAATCATGTTCTCCGCCCGGCGACAGGTTCCGCGCGCATGGCGATGCGTTCATCTGGAGCGCGTCCACGGATTCTTCGGCGCGGTTCGACCCTGCAGAGGCAAGGCAATGAGGTTTATTGCATTTAATCAGTGAGGGAATTTGCATAACTCTCAAACATTGAGCGTCTTCAAGGTTTCTCCTTAGCGTTCAATGTTTTAGGAAAGCTTGAATGGTCTGCATGGCAATGGGTTCCTAACATTCTCTCCGTTGCCCGCAACCACCTCTGCGGGCGGCGCCGCTCTTCCTCTTTCCAGGGGGAGGGCGGCTTTCATTTTCCCTGTCCGAGAGAGACTCCCCATGAACGCCATTCTCAAGAAGGCCGCGCTCGCTGCTGCGCTGGCCACTGCTTCCCTGTCCGCCAACGCCGCCGAAGCGAACATCTCCGTCTGGGCCCAGGTTGATACGTCGCTGGCCCTGCTGAAGGACGATGGCACGGCGTTGCCGGATGTCGTCAACCTGGTGCACAACCCGGCCAGCGGCCTGTCGCCCTGGAGCCAGCAGGTGCGCATCTACACCAATGACATTGCCAAGGATGTCGAGGTGCGGCTGGTGAATGCCGCATCGCTGATCGCCACCGATGCCGCCGGCGCCGCGCCGTCCGTGCCGCTGACGGTCACCCTGAACCGCCAGGAGCTGACTCTGGTCAACACCAAGTTCCCGGCAGCGGACCTGTACAGCGGTGGCGTTCCGGGTGGTTCGGTCGCGATGCCGCTGGTCGTCGCCCAGGCGACCCGTGCGCCGATCACCGTGGCCGGCAAGTATGAAGGCATGGTCAGCATTGCAATGGCGCAGACGACCACTTCGCCGTAACACCCCGGGCCGGCCCGATCACCGGGCCGGCCGCTTCCGGCAGCATCCCCATGAAAACACCTGCACCCGCCGTCACCCGGCTGGCGATCGCGCTCGCCTTGTCATTGCCCACACCGTGGGTGATGGCGCGTGGCGTGCCACCCGGTTTCGAGGATCTGGTCGAAGGTCAGACCGAACAACTCGACATCAGCCTGTTCGGTCGTTCGACCGGGCTCATGCCGGTGCGCGTCACTTTGGAACACGTGCAGCTGGAAGACCCCACCGCGGTGCTGGCCGCTCTGCAGCTGTCCGCAGAAGCGCAGCAGGCGCTGCTGGCAGCAGCCTCGCAGCCACTCCCCCGCAACAGCCACCTGGCCTGCCGTTTCGGCGCGGGCAGCGCGGGTTGCGGCTATCTGGAGCCGCCGCAGGATCCTGCCGCCGTGCGGGCCCTGTATGACGAAGGCGAGGGCACGGTGCGGCTGTTCGTCGCGCGCCAGTGGATCAACGGTGAGCCGGCCGCATCCCGCTTCCACAGCGTCAGCGCCAATGCCGAAAACGCCTTCCTGCACCAGCAGTCCATCAACCTCAGCGGTGGTCGCGGCATGCAGGCGCTGTCGGCGCAGGGCATGGGCATGCTGGGCGTGTTCGAGCGTGGCCACCTGGCGGCAGAGTGGAACTACAGCCAGCAGCGCTATCGCAACCAGCGCATGCGCGATGACTTCCAGCTCGACAACGCCTATTACCGGCACGACCTGGGCCCGCAGCACTACCTGCAGCTGGGCCGCATGGACCGCCGCAATCTCTCCAGCCCGCTGGGCGGCACCTTCAGCTTCGGCATGCTGCCGCTGGACCGCTTCCAGGGCCTGCGCCTGGGCACCACCCAGGCCTATGTGGATGCCGATGCTGCCGTGCAGGCCACTCCGCTCACGGTGCTGCTGGCACGCGATGCGCGCGTGGATGCCTTCGACGGCAACCGTCTGCTGCAGACCTACTACCTGCAGGCCGGCATCAACCAGCTCGATACCCGCCGCTTCCCGTTCGGCAGCTATACCGTCAGCCTGCGCATCCATGAAGACGGCGTGCTGGTGCGCAGCGAGGAAGCACCGTTCGACAAGGGCGGCGACTGGACCGACAGCAGCGTGCAGTGGTTCCTGCAGGGCGGGCGCCGGCAGGAGCGCCGGTCAGCACGCCACAATGATGAACTGGCGGCGATGGCCGGCCTGCGCATTCCTCTGGGCCGCAACGTTGCGGCCACCGCCGGCGTGGCCGACATCGGTGGCTACAGCTATGGCGAACTGCGCGTGGACCTGCGCCGCGTGTTCGCCACGCAGGAGGTCCGCGCCAGCTTCAGTGGCATGCAGGGCAGCGATGGCAGCAACGGGCAGCAGCACCAGCTGTCGTACCGGCGTGGCGCGTCCTGGAACGTCTACCACCAGCGCCTGCGCGGCAACGCCTGCAACTTCGAAGACGACGCGCGTGACCGGCTGGGCTGCGCCGATTCGCTCAGCGCGTCGGTAGCGCTGCCGCTGGCCGGTGGCAGCGCCTACGTTGGCTATACCCGCCGGCAGACCTGGCGGCCGGGGCTGGACCTGCCTGGCGCCGTGGATGATCCACTGGCCGGGCTGGATCCGCTGCTGCCACCGCTGCTGCCGGCGCCGACCCGGCAGCCGCAGCTCAGCCGCACCTGGCAGGCCAGCTACGGCCGCACCCAGCGCTGGAACGAATTCAGCGTGGCCGCGCGCGTGGGCCTGTGGCAGCAGGATACCGATGGCAGCCTGCGCAGCGGGCGCGACCGCGGTGTGTATCTCAACCTGAGCCTGACCCGCCTGCAGCGCAGCGAGCGCGGTTCGTCGCAGCGGCGCTACAGTGCCGACCTGCGCCAGCCTGAACACGCACGGCCGGATATCAACTACGGCGTCAGCCAGAGTCTGCGCCGGGAATACGACAACCAGTACCGCGAAATCTCTGCCGAACTGCGCGGCAACAACAGCGAGCGCTACAGCGCCAACCTCGCGGCGCAGCTGCAGAACGCCATCGGCCACACCGGTGCCACCGTGGTGGGGTACCAGCAGCGTGGCCGCAACGAAATGGCCTACAGCGCCACGCACAGTTCGGGCCTGGCGCTGGGCGCCCGTGGCCTCTACTGGGGCGGCGGCCTGGGGGCTGAATCCGGGCTGGCCGTGCAGGTGGATGACACCGACGATCTGGACCTGAGTGGGGTGGCCGCCGAACTGCAGGTTGGCGGCCTGCGCCGGCAGAAGCTGGCCCTGGGCGAGCGCCGCCTGCTGCCGCTGTCGGCCTACCAGTCGCACCGCGCCGAAGTGCAGGACGCCAGCACCATGGACAGCATTGCTGCGATCCGGGTGACCGGCGTGGGCGGTTCGCGCCCGCTGTTCCTGCCGCCGGGCAAGCTGCTGCGCATGCCGATTCCGATCGAGGTGACCTACACCTTCATCGGCAACGCACAGGACATTGCCGGGCTGCCGCTGGGCGGCGCCCGCATCCTCAACGCACCGGTGCCGGGCACCGGTAGCAACGGCGGCTTCGTCGCCGATTTCCCGCGTCGCGAACGCACGCTCTACCTGCTGCAGGACGACCGCCTGCTGCACTGCCCGCTGCAGGTGCGCGAGCGGCGCAGCGTGGTGCTGCTGGTCGGCACCGTGCAGTGCAAGCCGCTTGCCGTGGCCCAGCTGCCAGCAGAGATCCGCCAGCAGGCACGGGTGACCCGCCTGCTGCAGGAACAGGCACTGATTGCCGCGACGCCCCAGACCGCTGCTGCAGGAGGAACGCCATGAGGCGGGGTGTTGTGTGGGTGTGGGTGGTGCTGGCCAGCGTGCTGCTGGTGCCGGGCGCGTGGGCGCAAAGGCCGCCGGATCAAGTACCCATGGATTATTCAGAGACGATCATTATGAACTTTGACAGGTCGTTGCTGCCCGGTGGCATTCGCCTGCTTGCGGAAAGAACGCTGCTTGCATACGACGGTGACCCTGCGCAGGGATTTGGACAACTCCATTTCACCTGCAACTCCAGTCAGAACCCTGCTACGGGTCAGTGTCCGACGGCGGATACCGGCGAGAACGGCTCGTATGTGAGTCGCATCCAACTCCAGTTCACGGAGCTGCGTAGCGGCATGGTGACCTCACTCGCGGTAGAGGGATATCTGGAGCGTGCTGACTCGGGATTGGTGTGCCATAACTATTGGCAGTTTGACAGACGCCCTCTTTGGACCAGCTACTCGACCCCGTGTCCAAGGACGCCGGCCAGTGGGACCGCCGCGTCATTGTTCATTTCAGATGCGGAACTGTCTCGCTTGGTCGCGGGTCGATGGGTCGGCCGCTTGGAGCTGACGCTTCGCAGTAGTGCTGCCTCTCGCGTTGCGAGCTTTGACTTCAATTTTCAGATAACCATCACCGACTACGACGCGGTCTCCATCTACTTCCCGGAGTTCCCGCAGACCACGCCCAACGTCGATCTGAATCTCAGCTACGACCCACTCGCCCAGACCGTGGGCGGGCGCAAGCCGTTGGACATGTGCCTCTACGACGGCCTCGGCTCACAGAGTGAGTACCTGGGCCTGACTGTCACCGACACCAGCGGGCGTCCCCCCGGGCCACTGGGGTACTCGCTGTGGCATGACGATGGCGGCAGCAGTGATGACCAGCGGCTGGACTACATGATCGAACTGGAACATGCCGGCGTGCGTCGCCGCATGGCCAACGGCGTGGAAGAACAACTGCGCGGCATCGACACCGCCAAGCTGCGGCTGGTGCTGCTGCCAGGCATGACCCAGCCGGTGTTCTGCGTCCCCACCCCGTTGCTGCTGACCACACCACGCGTGCCGATCACCGAACAGCGCGCCGGTGGCTACGAAGGCCAGTTGAAGGTCGAGCTGCGCCTGCCCACTACGCGTCCCTGATCCTGGAGACCCTGATGAAACCGATCACGTTCGGACTACTGTCGATCGCCCTTGCGGCGGCCGTTCCCGCCCATGCCAACCTCACCGTGCACCCCATGCGTGCATCGGTGGACGTGAAGAAGGGCACCAACATCCGTGTCTATTCGCAGTCCACCCAGCCGCAGTACGTGCAGGCATCCATCCGCCGCATCGACAACGCGGCGCAGGCCGACGAGAACGAGGTGGAGATCGAGCCGGCCGAGGCGGCCATCGCCATCACCCCGGGCAAGTTTGCCTTGGCCGGGGGCGGCAATCGCCTGATCCGCGTCATTCCGCTGCAACCGGTCACCCAGGAAACCGCCTACCGCGTCTACTTCGAGGGCGTGCGCGGGCCGGACGAAACACCACTCGAACCCAGCGGGCAGGGCGCGCAGGCCAACGTCGGCGTCAGCCTGGTGTGGGGCGCGCTGGTGAACGTACTGCCGGATGACGGCACCGTCGGCTTCCGCCTGGACGGCAACCAGCTGCGCAACACCGGAACGCTGCGCCTGGGCATCACCAGCATCGCCGAATGCCAGGGCAGCCGCTGCACTGCGCATGACGTGTCGCGAAGCCTGTACCCCGGCAGCGCATTGGAACTGCCGTTCGTTCCCGCTGCGGGAAGCACCGTGCAACTGCGCTATCGCCTCACCCGCGATGGCTATCGCGAACACCTGCAGACCTTCGCCCCCTGATCTCCGACACCCGCCGTGGCTGCAGCGCCACGGCGTTCCCTTCGTTTGTCCTGTTAAGGAGTTTCCATGAACAAGATCTATCGTAGATTGTGGTCGACTGCCCGTCAGTGCTGGGTAGTTGCGAGTGAGCTGAGTGCCACAAAAGGCAAGCGCAATGGAACGCAGCTCTGCCTGATGGCGGCTGTTCTCTGTGCGTCGTCGCCGGTTGCTGCGGCCGTCTTCAATGAGAGCTGTCTGCCCCTGATAGAGGACTATTATCCCTGTACGCCTTCCTATGGGCACGACGACAGTCGCATCTACACTCTGGTGGGAAGCAATACCCGCAACTCGATGATCACGGGTAATGGAACTGAAATCGACGGTCGCTTCTCAACTGGATTCGGACATCGCAGCAAGGTTCTGGGTGACCGCGCGACGGCACTGGGTTACTACGCAACTGCCTACCAGGGCTACAGTACCGCTTTGGGCGCCTGGGCAAGGGCGGACGGCATCGGGGCCACGGTGATCGGCAACGATGCATCAGGATCGGGGCGGAATGCCGTCGTCGTCGGTAGCGGTGCGAATGTTGACACGGGCGCAGGCCTGGGTGGCATCGCCATCGGCGGCAACGCGCGTGCCGGTACGGCAGGATGGAGTGGTGCGATCGCACTGGGGGCGAGTGCCGACGCAACGCACGACGGTGTCGCGTTGGGTCACCATGCGACTGCCAGCGCAAGCGGCGCCGTGGCGCTGGGCCGTGGCTCAGTCGCCAACGAAGGAAACAGCGTCTCCGTTGGCAGCGCATCCACCCAACGCCGCATCGTCAACGTCGCCGATGCGCGCTTGTCCGATACCAGTACCGATGCGGTCACCGGCAAGCAGCTGCACAAGACCAACGCCGATCTGGGCGTGGTGCGTACCACCGCCAACGCCGCCAAGACTGCCGCCGACCAGGCGCTGGCCAACACCCGTCTGCTGACACAGACCTCGGCCAGCAGCACCATCCGCATGGGCGCTGACAACACCGGCACCATGCTGGACGTGCGCAACAAGTCCAATGCGAATCGCAAGATCAGTGGCGTTGCCGACGCGGTGCTGAGTGCAACCAGCACCGAAGCTGTAACCGGCCGCCAGCTCAATACCACCAATACCAACGTCACCACTGCGCAGAGCACCGCAAACACCGCGAAGACCGCCGCTGATGCTGCCGCGGCCCGGGTGACGACGCTGTCGGGCCTGGTCGGGCAGGTGTCGGCGACCGGCAACGTGCGCCTGGGTGCCGAAAACACCGGTATCGTGCTGGACGTACGTAACAAGGCCAATGCCAACCGTAAGATCAGCGGGATTGCCGATGCGACCCTGAGCGGCACCAGCACCGAAGCCGTCACCGGCCGCCAGCTCACCGTCACCAACAGCAACGTTACCGCCGCACAGAACACCGCCAACACGGCGCAGACCACCGCCGGTGCCGCCAGGACTACCGCTGACAACGCGCTGGCACAGGCCACCACGCTGGGTGGGCTGGTGGGGCAGGTATCGGCTACCGGCAATGTGCGGCTGGGTGCCGAAAACAGCGGTACCGTGCTGGACGTACGTAACAAGGCCAATGCCAACCGTAAGATCAGCGGGATTGCCGATGCGACCCTGAGCGGCACCAGCACCGAAGCCGTGACCGGCCGCCAGCTCACC
>NZ_JCAFRK010000004.1:0-489683 GCF_059367995.1 Stenotrophomonas sp. YJH_SMC_79
CTTGTCGATGGCGATGGCCTGGCCGGCATTGGCGCCGACCTGGAACAGCTGGCTGGAGAACGTGCCGTCCAGCAGCTTGGTGCCGTTGAAGTCCGACTGCTTGGCGACGCGGTCGATTTCCGAGACCAGCTGGGTCACTTCAGCCTGCAGCGCCTTGCGGTCGCTGGCCGAGTTGGTGGCGTTGGAGGCCTGCACCGACAGCTCGCGGACGCGCTGCAGGTTGTTGCCGATTTCGGTCAGCGAACCTTCGGCGACCTGGGCCAGCGAGATGCCGTCGTTGGCGTTGCGGATGGCGACGTCGGTACCGCGGATCTGCGTGCCGAAGCGCTCGGAGATCGCCAGACCGGCGGCGTCGTCCTTGGCGCTGTTGATGCGCGAACCGGAGGACAGGCGCTGGATGGTGGTGGCCAGCGAGCTGCCGCTGGTGCTCAGGTTACGCTGAGCATTCAACGACATCGTATTGGTGTTGATGACTTGTGCCATGAGGAGAGGTCCTTGAGCGGTTGCACGTGAGTTGGGTTAGACGCCCCCGACGTGCCCCGGGGGCGGCTCATGTCAGCGCTGCAACAGGCTGAGCACGTTCTGCGGTACCTGGTTGGCCTGGGCCAGCATGGCCGTACCGGCCTGCTGCAGGATCTGGGTGCGGGTCAGTTCGGCGGTTTCCTTGGCGAAGTCGGTATCGCGGATGCGGCTGCGCGAGGCCGACAGGTTCTCCGAGGAGGTCTGCAGGTTGGCCACCACCGAGGTGAAGCGGTTCTGGATCGCGCCAAGGTCGGCGCGCACGCTGTTGACCGACTCGAGGGCCTTGTCGACGATCGACAGCGCCTTCTGCGCGCCCTCGGCCGTGGTGACGTTCAGGTCCTTGACGAAGTTGGCCGTGGCGCCGGTCAGCAGGCCGCCGTCGGTGCTGGTCTGGGTCAGGCCCAGGCCGGCGATGGTCGCGGCGGTGGCGCCGGCCGGCGGGGTTGCGGCACTGACGCCCAGGGTGAAGGTCTGGCCGTCCTTGACCGAGGCCAGGCTGATCACACCGGCATTG
Source organism: Stenotrophomonas sp. YJH_SMC_79 (assembly GCF_059367995.1). Lineage (NCBI taxonomy): Bacteria > Pseudomonadati > Pseudomonadota > Gammaproteobacteria > Lysobacterales > Lysobacteraceae > Stenotrophomonas > Stenotrophomonas sp. YJH_SMC_79. The sequence continues at coordinate 1,037 of NZ_JCAFRK010000004.1, forward strand.
ACCGAGGCCATGACGCCGGTTTCGCCCAGCTTGTTGTTGATCGCGGCGGAGGTGGCCGAGGTGATCGATTCACCCGCCTTCACGGTGAAGTCGTTGATGGTGACCGTGGTCGCAGTGCCGCCCGGCGGAGTCACCGAGATCTGCAGGCCGGAGTAGGTGGTGTCGGCGGTGGCCTTGTCGGCCGCGGCCAGGCTGGTGCCGGTGTAGCCGTTGGCGAAGGTCGCCGCGCCCAGCGAATCGGCCTTGGCGTTGACCACGCTGTTGATGGCGATGGCCTGGCCGGCGTTGGCGCCGACCTGGAACAGCTGGCTGGTGAAGGAGCCGTCCAGCAGCTTGGTGCCGTTGAAATCGGCCTGCTTGGCGACGCGGTCGACTTCCGAGACCAGCTGGGTCACTTCAGCCTGCAGGGCCTTGCGGTCGCTGGCCGAGTTGGTGGCGTTGGAGGACTGCACGGCCAGTTCACGGATGCGCTGCAGGTTGTTGCCGACTTCGCTCAGCGAACCCTCGGCGACCTGGGCCAGCGAGATACCGTCGTTGGCGTTGCGGATGGCCACGTCCAGACCGCGGATCTGCGTGCCGAAGCGCTCGGAGATCGCCAGACCGGCCGCGTCGTCCTTCGCGCTGTTGATGCGCAGGCCGGACGAGAGGCGCTGGATGGTGGTAGCGAGCGAGCTGCCGCTGGTGCTCAGGTTGCGCTGAGCGTTGAGCGACATCGTATTGGTGTTGATTACCTGTGCCATGGGGTCGTCTCCTCTTATATGGAACCCGTTGGTGAATGAAACGAAGCGCCGCCTGTTTTTTTGTGTGGCTGTGTGCTTCGCTGTTGCCAAATGAATAACGGCGCTTTGTCAACAACCTTTAGCCGTGAATTCCGTCGAAGCTGAAATTCGGTGCCGGAGGCAGTTTTCCCGGGGTTTTTCAGCCCTGGTCGGGCGTGAAGGCAACCCCGGAAGGGGCGGTTGGGCATGCCCAACCAGCGCTGATGAAGGTATCGGCGGGGCAGGGCCGGGCTTGATGGGAAATCACGGAAAATGCGCCGGCGCAGCTTTCCGGCAGCGGCGGACCGCGCCGGGCGAGCGCGACGGAACGGGCACGCAGGAACGAAAAAGGCCGCGATGCAGGGCATCGCGGCCTTCAGAGGGTGACGCTTGGGAAGCGTCAGCGGATCTTGTTGAACAACGACATCGACTGCATCTGCGAGAAGATCGTCTGTGCCGCCTGCAGTGCGGTGCTCTGCAGCTGGTACTGGCTCAGCGCATCGGCGTAGTCCAGGTCGCGCATCTGGGACAACGTGGTCTTCAAGGTCACGCTGTTGGCTTCGCGCATGTCGGCGGCATTGTCCAGTGCTTTCAGCTGCGCACCGCCGGCCGCACGCGAATCGATCATCCGCTCCGACGCACGGGCCACATCGCGCAGGGCGCTCTGCAGTTCGTTCTGCTGCGCGCTCATCTTCGCGGTGGTACCGGTGTCGGCATCAAGCGCGGCAATCAGCTTGTCCATGGTGTCGAAGATGTCGCGGCTGGTTGCCGGCTTCACATTGAAGCTGTCACCGGCAGCAGGTGCGCCGGTGATCTGCAGGCGTACACCGTTGACTTCCACGTTGTCACCGGCCTTGAACGTGCCGGTGCCGGTCACGTTGCCAGCGCCGTCCAGTACCTGGTACTGGTCGGCGGCGGTGAAGCGGATGCTGAAGGACTGGCCGTTCCAGCTGTCGCTGCCATCGCGGGTGATGTTGGTCAGCACGCCGTTGCCGGTATTGCCGGCCGCGGCACCGCCATCGACGAAGCCGTCGCCGGTAGGAATGCGCATGAAGATTTCACTGCCGGGCAGGGCATCCCGCACATAGGTGTCGGGGCCGACTTCAATCTGGCGCTGGGTCTGGTCGCCACGGTAGACCACCTTGCCATTGATCTTGGCGAACGGCGGATCGCCATCGTTGGTGCCGCCGAACACGTAGCGGCCGGTGCCGTCGTCGGCGTTGGCCAGCGACAACAGGCCCTCGCGGATCTGGTTCAGTTCGGTGATCAGCGTTTTCTTGTCGGCGGCGCCCAGTGCCGGATTGCTGGCCTGGATGGTCAGGTCGTTGACACGCGCCATCAGGTCGTTGACCTGGGCCAGGGTGTTCTCCTGCACCCCCAGCCGGTTCTGCACGTTGCCGGCATTGAGTTTCATCCGGTCCAGTGCGGCCAGACTGCGGTCAAGCCCAACCGCCGCACCAGCGGCGACCGGATCGTCCTTGGCGCTGACGATCTTGCTGCCGGTGGCGATCTGCTGTTCCAGGTGGCTGAGCTTGGCCTGCTTGGCCATCATCAGCGACACGGACTGGTTGAACATCATGCTGGTGGAGATACGGCTGCTCATCGGCGGACGGCTCCCAGGATGGTCTGGAACATGCTGTCGGCGGTGGAGATCAGCTGCGAGGCGGCCTGGTAGGCCTGCTGCAGGCGCAGCATGTCGGCCGCTTCCTCGTCCAGGTTGACGCCGGACACTTCATCGCGTGCTTCCTGCGCCTTGTCATTGATCACCAGCTGCGCTTCCAGCGAATACTCGGCCGAGCGGGCGGCTGCACCGACCTGGGTGGTCAGGCCGCCCAGAGCGCCATTGAGGGTGACTGTGCCACTGTTGAACGCCTTGGTGCTCTCCACCTTGGACAGCCTGGAGGCGTTGCTGTTGTCCGAAGAGCCCGCCGGGGTCGGAGTGATGTTGAAGGTGTCGCCGACCTTCGGCGCACCGTCCAGCACGAAGCTCCAGCCATTGGCGCTGATGGTCTGGCCGGGCGTGTAGGTCTGCGGCGGGCCACCATCGATGGTGTAGGTGGTGGCCGAGGTGAACACGATCGCGGCCGGATTGCGCAGGTTGGCGTTGGTCGAATCGCTGACGGTGACACCGTTCAGCTTGCCGGTGCCGGTGTTGGACGTCGCCGCCGCGCCCTTCACCGCCGCTGCGGCGGCGATGCGCGAGGGATCGGTGATCGCCACTTCCATGCTGCCAGCCACGCCTGCGGTCGGCTGCAGCAGGAAGCGGTCGTTGGCTGCCGGGGTACCGCCGACCACCAGCTTGACGCCGTTGATCACCAGTGGATCGGCGGCCGTGCCGGTGCCGGTCAGCGGAACGTTGGCGCCGGTGTCGGCACGGCTGGCCTTCCAGTTGCTGCCATCGAACTGCAGCACCACGTTCTGCGCGTCCAGCTTGCCGAGGTCGCCGTAAGTGGCGCTGAGGCTGGCGGTACTGGTGTTGGCATTGTTGGCGGTGACGCGTGGGTTGCCGATGTTGAAGAAGTCCCCCCCCAGCTGGCCATACAGGTCCACGCCCTGGTGATGCACCTGGTTGAAGCTCTCGGCCAGCCCTACCGCCAGCTTGCCCAGTTCGGCCTGGGCGGGCGTCAGCACGGTGTCGCGGAACTCCAGCAGGCCGCCGATCTGGCCACCGACCGCCTTCGGGTCCAGCCGGATGGTGTTGCCCTGCGTTTCCAGCGCCAGCTGCAGCCGCTCCGGCTGGTACGGGTCGGCAACGGTGGTGACCTTGGTCGCCGTGGTGCCCACCACCAGCGCGTTTCCGCCGGCGGTGTAGACATTCATGATGCCGCCGTCCTGGATCACGGCGGTGCCACCGGTGTAGCCGATCAGCTGGGTGATCAGCTGGTCGCGGCGATCGAGCAGGTCCGGTGCGGCGGTAGCGATGTTGGTGCCGATCGCACCGTTGATCTGCGCGATCTCCTGCGCCAACCGGTTGACCTCGGTAGCGCCGGCCAGCAGGCCGTTGTTGACCTCGCTGTTGAGGTTGTTCAGGTGCGTGTTGAGCTGCACGAAGCGGTTGGCCAGGGCCTTGCCACCGTCCAGCATGTTCTGGCGGTCGGCGGTGCCGGCGGCATTGGAGGACAGGCCGCTGACCGAATCGAAGAACTTCGACCAGACGCCGGACACGTTGGTTGCCGCGTCGGAGAACAACGAATTGACCCGGTCGGCCATGCCGGAGAGCTGCTTCAGGCGCGCCAGCTCGCCGCTGCTGTCGAGCAGGCGCGAGATCGCCAACTGGTCGGCGGTACGGCGGATGTCGGTGATGCGGGTGCCGTTGCCGACCGTGCCGTAGCCGTAGTTCTGGGGATCAGCCGTGGCGAAGTTGACCTTCTGCCGGCTGTAGCCCGGGGTATTGAGGTTGGCCACGTTGTGGCTGGTGGTCGCCAACGCACGCTGGAAGGCGAGCAGGGCACCGGTACCGGTGGAAAGTACGCTGGACATGGGGTTCCTCAACGACGGGTGATACCCAGCGCCGCGGTTGCGGTGCTGGCGAAGGTCTGGCCAAGGCGCGAGCCGGCGTCTGCCACGGCGTTGACGGCACGCTCGATGGTCGGTCCGCCGGCGATCGCGGCGATCTTGGCCGCGTAGCGCGGGTCGGTGGCATAGCCGGCACGCTGCAGGCCACTGGCGAAGCCCTGCACATCGGTGCCGGCCTGCAGGGCCTGCTGGTAGCGCGGGCTGGTCTTCAGCAGGCGCACGTAGTCGGCAAAGCTCTCGGCTGGCGAACTGTAGGCGCGGAAGCTGGCGGTCTCGTTGCGGCGCACGCCATCGACATACTCGTGGGTACCGGCCACGGCGCGCTGGCCGTTCCAGCCATTGGCCTTGATGCCGAACAGGTTGTGCGATGTGCTGCCGTCGGCATGCTTGATGTGGCGCTTGCCCCAGCCGGTCTCCAGCGCTGCCTGGGCGACCAGGGCGCGGGCATCCACGCCCAGCTCCTTGGCCGCACGCTGCGCGTGCTGCCAGATGCTGGCGACGAAACCTTCCGGGGTGTGCTCGCCCAGCTGGGCGACGGCGGTGCGGGTAGCCATCGCATCGGCCGGGCTGATGGCCGTGCCGCGGTTGCTGGCTGTGGCCGACCACTGATCGCTGTTGGCGGCCCAGTCCTCGCCCTGCAGGCTGCCGATGTACGGATCTTCGGTGCCCAGCGAGCGGTGCATGCTGCTGCTTTCGCGACCGGCGATCAGGTCCAGCGCCTGTTCCATCGGCGCAACCGCCGCGTGTGCGCCCGACTGGGCGCCGGCGGCCATCTGCTGCAGCAGGCGCACGGCCTGGCTGCCGTCTTCCAGCGGCAGCGATGGCGCAGGCTTGGCCGGTGCATTGAGCTGATAGGCACGACTGGCCTTGGCCGGGTCCACGCGGGTATCCAGCGCCGGGCCATCGGCGGCCTGGCCGGACAGCTGCCGGCTGATCATGCCGGACAGGCCCAGGCCCTTGCCGCGGGTCATCGCCTCGGCGATCTTCTGGTCGTACATGTCGCGGAACATCTTGTTTTCGCCGGGGAACAGCGAGTCGCCGAAGCTGGCGTCACGCATGCTCTTGACCAGCATCTGCGCGAACTGGCCTTCCAGCTGTCGCGCGACCTTGTCGATCTTGGCCGGATCGTTCTGTTGCGCCGGGTGCAGATCGAATGCGGGATTGATGCGCATATCAGATCACCTCGAGCTCGGCACTCAGGGCGCCGGCCTGCTTCAGGGCTTCCAGGATCGCAATGAGATCGCCCGGTGCCGCGCCTACCGCGTTCACCGCGTGCACGATCTCGTCCAGGGTGGTGCCGCCGCTGAACTTGAACATGCGGCTGCCGTCATTGGTGGCGGTGATGGTCGACTGCGGGCTGGCCACGGTGCGGCCGCCGGACAGCGCGTTGGGCTGGCTGACATTGGTGTTTTCCTGGATCGTCACGGTCAGCGAACCATGCGAGATCGCGGCAGGTCCGACCCGCACCTGCTGGCCGATGACCACGGTGCCGGTACGCGAATTGACCACCACCTTGGCCGGGGCGCTGCCCGGGGTCAGTTCCAGGTTCTCGATGCGAGCCAGCAGGCCGATGCGTGCGCCCGGATCGGTCGGTGCGGTGACCGCCACGGTCACGCCATCGACCGCGCGTGCCGCACCTTCGCCGAACGCATTGTTGAGCGCCGCGACCATGCGCGAGACGGTCGTGAAGTCATTGTTGTGCAGGTTCAGGGTGATCTCGCCGCCATTGGCCAGCGGGTCGGGCAGGGCACGTTCCACGGTGGCGCCATTGGGAATGCGGCCGACACTGGGTACGTTCACCGAGACGCGCGAACCATCCTTGCCCTGCGCGCCAAAGCCACCCACGATCAGGTTGCCCTGGGCGATGGCATAGATCTGGCCATCGGCGCCGCGCAGCGGGGCCATCAGCAGCGAACCGCCGCGCAGCGACACCGCGTTGCCGATCGAGGACACCGTGATGTCGATCGGCTGGCCCGGCTTGGCGAACGGCGGCAGTTCAGCGTGGATCGCCACCGCCGCCACGTTCTTCAGCTGCGGATTGACGTTCGGCGGAACGTTCACGCCCAGCTCGCCGAGCAGGTTCTTCAGGCTCTGCACGGTGAAGGGCGCCTGGCTCGTGCGGTCGCCGCTGCCGTCCAGGCCGACCACCAGGCCGTAGCCCACCAGCGCATTGCCGCGTACGCCACCGACCTGGGCCAGGTCCTTGATGCGTTCGGCGCTGGCTGGGGCTGCCACGATCAGTAGCATCAAAGCGACGAACGACGCCGCGCGTCGCTGCCAGGAGGAAGAGAAGAAGGATTTCATGGCCATACTCAGAACGGCGTCAGGCCGGAGTTGAAGAAGCGGCTCAACCAGCCCATCGCGTTGGACTGCGCGACAGGGCCGCGGCCGCCGTAGACGATGCGCGCCTCAGCCACGCGGCTGGAGGGCACGGTGTTGTCGGCGCTGATGTCGCCGGGGCGCACGATGCCCTGTACCTGCACCAGCTCGTCGCCCTGGTTCAGGCGCAGGTTCTTCTGCCCCTGCACAACCAGGTTGCCGTTGGGCAGGCGCTGCACCACGGTCACGGTCACGTTGCCCTGCAGGCGGTTGCTCTGCGCGCTGTTGCCCTTGCCGGTGAAGTCACGCGCACCCTTGGCCGTCGCACTGAGGATGTCCTTGCCGCCCAGCGTAACGGGCGCGCCGAGGATGGAGGGCGTGCCCAGGCTCAGGTTGGACTCCTTGTTGGTGGCTGTGTTGGCACTGGTCTGCGCGGTGGTGTTTTCCAGCAGGGTGATGGTCAGCAGGTCGCCGACATCGCGCGCGCGACGGTCCGAATACAACTGCAGGGTCGGGCCGGCCGCGTAGATCGCGCCGGCGGTCGGTTCGGCCTGCGGTGGCATGATCGGCTGGATCGGTGCCATTGCCGGATAGGGGCGCACATCGCCGGCAATCACGCAGCCACCGAGCAGGGCAGCCACGGCGCAGGCGAGGGCAGTGCGGGCGAAGTTGGAAATGGGCGACATGGCGGTTTCCCGGGTTGGCCGGTCAGAGCTTGTTGTTGAGGTAGCCGAGCATCGAATCGGTGGTGGAGATCGCCTTGGCGTTCATTTCGTAGGCGCGCTGGGTTTCGATCATCGACACCAGCTCTTCCACCACGTTGACGTTGCTGCCCTCCAGCGCGCCCTGCACCACGGTGCCGAGGCCGTTGAGGCCGGGATTGCCGTTCTGTGCCGGGCCGGAGGCCGTGGTCTCCAGGAACAGGTTCTCACCGCGGGCCTGCAGGCCGGCGGGATTGACGAAGTCGGTCAGGGTCAGCGCGCCCACTTCCACCGAGGCGGCGCCGTCGGCCATCTTCACGCTGATGGTGCCGTCGGTACCGATGGTCACCGACTGCGCGCCTTCGGGAATCTGGATGCCCGGCTGCACCGGGTAGCCGCTGTTGGTGACCAGCTCGCTGTCCTGGTTGATCTTGAACGAGCCATCACGGGTGTAGGCCGAGCTGCCATCGAGCATCTGCACTTCGAAGAAGCCGCGGCCGTTGACCATCACGTCCAGTGCGCGGCCGGTCTGCTGCTGGCCACCCTGTTCGAAGTTCTTGGCGGTGGCGACCACGCGCACGCCGGTACCCAGCTGCAGGCCGGTCGGCAGCTGTGTCTGTGCCGAGGAGGAGCCGCCGGGTTGGCGTACCTGCTGGTACAGCAGGTCCTCGAAGCTGGCACGGTCCTGCTTGAAGCCGGTGGTGTTGGTGTTGGCGAGGTTGTTGGAAACCACCGACATGCGCATCTGCTGCGCATCCAGTCCGGTTTTCGCGATCCACAATGCCTGGTTCATCTTCGGTGTCCTGTCTGGTGGAGCCGGCCGCGCGGTGCGGCCCTTGTCTTCGGGTGTGCAAGCGGTGTGCCAGCGCCGCATTCAAGCGGCGCCGGAATTCCGTCAGCTGCCCAGGCGCAGCAGGCTGTTGGCGCTGCGCGCGTTGTCGTCGCCGTGCTTGATCACCTGCACCTGCATTTCGTACTGGCGCTGCAGCTGGATCATCTGCACCAGCGCACCGGCGGCATCGACGTTGCTGCCTTCCAGCTGGCCGCTGTGCACCGCCGTGCCCTGCGCAGGCGCAAACGGCTGGCGCGGATCGGTGTTGCGGAACAGGCCATCCAGGCCACGCTCCAGGCGCTCGTCCGGTGCCTGCACCACCTTGATCCGTCCGACCTGGGCCATCGTCTGCGGGCCTTCGCCCTGCGGAATGATCGAGATCGTGCCGTCGGCACCGATCTCCATCGCCTGGTAGGGCGGAATGGCGATCGGGTTGTTGTTGTCATCCAGCACCGGGCGGCCGCTGGACGTCACCAGCTGGCCGTTCGGCGTGACCGACAGTGCAGCGCCGCGCGTGTACGCCTCGCTGCCATCGGTGGACTGCACGGCCAGCCAGGTGCCGGTCTGCAGCGCCAGGTCCAGCGGCTTGCCGGTGATGTGCTGCGCGCCGGGCCGGCGGTTGAAACCGGCGTCGACGTGCAGTGCATCCACCCGCGAGGCAAAGCCCGGGCCCTTGATCGGGAAGGCTTCGGTGTTGGCCAGCGCTTCCTTGAAGCCAGGGGTGTCCGAGTTGGCGAGATTGTGGCTGAGCGTGCCCTGCGCCTGCAGGGAGGCGCGGGCACCGGTCATCGCCACGTAAAGGGCTTTATCCATGCGGGAAGTTCCGAGACGGGGTCAGCAGTTCATCAACGGATGTTGATGACGGTCTGGGTGATCTGGTCCTGGGTGGTGATCATCTGCGCGTTGGCCTGGAAGTTGCGCTGCGCGGTGATCATGTTGACCAGCTGCTCGGTGAGGTCGACGGTGGAGGCCTCCAGCGAACCGGCCTGGATCTTGCCGAGGTTGGAGGTGTCCGGCATGCCGGTACGCGGCGTACCCGAGCTGAAGGTATCCACCCACAGGTTGTTGCCCTTCGATTCCAGGCCCTGCGGATTGTTGAAGGTGGTCAGCGCGACCTGGCCCAGCGGCTTGTCGGCGCCGTTGGAATAACGGGCGTAGACCACGCCGGTTTCCGACACGGTGATCTCGTTGAGCTTGCCGGCGGCATAGCCGTCCTGCTGGGTGTTGCGCAGCGCGAACTTCTCGCCGTACTGGGTCGAGCCGTTGATATCCAGCGTCATGTTCAGTACGCCCGCACCCGTGGTCGGGGTGAAGGTGCCGAGGCTGACCTTGCCGTTGGCCGGCGCGGTGAGCTTGCCACTGTTGTCGAAGGTGACCGGGGTCGGTGCGCCAGCCGGCTGGCCGTCCACGTAGTTGCGCACGGTCCACTCGTTCGGGTTGGCACCCTTCACGAAATAGGAGACCTGGATGTGGCTCACGCCCAGCGAGTCGTACACCGTGATGCCGCCGCTGGAGTGGTTGTAGCTGTTGGAGTCGGTCGGGTCGAAGGTGGTGACGGTCGGCTGCTTGGCGTTGGCCGGCAGGGTGAAGCCGACCTTCACTTCGCTGGTCTGCTTCGGCGGGCTGTCGGTGGTCAGCAGCTGCAGGTCGACCATGCGGCCGGCATCGAAGTTGGTGCCGTCTGCATTCGGCGCGAACACCTGCAGGCGCGCTCCCTGCGGGTTGACCACGTAACCCGATGCATCGGTCTGGAAGTTGCCCGCGCGCGAATAGACCCGGGTGCCGTTCATGTTCATGGTGAAGAAGCCCTCACCGGAAATGGCCATGTCCAGGCTGCGGCCGGTCTGTTCGTTGTGGCCCTGCTTGAACTGCTGGGCAACATTGGAGACACGGACGCCCGAACCCACGGCGTTCTTCGACAGGCCGTAACCGGTGGCCGAGAACAGGTCGGCGAACTCGGCGCGCGATTCCTTGAAGCCGGTGGTGTTGACGTTGGCGACGTTGTTGGCGGTGACGCTCAGGTCGGAATTGGCGGCATTGATGCCGGACAGCGAGACATTGAAGCCCATGGGATGCTCCTGGTAAGTGCGGGGTGTGCGGCTCAGCTGACGCGGAGCACGTAGTCGATCGGGGCCGTGCCCAGGCCCTTGAGGTTCAGGTACAGGCCGTCGGAACCGACGGTCACGCTTTCCACCGGTGCCTGCACGTAGGTGGACAACTTGGTGCTCTTGCCGGCGGTGTCGACGTGGTTGGCGACGATGGAGTACTTGCCCGGTTCCATGCGCTTGCCGTTGGCGTCCTTGCCGTCCCACTTGAAGGCGGTTTCGCCGGCGGCCTTGGCTTCCACGCTCAGCGAAGTGACCTTGGTGCCGTTGGCATCGGTGACGTCGACGGTGATGATGCCGGCCGAAGGCGCGGCCACCGTGCCTTCAACGCTGCCTTCCTTCTCCAGCACCAGCTTTTCCGACGGCACCAGCACCTGGTGGCCGACCAATGCGGCACCGCGCAGCACCTGGTCGCTGGCCATCGATTCCTGGAAGCCCTTCACCGTCTTGTTCAGATCGGTGATGCCCTGCACGGTGGACATCTGCGCCATCTGCGCGACCATCTGCGTGTTGTCCATCGGCTTCAGCGGATCCTGGTGCTGCAGCTGCTCGGTCATCAGGCGCAGGAAGTCGGCCTGGTCCAGCGTGTTCTTCTTCTTCGTAGCGTTGCTGTTCGGGGCGTTCAGGCCGAGTGCGGCGTAGACGTCCTGATTGGTCTGGTTGTTGACGGCGGTGGTCATGGCGGTATCCGGTACTGCGGGCCTCAGCGGCCCATGGTCAGGGTGGCCAGGGCCAGTTCCTTGGCGGTGGTCAGCATCTCCACGCCGGCCTGGTAATTGCGCGAGGTCGAAATCAGGTTGACCATCTGCGCCACCGGATCGACGTCGGGCTGGTAGATGTAGCCGTCGGCGTCGGCCAGCGGATGGCCGGGCTCGTAGCGCTTGATCGGCGCCGCATCGCTCTGGGTGATCTCCTTGACTTTCACCGAGGTGATGTTCGGATCGTTCTTGCTGGTGACGGCCTGGAAGATCGGCTCCAGCGGCTTGTACACCGCGTCGGCGGAGCCGGCGACGGTGTCGGCGTTGGAGAGGTTGGAGGCGATGGTGCTCATGCGCACCGACTGCGCCTGCAACGCGGAGCCGGCGATATCGAAGATCGGCAGGTTGCTCATGGCTTATTGCCCCGTGATCGCGGTCAGCATGGAACGCACCTTGCTCTCGACGAAGCTGAGCGAAGCGCGGTACTCGAGCGCAGCACGGCCATAGGCCGCACGCTCGGCATCGGGATCGACGGTGTTGCCGTCCAGGCTGGGCTGCACGCCGTCGCGCGCGATCTGGAACGGGTTCAGGCCACTACTGATTTCGTAGTGCTGCTCGTGGGTGGTGGCCATCAGGCCGTTGGCATCCAGCCCCTGGGCATGGCGCAGGGCGGCATCGAAGTCCAGGTCCTGGGCCTTGTAGCCGGGAGTGTCGGCATTGCCGAGGTTGCTGGCGATCAGCTTCATCCGCTGTTCGCGCAACGGCATGGCCTGGGCATGGACGCCCAGGTAGTCGGTAATCAGGTTGCGCACGGTGCACTCCCACGGGAACGTTGCCCGGGAAGCTGCAAGGGGTGTGCCAAATTCGAGAGGGTAGTGCCGGCCGCTGGCCGGCTCCCCGATAGATCTGCGAATGCCGGCCAGCGGCCGGCACTACCGGATCAGTGGACGTCAGGCCGCCAACGCCACCTTGCGCAGGCGGTCCAGCACGAAGTCGGCCAGCTCGTGCGGCGAGTACTTGGCGACGAAGGCGTTGGCACCCACGCGCTCGACCATCGCATTGTTGAATACGCCCGACAGCGAGGTATGCAGCAGCACATACAGGCCGGCCAGGCCCGGATGGCGCCGGATTTCCGTCGTCAGCGTATAGCCGTCCATGGCCGGCATCTCGATGTCCGAGATGACCATGGCGTAGCGTTCGGCCGGGTTCTCGCCGGAAGCGTGGATCTGCAGCAGGTGGTCCAGTGCCTGCTTGCCGTCGGAGAGCAGGGTGGCACCTACGCCCAGCTGGTCGAGCACGCTGCGGATCTGCTGGCGGGCCACGCGCGAGTCATCCACCACCAGCACCTGCAGCTGCGGGCCGTCGGAGGGCATTGCCATCGCGGGGTCGAGCACCGCCTCGCCGCGCACCTGGGCAATGTCGGCCAGCACGCTTTCGACATCGATGACCTGGATCAGCTCGCCCTGGAAGCGGGTTACGGCGGTCAGGTAGCTCGATTCGGCGCCCAGCTCCGGTGGCGGATGGATGTCTTCCACCGCGATGTTGACGATGCGCTCCACACCGCTGACCAGGAAGCCCTGGATCGAGCGGTTGAACTCGGTAACGACCAGATAGCCGGGCGAGGTGTCGGCCTCCGGCTCGCGTTCGGGATGGCCGATGGCCAGGCCGAGATCCAGCACCGGCACCGAGCGGCCACGTACGTCGGCCACGCCGGAGAACTGGCTGGGCAGCCCGGGCACCTGGAACAGCTCCGGGCGCCGCAGGACTTCCTGCACCTTGAAGACATTGACGCCAAAAAGCTGACGTCCGCCGAGGCGGAACAGCAGCAGCGCCAGGCGGTTGTGGCCGGCCAGACGGGTCCGCTGGTCGATCCGGTTGAGCAGGTCATGGGACATGGCTGCTGTATCGGCGCTGCGGCGGCAGAACTTGAGGGTGGTGTGCCGTCCGCGTGCTCCACACCGCTTCTGTAGAGTCGACTGTCAGTCGGCTGCTCTTCGATCCGATCGCGGGAACCCCCGCACTTCGCGCGAAATCGACTGACAGTCGACTCTACCCATCCGGTCGCATCCCCGCCCCGGACTCGATCAACAGGCCCCGTCGCTCTGGCACGCCCCTTGCACGCAGCTGGGCCAGGTCCCATCGACAGGAGGCGCCATGCGCCGGGTCACATCTTTATTGGCCGTCGCGCTTGCCCTGGCCTCGCCGTGGGCGGCGGCCTCCGACTGGCAGCCCGTAGCCAGCATCCGCGCCGCAGCGCTGACGACCCTGCCGGCGGGCAGCGAGGGCGAGGCCCAGGTGGCCGATGCGCTGCGCCTGCCGAAGTGTGGCGGCGCGCTGCAGGTGCAGCCCACTGCCAACACCACGGTCGAGGTCAGTTGCCCCGACGCGGGCGGCTGGCGCCTGTTCGTGCCGGTAAAGGTGCGGCGCAACCAGACCGTGCTGGTGCTCAACCGTGGAATCGGCACTGGAGAAACCCTCACCGCCGCCGATATCACGACTGCCCAGCGTGACGCGGCCCGGATTGCCGGTGCTGTGCTGGCCGATCCCAACGCGGCGATCGGTCGCATCGCCCGCCGTCCATTGCAGGCCGGGGCCCTGCTGTCGAACAACGATCTGGTGGTGCAGCGTCTCATCAAGCGAGGAGACAGTGTGGCCCTGGTGTCACGTCGCGGCTCGGTCGAGGTCCGCATTGCCGGTCGCGCGATGGGCGATGCCGGTGAGAATGAACGGGTCTCGGTGGAGAACCTGTCCTCGCGGCGGATCGTGCAGGGCACGGTCGACGCCGCAGGTGACGTAATCGTGGCGCGTTGATTTACCGCAAAATATCCCTAAAGATCGCGGCCCTGAGGCCGTTATCCCTTGTGAACGGCAACTCCAGGACACCCCATGAGCCAGAAAATCGACGGCAACCTGCAGGTCCCCCAGGCACTGCGCAGCGTGACGACCCCGGCCAGCAAGCCCGGCGTCAGCAGCGATTCGCCGGCACGCCCGGTCGAGGCAGCCGACAGCCTGCGTCTGACCGGCGAGGCCACCAATCTGCAGGCCATCGAGCGTGAGCTGACCACCGCCCCGGCGATCGACGCCCAGCGTGTGGCCGCCGTGCGCGAGTCGCTGCAGAACGGCACCTACAAGATCAATCCGGACGCGATTGCATCGCGCATGCTCGATCTGGACCAGCAGCTGCAGGGATGACCGCAGCGATGAGCGAGCCGCTGCAGCGTCTCGCCCAGGCCCTGGACGTTGAGCGCCAGGCCCTGGTCGAGCACGACGTGCACGCCCTGATCCGTGCCACCGGCGCCAAGCTGGAGGCGTTGCGAGCGCTGGAAGGCGCACCGCCGGTCGGCGAGGGCGAACTGCTGCAGGAACTGGCCGAGCGCAACCGCGCCAACGGTGTGCTGCTTTCGCGGCGCCGGCGCGAGGTCAACTGGGCACTGCGCCAGTTGGGCCGTACCGAAGACGCCTCGGCCTATGACGCCAAGGGCCAGTCACACACCGTTACTGCCCGCCGCCCACTCGCCGTCGCCTGACGCGACGGCGGTCGCACTACCCACCCCCGCGGGCTGAAGCCCGCTGCGTGACCGCGTATATTGGGCGCCTGTTCGAATGCCCCGAGTCGCCGTGTCCGCTGCCAACGCCCTGGTTACCGCCCCCCTTCCGCCGCAGCCGGTGCTGCAGGCCCTGCTTGAGCGCCTGCGCGAAGGGCTGCTGCTGTTCACTGAAGACGGGCAGGTGGCGCTGGCCAATCCGGCCGCGCAGAACCTGCTGGCCGGCGGCGGGGAAGGTTCATTGCCGCCGCCGCAGCGGCTGCGTGAACTGCTGCCCCCCGATGCGCTGGAACAGGCGCGGCAGCATGGTCACTGGAATGGCAGCCTGCCGCTGGGAGAGGGGGTGGTCATCGCCCACCTTTACCACCACGGTCCGGTGGGCCAGGGGCACTTCCTGGCGTTGTTCCGCCATATCGAAGGGCAGGAAGACTACGAGCGCGAGCTGCAGCAGCGCCATGCGGAGCTGCGCCAGGCCTACCTGCGCCTGAACGGCACCCAGGAGAAGCTGCTGCAGTCGGAAAAGATGGCCTCGATCGGCCAGCTTGCCGCGGGCGTTGCGCACGAGATCAACAACCCGATCGGCTACGTGCACTCCAACCTGGGCAGCCTGCAGGAGTACCTGCGCAGCCTGTTCACGGTGATTGAAGCCTACGAACGCGCCCTGCGGGCGCCGGACCCGAAGGCGTTGATTCCGGAAATCGACGATATCCGTGACCGCCTGGACATCGATTTCATCAGCCGTGACCTGCCGCAGCTGATGGCCGAATCGCGCGAAGGCATCGAGCGGGTCACCCGCATCGTGCGTGACCTGAAGGACTTCTCGTATTCCGGCCGCGACGAATCGTGGAAGCTGGTCGACCTGCATGCAGGGCTGGAATCGACCATCAACATCATCTGGAACGAGCTCAAGTACAAGGTCACCCTGCATCGCGAGTTCGGCCAGCTGCCGCTGGTGGAGTGCCTGCCGTCGGAGTTGAACCAGGTCTACATGAACCTGCTGCTCAATGCCGGCCACGCCATCGCCGAGCGCGGCACGATCACCGTGCGTACCGGTGTCGACGGTGACCAGGTGTGGGTCGAATTCGAGGACACTGGCGGAGGCATCTCGCCGGAACTGCGGCAGCGCATCTTCGATCCGTTCTTCACCACCAAGCCTGTTGGCAGCGGCACCGGCCTGGGCCTGTCGATCTCCTACAGCATCATCAACAAGCACCATGGCCGCATCGACCTGGACAGTACCCCGGGCGTCGGTTCGCGCTTCCGCGTGGTGTTGCCAGTGAAGCAGCCGCGCTGACCGCTTCCGGTCGTGCCGGCCGCTGGCCGGCAACCTCATTGAACCCGATATCCAGAGCAGCCGGCCAGCGGCCGGCTCTACCAGAGGGGATCATCACCGCAACGGGCGATCCTCACCGCCATCTCCGCTTTCCACCGGCGCCGGACCGGCGTTGCTGCGGCGCTGCTCCTCATAGGTGCGGAACGCCTGGTGGATGTGCTTGCGCAGCTCATCGTCGTTCCAGGGTTTGGTCAGGAAACGGTAGATCGCACCACGGTTGATCGCGTCGGTCACGGTGTTCAGATCGGTGTAGCCGGACAGCACCAGGCGGATCGTATCGGGGTACAGCATCTTCACCCGGCCCAGGAACTCGGTGCCGCTCATGTCGCTCATGCGCTGGTCGGACAGGATCACCTGCACGTCGTTGATCGCCAGCAGGTCGAACGCATCGCGCACGTTGCCGGCCGCCAGGATGCGGTAGCCGTCGCGGCGGAACAGGCGCACCAGCGAGCGCAGCACGTTCTCCTCGTCATCCAGCAGCAGCAGTGTCCGGTCCGGGCGCGTTTCGGCGAAGGCTTCCGGGCGCAGGTAGCGTCGGCGCAGGGTCATGCCGGCGGCATCGGCCGACATCGGCTCGCCGAACAGGTAGCCCTGGAACACGTCGCAGTCGTTGCGGCGCAGGAAACCCAGTTGGGCCTGCGATTCCACGCCGTTGGCGATCACGGTCATGCCCAGCTGGTGGCCCATGGCGATGATCGCGCGGGCGATGGCCGCCTCGCGGTTGCCGGCTGGCGCGCTCTTGATGAAGCTGCGGTCGATCTTCAGCTTGTCCACCGGGTAACGCACCAGCGCGCTCAGGCTGGAATCGCCGGTGCCGAAGTTGTCCAGGCTGAGGCTGATGCCTTCGTTGCGCAGGTTGGCCAGCGTCTCGTGCACGAAGTTGACGTTGTTGGTCAGCGCGCTTTCGTTGATCTCCAGCGTCAGCATCTGCGCCGGCACGCCTGCAGCCTGGATCAGGCCCATGACTTCAGCGAAGAAGTTCGGCCGCAACAACTGCAGGGTGGAGACGTTCACGGCGATGGTGAAGTCGTCGAAGCCCTGGTCGCGCCACAGGCGGGCCTGCTTCAGTGCGCCTTCCAGCACCCAGGTGCCGATCTGCACGATGATGCCCAGCCGCTCGGCGGTGCGCATGAAGCGCTCCGGCACCAGCATGCCCAGCGTGGGGGACTGCCAGCGCAGCAGCGCCTCCATGCCCACCACGTGGCCGTCGCGGGCACTGACCAGCGGCTGGTAGCGAAGCTTCAGCTCGCCATTGGGGATCGCGTCGACGATCTGGCGCGCGATGATGCTCTCGCTGTGCGCGCTCGGCGGGGTATCCACTGCGTGGATGCGCACCGCATTGCCGCCTTCGCGGGCCGCCTGGTACAGCGCATCCTCGGCGTGGTCGAGCAGGCGCGAGGTGCTGCTGGCATGGTCCGGGCACAGGCTCACGCCCAGCTTGCCGGTCATGAACAATGTGTACGGCAGCACCGACAGGGGCAGCTCCATCTGCTGCCGGATCTCCTCGGCGAAGTCCTCCGGCAGCGGCACGTCGGCGGTGCGCGGCACCGCGATCAGGAACTCGTCGCTGCCATGCCGCCACAGTTTGCCGCGGCCGCGCAGGTAGGACTGCAACCGCTGCGCCACCAGCACCAGCGCCTGGTCACCTACCTCGGCGCTCATGTTCTCGTTCACCGAAGCGAAGTGGTCGATGTCCACGTGCATCAGCATCAGCGCGGTGCCGCCGGAGGCCGCCTCGGCGACCATCGCCTGCAGCTCGGGGTTGCCGGCACCGAGGCGGTCGGGTGCATCGTCGATGCTGACCGGGGGCTGGTTGGGATTCCACATAGGCTCAGTATTCCGGTGAATCGACGGCAGCCATGCTGGCCGCCTGGTAGGGGAGGTGGACGTCGATCAGGGTGCCTTCGCCATGTGCGGATTCGATCCGCACATGGCCGCCGACACTCTGCGCACGCTCGCGCATTACGATCAGGCCCAGGCCGCGCGGACCGTCCGGGTCGAAACCCTCGCCGTCGTCGCGGATCTGCAGGTGCAGGCCGCGCTTGCCGACGTCGCGCAGCTGAAGTTGTACCTGGCTGGCGCGCGCGTGCCGCAGCACATTGGTCAGGCTTTCCTGGGCGATGCGGAAGCAGGCCTGTTCGATACTGTTGTCGGGGCGGTGCGGCAGGGGCTCGATCTCGGCCAGCAGTTCCACCGGCGACGAACGGAACAGCACCCGTGCCTGCCAGCTCAGGGCTGCTTCCAGGCCCAGCGCGTCGAGCTGCGGCGGACGCAGCAGGGTAGAGATGTCGCGCAGCTTGGCCACCGTGGTGTCGGCCAGGCTGACGATCTGTGCCAGGTCCTCGCCGCGGCGCTGTGGATCATGCTCGTCCTGCGCCGCATGGGCGGACAATTTGATCGCCGTGATCGCCTGGCCGATGTCGTCATGCAGGTCGCGCGAGATCGCGCGGCGTTCGTCCTCCTGCAGCGAGAACAGCCGGCCGGCCATCGCCTGCAGTTCGCGGTTGCTGGTTTCCAGTGCACTGCGCGTCCGTTCGGAATCGCTCAGGTCACGCACGATCAGCAGCTTGCAGTCGCGGCCGCCGTAGCGCACCTCGCCGACCGCCAGGCCGGCATGGAAGCTGCGCCCGTCTGCGCGCTGCATGGCCACCACGCTGCTGTGGCCGGGGCCCAGGTGTGGCTGCCCGGCGCGCAGCTGGCCGCGGACGCGCGCCAGATCACCGGCAGCGACCAGCGCCGACAGCGGCTCACCCAGCAGGGTGTGGCTGCCATAGCCGAACAGGCTGGCCGCCCAGGCATTGGTGTACAGCACGTGCTCATCGGAGAGGATCACCACGCCATCGGGCAGTACCCGCACCAGCTCGCGGAACTGTTCTTCGCGCTCGCGCAGCAGGCGTCGCGACTGCTCGCGCTCGGTCACGTCCTGCAGGGTACCCAGCACGCGGCCGCGACCGGACTCATCGACACCACTGGCGGCTCGCAGGTGCACCATCAAGGCGCGGCCATCCATCGACAGCAGGGGCAGCAATACGTCCACCTGCACCGGATCACCCGAGCACAGCTCGGCCAGCAGCTGCTCGGTCTGGGTGGCGGTGGCGGGGTCGGCGGGCACCAGCAGCTCATCGAAGCGGTGCCAGCGGCGGGCTTCCGGAGGCCGGCGGCCAAGCAGGCGGTAGACCTGGTTGGAATAGCGGCCCATGCCGGTGGATGGATCCAGTTCCCAGGCGCCGATGCGCGCCAGCTCGTGGGCTTCTTCGACCCGGGCCAGCGCCTGGTCGCGGCGCAACTGGGCCAGGTCTTCGGCGGTGCGGTCGATGGCGATCAGCAACCGGGCATTGTGGCCGTCATAGCTGATGGCGTTGGAGCGCAGTTCCATCTGCCGCAGCGAGCCGTCGCGCAGCTGCAGCTGGGTCCGCAGGACGCACAGCTCCTCGGGTGCTTCACGGATCGCCTCCAGCTTGGTCTGCAGCGCCTGATCCTGGCCGGGTGGCCACAGCGAGTCGATGGTCTGCTCCAGCAGTTCATCGCGCTCCCAGCCGAATGCGCTGCAGGCCGCCGGATTCGCGTCGAGGATCGCCAGCGTGTCCAGGTCGTAGACCAGGATCGGGCCGGGGTTGCCCTCGAACATCTGCCGCAGGCGCAGCTCCGAGGCCTGCTGGCGCGCATGGGTGTGCAGCACGTGCTCGGCCAGCGGTCGCAGCAGCAGGTACAGCAGGCCGGCACTGGCCAGTGCGAAGAACGAGCCCTTCACGCTCTGCCACATCGCCGCCTGCTGCGGATCCGGCACCAGCGCCTGCACGGCACTGTCGGAGGCGATCATCCAGGCCAATGCCATCACCAGGTAGCTCAGCACCACCCGCCGCCGGTCGCGGCTCAGCGCCTGCGCCATCCGCGGGTCGGGAACAGGGGCGGTGCCGGTCGGTTCTGCAGGCATGGACGGGCTGGATGAAAGGGGCGCTGGCCATCTTACCGCGCGGGTGTGCCCTGACCACTCAATTATCCGCCGCAGGCGCCGTTAACCACTGCGTGCCCCGCTGACGGGCGTGTCATCCGGAGCAAGATCGCGTGGACCAAGGGATCATCGCCAGCCTGCTGCAGCACCCGCTTGCGTCGGCGCTGGTCATCGTCGACCGCACGGGCCGCCCGCTGGCGGCCAATCCGGCTGCGCGCGAGCATGGCCTGCCGGCCACCGTGGCCGCCTATGCGCCGATGCTGGAGGATCTGCGCCTGATGGCGGCCGATGGCGGCATCGTTGCCTGCACGCTGCCGGGTGGCCCGCACGGGCACTACGACGGCCACCTGCGCGCTGTGCATGATGGCGCCGGCAATCTGCTGGCCTTCACGTTGAGCATTCCCGAGCCGGTTCCGCTCGGCGGCGGTGGGCGCTGGGAGCTCGCGCTGGACAGCGCCGGCCACAGCCTGTGGGACTGGGACATTCCCAGCGACCGCGTGGTGCGCACCCCGGCACTGGGCGATGAAACCGCCACCGAGATACTGGCGCGCGTGCACAGCGAGGACATCGCCCAGGTGCGGTTCGCACTGGACGAGCATCTGCGTGGGCTGAGCGAGCAGTACAGCGCACAGTTCCGTTTCCGCCAGGCCGATGGCCAGTGGCGCTGGGTGCTGGACCGGGGCCGCGTGGTCGCGCGCACCGCCGATGGTCAGCCGTTGCGCATGGTCGGCACCCATACCGATATCGAGCAGCAGAAGCAGCTGGAAGGGCTGCTTCAGGAACAGCAGCTGCACCTGAGCGAGGCCCAGCGCATCGCCAGCATGGGCAGCTGGTCGTTCGACCCCAACAGCGGTCACTTCTGGTGGTCGCCGGAGCTGCGTTCGCTGCTGGCGCTGGAGCAGGGCGCCGTGCCCGGCCAGCGTCGCTGGCTGAAGCAGCTGCACCCGCGTTCACGTGGTGCACTGCGTGCGGCCTGGCGGCGGCTGTGGCGCGATGGCCGCGCCGCCAATCTCGAGCTGGAACTGACCCGCGGCCCTGAGCCATCGCAGCACCTGCGGCTGTGGATGCAGCCACTGCTGGACATGGACGGACAGCCCAAGCGGTTGCTCGGACAGGTGCAGAACATCACCGAGCAGCACCAGACCGATGCGCTGATCCGCTGGCGCACCGAGCTGCTCAACCGCGTCTCCGCGCTGGGCCGCATCGGCGGCTGCGAGATCGAGGTGCAGACCCGGCACATGCAGTGGACCGAGGAGTGCTACCGCATCCACGGCCTGCGCAAGGAACCGATCACCCTCGACCAGGCGCTGGCGTTGTATACCGAGGATTCACGCAACGCCTTCGACGCGGCGTTGGGGCGCATCGCCGATGGCGGGCTGCCCGAGCAGCTGGACCTGTGCTTCTATCGCCAGTCCGGCCTGCGCGTCTGGGTGCAGGTGCTGATCGAACTGGACCGCCGTGATGGGCTGCCGCCGCGTTTCGTGGTGCTGTTCCGTGACATCACTCGGGAGCGCGAGGCCAACGAGCGCATCGAGCTGCTGGCCCATTACGATCTGCTCACTGGCCTGCCCAATCGCGTGCTGCTCGGCGAACAGACCGCCGAAGCCATCGAAGAGGCGCGCGACCGCGGCACATCGCTGGCGATGTTGTTCATCGATCTGGATGGCTTCAAGACCATCAACGACAGTTTCGGCCACGCCACCGGCGACGCCCTGCTGAAGGCGGCCGCGACCCGGCTGCACCAGAACCTGCGCAACAACGATCTGTTTGGCCGCTTCAGTGGTGATGAATTCATCGTGGTGCTGCGCGACCTGGCCGAGCCGGAGGATGCGGGCCATGTGGCACGCAAATTGATCGCTTCGTTGGCCGAGCCGCTGCGCCGGGGCGAAACAACGTTGAAGGTGGGCGCCAGCGTCGGCATTGCGATGCTGGGTGACGCACAGACCGACTTCGATTCCCTGCTGCGTGCCGCCGATGCGGCGATGTATGCAGCCAAGGAAGCCGGCCGCAATACCTACCAGTACTACAGCCAGGACGCGCTGGCCCGCATCCAGCGCAAGCTTGAGCTTGAGCATGCCCTGCACGGTGCCATCGAGCGCGAAGAGTTCAGCCTGGCCTACCAGCCGCTGCTGCATGCCCATCACGGCGAGCCGCCGGCGATCGAGGCGCTGCTGCGCTGGCACCGACCCGGGATTGGCTATTGCAGTCCGGCCGAGTTCATCCCCATCGCCGAGAAGTGCGGCGAGATCGTACGGATCGGCGACTGGGTACTGAATGAGGCCTGCCGCCAGGCCACGGCCTGGGACCGCGCTGGTCTGCGCTTCGACCGCATCGCAGTGAATGTCTCGGCGGTGCAGCTGCGTGACCGCGGCTTTGCCGAGCGCGTGATCGAAATCTGCCATGCCCATGGCTGGGCACCGCAGCGGTTGGAGCTGGAGCTGACCGAGTCGGCGCTGATCCGTGACACCGACATCCTGCGCCATTGCTTCGATGTGCTGGAACGGCACGGCGTACCGCTGGCGGTGGATGACTTCGGTACCGGCTTCTCCAACCTCAATTATCTCAACCGCTTCCCGGTCGGGCGCCTGAAGATCGACCGCAGTTTCGTGCAGGGCATGCTGCATGATTCGGGCACGGCCGAAGTGACCCAGGCCATCGTGCACCTGGGTCACGCGCTGGGCATGAAGGTGGTGGCCGAGGGCGTGGAAACGCACCAGGAAGAAGACATGCTGCGCCGCCAGGGTTGCGACGAGATCCAGGGCTACCTGTACTCGCGCCCGCTCAGCCCGCGTGACCTGGCGCAGTGGCTGCGCCAGCCGCAGCCGGCGCCGATGCGCACCGACGCCAGCGGGGAAGTGGTGCTGGTGCGCTGACAACCCGACGTTGATAGGTGCCGGCACTTCGCGATCAACCACGCATGGCGTGGATCTGCTCAAAGAGCCAGCATCTGGTAGTTGCCGACCTTGGTCGGCATGCACGGCGGTTCGCCCGCTCAAGTGTCCGCCGTCAGCGACGCTGCGCAAGCTCTGCGAGCACATCCAGCGTCTTACGTTTTACCAAACTGCCCAGCCGCCAGCCGTGCTCTGACACCGACTCCTTCGAGCTGTAAATCTCTCCGTCGCCCAGCGACCCCAACATCTCACGGGCTCGCCAGAACATTGGCTCCTCGTCCTCGGTCAGGACATCCAGTTCGAGATCATCCAATGTCAGCAGGAAGTTGTGCAGTCGTCTGTTTCTTATGGTGTTGCTTGTTGGGGAGGTCATCAGTGCAGACGCGCATAGATAACCTTCATATGGTTCAAATGTGAGTTCGACGCCAGTACGTTCGCCACAGATCAGCATCTGGCCGAATGGCGAGATCGCATATACGTGAAAGTCATCCTTGTCCCGTAGCGTGCTGCCTGCCAGAAAGGCGTCGAGGACGGTATCGTACTGAGCAGGATCGACCATCGTCAGTCGATCGTCGTGATAGCGCGCGAGACCGTCGCGCTGCCACAGTGCCAGCAATGCGTCCGGAAACCTGCCCTTCCAGAGTGCCAGCATGGTGTCAGTAACCGGCGATCCTGGAGTGCTGGCGCAGAGTTGATCCAGAAGGCTCTTCACGATGGGGCCGGAAGCGTCGGAATCCGAGACTGCCGAGCAACTGTCCAGGTGGTCCTTGGCTTCTGAATCTCCAGGCAGCAGGTCGAGAAATGTCAGCATGATCTCGGCTCGCGCAAGCTCCTCGCTCAAGTCCTGGGTTGAAATGACAACAGCATCGTCTCCGCAGGCGACTAGCAACGTTCCCGCCGGAAGGCTTTGCCATGGTTCGTTCAGTACAAGATAGCGCTCGGATGAGTCGTCAACATCAGCGTCCAGGATGATGACCTGTGGACCATCCTTCACACACCCGGCGGAGATCTCGACAGTTGCATCGGTCACACCTGCATCAGGATCGGTCACATCTACAGGTGCGGAGTAGGGCTGTTGAAACTCGCCGAAGGACTGGAGCGCCTGGTGAAGGGCGAGCAGGGAGTCGGGATCTACGGCAAGCGGTTCTGAAGCAACCGGGAGCTGCAAAGCGAGTGAAAGGCAGAGGGCGGCGCTGGTCATTGGGCTGATCTGAACCGGAATCGGCCCTTTACGATGAAGGGCCGAGCGCTCACGATCCATGAAAACAATCCGAAATACAGGCATCGCGGGGCATCATTCACGCACGGCGTGGATCTACCGACGGCGCCGAAGTTGGTGGGTGCCGACCATTGGTCGGCAATGATGATGGTGCTCGCAATCATCCACGCCGACGACGTGTGCGCCTTTATTAGGACAGCATCCCCGTGTGAGGTGCTTTGGCAACCTGGCTTACGCCCACCGATGGGAGAGGGTGTCGATCTCCCTCCACATCTGAGGTTGTTCAAGGGAAAATAGGGGGGGAGAACCATCGCCTCTACTTCGGTTGCAGTGCAGTGAACGGAGTTGGTTGCGTTCACTTTGCTCCAGTTCCCAGGGATCCCGTAGATGAAGAAGTGCTGCTCAAAGTCTGCCGAATTCAGGATCTCGTGTCGTCCAATGATCCGCCAGTCACCACTATCGTCAGTTTTCCTGTCGAAGAGTGAGTAGCTGTCCAGCACAACTGGATTCATCAAAGACTGGGCTTGCTCCAGACCGGCAACAGCGACCATTGGTTCTTCGCAACGGACTTCAAAGATGTTGGCTGTGTGACCAAAACTGACATCTGAAATGATCTGTCCGAAGTAGTAGAGCCCATCATTTCGAGTGAAGCAGAACACGTCACCTGGTCGAATGAACCGAAGCATGGTTCGGCGCTTCCTGGTCCAGCCATTGAGCGATTCACTGGCGGTCTCACTTTCCTTCTTCATGCTCTTGCGTGCTGGCGTCGCCATGGCTTCTGCCTCGTCGTTCGGCTCCAAGGAAGTCGAGTGTTGAGGGTGGCCGTGGCGGGGTCCATGCAAACAATCCGAAAATCGTGAGTCGCGGGGCATCATCCACGCATGGCATGGATCTACCTTGGAAACTCCGCCTTCAACTGCATGCGCAGCGCTTCTACGATGGCCGCGTAGCGCCGCTTCTGGACCAGATAGCTGGCCAGGAACAGCGGCAGCACCAGCAGCATGGGCGCCACCATCGGGCGCATCGCCACCAGCGGCAACAGCAGCAGCGACAATATCGCCACGAACCAGCTGCACAGGCCGATCACCCGCACTTCGTGCCGTCGCGCGTTGAGAACGATGCGACCACGCATCACCGGGAAGTAGCGCAGGCCGAAGCTCGGCGCGAAGCTCTCGCGGAACGCCATGCTGCCGTCGGGCAGCGCATGGAAGGCCAGTTGCAGCCATTTGTCCTGTGGCAGGTCGCGTTCCAGGCTGCCCAGCGAGAGCCGGGCCTGCATGGCCGGTGACGCCGCGATGCGCTCATTGAACAGGGTGATGCCCCAGCTGAAATAGGCGGCCACCCACGCCATCAGAAGGATGGTCTCGATCAACAGCACTGCGATCAGGGCGATGACCATCGGTATTCCATGAACGGGACCGGGGCATCATGCCACAACGATTTCGCCACCCCGGTAGATCCGCGCCATGCGCGGATGTTGCGGCGAGGGCCAGACGTCACACCGGCAGATGAAAGCCATCCACGCATGGCGTGGATCTACCGGTTCATCAACGCAATGCCTGCAATGGAATAGCTGGCGATCATCAGTCCGAACACGTACGCCGCCACGATGATCAGCCAATACGTCACCGGCTCGATGTCCCGCCATGCATCAATGGTGCCGGCGCGGTGGTGGCTCAGATGGGCATGCCCGGTGTTGATCGCCGTTGCCGCCATCCAGGCACATAGAAAGGCCATCAGCATGAATAGCAGGCTGCCGAACAGGAATGCGACAGGTCGATGCCGGGGCGGCCGCAAGGTGGCGTAGGCGGGGCGCCAGGTGAAGGTGACGGCAATGAGCACCATCGCGGCAAATCCCAGCCAGGTCATGAACGTGGTACTCATGCGACGACACTCCGTGTCCAGCCGTAGGTGGCATGGCCGGATCATGCCATGGGTTTGGAGCGGGTGGCGGTGACAGCCATCCACGCATGGCGTAGATCTACTTCAGGGCCTCGCCATCCAGCCCGAGATCCCAAGCCAATCCCAGTAGTTCGTCGTCCGCCCGCGACGGAGCGGGGCGCGCATCCGCCAGCTGCTGCAGTTCGCGGATCTCTTCGCGGGCGACCTCTTCCAGCTGCTGCAGCTGCTCACGCACGCTCGCGTTGCGCGGGCGCTCGGTGTCGGTGAGGGAGGGCAGGGCGCGGATCAGGGTCATGGTGCGCGTACAGGATGCATCCAGCGGCAGGGTACAGGCAAAGGCCCCGGACGAACCGGGGCCTTGCGGGCTGCCGGCGAGGGCAGCGGACATCAGGATCAGAACAGCTCGACAGTGCCGGCGCCCATGCTCTGCTGGGCAACCGGCTTGTGCGGCGGGCGTTCCCATTCGCTGCGCAGTTCGCGCAGGCGGCTGCCGGTGCGCTGCAGGGCGGTGGCGATCTCTTCGTCGAACACGCCGCCATTGCGGTGCAGCAGTTCCTGCAGGGCCACTGCTTCACGGTTGATCGCGGTCAGGCGGTCCAGGTGGGTGTGCACGCCGCCCAGCGCCTGGGTCGCGATGTCTTCGAACTGCAGGGCGCGCACGGCTTCGGCCACGCTGCCATCGATCGAACGGGCGCAGTCGGACACTTCGCGCATGCCGTCGCCCAGCGAGGCATTGATCTGCGCGACGTTGTCGAGCATCGCCGCCGCTTCCTGGCGGGCTTCGCGGGAGCGGTCCATGTCACGCGAGGCCATGTGCGAAACCGTCTCGCGGACCTTGGCGATGGCGTCCTTGGAGCTGTGCGCCAGCTTGCGGATCTGCTCGTTGAAGGTGGTCGAGCGCTCGGACAGGTTGCGCACTTCGTCGGCGACCACCGCGAAGCCACGACCGGCTTCACCGGCACGCGCCGCTTCGATTGCAGCGTTCAGGGCCAGCAGGTTGGTCTGGTCGGCGATCGACTTGACGTCTTCCAGCAACGCGAAGATGCCATCCAGGTGCTGCGCCATCTGGTCGATGTGCTGCACGGTGGTGCTGCTCTGGCCGCTCACCTGTTCCAGCGCTTCCACCAGCTGTTCCATGCGGTGGCTGGCGTGCTGGGCGAAACGGGCAACGTCCAGGCCGGCATTGCCTTCATCGCCGGCGCGGTCGACGATGCGCGACAGGGCCTGGCTCTGCTGGCGCGACTTGCGGTTCATCGCATCGAAGCTGCCACCGAGGCTGGAGACGGCCTGGCGGATCAGGTCACGGGCGCGTTCCACTTCGCCACGCGAACCGTCGATTTCGTTGCCGACGAAGTTGCGCAGTTCGGTCAGCAGCTGGTCCTGCTCACGCAGGACACGGGCATGTTCCGGGGAACGGTGCGCCTGGGCGCGGGTGGTCCACCACGCAAAGCCGAGCCAGCTCAGCGTCATCGTGGTCAGGATCGCCCAGCGCAGGGCGGCCGGCCATTCGAAACCGATGGCGAAGGGGAGCAGCAGGGTCAGAGCCAGGGGGGCGGCCAGACGGATGAAAATGCGTGAGTACATGGACGTTCTCGGGAGGTGCACGGAGGATGTATCGGCCGTACCCCCTTTCTCTTTAACGTCGATGTGCCTCGAAGTGCATTCTGAATGCGCCGGTTTTCCGACGCCTTGGCGGCTTCGGGGTCAGAGCCCTTTCCGTGCCGGAAAGGGATCCGACCCCACACCCTTAGGCCAGCTGCCGGTCCACGGCTTCGATCATCGCCTTGCGGCTGAACAGGAAGTCCCAGTAGCTGCCGCCCAGCTGGCGCCACAGCACTGCCGACCGTACCGCAGCCAGCAGCAGGGCGCGGATCTCGGCCACCACCCCGGCCTGGCCGAGGTAGTGCGGGTTGCCCTGCACCATCACCCGCGGCTTGAGGTGGCTGATGGTGTCCGCGTACAGGCCACCCAGATTGGCCAGCACGTCCGGATGGCCGCTGTCGCCCAGCTCGGTGGCCTGGCGCTGGGCGCGTTCGATGCCCGAGGCGACCTTGTTCACGGTGGCGCCGTCCTGCACGAAGCGGCGCTCCAGCTGCAGCACCGACAGGGCCAGCTTGGGCAGGATCGGGTCCTGACCCTGGCTGCGGAAGTAGTTGTGCAGCAGGCGCAGGCCGGCCTTCAGTGCATGGCGGTCACCGAACACCTCCTGCGGCGAGGACGCATCGACACGGAACACGCTGTCCACGGCGGTGCGTACGGCGGCGGCGTCGGAATGGCCGGTATCGGCGATGCGGCGTACCTGCTGCAGGGCCTGGGCAATGCCGGCCAGGGCCAGGACGCGGTCGTCGACAGTGAAACTCATGCAGCGATTACCTCAAAAGGGGAAGGGGTGGTGCGCAGGCGCTGTTCCAGCGGCGCATCGGTGGCGGCGATCACCGCGCCACCCAGGCACACATCACCGTCATACAGCACCAGCGATTGACCAGGGGTAACGGCGCGCTGCGGGCGCGCGAAGGTGACCAGCACGCTGCCATCGTCCAGCACCTCGACCGTACACGGCTCGTCGGGCTGGCGGTAGCGGGTCTGGGCGGTGCATTCAAAGCGCCGTGCCGGCGGCGAACCGGCGATCCAGTGCGCGGTTTCCGAGCGCAGCCGGTCGGACAGCATCCACTTGCTGTCGCGGTCCTGGTCCACGTACAGCACGTTGCTGGCCACATCCTTGCCGACCACGTACCACGGTGCGGCCGGGCGGCCGCGCACGCCGCCGATGTTCAGGCCCTCGCGCTGGCCGAGGGTGAAATAGAACACGCCCGGATGTTCGGCGATGACGCTGCCGTCGGCCGGGTCGAGGATCTGGCCGGGCTTGGCCGGCAGGTAACGGCCGAGGAACTCGCGGAAGTCACGCTCGCCGATGAAGCAGATGCCGGTGGAGTCCTTCTTGGCGTGGGTCGGCAGACTGACGTCACGGGCGATCCGGCGCAGGTCGGTCTTTTCCAGGTCGCCGATCGGGAACAGGGTCGCCGACAGCTGCTCCTGGCCCAGCTGGTGCAGGAAGTAGCTCTGGTCCTTGGAGCGGTCGGCGCCGCGCAGCAGCAGCCACTGGTGGCCGCGCTGGGCCACCCGTGCGTAATGGCCGGTGGCGATGCGCTCGGCGCCCAGCTCGCGGGCGGCATCCAGGAAATGCTTGAACTTCACTTCGCGGTTGCACAGCACGTCCGGGTTCGGCGTGCGGCCGGCGGCGTACTCGGCCAGGAAGTGTTCGAACACGCCCCGCCAGTACTCGCTGGAGAAATCGCGGAAGTGGAAGGGAATGCCGAGCAGGCCGCACACCGCCACCGCATCGCGGCGGTCGTCCTCGGCGCGGCAGTCGCCGCTGCCATCGTCGGCCCAGTTCTGCATGAACAGGCCGGCCACGGCCTCACCCTGCTGTACGAGGCGCCAGGCGGCGACCGAAGAGTCGACACCACCAGAGACGCCCACCATCACGCGCGGAGTGCTCATGCGACCTCCCGGACCAGCGAAAGCGGGTGGCGCTGGCCACCCAGGTAATCGGCCACTACCTGCCAGACCAGCGGGCTGCGCTGGCGATCGCCGGCGGCCTGCAGTTCGGCCGGGGTCAGCCACAGCGCGCGATCAATGCCGGTGTCCAACGGCTGCGCCGGGTCATGCGAGACCGGGCGCGCCGCATAGCAGAAGCGCAGGAAGGTCGTGCCGTCGCCGGCAGTCCACTGGTAGCAGCCGATGAAATGGGTCAGCTGCACCGTCCAGCCGGTTTCCTCGCGGGTCTCGCGCCGGGCTGCCTCGGCCAGGCTTTCGCCGGGCTCAAGGTGGCCGGCCGGCTGGTTCAGCACCTGCCGGCCGTCAATGGTCTCTTCAACCAGCAGCACGCGGCCGCCGTCGACCACGACAGTGGCGACGGTGGCGTGCGGTGCCCAGCGCGGGTCCGGCGTGGGGTTCAACTCAGAACTCGTCCTTCTTGGTCAGTTCCAGCTCCATGGCGTCGGCGGTGCGGATGGCCGCATCGATGGCGTCGCTGAGCTGGTCGGCAGTGGCATCGGCGTCGATCTTGACCACGAACATGGCGGTGGTGTCCTGCTTTACCCAGCCGCCCATCTTGGCATCCTGCGAATCTTCCAGCAGGCGGTTGGCCACGGCCACCGGGAACTGCTTGGTCTTGGCGCTGTAAGCGGGCGACCAGATCTCGCGGATGTTGTGGGTGCCGAAATCCTCCACCGACGAACGTACATAGACCATCTGGGTGCGGTCACCCTCGACGTCGAAGACCATGCGATAGTCGCCGTCCTCATCGACTTCGTAGGTGTAGCCCAGCTTGTCCAGGTGGCGGGCCACGGCCTTGTCGGCGTCTGCTGCAGCGGCGGAGCCGGATGCAGCCAGGGCGATCAGCAGGGTGGAGAGAAGGGTCCTTTTCATGAAGATCCTGTGAAACATTGCTGAGAGAGGGTGCAATTGTGACGGCGGGCGTGCGTGCCGTCCAATCTGCGGCGGGCCGACGCAGGCTCGCCCGAGCCTCTATAATGGCCCGATGCCCCATGAGTCTTCCCCCGATTCCCAGCACGAGCACGGCGTCGCCGTAGAGGCCGCGCGCCCGGAAGTGGCGCCGCCGCCGTTCTACCAGGTGATGCTGCTCAACGACGACTACACCCCGATGGATTTCGTGGTGGACGTCCTGCAGCAGTTCTTCAGCATGGACCTGGACAAGGCCACGCAGGTGATGCTGCACGTCCATACCCGCGGCCGTGGCGTGTGCGGGGTGTTCACCCGCGAAGTGGCCGAGACCAAGGTTGCCCAGGTCAACGAGTACTCGCGGATGAACCAGCACCCCCTGCTGTGCACCATGGAAAAGGCCTGACCGGCCCCGACCTGTGGCGCCGAGCCGATGCTCGGCTGCCTTTCGCCAAGGTGTGCTTACGCCTCACGCATCGTGCCCACCAGGGTGGGCGCCCAAGGGGCGGGTTTCATCCCTCCGCCAGTGCCTCCAGCGCCATTCGTGCCACGGTCTCATCAATGTCGGCCGGGTCGCCATCATCCCGGAACCATACCGCCGACAACCCCATGCTGGCCGCGATCCAGCGCAGCAGACGCGTGCGTTCCAGCTCCGCCAGCGCTGTGACCTGTTCAAGGCGAGCCGCAAACCGTTCCGGTCGCGTCGCGACATGGATGCCTGGACCGCACAGGTCCGGGTTGCTGAACAGCGTGGTGTAATCGAAGGCCCGATCGCCCAGCAGCCGCTTCGGGTCGATCGCCAGCCAGCCGCGCGCGCCGAAATCCAGCACGTTGTCGTGGTGCAGGTCGCCGTGCAGCGGCCGGATCTCCTGTTCGTCCTGCAGCAGCCCCTCTGCCAGTGATCTGCACTGTTCCAGCAGTGGCGGCAGCGCAGCCCTTGGCTGCAGCAGGTCGGCGAACCATGTACGCAGGCAGACCAGTTCCGCTGGCGGCGCGCTCCGTGGCCGGTGCAGCCGCTGCAGGACCTGGCACAGGATCGTGGTGCAGGCGTCATCGTCGCCGTCGATCGAACGTTGCCGCAGCGAGTCGCCGCCGGCACGCTCGATCAGGATCGCCGGCCCCTCGTGGGCCAGCAGGCGGGCGGCGCCATCGCCCTCCCACCAGCGCAGCAGGCGATGGCTGTTCTGCTCTTCGGTTTCGCTGCTGATCTTCAGCATGGCCGGCTCGCCGGCGGTGGTCAGCACCGGCCAGAGCCGGGCATGGGGCGTGTCGATGGCCGCGCCATCACGCCGCAATCGCCAGCGGCTCAGGTAGGGTTCGCTCATGCTGGGTGGGCTGTCCTGGAGTGAATGAAGATCAAGCGATCTGTACTGCTAACGCCATCTGAACGCAGCAATCCGCTAGGGTGATGGAAAACGCGTAGTCAGGCCGCATATTGTCCCCATCTGCCGCCGGAGTAATCCATGTTCAGCAAAGACCTCGAACACACCATCGGCCAGTGCTACAAGCGCGCCCGTGAGGCCCGGCATGAGTTCATGACGGTCGAACACCTGCTGTTGGCACTGCTCGACAACCCGTCCGCCCAGGCCGTACTGAAGGCCTGTGGCGCCGACGCCGAACGCCTGCGCCAGGAGCTGGAGCAGGCCATCGAGGCTTCCGTGTCCCGCCTGGCCGAAGATGACGGCCGCGATACCCAGCCGACCCTGGGCTTCCAGCGCGTGCTGCAGCGGGCCGTGTACCACGTGCAGTCCTCGGGCAAGAAGGAGGTCACCGGCGCCAATGTGCTGGTCGCCATCTTCGGCGAAAAGGACTCCCACGCCGTCTATTACCTCAACCAGCAGGACGTGACCCGGCTGGACGTGGTCAATTATCTGTCCCACGGCATCGCCAAGCTGGGCGAGGAAGGCGAGCAGCCGTCCTCCTCGTCCGAGGGCGAAGGCCGCATCGAAGGCGGGGAGGGCGAGCCGAAGGGGGATGCCCTGACCGAGTTCGCCAGCAACCTCAACGAGCAGGCCCGGGCCGGTCGCATCGACCCGCTGGTCGGTCGTGCCGACGAGATCGAGCGCACCATCCAGGTCCTGTGCCGCCGCCGCAAGAACAACCCGCTGTACGTGGGCGAGGCCGGCGTGGGCAAGACCGCCATCGCCGAGGGCCTGGCCCGCCGCATCATCGAAGGCTCGGTGCCCGACGTGCTGGCCGACGCGGTGATCTACTCGCTCGACCTGGGCGCACTGGTGGCTGGTACCAAGTACCGTGGCGACTTCGAGAAGCGCCTGAAGAGCGTGCTGACCGCGCTGAAGAAGGTGCCCAACGCGGTGCTGTTCATTGATGAGATCCACACCATCATCGGTGCCGGGTCGGCGTCGGGCGGCACCATGGATGCGTCCAACCTGATCAAGCCGGCGCTGGCTTCCGGGGAGCTGCGCTGCATCGGCTCGACCACCTTCCAGGAATACCGTGGCATCTTCGAGAAGGACCGGGCACTGGCCCGCCGCTTCCAGAAGATCGACATCGTCGAGCCGACCGTGGGCGAAACCTACGAGATCCTGCAGGGCCTGAAGTCCAAGTACGAGCTGCATCACGGCGTGACCTACTCCGACGAGGCCCTGCAGGCCGCAGTGGACCTGTCGGTGAAACACATCGGCGACCGCCTGCTGCCGGACAAGGCCATCGACGTGATCGATGAGGCCGGTGCCCGCCAGCGCCTGCTGCCCGAGGGGCAGCGCAAGGAGCTGATCGACGTCGAGGAAGTCGAGGCGATCGTGGCCAAGATGGCGCGCATCCCGGCCAAGCAGGTCAGTGCCACCGACAAGGATGTGCTGCAGCACCTGGAGCGCAACCTGAAGATGGTGATCTTCGGCCAGGACCCGGCCATCGAGACGCTGTCCTCGGCGATCAAGCTGGCCCGTTCGGGCCTGGGCAACCCGGAAAAGCCGATCGGCAACTTCCTGTTCGCCGGCCCGACCGGTGTCGGCAAGACCGAAGTGACCAAGCAGCTGGCGTTGCAGCTGGGCATCGAGCTGGTCCGCTTCGACATGTCCGAGTACATGGAGCCGCATTCGATCAGCCGCCTGATTGGTGCTCCCCCGGGCTACGTCGGCTTCGACCAGGGCGGCCTGTTGACCGAGAAGATCGTCAAGACGCCGCACTGCGTGCTGCTGCTGGACGAGATCGAGAAGGCGCATCCGGACATCTTCAACATCCTGTTGCAGGTGATGGACCGCGGCGTGCTGACCGATACCAACGGTCGCGAAGCGAACTTCAAGAACGTGGTGCTGGTGATGACCACCAACGCTGGCGCGGCGCAGGCCTCGCGGCGTTCGATCGGCTTCACCAAGCAGGACCATGCCACCGACGCGATGGAGACCATCCGCCGCAGCTTCACCCCGGAATTCCGCAACCGCCTCGACGCGGTGGTGCAGTTCCAGGCGCTGGGCTTCGAGCATATCCTGCGCGTGGTCGACAAGTTCCTGATCGAGCTGGAGATGCTGTTGCAGGACAAGCACGTCAGCCTGTCGGCCACCCCGACGGCGCGCGACTGGCTGGCCCACCATGGTTTCGACCCGCTGATGGGTGCCCGCCCGATGGCCCGCGTCATCCAGGACAAGATCAAGCGCCCGCTGGCCGACGAGCTGCTGTTCGGCAAGCTGGTCAACGGCGGCAAGGTCAGCATCGACGTGCGCGACGACGAACTGGTGGTCGAGACCCAGGCCGAGCCGGAGCGCCTGTTGCCGGTGACGGTGGAGTAACGTCGCGCCGGACCGATCCCGGTGCGGTTGGGAAACAAGGGCGGCTTAGGCCGCCCTTGTTGCATGTGCTGCAACTCATCGCCCCTGTTGCGCCAGGCGCCTGAAGGTCGCCGCATCGATCGGTTCGATCCGGGTCACGACGCAGTGGTTGCTGTCGGTCTTCAGGGTGCTGCGGGCGTCACCGCAGATCCGCTCAGGCGTACTTGGCGTGAAGAAGACGTAGCTGGCCGAGGCGGCAGCGCCCAGGCAGCGTTTCTGCAGATGCACCCGATAGTGGCTGTCACCGTCGCGCAGCAGCACCTCGCGTTCCGTGCTGGAGGGGCGGATATCGCGATGGCTGCCGAGGGCAAGGCACTCGGACGGGTTGGAGGGCTTTGTGGGTTCAGCGGCGAATGCCGCCAGGGGGAGGCTGACCAGCAGAACTGCCGGCAGCAGGACGTGCGGGAGCAGGGCGTTCATGATCGGGCGGGGGCGGCGATCCGGACTGGATCGGTTCCCACGATGCCGCGGCTGCTGCAAGCGCGAATCTGCCGCAAGCAGGGCTGACCGACGCCACGGTGAGCTCGGTCATGGTGACCTCCGGCAGGGCCGGATTCCGGGCATGACAAAAGGCCAGCAACCAGGGCTGGCCTTGTCGAGTGGCGCCAGGCGCCGACCGCTTACTTCATGCGGTAGGTGATACGACCCTTGGTCAGGTCATACGGGGTCATTTCAACCTTGACCCGGTCACCGGTGAGGATGCGGATGTAGTTCTTGCGCATGCGGCCGGAGATGTGGGCGATGATTTCGTGCCCATTTTCCAGACGAACGCGGAAAGTGGTGTTCGGCAGCGTCTCGCTGACGGTGCCCTCGAACTCGATGGAATCGTCTTTCGACATGTAGTCCTGTGCGGTTCAGAAAACGGCCACGCTGGGCCTAAGGCGCGGTATTTTACGCGTGACAGCGCCAGCTTGCAAAGTTTGTGTTAACCCCCGGCCAAACGCCGTGCTGGCAAGCGTCCGACCGCCCGGGTCCACGGGCCCTCCCTGCCGTCAACGCGCACGGCCCGGCGCACGTGCTGCAGGAATTCCGCGCGCGGGAGGTGCTCGGCACCCATCCGCAGCAGGTGCGGATTCTCCACCTGGGCATCGATCAGTTCCCAGCCCCAGCCATGCAGGGTGGAGGCCAGGGCGGCCAGGGCGATCTTGGAGCCGCCGCTGGCGCCACTGAACATGCTCTCGCCAAAGAACATCGACCCGATTGCCACCCCGTAGATGCCACCGACCAGGGTCTGCCGGTCCCAGACTTCGAACGAATGGGCGAAGCCCAGGTCGTGCAGCTGGCTGTAGGCCTCGACCATCGCAGGGCTGATCCAGGTGCCGTCCTGGCCGGGCCGCGGTGCCGCAGCGCAGGCACGCATCACACGGCTGAAGGCGGTGTCGGCGGTGATCTCCCAGGTACTGCTGCGCAACTGCCGGCGGAAGCGGCTGGACAGGTGCACGCCCTCGGTACGGAACACCATGCGCGGGTCCGGCGACCACCACAGGATTGGCTCGCCCTCGCTGAACCAAGGAAAGATACCGCCGGCGTAGGCATTGAGCAGGCGCACCGGATGCAGGTCGCCGCCGACGGCGAGCAGGCCATCAGGCTGGCGCAGCGCGCTCTCGGCCGGAGGAAAGGGGGCGTCAGGCGTATCGGCCAGGCGCCAGGGCAACTGACGGGTCATGCCGGCATTGTATTCGTCGTGGCGATCGGCGATGTCTGGCACCATCAGTCTCCATCGGCAAGGAGCCCCGCATGAGTGAGTCGATCACTGCCATCCTCGATGTGCACGACACCCCGCGCACCCGCAACGACAGCCAGAACATGCTGCTGGTGCTGGCGACTGAGCAGCCGGTCCAGCTCGGTGCGCTGATGCTGCTGGCCCTTGCCCGGCGTTCACCCGGCTCGGCCTTTCTCGACATGGCGTTGGACCTGCTGCCCGATGAAGCTGTCGAGCCGGTCTGCGCCGAGGCCTGGCGCCGCTATCGCGACGGCGAGCGCGGTGAACTGCTGGCCAGCGTAGTGGAGTTCGCCAGCTACCAGGCGCCGCGGGTGCTGCAGGAGGACCGGGAGGCGTTGCTGGCGGTGGCCATTGAAGATGAGCTGCAGCTGGCTTCGCAGGTATGGCAGGGCCTGCCGTCCGCCACTGCCGCGCAGTGGGCGCAGATTCTGGCCGAAGCCGATGATGATCGCGAAATGGCGCGGGCCAGGGCGCTGCTGCTTGCCGCCCTGCCTGAGACCTACGCCGTTGCCCGCGGCTACGTGGTCGACTGGGGGCGGCTGGATGCCGAGGTCTGGGCGCACTGGGCCGGCGTCGCCGACGGGCCGCAGCCGCGACACCTGCATGACGAGCAGCCGCTGCACATCCGCTTCGGCCGTGAGCAGCATCGTGCGCAGCAGGCGGACGAGCCGAGCTGGCGCAAGCGCATCTGGCGCCTGCATCCGACCTGGAGTGGTGGGCAGGTGCGCCATGCTGGACACATGGGAGGGCAGCTGGAAGCGTTGTGTGGCAGCTGCCATGCACCGCTGCAGCGCCTGCTGAGAACCGACGCTGCCGCGCTGCAGCCGGGTGCGGCGGGCGAGATCACGCTGGGCCTCTGCCTGGACTGCTGCGGCTGGGAAGACCCGCCCGTGCGCTTCTATCGCCACGATGCCATCGGCCTGCCCAGCTGCCACCCCAGCCAGCGTCTGGAGGTGCCGGCCGCGCCGACCGACAGCGGCGACCTGTTGCGTGCCGAGGTGGGTCTGGCCGCCATGGACAGTGCGCGTTGGCAGCAGCAGGACTGGGGCCAGTCCAACCATCGGCAGAACCTGTCGCGCGTGGGCGGCGCGCCCAGCTGGGTGCAGAGTGCCTGGTATCCGGCGTGCATCGATTGCGGTGAGGAGATGCCCTTCGTGATGCAGCTGGACTCGACGCTGCCGACCACGACTGAAGGCACGCTGCTGTGGGGCAGTGGCGGCATGCTCTACACGTTCTGGTGCGCGAAGTGCCGGGTGAGTGGGCATTTCTGGCAGTGCACCTGAGCACAGCGTCCTCGCCAGCGCTCTGGTAGATGCCAACCTTGGTTGGCAGGCCTCATTGCCCTGGTAGGGGCCAACCTTGGTTGGCGCGCTTTTCGGCACCGCGCCAGTCGAGCAAGCTCGACTCTACGGCTCTGCGCGGAACGGCCCATGTCCCTGCAGCTGCTGCTGGTAGCGCCGCACATCGCGTCGCTCCTGTCGGCACCAGTCCTGCAGTGCTTCTGCGAAATCCGCATCAGCCACCCAGTGCCGGCTGCGCACCAGCGTCGGCAGGAAACCCCGCGCCAGCTTGTGCTCGCCCTGTGCACCCGGTTCGAAACGGGTCAGCCCTTCGTGCAGGCAGTATTCGATACCCTGGTAGTAGCAGGCCTCGAAGTGCAGGCCGGGCAGGGTGGCGCCACCCCAGTAGCGGCCATACAGCGTGTCGCCACCGCGCAGGCACAGCGCGCCGGCAATCGGCTCGCCGTCCTGTTCGGCCAGGAACAGCACCAGCCCGCGGCCCAATGAAATGGCCAGGTGGCGCAGAAAGGCCTCGGTCAGCGCCGGGGCGTTGCCGTACTCGAGGAACGTCTGCAGATAGAAGCGATACATCGCCTGCAGGTCTGCGCGGCTGGCTTCATCGCCGTGCACCACGCGGAAGGTAATGCCCTGACGGGTGACCTTGGCCCGTTCCTGGCGGATGTTCTTGCGGTGCTTGTGGTTCATCGCGCCGAGGAACTGCTCGAACGTGGCCCAGTCGCCAGGGTTCTGCCACTGGAACTGCACGTCCTCGCGCAGCAGCCAGTCGTCGCCGAACAGCGCCTCGTCTATTGCGGTGTGGAAGTTGATATGGGCCGAGGATACGTCCAGCGCGGGCAGTGCCTCTCGCAATGCCGACAGCAGCGCGGCGCGCTCTGAATCGTGACGGGCCAGCAGCCGCGGCCCGGTGACCGGCGAGTACGGCACCGCGCCGAGCCATTTCGGGTAGTAGTCGCGGCCATGGCGGGCATAGGCGTTGGCCCAGGCATGGTCGAACACGAATTCGCCGTGCGAATTGGTCTTCAGGTATCCCGGAATGGCGCCGACCAGGGTGTCGCCTTCCCAGAGCGTGAAGTGCCGGGGTTGCCAGCCCCAGTCCTCGCGCAGGCAGCCGTGCTGTTCAAGGCCTGAGAGGAAGGCGTGGCTGACGAAGGGGTTCTGACCATCGTGCAGGGCGTCCCAGTCGGTCGCGGCAATGGACTGCAGGGAATCGAGGAAGCGGGGGGAAGGCATGGGGAAAGGATAGGGCAGATGAAACAGAAAGGCCGACGCACTGGCGTCGGCCTTTCATCCGGAGTCGAGCGTGGCTCGACCCTGCAGAAGCGGGTCAGCCTCTCAGCTGGCCTTGCCCTGTGCGTCCAGGTAGCGCTCGGCGTCCAGGGCGGCCATGCAGCCGAAGCCAGCCGAAGTGATCGCCTGGCGGTAGTGCTGGTCGGCCACGTCGCCTGCGGCGAACACGCCTTCCACCGAGGTCTGGGTGGCATTGCCGCCCAGGCCCGAGCGGATTTCCAGGTAGCCGTTGTTCATCGCCAGCTGGCCGTCGAACAGGGTGGTGTTCGGGTGGTGGCCGATGGCCACGAAGAAACCGTGGGCGTCGATGTCGCGGGTGCTGCCGTCCAGGGTGGACTTCACGCGCACGCCGGTCACGCCGGCGTCGTTGCCCAGCACTTCCTCCACCTGGTGGTGCCAGACGGTCTCGATCTTGCCTTCGGCCACCTTCTTGAACAGCTTGTCCTGCATGATCTTTTCCGCCTTCAGGGTGTCGCGGCGGTGGACCAGGTAGACCTTGCGGGCGATGTTGGACAGGTACAGGGCCTCTTCCACGGCGGTGTTGCCGCCACCGACCACGACCACGTCCTGGTCGCGGTAGAAGAAGCCGTCACAGGTGGCACAGGCGGACACGCCGCGGCCCTTGAACTCGTCCTCGGTCGGGATGCCCAGGTACTTGGCGGTGGCGCCGGTGGAGATGATCAGCGCGTCGCAGGTGTACTCGTGGCTGTCGCCGATCAGCTTGAACGGGCGCTGCGACAGATCGGCGGTGTGGATGTGGTCGAAGATGACCTCGGTCTCGAAGCGCTCGGCATGGGCCTGCATGCGCGCCATCAGGTCCGGGCCCATCAGGCCGTGGGCGTCGCCCGGCCAGTTGTCCACCTCGGTGGTGGTCATCAGCTGGCCACCCTGCTGCAGGCCGGTGATGACGACCGGCTTCAGGTTGGCGCGGGCGGCGTAGACGGCGGCGGTCCAACCGGCCGGGCCGGAACCGAGGATGACGAGGCGCTGGTGGCGGGAGGGCAGGCTGGTGCTCATGTAAACTCGCGAAAAGGTAGATGGGACAAGGCGCTGGCGATGTTTGCGCAGCATCCGTGGCAGGTCATAGAGTGGCGGCTGGGGCAGGGCGATTCAAGCCGATGAACAGAACGCCGTCATCCAGCGGTGGTTCCGGCCCTCCGCAGGCCCTGTCAGATGTCGCATAACTGAAAACTGACGCCGTCTCATTTATTATCAATCACTAACAGCGCATTCCAAAGGTATGGTCTAAGGTGGCGAAGCAGGTCCCCGAACGCTCCAAGTCCGACGACAGCAAGGCGTCACGTCGCACGGCTGCGGCGGCGACGACCGACAATCCACGCCGCCAGCGCCTCTGGCGCGATCTGGGCCTGATCGCCATCGCGCCGGCCCTGCTGTACCTGGCGGCCAGTCTTCTCACCTATTCAGCCACTGATCCGGGTTGGTCGCATACCGGCAGCGTGGTCGCGCCGGTGCACAACCTTGGCGGCCGCGCCGGGGCCTGGATCGCCGACGTGCTGCTGCAGTTGTTCGGCTACATCGCCTTCCTGCTGCCCGTGGTACTGGGCGCGCTGGCGTGGATCGCGATGTTCGGGCTCAAGCGCGAGAGCAAGGGCGAGAACGACCTGGACCCGGCGCTGCGCCTGGTCGGCCTGGTCGGCTTCCTGATCGCCGGCACCGGCTTCCTGCACGTGCGCCTGTTCAGTGGCGATGTCTCCAGTGCCGGCGGCATCCTCGGCAAGCTGGTCGGCAACTCGCTCACGGTGGGCTTCGGCGCGCTGGGCGCGAACCTGTTCGTGCTGGTGCTGCTGCTGGCTTCGATCACCCTGGCCACCGGGCTGTCCTGGTTCACGGTGATGGAGAAGATCGGCCGTGGGGTGATGTCGCTGGCGCCGTTGCTGGCGCGCAAGAAGGAAGAAGTCACCGAGTGGCAGCAGACGCGGGTGATGCGCGAGGAGCGCCAGGAAGTGCGCAAGGCCGACGCCGAAGTGCGCGCCAAGCGCGAGCCGGTGAAGATCGAGCCGCGCCCGGAGCCGGTGATCGAGAAGAGTGACCGGGCCAAGCGTGACACGCAGATCCCGATGTTCCGTGGCGTCAACGGCGATGGCTCGGACCTGCCGCCGCTGGCCCTGCTGGATGACCCCAAGCCGCAGCCGGTGGGCTATGACAAGGACACGCTGGACGCGCTGTCGCGACAGATCGAGTTCAAGCTGAAAGATTTCCGCATTGACGCCCAGGTGGTTGGTGCCAACCCCGGCCCGGTCATCACCCGCTTCGAGATCGAGCCTGCGCCGGGCATCAAGGTCAGCCAGATCAGTTCGCTGGACAAGGACATCGCGCGCGGCCTGTCGGTGAAGTCGGTGCGCGTGGTGGACGTCATTCCGGGCAAGTCGGTGATCGGCCTGGAAATCCCCAACGTCACCCGCGAGATGATCTATCTCTCCGAGTTGCTGCGTTCGAAGGAGTACGACAAGTCGGCCAGCGTGCTGACCCTGGCGCTGGGCAAGGACATCGCGGGCCGCTCGACCGTGGCCGACCTGGCGCGCATGCCGCACCTGCTGGTGGCTGGTACCACCGGTTCGGGCAAGTCGGTGGCGGTCAACGCCATGGTGCTGAGCCTGCTGTTCAAGGCCTCGCCGAAAGACCTGCGGATGCTGATGATCGACCCGAAGATGCTCGAACTGAGCGTCTACCAGGGCATTCCGCACCTGCTGGCGCCGGTGGTCACCGACATGAAGGAGGCCGCCAACGGCCTGCGCTGGTGCGTGGCCGAGATGGAGCGCCGCTACAAGCTGATGAGCGCGGTGGGCGTGCGCAACCTGGCCGGCTTCAACAAGAAGGTGAAGGAAGCCCAGGACGCCGGCCAGCCGCTGATGGACCCGCTGTTCAAGCCGAACCCCGAGCTGGGCGAGGCGCCGCGCCCGCTGGAGACGCTGCCGTTCATCGTCATCTTCATCGACGAATTCGCCGACATGATGATGATCGTCGGCAAGAAGGTGGAAGAGCTGATCGCGCGCCTGGCACAGAAGGCACGTGCGGCCGGCATCCACCTGATCCTGGCCACGCAGCGCCCGTCGGTGGACGTGATCACCGGCCTGATCAAGGCCAACATCCCGACCCGCATCGCCTTCCAGGTCAGCTCCAAGATCGACTCGCGCACCATCCTCGACCAGTCCGGCGCGGAAACCCTGCTCGGCCATGGCGACATGCTGTACCTGCCGCCGGGTACGGCCATGCCTGAGCGCGTCCACGGCGCCTTCGTCTCCGACGAGGAAGTGCACCGCGTGGTCGAACACCTCAAGGCGATGGGCCCGGCCGACTATGTCGACGGCGTGCTGGACGAAGTGCAGACGATGGGTGACGGCGTGGTCGTCGGCGCCACCGGCCTGCCCGAGAACAGTTCTGCCGGCGACGAGTCCGACCCGCTGTATGACGAAGCGCTGCGGGTGGTCACCGAGACCCGCCGTGCTTCGATCTCCGGCGTGCAGCGCCGGCTGAAGATCGGCTACAACCGCGCGGCGCGACTGATCGAGGCCATGGAAGCGGCCGGCGTGGTCAGTGCGCCCGAACACAATGGCGACCGCACAGTGCTAGCACCGCCGCCGCCCAAGTAAGACCCGACGTACCCCCACGACGTCCAAGGAACCGACGCATGCTTCACCCCGTACCCAGCGCGCTGGCACTGGCGCTGGCAGCCTTGATGGCTGCCGGCCCGGCACTGGCAGACACCGCCACCTCCGCGCCCGCCACGGCGCCGCCTTCCACCAGCGGCGATACCGAAGCCAGCAACAATTTCAGCATTGTCCGTTACCGCGCCGACTACCAGGTGCGGCCGGACGCGGGCAATGTGCAGACCGAAACCTACGAAGTCCTGCTCAAGACCAAGGCCTCCGTCGAGCAGTTCAGCCAGGTGCGGCTGAGCTACAGCGAGAAGATGGAGACGCTGGAAGTGCTCGGCGCCTACACCATCACCGCCGACGGCCAGCGCCGCGACGTGCCGGCCGACCGCATCTACACCCAGGAGAGCTACTCCAGCGCCTCGGCGGCGATGTATGCCGATCGCAAGGTGCGGGTGATCGTGTTCCCGAACCTGGCCCCGGGCACGCGCCTGTACTATCAGGTGCGTCGCACCCAGGCCACGCCGTACTTCCCGGGCTACTTCGGCCTGTGGGAGACGTTCAATGTCTTCACCGAGTACGAGGACGCCGAGGTCACCCTCAGCGCGCCGGCCACCCTGCCGATGTTCGTCGACAGTCGCGGCGTACAGGGCAGCGACCGGCCGACGGTGAAGA
The DNA here is from genome assembly GCF_059367995.1 of Stenotrophomonas sp. YJH_SMC_79. Classification (NCBI taxonomy): domain Bacteria; kingdom Pseudomonadati; phylum Pseudomonadota; class Gammaproteobacteria; order Lysobacterales; family Lysobacteraceae; genus Stenotrophomonas; species Stenotrophomonas sp. YJH_SMC_79. Next base: position 43,660 of record NZ_JCAFRK010000004.1, read on the forward strand.
ACGGACAGGCGCAGTGGCGCTGGCGCTACCAGCGGCGCGAAGCCATGCCGGCACAGAACTGGTCGGCGGCGGGCTGGGAGTTCGGCCCCAACATCATGGCCAGCACGTATCGTGACTGGTCGCAGATGGGTCGCGCCTACCAGCTCAAGGCCGGCCCGGCGGCCGAGGTGACCCCGGCGCTGCAGGCGCTGGCTGATGAGATCACTGCTGGCATCAGCGACCGGCGCGAGCAGGCCGATGCGCTCTACCGCTGGGTGGCGCAGAACATCCGCTACGTGGCCGTGTATCTGGGCAATGGCGGCCTGGAGCCGAACAGTGCGCAGAGCATCCTCGACAACCACTATGGCGACTGCAAGGACCATGTGACGATCCTGGAGGCGCTGCTGGCGGCCAAGGGCATTGCCAGTTCCCCGGTGCTGATTGGTGCCGGCGGCGGTCCGACCCTGCCGAAGATCCCGGTGCTGGGTCGCTTCAACCACGCCATCACCTACATTCCCGAATTTGATCTGTACCTGGATTCGACCACCGCGTGGGCGCGTTTCGGACAGCTGCCGGAAGGGGATCTGGGTGCGCCGGTGATGCGGACGCGCGATGCCACGCTGGCGCGCACCCCGGCCAACACGCCGGAGCGCAATGCCACCTCGATGGAGGTGCGCTTCACCTTCGACGCCAACGGCAACCTGCGCGGCGAGACCATTCCGAAACTGGGCGAGAACGCCGAGATCGGCATGCGCGCCCAGTTCTCCCAGCTCAACGCGCAGAACCGCGCGCGCGCTGAAGAGCAGATCATGGCTGCCTCCGGTTTCGACGGGCGAGGGCAGCTGCAGATCCAGGGCGTGCCGGTCGACCTGACCCGGCCGTTCGGTTATCGCATGGGGTTCCAGGCCGAGGACTACGCCGATTTCAGCGTGGCCGGCGGCATGGCCGTGCCGGACCCGCCGGGTGGTGAGTCGGTGCGTGGGCTGTATGCCACCGCCTCGGCGCCGGCCAACGAGACCCCGTTCTACTGCAATGCCAGTCTGCGCGAGGAAACCTATCGCCTGCAGTTCCCGGCCAACGCACCGATCATCGCGGTCCCGGCCAGCCAGCGCTTTGCCAACGCCGCCGGCGAGTACCGGGTGGAGTGGAGTCGCGAAGGGCAGGAGGTGACCGTGCATCATCGCCTGCAGCAGAACGCGGTGCGTGGGCCGGAGGCGTTGTGCCAGCCGCAGGACTACGCCGCGTTCCGCGCGCTGTACCGCGAAGTGCGGCGCGGCTTCCGCGGCCAGGTGCTGTACGGCAAGCTGAAGTAGATCCACGCCGCGCATGGATGGCGCAACGCCTGGCGGGCATGGCCCGGCACTACTGGGTGGCAGTAGTACCACGCCACGCGTGGATGAAATCGTCCTCGTGCGTGCATCGCCGTTCGACGATCGGGGCGTCATAATGACGCCCTGATCGCCCATTCAGCTTGTTCCGGGCACACTCGTATCCAACTTTCCTGGCCTGCGTGCCGACAGGATCTCCGCATGAACGTCCGCCTTCGCCGTTTCCTTGCCACCACCACCCTGGCCGTGGCCTGCGCCGCCGCCGGCAGCGCCTGGGCCGGTGCCCGCGATGACCTGAAGACCTTCACCAGTGGCCTGAAGGGCCTGGATGGCCAGTTCAGCCAGCAGGTGTTCGACAGCCGCGGCAAGGTGAAGGAATCGACCAGTGGCCGCGTGGCGCTGTCGGCGCCGCGCCTGTTCCGCTGGGAGTACGTGCGCCCGCACGAGCAGCTGATCGTGGCTGACGGCAAGAAGGTCTGGATGTACGAACCGGACCTGGAGCAGGCCACCGTGCGCGAGCAGGGCAAGGAAGAGCAGAACAGCCCGCTGACCGCACTGATCAATCCGGCGCTGCTGGAGCAGCAGTACGACGTCAGCGAAGAAGCCGCACAGCGTGACGGCCTGCAGTGGCTGTCGCTGTCGCCGAAGCGCGAAACCGAAGCCAGCTTCCAGTACGCCGCGCTGGGCTTCAATGCCCAGGGCCTGGCCAGGATGGAGATCACCGACGCCGTCGGCCAGCGCACCGTGATCAGCTTCAGCGGCTGGAAGCGCAACCCCGGCTTCGCCGCGGGCACCTTCAGCTTCACCCCGCCGAAGGGCACCGACGTCATCGGTAATTGATCTCTGGGGGAAAGAGCTTTGGTGGGTGTCAACCTTGGTTGACACGCTATTGATCTGCCGGCCAGCGGCCGGCACTACAGGAATCGTGATCACCCGGCGCGGTACAATGACCGCGTGCCAAGACATCGCTCCACTTCCTTCCCCGGCCCCGATCTGCTGAGCGTCGATCGGGAACATCTGCGCCCGCTGGCCGAGCGCATGCGCCCGCGCACCCTCGACGAAATGGTCGGGCAGAAGCGCCTGCTGGCGCCGGACAGCGCGCTCCGCCGCGCGGTCGAATCCGGTCGCGTGCACTCGATGATCCTGTGGGGGCCGCCGGGCTGCGGCAAGACCACGCTGGCGCTGTTGCTGGCCGAATATTCCGATGCCGAATTCCGCGCCATCTCCGCCGTACTGTCCGGTCTGCCGGAAGTGCGCCAGGTGCTGGCCGAAGCCGCGCAGCGCTTCGCCGAAGGCCGGCGCACCGTGTTGTTCGTCGATGAGGTGCACCGCTTCAACAAGGCGCAGCAGGATGCGTTCCTGCCGCACATCGAACGCGGCACCATCCTGTTCGTCGGCGCCACCACCGAAAACCCGTCCTTCGAGCTGAACTCGGCGCTGCTGTCGCGGTGCCGCGTGCACGTGCTCGAAGGCGTTTCGCCGACCGACATCGTCGAGGCGCTGGAGCGTGCGCTGGGTGATCGCGAGCGCGGCCTGGGCGAAGAGGGCATCGAGGTCGCGCCCGAACTGCTGCTGGAAATCGCCACCGCCGCCGATGGTGACGTGCGCCGTGCACTGACTCTGCTGGAGATCGCCGCCGAGCTGGCAGGCGGCGAGGGTGGCCGCATCACCCCGCAGACCTTGACCCAGGTGCTGGCCGATCGCACCCGCCGCTTCGACAAAGGGGGCGAGCAGTTCTACGACCAGATCTCGGCGCTGCACAAGTCGGTACGCAGCTCCAACCCGGATGCCGCGCTGTACTGGCTGACCGGCATGCTCGATGGTGGCTGCGATCCCTCCTATCTGGCGCGTCGGCTGACCCGCATGGCGATCGAGGACATCGGCCTGGCCGATCCGCGCGCGCAGAGCATGGCGCTGGAAGCCTGGGACATCTATGAGCGGCTGGGCAGCCCGGAAGGCGAGCTCGCCTTCGCCCAGCTGGTGCTGTACCTGGCCAGCACCGCCAAGTCGAATGCCGGCTATGCGGCCTTCAACCAGGCCAAGGCCGACGTGCGCGAGAGCGGTACCGAAGAGGTGCCGCTGCACCTGCGCAATGCGCCGACCAAGCTGATGAAGGAGCTCGGCTACGGCGCCGAGTACCAGTACGACCATGACGCCGAAGGCGGCATCGCGCTGGACCAGACCGGCTTCCCGGATGCGATGGGCGAGCGGGTGTACTACAACCCGGTGCCGCGCGGCCTGGAGATCAAGCTGAAGGAAAAGCTGGATCGGCTGCGCGCGGAGCGTGAGGCAGCTCGGGCAGCAAAGGGTCGCTGACCCCGCTTGTGTAGCGTCGAGTCATGCTCGACTTCGCTCTTGGCCGGGTTGTTGGCACATTCGGTAAGGCAGTCGAGCATGGCTCGACTCTACAGTGGCAACATTGTTCCCGGCGCGTGCATTTGGCACACTGCGCGGCTACTTTTTCAAGGATCGATGCCGTGCAGGAAATGATTCTGCCGTTGAAGCGCTATGCCCAGTTCGAGGGCCGCGCCAACCGCCGCGAATACTGGATGTACCAGCTGTTCCTGTTCCTGGTCGCAACGGCAGTGATGCTGCTGGCCGGCGTGCTGGCGATCCTCCTGCGCAACAGTGCCGATGCACTGGCCGCCATCCTGATCGGCATGGTGGTGCTGCTGTGTGTGATGTGGCTGGTCACGATCGTGCCGCTGATCGCGGTGACCGTACGCCGCCTGCATGATTGCAACCAGTCGGGCTGGCTGTTCCTGCTGGCGCTGGTGCCAGGCGGCGGAATCGTGATCATGATCTTCTCGCTGCTGCCGGGCACGCCGCAGGAGAACGCATACGGTCCGGTGCCTGCGGGGCCGTGATGCTGCATGAGTCGAGCATGGCTCGACTCAGCAGGGCGGGTAAATGAAGCCGGCATTTTGCCGGCTTCGTGTTTACTTGACGGCGCAATCGCCGAAGGACAGGTAGTCCGTGCCCGAGCTGAACTGCAGCGTGCAGCTGGCGGTGAAGAGGGCGCCTTCTTCCAGGGCGCCCAGCTTGGCGGCCTGCTGGTCGTCAGAGGTGGTCAATCGGGCCAGAACATTGCCCTGGTCATCGCCGGCCTCAATGAGCGGTTCGCCAGCCAGGTTGCTGGAAACGCCGAGCGCCACAGCGGTGAAGGTCACCGTCTGGTTGAGCTCTTCCATGCTCAGGGTCGAATTGCCGGCCTCTTCATAGGCCTGGTAGAGCGTAGGCAGATCCTGCGCGGCGTGCGCGGCCAACGGCGCAAGCAGGCCGAGGGTAAGGGCGATCAGTGCGGTGTGCTTCAAGGGGGTCTCACATTCATGGGATCCAATCCCATGGCGGTTGTGCGCAGATGAACGCGACCCGGATGGCGGCAAGTGCCCGCCGTCCATGGCTGCGCTGGAAGCGGGGCGATCCAATGCCCCGGTGCGCGGAAAATAGGGGAAGTGCCGCCTCCTGTGCAACCGGGCATGCGCGCGCGTGATACACAGCGTGACGTTCGATCGATGTGATAATCATTCGCGTTTAAGGTAGACTGCGGTCCCTTGTGAACCGGCGGCCGCGGGCCGCTCCTGCCGTCGCCGATGAAGCATTTCGTCCTGCCCTCGCACCGTGGTCCGCTGGCCCGCGGACTGGCCGCCTTGATGATGGGTCTGCTCCTGGCCACCCCGTACGCCCATGCGCAGCAGCGCAATCCGCTGCAGAAGATTGGCCACACCGTGCTCGACGAGCCGGCGGCCAGCTATCGCTTCGAGCATTTCGTGGTGGACAGCCCGGACCAGCAGCGCCGTTGGCGGGTGAACCTGGCAATCCCGGCCAAGGCGGGCAAGACGCCCTCCCCAGTGCTGTACGCGCTGGACGGGAACGCCGTCGCCATGGTCCTGGACCAGCCGCTGCTGGCCGAACTGGCCGCGCGCAAGGCGCCACCGGTGCTGGTGCTGATCGGCTACGACAACGACCTGCGCATCGACTCCAAGGCGCGCACCCGCGACTACACCGCATGGATCGATCGCGCCGACGACGAAAGCGGTACGACCCAGGCGGTCGGCGGTGGTGCGGCGGCCTTCCTGGATGTGATCGAACGTCGCATCAAGCCGGAAGTCGAGCGCCGCGCACGCATCGATGCGCAGCAGCAAGCGCTGTGGGGCCACTCGCTGGGTGGGTTGTTCGTGCTCAATGCGCTGTACACCCGTCCCGCCGCCTTCCAGTCCTATCTGGCGGCCAGTCCCTCGCTGTGGTGGAGCCAGGGCGCGGCGCTGGGTGATCCGGAACAGCAGTTCGTGCAGAACGTGCATGGCCAGCCGGCAAAGCTCTGGTTGATGCTGGGCGGTGCCGAGCGTGTTGGCGATCGTGGCAAGCGTGACATGAACAATCCGCGCGTGGTCGCGCATCTGCGCCGCATCGGTGGCGCCACGCCGGATGCGGCGATGCAGTTGTCAGAACGGTTGGCCAAGGTGCCGGGCATGAGCGTGCAGTACCGTGAGTTCGACGGCCTCGGCCACGGCCCGATGCTGCCCGCGTCGTTCCATGCCGCGCTGCATGAACTGTACGGCGTGACCGACCGCAGTACCGGTGACGGTGCGCCCAACGGCGGTGACAACGCCGCCGAATGAATCCCTTCGCACGCGATGCCGTGCGACCCCACTACCCAGGCGAGGCTGCCGGCGTGCAGCGGCCCAGGCAACCGATGAATCCCGCGCCACGTGGCGCGGCCTACGTGTGCAAGGAGCCTTCCATGTCGTTCCGTCCGTCTCTCCGTCTTACCTCTCTCGCCGCCGGCCTGTTGCTGGCGGTGACCGCCACCGCGCAGCCGGTGTTCGATCAGCCGGCCAACGCCACCTTCAAGGGTGAGGTTGTCTCGCGCGGTGAGAATGTGGTTCCCGGCAGCACTGCCGACGTGGTCGGTCGTGGCTTCGTGCCGGGCCAGAAGGTCAGCCTGCTGCGTGGCGACAGCGTGCTCAACACGCAGCCGGTGGTGGTCGATGCCGATGGCAACTTCAAGACCCAGCTGAGCATTCCGGCCGACGCGGTGCCGGGTACCCACCCGGTGGTGGTGCGCGCCAGCCAGCCTGCAGCGGCGACGGTACTGAAGCTGCGTGTCTCGCCGCAGCTGCCGCTGTCCGGCCAGGCGCAGTTCGTTACCCAGTCCAACAAGCTGGTGCCGGGCCTGTACCAGTCCGCCTACAGCGCCGCCAGCAACGCGGTGTTCGTGACCTCGGCCGTGGGCCGCCCGCCGGTGACCCAGTCGCAGCTGCTGAAGCTGGACCCGAAGTCGCTGAAGGTGACCAAGGCGATCACCCCGGCGCAGGTGCCGGGCAGCACCAACGGTGCGGTGTACGCGGTCTATGGCGTGGGCGTGGATGACACCAACGGCAATGTCTGGGTGACCAATACCCGCCAGAACTCGATTGCGGTCTATCGCCAGAAGGACCTGTCGCTGGTCCACCAGTTCCCGGTCGATGCCGTGCCGCATGCGCGCGACGTGGTGGTCGACGGCACCCACGGCAAGGTGTTCGCTTCGGCCACCGGCGAGGACCACCTGTCGGTGTTCGATGCCAAGACCCTCAAGGAGCTGCCGGCAGTGACGCTGGAATCCGGTGTGGACGACGGCAAGTTCACCCCGATGAGCCTGGTGCTGGACGAGAAGGGCGGCAAGCTGTTCACCGTCAGCATCGGCACCCCGGAAGCGGCGGTGATCGATGTGGCCAGTGGCAAGGTCGACAAGATCATCGACCTGGGCAATTCGATCAGTGCCTCCGGCGTGGCCTTCGATGCGGCGCGCAACCGCCTGTACGTGGCCTCGCAGGGCACCGACAACCTGCTGATCGTCGATGTGGCAGCCGGCAAGGTGCTGCACGATGTGCCGGTCGGCGCCGGTGCGCTGAACGTCGCCTTCGATGATGCCTCCGGCCTGGCCTATGTCAGCAACCGCGGCGCCGGCACCGTCACCGTGGTGAATGGTGACGGCAAGGTGGTCGCCAACCTCGACGGCGGCACGCTGCCGAACCATGTCCGTGCCGATGGCAAGGGCAACGTGTTCGCGGTGAACAAGTCGCGCGGTGCAGAAGACCCGAAGGGTGACCGCATCACCCGCATCACCCCGAAGCAGTAAGTCACAGGGCAGGGCGGCGTGCGCGTCGCCCTGCCAGCAAGGAGAATGTCCATGAACATCGCGTCCCGTCTGCGCCTGTGCGCGCTTCCGTTGGCTGTTTCGCTGGCGCTGTCTGCCTGCAGTGGTTCGTCGACGCCGCCGGATGGCCAGAAGGCCGCCGAGCCGCCCGCCGCAACGGCCGCTGCGGAAACCGCGTTGCCGGCAGGCTGGCAGCGCGTGGCCGGTGCCGAGATGCCGGCGGTGCATGACCAGAAGGCGGTGCTGCCGGCCAAGGTGCATTCCGACGATGGCGCCGACGTCGAAGTGGCCGACACCAGCCGCATCATTGCCGGCGGTGACGATGTCATCGCGGTGATCGAGGCGCTGGGGCTGGGCAAGCAGGTGTTCGCTGCGCCGACCAACACCACCACCCAGGCCGGCCTGGCCGCACCGCACCAGTTCCTGTTCAACCGCACCACGGGCGTGGAAGGCGTGCTGAGCCTGAAGGGCTCGCTGTTCCTCGGCAACAGCCTGCGTCGGCATACCGAGCTGGCAAAGAAGCTGCGCGAAGTGGGTGAGCCGGCGGTAGTCATCGATGACCTGCAGCCGGCACCGGACAAGGTGCGCAAGGTCGCCGCCGCACTAGGGCTGGCCGAGGCAGGGCAGGCGATTGCCACGCAGGTGCAGCGTCAGCTCGACGAGGCTGCAGCGATTGGCAAGGGGCTGGGCCATGCGCCACGAGTGATCCACGTCTCGGCAACAGGTGCCGGTGGCTCACCGACCGTTGCGGGTGCCGACAGCGCGTCGGCGCAGCTGATTGCATTGGCTGGTGGCGTCAACATCGGCACCGAAGCGGGGGTGAAGAACTACTCGCAGCTGAGCAATGAAGGCGTGGTCGCCGCGGCGCCGGAGGTGATCCTGGTGACCGAGCACGACCTGCAGCTGTTCGGCGGTGCCGAAGGCCTGTGGAAGGCGTACCCGACGCTGAAGCAGACCCCGGCCGGGCAGGCCAACCGGGTCTGGGTGATGCCGGATGTGCAGCTGAAGTACACCAGTGTGGGCTCCGGTGCTGGCGCGCTGGCGCTGGCCAAGGCCCTGGCGGCGTTGCCGAAGGCATGAGTCCGGCGGATCGGCGCCGCCGTCGCGGGCGGACGATGTTGCTGGTGGCGTTGCTGGCACTGCTGGGGGCGGTGCTGGCGTCGTTCGCCGTGGGTCCGTTGCGGTTGCCGCCGCTGGAGGTGATGCAGGCGCTGGCGGTGAAGCTGGGCCTGCTCGATCCGCAGGCGGTCAGCAGCCGTGATCTGGCCGTGGTCTGGCAGCTGCGCATTCCGCGTGCGCTGTTGGGCGCGATGGTGGGTGCGTCGCTGGCGATGGCCGGTGCCAGCCTGCAGGGCCTGTTCGGCAACCCTCTGGCTGATCCGGGCATCGTGGGTGTGAGCCAAGGTGCCGCGCTGGGTGCGGTGGCCGCGATCGTGCTGGGCGCTGCCGGTGCCGCCGGCTGGCTGGTGCCGGTGGCCGCATTTGCCGGCGGTGCGCTGGCGATCGGCCTGACGTATGCATTGGCCCGGCCGGGCAAGGGCACCGGTAACGCCACGCTGCTGCTGGTGGGCATTGCGATGGCGGCGTTCTGCTCGGCGCTGATCGGGTTCCTCACTTACATTGCCAGCGAAAGCGAACTGCAGTCGCTGGTGTTCTGGCAGATGGGCTCGCTGGCGCGTGCCAACTGGGCCGATGTGGCGGCGGTGGTGCCGTTGTTTGCGATTGGCGTGTTTGCGCTGCAGCGACTGGCCACGCCGCTGGACATGCTGGCGCTGGGCGAGCGCCAGGCACAGCACCTTGGGCTGGACGTTACCCGCACGCGTCGCCGACTGGTGGCGTTCAGTGCGCTGCTGGTGGGTGCGGCCGTCGCCTTTGCCGGCTCGATCAGCTTCGTTGGCCTGGTGGTGCCGCACGTGGCACGCCTGCTGGTCGGCCCCGGGCATCGCTGGCTGCTGCCGTTGTCCGGACTGCTCGGTGCGCTGCTGATCGTGGTGGCCGATACCGCCGCCCGCACGCTGGATCCACCGGCGGAGATTCCGCTGGGCCTGTTCTCGGCTGCGCTTGGCGCGCCGTTCTTCCTCTGGCTGGTGCTGCAGCAGCGCCGCAAGGCGGCACCATGAGCGCGCTGCTGAAGCTGCATGAGGTGGTGGTGCGCCGCCAGCAGCGCGAGATCCTGCACGGCATTTCGCTGGCGTTCGAGCCGGGCACGGTGACCGCCCTGGTTGGCCCGAATGGCGCGGGCAAATCCACGCTGTTGGCGGTGGCTGCCGGTGACCTGCGTGCCGACGTGGGTGAGGTGAGCCTGCTGGGGAAGCCCTTGGCCAGCTACAAAGCGGGGCCGCTGGCGCGCGAGCGCGCGGTGATGCCGCAGGAGCACGGCGTGCGTTTCGCCTTCAGCGTGGAGGAAGTGGTGGCGATGGGGCGGTTGCCGCATCCGCCGGATCCGCGTGTGGACGACGCGCAGGTGGAAGCTGCAATCGATGCCGCCGAACTGCAGGCCCTGCGCCTGCGCGAGGTGCAGCAGCTCTCCGGTGGCGAGTCCGCCCGCACCACGTTCGCGCGGGTGCTGGCGCAGGATACGCCGTTGCTGCTGCTGGATGAGCCGACCGCTGCGCTGGATCTGCGCCATCAGGAGCGCACGCTGCGCAGTGTGCGTGCCTGTGCCGAAGCGGGCGCCTGTGTGATTGTGGTACTGCACGATCTGAACCTGGCGGCCGGCTATGCCGATCGCATCGTGTTGCTGGAGCAGGGCAGGGTAGCTGCCGATGGCACGCCGCTGCAGGTGCTGACCGAGGACAACCTGCAGCGGGTCTACCAGCAGGATGTGGTGGTGCTGGAGCATCCACGCCGCGGAGTGCCGCTGGTGGTGGTGACCTGAGCGAAGGCTCGCCAGGTTGCTCCGGGTATCATGGTTGCTTCGTTTTCTTCAATGGACTGATGCCATGTTCCGTACCGTTACGCGCAGCGTGCTGCTTGCTGCGATGATTGCTTCGGTGTGCGCTGCCAATGCAGTTTCGACCTCCCAGGTTTCGCTGACCAGCGCGGCCGAGAACGCTTCGCTGATCGAGACGCGGCATTCCAGTGGCGATGGTGCTGCTGTGACGTCGATGAAGACGAAGTACTTCGCCAACGAGGAAATGTCGGTGAGTTGGGACGACCAGCAGGTGCTGGTGCTGTGCAGTGAAGCGGCGTACCTGCAGATTCCTGCCGCCAAGCTGAAGTCCGGAGCGTTGACCCCCGAGCAGCGGCAGATGATCGTCTATCAAGCGCTGATGTCAGGCCTGGGGGCTGTTGCGGGCGTGGTCGGGCCGGCAGGCGAGGTGGTGGCCGTGGCTGATGACGGTAGCGAGACCCGCAGCGTTGGCGAAAACAGGTGGGCATATGGCGTCGAGCGCTACGACGTGATCACCCAGCGGCTGCCGGACGGTGCACTCCGGGTCCGAACCCGCAAGACGGAAACCGTGAATACCACGCCGCCGGCGGGACCGGACGACATGTTCAGCACCGAGGACGACCAGGCGGCACGCCTGTCCGAGCTGGCGCCGGTGGGCAGCTGGACCGAAGTCGTGGTCCGTGGCGGCGCACGCCAGCCGCATGTCGATCCATCGATGTCGCTGAAGGGCTGGATCTCGATGGGCGATGACCAGGCTGCGACGGTGGCCGAGGCGCGGAAGCTGCACGGCTGCAAGTAAGGCAGACAGGGCGTCGGATCCCTTTGCCGTTGGCAAAGGGATCCGGCCCCAATGCTGGCCGGCCTCATCGTTCCATTTTTGCATTCAATATTCACTTGCGCGCCAGATTGGCAGGTCTAGAATGCGCCCCATGAACCGGATGCCGCTCCTGAAGTTTTTCACCCTGACCCGCGCAAGCGCGGAACGGGCGTGTCTGCCTGGAGCCCCACGAGGCCGTTGAGACGGCCATCGCTGGACCTTCGACAGAGCGCCCTCCGGGGCGCTCTTTTCGTTTCTGATTTCCCGCAAGTCGACTGACAGTCGACACGACCCAGTACCGCCAAGGAGAACGTGCCATGCACCAGATCGCCGAGACCGAACGCTAGCCGCGTGCCCTGTCGCCAACCGGGGTGCGCGGCCCCTGGAGTTGGCTTTGCAGGAATCCCTTTATGAACACCCAAGTCCTTTCCCGCCGTCGCAACCTCGGCATCATTGCCCACATCGACGCCGGCAAGACCACGTTGACCGAACGCCTGCTGTGGAAAAGCGGCGAGATCCATCGTGTCGGCGAAGTACACGACGGCAACGCGACCACCGACTTCTCGGCGATCGAGCGCGAGCGTGGCATCACCATCGGCGCGGCCGCCGTGCAGGCGCAGTGGGCGCCGCGTGACCTGCCGCCGCATCGGCTGACCCTGATCGATACGCCCGGGCACATCGACTTCGCCATCGAAGTCGAACGTTCACTGCGCGTGCTCGACGGTGCCGTGGCCGTGTTCTCGGCCGTGGACGGCGTGCAGCCGCAGTCCGAGACGGTGTGGCGCCAGGCGCGCCGCCATCGCGTGCCGCTGATCGCCTTCGTCAACAAGATGGACCGCGTCGGCGCTTCGTTCGAGCGCGTGCTGGAGCAGCTGCAGGACAAGCTGCGGGCGCGGCCGTGGGCACTGGGCGTGCCGTTGGGCAGCGAAAGCGGATTCAACGGCTGGGTCGATCTGGTCGACGAGCGTGTACTGCAGTGGCGCGATGGTGCGGCGACGGTCATCACCCCGTGGGACGACGCGGCGCGCGCGCAGTGGCAGGCTCAGCGCGATGCGCTGGTCGAAGCCGTGGCCGATCACGATGAACAACTGGCCGATGCCTGGCTGGAAGGGCGCGTGATCGATGCCGAGCAGCTGCGCGCGGCGATCCGTCGGGCGACGCTGGCGGGTGCGGGCGTACCTGTGCTGGCCGGTGCTGCGTTCAAGGACAAGGGCATCGAGACGCTGCTGGATGCAGTGGTCGATTACCTGCCGTCGCCGCTGGATCGCCCTGCCGTCAGCGCTGAAAGCGATGAAGGCGAGGTGGTGCTGCCGCCGGATCCGGATGGCCCGCTGGCAGGCCTGCTGTTCAAGATCACTCATCAGCAGCACGGTGCGCTGAGCTTCGTGCGGATGTACTCGGGTACCTTGAAGGTGGGCGACGCGGTGGCCAGTTCGCAGCATCCGCAGGGGCGGCGCGTCAGCCGCCTGGTGCGGGTGCAGGCCGACCAGACCCATGACATCGAACAGGCCGTGGCCGGTGACATCGTCGCGGTACTGGGCTGGAAGGATGCGGTCAGTGGTGAAACGCTGAGCGGCCGTGCACAGCCGCTGTGCCTGGAGAACATCCAGGCACAGGCGCCGGTACTGGCCTGGCGGCTGGAGCCTGCGCGTGCGGCCGACCTGATCCGGATGGCGCAGGGGCTGGCCAGCCTGGCCCAGGAAGATCCCTCGTTCCGCGTCGAAACCGACCGCGACACGGCGGAGACCCTGGTCTGGGGCATGGGCGAGCTGCACCTGGAGGTGATGGTCGAGCGCCTGCGTAGCGAGTGGAAGGTCGATGTCGGCGTGGGTGCGCCGCGCGTGGCCTACCAGGAGACACCGATGCGCGCGATGTCCGGCGTGGTCGGGCGGCTGGTCAAGCAGACCGGCGGCCAGGGCCAGTTCGCGCACGTGGTGCTGGACGTGGCGCCGCGCGAGGACGACCAGGTGGTGTTCAATGACCGCATCGTCGGTGGCGTGGTGCCGCGCAGCTTCATCGCAGCGGTGGAGAAGGGCGTGCGTGCCGCGCTGTCGGAGGGGCCGCAGGGGCATCCGGTGGTCGGTATCGAGGTCAGTCTTGTCGATGGCCAGACCCATGCCAAGGACTCTTCGGAGATGGCGTTCCATCGCGCAGGTGCCGAGGCGATCAAGGCGGCGCTGGCCGAGGGTGGCACGCAGCTGCTGGAGCCGGTGATGGCGGTGACGGTGCATTCGCCGTCGGCGTCGGTGGGTGACGTTGTTGGCGACCTCAACCGCCGCCACGGGCGCATCACCCGCATCGACGACCAGGAAGGTCGCGCCGAGGTCAGTGGCTTTGCGCCGCTGGCGCAGCTGGTGGGTTACACCACCTCGCTGCGTTCGCTAAGCCAGGGACGGGCGAGTAGTGAGGCGCACCTGCACGGCTACGAGCCGGTGCGGGTTGCATGAGGAAGGGTGGGGAGCCCGTGCGCGGGCTCCCCTTTTTTGTGTTCGGGGCGCGCATCCACGCATGGCGTGGATCTACCGGGCGATCGGGTCGCGAGCTCTGCAGTAGATCCACGCCATGCGTGGATGAAACCGCATCGACACCGGGATAATTGCACTGCATCGCAACAAAACTGCAGAAAAAGCTGGATTAAAGTGATGCCTCACGATAAATTGCGCACCCCCCGTTGCTCGCCGCCGCCCGCACCCCTCTCATGCGTGATGACAAAGACCCCGGAACCCTGGAGCTGACCCTGCCGCGAAAGCGCGGTCGTCCGCCCAAGTTCGGGTACGCCATGAGTGATGCGCAGCGGGCCGCACGCTATCGTGCGCGCCGGGCGGGGCAGGCCAACCACGCCGATGTGCGCTCCTGCTCGGACATGGTGCTGCTGGACAAGATCCGCGCGGCGGTCAGCGCCCGCGACACCGAACTGGCCGGTTTCCTGGTCCATGTGCTCTGGCAGCGGTACCCCCTGCAGCTGAAATAGGCCGTCGATGGGGTGGCCGTTGTCATCGAGCTTGTTGATAATGCGGGATTCAGGTTGTTCCCGCTGGCGCGCCCGGGATGGCAGGCGCGCATGATCGAACGGTTCCCAAGATGACCACCACCAGCGACACCACCACCGAAGCGGCGCCGAGCAACGCCCCCCTGTTCTACACCCGTCCGGTGCCGCTGCAGGCCGATGTGCACGCCGACCTGCGCATCCTGCCGGGCAGGCTCGAGTTTGCCGCGGGCAACAACGCCATTCCGCTCGTGCTCGGCGAGTTCTCGCTGGCGCTGCACCACTTCCCGATCCTCTTCGCTGGCCCGACCGCGGTGCCGATGGCTGCCGTTGGCGTGTCCGACCAGAACCTGTTCATCAAGGACGGCCTGTGGGAAGACGAGGCCTATATCCCGGCCTACCTGCGTCGCCACCCCTTCATCTTCATCGACACCGGCTCGGACAATGATTTCCTGCTGGGCATCGACGAAGAGAGCTCGCGCTTGGTCAAGGGCGGGGACGAAGGCCAGCCGCTGTTCGTCGACGGCAAGGCCACCGAGATGGTGCAGCAGGCGCTGGAGTTCTGTGGCCAGTTCACCCGTGAGCACGAACAGACCCAGGCCTTCTCCAAGGCCCTGATCGACAACGGCCTGCTGGTCGAGCGCAATGCCACCGTGCGTACCCCGGATGGCCGCGAGTTCAACCTCAATGGCTTCCAGGTCGTCGACGTCGAGAAGTTCGTGGCGCTGCCGGAAGCGACCGTGATCGAGTGGCATCGCAGTGGCTGGCTGGCGCTGATCCACCAGCACCTGATGTCGCTGGGTCGCTTCAACGACCTGACCCGTCGCCAGGTTGAGCGTCTGGCGGCCTGATCAGGCCCTGGGCATGGCTTCCGCAGTGCGGGAGCCATGCCATTGCTGAAGGACCCGCAACAGGCGTCGCGCATCGACCCAGTCGGGCGTGGCGTCGCGACCCAGTGCCCACAGGTCGGCCGCCGTGTCCGCCTCTGCGGCAGCCCCGTACATCTGCAGGGCCCCCTGTAGGCGATGCGCGTGATGGCATAGGTCAGTGGCGCTGGCCTCATCCATGGCCCGTTCGATCCGCACCAGTTCGTGGCCGATGTCCGTGATGTAGGCAGGGTCACAGGCAGCTGTGCCCGTTGTGATGGCCTGTCCGGTCACCGGCAGCTCCAGCGCCCGCAGCAGCGACTCAAGCTGTAAAGGCTTGGCCAGGGTGGCGTCGAACCCTGCTTTCCGGCAGCGCGCCACATGCCGACGATCACGGCGTGCCGACAGCGCGATCAGTCGCAGAGGGTTGCGCGCCTGCCTGCGCAGCTGCATGGCCAGTGCATAGCCATCCATATCCCCGAGCCCGATGTCGAGCAGGGCTACGCTGCGCGGCCTCACAGCCTGCTCGGCAAGCGCGCTGGTGGCGTCGCCAAAGGCGTGCACATCGGCACCCGCGCGGCGCAGCTGCTCGCTGATGACCCGGCGATTGAGTGCATTGTCTTCCACCAGCAGCAGCTCAAGCCCGCCCAGCGGCGTTCCGACCTCGGCGGCGGCTGACACGGTCCCGGCCCTGGCGGCGCGTATCGGCAGGCGAAGGGAGAAGCGACTGCCGCGCCCGGGGACGCTGTGCACTGACAGGTTGCCGCCCATCGCGCGGCCAAGCTCATGCGCGATCATCAGTCCCAGTCCGCTGCCTCCGCGCGTCCTGCCGTCTTCGCCCTGCTGGAATGGCTGGAACAGCACGGCAAGTTGTTCGGCAGCGATGCCGATACCGCTGTCGATCACATCCAGCATGAGTTCACGAGGATCGTTGTCGGGCGTCAGTTGAAGGCGCAGTTCGATACCCCCGACATCGGTGAATTTGAGTGCGTTTCCCAGCAGGTTGTCGATGATCTGGCGCAGCCCTTCCGGGTCGATGGCGACAATGGGGCAGGGCTCGGGAAGACAATCGAAGCGAAGCGCCAGCCCGCGCTGCCGAGCCTGGGGGCGAATCGCATCCAGCGATTGGCGGCAGAGTCGTGCGATGTCGCAGGGTCGTGCGCTCGGCTTGAAGGTGCCGCTGGCCAGGCGTGAGAATTCCAGCGAGCGATTGAGCAGGCTGCGCAGCGAGGAGCCCGCGGCATGTGCGGCCGCCAGCACTTCGCGCTGCCCCTTGGGTGACGACGGCTGGCTGAGCAGGTCGATCGAGGCCAGTACCGTCTGAGCCGAATTGCGCACTTCGTGGCTGAACATGCCAATCGCGCGGGCACGAGCGCGGCCTTCACCACGCAGGCGCCTGTGCCAGGCATGCCACAGGAACGGGGTAACTGCCAATGCGGCAGCCAGGGCCGGCAGCCACAGCGGGGGAAGCTGGCGCATCCAGTCCAGGGCGTGGTCGACCGAGGGGGGCGCCGCCTGTCGGGCCCACAGCTGCAGCAGGCTGGCATGTTCTTCCAGCGTAATGTCGTGCAATGCCCGCTCGATGCGCTCCAGCAGCTGGCGATCTTCGTGGTGCGCAAGCAGGTGCAGGTCGGTTGAGAAATCACTGTCGAACGACTGCAGGTGCAGGTGCCCGGCGAAATGCCGGCGGATCAGCGGGCGCAGCGTGGCTTCCAGGCCGATTGCCAGATCGGCGGTACCGTTCTCGACGGCTGCCAGTGTGGCGTGACGATCGGCCAGGTGCAGCAGGCGGAGGTGTGGATGGCGCGCCGCCAGCCATCCCGCATACGGTCCTCCTTCGACCACGGCCAGGACTCGATGATCGAGCTCCGTGATGTCGCGCGGCAGGCGTTCGCCGCTGCGCCCGGAGAGCATCGTCTTGCCGCCGCGGAACGTTCTGGATGCCACCAGCCCGGGGCAGGAGGGTGGCAGGTGGGTGCCGATCACCAGTACCAGATCCGCTTCCCGCCTGCAGACGGCAGCCACTGATGCACCGGTGCTGGCATGCGGGTGTTCCTGGAACTGCAGTTGCGAACGCCGTGCAACCAGATTGGCGTAGCCGTGGGCCAGGCTTGGCAACGTGGTGCCGTCAGCGAGTGCGGCGGGTAGCGGGTTCAGCGATGGCGCGGTCGCCACCCGCACTTCGCGTCCCGGCTCCCATCCAGGCGACGATGCATCCTCGGCCGACGCGGCAGGCAGCAGGATGAGCGCCAGCAGCAGGAGGGGGGATGTGCACAGTCGATCGCGCATCTTCAAGGTGATTCCAGCTGCTGCCGCATGGCGTAGATCTCGGCATCGTTGCGCAGCCTGAGCTTGCGCAAAGCCGCAACCTTCTGCGTGCTGACAGTCTTGATGCTGCGATGACGCCGGAGCGCGATCTCCGAAACAGTCAGGCCGGCCAGCAGAAGCTCCAGTACTTCGCGCTCGTTGCGGCTGAGTTCTTCGCAGTCTCCCGGCAGGGTGCAGTCGGGTGGCAGTCGCGGAAGCCCCTGCGATACCCGCACGATCGCGTCCGACAGCATCGACAGTGGTTCGGTCTTGCTCACCACGCCACTGATGCCGGTGGCGATGAGCTGGTTGATGTGGGTCAAGGGTGACAGGGTCGCAAAAGCGAGCAGGGGGACGCGTGGAAAGTGCTCGCGCAGCAGCGGGGTCAGCTCGGCCGCGCTGCGATCGTCGCGGGCCAGGGTCAGATCGATGATCGCGACATCCACCCGCATCTGCTGGAGGCTGTCGATGAGTTCTTCGCTGCGGGCATGGCTGGCGACAATATGGAAGCGGACGTCGCGGGAGAGATGCAGGGCAGTGCCGCGACGGACGACCTCATGGTCGTCCAGGAGTGCCAGTTGCAGCGGGCGCGGGGCAGGAAGTCCATTCATGCGCAGGGAGGTGATCGGCGCCCGTGGGGCGTGATGATCATTCTGGCGCTGCTGTCGCGGCGAACATCGAAATTGCCTGATTTTTGCGATTATTCCTAAGAGTCGATGCGCTGCATCCATCGATTCGGGGCTATCCATTGGCGGGATGGATTGCAAAGCCGGAAACAGACCATTTCCGCATGCGTGATGGGCGTCTGGCGAGAATGTCACCGGGAACCATCAGGGGCGGCGCAGCACCGATCCGCAACGCCCGGGATCGGTTTCAGGGCGTTCGACCCCCAGCGCGCAGGCTGCGCGCCATCTCGCTGGTTCCGGCCCAGCCAAGGTCGGCATAAAGTGGCTTGCCCTGCGCGGTGGCATGCAGGACTGCGTAGGAGGCGCCACGTTCGGCGAAGGCGTCGTCTGCCAGGGCCATCAGCTTCCGGGCGATGCCCCGGCGGCGGTACTCCGGATCCACGTACACGTTCAGGACGTAGCCGCGGCAGTCCTGTTCCGGATGGGCAGGGTGGGGTGGCCAGTCGATCAGCATCAGTCCAATGCCGGCGATGGTTCTGCCGTGGTCTGCAAGGACATGGCCGAAGTACTCGCCAGAGGCCAGGCGCGGTGCCAGCCAGGCACGGAAAGGAGCCGCCATCGCCCGCAGGATCTCCTCGGCGCGCCCACTCTCGCGGAACATGGCTTCGCGGTGGGCGCAGATCGAATCCAGGTCGCTCGCACGGATCTGCCGCACTTCAAGCCCGTTCCATGCCGCTTCTGCGTGGCTGCCCATCGTGCTGATCCCCGGCTCAGGCCTGTCCGGCAATTCTGGCATCCTCTGCCGGGTGATGCATGACGCAGGACGCAACCGGATCGTTGTTGCGACGCACTACCGGATGGATTGCGGCACGCGCCGCAGTCGGCGGATGTCGTAGCCCATTTCGGCGATGCGCTGCACGGCTTTCTGGTAGTCGCCGTCGGACACCTGCGGCGTACGTGCCATGTACCAGACATAGTCGCGCTTGCTGCGCGCCACGATGGTCTGGCGGTAGTCATCATCCCGCCAGGCGATGATGTACTCGGCCTGGATCGGCCAGATGAACTGCATGCCCCATACCGCGCCATGGCCTTCCTCTTCGACATGGCCGATGGGGTGCATCGACCTCTGCGGGGCATCGAATCTGCCCTTGCGATAGGTGAAGGTGGTCTGGATGCGCCCGTCGGGCTTCAAGGCATAGCTTTCCACTGCATCGTAGGCATCGCGTTCGGGCCAGGACGGGATATGGGCGATCACGTACCAGTCGCCCATGAAGCGTGGCACATCCACCGAAGGCGCATGCGGAAGTGGCCGGGTGTCGCTGGAGGAGCAGCCTGAGCCGAACAGGCCGACCGCGATCAGCGGAAGCAGCGGGAACACGCGCATGTCACACCTCAGCGGGGACGGAACAGGTAGTGGGCCACCAGCCATTGCTGGCCGCCGTCGTAGCCGAACAGTTCGGCGCATGCCATCCAGAACATCCGCCAGCGCTGCCACCAGATCCGCGCGGCCACCGGCCCATAGGTTGCCGACAGCACCGGCATCACCCGATCGCGTGCTGCGTCCTGATTGGCCAGCCAATGCTCGGCAGTGCGCTGGTAGTGGCGGCCATCCAGCAACCAGCGCTGATCGAGGCGCAGGTCGCGCTGGAAATGCAGCAGGGTATCGGCCGCCGGCATCAGGCCGCCGGTGAAGAAGTGGCGGCCCATCCAGTTGTCGCCGCCCTCGGTTTCGAAAGGGTACATCAACGTGCGATGGGCGAAGATGTGCACGAACAACGCACCGTCCGGCTTCAGCCACTGCGCGATGCGCGCCAGCAGGCGCTCGTAGTTGCGCACGTGCTCGAACATCTCGACCGAAACGCAGCGATCAAACTGCGCCGAGGGCAACTCCAGCTGGTTCACGTCACGGGTGAGCACCTGCACGTTGTGCAGCCCGCGGGCCTGGCACTGCGCCATGATGTGCTGGCGCTGGCTGTGCGAGTTGGACACGGCAGTGATCGCTGCGTGCGGATAGCGCTCGGCCATCCACAGCGTCAGCGAGCCCCAGCCGCAGCCCAGTTCGAGAATGTGCTGTCCATCGGCCAGGCCTGCGCGCTGGCCGTACAGTTCCAGCATTGCTTCTTCAGCCTGGTCCAGCGTTTCGTGACCGGTGGGGTAATAGCAGCTGCTGTACTTCAACCGCTTGCCGAGGCAGGCCTGGAAGAACGCCGCGGGCACTTCGTAATGCTGGCGATTGGCTGCATCGGTATGCAGGGCGAGCGGGCTGTCGGCCAGCTCGGCGATGCGGCGGCCGAAACGCGCGGACTGCGCTTCAATACCACCTTCCGATTCTTCCTGCAGGCGCTGCGCGCACAGTCGCCGGATGCCGGCACGCAATGCGGCATCCGGCAGCAGGCCACGTTCGGCCCAGGCAGTCAGCCCGGTTTCTGCTTCCTCGGCCGGATTCAGTGACGGTATCGCGTTCATGCGGAATGCTCCTTGGAAGGGCGGGGGAACCAGGGGAAGAACATCGGCGTGCTGCGCTGGTAGTCACGGTAGTCGTCGCCGCGGCTGCGCAGAGCCTGCTTTTCGGTGAACGGGATGCCGCTGAGATAGCGCAGGAATACATACATCAGCACGGGGCCGAGCCAGGCCAGCCACCACAGTGGGGAGCCGATCGCCAACAGCACGTAGGTGAACCAGTGCAGCCATTCGAAGAAGTAGTTGGGGTGCCGGGAGTACCGCCAGAAGCCATCTCGGCAGGTGCGACCCTTGTTCGCCGGGTTGGCGCGGAACCGGGCCAGCTGGTGGTCGGCCAGCGCCTCGCCGCCCACGCTCAGCAGCCAGACGAGCACGGCGGCCAGCAGCCAGCGCGTCATGCCAGCGGTTGGGTTGGCGGCGACCGCGACGAAGGGCAGGGCGAACAGCACCACCAGCAGTGCCTGCGCCATGAAGAACCCGAAGATCTTTCCCTGGTGTCCCTGCCAGTGGTCACGAAGGTAGCGATAGCGCCCGTCCTCTTCCTCGTGCCGGACGCGATGCCATAGATGAAGGGCCAGGCGACCGCCCCACAGGCCACCGAGTACAGCCAGCGCCACCCGTGGCGCCACCGCGCCATCGCCCAGCAACGCCAGCAGCAGCGCGGCCGCGGCCACGCCTTTGGCCCAGAGCACATCCACAACACCGATGTTGTGCTGGCGGCGCTGCCAGGCCCAGCCCCAACTCATCACCAGCGCCGCATACAGCAGCACCCAGAGCAGGTTGATCATGATGACGCTCCGGCGAGAGGTGGCTGCGCTGTAGTGCGCGGGCGGGCGGCGCGGCACATCAGGGAAAGTGCAATGGCCCAGCCTGCACCCAGTACCAGGACGCCCTGCCACAGCGGGCTGTTGAACTGCACCGCACCGAATCCACGCGCGGCCGACAGGTAGGCCAATGGCGCCAGCAGCAGGCCGAACAGGGGCGGCAAGGCAGGATGGCGCTGCAGGAAGCGCATCGAGGTGGTCAGGGTCATTGCGAACGCAGCCCACAAGGCCATGATCCAGGGCGGCGGCACCCACCCCAGCGGGGCAGCGGCGTAGCGCACGGTGCCGCTGGCGGCAGCACTGGCATCGACCAGCCAGGCACAGGCAAGCGCCAGCGCCAGCAGCCGCAGGTCCAGTCGCGGATGCGCCGAGGTCAGGAACTGGCTGCCGATGTAGAGCGAAGCAGCCAGCAACGCGGGCCATTGCCAGCCGCGCCCGGCGCCGGCGACGGCGCACAGCCAGACCAGCTGGTTGCCAAGCAGGTTGGCCCAGAACCGCCGCATTTCAGTTGCCCTCACCATGCGGGGCCGCAGGCCGATGGCCCGGGCGTGCCAGCAGCAGGTGCGAGACCCCGATTGAGCGCTCCAGGAAGCCGCCTTCGCAGTAGGCCAGGTAGAAGTCCCACAGGCGGCAGAAGCGCGCATCGAACCCCTGCGCCTGCACCGCAGGCAGCTGCGCGAGGAAACGCTGGCGCCAGGCGCGCAGGGTCAGCGCGTAGGAATGGCCGAAATCCTGCTGGGCGATCAGCTGCAGGTCGCTGGACCGCGTCTTGGCCGCCATGATGGCGTTGACGGAGGGGATGAAGCTGCCGGGGAACACATAACGCTTGATGTAGTCGACGCTGCGACGTGCCTGCTCATAGCGATGGTCTTCGATGGTGATGGCCTGCAACAAGGCGACACCATCGGGCTTCAGCAGCCGCTGCAGCGTGGCCATGTAGGTGTCCAGGTACTCGGCGCCGATGGCTTCGATCATCTCGATCGACACCAGCTTGTCGAACTGGCCCTGCAGATCCCGATAGTCCTGCATCAGCAGGGTGACCTGGCCCTGCAGGCCGGCCGCCCGTACGCGCTCGGCGGCCAGCGCATGCTGTTCGGCGGAGATGGTGGTGGTGGTGACGTGGCAACCGTAGTGCTGCGCCGCGTGCACCGCGAAGCCACCCCAGCCAGTCCCGATTTCCACCACGCGATCACCGGGCTTGAGTTGCAGCTGCTGGCAGATGCGGTCCAGCTTGCGCCGCGAGGCGGACTCCAGCGAGTCGGAGTCGCTGGCGAACAACGCCGACGAGTACATCAGGTCCGGTGACAGGAACAGGGCGAAGAAATCGTTGCCCAGGTCGTAGTGGGCGGCGATGTTGCGCCGGCTGCCCTCGCGGCTGTTGCGGCGCAGCCGGTTCCAGCCGCGCAGCAGCCACCCACCCACCTGGGCCGGGCCGCGCTCCATGCCGTCCAGCAGGTCGCGGTTGCGGACCAGCAGCTGTATCAGCGCGACCAGATCATCACAGCGCCAGTCGCCCTGGATGTAGCTCTCGCCAGCGCCGACGCTGCCCTGCGCAGCGACCTTCCGGTAGAACGACGGGTCGTCGATGGTCACCGTCACCTGCAGCCCGGCGTGGGCGTTGCCCAGCCGGACCTCGCCAAGGGCATCGCGCACGCACAGGTGGCCGTCGCGCAGGGGGGCAAGCTGCGCCAGCAGGCGGCGGCGCAGGAAGGCATCCAGCGCGCCGGGGCGCGGCAGGGTAACCGAAGGTGTCATCGAGTTCATCGCGGTTTCCCGGCAAGGGTGGGGTGGTCGTGTACGGGGTTGCGCTTCAGCCACAAGCGCAGTGCGTGCCAGTGGATGGCGGCCACCACCTGGGTGGTCATCAGTGGGTAGCAGGCGAGTACCCGCGCCAGCCCGCTGCCATCCAGCGGTCGGCGTTGCAGCGACTGGGTGGCATCGAACTGGCGGATGCCGTCGCGCCAGACCTGCATGTGCACGCGCAGGTGCTCATCGGGGCTGCTGAAGCGCCAGTCGTAACGGCAGTCCATCGGCATGAACGGCGAGACGTGGAAGCGCTTGTCGAACTGCCAACGCAGTGACGCGCCTTCGTGGACGGCCGTAGCGACCGGCAGCACGTAGGCGTGCCGCTCCTTCCAGGGTGTATTGGTGATCTCGGCCACGATGCAGTCCAGCGTGCTGCCGTCGGCCTGGTAGCAGTAGTAGAAGCTGACCGGGTTGAACACATGCCCGGCAAAGCGAAGATGGGTGAGCAGCCGCACCGGACCCGAGGGTCGATGACCGAGCGTCTTCGCGGCATGGTCGCGCACGGCATCGGCCAACGGCTGTGCGGGATCGCCGAAATAGTCGCTGCGCCGGAACTCGGCAAGGTTGCGGCGATTGACCGACCACAGCCAGCGCCCGGCAAACACGGTCTCCAGTTCATCAAGGTCGAGCAGCAGCTGCGCAACCGGGTAACGGAACGCATGCGGGTGCGGATGATGCCGGCGATGCATCACCTGCCCGAAGTAAAGCGCGCTGGCGCTCATGCCGCCACCTCGGACGCTACCGATGCCTCGCGATGCGGTGCGCGGGCCTCCAGCGCATCCACCACGCGGCGGGCGCTGCGGATGCCATCCTCATGGAAGCCCCAGCCCCAGTAGGCCCCTGCGAACCAGGTGTGGCGATGGCCCTGCAGCTCCGCCCAGCGCTGTTGTGCGCGCACAGCGGCGTGGTCGTGCACCGGGTGCGCATAGTGCAGCGTTCGCAGCACCCTGGCCGGGTCGATGGCATCGCTGCGGTTGAGGGTGACTACCAGCGGCGTGCTGCCGGGCAGGCCCTGCAGCAGGTTCATGCAGTAGCTGACCGTGCAGGGTGCTGCTGGATCCTGCGGCACATGCGCGTTCCAGGCCGCCCAGGCCTTGCGGTTGCGCGGCAGCAAGGATGCATCCGTGTGCAGTACCGCCTCGTTGGATTGGTAGCGGATTGCGCCGAGGATGTCGCGCTCGGGGGCATCGGCATCGGTCAGCAGGGCCAGCGCCTGGTCGCTGTGGCACGCCAGGATCACCTCGTCGAAGGTCTCCAAGCCAGCGGCGCTGTGCACGCGCACGCCCCAGGGCATGCGCTCGACGGCCGTGACCGGGCATTGCAGCCGCTCATGCACCCTCCAGTGGCGGCGCAGTGCATCCACATAGCGGGCCGATCCACCCGTGACTACGCGCCAGTCCGGGCGACCGGTCATCTGCAGCATCTGGTGGTTGGCCATGAACTGCGCCAGGTAGCGGGCCGGAAATTCTCGCACCGTGGCCGCAGGAGACGACCACAACGCCGACGCCATCGGCAGCAGGTGCTCTTCCATGAACGCCTCGCCATAGCGCCGGCTGTGCAGGTACTCGCCCAGCGTCGGGCCTTCTTCCTCGGCCAACAACAGCGGGGCATCCCGATAGAAGCGACGCAGGTCGGCCAGCATGCCCCAGAAACGCGGTGACACCAGGTTGCGTCGCTGGCAGAACAGGCCATCCAGCGAGGTGGCGTTGTATTCCACGCCACTGCGCTCGCTGTGCATCGAGAAGCTCATCGTGGTCTGCTGCGACGCCACGCCCAGCTCATCGAACAATGCCGTCAGCAGCGGGTAGTGCAGGGGATTGAAGACGATGAAGCCGGTGTCCACGGCCATGCGTGTGCCTTCCACCTGCACCTCGTGGGTGTGGGTGTGGCCGCCAAGATAGTCGTTGGCTTCGAACAGCGTGACGTCGTGCTGGCCATCCAGCCACCAGGCACTGGCCAGCCCCGCGATACCCGATCCGATGACCGCGATGCGCATGTCAGTACCTCGCCTTGGCCAGTACCCACTCGGGGATGGGCTTGAGCCCCTTGACCAGCCCCAGCGCCGCCATCGCGCGCAGCCCATACCAGGTCAGGTCGACTTCCCACCAGCGGAAGCCCTGGCGGACGGTGCCAGGAAAGAAGTGGTGGTTGTTGTGCCAACCCTCGCCGAAGGTCAGCAGGGCCAGCCAGAGGTTGTTGCGGCTGTCGTCGCGGGTCTCGAAGCGGCGACGGCCGAAGCGATGCGCCAGCGAATTGATGGTGACGGTGGCATGGAACAGCACGATGGTGGAAATGAAGAAGCCCCACACCAGCAGCTGCGGGCCAGTGGTGTGCAGGCCCGGCGCCCAGCGCTCCAGCCCGGCACCCAGCGCGTACAGTGCCGCGGCCAGCAGGACCGGCACGGCCGTATCAAAGCGGTCCAGCCAGCGCAGCTCCGGGAAGCGCGCCAGGTCCGGCACCCGCGACAGGTCGGTGGCGAAGGCTTCGCGGGTCAGGAACCACCCCATGTGGCTGCGCCAGAAGCCGCCTTCGCGCGGCGAGTGCGGGTCCAGTGGCTGGTCGGCGTGGCGGTGATGGTGGCGATGATGGGCGGCCCACCACAGTGGCCCGCGCTGCACGCTGGATGCGCCGATCACCGCGAATACGAACTGCACGGGACGAGATGCCTGGAAGGTGCGGTGCGAGAAGTAGCGGTGGTAGAACGCGGTGATGGCGAACATGCGCACCGCATAAAGCGCCGCGGCTACGATGACTGCCGTCCACGAGACACCGACCCAGATCACCGCGATGCAGGCCAGGTGCATCAGTGCGAACGGCACGGCGCGCAGCCAGTCGATTCGCCCAGGCCGCTCGCCAGTGGCTTCCGTGGCATTGCCGGTATCGAACCAGCGCTGCAGCGTGCGCAGCAGGCGCCAGCGTCGACGGGGAAGGGGCGCTACAGAGGCCATGGCGGATCTCGGCGGGTGTCGTGTCTTCCTGTACGCAGCAGGATGCGCAATGGATGCGCCACGGCGCAGTAAATTCCAACTTCACCTGGGCGTCACGACGCAACGCTCAGCCAAGGGTTGCGTCCATGCCTGTTGCCAGTCGCCTGCCGGTCGCTCGGCAGCAGGCGAGCTGAAGCGCACGGTCACCTGCGGGTAGCTGCCACGCTCATCGCGAAGGTTGCTGGTGCCGCGGAACTCCAGCAGGCGACGGTCGGCGCTGGCGTAGACCAGTGACAGGCGCGGTGCGATGCCGCCGTACCAGGTGTCCAGGCTGACCTCGATGGCCTGGGCATCGAGGCCCTGCCAGCGAACAGGGCCGGTGCGCCGCACCTGCACCGGGAAGTAGCGCTGTCGGCCGGGCACCAGGAACGGCAGGCTGATGTGCTCGCCGCGCATCAGCGCGGGCCAGTGCAGGCGCACCGCTGAGTCGAATCCGGCATCGATCACTGCATCCGGCGGTGATTCAAGGCGGCGCTGACGCAGCTCACTGGCGGCATTTTCCTTCCAGTCAATCGACACGGAATCGCCGGCGGCCTG
This sequence comes from Stenotrophomonas sp. YJH_SMC_79, assembly GCF_059367995.1. Taxonomy (NCBI): domain Bacteria; kingdom Pseudomonadati; phylum Pseudomonadota; class Gammaproteobacteria; order Lysobacterales; family Lysobacteraceae; genus Stenotrophomonas; species Stenotrophomonas sp. YJH_SMC_79. The sequence continues at coordinate 70,215 of NZ_JCAFRK010000004.1, forward strand.
CACCTCTGCGGCCTGGCCGCTGCGGCGGTCTTCCAGCGAATAGCCCCGGGCCTGCGGGCGGGAGCTGGCAGGCAGATGCTTGCGGGCAAAGGGCTGGCCGCCCGGGCACTGGTACAGCACCCAGCGCTCGGCGCCCTCCGTCGCCTCGCGCCGCCAGTGCACTTCACGGTAGAGAATCTCGCCCTGCGCGGAAGTGGCCACGCCCTCGCTTCGCAGCCAGGGTGCCGCCAGCGCGGCATGGGGCAGGCACAGCAGCAACCAGGCAATGCGCATGGCGTTCATCCGGGAGGGGAGTGCTCAGGTCATACGGCGGGGATGGGCGGTTGGATGCGTTGCGCTGCCTGCATCCAATTGCTGCCCCCGCGCGTACAGAGGACAGACCTTCACCCGCCCGCCGCGAACGCAGATGTACCCTGACGCCGCCAGCACCCTCGCCAACTTCAACAGCGCACGCACCGTGTCCAGCTCCCAGCAGCCCAGCAGCGAGCCGAAAAACTGGGCCGGTGACATGGACGGTGTCGCGCGGCTGCGCGACCGCGACTGCTTCATGCGGATCTACGACCATTTCATGCCGCGGCTGTGCGTGTACCTGCGCGGCCTGGGCGCACCCGACGCCGTGGCCGAGGAGCTGGCGCAGGAATGCCTGTTGCGCCTGTGGTTGCGGGCCGTCGACTACGATGCGGCCCAGGGCGCGCTGAGTACCTGGCTGTACCGCATCGCCCGCAATCTGCATATTGATCGAGTGCGCCGTGAGCGTGGCTGGATGCAGGTGCAGGCCGCGGTGGAGGACGCGGCAACACTGGATGTGATCGAGCGCAGCAGCGCCGAACAGTTCGCTGACCACGCGCGTCTTCGCCAGCGCATCAACGAGCTGCCTGCGGTGCAGGCGCGGCTGGTGCGGATGTCCTATTTCGAGGCCAAGAGCCACAGCGAGATCGCCGAGGCGCTGGGCATGCCGCTGGGCACGGTGAAATCACACCTGCGGCGCGCGTTCCTGCAGCTGCAGTCGAAAGTGGGAGGTGCGCTGTGAATCCGCACCACCATCTGCACGAATCCACGCTGATGAGCTACGCCGCAGGCGCGCTTCCGGCGCCGTTGAGCATCGTGGCGGGCGCCCACCTGGAGCAGTGTGCGCATTGCCGCCAGCGTCTGCGCGACGCAGAGGCGATCGGCTCGGTGCTGCTGGAACAGACCCAGCCGTCCGCTGGCGACGTGCGCCGCGAACGGTTGCGCGAGGCAATGCTGATGCAGCTGTCCACGGAAACGCCGATGGCCGTGGCTGGAGCCGCGCGCCAGATGCCAAAGGAGCGCCCCGAGGCCGATCCCGATCATCTGCCTGCCTCGCTGCATCCGTATTTCGGCGTCTCGCTCAGCGGCCTGCGCTGGCGCTGGATGGCGCCCGGGGTGCACTGCATCCGCGCCGAGCAGATGCCCTCGCTGATCATGCTGAAGATCGCCCCGGGCAAGTGCCTGCCCATGCACAGTCACGGCCGCAGCGAGCTGACCCAGATCCTGCGGGGCTCGTACAACGATGCGCTGGGGCTGTTCGCGCCCGGTGACGTGGCGGACCTGGACGAGGATGTGGAGCACCAGCCGGTGACCGCGCCAGGGGTGCCATGCATCTGCGTGTCGGCGCTGGATGCGCCGTTGGTGTTCAGCGGCTGGCTGGCGCGGAAGATCCAGCGCTTTGTGAAGCTCTAGGATGGTTGCAGCGATGGCCACAGGCGCGCTGCGGGTTCTGCTGACCGGTGCCGCGGGCTGGTCGGGCAGGGTGTGGCCCTGGCCTGCCAGCGCTCGCCACGGGTCGCCGATCTGACCGCACTGGTCCGGCACCCGGGCAGCCTGAACGGTCGTGGCAGCGGGCTGATCGTGCCGGACTTCCTCGGGATCGAGGAGCGGCAGGATGATCTGTCGGGGTTCGATGCCTGCTTCTACTGCGCGGGCGCTCCACCGTTGGGCACGGCCGAGACCGAGTGCCGACGGGTGACGCTGGACACCACCCTGGCCGTCGCCGGGCACGGTGGAGTGCGCAGACATCAACCGGATCGCCGCTGGCGTGCGCGATCCGGCGGCCTGACCCCAGTGTGCTCGCCCGGCGTTGCATCCGGAAACAGTGCGGCGTAGTCGTGATCAAGAAGCTGTTGCCAGCCTCGATAACCCGTCGATTTCGCAGACAGGACATCCGCGCTGCACGCCGGCTCGACAGCGATTGCCCTACGGTAATCGTGAATTCCAACAGATGCCACGCCCGTGAACCTGCAGACCGCACCCGCGCTCCAGTACCGCATGCTCCCTGACAGCTGCCAGTTTGAACTGCTGGATGTGGATGTACTGCAGGATCCTGCCAGTGGCCGGCTGCTGCACCTGTACTCGCTGATTGCCCGTTGCCTGTCCTGCGAGACGATCTTCAAAGCGGAAGAGGGGCAGGGCCTGGTCAGCCATACTGTGGCACGGGTGGTGCGATGCCCCACAGGCTGCGGCCAGCAGGCGTTCAAGCCGGCCCTGCTGCGGTCATGGCGCCCGCAGGCCATTGCCCAGGCGTGAGCGGCTGGCGACCTGGTCACAGCAGCCCGGGATTGGCCCGCCACACGGCGAAGTTGAGCGCCGAGGCGAACGAGATCCAGGCCAGGTAGGGAAGCAGCAGCACCGCCGCGATCGGGCGGATTCGCGCAAACGCGACGATCGTCGCGCACACCAGCACAATCAACACAAGAATGTCAGCGAAGGCCAGGGCGCCCAGCTTCCAGCCGAAGAACAGCCAGCTCCACAGTGCGTTGACGGCCAACTGCACCAGATAGAGCACCAGCGCGGATCGTCCGTCACGCCAACCGCGTTCGCGCCAGACCAGCCATGCGGCCATTGCCATCATGGCGTAGAGCAGCGTCCACACCGGGCCAAAGACGCTGGCCGGTGGCGCCCACGCTGGACGGGTGAGGGTGGCGTAGAAGCTGGCCGCAGACGTGGATGCCCATGCACCCAGGGCCGCCGCAACGAAGGTGATCGCCACCCATCCCAGAAGCCCGGAAACCTGTGAACTCCGCTTCATACCTTGCAGCTCCCTGATACAAGCGCTTTTGTATACGCACAGAGGCTGCGAATGGATGCAGGCTGCGGGCCTTCAGTCTGAAGAGCCGGCGGCAGCCGTTCCCTGGCTTGCTGGCAGCAGGGAAGGCTGTTGATCGAACCACTCGCGTGCCTTGGCCAGATGCCATTGGCGCCGGTCACCGTCCAGCTCGATCCCCGCACCCAGCAGCCCCCAGCGCAGGTAGAGGTCGCCGCGTTTGCGCTGTTCCAGCAGATCCAGCCGCGCGCGCACTGACAGGCGATCATTCTCGGCCTGCAGGCCATCGATCACCAGGTGGCCCGGGCGCCAGCGCAGCCTCGCCTGTGCATCCACCTGGCCGGAATCCAGCAGCGACAAGGTCCAGCGCGGGTAGTCGGTGCGTTCGGCGAACAACGCCAGCAAGGGGCGCGCATCACTGAGCGTCAGATCGGTGGTGGCGTCTACCTGGAAAGGCGACTGCGCATCGATGCGGCCGCGCTTGAAGGCCGCACGTCCTTTCCACGCAGTCGAGCGTTCAGTGCCGGCCACCTGCACGTTGCGCAGCTCGACCGTGGTGCCGGAGAGATCGAAATGACGCTGGTTGAAGTCGCCCCGGCGCAGCGTTGCGTTCACGTCCACATCGCCACCCATGTCCAGGCCGGCGACCTTGGCGCTGGTGTTTAGCCCCTGCAGGCGGGCCGTGCCATGGCCAACGCGGCCATCGGTATCGAGGGTGGCATCACCACTGAGTGAGCCGGTGCCGCGCAGCAGGCGCACCTGCTTTGAACCGAGATAGCGGTTGTAGGCGGACAGATCCGGAATCGTGGCCTCGCTGAAGCTCAAATGGGCGCGGACGCCCTTGCGCAGTTCCTGCAAACGGCCGTCGCCGGTCAGGTCCAACGCCAGATCGCGGCCGTCGAACAGCCGAACGTCCTTGGCATCGGTGGGACGCGCGGTGAAGTGGGGCAGGCGGACGGCAAGCAGGGCCTGACCCGGAGCGCCTGGTTTCAGTTCCCCATGCGCGCTGGCGGTGCCGGCAAGCCGGACGCCCGCCACCTCGGCAACTGCTTCGGCAGAGGGAATGTCCACCGTGCTGCCTTCGCTCAGCTCGCCGTTGCGAAGCCGCAGGTCGGCCTTCAGCGTGCCGCCGCCATCCAGCTGCAGCCACGGCTTGCGGACGAACAGCGCAGGGATCCAGTTGAGCGAGGTGAACGTCCATTCGCCGCGCACCGTGCCGGAACTGCGCTCCAGCAACCGGGCGGGATCGTGGAAGGGAATGTCACGACCGGTGATGTGCAGGTCCGCGTCCACTTCGCCGCCCGAGCCGGGCCGGGGTGGCAGGCGTGCCTGCAGGCGCAGGTCATTGGCCACATTGAGCTGAAGGGCCAGCACGCCGCGGTCGGGAGCACCGTCGCCAAGATAGAGCGGCACCTGCCAGAGAGCGTGATCGCCGGGCTGCAGCTGGCCGGCGATCAGGTGCGCCGAAATCTGCAGGCGGCCGGGCACCGGTGCGCTGGAGATCTTCGGGGCGGTGGCGTCCGTATCCATGCGCAGGCCCTGGCTGCGTGCATCAACATCCAGCTGGGCATGCAGGATCTTCAGTTTGGCGAGCCCAGGCGCCTGGTCCCGGTAATGGCGCGGGTAGCTGAAGCGCGCAGCCAGGTTCATGTTGCCCAGTAGCTGCACGCCGTCGAAACTGGTGTCCGCACCCTTGAATGTGACGGTTGAATCCAGCAGTTCCGAAGGACCGCCGCGCAGCTGCTTGACGAAGCCGACCGTGCCCTGGCCCTTGCCGATGATCAGCAGCTTGCCGAAACGGGCGCTGCGGATGCTGTCGCTGTGGATGGCATCGAAACGCAGCGTCCAACCCTGGTCGCTGCGCGGGGGCGGCGGAATGGCCTCTTCAACACGGCTGATCTCGGCCGATACGCCCGTGGCCTGCAGGCGCGGAACCCGTACTTCGCGCTGGAACAGCGGCAGGACTGCCAGTCTGGCGCTTGCCCGGTCGGCATGCAGCACGTAGACGGTGTGGTTGACGTGGCCGCGCATGTGCACGTTCCAGGCGATCACGTGGCCGGGCAGCAGCGTGATGGCCGGGCCCGTGGTCATCACGAACTTGTGCGGTTTGCGGTTGGTGACCTGGTCGAACAAGGGCGTGTTGAGGAAGATGTTGCCGGCCAGGAGATACAACAGGTAGATGCCCAGCAGGACGTAGGCAGGCACGCGCCATCGTCGAAGCCAGTGCGGGATGTGCGCGGATACAGGGGGCATCTACTGCTCTAAAGGCCGGAATTTCCTCAACTATTGCGGAGAGCATGGCGGTGGCGCGTGAAGCAGCTACGGCGCCAGAGCTCGATTCTGGTAGTGTCCGGCCTGGCCACTACCTCAGATCTGCAGGAGTCGCATGGAAATTCGACCGGCCAGCGAAAGTGACTTCGACGCCATGTGGTGCATGTTCAAGTCAGCCATTGCGACGCAGGATGCGCTGCCTTTCGGCGACGCTTTTGAAGTCGAAACGTTTCGCACGCATTGGTTCCAGACCCAGACCCCCTATGTGGCCGTGCTGGAGGGCCAGGTTGTGGGCATGTACAAGATGGGGTCGAATTACCCTGATCTTGGGGCGCATGTGGCCAGCGCCACCTATGTGGTGGATGCGCCGGCACAAGGGCAAGGCGTGGGCCGGGCTTTGGCGGAACACAGCCTGGAGCGGGCGAGGGCGGAAGGATTCCTGGCCATGCAGTTCAATTACGTGGTCGGTACCAATGGCCCGGCCGTGGCGCTGTACCGGAAGTTGGGGTTTGCAGTGGTGGGAACGTTACCGAAGGCGTTCCGGCATGGGACGCTGGGCCTGGTGGATGTCTTTGTGATGCACAGGTTCCTGTGATGCGATGCGTCCGTCGCGCGTGTTCGGCGATACCCAGCCCAGGCTGGCTGCTCAATCCTTGAGGATGTCCCTTGGATCCATTGGTACAGTTTTTGCTGAGTCTGCTGGCGGGCGCGTTCCTATTTCTGTTGGCTGTGGGGCATGACTACTGGAAGCGCCTGCGCTGGCTCTTCGGATGGGATCCCAATCTGGGCCATGAATCTGCCGACAAGCTCATTTCGATTGCCAACAGGATGGCGATGGTGACGACCGCCTTGCTGTTGGTTTGGGCGATGACGGGCCCATCGCCGTACCGGAGGAACTGGGAGATGGAGGTTTGGGGGTTGGCGACCGGCACGTTGATTACGTATGTGGCGGTCATCCTCAGCGCATCGAGGCGGGCCCGTGCCTAGCCAGATACGGCAGCCACTGGGTTACGGCCTGAAGCTCCCCGGGATGGGATCTGCCGATTAACGTGACGCATCACGGACGATGGCCTCGAGCCTCGGCGCCGAATCGGCGAAGGCTGTCCTGCCAGGCGGGCACGTAGTCACGGCGAGAACAACTGCGGGGCGCGCTCGCAACGCCGGCCCGGCCCGTCACTTGGAAATCCTCATGATTCGCCGCCATTCCTGCAGAGGTTGGCCGCCGGCGGCGGGCAGGCGAAAGGACGGCCAAAAGGACGGTTGACCGCCATTGGTCAGTGACAATCAGGCTTGGCGTCAAGATCGGACCTGGGCCTTGGCAAGCGAAGCATGGATCGGGCAATGGTGAATTGAACATAATATACAGAATGCGGCTGACCACTCGCCGAAAAGCCTTGCGAATCAATAGCTTTAGCGCGTGCGACGCCTGGCGCTGCGACCACTACCAGCACCAGCACTGCCGCCGCCGCGCTCAGCCTGTCCAATACTGATCTCCACACCCTGCGTTCTACGGGTGAGGTCGCTCGTTCCGCATGAATCTTGGCCATCCACACGGCTCCGTCCAGCTTGCCCAGCTCGCTGATCTGCGCAATTCGCTCATCCGGGATCGGCGCGGTGCCTTTTCGCCACGCGTGTAGTGTCTGGCGCGACACGCCCAGCCGCGCGGCTAAACCCATGTCTGAATTGAAGTTTCCGCCAGCACGTGCCTGGTCGAGTAGATCGGCAATGGCATTCATGTCAGGACTCCGGTTGACAGCTCGTTAGGAGATCAGCTTACATCCCTCTCCGTCAGGATCGATCCTGACACCCGCCCCCGGCCTTCCCTGTGCCGGTGAGGCGGGGTTACAGGGATACAGGGGCGCAGGGGGTCCATATGGGCTTGTGGCTGGCGGTACAGCCTCCGGGGGTTCTTCTCCTCATCGGGGCTTTCGTGACACTCATGGCGCTGGGGGCAGCGCTCACCGCAATCCGGTTTTTCCGCTACTGGCAGTGGGCCAGGTCGGCCGACCAGCGCCGACAGGACTTCATCGTCACCGCCGTCGCCGCCACCTTGGCCGCGGGGGCTGCGGCCGCGGCGATCGCCGCCTCCGAACCACCCACCGACGACCCGGAGACGGTCACCGACCTGCAGCAGGGGAGGGTGGGGTATGGCGACTGACAGCAAGGCCCAGCAGGCCGTGCCTGCGGCACCCGCCGTTGATCCCTCCGCAACCGCACGGCGTGAGTTGGATCACCTCGTTTTTCTAATGGCCCTTCCGATCCTGATTGCTGCCTTCGTGGTTTGGGTCAAGCGCGACGTCACCCACCGCACGCGTAATCGATAGGTCCGGGGCGAGCGCTATTTGCGTAGCAAATCGCGTTCGACGTGGACCCAGCGCCGGGCCGATACACCCAATCACCGCATCACCCCCACACCGGGGCTTACAGGGGCTTCTATGACACGTTCCGAATGGAAACAGGCGTGGCGCTATGCGCGCAATTACCGCCGCCATGCTGCGCATTTCGTGGTGCGTTCCCGCTCGTACTCGCTGGCCATCTCAGCACTATTTGGCCGCGAGGCGCGAAGCGCCGAGCTGGGCTTGTCTCTCTCTCCGACAAGTGACAAGTAATCAGGACGCCTCCGCAGCCATGAACGAAAACCTTCTTCTCAAGCTGTTTAAAGGTCTTTTGCTCCTCGCCGCTGTAGCGGCTCTCTGCGTCGCCCTGTGCGTCGTAGCACCTGAGTTGGCTATGGGCTTGTTCGCCCTGGCTGTCATCACCGCACCGTGGTGGTATGGCGCTGTTCGCCGGGCAGGTCGCTAATGGCCTCTCTCCGCAAAGCCATCGCGATGCTCGCCATTGGCCTCCTGTGCTTCTCCCTGCTGCTTGCCGTGTTCACTGCCTACGCGTGGTCGATGCTTGGCGGCGCGAGCCTCTACGACGCGTTTATCGCGGCGGTCAAGCTGCTTTCCGGCTTCATTGCTGCGCTTGTCGCAGCTGCTTCCTTCAACGTCGCTTGGCGACGCTGCGTAGGTGCGTTGTCTGAAGGGCAGGGGGGCTAATGGAGATCACAACAGCCTCAATGAAGCAAGCGCGCCTGTCGAAGCTGGCGAAAGGTGTCAAAGCGTCTGCTCTCGCAATCGATCACAAGTTCCGTGATGCGTTCGGCGCTCCGATTCTCCGGCAGGGTGGAAAGACGGGTGTGTATGCCCGCAATAGCCCCTACCGCGTTGCCTTGATTACGCTCACGTATCGGCGTGATGGTCAGTGGGACCCCGGCCACATATCCGCCTTGATCAAGCACTACCGCGAGTGGTTCCGCCGCAATGCTAAGGGTCAGGACGTGCCTGAGTTCCACTACGTGTGGGTGATGGAACTGACTGAGATTGGCCGACCGCACTATCACATCGTGGCGTGGTTCCCGAAGGGCGTTACGCCTCCGCTGCCCGATCAGCAGGGCTGGTGGCCACATGGCTCAACCAATGCCGTGTTCGCTAAATCGCCGGTTGGTTACATCACCAAGTACGCCAGCAAGGCTGAGTCGAAGTCCGGCCATCACTTGCCCAAGGGTGCACGTCTGTGGGGCTTTGGTGGCCTAAAGATGGTGGAGCGCGCACCTGTTGCGTTTGCCACTGCGCCCAGGTGGCTGAAAGGGGTGATCCATCACGAAAGCCACCCTAAGAAGCGGCACATCAGCATCACTGAAAAAACCAAGTTCGGTGCGTCGATCATCACCAAGGTTTCTGCATGGGTTCTCACGGCTGGCCTGTCCGCAGGCTGGGCCTTCTTCTCGCCGTTCGATTACGACGGCTTCACCGGTACCGGTATCGCCCTAAGCCATCGGGGGCATATCGAAGTTCTTACCCCTGATGGCGACCAATTCCACATACAGCACAGGAGTCATTGAGCATGAACGTTCGCATCGAAATCGTTTCGACCTCGGTCAACACCATCGAAGGCGTGTCCAAGTCCAGCGGCAAGCCATACAAGATGCACAAACAGGAAGCGTACCTGCACAACGGCCACCACTACCCGGATCGTTTTGACGTTGCGCCCATCGAGGTTGATGGCAAGCCGGTTGCCTACGAGCCGGGCTTCTACACGCTGGCTCCGGGCTCCATTGGCGTGAACCGCGAGTACGGCAACCTTGAAATCAACCGCTACGAAATGAAGTTGCTCCGCATCGAAGAAGCCCAGGTCAAGCCTGTGGCTGCTGCGAAGGCTGCGGGGTAATCGCCATGGCCGGTACTGAGTCGGTAGTTACCAAGTACGCGGCCTGTGCTGAGTTCGATACCAGCAACGGACAGTGCACCTCCGTTGTGTGGGTCGATGCACCGTCGCCCATTCCGCCACTCACTGCAGAACAAGGTGCCGCTCTCGGTGGAGCCACCATTCTTGTGTGGGCCGGTGTCATGGCGATGGTGCTGATTCGCAAAGGTGCACGCCTTGATCGTTAATCCCTCAAAACAGGAGTTTTGCCATGAAGAAGAACATCGCCATCGCTCGCCGTCCGTCCATGAAGTCCCGCGTCAAGTCCGTTGCCACGAAGCTGTCGGCGGTGGTCGTCAGCTCGATGGTGTCGGCCTCGGCCTTCGCGCAGGCCGCTGCAGGCGACATGCCCGCCAGCGTCGATGGCGCGGCCACTTTCATGACCAGCAAGGGTGGCATTGCCATCGCGGTGGCTGCGGCCATCACCCTGATCACTCTGGGCATCACTGCGGCCAAGCTGCCGCGTAAGGGCAGCTGATCGACTGATCCAGTGGGGGCCACTTCGGTGGCCCCTTTTTCATTTGGCAAGGGGGTTTTATGGAACTGTTGCATCACCCGTATATGGGCTACTTCGTCTACGTCTGCATGGTCGGTGCCATGTGGCTCGGCTCTCAATGCGTGGGGGACTGACGTATGCCCCTGCATCCGTTGTCCAGGTCAGGGCCTGCAGGGTGGGCAATCGCGCTCCTCCTCGGAACGCTGGGACTCTTCGGCGCCAACGACGCGCATGCGTTTGACGTAGGCGAAGCAATGGAGTCCTGCCAAAAGAGTCCGCAGTTCAAGGCTGGCAATTCCGCCAAGCAATGCGTCGTCCTTCCGAAGAATGCTCAGGGCAAGTGTCGCGTCGCTGTTGCAGCTATCGGCGGCGGCTACATCGAGTCCAGCTTCATCGCGTATGACTGTGACCAAGACTGCAACAAGCGTCCCGAAGAGACTGGGTGGAAGCCTGACAAAGAGTTCGTTTGTCACAAAGGCTGTAAGTACAAGGGCTACAAGGACCCCACTTTGGGGGCGTTCTATTCAACCTTCGATATGGCTGCAAGTTCAGGGCTTGGCACCTGTCAGAGCACTGATTACCCGCCGCCTGAGCCTAAGCCTGATGGTGGTGGCCCTGACCCGGGCGAGGGCGGTGGCACTGATCCCGGTGGCGGCACCGACCCCGGCGGTGGTGGTACGAATCCCGGTGGTGGCGGCACTGGCCCAGGTGGTGGCGGCACTGACCCCGGTGGCGGTGGTGGTACCGGTCCCGGCCCTGATCCCAAGCCGTGCCCTGTAGGTGGCACAGACGCTAGTGGGAAGCCGTGTCCGGGGGAGGGTGGCGGCACCAATCCGGGTGGCGGTGAGAGCCCCGGTACTGGCAGCGGTAGCGGTAGCGGCACTTGTTCTAAACCGCCTGTGTGCAGCGGTGACCAGATTCAATGCGCCCAGCTTTTCCAGCAGTGGCGCGCGGGCTGTCAGGCTGAGGGCTTGGGCGGCAAGGTCACAGGTGATCCGACGAATTGCAAAGCCGCGTACCAGTGCGAAGGCAATGCGGTTGCCTGCGGCCAGCTCGCTGTCATGCGCAAGCACATGTGCGGCGCCGGGGAGGGGGACGGCAACGGCACACTCACCGGCGACGGTACTTGCAACACTCAGTTCGTTTGCACCGGTGGTGATCCCGTTGCGTGCGCGGAGTTAAGGCAAGTGCACATGCTGCGGTGTGCTGTGGAGAAACTCACAAAGGAGGGCAACGGCGACGACGACTACGGCGAGACGTTGAACCCATCCGATTTCGTTGGCATCAGCGAAGGCGAAAGTATCGAAGGGCTTGATGCCGGTGGCTGGCTCGGCGGCGGCTCCTGCCCAGCGTTGAACAACACCATCCTTTCCCAGATGGGTGTTAAAGGCCTTGATCTGCTGTGCCAGGGCGCTGCCGTTCTGGCTGCGTACGTGTTGTTCCTTGGGTGGCTACATGCCGCCTTCATCCTTGGCCGATCACTTACAGGGGGTGGCTAATGTGGGGTCCGCTGCTTGCCGGTCTTTCCCGGCTCTTCGGTACGCGTGTGGGTCAGTGGATTCTGTCCGCGCTGGCGTTTCTTGGCATCAATTTCATGACGCAGAAATTTGCCGTTACGCCGCTGCTCGCGCAGATCAAAGCCTCGTTCGCAGGCGCGCCTTCCGACATCCTTGCGTGGATTGGGTTCCTCAACGTTGACAAGTACGTGACCCTGATCCTTTCGGCTTACGCCACCGCTGCAGCTGCAGGCGCGCTCAAGATGCGCCTTGCGAAGAAGAAGTAGGGGAGGGCCGGCACATGCTCCACCTGATCACAGGTCAAAACGGCGCGGGCAAGTCGCTACGCGCTATCGAGTTGATGTACAAGCGCCACGGCGAAGGAATGGAGGTCTACGCCTTCGGTTTCCGTGGTTTAAAGGCTCCGTTCGTCAAGCAATTCGACGATCCGCGTAAGTGGCGTGATCTGCCTGCCAATGCGGTTCTCTTCGTTGATGAGGCGCAGCAGGTTTGGCGCACGCGCTCCGGTGGCCGTGCCGTTCCGCCCGAAGTCCTTGACCTTGAAACGCACCGTCATCAGGGCATCGACATCTATCTGATCACGCAGAGTCCGATGTACCTGGACTCGCATCTGCGGCCACTGATTTCGTCGCATGAACACCTGATCAGCTACGACAAAGGGTCCGCGCGCATCTTCCGTTTCACTGAGTGCTATGAAGACGTCAAATCGTCTTCGCTGCGCAGCAAGGCTCAGTTTGAGGTGTGGAAATATCCCGTTGTTCACTACGCCGATTACGATTCCGCTGAGGTGCACACGGCCAAGGCAAAAGTGCCGTGGCGTCAACGCATCGCCAAGCTGCTTTTCGTGATCGCGGGCTTGCTGATCCTTGGCAGCATCGGGTGGTTCTTCTGGGGGCCGGAAACGCCCAAGGTGGTGCCCAAGGCTGCTGCAGCCTCTGAGCCCAAGAGTCTCGGTTCCTCGCTCCTTGGGGGCTTCGGTGCGCTCCCTGTTGGAGGAGCTGCAGGCGAACGGCACTACGCGAACGCACAGGAGTACGTTGAGGCTCACTCGCCACGCATCGCCCAGATGCCGTGGTCAATGCCGGCAATGGATGGCCGCGAGGTCAAGTCTGAGCCGCGCCTCTACTGCATGGCCTCTGGCGAAGGGATCAACCAAACCTGCACGTGCCTCACTGAGCAAGGGACCAAGTGGCAGATACGCATTGACCAGTGCGTGCAGATGGCTCGTTGGGGGCCTGCGTACAATCCGTACAAGGAAGCCGCCCAAACGGCCTCAGAATCGACGCAGGAGGCTCGTATGGGTCGTTTCGATGGTCGTGGCCCGGATGCGGTCGAGGCCCGCTCAGGCGTCGCTATTGGCGCTGAGGGAACCTTTGAGCGCATCAAGGCATATCCCTCGAACTGGTGATGGCCTCGGGCGGTCTATCGTGGTGGCCAGGTCGATGACGTTGGCCGTTGTAAACGCCATCGGTTTGCGTGGCTTGCCGGGGCTGCGGCGGTTCTCCATCATGCGGCGCCATTCCTGTGCCTGTGCAGCCGTGAGGGCCAGCCATGCCAGATCTTCCGGCAGTAGTTCGCGGCCTTCGGGGGTGACCAGTCGGCCACCCTTAAACGAAAAACCGGCCCAAGGGCCGGTTAGTTTCCGATCACGCATTGATCAGGCTCCATGCCAACGTAGGAGCCGGGGGCCGGGCAAGAGCCGTGCCAGCCATGCCAGCAGCCTGAGAACATAATATACATTATGCGAAATGGCGTATCCGTCGATTCTGGGCCTTTGTCGGGTCTGCATGGCAATGGCTGGGCCTCTGGCTCGGCTCTTGCCTCCCTGTTGGTGATTGACGGGGAGAAGTTGCCCCACCTACAGCCGACCCAACTAAAGTTGTTACGCCGCTCAACGTATTAGTGCTACTTCTCTGAAGTTGGCGCCTCCATCAAGTAAGTAGCGCCATTAGTTGGCGTCCACTAGGCTCGACTGCAGTAACCGAGGTGATTCGGCTCGCCTTCTGGCGTCGATCCTTCCAAGTAAAAGTGCTACTTCAGCGCGCTCATTGCTTCGGCCGCTTGCGTTTCGGCCTAACATCAGCAGCGATGCGAACTTCTTTGGATCGCTTGAATGCAACTTCCAGCTGAGCTGGCAAATCTCGAAGCCCTGAAAGTTGTCCCTCGAGCGCGTCACATCTGCCGCGCAGGATATCGGCAGACTGACTGGCCGTGGCGGCCGCTGCTTGGGCGGTCTGGATATCCTGGCGCAGCTGCTTTTCAAGAGCTCTGTGTTGCTCGGATGCCTTGCTTAGCTGCACCTGGAGTTCTTTCACCTCCTGTCGGGCGCGATCAACATCGCTGAGCGCCCGATTCTCGACAGATCTGGTGTACTCGGCCCAGTCTTCTCGCTCAGATTTCGCCGTTTCTAGCGCCTCATGAAGCCTGGCGTCGAGTTGCTGTCTCGATGCTTCATTTCGATCGGCTCTTCGAAGCTCGACATCCCGCTGCTCTACAAGCTCTGACATCTGCAGACGGAGCTGGTCAACCAATCGCTGTAGCTCTGCAGCTTGCGTAGCGGCAATCCTCTCTCCTGTGAGAGCATCGTCGCGCTCTGAGCGCATTTGCGTCAGCTCGTCAGCTACAAGCCGGGATTTTGCCTCCAGTGCATCACGCCGGGCGGCCAGTGACTGCTCAGCCGCTGCAAGCTCTCGATGGGCGGCCTCCCGGGCATGACTCAACGCTAGCTCCCACCATTGTCCGGCGAGTTCTGCTAACACCGCTGGTGCATCTTCCAGGTCCGGACGCGCTGGCTGCAGGCGCGTGCCAAGTCGCTTCCACCACGTCTCCAGCCAGCGGGTCACGGTGTTCGGCGAGCCTGTCCCCAGGTGAGCCCGGATCCGCTCGACGGTTGGGCGTTCGCCCTTGCCGACCAATTCGTCGGCGGCGCTATGGACGTCAGATTCAGTGATGCCCCGGGCCATGCGAAGTCTCCTTTACTGGCGCCCTACTCTGCTGGTAGCGTACACGCGATAAGTGATGATTATCGTGGGTATGATCGTCTAAACGTAGCGTACATTACATAGTATGAAAGATATTTCTACAATTCCCGCACTTGCCGCGACGGCCACCTGCCTAGCACTTCCCGAACAGCTAGCCCAACAGGCTGCCGATGCGGTCCGCGAGTTGCTGGCCGAAGCCGCAGCCGAAAACACGACCCGCAGCTACACCAGCGCCCTGCGCTACTGGGCCGGCTGGCACGCGGCGCGCTACGGCATCGAGTTGGCCTTGCCGGTACCCGAAGCCATCGTGCTCCAGTTCGTAGTCGATCACGTACAGCGCCGCTCGACCGACGGCGAATTGGCCTGGGAACTTCCACCAGCCGTCGACCAGAGCTTGGTGGCAGCTGGCCTCAAAGCCAAGGTCGGCCCGTGGACCTTGGCGACCGTGCGCCATCGCGTTGCGGTGCTGTCCACTGCGCACCGGCTCAAACACCTGGCCAGTCCCTGCGAGCAGGCGGCAATCCGGACCGTACTCAGCCGCGCGGCGCGGGCCGCGGTCAAGCGCGGCGAGCGCCCGCGCAAGAAGACTGCAATCACCCTGGCCGAGCTGGAGGCCATGTTGGCCACCTGCGACGACAGCCTGGAAGGAATTCGAGATCGCGCCCTACTCTGCTTCGGGTTCGCCAGCGGTGGCCGTCGGCGCAGTGAGATCGCCGCGGCCGACCTGCGCGACCTGCGTCGGATCGGCGAGGTGGGCTACATCTACCGGCTTGAGCACAGCAAGACCCAGCAGGCCGGCGTTACCGCCACCTCGACGCCGGACAAGCCAGTACTGGACCGGGCCGCTCTCGCCCTGCAGGACTGGCTGGAGGCGTCCCGGATCACCGAGGGGGCCATCTTCCGGCGGCTCTGGAAGCAGCGCATCGGCCCTGCCCTGTCCCCCGCTGCGGTGGGTGAGATCGTGCAACGGCGGGCCCGCCTGGCCGGGCTGGAGGGGGATTTTGGCGGGCACAGCCTGCGGTCAGGGTTCGTGACCGAAGCCAGTCGCCAGGGCGTGGCGCTGCCGGCGATCATGCAGCTGACTGAGCATCGGTCGGTTTCGAGCGTGGCGGGGTATTTCCAAACCGGCGGCGCCGCAAGTAACCCCGCTGCACGCCTACTGGAAGATTAGAGGTGCAGGGCGCGATTGCGCTTGGGCCATCTATAGATTCAGGAAATCTCAAACGCCCCAGACGCGTGCGGAGGGTGCTGGACAACTGGCGCCGGCCAAGTGTGCAAGCGCCATGGAAATGAAACCAGAGTGCGAACGTACTCAGTGCGACGGCGGATCATTGGAGCAGGTCGTTGAATACCTTGAGTACCTTTTCGGCATGATCAAGCGTCCGAGTTACGGCAGCGGACTTTCCATCGAGCACCTTGGGGTTACGCAGCAGCCACGCAGCAGGCGCAAAATGATCGAACTCCGCCACCTCCTTCGGCATGAGCTTGAATGCATTCTCGGCTCGCTTAACTAGTCTCGTAGTTTCGGGTGCAGCAGCCTCGAGTTTAAGCGGATCGAGGCGGAGTTCCCCCTGCAGTCCGTACGTATCGTTGAGGATGTTGGCGAACACCTCTGGATCGAACAAGTCCTCGATGTCGGCTTCCGGACGATCCAGCAGGTCGGCTACTGTATAGAATTGCCCCGCCTTTAAGATCTGAGCACGCTTGAGCTCCTCGATCTTCTTCCTGTCCCCGTGCGCCTGATCGGACAGTACTGCAATGTTGAGCTGGTTCCCAGCAAATAGTGATGCGAACGGGCGGATCTTGTCGATGCCTCCGGCCGGACAAACTATCCAGCGCGGATCCAAGCCCTGTCGCCCGCGTTTACGCAGTGCTTCGCTGAAGGCTTGGATGTAGAGGATGTCGCTCGGGCCCTCGACGAGAAGGGTGTTCTTTCCGACGAATAGACTTTGGGTGATCTCGTAACCTAGTGCCCCCTGTAACGGGAATAGCGTATCAGCATCTCGACTTAATACGTCCGCGCGCACCTTGGTCCCCAGTGGCGTGCGTCGGGGCCGCTCTGCGACCTGGTCCTCGACGACCAGCACCGATGCTAAGTCGTTGGCTGGGACCATGAAAGGAGAATGTGTCGTGTAGATGACTTGATGGTGGGGTGAGAGCTTTTCACCGAAGAAGCGCAGCAGGTCTGCCTGGGCCTTGCCATGTAGCGTCAGACCTGGCTCATCCAGTAGAAGTACGACGGGGCGCTCGTCATTTTTGACCTGCGCGAACTTGACCAAGAACGAAAAGAACCAGACGAAGCCAGCACTCCGCTCCGAGAACGGTGTATCCACCCGGTGCAATTGGTTGTAGATGCGCGCCCGAGCCACGGTGCCCGTATTAAATGGCGGGCGATCGCCGGGGCGGGCCGGGGATATGTCCACATCGACTACAAGATCAGGGTTTTGCGTCCAATACTCCATGACTTGATCCGTGATGTTGTTGGACGCGGCCTGAAGTTTGGCGTTGAAAGTTTCATACGTCTTCACTCCAGTTATCTCACTAAGTGAAACTCCGGCGAAGTCCAAGAACTCTACGAATAGCTGATCGCCTCGGTAATCGTCCTTTTGAAGCTGCCCGCTATCGCGTAGCTGTAACGTTTGCTCGATCTGGATCGCACCGGACATCGTGTCATAGGCTGAGAAATACATGAATCGTGGCAAAAAGCTTTTGATCCGTGTTTTTATCAGTGCCGAGAAGGACGCGATTGAAGACAGGTGATTGCGAAGCTCAACGAGTGCCTCGCTGCGGTCATCTAGACCATCGATAAGCGCAGCCAGACTAGTGCTGGTATCGGCTTTTTCAACCCGTTCCCTGTCGGCCTCATCGAGGTTGAATTTGTTGTAGATCCAATTTAGCCCCGTCCTGAATTCGATAGACGGATCAACTGACACTTCCTCGCCGTACGCCCGACTAATGCGGACCTGGTTGGAGCTTAGGATGCCCTTGCAGAGTTCGCCTTCGATCGCAAGAATTTCATTCTCACTGAGCTCCCAAGTTGTCTGGATCGCGGTAGCGGCTCGGCCGCCGTGCCGCTCGTCATAGGAGACCAAGTGGCGCCGAGGATAGTCACGCTCCTTGTCGAGCGTCGCAGGGGTGGCCGGATGAGGGTTCAATGCTGCAAGAGCCATCAGAACGGCGCTCTTGCCTGCCTCGTTCTTGCCAACTAAACACGTGACGTCATGGATCTCGAAACTTCCGCTGTCGTCTACGGAACGGAAGTTGGTGATTTGAGCGGAGACAAGCTTCATCGGATGGAGCCCACATTGTTTGAGCTGATCGGAAGGCCGGCGTGTTGGATTGAAAGTGGATGCTGCCGTCTTTAAGTGTTGGCCAGCAAAAATCAGTTTCACCCCGCTCTTCCAGCAGGTCTGCCTTGGCGCTAGGGCCGGCGTTCACGGCAGCTTTGCGACTAGCGCTGTTGCACTGGATAAACCAAAAGTTGCCACCTGATCTGACCGTTGGCAGGATTGTGTTGCCGATGGTTCTGAGGAGGAAGTGTGTGCCCACCAGCAATGGCAATCTCGTCTCCACAGGATGTGCAACGGTATATTCCTGGATGTGGGGCGTCTATGCCCGGTGCATGCATTGCATCGAAGGCCGCATCCTGCGACTGAGTCAAACGGTTCCCGTGCTTGTACAGAGCCATACAACACCTCCTGTGTTGGCGGAAAGAGCCGTGTGCGGCCTGCTGCATGCCGTACTCATGCCCCAGCTCAAGGTGCGCCAGGCCATGATGCGGCTGCATTTGGGGCCAGCATACGCTTGCTTGTAGCTGGCTTATAGCAGACTCTTGGCGGGTTTGGCTACTCAGTACGAGCTAGCCGACGCTCGTTCGGAGCGGAGCTTCTTCAGCGGCTGTCTTAGACACTTGCCGTCGGAATCTCCAAAATCAACCAAATAGCGTACCCCCGATAAATCTTCCTAATCCACCGCCCCTCCGGCCGCCGCTACCGCCAGTAGCGGGTGTTCAACTCTGGATTGCGCCGACTTGCATAACGAGTCCGGCTTGACCAATCGCTAGACCTACATGCCATTGACGCCATTTCTCCAACTAATCTCAGCATGGTTCCAGTAACGGTACATCTCACTTTTCATTCGCTCGATTTTTTTTGAAGAGAATTCGCTGATGCGCCAAGGGTAATGGCGACGAATTTCCTCTATTCTTGAAACAATGGATTCAAAGGTGTCGTTAACTTTGTGTATTTCATCCAATTCATCGCCAGAAATGGCGAACACATCCGAAGCAACTTGTCTTTTGTAGATGGATTCCGCCTCAGTGATCAAATCTAAAATATCTTTGAAGTGATCTGGTGATGCTAAAGAGGAAATCTTGCTCGTTGCTTCAGGCTTCAATTCATCCTCAGACAAATTGAATGTGATTTTTCTAGACGCCCCACCTGTCGCGTAGGCTTCTGTCGCGCTGATCGGCTTCCAGTACACTTTCTCGTTCTTCAGGTCGACGCAGACGATTATGGTTGGGACTGAGAATCGCTGCCAATAGTCGATATCTGAGTCATCAACGTAGACATCGTGACGCTGTGATCCTGACAACTCTTGAAAGGACTTTATTTGAAGTTTGACCACGTTTCCTGTCGCGGAGAATTGCTGGTCACAAATCTCCAATTCTGCGTCGATGCCTAAATCGACGCTTTGAAGTCGACAAGGCCACTTTAGGGTTTGTGTAAACTTGTACGCCGCGAAATGCTCGCCAGCGTCGCCACTGATTGACCTCTTTGGGTACTGCTTTGCCATGTAAGTAGACCTGACTACCTGATAGCCGGATGCTTGGGTCCGGTTATTCGATTCATCCATAGCTCACCGCATGGTGGGCCATCCCCTTAATACAGCTAGATCTTAGGGCTATCGGGCACGGCGTACAAGCCAGCGAACCAGCCAGGAGAGAGATCTGCCACTACTGCAAGCTCTCCGCTCCAGTAGAGGTTCAGATGCGCGCGACGGGACGGCACGTGCCCTCCCCTGCCCCCGGATAAACATCCCTTATCGCGACTGGACTGACTTGGCAGGCAAAACGTTTTTTTGCGCAATCACCAGCCTTCTCACGTCGCCCACAGGCACAAGAACTGCAGTCCTCTGCGCCGGATCCCAAAGCACATAGCTATCACCCAGGCGCCCCACCAGACTCAGGCTGCCTTGCACCTTCTCATCAATAGTCACATTGACCGTGTACTTGCTGCTGCCGGAAGTAATCGCCTTGGCGCGTTCGAAGCCAAGCCAGTTTGACGAGATCGGGACATAGACAATCATCACGAGCGCATAGACCAGCCGCGGCGAGTCCTTCACGGCGGCTGGCAGCACTGGGGACAGGCGTACTGCCATTGCACATATGCCCGTCAGCGCCACACCTATCAAAACGGGCCAGGCATTGGACCACCAAAGCAAGGCGCCCATTCCAACAAGACAAAGAGCAAGGGTCAGCCACATCAGCAGATTGGCTTGGGGCGGCCTCGCTGTCACCTTCCCTTCGACCCACCCTCCAAACAGCAGCGCAATCAGTATGAAGAACAGCACCATGCCGATCCCCGCAAGCCCTGCCAGCGCAAGCTCGCTTACGGCGACAAACTGAAAGGGATCCAGGCCGAAGTGTCCCCAATACGCCTTCAAATAGAAGGCGCCTTGAACCAAACCGAAGGTGACCAGCGCCGAACCCCAGCCAGCAACATCGGCCATCGTTAGCGTCTTCTGTGTACGTTCCATGTATCCCCTTCCATCAATGCAGCCCCGCCACATAGTGGCATGCAGCGTTCCGTCCTGCGGAACTCACCCTATTAACGTGACGCGTCACACCCAGCTGCCCCAACCCATTGGCGCCCCATCCCTACCCCACTATAGTTCCACCCCCACAAGGACGGAGGCGGCGCACATGCCCTATATCGGAATCGGACTCCACGTACTGGCAGCCATCTACTTCGCGGTGCACGCCATCCGCTCGGGCCAGAGCCTCTACTGGCTCATCCTGCTCTTCTCGTTCCCGCTGCTCGGCAGCGTCGTCTACTTCCTGGCGATCTACTTTCCGGAAGTCCGCCACTCGCGCGGCGCCCGGCAGGTCGTCCGTTCCGCCAAGCAGCTCATGGACCCGGGCCAGGACCTGCGCAACGCTCGCGCCGAACTGGCGCGCACGCCCACCGTGCAGAATCGGGTTCGCCTGGGCATGACGCTGCTGGATGCCGGCCAGGCCGAGGAAGCCAGAACCTTGCTGGAGCAGGCGGCCAGCTCACCGCTGGGCGACGATCCCTACATCCTGAGCGGCCTCGCCCGCGCCCGCCTCGATTCCGGGCAGCCCGCGCTTGCGGCGGAAACGCTGGACGAGTTGTTCGCCCGCCACCCGGATGTGCGCCGCAAGCCGGAACAGGCCCTGCTTTACGCGCAGGCACTGGCGGCCGCGCAAGCGCCCGGCACTCGCGCCGCGTTCGAGCGAGCCGTGGAGTGCGGAAATGATGCAGCTGCTCGCTGCCTGTACGCCGAATGGCTGATGGCACAGCCGCAGCCCGCCGACCGCGAGCAGGCTCGCAGCCTGTTCGCCAGCATCATCGACGATGCCCAACACTGGTCCCGGCACGCGCGCGGCCACAATGCCGCATGGCTGGAACGGACCAAGGCCGCGTTGAAGGGCTACTGACGCCTGACGGCCTTTGGCAATCCTGTCGCATCCGCCTCGCTAATGGTCTCGCCGGGCGGATGCCGACAGTCCGTAGGCCTGCACCACTGGCATCGCCGATAGCATTGCAACGCAAGGCTCCAGCCTCATTACGCGGTATGCAACGATTCTGAAAATGTTGAAAGTGGTGACGGCATCAGCCCTACTGCATTGGCATCGCGCACAACCGGGCGTATTCCTTGCTGTGCCACCTCGAACAGGTGGCCGGGCTTCGAAACCCCGGTTGTGCAATCGTAAAAAGCGCTTGCCAGTCGGCACCACCTCGCGCGGTGCCGGCTGGCAATCCGTCAGCCGGCTATGGCGGGCGGTGCGTGGGGGCCTTGCGCCCGCCGGTCTGATTGCACACCGGGTTTCGAACCTCGCACCGTCCGCCACCTTTATCGGTGGCGGCTTCTGCCTGCCCGCAAGGAGCCCAGCCATGACCCAGCCCCACTCCCCTGCCCCGCACCCGATCCACGACGCGCCCGCCAACAGCCCCGCGCTGGATCCGAACACGCTCATCGCCCTGCTGCACAGCATCGGCTCGGGCGCCGCCTCGGATGGTCAGCCCTGGCCAGAGCGCCATCAGATGCCTGGCCGACGTCTCGCTCTGGCCGACACCGATTGCTCGCTGGCCGGCCTTCGCGTGGTATTGGAGATCCTGTTGGCCGCACAGCGCGCCCGCGAAAACGGCGAACTGGAGCAGTACGTCGGGCCCCGCGTCATGGAGGGCCTGATCATGGCGGGGCTGGGCCTCGTGGCGCACGCCAGCACACGGGTACGGCCGGACGACTGAGTGGCGCGGTACTGCTGGGCGGCCACGCTGCTGTGCCTCGTGGCGGTGGTTGCGGCACAGACGCGGTGGCTGTCGCCGCCACTGCCATCTCCTATCGGGTTCCAAAGCATCAACGACGATCGAATCTCACATCTGCGCCGCCAGGTGATGCAATTCGTGGAGTCTCGGCCACGACAGGGCTTCCAGTTCGTGGAACAGCATGAAGACGCCTCGTTCCAGATTCATTGCAGAGGCGTTCCCGTGCTGTGGCTGGAGCGGCGGCCCCAGCATGTGCTGTTGCAGGTCTCACTGGATGCCATGCAGCGTGCGCCCGCAGTTCTTCAGATGCGGGCAATCCTCCAATGGCAGCTGGAGCCATTGGATTATCTGGAGCAGGTGCTGGTTGGTGTACCGGAGCCTGTTCTTATGGATCGGGTGCTGCAGATTCTCGCCGGCAAGGTGCCTGATGGGGCGCGATGCGGCCCGCAGTAGTCGAGCATGGCTCGACCCTACAGCGGCGCGGGTTGCGACTGCTCCGGTTCCTGGATGGAGCCTTCCAGCAAGGCCACGTAAGTGTTCATGCGTGTGCGCATGCTGATCAGCATCCAGCCCAACAGGTACAGCAGCACCATACCGGCCGTAGCATCGTAGCCGACGCGCAGCAGCTTTCAGAAATAGAACCCGATATTGAGGTTCAGCCGTGAATACCAGCGCGACGGGCCGCCATTGTTGATGCCGATGCCATCACCGCCGGCAAACCACATATTGCGGCCGGCAATCCAGTCGACATAGGTGAGCATCACGCCCTTCCGCAGGCTGCAGCCGGTAACGTTCTGCCAGGAGTCGCGCACCCCGCTGCTGTGCCCCACCGGGCGCGTCATGCTGAGGTTGTTGTAGCAGGTCAGGTCGTCCATCCAGCCGCGCGGGCCAAAGGAATAGGCAACGTTGGCACTGGGTACATCGGCCTCGGCCGCGATTTCAAACGGGGCCTGGAACGCCGACAATGCGATGCGCTCGCCGGGCACGGTGTAGCGATAGCGCGCCCATTGCAGCTGGGTGGTCCAGCCAACGCGCTTCCACTGCGCGTGCACGGCGGCGGCCTGATGGCCGTGATGGCGGCGGCTGCGGGTGTTCTGCACCTTGCCGGCGAAGGCCGACGCGCCGACCTGCAGTTCGCCTCCTGCCCAGTCGTGCGATTGCTCGACGCGTACATTGAACCGCTGCCGTTCGCGATACGGCAACGCATCGGTCTGTGCCACATCGAAGGAATAGCGGTCGTAACGGGCCCCGGTTCCGTATTCGTCACCGGAGAACCAACCGAGGTGCCAGGTGGTCTTGCCGGCCTGGTGGATCACTACCACGCCCGGGTCGTAGTCGTCCTCGATGCCCAGGTAGTAGCCGGACCCGAACCAGAAACTCTGCGAGACCGTGGGCAGCAGCCCGAAGGGCACCTGCTGGATGCCGGCCTTCAGCTGCGTGGCGTCGGTGAATTGCCAGCCTGCGTAGGCGTGATGGATGGCATCGAAGCCGTCGTACCACCGGTATTGCGCGGAGAAGGAGAAAGGCCCGCTGCCGGCGTTGATGTCGGCGCGAAGCAGCTCCAGCTGCAGGCGGCTGGTGGGCCCGTAATCGAGCCAACCATAGTTGAATCGAACGGCACCGCCGAGATCGAAATGAGGCGCTGTATTGCGGTCTTCGCTGGCCGCGCGCGCATCAAGCGAGGGTGCGGCCAGTGCTGCTGCGATGATGATGGGAACTGCCCTCACGGTCGCGCCCTGCCTCCTGTTCTGCGAGTGAAAGTACTCGATTTCAGCCTTGGTGCACGTCATACCTCAACGTGAGGCATGACGTGCTGCGGCGTACAGGTTACGCAATGGAGGGTGAAGCGAACGTCGGCCGGCCGTGCTCACATACCCAGATCAGACAGCCCCGGATGATCATCCGGGCGACGCCCCAGTGGCCAATGGAACCTGCGCTCGCTTTCCTTGATCGGCATGTCGTTGATGCTCGAGAACCGATGCTCCATCAACCCATCCGCTCCGAATTCCCAGTTCTCGTTTCCATAGGAACGGAACCAGTTGCCGGAGTCGTCATGCCACTCATAGGCGTAGCGCACGGCAATACGGTTGTCGGTGAATGCCCACAGTTCCTTGATCAAACGGTAGTCCAGTTCCTTCTTCCATTTGCGGGCCAGGAATTGCCGGGCTTCCTCGCGGCCATGGGTGAACTCGGCGCGGTTGCGCCAGCGGGTGTCGAGCGAATAGGCCAGTGCGACCTTGTCGGCATCGCGGGAGTTCCAGCCATCTTCGGCAAGGCGAACCTTCTCGATGGCCGATTCACGAGTGAACGGCGGCAGCGGCGGACGGGGTGCTTCAGTGGACACGGTGGGGCCTCCAATCAAATGGATGAACGGGGTACTTCGACGGATTCTGATGACTCAGGCGTCAGCGCCTGGCCTGCTCCAACAACACTTCTGCAACATCCCTGGCGGTGTCTGCGGCGTTGTAGTCGCCCATCACGCGCGAGATGGTGATGGCGCCTTCCATGAGAACCAGCAGCTGCCGCGCCAGTGCGTCCGGCTGCTTGATATCCAGTTGCGTGGTGAGTCCCAGCGTGTAATCCAGCAGCTTCTGCTTGTGGTGTTTTGCGATGTGGCGAATCGGATCGTCGGGGTCGCCTACCTCGCCGGCGGTATTGATGAAGGCGCAGCCGCGATAGCCCTCGGACTGGAACCAGCCCTTGAGCACGGTGAACATGCCGAGGACGCGTGCTTCGGGGCTGTCGGCCTTGTCACACTCCTGCTGGAACCAGTCCAACCAGCGCACGTCGCGCGCGTTCAATGCCGCAGCGGCCACCTGGTCCTTGTTTTCAAAGTGCCGGTAGATGCTCTTCCGGGCAACGCCGGAGGTCTTCACCAACAGGTCCATACCGGTGGCGTGGATCCCGTTCTGGTAGATCAGCGCCTCGGCCGTGGCCAGGATCTTCTGCTGGGTTTCGGTGGTGGTTGTGTTCACGACGCAAAGGTAGAACGAGCGTTCTACCCTGTCAATGGGCGGCGAAGCTGATCAAGTGCGCCAGGCTGATTGTGTACCCAGGGGCGCCCCACGGCCTGACCGATACCCACATCGATAGCCGAGCATGGCCCGGCTCTACAGGGAAGCCAGCTCGCGCGCAAGGAACGGCGCCGTCCTGCTGCCTTTGGTCCGCGCAACCTGCTGCGGCGTTCCCTTCGCGACGATGGTGCCCCCTGCCCCGCCAGCTCCGGGGCCTACATCAATCACCCAGTCCGCCTGTGCGACCGCGCGCATGTCGTGCTCGATCATCACCACGGTATTGCCCGCGTCCACCAGCCGCTGCAGCTGCACCAGCAGCCGGTCCGCATCGGATGCATGCAGGCCGGTGGTGGGCTCGTCCAGCACGTACAGCGTGCGCCCGCGCTGGCTGCGCTGCAGCTCGGTGGCCAGCTTGATGCGCTGGGCCTCACCACCTGAAAGCTCGGTGGCCGGCTGGCCCAGCCTCAGGTAGCCCAGGCCGATTTCCTGCAGCAACTGCAGCGGGCGGGCAATGGCGTCTTCTTCGGCGAAGAACGCGTGCGCCTGGTCAACCGTCATCTGCAGGACCTCGGCGATGTTGCGGCCGTTCCACAACACCTTCAGCGTGGCTTCGTTGTAGCGGGCGCCATGGCAGGTGGGGCATGGCGCATAGACGCTGGGCATGAACAGCAGTTCGACGCTGACAAACCCTTCGCCTTCGCAGGTTTCGCATCGGCCCTTGGCCATGTTGAACGAGAAACGGCCTGCGTCGAAACGGCGGCGGCGCGCGGCCGGTGTTGCGGCGAACAGCTTGCGCACGTGATCGAACAGGCCGGTGTACGTGGCCAGGTTGGAGCGTGGCGTGCGGCCGATGGGCTTCTGATCCACCTGCACCACGCGTTGAATGGCATCCACATCGCCGGCCAAGCGGCCTCGTGTTGCTTCGATCACGCTCGGTCCATCGTTGGGCTCGGCGTCCGCCCCCTCGTCCACCGGCTCGTGCCCGAGGTGCAGCAGCATCAACTCCGGCAACGCCTGTGCCATCAGGCTGGACTTGCCCGAGCCGGAAATGCCGGTCACTGCCGTCAGCAATCCCAGCGGTACCTGTGCGTCCACACCCTGCAGGTTGTGCCGGTGGATGCCCTGCAGTTCCAGCCAGTTGCCGGCGCTGCGTTGCCGGTTGGCAGGTGCAGGTACCTGGTCGAACAGATACAGGGCCGTACGCGAGTCCTGGACGTGGCGCAGGCCGTCGGGCTCGCCACTGTAGAGCACGCGGCCGCCGTGTTCCCCCGCCTGCGGGCCCACATCCACCAACCACTGCGCGCGGCGCATCAGCTCCAGATCGTGTTCAACAACGAACACCGAGTTGCCGCCGTCGCGCAGCCGCTCCAATGCGTCGTACAGCGCCTGGCTGTCGGCCGGATGCAGGCCGGCCGAGGGTTCGTCGAGCACGTACAACACACCAAACAGCAAGGAGCTGAGCTGCGTGGCCAGCCGCAGGCGCTGCAGTTCGCCGGCCGACAGCGTGGGCGTGGCGCGATCCAGTGAGAGATAGCCGAGGCCCAGGTCACGTAACTGGCGTACACGCGCCATGACCCCGCCGGCCAATCGTTGTGCCGCCAGGCGCTTCTCTTCGGACAAGGCCGAGGTCAGGCGCACGTCGGGAGCACCCTCGTGGGTCGCCTGGCCACTCGCCGCCCGACGGGCGCGATCGCGGGGTGTCGCACTCCTGCTGGTGCGAGCGCCACCGAAATCTCCCTGCGCGATGGGCTCCAGCAGCGCCGCCAGCTGATCCAGGGGCAGCCGCATGAACTCGCCGATATCCACGCCCGCGAAGGTGACCGAGAGTGCCTCAGGCTTCAGGCGTTTCCCGTGGCAGGCCGGGCACAGCCTGCCTTCCATGTAGCGCGAAACGCGCTTGCGCATCAGCGCGCTCTGCGTGTTGGCAAAGGTGTGCAGCACGTAGCGACGCGCGCCGGTATAGGTGCCCATGTAGCTGGGTTCCTGCTTCCGCTTGAGGGCGGCGCGCGTCTCGGCGGGGGTGAAACCGGCATAGACCGGGACGCTGGGTGCTTCCTCGGTGAACAGGATCCAGTCGCGGTCCTTCTTCGGAAGCTTCTTCCACGGCACATCGATGTCGTAGCCCAGCGTGACCAGGATGTCGCGCAGGTTCTGGCCATGCCATGCCGGTGGCCACGAGGCGATGGCACGCTCGCGGATGCTCAGGGACGGGTCCGGCACCATCAACGCTTCGGTCACTTCGTAGACATGCCCAAGGCCATGGCACGTGCTGCACGCGCCCTGTGGCGTATTGGGCGAGAAGTCCTCGGCGTACAGCATGGGCTGGTTGGCCGGGTAGGCGCCTGCGCGCGAATACATCATGCGCACCAGGCTGGACAGGGTGGTCACGCTGCCCACCGATGAGCGCGCGTTGCTGGCGCCGCGTTGCTGCTGCAGGGCTACCGCCGGCGGCAGGCCATCGATGGCGTCCACATCGGGCACGCCCGCCTGGTCGATCAGGCGCCTGGCATACGGCGCAACGGACTCGAAGTAGCGCCGCTGCGCCTCTGCGAAGACGGTACCGAAAGCCAGCGAGGACTTGCCCGAGCCCGATACCCCGGAGAACACCACCAGTGCGTTGCGCGGAATGGAGACATCGACATTCTTGAGGTTGTGCTCGCGCGCGCCGCGGACCTCAACGCAACCGCTTGCGGCGGCAGCGCATGACGATTCACCAAAGGGGGGGGTGGACATCTTCGCGATCCTGCGGGCAGTGAACGGCGTGCGTCGGAGCGCGCCCAATGGTGCATTCTCGCTGCTGCGGGGTGAATGTGGGTGATGGCGCGGTCACGCAATGCGTGATTCCCGAACACCAGTACGAACACCAATAATGGACTGTCAGTGGCTATCCGGCCGAACCGGCTCGCGGGCGCCAGTCCTGGAGGCGAACGCCACCTTCTCTCCATTGACCAGCTCGACCACGAGCTGGTTGGAGCGATTGAAGCCGATGGTGCTCACCCAGGCGAAGTGCGAGACGGTACGCCGAAGCTGCGATGTGCGGCGATACAGTTGACCCAGGGTGATGGTGCGAACCAAGCGGCCACGATTGTAGAAATGCAGCACCGGCTCGCTCAGCGCCACGTCAGCCGGAACCAGGTTCATGCCCTCGTAGCCGACCACGACCGATTCCCCATCGTCCGACGGGAACAGCCAGCGATGCCATCCGGGTATCAGCCAGGCATCCCGCCCCGATGCCTGGGGCGTTACCCGCGTTGAATTGAGCGCCGGATCGGAATCAGCACAGAGATTCCGCGTGGGGGAGCATGCCGTGAACCTCTCCGGCGGCGGCAGCGGGGAGTCGGCAAGCGCCGGGCCCGCAGCCAGTAGTGCAGCGATGAGCGCGATGAGAACCTTCATGTCACTGCACCCCTCGATGAAGTGGTGGCCGAAGCGGAAACTAAGCGGCGTGCACGTAGGGCGCTACCGCCGCGGCAAGCACATCGATTCCCCACGCGGAGCCCGCGATCTCCTCGGGCTGGCTTCTCTTGAAGCGTGACCAGTCGGCCCTGGCAAGTCTGCCGACCAGAAGCTGATCGGCAGGAAGCTGGTGCATCGACCAATAGGGAAACTGCCGGGTGGAGACGCGCCCTCGCGCCAGCTCCACGACATCGGTATGGCTGGACGATTGCAGCACGCGCTCATAGACGCTGGCCACTCCATCTTCCGGCCCTTCGAAGTACTGCACGAATCGCGTGCCGTCGTGCAGCAGCACGCCCGTCACGCCCGCCACCTTGTTGAACCTCGCGGCATCGGCCACGAGCGCCTCCAGGCGATCAATCGTAAGGCCCTCTACTGCTTGACTTGCATATACAACGGCCCGAATGGGCATGAATTTCGCCTTGAATGTGGCGCCACATCGGCACCTGTTCACACTCTAGCACCCGGTACAAGCCTGCCCCCTGATCCTGATTCTTAACCCTTCAGAATACGGAGGGTCGATGGGTGAGCCTTACGGCACGTCAGGCGGCATGATGGGCGCCCCACACGTTCAGGGCATTGTTCATCTTCATGCGAGACATCGGACAGTTCTATGTAGTAAGCGTCGAAGGAGTGGCGCGTGAGGATGGCACCCTGCTGCAGGTCACCCGGATTGATTGCTCCTGCCTGAAATGCTCAAGGCAATTCCGGGCCATTCCTGATCATGGGCTTGTCGACCTCAACGGCGCTGCTTCGCTCAGCTGCCCGGGGTGTGGCAACCACCAGTCCGTCAGCCGTGCACGGCTGGAGGAATTCACGTTGCGTAGTGACCCATGAACTGACCCGCACCACTTCTCGACACCGCGCCAACGCGCCCGACACCTCTGCATCGATATCTTCCCGTAGTAGACCCACAACGGCGTTCCAATGAGTCATACCGGCATATTCAAGATCACCGACCTTACCTACAGACCGGGTGCGGAGGGCGACCTGGCCCGGGCCCTGCAGATCGAAGCAACCTGCACGGCGTGCGGCGCAACCAGCGTCTGGGGTGAGCAGGAGATGGAGCATGTGAGAGGCGGAACCGTGCTTGCATGCCGCGCGTGCGGTACGCGCCAGGCCATCAGCAATGCCGGCCTGATCAGTTGCCCGTCCGAGATACGACACCGCCAGGGCTGACCGGGACGGGACCGGGCAGCCACATGCGCTGCCCGGTAGCCGTCATCGATGGGCCATCAGCCGCCGACTGCCGATGCCTGCGGCCGGTGCCGTTTGATCCAGTCCAGTGATTGGGCAATACCACCGAACGGAAAGAAGTGCGGGCTGACCAAGCCATGGGCGTCAGTCAAACCGCTCACCAAGTGGTCCACGAATACTTCCGGCCCTGCGGTTCCGAGCAGCCGCCCGATCGAGATACCGTATCTTGCCAGCATCGATGCACTGGCACCCACCCCGCACATTGCGGCGTAGCGTGCCAACCGCGCGATGCTTGCCGGACCCGGCACACCGACCAGCACCGGAACGTCGATGCCACGGGCGCGCAGCGCGTCCAACCAGGCCAGAACGATGTCGGCATCGAAGGCGAACTGCGTGATGATCATCGGCGCCATGCCGCGCGCTACGATGGCCTGGCACTTGTGTTCCAGCACCTGCCAGCACTCGACACTGCCCATGACCGGATGGCCCTCGGGGTGACCACCGATGGCGACGGCCTTGATGCCGGCCTTCTCCAGAAGCCCGGTCTGGATGATCGAAGCGCTATCAGCAAATGGGCCGGCGGGCGTGGCCAGATCTCCGGCGATCACCAAGCACTGGGCGACACCGGCCTCGTTGGCGGCGCGCTGCAGGAACCGTTCAACCACCGCACGCGACCCGATGCGGCGGGCCGAGAGATGCGGCATCGGCTCGAAGCCCAGTTCGCGCACCCTGCGCGCCGCAGCCAGTCGTGCGTCGTCGTCCTCGCTGGCCAGCCAGGGAATGGAGATTGTCGTGCCGCGTGGAATGCGGGCAGCCTCCGTGCGCAGTGCCGGCATGGCTTTGGCGCTCACCTCCAGCGAAAAGGCATCAAGAAAGGCCCGCGTCCGCAGCGACGAAGGTGCGGACATTACGTGCCCCCGCGCGCATTGCTGGCCAGCGGCGTGCTGTTCCGCGCCAGTTCGATGAAAGCCTGCAGGTAGTCGATACCGGTATCGGCCTCGCGCGCACCCAGGTAGATCTGCTTGGGAATGCCCTTCGCACCCAGGCGAACGGGCACCACATCCATGCGGGCGGCATACTCCTCCACCAGCCAGCGTGGCATGGCCGCCACGCCGCGGCCGCTGGCCACCATCTGCATCATGATGTCGGTGGTTTCAATGGCCTTGTGCCGGCGTGGGGTGATGCCGGCCGGCAGCAGGAACTGGTTGTAGATGTCCAGGCGCTCGAACGGCACCGGGTAGCTGATCAGTACTTCCTGGCCGAGCTGGCGCGGCTTTACATGGTCGACCTTGGCCAGGGCGTGGTTGCTGGCCACCACCAGCACCTGTTCGTAGTCGAATACGGGAATGAA
Organism: Stenotrophomonas sp. YJH_SMC_79; assembly: GCF_059367995.1. NCBI lineage: Bacteria > Pseudomonadati > Pseudomonadota > Gammaproteobacteria > Lysobacterales > Lysobacteraceae > Stenotrophomonas > Stenotrophomonas sp. YJH_SMC_79. The sequence goes on from NZ_JCAFRK010000004.1 coordinate 101,318, forward strand.
CTTCAGGCCCGGCTTCAGCAGCGGGTCCGGGGTGACCAGCAGGTCGATCTCGTACCCGAACAGCGCGCCAATGCCGCCGAACTGGAACTTCTGCTTGACGTCCACGTCCACATCCGGCCAGGCGGCCAGGTACGGCGAGACGATCTTCAGCAGCCACTGGTAGCAGGGATGGCACTCCATGCCGATGCGCAGTGCGCCTCGCTCGCCCTGTGCGAACTGGCCCAGTCGTTCCTCGGCCAGGTCCAGCTGTGGCAGCACCCGGTTGGCCACCGCCAGCAGGTACTGCCCGGCCTGGGTCAGCCGCAGGCTGCGGCCTTCGCGCAGCCAGACGTCGGTGCCCAGCTGCTGCTCCAGCTTCTTCATGCTGTGACTCAGGGCCGACTGGGTCAGGTTGAGTACGCCGGCGGCAGCGGTGAGCGAGCCTTGCTGCTCGACCTGCTGCACGATACTGAGGTGGATCCGCTCCAGCATGATGATGAATCCCGCTCATGGATTGGTGAAGTAATACCATTTTACGTCATGGAAGGGCGTGGCTAGCATCGGGTCATGCTTTCACCTACCCGCCCCCTTCGAATCGTCGCCGTTTCCGGCGGATTGCAGCGCCCCTCGAGGGCCGCCACCCTGGCCGAGCATCTGCTGGGCCTGATCGGCGAGGACATCCATAGCGAGCAGCACCTGGTCGAGCTGGGCGAACTGGCCCCGCAGCTGGCGGGCGCGCTCTGGCGTTCGCAGCTGCCCGACATCGTGGAACGCCAGTTGGCTGCCGTCGAGCAGGCTGATGTGCTGGTGGTGAGCACGCCAGTCTATCGCGGGTCGTATACAGGGCTGTTCAAGCATTTCTTCGACTTCATCCACCAGGACGCACTGGTCGACACCCCCATCCTGCTGGCCGCCACCGGTGGCAGCGAGCGCCATTCGCTGGTGATCGACCATCAGCTGCGCCCGCTCTTCAGCTTCTTCCAGGCACGCACCCTGCCGTTGGGCGTCTACGCCACCGACCGCGATTTCGCCGACGGCTGCGTGCACAACGATGCCCTGATCGAGCGGGCACGGCTGGCGGTGAGGCGGGCCTTGCCGCTGCTAGCCCTGCCCCGCCATCGCGCTGCCGCCCTCGAGGCCGCCGCAGCATTCTGAATGCCGGATGCCTTCGCCCGCATCCGGATGTCACCCCGCAATACGGAACGCCGCCCATGACGACCGACACCTTCACCTTCAGCATCACGCGCATCCCCTTCAACGAGGACTACCAGCCCGCCGATGGCACGCGCATCACCACCAATTTCGCCAACCTGGCGCGTGGTGCATCCCGGCAGGAGAACCTGCGCAACACGATCAGCATGATCAACAACCGCTTCAATGATCTGGCGCACTGGGACAACCCGAGTGCGGATCGCTATGCGGTCGAGCTGGACATCATCTCGGTGGAGATGCACATCGACGGCGGCGATGGCAGCGATCCGTTCCCGCTGATCGAGGTGCTGCGCCCGACCATCGTCGACACCCGCACCGGTGCCCGTACCGAAGGCATCGTCGGCAACAATTTCTCGTCCTACGTACGCGACTACGATTTCAGCGTGGTGCTGCCGGCCAGCAACGAAGGCAAGGCCACCTTTGGCATTCCGGACGGCTTCGGCGACCTGCATGGCAAGCTGTTCAAGCATTTCCTGGAGTCTGATGCCTACCGTGCCAACTTCAGCAAGGGGCCGGTGATCTGCATCAGCGTATCCAGCAGCAAGACCTACCACCGCACCGAGAACCACCACCCGATCCTGGGCGTGGAGTATCGCCAGGGCGAGTTCTCTCCCACTGACCAGTACTTCGACAAGATGGGCCTGCAGGTGCGCTACTTCATGCCGCCGGGCAGCGTCGCACCGCTGGCGTTCTATTTCCAGGGCGACCTGCTGGGCGACTATTCGAACCTGGAACTGATCGGCACCATCAGCACGATGGAGGCCTTCCAGAAGATCTACCGCCCGGAGATCTACAACGCCAACTCCGTGGCAGGCAAGGTCTACCAGCCCAGCCTGAAGCACCAGGACTACTCCTCCACCCGCATCGTCTACGACCGCGAAGAGCGCAGCCAATTGGCGGTCAAACAGGGCAGGTTCACCGAAGAACACTTCATCAAGCCGTACCGCGCCGTGCTTGAGCAGTGGGCTGCCCGCTGATCCATCGATTCCCCATTCGCCCCCAGGAAACAAGACGCAATGTCGACGAAGAAACTGCTTCCCACCTCCACCGCAGGCAGCCTGCCCAAGCCATCCTGGCTGGCCGAGCCCGAGAAGCTCTGGTCACCCTGGAAGCTGCAGGACGACGGCCTGATTGAAGGCAAGCAGGATGCACTGCGCCTGTCCCTGCAGGAACAGCAGCACGCCGGCATCGATATCGTCAGCGACGGCGAACAGACCCGGCAGCATTTCGTTACCACCTTCATCGAGCACCTCAACGGTGTCGATTTCGAGAAGCGCGAAACGGTGCGCATCCGCAACCGCTACGATGCAAGCGTGCCGACCGTGGTTGGCGCGGTCAGCCGCCCGAAACCGGTGTTCGTGGAAGATGCGAAGTTCCTGCGCCGCCAGACCGCACAACCCATCAAGTGGGCCCTGCCCGGCCCGATGACCATGATCGACACGCTGTACGATGCGCACTACAAGAGCCGCGAGAAGCTGGCCTGGGAGTTCGCGAAGATCCTCAACGAAGAGGCAAAGGAGCTGGAGGCCGCCGGCGTGGACATCATCCAGTTCGACGAGCCCGCCTTCAATGTGTTCTTCGACGAAGTGAACGACTGGGGCGTGGCTGCGCTGGAGAGGGCCGTCGAAGGCCTGAAGTGCCAGACGGCCGTGCACATCTGCTACGGCTACGGCATCAAGGCCAACACCGACTGGAAGCAGACTCTGGGCTCGGAATGGCGCCAGTATGAAGAGTCGTTCCCCAAGCTGCAGACCTCCAGCATCGACATCATCTCGCTGGAATGCCAGAACTCGCACGTGCCGATCGACCTGATCGAACTGGTGCGCGGCAAAAAGGTGATGGTGGGCGCCATCGACGTGGCCTCCAATACGGTGGAGACGCCGGAAGACGTGGCCAACACGCTGCGCAAGGCGCTGCAGTTCGTGGATGCCGACAAGCTCTACCCGAGCACCAACTGCGGCATGGCACCGCTGGCGCGCGAAGTGGCGCGCGGCAAGCTGCGCGCGCTCAGCGCCGGGGCGAAGATCGTGCGTGAGGAGCTTTCGGCGTGATCATCGACGGGGGATTGCGCTGGCGTCCCCCAAACTGCATCCGGGGCTCACGCATCAGCCCCGCCCTGGATGGCGGCCGAGCGGCCTCTTTTCCGCGCCAGCCGCAGAAAGAAGTATGCGATCACGACCAGGCCGATCACCGAAGGCAGCATCTGTGACCAGCGCTGCCCAACGCGGACGACGTTGCCAGTCAATGCAGAAAGCATGGCGAATACGGAGGCTGTCATCTTGTAGGCATGCTCGAACTGCCAGAGCGAGTGATGCCAGCGCCGGGGAAAGATCCATTTGACGGCGTCATACACGAGGATCAACCACAGTGCCGCAACGGCGGAGTAGTCCACTGTCGTCAGGCGGCCCGGGCGATCCAGTACCTCGATAGAAAGGGGCAGCGCAACAGACACAGCTGCCAGCAGCGCGGCTGCGTCGACCAGCGACGGCCCGGCACCCTGCGCTCGTGCCACGCGCCAGCCCCCCAGCAGCTGGTAAGGCACGAGCAGGCTCAGGACGGCAAATGCGGGAATGAACCGGAAGAAGATCGTGCCGGCAGCGGCCGTCGCACAGACCACCAGGGTGAGCCAGATGAAGGCCGTTCCGAGGCGCTTGTGCGCGGTGGTGCCCTTCTCCCTGAACAGGATGAGGAAGCCTACAGCCAAGGCGATGGAGCCTGCTGTCACATGAATTGCGATATTTGCCAGATGCACTGCTTTCCCCCTGGAAAGTGCCGGACCTGAAGGAGGAGTGCGCCCCTTCTCCCGCTCACTTTCGTGCTGCTTCCAGGTCAGCTGCAAATGGGTTGCGACGAGAGGCGGCTTGGGGTGACGAAACATGCTCCAGCCGCCGTGGAACCATCATCGCCTGCGTGCACGGCGCTCCGGGCAGTCCTTCGGATCGAACAGTTCGAGGGCGCTCATTATCTGGAGATTGGTAAACGCCCCGTCATGTCCCTGTGCGACAGCCTCGCAGTACCAGTAGATCTGCTCATCCCTGTCCTTGGGCACGCCCTGCCCGCTGGCATACAGGTTCCCGAGTTCGAACTGGGCGGGCGCGTAGCCCGCCATTGCCGCCTTGCGGAACCAGGCGGCTGATTGGATATCGTCCTTCGGCACGCCGATACCATCGGCATACATGGTCGCGAGCACGGCCTGGACCTCGGCGTCGCCACTTTTGGCAGCTGCCATCAGTTCCTCAACCGAGTTGAACCTCGGCGGGGGTTCGATCTGGTCACACCACACCTGGCCCTCCTTGCCACTCGAGCACAGCTTCTGGCGAGCATCGCTGACCAGAATTCCCTTCAGATCCTGGACGGCCGCCTTGGTGTACCAGCGCATGGCCTCGGCCCGGTCTTTGGTGAGGCCCGCGCTGCCGCGCTCATACAGGCTGCCAAGGTTGTACTGCCCCGCGGAAGCTCCTCCTTCGGCCGACCTGCGGATCCAGAAGAGGCCCTGCGCATCATCCTTTGACACGCCCAATCCCTCCAGGTACATCATCCCCAGGTCGGACTGTGCAAGACCGTTGCCTTGCTCCGCCGCCTTGCGCACCCAGAACAGTGCTTGCGCGAGATCCTTGGGAACCCCGGTTCCATTCAGATACATCACGGCAAGGGAGGATTGGGCAGATGCATGGCCCTGCTCAGCAGCCTTGCGATACCACTCAACCGCCGTCACCGGGTTCCTGACCACACCGTTGCCTTGGTTGTAGCGATCTCCAAGATCATTCTCGGCATCTGCGCTGCCGGTCTCGGCTGCTGCCAGCACGCTCTTCAACGAGGCCGCTTCGTCATTGCCAAGCGCGTGGGCGCTGCAGGCGAAAACAAACAGGCCCGTGCACAGAACTGTGCGAACCCGGGCTCCAAGCGAATCTTCCATGAACTTCTTCACTCTTCATCAATTCCAGAAAAATACCGCGTGCAAATCAAACTCAGGCTTTGCCGCTCACTATCGCCATGCGCGCTGCACCTTTCCGGGCTTCCGCAACGGAAAATATTCCTACGCGCGTGGTCACGGCATCCCCCGGAACCCCGAGCATCGAGGGTGGCGATCGATGCTCAGGGCGCGATTATAGGTGCTGGTACTGCCTTTCGCAGCGCCAGGACCTTCTTGATCCGTGCCACTTCCCCGGCTCCGGCCTCGGCCAACCGACGGGCCTGCTGCCGTTGCTGCCGCGACTGTACTGGTGACGATCTGCCCGCTTCGAGTGTGGCACCCACCACCCTCGCCACCGCATCGCGCAGCCGCAGCTGCGGGCAGAGTCGTGCAGCGCACCAGCGCTCGGCGTAGCGCTTGGCCTGCCGTGCATTCGCTGCTGCAACGATCTTCGCCTTGGGCGTCCTGCGTGCGTCCAGGCACACCCGGAAGCCAAGCACTGCATGCGGCACGATGTTCGCTACGGAGCGCCCATTCCACCACAGGTCCCAACGTTCGCCGCTCTGCACCCAGCCGGAATGCCGGGGGACGGACATTGAACCTGCGATCTCAAGGCGGGAATCCATGGCCGGAAGAATACGATCGGCTGTCGCACGGATTGAGATTGCGATGGCAACGCGATCATCGACCATGAATCGTTCAAGAAGGCGCCGGCTGTCCGCTGCCTGGACGCGCTACCCTGCTGCCCGATGTCTTCCATGCGCAACGTCCTCCATCGCGATCTCGTGTCCAAGGCCGCATCGCTGCCCCGGTTGCCTGGGGTATACACCTTCCACGATGAGGCGGGAGCCGCGCTGTACATCGGCAAGAGCGTGGACATCCGGCGACGGGTGCTGGACCACCTTCGGGCGCCGGACGAACAACGGCTTGTCGGCAGGACCGACGGGTTTTCCTGCATCCGTACCGCCGGTGACATCGGGGCGCAGCTGCTGGAAGCGCGGCTGATCAAGCAGGCCAAGCCGCTGTTCAACAGGAAGCTTCGCCGCAACAAGCGACTGTGCACGATCGTGCTGGCGGCTGACGGGGTCCGCATCGAGGATGTCCACGGCGCCGATCCTGCTCAGGCCCATGGACTGTTCCCCGGCCGTCATGCCGCCATCGCCGCACTGCAGCGCCTGGCGGACGAGCACCAGCTCTGCTACGGGCGGCTGGGGATCGAATCGGTGCGCGCCGGGGCGCCCTGCTTCCGCCACCTGCTCAGGCGCTGCGCGGGCGTCTGCAACGGCAGCGAACCGGCTTTGGCACATGACGAACGCCTGCGAAGTGGCCTGGTGGGCTACCACCGGCGGGCATGGCCCTACGCAGGTGCGATTGGCATCGAAGAGCGCTCGGCGGACATGTGGCAGATCCATGTGGTGCGTAACTGGACGTACCTGGGCTCAGCGCCAACGATCGCGGCAGCACGAAGGCTCGATACGCCAGCAGTCGGTTTTGATCGTGATGGCTACAGCGTGCTTGCAAGGCCACTGGTCGGTGCGTCGGTGAAGGTCATCGCTCTCTAGTGGCGTGACGGGTCACATTGAACCGGACCGCAGCAACGCTACGCACAACGCCATGAAGCTGCCACCCACGGCCAACGCCAGCCACGCCCTGCCCATGCTGCGGGCACTGAATACGCCCACGGCCACCGCCACCAGCAGCACGAACCCCAGCAGCGAGCTGGCCAACACGGAGACCGCCGGCCGCACATCTGTCAGCGCAGGCAGCCCCAAGGCCACTGCGGTGGCGGTTGCCGCGGTGAACGCGTAGCCGCCGGCCGAAGCGGCCAGCACGCGACCGGCCACCTGCCAGCGATAGCCGGCGCCCCGCCCTTCTACAGGCTTGGCGCTGCGTGGCGCCTCCTGCACCTGCGGCCAACGCCGCTGCAGCATCACCGCCATTCGTGCCAACACCAGGCCGAATGCCAGTGCGGTGAGCTCCACGCCGGCCTGCTGCCACGCACCCCGCTGCAGGTACATCACCAGATGCTGGCCGGTGGTGGCCAGATTCACCAGCGGCAGCGCCAGGCACAGCACCGCGGCCAGCCACAGCTGCTCGATCCATGCCTGGCGTGGCGGGCGCCACAAGGCATGCAGCAACGAGACCGCCCAGGCCAGCAGGAATATGCGTATCTCCCAACCGCTACGGTCAGTCATTGCCAACGGCAGCAGGCGATTGGCATGGAAGTAGACAATGCTGGCCAGCGCGATGCCGGCCAACGACACCACATTGAACGCTTCCATCCATCGGTAGATGCCCGCCGTAGGCGCACCGAACTCATGCTCGCTGCGCTTGCGCCGCTTGATCGAGAACAGCAGCGTACCGATCGCGATCATCGCCGTGCCCAGCAGGCCACTGATGAAGTACAGCCACTTCATCGGCCAACCGCCGAAATCCGCTTTGTGCAGTGCTTCGATGCTCTCGTGCACCTGCGCGGCACCCACGCCATGCGGGTGCGACGCGTGCTGTTGCAGCAGTGTGCCGCTGGCAGCATCGAACGTGATCCGACTGGCCTCGGTCAGCAGGCGCCTCTCCGCGCCTTCCACCTGTTTGCGACCCACCACTTCCACCACGCTGTGCACGGTGCCGGGCGTCTGGATGATGATCTGTGCCGGCGATTGCCCGCTGATGGCCTGCGCGCGCGCCAGCAATTGCGGCAGGTCCGGCAGTCGTGCGGTGGAAACCAGGATGGCGGGCGGAACCGGCTGTGCGGGCGCCAGTTCGGCTTCATAGCGCGCGTACGCGCCATCTGCATCGCCATAGGTCGCATGCACGGGCCACGGCAGGTAGCTGCTGTAGAAGAATGCGAGCCCGGTGTAGCCGATCATGAACAGGAAAGGCAGAGTCAGCACAGCGCTCAGGTTGTGCGCATCCAGCCAGCTGCGCTGGCCCTTGCCGGGGCGGAAGGTGAAGAAATCCTTGAAGATGCGCTTGTGCACCACTACGCCGGAGACCAGCGCCAGCAGCATGCAGGCCGTGATCCAGCCGACCAGCCAGTAGCCGGCCATGCCACCGTGCAGGGTGTAGTGGAAGGACATGAAATGGCGCCCGCCCTCGGTTTCCCGTAGGCGAGGTGGCGGTTGTGGCATGCCCGTGCTGGCATCCACCCAGCGTTCGTGCGCGATGCCGTCGCCCTCCTCCCATGACAGTTCCAGCGGCCACCCTTGCTGGGCAGGCCAGCGGATCTGCCAAGCCTGCGCATCGGCGGCGTGGGTGGCCAGCCATTGCTGCGCACGTGCCGCCTGCGCTCCCGCGTCCATCGCTGGCGAGGAGGCCGGTACGGGACCGGCCTCCATCCAGCGCGTGATCGGCTCACGGAACACGCTGAGCGTGCCGGTCAGGAAGATCGCGCACAGCAGCCAGCCACTGGCAAGGCCACACCAGGTATGCAGCCACGACATGCTTTGGCGGAAACCTGCCTTCATGCCGTTGCCGTGGCGGGCACGCTGTCGCCCTGCCGGTTGTGGAGGATCACAGCGAGCCGCGCAGCGTCAGCGTCACGTTGCGGGGTTCACCAAAGAAGTTGCCCCGGCGGATCTGGCTGAGCATGGCGTAGTAGCGCGTATCGAACAGGTTGGCCACGTTGAGGCCAACGCTCCAGCGCGGATTGATCCGATAGCCGGCACGCAGGTCCCACACGGCGCGCCCCGCCGCCCCCATACGCCAGTCCGGGTCGTCGTAGGCCGGATAGGAGTAGCTGCTCTGCGCCGACACGCCACCGCCCACGGAGAACGCATTCCACTTGCCGGGCAGCTGGTAGGACGTCGACAGGCGCAGCAGGTGGCGGGGCGTCTCGGCGCTGATGGTCGCGCCCTCATCGTCACGGCTGGTGACGTGGGTATAGCCGGCCATCAACTGCCAGCCCGGTGCCAGTTCGCCGCTGGCTTCCAGCTCAAAACCCTTGCTGCGCAGCTTGCCGCCATTGCGGTAGCAATCGGAAGACGCCAGCGAGCCCCGGCAACTGCCCGGGTCGGACTCGTCCACCACGGCGTTGCCGGTCTTGCGGATGGAAAACACCGCAGCGGAAAGATTCAGGCGCCCATCGTTCAATTCGCCCTTCACACCAAGCTCGTAATTGGCGCCGATGGCCGGGTCCAGCACCGAGCCGGAGGAAGTGACATACGAGCTCTGCGGCTGGAAGGTATCGGCGTAGCTGGCGTAGACCGACCATTGCGGCCCCAGGTCGTAGACAAGCCCGGCGTACGGAGTGAATTCGTGCTTCTGTTCGTAGTCACGGCTCCTGGCACCGCTGAAGCCATCGCTGGACTGGTACTTCACCCAGCTCAGCCGGCCGCCCAGCGTGAGGTGCAGGGGCTCCGCCAGCTGCAGGCGCAGGTTGCTGTACACGCCGCTCTGCTGTGCGCGGGCGTTCTCCGCCCAGTCCCAGGCTGGCTGGAGGGGCTGCGCAATGGCGCTGTGGTCCGGTGCGTAGACATCGATCGGCACGTCGATGGCCAGGTCCGCCGAGCTTTGCCGCGTACGCTGGCGCGCCCACATCGCGCCCAGCAATACCTCGTGGCTGCGACCAAAGGCTTCGAAACTGCCGGTGGTGTGCAGGTCGATGCCATCGCTGCGCACGCGCGAGCGGTTGAAATAGATGTCGTAGAAGCGCGAACCGACGCCGGTGGCGCGGTCCACCCCGCCGAGCGGAACCGCAACGCGCTGGTCCAGGTCGGACTCGGTGCGGTTCACCGACAGGCGCGCCTTCCAGCGCTCGTTGAAGCGGTGCTCCGCCTCTGCGAAGGCTTCGTCGACGGTGCCTTCCTGCCGGTTCCAGTCCTGGATGAGCGAGGTGGAACGCTTGATGTCCAGTGCGCCGCCGTCGGTGTAGCGCGGCAGGCCGAACAGCCAGTAGCCGTCAGTGTCACTCTGCTGATGGCGCAGGCCGAAGGTCAGCGTTGTGTCCGCGCCCAGGTCGGCGTCGATCACACCATAGGCGACCGGTGCCTTCGAGGAGGTGCCCTGCTGGAAGTATCCACGGTCCTGGTAGGCCGCAACCAGTCGGCCGCGCACACTGCCGGCGGCATTGAGCGGGCCGCCGCCATCGACCTCGAGGCGATAGTTGTCCCACGAGCCCACGGTTGCTGCCAGATCGAGATGGGCCTGGTCGCGCGGGCGCTTGCGCACCATGTTGATCGCCCCGCTGGGGTCGGCTGCGCCCAGCATCATGCCGCCGGCACCGCGCAGCACTTCAACCCGCTCCAGTACGGCGGTGTCGATGGGCAGCCAACCCACGGGGGCATAGACGATGCCGGCCACGCCATCGACCAGATAATTGCTGTCGTCCACGGTGAAGCTGCGGATCGAGAACTTGTGGTTGCCGAAGTTGCGGGCGGTCTTGGTCACGCCCGTGGTCTGCGCCAGCGCTTCGTCCAATGTGGTGAGGTTGCGGTCGTCCAGTTGCTGGCGGGTAATCACGCTGACCGATTGCGGGGTCTGGCGGATGCTCTGCCCCAGCTTGCCCAGACTCAGCTCACGTGCCGTGTAGGAGCCGTCGCTTGGTGCATTGGCGGTCACGTTCACCGTCTGCAGGGTGGTCTGGGTGTCTTTGCTGCGCGCAGGTGCAGCTGCTTCCTGCGCCAGCGTAAACACGCCCGGACGGGTGGCGTTGACACGCACCCCACTACCCTCCAGCAGACGCGCCAGTGCCTCCTGCGGCGTGTAGCTGCCGGTCAAGGCCGGGGCGCGACGGCCCGCCACCGCTGATTCGCTGAACAGCACCTGCTGCCGGGACTGCTCGGAGAAGCTGCGCAGTGCGGCATCCAGCGATTGAGCCGGAATGTTGAACTGCATGCGCGCGGCCGGCTGGGCCTGTGCGATGGCCGGTGCCGCCAGTGCGCTGGAAATGCACAGTGCCAGCAGCGGCAGCCGCTTGGCGTGTACCCCCGTAGAGAACGCGCGGGCAACAAGTGCGCGCTTGATCTTCATGTACCCCATTACCGCTCCATCATGCTTGGCCACCACTGGCCCCACTGGGGTAAACGGAAAATGGCGGTGGAGTGGGAACCCGCGCCGGAAGAATTTTTCCTCGGGGCGTCAGCGAGTCACAGGCCGTTCGTCGATGCGATAGCCGCCCTGGGCATTGCGGGTCACCTGCACAGGCAACAGATCCGGCAACGCCTCCAGGAAAATGGCCGGGGCATCGGTGGCTGCGTACCCGGAGACGGGCAGGAACTTCAGCCCGGGCTGGCCCAGCGTGACGGGATGGCCCAGATACTGCCCGACTTCCTGCACCACTTCGTCCAGCGGGGTACGCCGGAACACCAGGCGCCCGTTGCGCCAGCCGCCGATGCTCTCTGCGTTTGCCGCAATGGGGCGATAGGCGGCTGTAAACGTGGCAACGGCCAGGCCCTGTTCGGCGTGCAGGCTGAGCGGCGCGGTGCCCTCGGCCCGATCCGGCTGTACCCGCACGTGCCCATGCAGCACCTTGACCACGACTTCGCCGGGCGCATTGCGCACGTTGAAGGCCGTGCCAATCACTGTCACCCGGCTACGCTGCGCATCCACGGTGAAGGGCCGGTCGGCCGCCGGGGCGACCTCGAAGAACGCCTCGCCCTGGCTGAGCACGACTTCACGACGGGATCGATAGAAGTGCACGGCCAGCGAGCTGCGTGCATTGAGCGAAATCCGCGAGCCATCCGGCAGTTGCAGGTCACGGATCTCGCCCGCGCCAGTGGCCACGTCCTGCACATAGCTGGGCGCGGTGTACCAACCGTAGCCGACGTAACCCAGGGCCAGCATCGCCACGGCCGCAGCCGCCGCAACGCGTGGCAGGCGCCGCGACCGCCCACGCCACGCCCTGCCGTCCCGTCGCGGAGCTGCAGGTGCCGTTGGTGCGAGCGCCGCAGGCCCGTCCGAGGCCAGCATGGGGCGCGGCAGCTGGCCCAGGTCGTGCCAGGTTCTGGCCACCTCGGCGAATGCCTGCTGGTGCGCTTCGCTCTCGGCCAGCCACCGCTGCAGGCTCGCCTCATCCTCCGGCTGCCAGTCCGCATCCTGCTGGCGCACCAGCCACGCAGCAGCCGCCTCATGCAGGGCAAACGGATCGGAACCTGCGGCAGGAGGAGTGTCGTTCATCGGCAGGAGAGATCAGCATCAGAGGCAGGCACTGCATCGCCCGCCCCGGTTGGCCGATGCAGTGCCTGCATCTGCGCCAGGGATGCATAGCGTACCCGCACTTCGCAGTAGGCAACCGCACGCGACAGATGCTTGACCACCATGCGCCGGGAGATCTGCATGCGGGCAGCCACGTCTTCCTGGGTCAAGCCATCAAAGCGGCTGAGCACGAAGGCCTCGCGCTGACGCTCGGGCAGTTCGGAAAGCGCTTCCGCCAGGCGCTGCAGGCGCTGCCGTTGTGCAGTGACCTGCAACGGGCACTGTGATTCATCGCCGGCCATCACGTGGCCGGCTTCCTCAGCGTCTGCCAGAGGCACGACCTGAAGGCGGCGGCCGGCATGATGTTCGCGGTATTCGTCGGCCACGGTGTTCATCACCGTCCGCCGGAGATAGGCGCCCTGCTTGTCACAGGAATCGAGCGCCGGATGGGCCGCGATCCACTTCACCGCACCGTCGTGCAGCGCGTCCTCGCTGTCGACGACGCTGCCTCTGAAGCGGGTAAGGCTGCGCAGTATCGGTCGCCGCCAACGCTCATAGGCCTTGGCCAGGATGCCGCCAGTGGCGGTGCTGCCGGCATCCGGGCGAGCTGCCGCAACCGATGATGCGTCGGGCCCCTCCATATCCTCCGCCGTGTCGCGACCTAGCGCAGGCACGGTATCCCCGTTGCAGGGATCTGCGATCGGCACAGGAGGGGCGTGAACGTCACTGGGGTAGCCGGATGAACTGCCGACGTGGGCGGCAGGCGTCAACAATGGGGAAGTGGCCGGAGTGTAATGCGAGTCATTTGCAATTGAAACACCCCCTGCCCGAGTGGAAGTCCAGCAGGACCGATGCAAGGCCTGGCAGGCAGCCACGCCAGGGTCAGTGGGCAACCCCTGCCAGCGCCGGTATCACGGCTGACGGCAGGCGCCGCCGTTGCGGCACATCACGTCCTCGATCCAGTCGATGTAGCGGGACACGCGAACGTTGTAGACCACCTGGCCATAGAAGCCCGCTTCAAGGGCGTGCTCGGGAACGGCAGTGATCCAGGACCCAAGGCCAACCAGCTTCCACGCACCTTGATCCTCGATCAACAGCGGGCCACCGCTGTCGCCGTTGCCGAGCACGCCTTCAAGCGGCAGGCCCTGCGGCGGCCGATCGAACCGGTACCAGAGGTAGCGTTCGTTGCCGCCGGTGATGGCGTTGTACGCCCGGCGCAGGGTCGTGCGATGCGACCCGTTCGGCACCAGGCCCGTGGCGCCGTTGCCGGTAGCGCCCTTCCCGATCAGGGCTGCAGCCTGCCCGGCCTCGCCCGTTCCCCGATAGAGCGCTACCGGTAGCACATCGCTGGCTGGCGCTGCCAGCCTGATCAGCGCGATATCGTCCGACGTGGCCAGGAAGGCGTGGATCCTGGAGGGACTTCCCGTTGCCATGGCCTCCTTGCCCAAGGCGTCCGGCATTCGTTTGAAGCCTGGATGCAGGAAAACCCGAGCAACGCCGTAGCTCTTCCCGTTGATGGCGATGGTTGCACCCATCCCTTCCATCGGCGCTGCATGGGCCGCGGTCAGCACCCATCCGGGGGCGATGAGGACACCGTGGCCCTCGCCTGGCATGTCGGCCAGCGCCGGGAACGCCGATGCTTCAATACGGTACTTCGCATCATCGATATCATCGCGGATGACAACCGCGCCGGCGGCGAGTGGAAGCACGGCGAGCGCCAGGAAGAGCCAGCGTCTCATTGGAGACCCTTAGTGTGGTTGCGATGCCCCATCATCCGCGAGCTGCTCCCGTGCAGCAATTCTCTCGACCAGCGAATCGAACGCTGCCTCCATGGCCCGCGCGGTAATGTGCGCGGACAGCTGCGTGCCGACGCTGGAGTACGCGTACTCTTTCCCCGGCATCCGCGGAATCTGCATGGCATGCAGGTCCCTCAGGAAATCGGCCTTGCCGTAGCCTGCGTAGATCGCGTTGAGTTCAGCCGGTGTGCGGTGGTCGGTGAAATCCTCCAGCACCGTGTTCGCACGTTCCGGCAGCATGTTCGGCAGGCCACTGGTATGCGACAGCAGGTGGCGGACGCGGATGGGGTGGCCCTGGTACTGCAGGTTCGGATAGTCGCCCTGCAGGTACATGCGGATGTCATCCTCCAGGCCCAGCCTGCCTTCCAGGACCGCGTTGGCCATCAGGGTGCCGGCCAGGGTCTTGCTCAACGAGCCGATTTCGTAAACGGTTGCGTCGGTGGGCGGCCCTGGCTTGCCGGTTTCCATGTCACCGCGATGGCGGATGAAAGTCCTGCCCCGGTACACCACTCCGATGGAGGCAGCGTGCAGCAGCGGTTGCTCGATCAAAGTCTGCGCGACCTGGTCGATGTCCGCCCCCAGATCCTTCGGCGTAGCCTTTCCGGCGGAGCAGCCTGCGCCAAGCAGGGCGGCGGACAGGGCGAAGGCGTTGAGCCACCGCCGGTTTCGAACGGTCATCGAAAGGGCTTCCATGCGCTGGCGCTTGAAGGGCGATCGGGAATGAGCGCACACGATAGCCCATTGCCAGGCCGATCACCCGGAGGCAGAAAGCGCCCCTGCCCTGCCTTGATGGCCCTCCCCGAGATCGATCAGCCGATCGGTCGCGGTCACGATGCTGCGCCGGTGGGTGATGGCCACGACGGTGACGTCACCGGCAATGGCACGGATGTGGTCCATGATCTCGCGCTCGGTGGCTTCATCCAGGGCAGAGCTTGCTTCGTCCAGGAACAGGATTGCCGGTTCACCATACAGCGCACGCGCGATTGCGATGCGCTGCCGCTCCCCGCCGGAAAGCTTCAGGCCACGCTCGCCCACCGTGGTCTCCAGCCCCTCGGGCAACGCCTCGATCAATGGCAGGATCGCGGCCCTGCGTGCGGCATGCCGCAGCCGGCCATCATCACGCGCACGCCCCAGCAGGATGTTGTCGGCCAGGCTTTCATTGAGCAGGATGACGTCCTGCGGAACCACCGCGACCGCGGCATGCCACGCAGCTCGGTCGATATCGGACAGTTCGACGCCGTCCACGAGAATCCGGCCACGCTGGGGATCGATCGACTTCAGGGCCAGCTTGAACAACGTCGACTTCCCCGACCCGGTGGGCCCCATCAGGAAGGTGATGCCGCCCCGCCCGGCCTGGAAGCAGACATCGTCCACCCCGCGCCCGTTGCCGTAGCGATGGCTGACCCGCTGGAACTCGAGCCGGCCATTGCCTCCGGCGAAGCGCTGGGCATGGGCCACCTGCCGTTCTTCGGGCGCCGCCCACAGGGTTGAAAGCGGGCCCAGCATGCTCCAGGAGCGCGCGACGTCGTCGATGGAACGGGCAATCATCTCGAACGGCATGTTCAGCTGGAGCAGCAGCAGATTGAACAGGACGATGTCGCCGACGCTGAGCGCCCCACTCTGGTAGCGCGGCAGCAGCAGATGGAAGGTCACGATGAACTCCACTGCGAGGCCGATGCCCAGCAGGGCGATGAAGCCTATCCGCTGCAGCACATAGGCGCGCCAGCTGTCACGCACGTCCTGGGCCTTCCGCTCGAAGCGCTGCACCATCCAGGCGCTGCCGCCGAACTGGCGCAGCGTTTCCATGGCGTTCATGGCGTTGCCAACGAAACGGGCATTCTGCTGCCCGGCTTCGACGGCGGCTTCGCGATGGATGCGGGCACGGCGGGTGGCAATGGCCGAGAGCGTGACCGCCACCGTGCCGTAAGCCAGCACGATCACCACCACCTGCAGGTTGATCAACGCACCCAGCGTCACCAGGGTCAGCAGGATCTGCAACGCACTGGGAATGAAGGCAACCAGGCCAAGCTGCACGATGATCTTCAGTGCGCCACGGCCTTTTTCCCCGGCCGATTGCAGCTCGGCGGGGTTGTGGTCCAGGAAGAAGCTGTTGGTCTTCTTCAACAGGCGGGCGAAGTAGCGGGTGCTGGTGATGAAGCCCAGATTCTCGCCACTGAGGAACGACAGGTACTGCACCGTGTTCTGCAGGGCACTGCCCACGCCCAGCACGACGGCGTAGAGCAGGAATCCCCACGCCAGCGCGTTGACTCCATCGATGGGCAGGCGGTCGATCAGGCGCGAGAACAGGTACGGCGCTGCAACACCTGCAAGACTGGATAGCAGGACACTGCCGGCGATCAGCAGCAGGAGCCTGCGGTCAGCCTTCCAGTACGCCGCCAGGATCTCGGCAACAGGCGGCGGAGCTGCGATCTTCGTCATTGATGTCGTCCCAGCAGCCCGACGGCGCCTGTCCATTGCCTCTTGAATGCTATGATATAACATCTCCATCTGGGGCGACGCAGCCGCGTTGCAGGCCACTTTCGGATGGGATCGATGGACCGGGGAATGACGAACGTATCCACTGCCACGCCGCGCGCATGCATGGCCCTCGGCATCGCTGCTGCATTGCTGGCCAGCCTGCCGGCGGCGGCACAGAGCACGGTCGCTGGCCGTGGCTCAAGCGCGGCAGGCTCGCCGCCCGAGGCCCCGACCGCCACCCTGGACAAGGTCCTGGTGGTGGGCAGCAACATCCGCAACGCCGTAGGTGGCGGCGCCTCCCCGGTCATCGTGATCGACAGGGAGGCCATCGACCGCACAGGCGCAGCCACCGTGCAGCAACTGTTCGAGAAACTGCCGCAGAACTTCGGCGGTGGCGCGAACGGTGCGAACGTTGCCAACCTGGGGGTTGACCGCGATACCGGCAACAACTTCGGCCAGGGCACTGCCCTGAACCTGCGCGGGCTGGGTACCGGCACCACCTTGACCCTGATCAACAGCCACCGCGTGACCTCATCGAACCGCTATCAGTATGTGGATGTGTCGCTGATCCCGCTGAGTGCCGTCGAGCGCGTGGAAATCCTTACCGATGGCGCCTCGGCCATCTACGGCACCGATGCGGTCGGGGGCGTGGTCAACATCATCCTGCGGCGCGACTTCACCGGTTACGAGACCGCTGTGCGCTACGGCACGGTGACCGCCGGCAGCATGGAGGAATACCAGGCATCGCAGTCGGCGGGCTGGTCGTGGGAAGGCGGCCACGTGCTGGCCAGCTACGAGTTCCTGAAGCAGGGCAACCTGCCTGCGGTGGAGAAGGACTTCTCGAGAAACGTGCGGGTCAGGCCCTACGACCTCTATCCAGGATCGAAGCGGCACAGCCTGTACGTGGACGGCGTGCAGCAGCTCAGTGATGTGCTGACCCTGAACGTCACCGGCTCGTTTGCCAAGCGCGAGATGGATACCACCATCTCCGGCACGGCCGACGAAACGCGGCTGTTCCCGCACACGCGGCAGTTCGACCTGTTCGCCGGCCTCACGCTGGATCTTCCCAATGAGTGGCAGGCACGCCTGGATTCCGGGTTCGGCAGGAGCGATGTGTCCTACCAGCGCACCACCATCACCGGCAGCTCCGCCAGTACCGCGCCGCCCACCAACACCAATTCCGAATCGCGCTACCTGGACGTGGTTGCCGACGGCGAACTGTTCAACCTGCCCGCCGGCGGCGTACGTGCTGCATTCGGAGCGGGGTACCGTCGTGATGGCTACGAACTGGTCGATCACCGCGGCCTGGAGAAGCCGCTCGACCTGCAGCGCACCGTCAGGTCCGCCTTTGCCGAGCTCAACGTTCCGCTGCTGAAGGACCTGCCGGGTGTGCGCAGCCTGTCCCTGACCGCGGCGGCGCGCTATGACGACTACAGCGATTTCGGTTCCACGCTGAATCCAAAATTCGGCGTGCTGTGGGAGGCCACCGAGGGGTTTTCGTTCCGCGCCAGCCATGGCCGCTCCTACCGGGCGCCGGTGTACCAGGACATGCAGTTGAACAACACCGTAGTGGTGGCGAACGTACCCAACCCGGCCGCACCCGGCGGCAACACGATCCTCATGATGCTGTCCAATGGCAACCCGGATCTGGGCCCCGAACGTGCCAAGACCTGGACCGGCGGTTTCTCGTTCGCGCCACCGTCGGTGCCTGGCCTCAAGATCGACGCGAACTACTACCACATCGACTACGCCGACCGCATCGGCAGTGGCTTCGGCGGCAGCTTCCCCTCGCTGTTCCTCCAGTCCACCGCCCCCTACGCGGACATCCTGACCACCAACCCCACGCAGCAGCAGATCCAGCAGGCACGCCAGCTGGGTGTGTCGGGGCTGGGCCTGTTCGTCTCGCGCGTGGGCCCGTATGCGCTGCCCGCCGGAACGGACGAAACCAACAGCCAGGTGATCCTCGACAACCGCTTCCGAAACAACGCCTTTACCCGGCAGCGAGGCATCGATTTCAGTTCTTCCTACGGCTTCGACGCCGGCCAGGCCCGCATCGCCATCGACCTGGCCGGGCAGTACATCATCGATTCGAAGCGGCGCGTGACCAGCACCTCTCCGGAAGTGGATGCGGTGAACGCGGTGTACTACCCGGTGGACCTGAAGCTGCGCGGAGGCATCGCACTGAGCCGGCAGCAGGCCGCGGGCGGGCTGTTCGTGAACTACGTGGACAGCTATCGCGATCCGGCCAACCTTGCCCGCCCGCACGTCAGCTCGTGGACGACCGTCGACCTCAACCTCGCCTATCACTTCGGTGCGTCGCCGGACCCGCAGCGCGGCACCTCGCTCGCGTTCAACGTGCAGAACCTGTTCGACCGGGATCCGCCGTTCATCATCAACAGCATCAATACCGGCTACGACCCCACCAACGCGACAGCGCTGGGGCGCTTCCTGTCCATGACGCTGACCCATCGCTGGTAGGCCCGCATGCACGCCCACTCCCCTGCCCGGTCGAGGCCGACGATGGCCATCCAGCAGGCCTTCGCAGTTGCGTCCACCCAGCTCATGCTGATGTGGCGAGAGCGGCGTGTGCTGTGGCTCGCCGTTGCCCTGTTGCTGATTGCAGGTGCGTCGGTGCTCAGCGGTGCCGCACGCATGACCCTGCAGGCGCAGGAGCGCCAGGCAGTGAGCGAGGAAGAGACGCGGCTGTGGGACAGCCAGGGCACGATCGATCCCCACAGTGCCGCCCATGTGGGGCGTGCCATTCCTGCACCCGTGCGGCCGCTGGCGGCGCTGGACCCGGGGCTGACGGATTTCCTGGGGACCTCGGTGTTCATCGAGGGCCATGCACAGAACCCGGCCCGGCACCGCGCCGTGGACGCCGGCACCGCACTCAGTCGCTTCCAGGGCTTCTCCGCAGCATGGGCGCTGCAGGTCGTGGCGCCGCTGCTGATCATCCTGGCCGGCTTCGCCAGCCTGTCCGGCGATGTAGCCCGCGAGACGCTGCGCCAGGAACTCGGCACCGGCGCCTCGGCCGGCGTGCTGATCAGCGGGCGATTGATTGCCCTGGCGGCCGCCTCGCTGCTGCTGGTGATGGCCATGCTGCTGATCAGCCTTCCAGGGCTGTCCATCCAGTACGGGGGGGCCGCGGATATCGCCGCCCTGCTCGCACTTGCCGCAGCCTATGCGCTCTATCTGCTGGTGTTCTGCGCGTTTACCGTGGGCGTGTCGGCACTTGCCGGCTCCGCTCGAACGTCGCTGGTGGTGCTGCTGGGCTTCTGGGTGGTATCCACGCTGCTGGTGCCAAGGGTGGCGCCCGCCGTGGCCGAATCCCTGCATCCGACCCCTTCCGCACCCTCCTTCAGGGCTGGCGTCACCGAAGAAGCGGAGAACGGTGCGGATGGCCATGACCCGGCGGACAAGCGGCTGGATGCCTTGCGCACGGCGTTGATGGCGCGCTACCGCGTCGACAACGTGGACGACCTGCCGGTGAACTTCCGCGGCGTGGCCCTGGAGTTTGCCGAGGCGAACTCGACGCGCGTCTACAACCGCCACTTCGACAACCTGCATGCCACCTACCAGCAGCAGGATGCCACGCAGCGACTGTTCGCCATTGTCTCTCCAACGCTGGCGCTGCAGTCCTGGTCGCGTGCGTTCGCGGGCACGGATTTCCGGGCACACCTGGCATTCCTGCGTGGCGTGGAGGATTACCGCTACCGGTTGATCCAGGCACTCAACCAGGAAGTGAAACTGCACAAGGCGCCAGGGGGCGGGAAGCATGTGGCCGATATCGCCGGCATCACCCGTCCGGTGCAGTACCGGGCGCCGCAGCAGACCCTGGCTGGCATCGCCGCAATCCAGGGCGTGAACCTCGCCATTCTGCTGGCCTGGCTGATGCTCGGCCTCATGGTGGTCGTCATTTCGTCCCGGCAACTGAGCAGATCGCCATGAGCGTGGTGTCGATTGCCCGCTACGAGGTCCGTCGCCTGCTGCGCGACCGGGCGCTGCCGGTACTGCTTGTCCTCCTGTTGGGGCTGGTGGCCTACGCTGCCTGGAACGGCCGCGCCTGGGTGGACCAGCGCGAGGCGGCCATCGCACTGATCAAGCAGGAAGAGCAGCAGACCAGGGATCGCAGCCGCGAGTTCGTCGGCAAGGCGCCGTCGGTGCTGCCCCGCGTGCAGCCGGTGCTTGTGCCCGGTGAGATGGCATCGCTGTCGATCGGCCAGGCGGATGCCTATCCCTACACCGCCGACGTGGTCGCGCTGGGCGATCCGACCCAGCTGCTCAAGCACGTCTGGGCCGACATCGGCAATCCGGCGGCACGGGCTGCAGGGCGATTCGATCTGGCCTTCGTCATCGTCTTCCTGCTGCCGTTGGTCATTCTCGTGGCCACCCATGACCTGTGGTCGCGTGAGCGCGAGCGCGGGATCGCGGCGCTGGTGTTGTCGCAGCCGGTTTCGGCGACGCGACTGCTCGTGGTCAAAGCCCTGGCCCGCGGCCTGGTGGTGCTGCTGCCCACGCTGGCCATCATCGTCGCAATGGCCATCTGGTCAGGCGCCCGCAGCCCTGCGGGACTGATCATGCTGGCCCTGACCGTATTCGCCTACAGTGCTTTCTGGCTGGCATTGGCGATGCTGATCGCGTGCCTTTCCCGCCGCACCACCGAGGCGGCCATCGCCGCTGGCGCGCTGTGGCTGCTGATCGTGGTCATGGCCCCCTCATTGACCCTGGCCGCGGTGAACCTGATCGCGCCGCCACCGTCGCAGATGCGGTTCGCCACGGAAGTGAAGGCGATGCAGTCAGATATCGCCAATCGCCAGCAGCGCGAGCACCTCGTACGACCGGCACCCCAGCATTGGTCATCGCCCGTCATCCCCGATGTCGTGCGCCAGGCCTATGCCGACCGGGTTGCCGCTGATCGTGAACTGGCCACGCTGATGGCCTCGCACGCCCGGGCGGAGGCAGCGCACCGTCGCGTACTGGACAGGGCGCGACTGCTGCTGCCCGCCGTGGCCACCCAGGACGCGCTTGACCGCATCGCAGGCTCGGATGCCGACCGCGCGCTCGACTTCCAGCGTCAGGTCCACACCTTCTGGCAGGCCCGGCGGCTGTTGCACAAGGGCTATCTGGACCGTGACCGGTCGCAGACCCTCGACGAGTACGAGTCGCTCCCGCGCTTCCAGTTCCGCGACACCCAAGGCGCTGCCCAGCGGGGTGTCCTGGCCGACCTTGCCGCATTGATCATCGCCAGCCTGATTGTCCTGCTTGCCGCCGCCATGCTGCGCGGCCGGCTGGCCACGCCCTGAGGAAACATCCACATGCTGTCTGCAAAAAGCCTGGTCATGGAACACGGCGCGCATCGGGCGCTGGACGACGTCAGCTTCGAGGTGAAGCCGGGGGAAATCTTCTGCCTGCTGGGCGCCAACGGCGCGGGCAAGTCGACGACCATCAAACTGTTCCTCGGGTTCCTGAAACCCACCTCCGGCTCGGCCGATGTGGACGGGCTCAGCGCGCACCGGCAGCCACAGGAGGTACGCCGGCGGCTGCTGTACATCCCCGAGACCGTGGCGCTGTACGAAGAATTGACCGGCTATGAGAACCTGGACTATTTCGCCCGCCTGGCCGGTGTCGAGGAACGCTCGCCTGCGCGGCTGAAGCAGGCGCTAAGATCCGCCGGGCTGGCTACCGAGGCCTTTGGCCGGCGCGTGGGCCTCTATTCCAAGGGCATGCGGCAGAAGGTCGGCATCGCACTGGCCATCGTCAAGGAAGCCAAGGCGCTGCTGCTGGATGAGCCGACCTCTGGCCTGGACCCCACGGCATCCGCCGAATTCCACGAGCTGATCGTACGGGAGCGTGATCGCGGTACGGCGATCCTGATGGCAACCCACGATCTGTTCCGGGCCCGCGAGGTGGCGACCACGATCGGCCTGATGCGCGCCGGCCGCCTGCGCAGGACGCTGGATGCCAGCACGATCACCGCCAACGATCTCGAGAGCCTCTACCTGGAAGAGATGAGCCGGAACGCCTAGACCACGCCGACTGTCTGCGGGCCAGCCTGGCCGGACCAGCGCCTGAGCCAGGCTTCGATGTTGATCTGCGGGCCGAAGATGCCCAGCACCTGCGACGAGTGATCCGGGCTGACCCGCCGGATGCCCGCATCGGCCAGTGCGCTGTCGAGGTAGCCACGCCTGGCCAGGAACCCATCGACAAGCAGACTGCTGATGAACTGCTGGTGCCCCTGGGTGACGGCCACGGAGTGATCATCCAGATACGACTTCACCTTTCGCGACAGCAGCGCCTCCGGCAGCAGGCCGTTCAGTGCACGCCGCGCGATGGTGCGGTCCTCCGCATCGGCCATGAGCAGGTGCAGCGGTATGCGCGCGAACAACTCGACAAGCGGCTGCGCACTGATCGGTGACACGCCATGCCAGCGTCCCACGCCCTCGAACGGATCAAGCACACTGGTCGGGAATATCATCCGGCCGATATGGGCCAGCTTGTAGGGGGATACATGATGCCCCTGCTCCAGGGCATGCCGAAGCCAGGCCGGCTGCATTCCATCCTGCTCGGCGCACTCCACCCGCACCCATGGGCAGGGCTTGCCCCATCGGCCGTTGATGCTGGCCGGACGCCTGAGCAGGCCATGGACGAGCGCATCCCGCAGTACGCCGTACAGCGAGTCGCCGGACTGCGCGGTTTCGAAGGCCACGCGGAAGAATCCCCGGTCGATGCCACGACGCCAGGCGTAGTCGATCGCAGCAGCGTTGCCCTTGAAACGCAGGAACACTGCATCACCACCGACACCGGTGAACTGTACGGTGTCGCCGTCGAAGTCCACGTCGCGTCGATGGAGGAGATAACCGGAGCAATGCGCTGGCCGCGCTGTCCTCGGGAAGGACATGATCTCTTCCAGCGCGCAGTGTGGCTGCCGTCGATACTCGATGAATTCGCAGTGCCTGCCCGAGGATTGCCGGGCCCCTTCGACGGCCATTCGTGCGAATCGCCGCTCGTCGGCACCGATGCCGTCATCGTAATGATGGACACAGGTCACCTCGGGAGCTGAGGGCGCATGCAGCAGGCCCGCCAGGATGATCGAGGAGTCCAGTCCACCGGACAGCTGCAACTGGATTTTCCGGTGCTGGCCGGCCAGCGCGCCGATGCAGCCGAGTAGTGTTGAACGGGCCAGCTGCACGGCCTCGTCGATGTCCTCGACAGCCTGGTCGCGGGCCAGCCGCACCACGTCCCACTGGCATTGCCGGCCGGCCGGCTCGCCATCGCGGATCGAAACCGCTTCGCCGGGCTCGACGGAAGTGACCTCCTCGAAGCCGGTCTGCAAGCCATCACGAAACGGGTACAACAGGGAGTAGGACAGGAACGACCAGTCCACGCTGAAATCGCGCAGGCCCAGCCTCAGGCAGTCCTCCATGTTGGAGAAGACGATCGTCACCTGGCCCACCGTGGTCATGTAGCACGGGATCTCCGCAGTGGGATCGCGCAGGACAAACCAGCTCGCTGTCTGCGGCTGGTAGCCGAACGCCACGTACCGGCCCCAGTACCGCTCGACGATGCTGCGGCCGAGGGTGCTGCAGGCGCTGTCGGCCGAGTCCGCATCGAGGTCTACGCGCTCAGGTACGATGCCTGCGCCAAAATGCTTGTGGAACAGCGCTCCGAGCACCGCCAGGGAACCGGATCGATTGCATTCGAAATAGCCGGGATTGTCAGTCTGCGCGTAGATCGCAGCCCCGTTTCCGTTCATCACGCAGCTGGCACCGGGCAGCGTGGCCTCGATCCTTGCCACCGCCTGGCCCGCGTGGGCAGTCGCGGATTCGGAGAACGTGTTCCAGAGCACGGCGATGTATCGATACATGCGACAGGTTTCGTTACAGCACCAGGATGGGGACCATCCGGCGCAGGTTGAAGGGAATATCGGTCAGCACGTGATCACCGTGCTGCAGCCAGCAGTGCGCAGCGAACGGCTGTGTCCTGACTGCGAACACCCAGGCAGGGACGATCCCGTACTTCGACAGGAACTCCCTCATCGCCAGGCAGTAGAGAAAGCACTCATCGGTCTTCCTGAATGCGACGGGTCGGAGCCAATCGAACACCCGGACCAGGAAGGCCAGCTCCTGCAGGCTCGCCGCCGAGCCTTGGGAGATGTCGGCGCGCCTGCGGGCCGATGACACTGTGGCGCTGAAAGGCAGGACCGCCCTGGAGCAGGCCGCATGGGCCGCCGACGCCATGAACCTTCCCACGTCGCGCGCGGTGATCTTCGGGCATCCCCTCGGCTCACCCTCGCGTACCCAGTGCCGTGGCAGTTCGAGACTGGGGCTTGCCGCGGACTTCCCCTGCCGTGGATCCCGGGTGATCAGCTGGCGATCGATCAGCGACTGGAGGAGCTTCGGCATCCGTCGCCCATCGGGCGGCAAGGGCCAATCGAGAACCAGGCCCCCCAGGCTTGCGGCGCCACGCCTGTCGATGGAGAGATATTTTCCCGTGCCCTGGTCAAGGATCACCATCGCATCACCGGTGACGCAGACATGCGCCTGCTTCGACAGGAAATAGGGGGCGGCGCCCTGCTCCATCACGTGCTCTCCTGCCCTGGGACCAAGAAGCGGTGCATGCAGGGCATGCACCGCAGTGACCGCATTGCGCGGCAGATCAGGGCGAGGTGGTCGGGAAGACGCCATCCCACAACGTGCCGTGGTTGTGTGCCTTCGTTTCCGAAACCACCGAGCCCAGCTCGATCAGTTCACCACCCACACCCTGTTCGTCAGGGTTCTGCTGTCCTGCCACTACACCCAGCTCAATCAGCTCGTTCATGAACATCTCCTCTAGTCAGTGGATGTATCCAGGCGTTGCATTGGATACGGAGCAGCCAAGCCACCATCGCCGCGCATGTTGCAGGGCGATTGCCGCCAAGGCATCTAAATGTTACGATATAACATATTACTTTGGCGTGACGAACAGGACGGTCTGCTGGCCGTTGATGCAATCCCCGCGACGGAGAATGGATGAGCAGCGAGATCACTGACGACGGCGTGGACGCGACCGTTCTACTGAAGGGTCTGTTTCCATTGCCGGCCTTCGTCCGCTTCATCAGGGAGCGCTGCCCGCCGGGATGCTTCGACGAGGCCGCACTGGTGGCCGCCTGGAGGGCCGCACGCAGCGACGTGCATCGCCTGCGCCAGGACGAGGCGAATGAGGCGGACGCCATTGCTGTCCAGCCGTTGACCGGAGAGATGATGCCGCTGGCCGATCAGGCGCTGCGGCAACCTTCGATGCACGGCATGACCAGCGTGCTGCCGCGCGCCTGGCAGATGGTCGAGATTGATCGACTGGTGATCTTCCAGGAATGCATCAATCTGCGTCACATCGATCAGTTGGCAGCGGCAATGCCCACCTCGCCCACCGCACAGGAGATCATGCAGCTCGTCGCCCGCAGCGGACGCCATGCACACCCCGACGTCAGGTTCACCCAGTCCGATGGCAGTTACACATTTGCTTCCGCGTCCAATGACCTGCGATTCCTCGATGTGGCGACCATCGATCCGGCGACCATCACCGGCTACGAGCCGTTCGGCGCGGCCAGCCACGCCGTCGTCATCTATCTCGGTTTCAGTGACAACCTGATCAGCGCCACCCGGTTCGGCAAGCGCGTGATCCTGACCAATGGCTCCCACCGCCTGTACCTGCTGCGCAAGCTCGGCTTCCGCCATGTGCCCTGCCTTGTCACCGATGCATCCGACGGCGACCTCAGCGAAGTTCTGCTGCCGGCGGCGGTCAGGCAGGATCGCGGGTTCTATCTTTCGTCGCCGCGGCCGCCCCTTTTCAAGGACTACGTTGACCCCCGCCTGACCAGTGTCGTGCCGGTCACCCGCAAGCACTACGCCCTGCGGGCAAAGCTCGACCTGCAGCGGATCACGGTTCCGGCACTGTAGCGCACCGGGCGCAGCACTCGTCTGGGCTGTTGCACGGTAGATGGCCGGATTGCTGAATCACCTGGCGGAACTGTCGAATGACGGCCCCCGCTTTGCCCAATACGCTTCTGATCCTCGACAGAAGAGGATGCCAGCATGCGTGCAACCACGCTGATTGCCGAAGCCGGAAGAGAAGAGCTGCCGATCGTTCATGTCCTGATGGGATTCGTCTGTGTCTGGCACAGACATGAACCGCAGCAGGCGGATCATGAAGATTGACAGCGCGCACGTCCCCCTCGCCGTGTTGTGCTGGGCGATGCAGTGGTGACGTCAACTATCGAGCTGGAGGGTATCGGGGCGGACTACCCCGATCGCGTCGACAGCCCGGTCATGGTGCTGGGCGTGGACCCCATCACCGATGCTTGGGAAATGCCCTTTCATGAGCATCGGAAAGCACAGCTCCTGGTAGCCACGAGCGGATTGATCACGCTGGAGACCCGTGCAGGCCTGTGGGTCGTCCCGCCACAGGGAGCGATCTGGATTCCCGGAGGGCTGTCCCACCGGGCCAGCAGCACAGGAAAGCCGCATGGCTTCGTTGTATTCGTGGAGCCCGGGGCTATCGCTGGACTGCCGACACACTGCTTCGCAATGGCGATCAGTCCATTCATGCATGCCCTGCTTGAACGAACCTCAGCGCTTCCCTGGCGGTACGCCGCTGGCAGTGCGGACGCGCGCCTGATGGCTGTGCTTCTGGACGAGCTCATCGCGGCACCGCCGGAATGGCTGCACCTGCCCATGCCCTCCGACCCAAGGCTGCGAAAGCTGGCCAATGCAATGCTGACCGCCCCGGCCGAGCGGGCCACGCTCGAGGTATGGGCGAGCCGGATTGGAATGAGCGAGCGCAACATGTCCCGCCTGTTTTCCGGCGAAACGGGTCTGAGCGTGAGACGCTGGCGCAGACAGCTGCATGTGGTGGTCGCACTGCCGATGCTGGGCAAGGGCCGTACGGTGCAGGCCATTGCCGATGACCTGGGCTATGACAGTTCGGGCGCGTTCGTGACCATGTTCCGAAAGACGGTGGGCGCCCCACCCAAGCGATTCCTTGCCGAACGGGGTGCACGGCTGCGCGGACCTGGCGCTGAAACCCTGGCGGTACGGGAGCCCTCGGCTCCCGTACCGCCAGTGACCGCCCTGCCCCTCAGCGCTGGTAGCCCTTTAGGAACAACCAGGTGATCAGCGTGGCATCCGGGCCCTTCGGGTCGGTGAACGGCAAGCCCGACTGGCTGCCACTCCACGCATGCCCCATGCCCTGTACCACATAGTGCTGTGCCAGCGTGCGCCCGCCATAGGTATAGGTGTCCACCGTATAGGCGCGCCCACCCGGTACCTGGCCGTGGTAAGTGCTGGTCGGCACGTACTTCACCGAGTCGTTGTCCTGGCCGTCGTCGGCCAGATCATTGGTCTGCAGGAACTGGCGTACGGCCTGCTGGCCGTTCACCGGATTGACGGTCAGGTCGGCACTGCCATGGAACACCAGCACCGGCAGCGGCCGCGGCGACGGTGAGCCCGAGCACTGCCAGGCCAGCCGACCGTTGCTGTCCGGCGAATAGATGCTGCCGGCCAACAGCGCATAGGCGCTGCCGGAAATGGTGGTCGCGCCCTTGAACATGCCGCCGGAATGGATGGCACCAGCGGCGAACACGTCCGAATAGCAGGCCAGCATGATCGAGGTCATCGCACCGCCGGCGGAAATGCCGGTGACGTAGACCCGGTGCGGATCGACGCTGTAACCGGCCTTCACCTTGTCCACGATGCCGGCCAGGATCGACGCCTCGCCGCTGTCACGGGCCTGGTTGATCGGCAGCTGCCAGTTCCAGCAGCGCGCCGGGTTGGAGGTCACGTTCTGGCGCGGATAGACCACGATGAAACCTTCGGTGTCGGCCACATCGTTGAAGCCGGAGGCCTCGCCCATCAGGTTGGGCCCGTTGACGCAGCCGTGCAGCACCAGCAGCAACGGCAGCGGCTGCTGGTCGTTGTAGCCGGCCGGCACCCAGACCTGGTACTCGCGGGCGCCGAACAGATTTCCGTACAGGCCGATGTCCCAATGCCCTGCGGGGTCCGCGGCGAGCACGCTGCCTGCCGACGTCAACCAGCAGCACATTGCCAGCAGTACCGCCTTGATCGAATCGATTCCGGATTTCATGGCCAGATCCTCATGCGTGAGTCGTGGATGAAGGGGTACCGGGGAGCGCGTCCGGCTGGGGGCACGCCCAGTATCCGCATCCGGCGGCCGCTGCCGACTGGACCTAGGTCCACTCGCCGCTGCCGGATGACACCGCTAGCCTTGGCTGCAGGGGTGGCAATGGGCCATCTGTGAGCACTCGCCTGGGGGAGGACCGAATGAAACGGAATTGTCTGAGTCTCATGATCGGCGCACTGCTGGCCTCCGGGCCGGTACTGGCACAGGACACGCCACAGGCCGTGCCGGCGGCAGGCAGGACCGCTTCACCCACGAACCTGGACAGCATCAAGGTCACCGCACGCAAGCGCGAGGAAACCCTGCAGGAGGTGCCAGTCGCCGTCACCGCCTTTACCTCGGAGGCGCTGGACAGGATGAATGTCCAGGACATCAGCGACCTGGATGCGCAGGTGCCGAACCTGACCATCTACGCGGCGCGCGGCGCCAGCAGCACGGTCACCGCCTACATCCGTGGCATCGGCCAGTCCGACCCCACCTGGGGCGCCGATCCGGGCGTGGGCATCTACCTGGATGACGTCTACATCGCGCGCCCGCAGGGCGCGCTGCTGGACGTGTTCGATGTCTCGCGCATCGAGGTGCTGCGCGGCCCGCAGGGCACGCTGTATGGCAAGAACACCATCGGCGGCGCGATCAAGTACATCTCGCGCGGCCTGCCCACCCAGACCGAGGGCTTCGCCCAGGTCACCGTGGGCAACTACAGCCAGCTGGATGCGAAGGCGGCCATCGGCGGCCCGATTGGCGGTGCCGACAGCGGCCTGCGCGCCCGTGTGGCGGTGGCCAGCATGAACCACGACGGGTTTGGCGAGAACACCTTCAACGGCCAACCGGTCAGCGACAAGCAGATCAACGCGGCACGCGTGAACCTGGGTGCGTATGCGGGCGACGACTTCGACGTGCAGTTCGCACTGGACTGGATCGACGATCAGTCCGGCATGCGCGGCTCGAAGATGCTGGCGCCCAATCCGTTCCTGCGCGCCTACCCGCCGATGGACAGCCGCTATGACATCCGCTCGGGCATGCGCAACCTCAACAACGTGGAGAGCAAGGGCGCGTCGGCCACGGTGAACTGGCGACCGAACGAAGACATCGCAGTGAAGTATGTGGTGGCCAAGCGTGAATCGGACAGCGAGGCCAACATCGACTTCGACACCACGCCGATCAAGCTGGCCGATGTGGGCGGTACCTACCACGACGAGCAGGTCAGCAACGAGGTTCAGCTGAACTACGATGCCGGCGGACGCGTGCGCGGCGTGGTCGGCCTGTACCAGTTCAGTGGCGAGGCCGGCGGCCAGATCCAGAACAACTACTTCAGCGCACAGTTCGCCGACAACCAGGGCAAGGTACTGACCGACAGCGTCGCGCTGTACGCAGACTGGACGTTCGACCTGACCCGCAGGCTCAAGCTTGATGTGG
The DNA here is from genome assembly GCF_059367995.1 of Stenotrophomonas sp. YJH_SMC_79. Taxonomy (NCBI): domain Bacteria; kingdom Pseudomonadati; phylum Pseudomonadota; class Gammaproteobacteria; order Lysobacterales; family Lysobacteraceae; genus Stenotrophomonas; species Stenotrophomonas sp. YJH_SMC_79. The sequence goes on from NZ_JCAFRK010000004.1 coordinate 131,414, forward strand.
GCGCCCGCTACACCGACGAGGACAAGCGCGCGATCGTGCTGAACCGCCTCTATGCCGACCCGGGCTTCAGCCGGCCGGTGGCGGTGACGGCGGACTTCGACAAGAAGACCAACTTCAAGAACGTCTCGCCCAAGGTTTCGCTGGACTACCAGATCACCCCGGACGTCATGGTCTACGGGCTGGCCACGCGCGGTTTCAAGTCGGGCGGCTACAACATCCGCGCCAACGCGGTGGCGGTGCCCCGCTCGGCGGAGCCGTTCGATGACGAAACCGTGGACAGCTACGAGGTCGGCAGCAAGATGGCCTTCCTCGACCAGCGCCTGTTCCTGAACCTGTCAGCGTTCTACAACAAGTACAAGGACATCCAGCTGTCGGTGTTCACCGGCCTGGATACCAATGGCGACGGCATCGATGATTCCTTCTTCGGAGATTTCACCAATGCCGGCGCCGGTACCGTCAAAGGCCTGGAAGTCGAATACCAGTACCTGCCCAGCCAGCACTGGCTGATTTCCGGCAACCTGGCCTGGCTGGATACCAAGTACGACGAGTACATCGACCGCGGCGTCAACGTGGCCAGGCAGATGAAGTTCACCAATGCCCCGGAGTTCTCCGGTGCGTTCAACGTGGAATACCGCACCGACCTGGCCAACGGCAGCAACCTGTCGGCACGGGTGAGCTACAGCTACCAGAGCGAAGTGTGGCCCACCACCGACCTGAGCCCGGTGATCCGCCAGGACGGCTATGGACTGGTCAATGCCGGCGTCATCTGGCGCCTGGATGATGCGTGGACCTTCTCGCTGCAGGGCACCAACCTGGCCGACAAGGAATACCGCACCACCGGATACAACATCCCGGCGGTCGGCACGCTGATTGGCTTCTATGGCCCGCCGCGCCAATATAGCCTCAGCGTCCGGTACGATTTCTAGCGCATCCGTTACGATTTCCAGGAAGCCCCTGCATGATGCAGTCCTACGTAGATCTGTACTGGAACAGCAATGATGGCCTGCGCCTGCACGCGCGCGACCATGCACCGGGTACGGGAACGGCACCACGCGGCACCGTGGTCTGCATTCCCGGTCTGACCCGCAATGGTGCCGATTTCGATGCGCTGGCCGGTACGCTCACTGCCGAGGGCTGGCGCGTGATCGCGGTCGACCTGCGGGGGCGCGCGGGGTCGGAGCGTGCGCATGATCCCACCAGCTACAACCCACGCACCTATGCCGACGACCTGGTCGCGCTGCTACGCGCGCAGAACATCGACAAGGCCTTGTTCGTCGGCACCTCGCTGGGCGTGCTGGTGACCATCACCCTCGCTTCGCGCGCGCCCGAACGGATCGCTGGCGCGGTCCTCAACGATGCCGGCCCCAGGGTGCCGCGTGAGGCCCTGGCACGGATCGGCAAGTACGCGGGCAAGCCGGTGCCGCCGATGGATCTCGAGCAGGCCACGGCCTATGTGGCATCGATCGGAAAGACCGCGTTTCCGCGCTTCAGCAGCGATGACTGGCGGCAGATGGCGGTGCGTACCTTCCGCACGCGCAGCGATGGGCTGCTGGAACTGGACTACGACCCGGCGGTGATCCGTACCACGCGACCGTGGGTGCTGTGGCTGCTGCGGCCGGTGCTGTGGCGCGCGGTGCGCGGGCTGACCTCGCGCGTGCCGGTGCTGGTGGTGCGTGGCGCCCTGTCCGACATCCTGCCGGCCGACGTTGCACGGCAGATGGCGGCGACGTCGGAGAATGCCCGGCTGGTGGAGGTGCCGGATGTCGGCCACGCGCCCATGCTGTCCGAGCCTGAGGCCCGCCATGCGATCCTGGCCCTGCTGGAGCGTGTGGAATGAGCCCACAGGGCACCGACGCTGCCCTGCCGGCTGCCCTGCAGGCGTTGCAGCAATGGGCGGCCAGTGAGCGGCTGAGTGGCGCCACCCACATCGCCCAGTCGCGCATCGATGCCTTCGCCGACGCCACCGGCGACCACAACTGGATCCATGTCGATCCGGCGCGGGCGCAGGCAGAGCTGCCGGGCGGGCACACCATCGCGCATGGCTTCCTGCTGCTGTCGCTGACCGTGGAAGACGACGTGGCCGCCCTCGCCGGCTTCCCCGGCATCGCCCACGTGCTCAACTACGGCTTGAACAAGGTGCGCTTCCTGGCGCCGGTGCCGAGCGGTTCGGAGGTGCGCGTCCGCTCGCGGCTGCTCTCGCTGGAGCTGCGCCAGCCCGGGCAGTGGCTGCTGACCCAGCAGAAGAGCGTCGAACGGCTTCCCGATGGTGATATCGCACTGGTTGCCGAGCAGCTGTCACTGGTCGTGATCGCAGCCTAGCGCCGCCGCGCCCGGCTTCTGCCTACACTGGAGCGATGTTGACGCCCTCTTTCGTGCTGCTGGCCTGCATTGCGTGGACCGCACTGCTGTTTGGCGTGGCCCTGTGGGGCGAGCGCCGGGGGCATCGGCTTTCGAAGGCATGGCCGCTCATCTACGCGCTGTCCCTGGCGGTGCACTGCACCGCATGGACGTACTACGGCGCGGCGTCGCAGGGGCTGCAATGGGGCTTCCCCATTCCGCCTACCCTCGCTGGCATGGCGCTGATCTTCGCGTTCGGCCTGCCGTACCTGCTCCGCCTGGGGCGGCTGGCCAAGCAGCACAACAGTGCCACCATCGCCGACCTGGTGGTCGCACGGCTGCGTGCGGATCGCGGCCTTGGCTTCACCATCACCCTGGTGGCGCTGTTCGGCATCATTCCCTACATCGCGCTTCAGCTGAGAGCGGTCAGCCAAGGGCTGGGGGCACTGTTGGGTGATCGTTTCACATCTGCCGACTGGCAGCTGGACATGTCGTTCTGGTTCGCATTGACGATGGCCACCTTCACCCTGCTGTTCGGTGCGCGCAAGGCATCGGCCACCGAACCGAACCGCGGCATCGTGGTCGCATTGGGTCTGGAGTCGGTACTGAAGCTGACCGCTCTGCTGGCCATTGGCCTGTATGCGGCGCTGTCCGTGCACAAGGCCGGCACGCCGCTGCTGGAAAAGATGGCGCAGCTGCCGCCACCGGCCATCGTGCCGGACTATCTCACCATGGTTGCGCTGGGTGCCATCTCTGCATTCACCCTGCCGCACCAGTTCCATGTCGGCGTGGTCGAGCTCCGCCAGACCTCGGACCTGAAGACGGCACGCTGGATGTTCCCCGTCTACCTGCTGCTGATCGGGCTGCCGTCGGTGCCGATGGCATTGGCCGGTGCGGCGCAGCTGCCGGCATCGGTATCCCCCGACCTGTATGTGCTGGCCCTGCCCCAGGCTGGCGGCCACCACCTGCTTGCACTGCTGGCCTACCTGGGCAGCCTGAGCGCGGCCACCGGCATGATGATCCTCTCGGGGCTGACCCTGTCGATCATGCTTGGCAACCATGGATTCGGATCGCACCTGCTCGGCAGCATCGGCGGCGTGGCCAATGCCGACCTGCGCCCGCGCGTTCTGGCGTTCCGACGTGCCGGCATCCTCGCCGTGTTCCTGATGGCGTGGCTGTACAGCCGCGCGATGAGCGATACCGAGGCACTCAGTGATTTCGGCCTGATGTCCTTCACCGCCCTCTCGCAGCTGGCACCGGCGGTGCTGCTGGCCGTGTACCGCCCACGCACGCCTTCCCCGGCCATCATGGCCGGCATCGTGCTGGGTTCGCTGGCCTGGCTGTGGCTGGTGTTGCTGCCGATGATGATCCCGGCCGCAACACCGTCGGCCAGTCCCGATGGACTGCACTGGCTGGCCGTGGTCTCGCTGCGCGTGCAACCCGGCCATATCGCGATCAGCATGGGGGCCAGCCTGGCGATCAATCTGCTGACGGTTGCCCTGGTGTCGAGGGCCGTGCGTCCGCCGCTACCCCGAAGGCGGGATGCGGTGGCTGCCGCTTCCCTGCGCAGGACCGCCGGTCGCTTCCTGGGCCAGGAGCGTGCGCGCCAGCTGCTGGAGGGCGACGCCGGGCAGATGCTGGATGATGACCGGGTTACCGCCGTCGAGCGTGAGCTGACGGCCGTGGTCGGCGCAGGCATGGCAAGGCTGCTGGTCGAAGCCGCACGCGAGGGTGGCGCCGCGCCGCTGGATGCGGTGACTCGCGCCGTTGGCGAAGCGACCCAGGTGCTGCGCTTCAACCAGCGCCTGCTGGAAGCCGCGCTGGAGAACATGAGCCAGGGCATCAGCGTGGTGGATGCACAGCTGCAGCTGGTGGCCTGGAACAGCCGCTACGCCGCGTTGTTCAGGTTCCCGCCGGAGCTGCTGCAGGTCGGACAGCCCGTGGTCAACCTCACGGCATGGGCGCTGGACCAGCTGAAGATCGGTGACAGCCCCGGTGACACACCCGACAAGGCGCTGCAGCGCCGCGTTGCACACATGCGGCGTGGCACACCTCACCTGTCCGAGCGGGTTTTCCCCGACGACACCATCGTCGAGATCCGCGGCAACCCGATGCCGGGTGGTGGGTATGTGGCCACCTTCACCGATGTCACGGCGTTCCGCAGGGCGGAAGATGCACTCAAGCGCAGCAATGAAACCCTCGAGCACCGCGTGCAGGACCGCACAGCCCGGCTGGAGCAGGCGGTGCAGGAAGCCGAGCGCGCCAATGCGGCCAAAACCCGCTTCCTGACTGCCGTGGGCCACGACCTGATCCAGCCGCTGCATGCGGCACAGCTGCTGACCGACGCGATGTCGCAGCACATCGAATCGGAGTTCCTCGACAGTTTCCTGCACCAGATCCGTGGCGCGCTGGATTCCACCGATGACCTGCTGTCCGGCCTGCTGGACATCTCTCGGCTGGAGGCCGGTGGGCTGGTGGCCGATCCTCGGCCGTTCGCGGTGTCGAACGTACTGGATCCGCTTGCACAGGAGTTCGCCGTGCTCGCGGCCGCCCGCGGCCTGCAGTTCGGCTATGTGCGAAGCCATGCCTGGGTTCACAGCGATCCACTGCTGCTGCGCCGGGTGCTGCAGAACTTCCTGGCCAATGCCATCCGCTACACCCGCCGTGGCGGCGTGCTGCTGGGGGTCCGCCGCCAGGGCCAGAGGCTGTCGATTGGCGTGCATGACACCGGCCCCGGCATTGCACCGGAGCAACAGGCGGTGGTCTTCGAAGAATTCCACCGGATCGATCGCAGCAATGGCCAGGGCCTGGGGCTTGGCCTGAACATCGCGCACCGTATCGCTAATCTGCTGCATGCACCCCTGCACCTGCGCAGCGTGCCCGGGCACGGCTCGACCTTCTCGCTCAGCGTGACCCGCGCTGAGCGTCCGGAAGCACCGCGCGGCGGGCCCATGGTCAATGGCAGCACCGCCCTCAAGGGCATCCGCGTGCTGGTGGTGGACAACGACCCGGTTGCGCTGGAGGCGATGCGGCAGCTGCTGCACTCCTGGGGATGTGATGTCATTGCGGCAACGGGCGCCGATGTGATCGGAGCATCAGCACATGAGGCCGCGCTGTGGCTGTTCGACTATCACCTGGACGACGGTGATACCGGTGTCGCGTTGTGGAAGCGGCTGTCGACCATGCATGGGCTGCGGCCGACGGTGATCCTCAGTGCGGACACCGGCAGCGCGACGCGCGATGCAGTGCGTGGCGCGGGGCTCTCATTGTTGAGCAAGCCGTTCAAGCCGCTTGCACTTCGCTGGGCGATCAACCACCTGCTGGCCGCGAGCACTGCGGCCACGCCCTGATCCATCAGGGCCCGGGCGCTTCTTCGATCTGCCGGGATGGATCGGCCAGTCCCATTTCGTGCAGCACGCGGATGGCCTGCGCGCGGTTGCGTACCCCCAGCCGCTCCATGATGCGTGTCATGTGCGCCTTGACCGTGCGCAGCTGCACACCCAGCCGGTCAGCAATCTGCTTGTTGAGCAACCCTTCGGCCACCAGGCCCAGTACCTTGTACTGGTGAGCGGAAAGGCTGGCCAGGCGCGCGGCAAGATCGGCGTCCCTGCTGAACGGCGCAACGCGCGCCACCGGCTCCCGCAGCACGGCCGGAATCCAGCGTTCGCCCTCCAGTACCGACTGCAGCGCCGCCTGCAGCTCGTGCAGGCCCGAACTCTTGGGCAGATAAGCAGCCGCGCCGAGGTCGATGGCACGCCGGATCACCTGCGGTTCCTCATTGGCCGAGACGATGATGATCGCCAGCCCCGGCTGCAGCGCACGGATGGTCGCCAGGCCAGCAAGCCCGTGGTTGCCCGGCATGTGCAGGTCCAGCAGCATCAGGTCGATCGACTGGCTTTCCAGCGCATCGAGCACGCTGTCCAGCGAATCGGCTTCGCGGATCTGCAGGCCGGCGACCGCCTCTTCGGCCGCGCGATGCAGCGCCGCGCGGAACAAGGGATGGTCGTCGGCGATGAGCAGGGTCGGCATGTCCAGGCGAGATTAGCAAATCGGGTGCGCGCGGGAACAGGTACCTAGGTACGCTGGTACAGCAGGAAGGGCTTGCTAGTGTGGTGCGGAGAAGGCCGGCGACCGCAACGCCGCCCACGAGGAAATGCCATGTCATCCGCCCCCACTCCCGATGCCCATGCCTATCCACTGCTGATCAAGCAGCTGCTGCTGATGCCGCTGGCGGTGAGTCCTGAACAGGAAATCGTCCATGGCGACCAGGTCCGATTCAATTACCGCACCCTGCAGGTGCGCATCGGCCAGCTGGCGGGCCTGTTGACCTCGTTGGGAGTCGGCCACGGCGACACGGTGGCAGTGATGGACTGGGACAGCAACCGCTACCTGGAGGCCTATTTCGCGGTGCCGATGATCGGTGCGGTGCTGATGATGGTGAACGTGCGCCTGGCCCCCGAGCAGATCGCGTACACGTTGAACCACAGCGGCGCGCGGGTGATCCTGGCCAACCGCGAGTTCCTGCCGCTGCTGGACGCCATCGACGAGCAGCTGCCGGACCTGCGCACGCGCATCCTGCTGGACGATGCCGGTGGCCCGCTGCCGCCAGGCTTCGCCACCGAGTACGAAGCGGGCCTGCGTGATGCCACGCCGGTCGTCCGCTTCCCGGACTTCGACGAGAATGCCCGTGCCACGGTGTTCTACACCACGGGAACCACCGGGCAGCCCAAGGGCGTCTGTTTCAGCCACCGGCAACTGGTGCTGCATTCGCTGGCGGCGATGGCCGCGCTCGGCGGCGCACCCCGCCAGGGACGCCTGCATCGCGACGATGTCTACATGCCGATCACCCCGATGTTCCATGTGCACGCGTGGGGCCTGCCCTACGTGGCAACCGCGATGGGCATCAAGCAGGTCTATCCGGGGCGCTACCTGCCGGCCAGCCTGCTGGCACTGATCGCCCGCGAGAAGGTGACCTTCTCGCATTGCGTGCCAACCATCCTGCACATGCTGCTGGAGCACCCGGACGCGGCGCAGACCGACCTCGAGGGCTGGAAGGTGATCATCGGCGGTGCCGCCCTGCCCCGTGCCCTGGCGCAGCGTGCACTGGCACGGGGCATCGACATCTTCGGCGGCTATGGCATGTCCGAGACCTGCCCGCTGCTCACCATCGCCCAGATCGATGTGGAAAACGTGACCGATGCCGATGAGGTGCTGTCACTGCGGACCAAGGCCGGCCTGCCGGTGCCGCTGGTGGACCTGCGCATCGTCGATCCGGACATGGCGGATGTTGCCCACGACGGCATCGCCACCGGGGAAGTCGTGGCGCGCGCACCCTGGCTCACCCAGGGCTACCTGCATGATCCGGAGGCCTCGGCGTCGCTGTGGGCCGGTGGCTACCTGCATACCGGTGACATCGGCAACATCGATGAGGGCGGCTACCTGCGCGTGACCGACCGCATCAAGGATGTGATCAAGACCGGTGGCGAGTGGATTTCCTCGCTCGCGCTGGAAGACATCATCGCGCTGCATCCGGCGGTCAGCGAGGTCGCGGTGATCGGTATCGCTGATGCGAAATGGGGTGAACGGCCGCTGCCACTGGTGGTCAGGCAGGCCGGCCGTGACGTGTCAGAAGCGGAGATCATCGAACTGGTCGCAACGCGCAGCCGTTCCGGAGACATCTCACGCTATGCGATACCGGACCGCGTGAGCTTCGTGGATGCGATCGAGCGGACCAGCGTGGGCAAGATCAACAAGAAGAAGCTGCGCACCCTGCATGATCCGGGCCCCGGCACCGGCGGGGGCTGACGCCCCTGCCGGCACCGCTCAAGCGCGCGACGCCCCGCCCTGCAGCAGCTGCACCCAGCTCTGGAATCCCTCCAGGAACCGCAGCAGGCGCTTGCGCGTCGCCGCGTCGAAATCTTCCGCGTCATTGTCGTAGGCGACCGCCGCTTCGGCCACATAGAGCTGTGGCGAGGCCATGGTCAATGCACCCATGGCGGTCAGTGTATGGCGCAGCTGCGACTGCGCGAGTTTGGTGCCCCAGTGACCCGGCGTGGCACCGATGATCGCCACCGGCTTGGCCGAAAGGACCGTGCGGTACTCGGCATCGTCGCGGGACAGCCAATCGAGCGTGTTCTTGAGTACACCGGGCAGTGACTGGCTGTACTCCGGCGTGGCGATCAGCACGCCGTCAGCGGCTGCAATGGCCGCGCGCAGGCGCTTGACCCCGGCAGGGCCGGTCGGGTCGGCGGCTTCCAGGTCTTCGTCGAACAGCGGAATATCGGCAATGGTGTCATGCACGGTCAGCAGCAGGCCCGGAGGCGCGGCGCCTGCCGCCGCCCTGACCAGGCGCCGGTTGTAACTGTTGCCACGCAGGCTGCCGGAAAACGCCAGGATGTTCAGCGGTGGAGGGTTGTCGGACATGCGGGTTTCCTCGGATGCGTCAGGGCGGGATCACGGGCCAGACGCCGACAGCACGGGTGGGCCATGGCCAGACTGGATTGCAGAGGATCACGGCTCCGGCGACGTAGTGCCTTCGTCCTTGCTACTCCCTCTTCCAGGGCGAACAAGGCGCGGCGGGGCAGTCGAGCACGTGCCACTGCCCCCGTTGCGGCCCATGCCCAGCCACACCGTACGCCTACTGCACGGGCTGGCTGGCTTCAGTGATGGACACAGGTCGTGCCATGCTGTCGAACGTATTGACCTTCCAGATATAGCGTACGCCATCCTGCTCGATGACCTTCTGCAACAACGGTATCTGCTTGGCTGCGATGATTCCACTTGCACGCTGATATGCCGGTCGCCCGGCCAACGCCGGATAGCTCCCGGAAGCGTCAAGCTGATAGCTGAGGGTGGTTGCGCGGCCCGGCTGGACCGATGAAAGCAGATAGCCTTCGTCCACATTGAATCGATTGCCAAAGGTGTGCCGGGTGGTGACACCCTCTGCATCCTTGACGTCCACCCACTTCGTGGCCGGCGAATTCGCCTGGCACGGTTCCTTGCTGCCGTCGGCATAGCACCCGTTGGCCGGGCCGTAGCTGTAGGCCCACGTATAAGGCTGGTCGATGCCCGGCCCGGTGACTGTCTTGGAAACCAGCGACCACGTGTAGTACTTGGCGGGCGTGTATTCGATCGAGTCAAGGAAACCGCTACCCGTGCTGTCGGGCATATTGCAGCCATAACGCGCCCACGAGCGGCCATGCAGCGTCGGCTCAAACCGATACTTCGCCACTGCGCCACTGGGATGGCGGATCGAACCGGAATGGCCGTAGGTCACCACACCCGGATTCCGGCAGAAACCCCGCTCTGCGGGGACGGCACCGGCCCCCATGGTGCCTACATTGAACCCCGTACTCTGCCAGTAGGACTGGTCTGGGAAGGTGACCTTGTAGCCACCCACGACAGTACCGTAGGTCCACGTCCTCCCGCCCGCACGGACCGCGCTCACTTCGCTTGGCAGCGTGCTGGGCGATCCAGCCGTCCACTCGAGATCGACGATGCGGCCGTCGTTGGCTGCGATGCGCAGCAACTGCCGCGGATTTGCCGGATCCCACGTGTAGGTCACCGAGTTACCAGACCGGTCTCGGGCACTGGTCGGAAGAATATGGAACTCCTGCCGGAAAAGAACGAACTCGAACTCCGTAACCGAGCCGAAGTTTCCCCGCGAGTATCCCTTCTTGATCAATGGCGGTCCGCTACCAAGGCTGGCCATATGATTGAGCGTGTAGGTGATACCGGCAGGCGTCGTGACCTCGAAGCCTTCACCCGCCCCATCGTCCATGGCGACGCAGCGGATGACATTGCCGCTCTTGGTTCGCATCGGGTAGGCATGGCCTGTACTTGGCACGGGCCATTCGTTGCTTTGCACGAGTAGATCCTCGTCACCGGTCTCTGGCAGGTAGAGCTGCGTTCCATGCCAGAACTCGTCGGAGTTGAAGTACTCGGTGAATGTCCCCGGCCCTGTCGGCGTCTGTGCCTTCACCGTGACGATCTCGGTTGGAGGCGGGGTGAACTTCGAACAGCGGTTGAGCGGCTCGGCCACCACGTAGTTCTTCCACCCACCCTGGGTACTGAACGTTCCATACACCCTGGGCAGGGCCAGGTCCCACACCCCGAACATGCCCAACCCCTGCCGCCCTTGCGCACCTGCCACCAAGCGCCGCTTGATGCTCACCTCCAGCGCACTGTTGCCCGGCAGGTCGACGTCCGTCTGCAGAAATTCCACCGAGCCGGTAAACAGCCCGATCTTTTCCCCGAACATATCTCCGGTATCCAGCTGCAGAATCTGCCCGCGGGCATTCAGCGCCGCCGCGTAATCCTCCATCACCGTCGAGCCACGGTTGGCGCTCGACGCAGGCAGGGCCGTCATACACAGCAGCGCAGCTGCCGCAATCCTTGCGTACATGATGTCCCCCTCGTAGACGAAGCAGAGCTTACTTCGCGCTCGTCGGCACCCGCAAGGATGATTCCCCGCACGTCACAGCATCCTGACCCACCACGGCGGCTCTGGGAACGCCGTCACTCAGATTCGCGTCGTGGCCATGAACCGTTGGCGGTCCTGCTGCGTGCGGCGGCGGATCTCCTCCAGCACGTCCTGGGCGCGCTGCTGCTGGGGCGCGACGGCACGCGGACGCAGGCACCACCGCGCCGGCTGCGAAAGGCAACGGCATGATCGACATCGCGCTTTGAAGCGCAGTACGAGGCAGTCCGCACATCCGAGGGCTCCTTCGGTCAGTAGAGCTGCAGCGGTTGCCGGGCGCATTGCGGGTTGGATGCAGCTGCCGGTGAAAAGGTTCAATGCGCCAGAACCGCTTCACCGATACGCCGCCGGGACCGGTTCATCGTCCGCGGATCCACGCTTCAAGTGCCGCGGTATCCCGCATGTCGCCGTCATAGCGACGATCCGGAACGTGCGGCTCATTCGAACCACGCACCCGACCTCGAAAGACCTTCATCGGCACGGAGATCCTTGCCAGGCCACCCGGCAGCCGCTCCGGCCTGACATCCATGTAGAGGCTGTCGGCCGAGGTTTCGACGCCTACCTGCATCGCGCCCAGCCGCTTCCACAGATCCAGTGCATCGAGGCAGGCCGAGCCGCAGGACGCATCGGCCACGATCACCACCCTGCCCCTGCGTCCGGCTCCGGCCTGCTCTGCCTGCGCTACCGTGGCGGGAGGATCATTGGCGGGTTCCCGCCACAATGGTTGACCCTGCTCCCTCGCCTGCGCCATCCCTTCGGTCACGGTCCCCAGCATGCGAAGCAGTGCCGGTGATGCATCAGGCGCCTGCTTCAGCTTCTCCAGAAAGCCACGCAGCTGGGCGATGTTGGGCTCGGACGGCCGCCACTCCACCCAGCTGTCGTCACGCAATGTGTCCACAGCCCTGCCCCCCCAGATCAAGCGCGCCAGCACGATGCTCCAGTGCGACGAACCACCGGTGTTGCCGCGCACATCAAGCACGACCAGGGGGGCGTTCTGCAATGCGTCGGCTGCAGGAGTGAGTTGCTGCAGCAGCCGGGTCAGCTGCCGGAAATTGTCCGCTGCGGGATCGGCGTTGAAGCTGCTGGTGGTGATCCAGTAGCCTGCGCCGCGCAACACGTGCCAGCCATTGGCTGGGCGGAAGGAGCGCCGTGTATCGTCCAGGCGCGCCTTCCGCGCTTCCGGCCCCAGCGGTTTCCACTGCAGCAGATAGGCCGTGTCACGTGCATCAGCCCGGAAGGTGCACTCGTGTAGCGCCGGCACGAAGGGATTGCCCTGTTCAAGCAGCACCTCACCGCCATCATGGATGCGGCTGGCCTGCAGGTTCCAGCGCCCGCTGAAGTCACCCACCCGGCGTGCAGCCAGCGTCTGCGCATCGATGCCGTCACAGGAAAGCAATCGAGCCCCCAGCGGCGGATGGCCCGGACCACCGTCGACGGTCATGACCACCTGCGCATCGCCGTAGAAGCCGGTCAGGAACCCGGGCCACTGCGTCGGAAGATCGGGCGCGTCGGCAAGCGCGTTGAGGCTGACGTGGCCGTCGTTGAAGGAGGCCGCGTAACCCTTCATGGCCCACCAGTAGCCCGCGAAGCTGTCGACTTTGGCCGCGCGCGAACGGGCAAGTGCCGAGGCAGCCTCCAGCTGCGGAAGGAAACCGGGATTCCGCAGATCCACGGCGCCCGGATGGCTACCGCGCATGGCCGCGTCGGCAGCGTCCAGATCCTTCGACAGCGTGTCCGACCAGGCGATCGGCGCACCCTGTGCGGTGGGCGCCGCAAGCACCGCACCGAGCAGCAGCCCTGCAATGACCATGGATTCATCCCTTTCCCGGACCAAACGCCAGTCTCGCAGTTTTCCAGCCTGGCGTACCGCGCCCGCCGCAACGGGCGCGGCCTTCCATCAATGCAGCGGCACCTTCAGCACCGAAGGTGCGTTGGCTGGCGAGCTGAAGGTCACCGTGCCTCCCAACTGGCTGATGCCCGAGTAGCGCAGATCCACCGTATCAACCACCAGGGTCAGGCGGCTGCCAGCCGGAATGTTCCAGCTGCTCGCTTCCAGGCGCAGGTCCAGCGTCTTCGGCTGGCCCGGCGTGACACCGCGCAGCGTGTAAGGCTTGTGGCTGATCAGCTGGCCATTGCCCAGCACATCCTCGGCATACAGGTAGGCATACAGCGTGGTGTTGGCGCGGCTGGGCGTGACGGTCAAGCGCACCTCCGGCGCGCCGTCCAGGCGACGTGCACTCCACTGGACCGGCCCTTGCCAGACGCCGGCGGCGTTTCGGCCCACGAACGGAACATAGGCGCCTGGCGGCAGATTGATCATCTGCAGCGCGCCGGAGGCCATCGCCACGCCCGAGTTGGCAGCGGTCAGCAGGCCACTGCCGATACGGTAGTTCCAGCCGGTGCTACTTCCGCTCTCGGCCAGGCCGCCGGTGGGCAGCAGCAGTCCTTTGGGTGCGGTCAGCGCATAGCTGATGGCGCCGGCATTGGTCGCCTGCCAGTTCGGATACGTGCTCCAGCTGCCCTTCTGCGACTTCAGCTGCACCGCAGGCTGCCGGTCGATGCCATTGGCTTCACCCTTGAGGTAGTGGTCGAACCAGTCGCCAACCGAGTCGTAGACCTCGTTGGGAATGCCCAGTGCGCCGAAGGCTTCGTTGAGCGCGTGGTCGCCATGGCGCAGCTGCAGCTGCTTGGGGCCCTTCAGGCGGTTGAAGAAGTCCACCAGCTGGCCTGGCGGAAACAGGCTGTCGTTGAAGGCGTTGGCCAGGAACACCGCCGGCTGGTTGGCGTTGATCTCATCGATGCTGGCCCCGGGGCTGCGCTGCGCCGCCACAGGCAACAGTGAGTCCACCGCACCCTGGTAGTTGCCCACCAGCACATTGCGGTTGATGGTGGCCAGTTCTGTTCCCGGACGGCCGGTGGCCAGGCCAGCGGCCACCAGCAGCGCGATGCCCTGTGCGCTGGGGGTGTCGTTGCTGTACAGCGAGGCCTGGAGATCGGCCCAGCCGCTCAGTGCCGCCACCGCCTTGATGCGCGGGTCGCGTGCCGCGGCCAGCAGGCTGGTCCCGGCGCCGTACGAGATGCCCGAGACGCCGACTCGCGTGGGATCGGCCCGGGTGTTGTCCAGCGCCCAGTCGATCAGGGCGCTGACATCCTCGACCGTGGCCGGCCCGGCGATATCGATGCTGCCTCCGGATTCCCAGAAACCACGCGAGCTGTAGCTGATGACCACGTAGCCACGGCGCGCCAACGACTGTGCCACCCCCACGTACTCCACGCTGGGTACCGCCCAGCTGCTGGGCATTACCAGCAGCGGGTAGCGGCCATCGCCCGCGTCCTGCGGTTCGATGACGAAGGCCCCGAGAGGCGTTCCATCCCAGCTGGGAATGGTGCGATGGGTGGTCTTGACCGTCGCCGCCCAGGCGGTGGGCGCCAGCCCGGTCAGCAGGATCAACAGCAGCAATACCTTGCGCATCGTGGTCTCTCCCCGTCGGTGGTGGTGCAACGGGTCGGACCGTACCGGTGCGAATGGTGGCTGGCACCTTGCGACGCAGCAAAGTGGTGGTTGCGTCGCGCCTACTATTGGAACAGGGCCATGACGGCTCCTTCCCGAGAATGGAGGGCGTCACCGAGCTCCCCCCCCCAGCTGCGGCGCCGAGACGCGGCGACTGGAAAGCCCTGTTCGTGCAGCCGACCGGAACGGCCCCCACACGAGGCGGTGCCTGGTCGTTGGGTTTCAATGGCGCGGACGAGCCGGGCTCTCAAGGAGAGAGCCGCAGTAGCGACCATGGACTGCGGCCCTCCAGTACAGCGCACCCGGCGGAAGCCCACGTCAAAAGACAGAGCAGTTGACCTTGTGTTCCACTGCTGACGTTTGCACGCCGGACGCGTCCTTCAGTGAGCTCCGCAGGATAGCGGTCATGGGCGGGCTATCCCACCACAGCCCATCGATGAGCTGACACGCCCACGCGTAGACAAACGGCGTCTGGATCTTCTCAGGGAACTCGAACGACCACGTCCCGCAGGGCTGTGATGGAAGGCAGTTGACAGACGTGATGGAGAGCGTCAGGGGAAATTTGGGTTTACCCCGAAAATCGATCGCCACGGGAATGTCCGCCGCATAGCGCCCTGATACTTCGTCGATTTTCTCGATCTCGAACGATTCGGTAAGTACCGCCAGGCCCAAGGAGGAGATGCGCTCGATGGGCATGTAGAACAGATCATTCCTGTATGGCGTTCCTGGTTCTCCGCGTCCGTGGACGATGCCCGCCGCTGCATTGCCGACGAATACCGGACCGCCGCTGTCGCCGCCCACTGACATTGCTTCGCCGGTCGTGCTGCTGGCGCGGATGTAGTTGCCGATCACGTTGTTGTGGATCGAATGCGAGTTCTTGTCGATAATCGTGCCGCACATGTAATGGCCCGCATATCCGCTCTTGCAGATGGATGCACCCACAGGAAGCGAAGCAGATGCCAAGGTGCTGGTGATGTCCACTGTCGACGTCGGTCCGGCAACCAGCTCGATCTGGTTCTTCTGGACCTGGCGTGCACCCGAACTCGGCTCCTTGTGCCACTGCACATCGAAGTCCCCCTGGTTGTTCTCGGCCTGGAATACAAGTGGTGCGGACAGGCCGACGTAGGCCACCGCATTGTCACAATGACCGGCAGTTGTAACGCCGAGCTCGTGATCGGCATCGAAGACGTTGAAGCCCGTGGTGCAGTCCTGCGCAGGCCCGTTGATCCGGTGCCCTCCGGAAATGGCAGTGGTTTCCACGAAGCCGGCAGTTGGCAGTATCTCGACGAAATCAACGGCACGCAGCAAATGCCGCATTGCGCGGGCTGCGCTGTCAACATTCTTGACGTGGAATGTAACCATCGATCGCTTGATATCGATCCCTGACAGAAATTCGATGCCTGCGGAGCGCAACTGCGCGTCTCCTTCATCTTGCACCGCGAGCATCATCTCCAGTGATTGAGGGGCGATCTCTGCCTTATAGCGTAGATCCGTAGTGAAACCCTGCAGCGTGTGTGCAGGCGTGGACGTGAACTTCACCACCACGCGGAAATCGGGCATATGCTCGATGTAAAGGCCCGCGAACGTATCTGGATGCAGGGTCTGCAACTGTCTTTCGAGCTGCCCCGCCATCACCGTGGCCGACTGTCGCTGGGCCGCCTCTCTTTCTGTCACGCCATACGCGCGCGAATAGGAGTAGGTCGATGGGTTGATGTTGCCGGTTGTCGCAGACACCGAAAAGGCCAGGGGCAGAAGAAGCACTCCCGCCACTCCCTGCATTCTCCTCCAACGTTGCTTGCGCATTACCCCGCTCCTTGTTCTCTGAAAGGTGGACTTCCTCTTCATGCCCGTGTTGCCGGGCCAGAATTCATGTGAAGAAAGCGATCGGGTACGTCAACGGGATACGTTGACCAACATGCCGGCGATGAGTGGATTCGTGCTCAAGCACCACTGCATCGACAGGGCCTTGCAGGTTTCCAGCTGAGCAGGCTCTTTCCGCCGGCGAAGGCCGGAGAGAGCCGGGCTGGACGATGTGACCGGGCGAACGCGGTCATGCGCACCGCCTGATGGGGCCTGTGCACGAGAGAAGCTGAAAGGAATCCGGCCAGCGCCACCCGGGACAGTGGCCGCGACACGGCATACGACGCGATTTTCGAACTGCGCGCATCTCCAATCTCCCTCCTTGGATGCACCTGGTCCCGCTTGCGCGGTCCATTCGTGCTGGAAGCCCGGCGTCCTTGGGCGAAGCTTAGCCTGAACACATCAGTGGAAATGCGACATCAATTCCAGATTGGTGACAGTTCGAATTCCGCTTGAAGAAGGCAATCGACGGCGTACTGCGAGACCATCTGCACCTAGCACGCGTACGTTGCACCCACGCGCCGCGTGATCTGACATCTCTCCAGTGCTTGCGGGCGGTCACAGCTTCGTCTTTTCCTCGTTGACCAAAAGACGACAGCTTGTGACGCTTACGGCACCGCAGGGCCTCCGCAGCCCAACAACGCGGTCACGTCCCACCGCAATCGCCGCACCCGACTCTGCACCGTCTCCCCATGACCGGCCCTGCCCGGGCCGAGGCGGACGGCTGCGCCCTGAACTTTCTGCTGGAGAACCGCAATGCGCCTTGCAAGCTTCTTCTTCGCGTTCGTCCTCAGTGCTTTCGCCGGCGCTGCCCAGGCCCAGGTCGTCACCCTCAACAAGGGCGGCTTCGTGCTCACCTATGACTGCAGCATCCACAGCGCCACCCGCTACGAGTACACGCTCACCGCCGATACCGGTTCCGCCGCACGGCCGTCCAGTTTCTACAAGGACCCGGACCTGCCGGCAGGCTGCCTCGGCCAGGCCAGTACCGCCTCCTACGCCAGCATCAAGTCCGGTTATGACCGTGGCCATCTGGTCACGTCCAACCACATGGATTACAACGCGACCTACATCCGCCGCGCCAACTACATGACCAACATCGTTCCGCAGGTGTCCAGCTTCAACCAGGGCATCTGGGTGAAGGCCGAGAACGTGGCCGAGTGCTACCGCGACATCGCGCCGGTGGACGTCTACGGTGGCGTGGTCTACGGCGATGCGGCCAACGACTATTTCCTGGCCAGCCACGGCATCCCGACGCCGGAGTTCTTCTGGAAGACGATCATCACCCGCGACCCGAATACGGGAACCGCCAAGGCGATCAGCTGGATCATCCCCAACGAGGCCAACCTGGGCAGCCTGGACAACTACCTGGTGACGATTGCCGATCTGGAGGAGCTGCTGGGCGCCAGCTACGTGGCGATCAACGCACCGGCCTCGCTGAAGAACATGCTGCCGGCCACCACCTGGCCGCAGCCGGCCGGGTGTGACCTGGGCTGATCGGCGGGCAGAGGAACGTCACGATGCCTGTACGCGCAGCCATCGTGACGCCAGCACTCTGGTCAGCAGGAGCTGCACTGCAGCGCCGACGACGGTGGCAACGACAAGCCCGCGACCTATCGTCGGCGCCCCAGCGGACAGCGCTCGCAGCAGATAAGCCATGCTGGCCAGGATGATCAGCAGCGTCGTGGCAAGCAGGATCAGCGACACCCCCATCCTGCGCGCCATCGATACGGGTTCTGGCGACGGCGCACTGGCCCACAGGCCGACAAACGTGGCCAGCGCGCAGGCGATCAGCAGGATCAGGCTCGCAATCTGCAGCTGCGCGGCGCCGTCGGCAACGGGTATGATGAACTCGCCTGGCGAGAATCCCACCGGCAGCTGCGCCACCAGGATGGGGAGCAGGCAGCTGCCGGCCACCAGCGTCACTGCGCCGGCGATGCTGGCACTGATGAGATGATGGTGCCTGCCCTCGGCACGTACGCGCCGCTGCATCAGCAGCGCTGGCACCAATGCCAGCAGCGTGAGAAGCAGTGCATGCGCAAGCATGCCCAGACTGATGGCGGCGACGCTGTAGACGGGAAACTGCGCCTGCGCCAGTGGAATGCGTATCGCGCGATCCAGCACGATCAGCAACCCGAAAAAGGCGACCGAAGCGATCAGCGGGTGCCGGATCCGTAGCGCGCCGCGACGCCCGAACAGCAGCATCGACACCAGTACCGCCGCTCCGGCGAGGAGACTCAGCCTGAAACCGAGCTCCGCCAGCGCGTAGCCGATTTCACGTGAGGCCTCGGGCGGCCCCAGGCGGTACCCGAGTTCGACCAGGCGGAGGGCTACGGGCAGATGCAGGCAGAGCACGTACAGCTTGGCGGCCATCGCGAACTGGATGGGGTACGCACTGAAGAATGATCGCAATCGGTTCAAGGCGTATTCCCGTGCAGGCGCTGGGCGGGTTGGCCCGGCAGTCTAGCGTTCCTGTGGCCCGCGTGCCCTGCCCGTCCCGCTATGGGAAAATAGCGGGCACGTCGCCCCTTTGGCTGTTCCCGGAGTAGTAGATGTCCCGTTTCCCCTTCGATGCCGTGCTGTTCGACTGCGACGGCGTACTGGTCGATTCCGAGCCGCTGGTGGCCCGTGTGCTCTCGGAAATGCTGACCGCACGCGGCTGGCCGCTGACCCCGGCGCAGGCGGGTGAGGTTTTCCTGGGCCAATCCGTGGCCCATCTGGCCGGGCTGATCGCAGAACGCACCGGCAAGCCGTTCACCGAGCAATGGCTGGAGGAATTCCGCCAGCAGCGCAACCGTGCGCTGGAGCAGGACCTTGAGGCGATCCAGGGGGCACCCGAGGCCGTGCGTGCGATTGCCGCGGCCACCGGCGGGCGGATTGCCTGCGCTTCCGGTGCCGACCTGTTCAAGGTGAAGCTGCAGCTGGGCAAGGTCGGCATCCTCGATGCCTTCGGCGACCACGTCTTCAGCGGCCAGGACATGCCGCGGACCAAACCCCACCCGGACGTGTATCTGGCCGCTGCCGCTGCACTGGGCGTGGACCCGGCCCGCTGTGCGGTGATCGAAGACACGGTCACCGGCGCAACCGCCGGCGTCGCGGCGGGTGCGACCGTGTTTGGTTTCAGCGAGGGCGGCCCGCACCACAGCACGCCGGAAGCCCTGCGTGCTGCGGGTGCGAAGGTGATCTTCCGGCGCATGGACCAGCTGCCCGCATTGCTTGCGGCCTACGCCGCCGACGCAGCCGCCTGAGGCAGCCTCAGCGCGCAGCGCCCAGCGCGGCGTTGCGGCGCTTCCCAGCGTAGTGCAGCACGAACAGGTACAGGCCGGTGAACAGCTGCAGGAACAGTGGCGGCAGCGGCGAATAGGTGATCCACGCTGCAGGCTCGCCCTGCCCCAGCCCGCGAACGGCGAAGTTGGCAATCACCGCCAGGGTGAAGACGATCGAGGTCCAGCGATGCACGGGCCGCGCCCAGCCACCCCGGTTCATTGCCGGCGCCTCGCTTGGGAGCGGGCTTCGATCATCTTCCAGCCATTGCCGGAGGGGTCACGGAATCCGGCATCGACGGCGCCGTAGCGTTCGACCGGCTCCTGGGTGAACTCCACGCCCTGCGCCAGCCATTGCGTGTAGCGCGCCTGGCAATCGTCCACGGCCAGCACCAGCGGCGGCATTGCGCCCTTGGCCACCAGCTGCTGCAGCGCCTGCGCGGTGGCGGCATCGTGGGTGGGCGGACCGGGCACGAACAGGCCCAGCTGGAATCCGTCCTGGCCGGGGCTGCGTACTGTCAGCCAGCGGTAGCTGCCATTGCGCACGTCGGTGTGCACTTCAAAGCCGAGCGTGCCGACGTAGAACGCGAGTGCTTCATCCTGGTCGCGCACATACAGGCCGACCGTGTTCACAGTGTTTGTCATGGGACCTCCCTCAGGTGGGATCCACGTTAGCAACCGCCTCACGGCGCCGCTTCTCCAAAACTGCGATGTTCAGGTCCGGTCGCTGCGCGGCACGTGCGTGGCACTCCGGCACGCTGGCCGGCGTCGCCTGGCCCGAGCGCTCGCGCTCGCGCACATTGCCCGGGCTGTCGCCGGTGATGTCACGGAAGATGCGGCCAAAGGTGCCCAGGCTGCTCCAGCCGGTCTGCGCGGCGATCTCGGTGACCGGCAGGTCGGTGTCACGCAACATCGCCACGGCCCGTTCGATGCGGCGGCTGAGCAGGTAGCGGTGCGGCGGCAGCCCGAAGGCCTGCTTGAACGAACGCGCGAAATGCGCCGGCGACACTGCGCTGACCTCCGCCAGGCGGGCCACCGGCCAGTCCTCGTGACTGGCGTGGTCCATCCGGTCCTTGGCGCGCAGCAGGCGCCGCAGCAGTTCGGGGCTCTGGTTCATGGCGTCACCGTGCGCGCCAGATGATGTCGCGCCGCATGCCTGGCCTGCGCGGCCTGCTCGCCCAGCCAGTCACCGAATGCAATGACTTTGGCGCTGCGGCTGCGCGCCGTCGGTGCCACGAACCAGAAACCACGCCCGTCGCTCGCCACCCCCGGATGTGCCTGCACAAGGCGCCCGCTGTCCAGTTCGGCCTGGAACAGGATCGGCGAGCCGATGGCGATGCCCTGCCCGGCAATGGCAGCACCGACGTCCAGATGCTCCATCGCAAAGGGGGTGACGAAGCTCTCCTTGGGCGGCGGCGGAACAGCGCCATGTGCGGAAAACCACAATGCCCACCAGTCGGGCCTGCCGAGCAGCGGAACTTCCAACGCCCGGCGACCGAGTCCGTCTGCCGCCGGCAGCAGCGCCGGCGCACACAACGGTGTGAACACACTGGGAAACAAGGGAGTTGCCTGAAGACCTGGCCATTCGCCCTGGCCATTGCGGATGGCGGCATCGAAGTGACCGGCGGCCAGGTCCTGCGGCTCTGCCGACAGGTCCAGCTCCAGCACGAACTGCCGGTGGCGGGCGCGGAACGTGCCCAGCCGCGGCGTCAACCAGCTGGTGCCCAGCGTTGGCAGCACGGACAGGCGCAGTCGCGCCGCATCCACCTCAGCGGCGCGCATGAAGCTGGCGCGCAGTGCATCGAATGCCCGGGTGGCCTCCTGGGCGACGCTGGCACCTGCCACCGTCAGTTCCACGTGCTGTGCGTGGCGCACGAACAGGCAGGTCCCGGTCTGGGCCTCCAGCCGCCGCACGTGGTAGCTCACCGATGCCGCACTGGTGTCGAGCTCTTCGCCGGCACGCGCGAAGCTGCCCAGCCGCGCCGCCGCCTCGAAGGCGCGGATGGCGGCAAGCGATGGCAGCTGGCGTTGGGTGACCATAAGTGTGACTTAGCCTGAGCCCCGATATCTGCGTGGTCAATCCCCCTCCTGTCCGCAAACATGGAGGCACCTTCGACAGGGGATCACGCACATGGATCGACGGCAGTTCCTGGCCACCCTGGCCGCCGCGGCGGCGTCCACTGCCCTGCCCTCCGGGTGGGCCCTGGCCAGCCACGGCGAAGACTGGAAATGGTTGCAGGGCAACTGGCAGGTCCGGCACCAACGGCTGAAGGAGCGCCTGGTGGGCGACACCCGTTGGGAAGCCTTCACCGGCGCCAGCGCGGTCTGGCTCACCCTGGGCGGACTGGGCACCATCGACGACAACGTCATGGCGCTGCCTTCTGGCCCCTACAGGGGCCTGGGCGTGCGTGCATTTGATCCAGTGTCTTCCACGTGGTCGATCTGGTGGATCGATGGCCGCAACCCTGCCCATATCGAAGCGCCCGTGCGCGGCGTCTTCGAAGGCAATGGCGGCAGCTTCCGCGGTCGCGATGACTTCAAGGGACGCCCCATCGAGGTCTGGTTCCGCTGGCATGACATCCATGGCGAGGAGCCGTGGTGGGAGCAGGCGTTCTCCGACGATGCCGGTGCGCACTGGGAAGTGAACTGGCGCAACGGGTTCCGCCGCACTGCGGTGGCCCCCTCTCCGCTTCCGAAGCTGCCGGATGCACCGGGCGATTTTGATTTCCTGGTGGGCCATTGGAACGTGCGCCATCGCCGCCTGCGCGCTCGGCTGGCAGGCAGCGATGCATGGGACGCGTTCAACGGCACCCTGCACAACTGGCCGGTACTGGGGGGATTCGGCAACGTGGGTGACAACCTGATGGACGTGCCTGGAGCACCGCTGCGCGGCATGGGCATCCGCGCCTGGAATGCGGCGGAGCAGCACTGGTTGAGCTGGTGGCTGGATGGCCGGGAGCCGACCCGGATCGGCGCGCCA
This sequence comes from Stenotrophomonas sp. YJH_SMC_79, assembly GCF_059367995.1. Lineage (NCBI taxonomy): Bacteria > Pseudomonadati > Pseudomonadota > Gammaproteobacteria > Lysobacterales > Lysobacteraceae > Stenotrophomonas > Stenotrophomonas sp. YJH_SMC_79. Next base: position 153,844 of record NZ_JCAFRK010000004.1, read on the forward strand.
CTGCGCGGTGGTTTCCAGGCCGGTGTCGGCCGCTTCTTCGGCGAAGACCAGCACGACGGTCGAACAATCCAGACACGGGTGATCTGGTCACGCGTCACCCCGCGTTCGGCGCGCTGGGAACAGGCGGCTTCGATTGATGGTGGGCGCAGCTGGGAAACCAACTGGGTCAGCGACTTCGAGCGACAGGCATGAAGGCGCTGTTGGCTGTGATGCTGCTGGTTGCTGCGTCGCCTCCCGCGCCTCCATCCAAGGTGCTGCAGATCGTCGGCCCCGCCGAACGCTTTGCCCCGGGCGTTGCATCCACGCAGTACGACGAGATTCGACTGACCTTGAGCCCGGACGGAAGAACCGCACTGTGGTTCAGCCGCAACCGGCCCGGCGGTCCGGGTGGGTATGACATCTGGGTCTCCCGCAACGATGGACAGCGCTGGCGGCCGGCGACGCCGGTGCCGTTCAACACGCCGGGGCGCGACTTCGATCCCGCCTTTTCCGCCGATGGCCGCGTGGTGTATTTCTGTTCGGATCGCGCAGGCGGCCAGGGCGGCGACGATCTGTATCGGGTCAGCATGGGGAGCGACGGTCGATTCGGGGAGCCAGTCAATCTTGGCCCCGCAGTGAACAGCGCGGCCGATGAGTTCGCGCCGATGCTCTCGCCGGACGCAGCCACGCTGCTGTTCTCCAGCGATCGCACAGGCGGTGCGGGTGGCCATGACCTCTACGTCGCAGCGATGGTGCGTGGCATGGCGCAGCCGGCACGGCCGCTGGCGGGAGACCTCAATACCGCAGCGCAGGAGTTCGATGCCACTTTCCTGGGCGACGGCCGGACGCTGGTGTTTGCCCGCGCTCTGGACTTCGGCAGTGCACCGGTGCGCCAGTTCATTGCCTACGAGCATGGAGGCCGTTACGACGCGGGCCATGCATTGCCCGCCCCCTTGAACGATCCCTCCCGCGACAGCTACGCCGCGATGCTGGATGGCTCGCAACCCGACACCATGACCTATTCAGCGCGCCGCGCGGACGGTGCAGGGTTGGACCTGTACCGCATCCGCTACCGGATGATGCGTCCTTGAAGGCAGATGTTGTCGAATTTCGGTGCCCCGGTTCGTCGAGAGGATGAAACCCCAGGAGAAAATGCAGATGCCCTCCCACCAGTCCCTTGCCTGCGCCTGCGGCCAGGTCCGCCTGACCACCACCGGCAGTCCCATCGCCACCGTCGAATGCTGCTGCGACAGCTGCCGCAGGGCCGGCGCCCAGCTGCAGGCGATGCCTGGCGCACCGCAGGTGCTGGGGCCTCAAGGCCAGACGCATTTCGTAATGCAGCGCAAGGATCGCGTCAGCATCGATGCCGGGCATTCCATGCTGCGTGCGTTGCGGTTGTCCAGCAGGGGCGGCAGCCGCCGCGTTGTGGCGGGCTGCTGCAATACACCGCTCTTCCTGGAGTTCAGCGGTGGCCATTGGTTGAGCCTGTACGGCCTGTTGTGGCCGGCCTCGATACGCCCCGCCGTCGAAATGCGGACGATGGTCAGTGATCTTCCTGACGCGTCTGTCCTTCCCGACGATGTGCCGAACCTGGAGACCCGGTCGCTGCGGTTCTATGCCCGGTTGATGAAGGCGTGGATCGCCATGGGCTTCCGCAGCCCACGCATCGAAGTCACGGGAGATACCCATGTCTGAGCCCGAGCGGATCGAGATCGAGAGCATCACCACGCCCGGGCACTTCCAGCGCGTGGATCGTGCCAAGTATCTCGCCATGCGCCATGCCTTGCTGCGGGCCCTGCCTGCGCAACCGCCGGGCCTGACCGTTGCGCAGGCAAAACAGGCACTGCTGCCACTTCTGCCCGCCGCCCTGTTCCCGGCTGGTGCCACCGCCGGCTGGTGGTTGAAGGCCGTGCAGCTGGACCTGGAAGCCAAGGGCGTGATCGAGCGCGTCGCGGGCAGGCCGTTGCGCCTGTTCAAGCACCTCGCGGCCGGCTGATCAGCGCTGCGCAGGCAGCTCCAGCCGGTGCTTGCGGCACAGCCGGTACACCGTCACCCTCGAAATCTGCATCTGCCGTGCACACTCGGAGACGTTGTAGCCGGTCTGGCGCAGGGTCTGAAGCAGCACATCACGTTCGGCCTGGCCACGCGCATCATGCAGCATCGCGCCGGGCAGGACCGGCACCGGCGCGCCCAGTTCCAGGTCCCGCTCGCTGATCAGCTCGCCTTCGGCCATGATCGCAGCGCGCTGCACCCGGTTGAGCAGTTCACGGACATTGCCCGGCCAGTCGAAGCGGCGCATCGCCTGGATCGCCGCCGGTGAGAAGCCGCGTGCGCGTACCGTGTGGCGCAACCGGAAGCAGCGCAGGAAGTGCTCGGCCAGCAGCTGAACATCGGCACCACGTTCGCGCAGCGGCGGCATCAGCAGCCGCAGGACGTTGAGGCGGTAGTAAAGGTCACTGCGGAAACGGCCGTGGGCCACGGCATGCTCCAGCTCGACATGGGTTGCGGCAAGCACCCGCACGTCGGCGCGCAACGGCTGGCTGCTGCCGACCCGCTCGAAGGTACCTTCCTGAAGCACCCGCAGCAGGCTTGTCTGGGCCTCCGCCGGCAGATCGCCCACCTCATCGAGGAACACGGTGCCGCCCTGGGCCGTTTCAAACACGCCGATCTGGCGCTTGTCGGCACCGGTGAACGAGCCGCGCTCGTGTCCGAACAGCTCCGACTGCACAAGGTTGGCTGGGATCGCACCGCAGTTGACGGCAATGAATGGCCTGCCCGCGCGCCCGGACAACGCATGCAGCGCGTGTGCGGCCAACTCCTTGCCAGTGCCGGTCTCACCTGTGACCAGCACCGGCAACTCCACCGGAGCGAACTTGTGCAGCACCGTGCGCACTGCATGCAGCGCGGGGCTCTCGCCGATCAATGAACGCGGCCCTTGCCCATTGCACGCGCCATCAACAGAGGGTTCATCCGCATCGAACTGCTGGCGCATCGCACTGACCAGGTCCTGCAGGCCGAACGGGAGCGTGAAGCGCGCCAGGCAGAACTGCAGCAGCGGCAGCCACGCCATTGGCGTGGCGCCTGCGCCGGGCGGCAGCACTGCCAGCCAGGGCAGATGCTGGTGCTGTTCGATCCACGGCATCAGCAGCTGCAGCGCCTGCGCATCCATATGGCGTAGATCGACCACTGCGAGCAGTCGATCGCGCCCACGCAGGCCAATGGCCATGCCGGGATCGGGATGGATGCTGCGTACATACCAGCCTGCGGCCGCCAGCGCGCTTCGCTCGCTTGCCAGCGGTTCGCCGAACCAGAGTACGCAGCGCGATGTTGAAGCCTCCGGGACCGCCGCCATGCTTCCCCCAGCATCCGGACACCGTCGGCGGACTGTCAGGCCATCTCCGGCGTGCCGCCCCCCGCCGGGACTTCTTCGGCCACCGGGGCGGCCTTTGATGGGCGGATCCTAGCGCTGCGCTAAACGGCAGCGCAATGAGCAGCGCGTCAAGAAATCACCGGCTGAAGCGGCACCGTTGCAGTCGGCGATGTCCCCTGTAACAAGAATGCGACAGTCGGGCGTCCGCCTTGCCCTGTGGCAGCTGCGGGCTGCGCAATCCCAACAATTCCCCCACGCGGTTGTAACGCCCTGGCGCCACCCGACCGCGCCGCACCCCGGCCATCGTCTGCGGCGCGGACCTCCGGCACTTGGCACGGTTGATGCGTGGTTCCGCCGCACCCACCGCGGGAGATCGGCATGGACGGCACCACCCTCATTCGTGGCCTGGCGGCACCGCTGGCGCTGGCCCTGTTGTCGGTCGCCATGAACGCGGCCGGTTCCGGCGCGCGCCAAGCGGTGAAGGCGCAACCGGGCGAAATCGTCCTGTTACGCGATGTGTCGGCGCGCCCCGCCTACCGGATGGCACCGCCGGGCATGGCGCTGATCGCCGATCCAAAGCCTCAGCGGGAGATCGCCGCTGCGATTGGCACCGGCACCGGCAGCGGCGAAATGGACGAGCTGAGTGACGAGGACTATGCAGGCATGGGTGCAGGGCATGCCGCTGCGGCCTCGGCACCGGGGGGGACGACGGTCGAGCGGGTCACCCAGCAGGCGCTGGGTGGCACGCTCGGTCGCGGCAGCGAAGGCATGGTCGGCAGCAGTCTCGGCGGCGCCATGAGCGGTCCGCTCGGCGCGGTGGGCAACAGCACACGCGGCATTGGCGATACGGTACGCGGCGCGCTCGCCCAGTTCCCACTGCAGGGTCCGGCCCCGGCAGGTGGCAAGTGAAACGCCCGTACCTGCCGCTGCTGATGCTGGCAATGGCGCCGCCGCATGCACACTGCGACGAGTACAGCGGCATGCTGGCCTATCTGGATGTGGCCCGTATCGAGGGCCACGCACTGGCCGGCGCCAATGGCGCGATCGCGGTGAACCAGGCGGCCGGTGATCTCAACCAGCAGGCCAACCTGCGTGGCATCGCCAGTGGCAAGCGCGCCGATGCGGCCGTCAATGCCCAGCAACTGCTGCGCGGCAACCGGGTGCTGTCGGCCGCATTGCACGCACGCGCCGATATCGACGGCGACGCACTCGCGGGCGCCAGTGGCATCGCATCCATCAACCAGGCCAGCGGCATCGCCAACACGACGCTCAACGTCGTCAGCGCGACGCTGGCCCGACAGGGCATACGCGAAACCGACGACTCGGCCTTGGCCGCCGAAGGTTCCGCGTTGGCAGGGGGGCGGGACGACGCCGGTCGCGGCGTTGCGACGGGCACCCGTAGCGTCGGTGTAGCCAGCACCGCGCTGCGGGGATTCGACGGGGTCCTGCAACTCAATCAGATAGCGGGCAGCGGCAACGACACGGCCAATGTGCTGGGCCTGGTCGTGCAGGACCGCCCGTGACAACCACCCAACCGATGCACCACCTGATGAGAGAGAGGGCACCATGAAAGCGACCGTCAAACAGACCATGCTCGCCATGGCGATTGCCACTGCCTCGACCGCCGCTGCGGCCAATGGCTGGGACAACCAGAACGCCAACGCGAACATCAACCACAACCACACCGTCAGCGAAACCCGCAACGACACGCACAACCACACCGACAACGACGTGCGCAACCGCACCGTCAACGTCAATGTGCAGAAGCACAGCAACATCCAGGCCGACGAACGCAAGGAAAAGAACAACCACGGCGTCGACGTGAACCTGGAGAAGGACCTGCGGCTGAGTACCGATATCAACTTCTCCGGCGACCCGAACATCACCGGTGACATCGACCTCGACTCGGCCGCCATCGCAGTGATCGACAACCGCCAGTCGATCAGCAACAACGCCACCAGCAACAGTCTGGTCACCAACAGTGCGTCCATCGGTGACAGCGTGGGTGCCGGCGCATCGGGCAATCTCGGCTTCAACGTGGTCTCCGGCGACAACAATGCCCAGGACAATGCCGCGTCACTGTCCGCTGCCGACGCATCCTTCAGCTTCGGCATGGCCGACGCCGAGGTGTTCGTCAATCAGGCTGGATTCGGCAATGCCACCATGAACTCCGGCGTCACCAACGCCGCAGGCCTGGGCGGCAATGCCTTCGGCGGCGCGTCCGGCAATATCGGCGTGAACATCGCTTCGGGCAACAACAACGAGCAGAAGAACGCGCTCGCGGCCTCGGTAGCAACCACGGCGGTGGCACAATCGAGCATCAGTTCGAACCAGGTCTCCACCGGCAACACCGTCAGTAACGCCGGCTTCGTGCAGTCCTACACGGATACCGTGCAGGTGGGCATGCATGGCGGTGTCAGCGGCCTGACCCTGGCCTATGGCGCGGGCACCTACCGCGGGACCGGCAACGCCTACCAGATGGCGAACTACTATCTGGATACCTGGAATGGCGAACTGCCACACCCGGGCGGCAACAGCACCGGCCACATCGACCTGGACAACGAAATCCAGAACGCCACGATGAACCCCAACCGGCCGGGGGTTGGCGGCCTGGGCTTCGACACGCGTGAGAGTGGCACCAGCCAGTTCGTCGAACTGGGCGTGGCCGACCTGTATGCCAGCCTCAGCGGCACGGTCAGCACCACGCGCTGGGTGAACGTCAACGCCACCAACACATCGGCATTGTCGGGCAGCGCCTTCTCCGGCGCCTCCGGCAACATCGGCGTGAACGTAGCGTCCGGCACCGGCAACCTGCAGGCCAACAGCCTGGCCCTGGCAGTCGCCCAGCCCAGCACCGGCGGTGGTGGTGGCAGCGGCGAGTAAGCGCAACACCCCGGCCGTCCGCCAATGGCCGGGTTCCCGGGAGCCCCTGTTCCTCCTCCCCCTTGGGACAGGGGCTCCCCCCTGCTGCCGGAGACCGTGATGATCCGTTGCCGTCTTTCGATACGCCTGCTCTCGTGCCTGTTGCTGCTGGCCACTGCTTCTGCGTGGGCGGGCGACGTGCGCTTCAGTGGCGTACTGCCCAATGGCGCGCTGCTGCAGCAGAAGGTGGAGAGCATGCAGGAGCGGCGCTACCGCAACGTGGTACGCCAGCACACCGACTACAGCTGCGGGGCTGCGGCGCTGGCGACCATCCTGCGCCACGCCTACCACCTGGACACCGACGAGGCGACGGTCATCGAAGGGATGATGGGGGTATCCGATCCGGCGCTGGTCGCCGAACGCGGCTTCTCGCTGCTCGACATCAAGCGCTACGTGGAATCACTGGGCATGCGTGGGCGCGGCTACCGCATCGATGAACAACGCCTGCGCACACTGCGCGTTCCCGGCCTGGTGCTGATGGACGTGCGCGGCTTCCGCCATTTCGTGGTGCTCAAGCAGGTCCGGGAGGGCATCGTGGAAGTAGCAGACCCGATCCTCGGCAACCGCAGCCTGGCCCTGGCGGAGTTTCTGGGGGCCTGGCCCTCACGTGCCGTGTTCGTGGTGATCGGCAGTGACTTCGATCGCAACACGGTCTTGCTGCAACCCAACGAACGGCCCAGTGCCCGCGCGCTCTTCGCGCGACAGGGGCCGATCACCGATGCCGAGCTGGTCGACTTCGGCTTCAGCCATGCCGACCTGTTCTGAAGGAGGCTTTGCCATGTTCCGCCGCCCCTTGCTGATGGTCCTGCTGCTGGCAACCCCTGCCCTGCCCCTGCTTGCAGCGGAGGGCGCGCCGGGACGCGGCCTGAAGGAAATTCCGGATCCCGAGCTGAACCTGATGCGTGGCCGCTACACCGTAGGCGGAAACACCGTGGCCTGGTTCGGGGTAACCATGGTTTCGCAATGGCAGGCAGGCAACGGCGCCACGCTGCAGGGCGCACTGACGCTGGGCATGGACTTCCGAAGCGGCGGCGCCCCGAAACTGAGCTTCCAGCCCAGCGTGCAAGTGACCGCCGCCGACGCACCGTTGCCGGACACGCGGGGCCGCAGCATCGACAGCACCGGCCTGGCCAACGCCAGTGGGCTGGTGCAGAGCGTGCAGGTAGCCGGCGACGGCAACGTCGCACGCAACGCCACCACGCTGGTGGTGCGCGACGGTGCCGTGCCCGCAGCGACATCCGACGGCGCTCACTCGGCCAGCGCACAGCAGGCCGGTATCAGTGCCAGTGCTGTGCTGGACGGCAACCAGGCACGCCTGATGCTGCAGGTGGACGGCCAGGGACTGGTGCAGCAATGGATACGCAATGGCAGTGTCGGCCAGGGCATTGCCCTGGCCGGTGACGGCCAGGCAGCCAGCAACCAGCTGCGGCTGGAACTGGTGAGGAACACCGCGGGCGGCAACCTGCCGTTGAGCCAGAACGTGGCCCAGGCAATCGCGCTGAACCGTGGCATGGGGCCGGGCCAGTAACACGGCACGGCATTGGGGGACGCGTTCCACATCGCAGGACACGAACATGCACACCCTTCTGAGGATCACCCCGCTGGCGCTGGCGGCGCTGGCGGGCACCGCCCTCGCCGCGCCTCCAGCGGTGGCCGACGACAGCGCGGACGTACAGGCCTTGGCCAACCAGCTGGAGCAGCTCAAGAGCAACTACGCCCAGGAAGTTCGACGATTGCGCGAACTGGACATGCAGGTGCAGGCCATGCAGGCGCGATTGAGTGGCCGGGTTGGACCGACGGGTCCGGCAGCCGCGACTGCGCCGGCAACGGCAGTCGAGCATGGCTCGACGCTACAGGGCGGTGCAGCCGCTCCACCGGGCAGCGAGGGCTACGCCAGCACGGCGGCCGAGGCGCAGCAGGCCAGGCAGGAGTCGCGACGCAGCGTGGATGATGTGAAGCAGCAGCAATCGGCCCTGTTCTCCCGCCGCTTCACCGTCGAGAACAGCCTCACCTACGCCCGCTACGACCGCAAGCAGCTCACCCTCAACGGTTTCCTCGCTCTGGACGCGATCTTCCTCGGCAACATCGCCATCGAGAACGTGGAATCCGATTCGCTCACCTACAACCTGGCCGCACGCTGGGGCGTCAGCCCGAACCTCACGCTCAATCTGGACGTGCCCTACCTGGCACGTCGCACGGTCTACCAGAAAGGTGGGGCGGGCGGCGCAGCCGCTGCCATCGCCCAGGAAGAGACCAACGGCAACGGCCTGGGCGATATCGGCCTGAGCGCCAACTACCGGCTGTTCGGGGAACGTGGCTGGCGGCCCGAGACGGTACTGACGGCAGGCGTGACCGCACCAACCGGCCGCGCGCCCTACGGCCTGGACTGGAAGGTGATCGAGCGCGACGACGATGACTACATCCGCTTCGCCGTGCCGCGCGAACAGCCCACCGGCAACGGCGTATGGCAGGCCAACCTGGGTCTTTCGATGGTCAAGACCGCTGATCCGGCGATCCTGTTCGCCAACATCGGCTACGTGCACTCCATCCCACGCGGGTTCAACGATATCGACAGCAATCCGGATACCGTGAACCCGGGTGATGTGAAGCTGGGCGGCTCGGTGTACTTCGGTGCCGGTGTTGCCTTCGCGTTCAACGAACGCACCAGCCTCAGCCTGTCCTTCAGCGACCGCATCAGCGCCCGTGCCTCGACCCGCTTCCAGGGCGGCAAGTGGACGAAGGTGATCGGCAGTGACGCCAATGCGGCGTCACTGAACCTGGGCGTGACCTACGCGCTGAACCAGCACACCACGCTGGTGACCCTGCTCGGCATCGGCCTGACCCCGGACGCCCCGGACTTCACCCTGGCCTTCAAGATCCCGTACATGCTCTAGACCCCGTGGCCCGGCGACGGCGTGGCTGTGGCCCGCCGTCGTCGATTCCGCCGCATCGGTGCCGATCCACGCAATGGCACCGCATTGCGCGTCGATTTCGCCGATTCCCGCAGTCTCCCCGTTTCTAGCATGCCCCTGAGCCGGCCATTCCCGGTCGCGCACTCATGCAGGGGCTTCGCATGGCAATCATCACGATAGACAAACGGCTTGGCTGGATCGTCAGCAAGCCCCCGGAGGTCCAGGGCATCGACATCGGCAAGGGCGGTGAAGCGCTGACGGACAACACCTATGGCATCGAGATCGAGTTCTGCACCCATGACAGCGTGATCTTCGCGTTCACCCATATTGTCGCGGGGGTCTTCAACATCACCGGCACCCTGCCATGGAAGCTTGAATCCGATTCCGGCAACGTCTTCGAACTCGTCACGCCACCGCTGCCGTTCGAGACCATCCAGGGCGCCTATGCCTTCAAGGGCCAGCTGGTGGCAATGCTGCAGACGTCGATACAGAGCGCCCGCACGCAGGGAATCAATGCCATTACGCTGGGTGACTGGGCGCTTCAGTTTGGCCCAAAGCTGGTCGAACTTCTCAACACCCACATCAATACACGCCAGCTGAAGCTGCAGCCCGTCGAACTGCAACCCGTCGGCTACTCGAGCTGGGAAAAGGTTAGCGAAGGGCTGAACGTCGGCAATGTGGACGATGGCATCAATATTCCCGCCGCCCTGCTCCGTCACAAGCTACGCGAGCCGGACTGGGAGAGCTATACGCCGGGCATCGTCCTGGCCCGCTGCAGCAAGTTCTGGTCCGAAGGCTACGCCTCGCAGATGAATCTGCCGATGACGCTCAGCGGCTACTTCCTGTACATGATGGACAAGACCCACGACGTGACTTACTCGCACGCTGTCCGGGTGCAGAAGGAGCTGAAGGACGAGAAGAGCGGCCAGAAGCTCACCGCGTGGTACTGGCGGCATGTGCTGCTGCAGGCGTGGTGCCGGTACCAGCCCCTGCTCGGAAAGCACCCAACTGACGAAGACCTGTTCTCTCCCGATGCGATCTCCCGCTCGGCCCTGCTCTACCTGGTGGTCGGCAAGCTGTTGACCGGCGCCCTTGCCGAGCTGGGGGAGACGCCACAGCTCGAGCTGCAACAGCTGGCATGGGATGCCGGCTCCACCCGCGCGATCGACGCCGACGAGCCGGAGGTGATCCACGGCGACTGGGCCGCCTACCACAGCGCGCTGAAGGACCTGACCGGCATCTGGCTGAAGGCATCGCTTCTGGATGTGATGCGTACCCAGAATCTGCAGACCTATTCCTGGGCCGTCACCGAGCTGCCGAGCGTGCTGGCCACGCCGGAAGTGTGGCAGGAGACGCTGCTGGAGTGGAAAGGAATGAAGCGCATCACGGAAATGGGTTCAACCATCGAATGGACCGACCTGGAAGACTTCGCAGAACCCGAACGCAGGGCGGTGCTCTGCGAAAAGATCATCGCCGTTGCCGGCAGCCTGGCCGCGCGCTTGAAGCAGCTGGATCCGGACATACCGGGGCCACCCGATCTGCCCGACGAGACCGAACGACCGTTCCTCGATCGCCGCAACACACCTCCATGGGAAGCTCGCTACGACACCCTGCTGGCCCCCATTCCGCCGCGCGTCAACACGCGCAATGAGTTCACGTACCTGGTCGAGCATCGCAATCACTGAGCCGCCAGCGTGATCCACGCTGCCGGCCTGGCGTTCGCCTCGGCTCGCAGCCCGCCGATCCCAACAGGAGAAACGACATGCCGCAGGTCTATGCAACCCTTCGCTCAGGCGACCAGTACCTCATCGCACGCAAGCAGATCACCAATGCATGGTGGAGTGGATATGCCGCACCGGTCCTGGTCGCCGAAGCGGCCGCAGCGTTGGTTGCGGTGGCCAATGTGGCCGCCGACCCGCCAGCTGATGCCGATGCGGTCGCTGTGGCCGCCATCAACGCCACGCTCAGCCATGCCGCTCTGGCCGCGAAATCTGCATGGCCGGGACCGATGCCGCTCAACGGCGCAGCCACCCGCGCCGCGATCGATCAGGCGCTCGCGGACGTCAGCAACGCTGGCCAGGCCATCGACCAGTTACAGGCCGCCGTGCCCGTCGTGCTTGCCGCTGTGAACCGTGCTGCGCGCATGGGAGCCAGTCGCTGGCCGCCGGCACGTCCGGGCGTTCCAACGCCGCCCTGGGCCGACCTGGTGATTGCGGGCATGGCCGCATGGCCGATCGCCGACCTGGGGGTGCAGGTGAACACGGCGCTGGATCGCATCCGCAACTGGGCCGGGAGCCGGCCAGCGACACTGGTCAACCAGGCCGGGCAATGGGTATTGCCGGGTGGGCGCATGGGCAACGCAGAACCCGCCGAAGACGCCGCCAGGCGCGAGTTCCAGGAAGAAACCGGTGTCGTGCTCGGCGCGCCCTTCGTGATGGCGTACAACACGGCCTTCCAGACCGCGCCTCAAGGCGCCCGGTTCCATCTGGTGTGTTTCGACGTGCCGGATGACCAGGACATCGCGGCGCTGGCAGCGGACATCAACGCCAACCTGATGGCCCGCCAGGCCTGGCTCGATCGGCCGGTTGCCGGGTCAGTAGTCGATTGGGAGCTGGACGCGGTGCGTATCGTGGCGCAGAACGAGCTGACCGGCTACCTGGGCGCGTATCAGGCCACCCGCATTCCAGACAATTGCCTGCCGGTTCCGTTCCCGCCGCCAGTGGGCGCGGATGCGATCGCGGACTGGGTGGCCGAGCTTCGAGGCTTCGCCGATTCACAGTCCATCGATTGGTACCTGCGAATGGCCTGCTACATCGAACAGCAATAGGCGGCCGACGCGGATGCGGAGAAATCGATGATGCGGCGACGGCACCACCCGCATCACCGCAGCCATCTTCACACCATTTCCCCCGCATTCTCCGTCGATTCCACCAATCCGCCAGCAGCGCTTGTTTCTACTCTGCATCCACGGTGAAGCACAGGCAGTTACGCACCACGCACCGTGACACTGGATACCACGCACTTCCACCTTTTCGCAGGAGCAGGACATGGCATTTCCAACCGCGGTAAACGACCAGATCACCGATTCAGTCACCCAGGCCAATACCAAGGTACTGGGCGATGCGCCGGCTGTGGCGGTCGGCAATCTGTACCAGGCCACTGCCCAGGCGCTGGCCAACGCCGCCCACAACGCTACCAACGCCCAGCAGCAGTCCTACGTGACCGCGCAGTCGGCCACCACCATGGGCGTGGCCACGCTGTACTCGATCGATACCGCCACCACCGCGGTGGCCAGCAAGGAAATCCTCAGCACCCGCGTCCGCGGCCTGGGTTCCTGATCCGTCGTTCCGTAGCTGACCCGCCAACCTCAAGGAGCATCACATGGCATTCCCGACCGCTGTCAACGACCAGATCACCGATTCGGTCACCCAGGCCAATACCAAAGTGCTGGGCGACGCCCCCGCCGTGGCGATGGGCAACCTGTACCAGGCCACCGCGCAGGCGCTGGCCAATGCCGCCCACAACGCCACCAACGCCCAGCAGCAGTCCTATGTAACCGCGCAGGCAGCCACGACCATGGGCGTGGCCACGCTGTACTCCATCGATACGGCCACCACTGGCGTGGCCACCAAGCAGATCCTCGGCGCGTGATGCGCCGGCAGGCAAGGAGCTGAGCCATGGCATTTCCCACGGCCGTCAACGACCAGATCACCGATTCAGTCAGCCAGGCCAACCTGCAGGTGCTGGGCGTGGCGCCGGCCACGGCAATGGGCACGCTGTACCAGGCCACCGCGCAGGCGTTGGCCAATGCCGCCCACAACGCGACGCTCGCCCAGCAGCAGATGTATGTCACGGCGCAGGCCGCGACCACGATGGGCGTCGCCCTGCTCTACGCCGTCGATACCGGCGCCACCGGCGCCGCAACCCGGAAGATTCTCGGCTGAGTCCGCTAGCCGCCGGCAATCTCCATTCCTGTAGTGCTGTCCATCCAAGGAGCATTCACCATGGCTTTTCCCACCGCCGTCAACAGTCAGATCACCGACTCGGTCTCGCAGGTCAACACCAAGGTCCTCGGTGATGCGCCGGCGATCGCAATGGGCAACCTGTTCGTGGCCACCAGCCAGGCGCTGTCCAATGCCGCGCACAACGCCACCAACAACCAGCAGCAGTCCTACGTGACCATGCAGGCGTCGACCACCCAGGGGGTATCCACCCTGTATGCGATCGACACCGCCTCCAATGGCGTAGCCACCCGCGAAATCCTGGGCCTGCGCTGACGTGTCGGCCCGGCGTGACATCCACTACCGCGCCCCCGCCCCATGTGGCGTCACGCCGGGCCCCTGATCGATGCCCGCATCGCCTGCCACCGGTTATCTGCTGGACGCTGCCAGCGCCGGCTCCGGGCTGGCGATCGCGCTGGCACCCTCGTTCGCGATGTCGGCCACCTACCTCGCGATGGCCGACAGTCTCGGCCTGGCCATGCAGAACGCCGTCGCCAACCAGCAACGCGGCCAAGTGACCGCCGGCGCAAGCCTGGCCCAGGTCCTGGCCCTGATCATCCAGAAGGGAGCCGTTCCGTCATGAGCAGTGATAACACCGTCAACAGCCAGATCGTCGACAGCGTCGCCGCCGCCTCCACCCTGTTGGTAGGCCAGGCGCCGGCGCAGGCCTTCGGCATGCTCGACATGGTGATGCTGGAGACGCTGGGCACGGCCATGCACAACGCGGTCGCGCGCCAGCAGGGCGCCGGCATGGTCAGCTCGGCCGCGGTCACCGCTGCCTGCGCGAAGATGATCAACGCGCCGTGGCCGGTGCCACCACCGGCTCCGCCACCGCCCACCCCACCGCCGCCGAACGTGATCCCGCTACCCGGTCCGGTGCCGCCCCCACCTCCGCCAGCGGCCGTGATCGCCGCGGCCACCGCAGAAGGAAAGACCGCCATCAGCGTCCTGCAGGCACAGACCCACGGTGCCACTGCCGACGCTGCGGCCGCCACCGCCAGCCTGCATACGCTCGAACAGCTTGCAGGCAACGGCGCGGCGCAAGCGCCCGGTCCTGCGCCCGACTCCACGCCTGGTCCGGAACCGGCAGCGGGTCCCGCCCAGGACCCCACGCCCGACTCCCCCTCCACCCCGGCCACCGACGGTACCGACCCGGCGCCGTGACCCCGTAGCGGCCGCCGACCGCCGCACCCGCCCATCAAGGAGCCCGTATGGACCCGAGCAACGTCAACGCCCAGGTCATCGATGTGATCAACCAGGTGCAGACGGCCACCATGGCCACAACCGTGGTGAAGACCAGCGGTGCCGGCAAGGCCTACCAGTCGGTCGCGCAGTCCGCGGCGATCGCCGTGCAGGATGCCGCCGACGCGCTGCGCAACGTCTCCACCATCGCCACCACCGCCGCCGGTGTGGCCATGGCCCAGTACCTGGCGACGGGGGACGAGAAGTATGCGAGGGTGCTCACCCAGGCGCAGACCATGATGCAGGGCGCCACCGACGACTTCACCCGCGTCGGCAGTGCGGCTGCGACCGTCCTCAAGGATTTTCCGGCCACGTGAGGCCGCCAGGAGAGCCACGCATGAGCGTTTTCATTGACGGTCGTTCCATCCCCCATCCCGGCCAGCTTGGTTCACGCACCCGACGCGTGCTGCCCTTCATCGACGGCGGCCAGTACTGGCTGCAGTGGGCCATCGATTCGCACGAGCACCGCTACGGGTTCAGCGACGAAGGCATGATGCTCGACGGTGTGCAGCAGGGCCTGCATGGTTCGCGCATGACCTGGCTGCCGAACGCCGGCGTGCAGGTCAGCCCGGTCAAGCTGCTCAGCCTGAACAATGACGAGCTGGACGCACTGCGCCAGCTCGAAGCGGGCCAGCCCAGCAACCTGCTGAGCCATGAGGTGCAGGGCGTGCTGGCCCGCCACAGCCTGCTCAGCAACCAGGCACTGGGCGCGTATCGTGCCTTCCTCGTCGCAGTCGGCGCCGGCGATGCACCGTTGCTGCAGCAGCTGGACTTCCGCGAGTCGCTGGCGCTGTGCCAGCTGGCCAGCGAGCAGGGCGGCCAGGGACACGCCTCCGAGATGCAGGCCGAGGCAGCCCGCTTCGCGTTGCTGCATGCACGCAGGCCGATCGAGTTCGCCGACTACTTCCGTTTCTACCAGCGCTCGCATCCCACCGGCTCCAGCAGCGAGTTGCGCCTTGAACGTGCAACCCATGCCCTGCAGACCCTGTTGCCGATGCTGTTCGGTTACCTCGACGGCCCCCAGCTCCCGCACCTGCCGTCGCCGGACCAGGTGCGCGCGGCGATGGTCGAGACATTGGCGGCGAACCGCCAGATCGGCTACGCCCGCATCTCGCTGGCCGCCCAGCAGGTCGCCCAGTTCATGAGCGATGGCAGCGGCGTACCCCTGGACGGCGAGCGCCTGCGCGAGGCCGCGCGCCGGCAGCTGCGCAGCGCGCAGGAGTTCCTCGACAGTCACCCGGTCTCGCACGGCCGGCTTGGCCAGGATGGTGCCAGCGTCCAGTTTGCCATCGACGGCTCGAAGGAACAGGCGGTCATCCAGGTGGAAGACAACGTCATCAGCCTTCTCGACTACCGCCGCATCCGTCGTTTCGCCGAGGATGAGGCCGAGATCGGCTACCAGGCGGATGCGGTATGAGCTGGGAATCCTCCGCCGCCGGGCCTGATCAAGGTCCGCAGGCGACGACGGCAGCACTGGGATCGGCTGCCGGCGTGGCAGTCGCTGCCGGGCGCGTGGCCGCACGGCAGCAGGCCCAACAGATCCTGGCCGATGCCCAGGCGGCATTGCGCCATATCCTGGGGGACCGCAACGGCGGTCCCCCATCCCCAGCCCCAGAAGGAGTTCCAGCGATGACCTTCCCGATCCCGCCCTCTCCGTTCCCCACACCGGACCATCCCGGCGGCAAGACCCCCATGCAGATCGCGCAGGAGCTGGCCGATGCGGCAATGGCCGCCAGCGAGGAAGGCATCCGCGCGGCAATGGCGGTGTCGCAGCAGGCAGTCGAGGCTGCCAGCCACGCGGCGCGACTTGCCGACGAGGCCGCCGAAGAAGCGGTGCGCCGCGCGACCGAAGCGAGCGCCAGGTAGCGCCCGCTGCGGCGATGACCAGCCCCGGCCAGGCCCGCGCCTGCGCCGGGGTTTTTCATTGCTCCGTCGTGCGGCGATAGCTGCGCGGGCTGACCCCGACCACGCGCCGGAAACTCTTCTCGAAATGACTCAGGTCGCCGAAGCCGACCTGCAGCGCGACATCGGTGATGCGCAGGCGCTGGCCACCGCGCAGCAGTTGCTTGGCGTGTTCGATGCGCAGCTGCTGCAGCAGCAGCTTGAAGGTGGTGCCCAGTTCGCTGCGGAACAGGAAGCCCAGGTGTGACTGGCTGACATGCGCCTGGCGAGCCAGGTCACCCAGCGTCACCGGTTCGGCGGCGTGATCCTTCAGGTAAGCCAGCGCACGTTTGAGGCCCTCGTGCAGGCCCTCGCGTGAAGCAGCCGCGGGGTCCGTCGCAGCCGGTTCCGGCACAGGCGCCGGCACGCCCGCCAGCGGATCGTCCGCACGCCGCAGAGGCATCTCGCTGCCGGCAGGACCGGTGCAGGCCAGCTTCAACCCTGGTGCATGGCGCAGCACGTCCTCGCGGCGGATGTTGCGGCCACCCGTCATCACCGCAAGACGGACCACCACACGCTCCATCTCCAGAAGATTGCCCGGCCAGTCATGGCCGCGCAGCGCTTCCAGCACGTCTTCACTGATGACCTGCGGGTTGAACCCATGCAGCTGCAGCGAACGCGCCACCAGCGCATCGACGTCCTCGCTGCGCTCGCGCAGCGGGGGAATGTCCACGGTCAGGAACTCCAGCCCGGCCAGCAGTGCGCGCGAGAACTGGCGTTCCCGCACGCGCTGCTCCAGGTCGGCACTGGTCGAGGCGATGACCCGGATCGCGCGCGCAGAACCGGCGTCGGTCGAGGCTGGCTGCAGGCCGCGAATGCAATGCGAGAGTTGCGCCTGCAGCGGCACCGGAAGTTCGTCCACCTCATGGAAGTACACGGTTCCGCCACGGGCCCGGTCGAACCAGTCGGCGGGTCCTTCCTGCGGATGGGCGCAGTTGACCTCGACGAA
The DNA here is from genome assembly GCF_059367995.1 of Stenotrophomonas sp. YJH_SMC_79. NCBI lineage: Bacteria > Pseudomonadati > Pseudomonadota > Gammaproteobacteria > Lysobacterales > Lysobacteraceae > Stenotrophomonas > Stenotrophomonas sp. YJH_SMC_79. The sequence continues at coordinate 171,160 of NZ_JCAFRK010000004.1, forward strand.
GGGTCCGCGCCGGCGCGGGCCGCAACTGTGCAGGGCAGCGGCCAGCTCCATCTTCTCGGTGCCGAACTCGCCACGCAGCAGCACCGGCAGCCGGCTGGCGGCGGCGCGCTCGACGAACTCCTCCATCCGCTTCAGCGCGTCGCAGGCACCCACCAGCAGCAACGACCGGCTGAGCGTCTGCTCCGCCCAGGCCTGCGCCTCGTAGCGTTTGATCAGGTGCGCGCAACGGTGTGCGAACACCTCGCCCAGCGCCAGCGCACTGCTGTCCAGATCACCGGCGTCCCCTTCCAGTTGCAGCTCACCCAGTACTTCGCCGCCATAGCGGATCGGCAAGCGCTGGCTGCCGCCGCGCGCCCGCGTACCGCCCGCGTCGTGGCCTGCTTCCGACGCGTTGGCGCCAGGGCCGCGCAGATGGACGCGACCTCCGCGCAATGCATGGTGCTGCGAGAACTCCTTGACGAACGCACCCAGCAGGTCGGGCAAGGACCGGTAGGGTTGATAGGCGCGCTGCAACATCTCACTGACTTGCCTGTGCATTGAAACTCCCCTTGCGAATGGCGCCCCGGTGCTTCTGCACCAGGCGATCGCGCAATGCGTAGCGTCTGGCTTCATTGCGTGATGCTGCGATGCCTACGCCGCGCTTCGCGCCAGCCGCTGCACGCACAGATCAACGCGCACGCTGTCCGCCCCCATGCACCCAGGGGGTCGCCGTCGGTGGGTCGACGATGCGGACGTCGGACGGATCAGGAGCCCGACGGCGTCTTCACAGCGCCGGCGTTTCCGATTATCGAATCGGAGTTTCAAGAGAAACATGATGATAATCACGTGAATATCCATGGCATCCAGGCGCCTTCACGCCTCACAGGTTGCCGCACCGGCAGGAAGCACCCTTTTTCACAGGCTCTGGCGCGGCCCAGCGATGTCTGCTCAGCGCGCAGTATTCCGCCCCTGTCCTGCACCGGGAACGGACCACATAATCCGCTCCCCCGATCAAGGAGATTCAATACATGGAACACACCACCCCGGCGGCCCCGAAGAACCATCTGATGTGGGCGATCCTGAGCATCTTCGGTGGCTTCTGGCCCTTCGGCATCGTCGCCACGGTCTACGCCAACCGCACCTCCTCGTTGCTCGCCGCCGGCCAGATCGGCCCGGCCACGGTGGCATCGCGCAAGGCGCTGCGCTGGATGATCGCCTCCTTCGTCACACTGCCGCTGTGCGTCCTGCTGCTGGTGGGCTACGCATTGATCCTGCGTGCGGGCACCTGAGCCACAGGGCGCCCATCTGCGTCATGATGGGCGCCCTGTCCAGATCTGGAGTCGGCCATGCCCGTTGGATTCATCGGCCTGGGCGTGATGGGAACGCCGATGGCGGCGCATCTGGCGCATGCCGGTCACATCGTGCGTGGCTGGTCGCGCTCCGACCGCAACCATGCTGCCGCGCGCACCGCCGGCATCGACGTCTGCGGGACAGTGGACGAGGTATTCGCGGCCTGCGACACCCTTATCCTGATGCTGGCCAATGACGATGCCATCGACAGCGTGCTCGATCGGCATGGTGCGGCGTTCGGCGAGCGGGTCGAGGGCCGCCTGCTGATCAACATGGGCACCAGCTCGGCAGCGTACTCGCAGGCGCTGGACGAGCAGATCCGTGCCGCGGGCGGCCGCTACGTGGAAGCGCCGGTATCCGGCTCACGGGTGCAGGCCGAAGCGGCGCAGCTGGTGATCCTGCTGGCCGGTGCGGATGCCGACCTCGCGGCGGCCGCCCCACTGGTTGCGCCGATGGGCAGGCAAACGGTGTGCTGTGGTGCAGTGCCGTCCGCGCTGCGCATGAAACTGGCGGTGAACCTGTACCTGATCACTCTGGTCACCGGCCTGGCCGAAGCGGTGCACTTCGCCGAAGCCCACGACATCGAGCTGGACCGCTTCGCGCAGGTGCTCAACGCAGGACCGATGGCCAGCGAAGTTTCCCGCATCAAGCTGGACAAGATGGTCCGTGGTGACTTCACCGTGCAGGCGTCGATCACCGACGTGCGCAAGAACAGTGGGCTGGTGGCTGCTGCCGCCCATGAGGTGGGCATGCATGCGCCCTTGATCGACGCCAGCGATGCGCTGTTCGCACAGGCACTTGCGTCCGGGTCGGGGGCGCTGGACATGGCTGCCGTGCTGCAGGCTGTACGGGCCGGGCCAACCGGCCCTGGCCGGCGCTGATCCGGATTCATGTTCCGGCACTACTGCCGCCCCCCACCGCTGCTATATTCAGTCCAGCTCGGCAGGCACGGTGCCTGCCCTCGAATCACAGGGAGTTGGACATGGGTCTGGTACAGGCGGTGAAGGGTGCGGTTGGCGGTGTTCTGGCCGACCAGTGGAAGGACTTCTACACCGTGCCGGCGGGCCTGCCGTCCACGGCGGCCCTGTTCGCGGCGGTGCCGCAGGGCACCAATGCCGGCCGCGGCTCCAACACCAGCGGCTCGTCCAACATCATCACCAACGGCTCGAAGATCATCGTGCCCGAAGGTTACGGCCTCCTGCTGTTCCAGGACGGCGCGATCACTGCGTTCGTCGCCGAACCGGGTGGCTATGAGTGGCGCTCGGACGATCTGAACTCGCAGTCGATCTTTGCCGGCGACGGCCTGGTCAGCACCTTCATCAAGCAGAGCTGGGAGCGTTTCAAGTTCGGCGGCCAGCCGGGCTCGCAGCAGGCCGCCTACTTTGTCTCGCTGAAGGAACTGCCGGACAACCGCTTCGGCACCCAGTCGGAAATCTACTGGGACGACGGCTTCCTCAACACCCAGGTCGGCGCGGTCACCCGTGGCTCGTACACGCTGAAGATCGTCGACCCGATCCTGTTCGTGAAGAACTTCGTACCGGCCAGCTACCTGCGGCCCGGCCAGGTGTTCGACTTCACCGATCTGGACAATGCCGCCGCCAGCCAGCTGTTCAATGAAGTGGTCGGCTCGCTGGCACCGGCCTTCAGCCTGTACACCAACGATCCAGGCAAGGGCAACCGCATCACCAAGCTGCAGCAGGACTCGCTGGGCTTCGCGCAGAGCCTGTCGGCCGCGGTCGAGCAGGGCTACCAGTGGAAGTCGGACCGCGGCCTGGCCATCGTCAAGACCGCCATCGTCTCCATCGAATACGACGCCAACACCCGCGAACTGCTGAAGACCGTGCAGCGCGCCGATGCGCTGTCCGGTGCGCGTGGCAACTCCAACCTGCAGGCCAGTGTTGCCCAGGGCATCCAGTCGGCAGGCGAGAATGGCGGCGCGGCAGGCCTGGTCGGTGTCGGCATGGCATCTGGCATGTTCGGTGTCGGCGGCATGCAGCAGCCGGTGGCCCCGGCTGCGGACGACCCGGTCGCCAAGCTGAAGAAGGCCAAGGAAATGCTGGACCTGGGCCTGATCACGCAGAGTGACTACGACGCACTCAAGGCCAAGGCACTGGGCCTGTAACCGGCAGGACGCATACACAACATGTCCGATCCCCGAAACGGCCCACCGCCGCTGCCCGGATCCCTGCCCGCGACGCCGCCGCCCTTGCCGGCGGCGTCGTTGGATGGGCCGGGTTCGCCGCAGGACGTCCCTCCCCTGCCCGGCAGCTTCCCATTGGACACCTCGAAGCTGCCGCAGGCGATCCGCGATGAAGTGGAAGCGCCTGATCCGGTCGCCATCGACACCTCGGCCAGCGAGCTGAAGGATGGCCTCAACCGCTGCCCGAAGTGCGGCGCCACCGACATCCGGCCCAAGGCCGGCACCGATATCCTGGTCTGCCTGTACTGCCGTCACGAATGGCATGGTGCGCGGGTCGAGGAGGAATTCGGGCTGGGTGAGGCCATCGACCAGCTGCGCGGCACCGTCGTCGCCTCCGGCGCACGCGACATCGACGCCGACACCTCGGCATTGATGACGTTCAAGTGCACCGGCTGCGGCGCCGAAGTCACGGTCAATACCGAAAGCACGATGACAGCCCGCTGCCACTGGTGCCGCCACGTCTTCGGCGTCAACGAACAGATCAGCAATGGCGCGGTGCCTGATGCGGTGCTGCCCTTCCATATCCGGAAGGACGACGCGGTCGCGCGCATCCGCCAGTTCGTCGACAAGCGCCGAATGTTCGCGCTGAAGGCATTCAAGGACCAGTTCACCCCGGAGAACGTGGTGGGCGTGTTCCTGCCCTACATGATCGTCGACAGCAATGTCAGCGCGGCCGTGGCCGGCAAGGGCGAGATCAAGACGCGCGAATACACGGTGGGCAGCGAGAAGAACAAGCGCACCCTGTACGACGCCGATGTCTACCAGGTCGAGCGCCAGGTGGATTTCACCGTCGATGACCTGCCACTGGAATCCTCGGCCGAGCGCGGGAATCTCGATACCCGCGCCAACACCAACAACATCATCAACACCATCCTGCCGTTCGACACCAAGAACGCGGTGAAGTGGAACGCCTCGTACCTGGCCGGCTTCACTTCGGAGAAGCGTAACCTGGACGTGGAGAAACTGCGGCCGCGACTGGAAGACCAGCTGCTGTCGATCGCCCGTTCGCAGGTGGAAGGTTCGGTGAAGCGATACAACCGTGGCGTGCGCTGGGAACAGGAACAGCTGGAGGTGCATGGTACCCGCTGGGTATCGATGTACCTGCCGGTGTGGCTGTACTCCTACCACCAGCCTGGAAAGAACGGCGGCATGCTGCACTACATCGCAGTGAATGGCCGCACCGGCGAGACCATGGGCAGCGTACCCGTGCAGCAATGGAAGATGCTGCTGGCGGCACTGGCCACCGGCACCGTCATTGAAGCCCTCGCAATTGCCTTCCTGGTGGCATCGACATGAGCGACGACAGTGGCCTCTGGCTGTTGGCGGCAGGTCCGGCCGGCGCAACCGCGCTGTACTGGGCGCTGTACCGCTATTACCGCAACACCGACAAATCCCACTCCTTCGAGCATGAAACCGAGATCGAGGCGAAGCCCATCACCGGCTCGGACCAGCAGGTGGGCAGGGTCACCGGCACCGAGGAGAAGCGCATCCGTGGTGACAACGTCTACGAGTACCGGAAGCGAGTGGTGAGGGTGAAGCCGGACGGGGATTGAAAACTTCGGCCAGCGGTTCCACGCTGCGCTACGCTGTTGCACAACCCAACAAGGAAGCAGGTTCATGCAGCGCATTCCAAGAGTGGTCGCGGGGCTTCTGGTCGCCATGGCGGCAGGCGCCGCGACGGGCCCCGCCCATGCCCAGAAGGTGTGCAACGTCATCGGAAAAGTCGCGGGCCTGATCCCGTCGCAGGGCGTCGCTGGTTTCGGCATGACAGTGCCGCTGACCGGCTGCTCCTGCGATCACTCCATGATCTGGATTGATACCTCTACGGATGGTGGAAAGGCCATGTACGCAGCGGTTCTGGCAGCGAAATTGAATGGCAGCCTGGTGCAGGCGACCTTCCAGGATGGCCAGGGCGCCAGCGCACCGGGAAATTCCTCGATCGTGTTCCGCTATTCGGCCACCTGCAAACTGGCGGCGTTCGAAATGCTGTAGCCGGTGTGGGCCTCGGCCCACCACCGGTCAAGACCGGCGCGGAACCCGTGGGCTCGCCCGCAGATCGCTGCGGGGGAGCCCCTACCTGGCCACTGCCCTGCTCAGCCGGCCTGACCCAGCCGCACCTTCAACTGCTGGATCTCCTGCTCGCTGACCCCGATCGACTTCAGGTACCCTTCCGCACCACCGTACTGGCGGTGCAGCGCCGCCAGGAACTGCTCCATGTTGTCCGGCGCGGTACCGGCCATGCCTGCCATCCTGCGGCCGATCTCCGGGTTCTGCTTGACCAGCGCCATGATCTGCGCGTTCATCGCGCTGTCCTTCGGCTGCCCTTCCAGGTAATGCGCGGAGATCGCGTAGTTGTGCACGATCTCGGCCTTGGGCACGCCGGCCAGGTCCAGCAACAGCCCGGCGATGATGCCGGTGCGGTCCTTGCCGGCCGTGCAATGGAACAGCACCGCGCCGTCCTGCTGCGCGGCGATGCGCTGGAACACCTGCTTGAACTGCGGCTGGCTGTGACCCAGCCACTGCACATAGGCTTCGCCCAGCGAATCCGGGAAGCTGGTCATCATCTTCTGCAGGTCCATCTTCTCCGTACCCATCAGCGAGATGCGCTGATAGTTGAAGCGACCGTCCTTGGCCAGCAGGTCCGGTGACTGTGCCTCCTCATCGGCGGTGCGCAGGTCGATGTCCAGCTTCACACCGGCGGCGACCAGCGCATCACGGTCGGCGTCGGTCAGGCGGCCGAGGTCAGCGGTACGCACGAACGCATCGGCCGGAATCGGGCCGTGGCGGCCCTGGAGGCCGGCGAACGTGCGCACGTTCCAGGCGCCCTGCAGCGGGATCACCCGCTGCGCATCGGCAGCGACGGGTTTCACATTGGCGGCGGCCGTCGTCTTCGCGGCGACAGCCTGCGGCGCATCAGCGGCAACAGCCGTCGCGGTCAGCGGCAGGCCCAGCATCAGGGCCAGGGCGAGTCCGGTATGGCGGGTCTTCATGGGGTTCTCCGTTCGAATCAGAAGTTGACGGCCACATCCAGGCCGAAGGTACGCGGGTCGTTGAAGATGCCGCTCTGGCCCGGTGCCGCGCTGTTGATCTTGTAGAACAGGTGCTGCTCATCCAGCAGGTTGCGTGCCCACAACGAGAACGACATCGTGGTGCCGGTGCTGTTGACCGGCACATCCACCAGCGCCACCCGTGCATTCACCACGAACGAACTGTCGGTGAGCATCTGGTCGTATTCGCTGGTGTAGTACCCATCAGACCAGTTGCCGTCCACATGGAACTTCAGCGCCGAGAAGTTGGCGAACGGCACCAGATAGTCGGCCGACAGGCTGCCCGCATTCTTCGGTGCCAGCAGCGGCTGCACGGTCACCTGCACGCCAGCGCCGAACGGGTCGGATGCTGTCTGCGCATCGATCTTCGTATAGGCGTAGTTGAGGCCGAGGGTGAGGTTGTCCACCGGCATCACGTTGAATTCCAGCTCCGCACCCCGGGACTTGCCATCGCTCAGCGCGTTGGTGGTGACCATGGTGGTGCGGGTTTCACCGCTGTTCGGGTCGAACGGCAGCGAGAAGTCCATCTGCTTGTGTGCGATGGTGGAATCGAACACCGCCAGGTTCAGGCGGGCACGGTTGTCCCAGAACTGCGATTTGAAGCCGAGCTCGTAGGCTGTCACCTCTTCCGGGCCGAACGCGCTGTAGTTGGTCGAACGCGAGTTGGCACCGCCGGCCTTGAAGCCGGTGCTGTACTTGGCATAGACCATCGCGTGCTCGCCCAGGTCGTAGGCGATGTTGACCATCGGGTCGAAGCGGCTCCAGCGGTCCTTGAATGCAAGGTTCGTTGCCGTGCCGTTGACGATGTACAGGCTGCCCTTCTTGTCATCACGGGTGTAGCGACCACCCGCGGTCAGGTGCAGGCGCTGCATTGCTTCCGGCGTCCACGTAGCCTGCCCGAACACGCCCAGGCTGTCGGTCCACGCGTTGCTGGCACGGTCGATGCGCACGCGCGAAAGATCCAGCGGATTGGTCGCCGGGTTCACCGTGTAGCTGTTGCCACCCGGCCCCCACACCAGCATGTTCGGGGTCTGCGCATTGTCGCCTGCGGTCTCATGGTAGTAGAACGCACCGCCGAGGAACTGCACCTGCGAGGTGTTTCCAATCAGCTGGAATTCCTGGCTGTACTGGTGCTGGTAGACCTGCGCCAGGCTGTAACGCCCGAACGGCGTGCCGGCGCCACCGTAGGCCGATATCGCATCGACCAGGCCCATGTCGAACTGGCCCTGGGTCAGTTCGCGGTAGGAGCTGATCGACTTCAGCTCAAGGGTGTCACTCAATGTCCACGACAGGTTCAACAGATGGCCACTGGTGCGACCGATGTTGTCTTCCTGCGGCCCGCCCAGGATGGCGCTGTCGCGGCGGTCCTGGCTGGCGCCGGCCTTCTGCAGCGGGCTGAGGTAGGCGCCCGGTACCAGCACCTGGGTGTGGTACGGCGTGGTGGCATCGTAGGAGCGGTCGAAGGCATACAGCAGCGAGAAGTCATCACTCGGCTGCCACAGCGCGCTCAGGCGTGCGCCGCGCTTGTCGTAGCTGTTGAAGTCACGCTCGCCACGCATGGGATTGTCCGTGGTGCCACCCCGCTTGGCCTGCACGGCGTCGATCTTGAAGCTGACATCGCCCACCTTGGGCAGGTCCAGGTGCAGTGCGCTGTTGTAACCGCTGAAGTTGGACACCCCTGCGCTGACGCTGCCACCAAACTCGCCGGTCGGCGCCTTGGTCACGATGCTCACCGCGCCGCCTTCGGTATTGCGGCCGAACAGCGTGCCCTGCGGGCCCTTCAGCACTTCGATGCGCTCCACGTCGTAGAGCATGCTGCCCAGGCCCTGCGCGCGGCCCATGAACACACCATCGACATAGATGCCGACGCCCGCGTCGCGGGCTGGCTGGTTGGCATCACCGGAGGCACCGATGCCGCGGATCCCGATATTCAGCGCCGAACTGCGGGTGGCAAACGGCGTGACCCGTAACGATGGAATGGAACCATCGGACAGGCTGCCCAGTGAGATCGCGCTGCGATCCTTCAGCGCTTCGGCATCGACCACCGACACCGAGATGGGTGTCTCCTGGAGGTTGGTGGCACGCTTCTGCGCGGTCACCATCACCTGGTCGAGGGCGACCACGGTGCGTGCGGCATCGGCGGACGCGCTGGCGTCGGCGCCCGGACTGTCTTCGGCATGGGCCAGCGCCGGCAGCGCGGCGGCGATGGCGAGGGTGAGCAACGGGCGGTGCAGCGTGGCGTGGCGCATCGGACTCATTCGCGGAAGGAGAAGGCCGGCGCAGTCTGGGAGGCGGGAATTACAAATGAATGACCGTTCATTCACACCTTTTGTGACGTACTATCCCGCCTCTGGACGCCCTGACCGCACGCAATGACGCCGAAATCCGCCGAAGCCCCGACCACCGAAGATCCTGCTGCAGCCCATGCCGAGGCCCAGCGCCGCCGCATCCTCGACGCCGCCCAGAAGTGCTTCATCACCCGCGGTTTCCATGCCGGTTCCATCGGCGACATCGCCGCCGAGGCCGAGATCAGCCAGGGGCTGATGTACCGCTATTTCGCCAACAAGCGCGCCCTGATCCTGGCCCTGATCGAACGCCAGCTGCGCCACGACCAGGCATCGATCAGCGCGATGCCGGCCGCGTCCGATCTGGTCGACGGACTGCTGGAGTGCTACCAGCAATGGGCGCGCGGCGAAGTGCTGCCGATCCATGGCAATGCCATCGCCAGCGTGGCGCTGTACGCGGAAATCAACGCCGAGGCCCATCGCGATCCGGAGCTGGCCGGTGTGCTGCGTACCCATGACAAGCAGACCAGCGCCGCCATCCAGGCTTGGCTGCGCCAACGCGATGCCAGCCTTGGCAAGGTTCTGGACGAAGAGCGGATTGCCGGCCGCACCCTGTTGCTGCGGTTGCTGGTGGAGGGCCTGGCGATGCGTGCCGTGCGCGATCCGGACCTGCCGCCGGCGCGCGTGCGCGCCCTGCTGGCCGATGCCATCGGGCGGGTGATGGCCGATTGAGCCGCCCTCACACGGTCTCCCACCCCACCGGCTCGATACTCGCGCGGCCCACCCTTCCGAGGATCCTGCGATGGCTGCCCTGCTTGCCCGTAGCTGCCTGTCCGCGCTGTGCTGCCTGGCCCTGCCCGCCCTGGCCCAGGATGCCTCGTTCGGCTTCGGCGAACAAACCACCCGTACCGAACAGACCACACAATCGAGCAGCACCGAGACCCGGACCAGTGGCGCGATGACCACCCAGACCACCACCAGCGGCAGCTCGCAGTCCGGGACACGCAGCGAAAGCAAAGGGATGGACGTGGACTTCAGCTTCCACGACAACAGCGATGACTGGGGCCATGACCGCCGGCGCGATGACCGCGATGTGCGCGACAGCGACCTGTTCGGCAGCTGGACACTGGGCCAGGAGAACGGCAGCAGCTGCACCATCGAGCTGAAGAACATCGAATGGTTCGGTGGCTACAGTGCCTATGTGCCTGCCGGCTGCCCGGATGGCTTCTTCTCGGCCAACCGCTGGGTGCTGTCGGGCAACCAGTTGCTGTTGACCGACACCAGCAACACCGTATTCGGGCGTTTCCGCGCGTCGGGCGGAGGGCGTTGGTCGGGGTATCGTGAAACGGATGGGGCGCGGTTGTACCTCAACCCCAAGGGGCGTTGAAATGCCCTGTCCACGCAACCTGCTTGGCGTCGGTCGCGGGCTGCTGATGGCTGCGCTGCTGCCCGGCGCTGTGATCACCGCAGCCACCGCTGCAACGCCGCCGTTGGCACCTGTCGAGGCCCGCATACCGTTCGCGCCCGCGCCGTTTACCGGCAGTGACGGCGCACGCCATCTCGCCTACGAACTGCACATCAGCAATTTCTACGGCGACACCGGCACGCTGCGGCCGCAGGGGCTGCAGGTGTTCGCGGACAGCTCTGCCTCGCCACTGCTGGACATGGACGCCAGTGCGCTGTCCACATGGGTGCGTCCCGCCGCTGCCGACGGTGCGTCACCCTCGATCGCTGCCGGCAAGCGCCTGGTCGTGTTCGTGTGGCTGACACTGCCAGCGGATGCACCGATTCCCCACGTGCTTCGTCACCACATCGATTTCGCCACAGAAAAGGCCGGAATCACGACGCTTGATGGCGCAGCGGTCAACGTCGCCACACAGGCGCTACCAGTGCTCGGGCCACCACTGGCGGGAGGCCGCTGGCTCGCGCATGAAGGCCCGGGCGCCGCGCGGTCGCACCATTGGGGTAGCCTGGTTGCGGTGAATGGCGCGCTGACCATCCCGCAGCGGTTCGCACTCGATCTGGTCGGCGTGGATGCACGGGGGCGTGCGGTGCATGCCGCTCCCGAGCATCTGCAGAACGCGCGCCACCAGGATTGGGTCGGCTATGCCGTGCCGGTGATTGCCGTGGCCGACGGGGAAGTCCGCGATGTACGCGATGGCGAGCCGGAGCACCCTCCCCTGACCCCGCAGCCCGAACCGGCGTCACTGACCAGCCACGGCCTGTTCGGCAACTACGTGGTGCTGGAAATTTCACCCGGGGTGTTCGCCAGCTATGCCCACCTGCGCACGGGCAGCATCAAGGTCAAGCCCGGCCAGCGCGTGCAGCGCGGGCAGGCGCTGGGCGCGCTGGGCCAGTCGGGCAACTCCGCGGCGCCCCATCTGCACTTCCAGCTGTCCAACGGCGTCCGCTTCGAAGGCTCGGAGGGCATGCCCTATGTGTTCGATCGGTTCCAGTACTTCGGCCCGGAATCCGAAGCGCAGCTGTTCGGCCAGGGGGAGCCCTGGACCGCGCTGCCCGCAGAGCCACGCCAGCAGCAACTACCACTCAACGATGTGGTGATCGGCTTCTGAGCACGCCTTCAAGGCAGAATTCTGTGCATCCGATCACATGGCAGATGCGGTTGTTCCAGGACTCACACCCACATCACCCAGCTGTGGCGATAGATAACACATGCTCACGTAGCGTCATGCCGACGCCTGTTGCTACCGCCCTCGCCTCCAGTCACGCCACGCGCCATGGACGAAGCCGACCGCCTGCTTGAAATCGACCGCCTGCACCTGCTCGACACGCCAGCCGAACCGGTGTTCGATGCAATCGTTGCTGCTGCCCGCGCAGCGACCGGCATGACCATGGGCCTGATCTCGGTGGTGGCCGAGGAGCGCCAATGGTTCAAGGCCAATATCGGTCTCGAGGGTGTCAGCGAGACTGCACGCGATATCTCGTTCTGCACCCACGCCATCGAGCAGGATGAACTGTTCGAGATCCCGGATGCACGGCAGGACCCTCGCTTCTCCACCAATCCCCTGGTGACCGGTGGTCCGCGCATCCGTCACTACGCGGGAATCCCGCTTGGCTCGGCGCAGGGCGCCCGTATCGGAACACTGTGCCTGCTCGATCCGATGCCGGGCGTGCTGTCGCCCTCGCAGCGCGAACTGATGGTGCATCTGGCGCGGGTCACCACCCAGGTGCTGGAACAGCGCAGCACCCTGATGGCGCAGGTCGGCCAGGCCAAGGCACTGCACCGCGAACTGAAACGCAGCGAGGACTTCCTGGAACGTACCAACCGCGCGGCACGGGTGGGCGGCTGGGAGATGGACCTGCTCTCCCACGAAGTGCGCTGGACCCGCGAAACCAAGCAGATCCACGGCGTACGCGGCAACTATCAACCCACGTTCGACACCGCACTGTCCTTCTATCGCGAGGACAGTCGCAACATCATCCGCAGCGCGGTGCAGCGCTGCATCGATGAAGGCACCTCATGGGACGTGCAGTTGCCGATGACCACCGCCGATGGGCGCTCCATCTGGACCCGGGTGGTTGGAGGCCGTCAGCAGGTGGATGGGCACCCTCGTCTGGTCGGTGCCATCCAGGACATCACCGAGGAGCGTGCCGCGCTGGATGCCCTGGAGGCGAGCGAGACGCGCTACCGGCGCCTGTTCCACTACAGCCTTGGCCTGATCTGCACGCACACGCTGGAGGGCGTGCTGACATCGGTGAACCCGGCGGCCGTGCAGTCGCTGGGCTTCGATGAAAGTCATATGATCGGGCGCAGCCTGTGTGATCTGATGCCTCCCGAGAAGCGTGCTGCATTCAAGGCCTATCTCGCGCGGATCACGGTCAACCACACCGATGCCGGCGTCATCGAACTGATCGCCGCCGATGGCACCCGCCATTTCTGGGCGTATCACAACGTGCTCGACAGTGAGGCGAACCCTCCCTATGTGCTGGGCCATGCGCAGGATGTGACCGCACTGCGGATGCAGGAGCAGCAGCTGCGCGAGATGTCCTTCAAGGATCCGCTGACCCAGAGTTACAACCGCCGCTTCCTGCCGCGCCTGGACGAGCTGGTTGATCAACCCTGGGCCTGCCTGATGTTCGATCTGGATCATTTCAAGCAGATCAACGATACGCAGGGCCATGCGCGGGGTGACACCGTGCTGGTCGAGTTCGCCGCCTTCCTGCGCGCGCCACTGGGGGCAATGGAAAGCGTAGTGCGCATGGGCGGCGACGAGTTCATGGTGGTGCTGACCTGCCCGGAGCCGGGGCGGTTGGCCGCGCTGGAGCAGTGGTATGCGCAGCAGGCCGGTCGCTCGCCCACGCCCTTCTCGCTGGGCGCGACCCACCACACGCCAGGTGAGTCGGTGGCCGACACCCTGCAGCGTGCCGACAGTCGTCTGTACCGCGAGCGCGCACGCGTGCGCACGCACCCGCGACCTGCAACCTGAGACCCTCCCCGCAGCGGCCGCGACCCTACTCCGCCGCCAACGCCTGGATCGGGTCCAGCTGCGCAGCACTGCGCGCCGGGAAGTAGCCGAAACCGAGCCCGATCGCAGACGAACACGCCAGCGCGGCGAGCACCGGTCCAGGCGTGAACAGGAACGGCACGCCCAGCGACAGCAGGCTGGACAGCGCGCCCACGCCGAATGCGAACAGCACGCCCAGCACGCCACCGAACAGGCAGATCAGCACCGCCTCGATCAGGAACTGGCGCAGGATGTCGCCCTGCCGGGCACCCACCGCCAGGCGCACGCCAATCTCGCGCACGCGCTCCTTCACCGATACCAGCATGATGTTCATCACGCCTACGCCTCCCACTACCAGCGCCACCGCAGCAATGGCCGAAACCAGTGCCGCCATGGTCTGGCTGGACTTCATCACCGCCTTGCGGATCTGGTCGGCGTTGTAGATGAAGAAATCACGCCGGCCGTGCAGGCGTTGCAGCTCCGCGCCCAGCGAGGCCTCCGCGGCGGTGGTTGGCACGTCATCCCGCACGCGTACGGTGATGCTCTCCAGCCGCTGGCTGCCAAGCAGGCGCGAGGACGCGGAGGTGTACGGCACATAGACCGTCGGCGTCGCCCCGCCGGCAAACGTGTTTGGACCGACCACGCCGATCACTTCCACCGGCATGCCTCCCAGCAGCACCGTGCCACCGATCGGATTGCCGTTGAACAATGCCTTGGCCGCCTTCTGGTCGACCACGCCCACCGCACGATGCGCTTCCACCTCGGCATCGGTGAAGAACCGGCCCGCCTTCAGTCGCAGCCCGCGTACCCGCGGTAGATCAGCGCCCACGCCAAGCACCTGCGTATTGGCGCGCCGGTTGCCCTGCAGTGCGGCCACCGAACCGCTCAGATTGGGGCTTACGCTGTCTACGTAACTCAATGCAGAAAGGTGATCGGCATCGTCCACGACCAGCGTTTCGATCTCTGTCGAGCGCGGGTCACCAAAGTCCGCGCCCGGGAAGATGTCCAGCGTACTGGCACCCAGCTCGTTGATCTGTGACTCGACCTGCGCCTGTGCGCCCTTGCCCAATGCAACCACGGTCACCACTGCAGCCACGCCGATGATGATGCCCAGCATGGTCAGCAAGGTGCGCAGCCGGTGGGCCAGCATCGAACGCACCGCCATCCGTGCAGCTTCCCTGATTGCATCCAGGCGCGCGCGGCGCGCGGCGCCCGGTTCTGGACTGCGTTCGTGGGCAGCAGCATTGCGTGCAACCGGAGGATCACCCGTACCACGGTCGGATACGACCCGACCGTCTGCGATCTCGATCACGCGTGTAGCGTGCGCGGCAATCGCTGCATCATGGGTCACCAGGATCACGGTATGGCCCTGCGCATGCAGGCGCTTGAGCTCCGCCATCACCTGCCTGCCGCTGGCATGATCCAGCGCGCCGGTCGGCTCATCGGCCAGCACGATGGCGCCGCCGTTCATCAGCGAACGCGCAATGGAAACGCGCTGTTGCTGGCCGCCGGACAGCTGGCTGGGCCGGTTCGTGGTGCGCTCACCCAACCCCAGTGTTTCCAGCAGCATGCGCGCACGGGCGGTGCGCGCATCGGCATCCACGCCGGCATAGACCGCCGGCAGCGCCACGTTCTCCGTGGCGCTCAGGTTCTCCATCAGGTTGTAGCGCTGGAAGATGAAGCCAAAATGCTCGCGACGCAGGTGCGCCAGTTCATCCGGTGACATCTGCTCGATTGCTGCGCCCTGCACGCGGTAGCTGCCTTCGGTTGGCCGGTCCAGGCAGCCCAGGATGTTCATCAGTGTGGACTTTCCCGAACCGGACGGGCCGATGATGGCGATGAACTCGCCCGCCTCGATGCGCAGCGACACGTCCTTCAACACCACCACCTCGCCGGCGGCCGAGCGATAGGCGCGCGAAACGCCATGCAGTTCCAGCAGCGCGTCGGCCATGCTCACATCCCCAGAAGGCTGGTGGGCTCGGCTTCCGCGCCGCTGGGCGCCTGCCCGACCACCACGTTCTCGCCCGCCTTGAGGCCAGACAGGATCTGCACCGCAGTAGCGGTACGCAGGCCGGTCGTCACTGCGCGCTCGCGGGCGCGGCCCTTGGCATCGATCACCTGTACGGTCGCGCGGTAGCCCTCCTTGTCGTCGCTCTCGGACACTGCCGTCAACGGCACCTGCAGCGCATTGGCGGCGCGTGCCAGCTGGATCGTCACCTTCACCGTCATCGACGGCTTCAGTTTCAGGCCTGGATTGGGTACGTCAAACAGCCCGGCGTAGTACACCGCCTTCGGCGTCTGCGCCGATCCGCCGGTATTGCCGGTGGCCACGTCGGCAATCGACGATGGTGCAGGTTCAAGCTGCTGCAGATGCGATTCGTAGCGGCGTCCGCCCGGCCCCAGCGTGGAGAACCACAGGGGTTGGCCAGGCGCGATCAGTTCCACATCGGCCTCCGCGATCTCGGTGCGAACCGTCATCGTGTCCATCTGTGCCAGCATCACGATGGTCGGCGTGGTCTGCATCGAGTTCAACGTCTGCCCGGCCTTGGTGACGATGGCCACGATGTAGCCGTCGGAAGGTGAGACGATGCGGGTGTAGCCCAGGTTGATCCGCGCGGTTTCCACCTGGGTCACCGCCTGGTCGATCTGTGCCTGCAGCGCTGCGACGTCCGAGCGCGCCGCTTCGCGCGCCACCCGTGCGGTCTCGAAACCTTCCTGCGAAACCAGCCGCGACGCCACCAGCTGCGCCTGGCGCTCATGCACGCGGATGGCCTGGGCATAGCGCGCCTCGCTGGCCGCATGCTGGGCACGCAGCGTGTTGGCAGCCGCTTCGGCGCTGCGCAGGGCGATGCGCTGCGGCTGCGAATCCACTTCGGCAATCAGGTCGCCTGCGTGCACACGCTGGCCCAGCACCACATGCAGGCGCTTGACCTGGCCCGATACCTGCGCACCCACCGCCACCAGTTCCTTGGGGTTGACCCGGCCAACGGCCTGCACGGTCTTTTCCAGGTCCGCCACCCTTGCCGGCGCCGTGATCAGCGCGGCATCATCACCCTCGGCAAACAGCCACCAGCCGGTACCCCCTGCAAGAAGCGCAACGATTGCGGCAATGATCCAGGTCCTGCGGTTGTTCATCGGAAGGCTCGCATGCACGCAGCCACCGGATGTGACCGCAGAATCCGCAGTCTGGAAGGTGGTGGTGGATGTTTCTTGGAGCCACTGTGGAGATTGCATGGAGGCCGCACCTCCGTTCAGGCACGGGGCCCGCTCCTGAACGGCACGGATCGCGTCCACGAAATCTCGACACAATCTCGACCAAGTCTCCATCAACGGCCCTTAGCCTTGTCGGCCTCGCCGACTGCGTCCCCGCCGTGTCTCTCCCGTTTCCAGACCTGCCTCCCATCGATGTCCGCCGCGCCTACCTTGCCTGGTGCGTGCCTTCGCCGTGGCTGCTTGCACTGGTACTGGCGTCGACCAGCGCCTGGATGCTTGCCAGCGCGAACCCGGCGCCGCCCCTGCTGGCAGGTGCCGGAGCCGCCGCGCTGGTGGGGTTCCGCAGCGAAGGCCCCGCCCATTCGGCACGCACGGGCACCTTGGCGTCGCTGGCGCTGATCGGCCTCGCGTCCTGGTCCGCCTCCAGCGCCGACGTGAGCCTCATGCCTGCAGGGATAGCAGCTGTCCTCGTCGCCGCGTTGCTTGCCCTGCGCCTGCGGGCCTTGGTCCGCATGGCCCGACGCCTGCAGGACCGGGTAGATGCAACGGGCATGGAATCACGGTGGAACAAGCTGCCTGCGACCGTATCGACCCTGCTCGCACAGCACCTGCACGGGACCGCAACACTGGCGCCTGCCCTGCAGCACACGCTGGTTCTGGCCACGCTCGCGTGGGCAGCCGACGAAGAAGCGCAGACCCTGGAACGGCCGCGATGACACCGTCGCCGGCGTCTCCCATTCCTCACTTGAAACCGCAGCATGCAATGAAATCCGATGCCCGCACGCGCCAGACGCCCCTGGTGCTGATTGCCGAAGATGAAGGTGAAATCGCCGACATCCTCGGCGCCTACCTGGCTCGTTCAGGCCTGCGCAGCGCCCGCGCTGCCGACGGCGAAGCCGCCCTCGCCAGCCACCGCCAGCTGCGCCCCGACCTGGTGCTGCTGGATGTACAGATGCCCAAGCTGGACGGCTGGCAGGTGCTGAGCGAACTGCGCCGGCGCGGCAACACGCCGGTGATCATGCTCACCGCGCTCGACCAGGACGTGGACAAGCTGACCGGCCTGCGCGTGGGTGCCGACGACTACGTGGCCAAGCCATTCAACCCGGCCGAGATCGTGGCGCGCATCCAGGCTGTCCTGCGCCGCAGCGCTCGTACCGTGGTCGAAGAACCCAACGGGCTGATCCGCCAGGGGCCGTTCGAGATCGACCTGCGCAGCCATGAGGTCACCGTGCGCACCCATGACCACGTGCATGCTTTGAGTTTCACGCTCACCGAGTTCCGCCTGCTGGTGCACATGGCCCGCGCTCCCCGCCAGGTGCATGCACGCGTTGACCTGCTGCATGCCTGCCTGCCCGAAGGCGATGCGCAGGAACGCACCGTCGACAGCCACGTCAGCAAGCTGCGCCGCAAGCTGGAAGAGGTGGGCGTGATCGGCATCCCCGCCACCATCCGCGGTGTCGGCTATCGTTTCCTGGACTGAATGATGAACCCCAAAGGCAAGAGCATCGGCCGCCAGATCACGCTGTCCATCACGGTCGCATCGTTGTGTTCGACGGTGCTGTCGATCAGCGGCTTCTACCTGTTCTACTACCTGATGGAGGTGTTCTATCCGCGCTGGTATGACGAGCCGGAAACGATCATGCCGTCCGGGCTGGAATGGCTGTGGATCGGCCTGACCGCCATCGTCGTCGTCATCTTCGCCACGCTGGTCGCCTCGCGCCTGACCCGGCGCATCATCACCCCGTTGAACTCCGTGGCCGAGAGCCTGCGCCGGGTGGCCAGCGGCGATCTGGATGCCCGTGCACGCGGTGGTGATGCATCGATGGCCGAGGCGGCCGCGCTGGTCAGCGATTTCAACTCCATGGCGGAGCGCCTGAGCCGCATGTCGGAGAACAGGGTGTTCTGGAATGCCGCCATCGCGCATGAACTGCGTACGCCGATGACCATTCTGCGCGGGCGTCTTCAAGGCATCGCCGAAGGTGTGTTCGAGCCCGGCCCCGAGCAGTTCAACAGCATGCTGACCCAGCTGGAGGGCCTGACCCGCATCATCGAGGACCTGCGCGTGGTGAGCCTGGCCGAGAGCGGCCATCTCGACCTGCGCCTGCAGCGCAGCGATGTCAGCGTGCAGGTGGCGGCAGTGGTGGAGGCGATGTCCGAGGCGCTGACCGAAAGTGGCTTCTCGGTGAGCCTGGACGCGCGGCCGTCGCTGGCGGACTGCGACCCGGCCCGCGTCCGCCAGGCGGTGCTGGCATTGCTGGAAAACGCCCGTCGCCATGCCATCCCCTGCCCGCTGCGGGTACGCGTCACGCTGGCGGAGGGGCACTGCACGGTGGCCGTGGAAGATGGTGGCCCCGGCGTGCCGGACGAACTGCGTGACAGCATCTTCGAGGCGTTCCAGCGCACCGATGTCTCACGTTCGCGGCAGAGCGGTGGCTCTGGGCTGGGGCTGGCGGTGGTGCGCGCGATTGCCGTGGCACATCACGGAACCGCGCGATGCCGTGCTACCGAACGTGGCGGCAGTGCCTTCGAAATCCGCTGGCCGGTGCACGCGCGCCGTTGAGGGCGCAGCGTTGCGGCAGACGCTGCTCTGGTAGTTGCCCACCGTGGTGGGCACCACGCGCGCCGCTGAACGCCGCCGGTTTCTCCACGCAATCTCCATCGTCCCTCCATGCCCGCTCCAAAGGGCTGCAGATACTGGGCACAACCCGGGAGATGGCAGGCATCCGTCCCCTGCCCTGTCCCCGACCCCACCCAGGCATCCCATGAAACACCCCCACGATCCGGCGGCCGCCGCCGGCAGCATCGGCCAGCAGAATGCGGCCGCCACCCTGAAAGCCATCCTGCGCACCTATCCCTGGCAGCTCACCGGCACCTTCTCGCTGGTCGCATTGGAGAACGCGCTGCTGCTGGCCTATCCACTGTTCGCCGGTTTCGCGGTGGATGCCATCATCCGCGGCGACATCGGCCATGCCATTTCCTACGCCGGCGTGGTGCTGCTGTTCTGGCTGGTCGGTGCCGCCCGCCGCGCGGTCGATACCCGAACGTTCACCCGCATCTATGCCGACCTGGCGGTGAACGTGGTGCAGGCGCAGCGCCGCTTGGGCCAGGCTACATCCACTTCGGCGGCCCGCGTGGTGCTGGCCCGTGAGTTCGTCGACTTCTTCGAGAAGCACGTGCCGATCATCGCCACGGCATTGGTGTCGATGTTCGGTGCAGCGGGGATGCTGCTGGCGATCGAGCCGCTGGTCGGCGCCGCAAGCCTGGTCGCGCTGCTGGGTGCATTGTTGCTGCTGCCGTCGTTCGCACGCCGCAACGAGCAGCTGCATGGACGCCTGAACAACCGGCTGGAGCATGAGATCCGCCTGGTGGACCGGGTCAGTCCCTCGGTGTTGCGTCGCCACTACACCACGCTGTCGCGGCTGCGCATCCTGCTCTCCGATCGCGAAGCGAGTGCCTTTGTGGTCGTTGGCGCGGCGGCAGCGGTGCTGTTCGCGCTGACCATCGGCCGCCTCGCCACCACCGACGGAGTTACTCCGGGCCATGTGTATGCGGTGATGACCTATCTGTGGACCTTCGTCGGCAGCCTGGATGATGCGCCGTCAATGGTGGATCAGCTGGCGCGGCTGAAGGACATCGGCCGGCGAGTCAGCCCGGGCATGGAGGACGCGGAGCACAAGGACGCCGCTTGACCGGTGGATGCCCATCCTGGTGGGCAACGATGTGTCGCGGCGCCAACCAAGGTTGGCGACTACCGGGGCAACGCTGCCAACCAGGATTGGCGGTTACCTCCCGCCTGCCGTGCGCCCGCACATCGTCAATGCACCGATGATCAATGCCTGCATGCTGCGGTCGAACTCGGCCTCCTGTGCTTCCCGATCCCGTGGCCGGCGCGTGGTGTCCGCCACGGCGTGCCGCGAGTACACGGTGTCGGCCAAGGCCACGGCGTGATAGGCCACGGTCGACAGCAGCCATGCTGCCTGTTCCTGCGGCAGATCATGCACACGACTGAACTCGGCATGGTGGCGCTGGATGCGTGCCACCATCTCCGGCGTCTTCGCACCGTGGCTCACCAGGAACGGGGCGAGACCCGGATTCTCATCCACCAGTGTCCGCAATGAACGCTGGAACGCGCACAGATCGTCGTTGATGCTGCATCCCGCACCGACCTCCAATGGCGGTGCCTGCCAACGCTCGAAGATCACCTCAGCCACCAGCTCGCGCAGCGCTGCCAGATTCGCCACATGCTTGTACAGCGCGATGTGGCTGACCCCCAGCGCTGCCGCCACGCCCACGAAGCTCAACCCCGGCAGCGTCATCGCGATGCCAGCGTCGGCGATGCGCTCGCGGGTGATGGTGGGCGGTCGCCCACGGGCAACGGTCTTCTTCGGTGCAGCCATGCTGTTGCGGTTCCTGCGCGGCGCGCTGGCAAGGCCTGTCATGGTGGTCTGCGGCAACGCAATGGTCAACGCGTTGCATACGCCTCCAGCAGGCCTGGGTTGCGGGGCGATCAATTTAGTTTACTATGATGTAACTAATTCGCATTCGCAGCCTTCTGGATCGTTGTCGATGTCCGCGCCCACCCTTTCCACCACCCCGGCCGGGCCGTTGCGCGGCGCCGACCACGACCGTGGCCTGCAGGCGCTGCGCGTCCACGTCGTTGACGTCACGCAGCCCTGTACCAGCCTGCTTCGGCTGGTCGTACAGCTGCCGCCACAGGCCGAGCTGGCACCCTGGCAGCGCGCCAACACCGCCGTGCGCATCCAGCTGGGTACCGCGTTCGGCGATGTGTCACGGATCTACACCGTGCGCAGCGTCGACGCCCGGACCCGCCGTTTCACGCTGGACGTGGTGCTGCACGAGGCACCGGGGCCGATGCTGGCCTGGGTGCGTGCACTGCAGCCCGGTGACGCCATCGATCTCACAGGTCCGCGCCCACATCTGCAGGTGCCGCATCGCGAGGGCAGCGTTGCTCTGCTGTTCGCCGATCAAAGCGCCATCCCGGCACTGTTCGCCTTGCTGCAGCAGTGGCCCAGCGGCCTTCGCGCGCAGGCCTGGATCGCTTCGGATGACCCCTTCCCGGTAGACGAACTGACCGCCGTCGACGGCGTCTGCGTACAGCGCCTGGCCACGGGCGCTACGCCGTTGCTGCAGCAGGCACGCCGGTTGCACATGGGGGCGAACACCGTCTGGGCCGCAGGCGAACGCGAGGAGATGCGCGCCCTGCGCCGCTACTTCCTTGAAACGTGCGGTCTGCCGCGCGCAGACGTCGCCGTGGCCGGCTACTGGAAACACGGCCAGACCACCACCGAAACCGACCAGCGCCGCCGTCGCAACTACGAACGCGTGCTGGCGCGCGGCGGTGGCCTGCAGGACCTCGACGACCTCGCCGACGACATCTGATCCACCCCGCAACACCCGCGCCCTGCGTTTCGTTCCACCCAGCCACAGATCGCCCACGCACCTCGCGTGCAGCATTGCCCCAGCGGCAGTGCCGTGCCCTCTGCAAGCCATTCCACAGCCCGCGTCGTCCTGCCCGTGCAGGCCACCGACGGCGCCGTGCTGGCCGATTGCACGACCCACCACACGAGAACTGCCATGTCCCTCCCCGCCCGAATCCTGCTCTCCCCACGCCGCACGACCCTATCCCTGGCCGCGCAGGCAGCGCTGCTGCCGGCGTTGCTGCTCGCTCCCCTCGCCCATGCAGATGAAGCAACCGACAGCGCCCGCCAGCTGCCCACGGTGAACGTGCGCGCCGACAAGACCGCGCCTGCCGATGCCTATGCCGGCGGCCAGGTCGCCCGCGGCAGTGGCGTCGGCCTGCTCGGTGAGCTCGACTTCATGGACACCCCGTTCAACACCACCCGTTACACCTCCGGGTTCATCGAGAACATCCAGGCACCGGACCTGGTCCGGGTAATTGCGCTGACCGATCCCAGCGTCTACAACAGCGGCTCCAGCGGCGGCATCACCGACTACTTCAACATCCGTGGCTTCGGTGTCGCCTCGTCGGATATCGGGTTTGGCGGACTCTATGGCCTGATCCCCTACTACCGCGTCACCCCCGAACTGGCCGAGAGCATCGAAGTGCTCAAGGGGCCATCGGCACTGCTCAACGGCATGCCACCGGGTGGTTCGGTGGGTGGCGCAGTGAACCTGGTGCCCAAGCGCGCAGGTGATACGCCGTTGACCCGCTTCACGGCCAGCTACAGCAGCGACGCGCAGTTCGGCGGTCATCTGGATGTTGGCCGTCGCTTTGGCGCGCAGCAGCAGTTCGGCGTACGCCTCAATGCCGTGCATCGCGAAGGCGACACCGCCACCGATCACCAGCAGCACAGGACGCAGCTGGCATCGCTGGGCCTGGACTGGCGAGGTGAACGCTCGCAGGTCTCGCTGGACCTGTTCAGCAGCCGTGACCATGTGGATGGCCTCAATCGCGGCGTTTCGCTGGCAGCCGGACTGGCCGTGCCCCGCCCGCCGAAGGCCAGCACCCTGTTCGCACCGGATTGGACCTTCAGCAACGTCAAGGACTCAGCCGCCGCGCTGCGCTGGTCGTTCGACATCAATGACCACCTGCAGGCGCATGCCAGCTACGGTCACGGCCATACCGATTTCGATTCCATCGCCAGCGCCACCACGCTGATCACCAACACCGCCGGCGACTTCCGCAACAACTTCGCCCACCAGCGCTTCATCTACAGCAAGGACACCGCCGAAGCCGGCCTCTCGGCGCGCTTCCGCACCGGCGCGGTCGATCACGCACTGGCGATCAGTGCCGCGTGGTACCAGCACGACCAGAAATTCGGCTTCAAGCGCAATCTGCTGGCCCGCGACTGGGTAACCAACCTGTACGACCCACAGTGGGGCCCGGCCATCGATCGCAGCTTCAGTGATGCGTCGCTGCCGAAGACCGCGGAAGTGCGTACCACCAGCGTCGGCATCGCCGACACGTTGTCCTTCATCGATGACCGCGTGCAGCTGACCCTGGGCATCCGTCACCAGACCGTGCTCAGCGACACCTTCGATGGCAGCACCGGAAAGCGCACCGCACGCTACGACGCCAGCGCCAATACCCCGGCTGGTGCACTGCTGTTCAAGGCCAGCGATCAACTTTCGCTGTACGCCAACTACATTGAGGGCCTGAGCCAGGGCAGCACCGCCCCGGTCAGCGCAGCGAATGCGGGCGACGTGTTCCCGCCGTACAAGACGCGCCAGCGCGAGGTGGGTGCCAAGTTCGACTTCGGCCATTTGGCCAGCGCATTGAGCGTGTACGAGATCGAAAAGCCGAGCGCCTATACCGACCCGGCCACCAATGTGTTCTCATTCGGCGGCCAGCAGCGCAACCGTGGCGTGGAATGGACCGTGTTCGGCCAGGCCACCGAACGACTGCGCGTGCTGGGCGGCATCGGCTGGCTGCAGCCAAAGCTGACCCGCACCCAGGGCGGCATCAACGAAGGCCGGCTGGCCACGGCCACCCCGCAATGGCAGGGCAAGCTGGGCGTCGAATGGGACGTGCCGACCGTGGCCGGCCTCACCCTCACCGGCAACGCGGTCAGCCTGTCCAAGGGCTACATCAATGCAGACAACAGCCAGTGGGTTGCAGGCCGCACCGTGTTCGATCTCGGTGCCCGCTATGCGACGCAGGCGGCCGGCCATCCGCTGGTACTGCGCGCGACGGTGCAGAACGTGACCAACAAGGCGTACTGGGCCGGCAGCCTCGGCTCCGGGCTGGGCACGCCACGCACCGCCCTGCTGTCGGCCACCGTCGATTTCTGATCCTCGTTTCAAGGGCACCACGCCATGGCGCGTGGTGCCCTGGAGAAGTGACTTGACCGTTTCCCGAACTGCTTCCGTGCTGGCCTGGCTGCCCCTGGTCTCACGCATCATCGCCGCGTTGTTCGGCGGCTATGTACTGGCCGCACTGTGCAGCATCGCCACACTGGCGCTGCCCATCGATGTCCGCCAGGCCGTGTTCACCGGCATGTTGGCCAGCTTCCTGCTGTATGCCGGCGCCGTGGTCTGGGTGTTCGCGGTGCGCTCGGCGTGGCGCGCATGGATCGGGCTGATCGTGATCGCCCTGCCACTGTGGCTGGTCGCGCGAGCGGTCGGCCAGGGAGCGGGCGCATGAGCAAGGGCGATCGCACCGCGAAGCCACGCGGCATCCGCCAGACCATGTCCGACCTGCATATCTGGGTCGGATTGCTCGCGGGCTGGATCCTGTATGCGATGTTCCTCACCGGCACCGCCAGCTACTTCCGCGACGAGCTCTCGCGCTACACACGCCCCGAAATCGCTACGCCCTCCAGCCTGCCAGAGGCGGCGGTGGTCGCGCAGCGCACGGTCTCCAACCTCATGGCCGATGCACCGGATGCCAGCCAGATCAACCTGAGCCTGCCAAGTGCGCGCATGCCGTGGGTGTCGGCGATGTGGGCCAGCCCGGGCGGCCGCGGCCGGCATGGTTTCGATTCGGGCCTGTTCGATGCCAGCACCGGTGCGCCCTTGCAGGCGCGGGACACCGGCGGTGGCGACTTCTTCTATGCGTTCCACTTCAACCTGCACTACATGCCAGCCATGTGGGGCCGCTGGATCGTGGGCGTCTGCGCGATGTTCATGCTGGTGGCCATCGTCAGCGGCGTGATCACCCACAAGAAGATCTTCGCCGACTTCTTCACCTTCCGCTGGGGCAAGGGCCAGCGCTCGTGGCTGGATGGTCACGCGGCGCTGTCGGTACTCGGCCTGCCCTTCCATTTCATGATCACCTGGAGTGGCCTGGTGATGCTGGCGGTGCTGTACATGCCGTGGGGGCTGGCCAAACTGCCGGACAAGCGCCAGCAGGCCGAGGTGGTCAGCGAAATGCGGCTGTTCCTGCCGCCGCAGAAGGCCGCAGGGCACACCGCTCCACTTACGGACATCGGCGCACGGGTGCGGCAGGCCGAACAGCGCTGGGGAACCGGCGCGGTAGGCAGCGTGCAGGTGCAGAACCCCGGCGATGAGAACGCACGCGTGGCTGTGGTGCGCGCGCAGTCGAGCCGCGTTTCGACCACGCCGAACTACCTGCTGTTCGATGGCGGTGGGCAGCTGTTGCAGATCAAGGAGCACTCGGGCGTCGCCGCTGATACCCAGGGCGTCCTGTACGGCCTGCACCTGGGGCGCTTTGCTGACACTGCGTTGCGCTGGCTGTACTTCACCGTCAGCCTGGCCGGCACCGCCATGGTCGGCACCGGGCTGGTGCTGTGGACGGTCAAGCGCCGTACACAGCTGCCCGACCCGCAGTGCCCCCACTTCGGCTTCCGCCTGGTCGAGAGGCTCAACATCGCCACGGTGGCTGGGCTGTCGGTGGCGATGGCGGCCTATCTGTGGGCCAACCGCCTGCTGCCCACCGGACTTGATGGGCGTGCCGCGTGGGAGGTGCACGTATTTTTCCTGGCCTGGGCGGCAATGTTCGTTCATGCCACGCTGCGTGCGCCGAAGCGTGCATGGGTCGAGCAGTTCGTGTTGGGTGCGTTGATGCTGGCGTTGCTGCCGGTACTGACGGCGGTGACCACACCGCATCCGCTGTGGCACACGTTGGCCACGGGCGACTGGGCGTTCGCCGGCACCGACCTGACCCTGCTGGCCCTGGCCGCCCTGCACGCTCTGCTGGCGTGGCGAACCTGGAAGCATGCGCCAAAGTTGAAGCGTGCACGGCCGTCTGCAGCGTCATGCAATGCCGCTGCGGAGGCCAGCGCATGATCCACGTCATTCTGTTCGTGTTGTCTCTGGCCGCGTTCACCTGCCTGGCACTGGCAATGGAGCGCCATCAGCGGGACGTGCTGCATCGCGTGTTGAGCGTTGCTACGACGCAGCAGCTGCGCGCGGTCGGATGGGCGCTACTGGTGTTCAGCACCGTGTTCGCGATGCGCGGGTTGGGCCTGGGTCTGGGTCTGGCCGCGCTGTCCGGTCACACCAGCGTCGCCGCTGGCGTGGTCGTGCTGGCGATGGTGGCGCATGGGCGGCTGAATCGGTAGCTGCCCACCTTGGTGGGCACCAACACTGTGCGGCGCCGACCCAGGTTGGCGGCTACCCGGGCAACGTACCGCACGATGCCGGGAACGGCCGGGCTTCCAGGGTGATCTCGATGCGCTCCACGCCCTTGCCCTGGTTCTTCCGCTTCAGCGAGAGCGTGCCGATCTCCCCGGTACGGCGTGGATGGGTGCCGCCACAGCCCATCTGCGCGAAGCCCTCCACCTGCCAGAAGCGGCGGTGGTTGGCCTCGTCGGAGAACGCGGCAATGATCGGCAGGTCGGCAGCGACCAACGCGGCGGACTGGGCCTGCAGCGCATCAAACAGCACCGAGATGCTGCCTTCCCGCGCGAAATCGATGCGGGCCTTGGCCGGGCCGATATGCGCACCGACCTTGTCGATGCCCGGCTCCAGCGCATACACCAGCTGCAGGATCATCTCCGCCGCAAAATGGTGGCGCATCAGGCCGTAGCGGCGCAGGCCATCAACCTCGACCATGACCGCATCGCCTATCCGCAGGCCGTGCCCGTAGGGCAGTCGATAGGCGATGTCCAGTCCATCCCTGCGTGCTTCCAGCACCGGATGGCCACCGATGGACCCGGCGTCGCTTTCCTGGCCACCGGAGAACGCGAAGAAGATGGTCTCGTCCAGCCGGACCTCATCGCCCAAGGCAGAGCTGACCCGCGCCTCCTGGCGCAGGCGGTAGGGATCGTCCCAGAATGCCTTGATCGTCATCGTGACCTCCAGTCCGAAGACGCTAGCACGGTGCAGGTTCGCGAACGCGTTGGCCGGAGCACGAATCCCCGTGCGCGATGACCAATATGATCGGCAAGCGACCGCGGCTTCGGTAGCTGCCCACCTTGGTGGGCACCGATGAAGGGCGGCGCCAACCAAGGTTGGCGACTACCAGGCGCGATGGGTACCCATGCGCCGCTCGGCGCTACAGGAACTCCGCCATGCGCTGCAGTTCGTCTTCGAGCGCGCCACGAAATACCTTGTCGCGGGTCAGCGACTTGCCGGCATAACCGACGTTCGAAACCAACTCACCGTCGCGCACGCTGAGATTGGCCCAGCCCACCACCTGGTCATGCCACAGCACCGGCAGTGCGTAGTAGCCGTACTGGCGCTTCGGCGCAGGCGTGTAGGCCTCGAACTTGTAGACCCAATCCCACAGCAGCTCGAAGCGGCGACGGTCCCACACCACCGGATCGAACGGCGCCAACAGGCGCACGTGCTCGTCCGGCGCATGCCGGCGCGAGCGCGGATTCTCGTCCGCCGGCCAGAACCAGGTGGTGCCCTCCAGCGTGCAACTGGCCAGCTGCTGCTTGGCCAGTGACAGTGCCTTGCGGGTCTGCTCGGCCAGATGCGGCGCGCCATAGCCCAGCAGGCGCACCAGATAGGTCAGGCTGGCCGAGGGCAGCGGCGCGTACTTGCGCACCACCAGGTCGACCAGGGCTGCGGCGCGTTCGACCTGCGCCTGCTCGCTGGCATCCGGTTCGGCGTGCTCTGCCACTGCATAGATGCGGGTGCCACTGTCGCGCCGCTGCACGCGCAGCAGGCCTCGGTAGTGCATGCCATCCAGCAGGTGCGTGCTCGCGTTGCTGGTGCCGCCCCAGTAGTTGGTCACCCGCCCATGCGCGAACGCCTGGTCGACCTCGCGCGGGTGCACGCTGCCGCGCTCGCGCACGAAGGCCAGCACGTCGGCCGCGCGGCGATGGGTCTCGGCGTCCCACTCGCGCCTGGAGACGCGCGGGTGCATCAGTGCCAGGTGCTCGCGAGGCAGGAAACCGTAGTTCACCAGGCAATCCTCTTCCACCGGCAGACGCGTGTAGCGCCGCTCAAGGTCACCGGCGCGGTAGTCCTTCACCCGGTGGCGCAGGGTCAGGTCCTGCGCGCGTGCGGGTGCCCGGATCGGATCGGCCTGCACGAAGCCCAGCCGTCGTATCGCGGTCAGCAGCGTAGTCGGCTTGAACAGGGTGCGCGCCACCGCGTAGCGGCGAAGATCATCGAGAGTGGGGGTGGCAGGCATGGCCGCATTGTATTCTCGACACTACGCGATCGGTCCAGTAGAGCCAGGCCATGCCTGGCTGGCGTCGTGGTGAACGGCCACGATCATCCACGCAGGGCGTGCATCTACCGAAGCCGCGATACTTCCAACGAACCGATCACCAGCGCCCGCATGCCCTGCTTGAACTCGGTGATCACCTGCCCCTCTTCGTCGTCCGCAATCGCATAGATCGTGTCGGCGCCGGCGATGCAGTAGAAGGCGATCGTGGCCAGCAGCCAGCGCGCCTTGTCCACCGGCAGGCCGAACACCTCGGCCACGTGCGCCTGGTGCGAGGCGATCTTCTCCAGCATCGGCGCGGTTGCCACCGTGCGCCGCAGCAGATACGGCGGCAGCCCGGGATGCGCCTTCACCACCTCACACAGTGACTCCACGAACCCCATCAGGTAGGCCTCCAGCCCACCCGGCGCGTCAACCGACGCGCGCGGAATCTGCCAGCGCTGGAACACCGCCTCCGCCACCAGGCGCTTCAGCGCCTCCAGGTTCGCCACGCGCTTGTACAGCGCCGCCTGGGTCACCGCCAGTTCGGCGGCCACGTTGGCCATGGTCAGGTTGGGCAGGCCCAGGCGGATGCCGATGTCGGCCAGGCGCTCCGGGGTGATGGTGGGCGGGCGGCCACGGGTCGGCGCCGTTGGATCGGGGTGCGTGCTCATGCGGTGCCTGCTCTTACGGTGCGCGTCCATACCCTGCTGAGGGTGCCAGCAAAGGGACCCTCTTGTCCGCTTCGATTGATTTAGTTTAATTTACTCAACTAATTCGGAATGCGTCCAGCACGCTGCCCGTAATCGAGCCCATGGCTCACCTCCCGCCAGGTCCCCACCCAGCCAACAACCCTGCGCTGCGCCCTCTCCCCGTGCTTGCCGTCGGCAGCGCGCCAGGCGCGCTCGCGCCTGCGATTCACAGGACTCTGGCATGACCGTTTACAATTTCACTTCTGCGCAGCATCGTGCTGCCGCCGCATCCTCCAGCCTGATGCATCCGCCGGGCATGCCCCTGCGCTACCGGATGTCCGCCCTCGCGCTGGGGCTGCTGGCCTCGTTTGCCGCGCTGGCCGACACCGCACCCTCCACCCTCCCCTCGGTGCAGGTGCAGGAACAGCGGCGGGTCACCGCGGACTATGCAGGCGGGCAAGTGGCTGCCGGCAGCCGCGTCGGCCTGCTTGGCGACAAGGACTTCATGGACACGCCGTTCAGCACGGTCAGCTACACCGAGTCCTTCATCCGTGATCGCCAGGCCAAGGACCTGACCGACGTCATTGCCGCCACCGACCCCACGGTATTCAGCAATGGCGTCACCGGTTCCTGGAGCGAGAACTATGCGATCCGCGGCTTCGCCTCCAGCACCAGCGACACCACCTTCAACGGGCTCAGCGGCATGGCGCCGTACTACCGCACCTCGCCGGAAATGTTCGAGCGCATCGAAGTGCTGAAAGGCCCCTCCGCGCTGCTCAACGGCATGCCGCCGGGCGGCTCGGTCGGTGGCAGCGTCAATCTGGTACCCAAGCGTGCCGGCGATCAACCGCTGCTGCGGGTCAGTGCCAACTTCGCCTCCGATGCGCAGTTCGGCACCCATGTGGATATGGGCCGCCGCCTCGGCGCCGACAAGCAGTTCGGCATCCGCTTCAACGGCGCCTGGCGTGACGGTGATGGCGCCGTGGGCAAGCAGCGCAAGAAGGTACAGCTCGGTTCGCTGGCACTGGACTGGCGCGGCGAACATGCGCGGCTGTCGGCCGATCTGTACAGCGCCGATGACCGTGTCGACGGCCCGGCACGTGGCGTCGGCCTGGCACCGGGCGTGGCCATTCCGCGCCCCCCACGCGGCGATACGCTGATCAACCCGGACTGGGCCTACGTGGACAGCCAGGACAAGGGCGCGATGCTGCGCGGCGAGCTGGATATCAACGATAGCCTTATGGCCTACCTCGCCTACGGCACCAGCAGGACCGACTACCGCTACAACGGTTCGATCAGCGCGCAGATCCTCAATCCGGCCGGCGACTTCACGACGGTGATCGGCCAGCTCGCCTTCGACATCAAGAAGCAGTCCGGTGATGCCGGCCTGCGCGGCTCGTTCCGCACTGGCAATGTGGGTCACCAGTGGGCGGCCAACGTGACCCATTACCAGCACACCCAGAACGACTACGGCCGCCGCAGCGTGCCCGGCTGGGACTGGACCACCAACCTCTACAACACGGTGTGGGGCCCGGCCGCGCCGTTCGTGGCGCCGCACATCTCACATACCGAACTGCGCCTGGACAGCCTCGGCTTCGCCGATACCCTTTCCTTCGCCGATGACCGCGTGCAGCTGACACTGGGCGTGCGCCGCCAGCAGGTGGTCAGTGAGACCTTCAACGTGGCCACGGGCGCACGTACTTCGCGGTATGACGAGAGCGCCACTACCCCGGCAGCAGCCTTGCTGGTGAAGGCCACCGACACGATCTCCCTCTACACCAACTACATCGAAGGCCTCAGCCAGGGCGCTACCGCGCCGATGACTGCCGCCAACGCCGGCGATGTGTTCGCCCCGTTCCGCACCAAGCAGAAGGAGCTGGGCCTGAAGCTGGACCTGGGCAGCTTCGCGCACACCTTCAGTGTGTACGAGATCAAGCGACCGAGCAGCTACACCGACCCGGTCACGAACATCTTCTCGTTTGGCGGCGAACAACGGAACCGTGGCGTGGAATGGGGCTTCTTCGGCGCACCGATGGACGGCGTGCGCCTGCTCGGTGGCGTGGCCTATGTGCAGCCGAAGCTGACCCGCACGGCCGGCGGCGTGAATGAGGGGCGCATCGCCACTGCCGTGGCGCAGCGGCAGGCCAAGCTCGGTGTGGAATGGGATGTGCCGACCTTGCAGGGCCTGACCTTGACCGGCAATGCCACGGCGATATCGAAGCAGTACATCAGTGCGGACAATAGCCTATCGGTGCCGGGACGCACCCTGTTCGACGTGGGCGCGCGCTACAGCACGACGCTGGCGGGTCGACCGCTTGCGCTGCGGGCCACCGTCAACAACCTGACCAACAAGGCGTATTGGGGCATGCCGTTGTTGTCGAGCCTGGCGCTGGGTGCACCGAGGACGGTGCTGGTGTCGGCAACGATGGAGTTCTGAGGCGGGCGAAAAACTGTCAACGGGATCCACGCCTGGCGTGGATCTACCGGGAACTGTAGAGCCAGGCCATGCCTGGCTGGTTCCATGGTGATCCGCCAAACGCATCCACGCCTGGCGTGGATCTACCGGCGCAAGGCACGACCACGCATGCATTGATCACGAAAGCACGCGCGCCACCACCGCCAACACCAGCAGATGTCCCACGTAGTACCCATAGAACATCCAGCGCCAACGTGGCAACTGCCACTGCACGCGCGCAGTCAGCAGCACTACAGGAATGGACAGCAGCGACCAGCCGTTCTGATTGACCCAGCACACCGCCGCCAAGGCAATCAGCAGCGGCCACCACGCGCAACGCCGGAACGCGATCCAGGCCAGCAGCACGCTGCCAACCCCGGCCCACTGGTAGTCCACGAACATCGGCAACACGCCTGCAGCCAGCAACAGCTGCACCGGTCGATTGTTTGCCAGCGCATGCACGGCGACTGCCGCCAGGGCAAAGGTCAGCAGGATGTTGAGCGGCAGCCAGGAACCGAACGCGAGTGCGTGCAATGGCTGCGCGATCAGCCCCCATAGGGCCAGCCGACGCATCGACTTGCGCAGGTCGGCCCCCGGCTGGGCCAGGTTGCAGGCCATCACCAGCGCGAACAGCGGGAAGGCGATGCGCCCCAGCTCACTGACCACCGGCACGTAGCCACCGAACACCACCTTGGCCACGTGATCGCCGGTCATGGCCAGTAACGCGATCCACTTCAGCAGCTCGCGCGCGCCGCTGCTGAGGCCGGGATCGAAGGTGAACATCCGTGTCGGGGTCGCATGCATCATCGAAGCTTATGCGCATCGGCAAGCGCATTTCCATCACCGGGCAGGCAACCAGCGCTGCCGGGTGCCACGGGTGGGGGTATGCTGGCCGCCCCTGCTTGTGAGGCCCCTGCCATGCGCACCCTGTACCCCGCCATCGAGCCCTATCGCGAGTTCACCCTGAAGGTGAGCGATCTGCACACGCTGCACATCGAAGAGTGCGGCACGCCGGAGGGCATTCCGGTGGTGTACCTGCACGGTGGCCCGGGCGCCGGCATCTCGCCGACCCATCGTCGCTTCTTCGACCCGGCGCGCTACCGCATCGTGCTGATCGACCAGCGCGGCAGCGGCCGCTCCACGCCGTTCGGCGAACTGCGCGACAACACCACGCAGGATCTGGTGGCCGACATCGAGAAGGTGCGCGAGCATCTGGGCATCGAGCGCTGGCTGGTCTATGGCGGTTCCTGGGGTTCGACGCTGTCGCTGGCCTACGCACAGGCGCATCCCGAACGCGCCACCGGACTGATCGTGCGCGGCGTGTTCCTCGGTCGCGAGATCGAGAACCGCTGGTTTGCCGAGGCCAACGGTGGTGCGCGCTGGATCTTCCCGGAGCGCTGGGACCGTTATGAGGCCTACATCCCGGAAGCCGAGCGTGGTGACATGATCGCGGCCTATTGGACGCGTATGGATGGCCCGGATGAAGCGACCCGCATCGAAGCCGCACAGGCCTGGCTGGGCTGGGAAGACAACGCCGCCACCCTGCAGCACGACGTGGATGCCGAATCCACCGATGATCCGCTGGCTACGCTGGCGAAGGCCCGCATCGAGGCGCACTACTTCCGCAACGGCATCTTCCTGGAGCCGGACCAACTGTTGCGTGATGTCGATCGTATCCGTCATCTCCCGGGCGTGATCGTACAGGGCCGCTACGACATCATCTGCCCGCCGCGCAGCGCCTGGGATCTGGCCAAGGCCTGGCCGGAAGCCCGGCTGGAGATGGTGACCTCCGGGCACAGCGCCAACGAGCCGGCCACGGTGGATGCGCTGGTGCGCGCGACAGATGCCTTTGCCGACCGCGTCTGAGCAGATGGGTAGTGCCGGCCGCTGGCCGGCATTCCACCGTTCAAGGGTAGAGTCGTCTCCGCCCAACGGCCTCCCCGGGCATCTCTGCGCAATCGCCGCTACGCGGCCCGGTGAATGGCGGCCCACCGACACATGTCCACCCGGTCGGTTCTTCGCAGCCCGCTTACAGCCCCGCGCAGAAGATCCGGCCGTGGCCACCGCACCGGTGGTTCGCCCTTTCCCCAGGAGCACGCCATGACCGGTTTTCGCCACCTCCCCCTCGCCCTCGCGCTCTGTGCAGGCCTGCTGCTCGGCGCGTGCTCCAAGACCCAGGAGGCCAGCAAGGCAACGGCCGCCGAGGACGTGACCGAAGTAAGGCTCATCCCTGCCTACGAATCGTTGGACAAGGACAAGGACGGCATCGTCACGCTGGCCGAGGTGGATGCCGTCGCACCGGACTGGGCCGAACGCCTGCATGCCTGCGATACCGACCGTGACAAGACGTTGACCCGTGGCGAGTACGACGTGTGCAAGCAGACCAGCGCTTCGCATTGATCCATCACTGAACCCTCGATTGGCGCTACCGGTACCCGGCTATACCAAGGTATAGCCGGGCTAACCCACGGGCCTCTAGGACTGCCCCATTCAGGGGCGGACAATAGCGCCACTGGCCAGGGCAATCCTGGCCGGCACCCTCCCCTCATGGAGACGCAGATGGACCCCGACCCTGCCGGGCGCACCGCGCCCCGGATGCCCGCGTGTTGCCTGTTCCTGGCGCCTGCCCGCCGGTCCCTGCCTGCCTGAGTGACGGGGGACCGCCAGGTGCCGCCTGCCTGGAGATCCCCCCATGTCCTACAAGATCCTCTACATCACCCTGCGCCGCCTGATCGGCGAGCGCGATGTTGCCGCGCTGCGCAGCCAGCTG
The DNA here is from genome assembly GCF_059367995.1 of Stenotrophomonas sp. YJH_SMC_79. Lineage (NCBI taxonomy): Bacteria > Pseudomonadati > Pseudomonadota > Gammaproteobacteria > Lysobacterales > Lysobacteraceae > Stenotrophomonas > Stenotrophomonas sp. YJH_SMC_79. Next base: position 205,660 of record NZ_JCAFRK010000004.1, read on the forward strand.
CTGCAGCACGGCCCGGTCACGTTTGCCCGTTCGCTGTCGCTCGGTTCGCCACGCGTGGTGGCCGACGCGCTGTCGCTGCTGCCGATCAGCGAGCGCATCAATGTGCTGCGCCACCTGCCCTATCCCCTGCGCGATGCGATGAAGCCGCTGTGCATCGGTGGCAGCCAGCGGCTGCACATGCAGCCGTGGTCACCGGCGGTGCTGGCGATGCGCCACGCCTGACCTGTTCCAACTATTCCGTTCGTGTTCCGGCCGCGGCCGGCTCTGACATTCGAGGAGAGTCCCATGAGCCTGCTCAACGCCTGGTTCAATGCCTTCCTGCGCAGCCGTCGCGCAGGCAACCTGTTCCGCCGCCGTGCGATGCCCGAAGCCGGCTTTGGCCCGGGCAGCGCCGAAGCGGCGCCGTTCGCGCTCACCACCGGCCTGGTCACCCTTGCCCAGCAGGAGGAAGCCGAACTGCTGGCCACGCTGGAGTCGCATGCCGATGGCCTCAGCCCGCATGAGGCCGGGGAGCGGCTGGCCACGCTCGGCCCCAACGAGGTGGATCACGAAAAGCCGCTGCCGTGGTGGCGGCACCTCTGGCAGTGCTACCGCAATCCGTTCAACCTGCTGCTGACCGTGCTTGCGGCGGTTTCCTGGCTGACCGAGGACATCAAGGCGACGATCGTGATTGGCGCGATGGTGCTGCTGTCCACATTGATCCGCTTCGTTCAGGAGGGTCGTTCGAACCGTGCGGCCGAGCGGCTGAAGGCACTGGTCGGCAACACCGCACGCGTGCTGCGCCGCAATCCCGGTACCGAGGCCGCCGATGTGGCCGACCAGTACTTCGGCGCGCACCTGCACAGCCGTCGCCCGGCACGCCTGCTCGACCTGCCGATCCGCGAGCTGGTGCCCGGTGACCATATCGTGCTGTCGGCCGGCGACATGATTCCGGCCGACTGCCGCGTGCTGACCGCCAAGGACCTGTTCGTGGCGCAGGCCGCGATGACCGGCGAGTCGCTGCCGGTAGAGAAGTTCGCGCACCCCGGCGACGGCCTGGCCGGCCTGCTGGAACAGCACAACCTGCTGTTCATGGGCACCAATGTGGTGTCCGGCACGGCCACCGCCGTGGTGCTGGCCACCGGCAACCGCACCTACTTCGGCACGTTGGCCCAGCGCAGCACCGCCACCGACCGTGCGCCGACCGCATTCCAGGCCGGCGTCAACAGTGTCAGCTGGCTGCTGATCCGCTTCGCGCTGGTGATGGTGCCGTTCGTGCTGCTGATCAACGGCTGGACCAAGGGTGACTGGACCGAGGCATTCCTGTTCGCGCTGTCGGTGGCGGTGGGCCTGACGCCGGAGATGCTGCCGATGATCGTCACCTCCACCCTGGCCAAGGGTGCGGTGCTGCTGTCACGGCGCAAGGTGATCGTCAAGCGCCTGGATGCGATCCAGAACTTCGGCGCCATGGAAGTGCTGTGCACCGACAAGACCGGCACGCTCACCCAGGACAAGATCGCGCTGGAGCGCCACACCGATGTGTTCGGTCACGATTCGGAAGACGTGCTGAAGTTCGCCTATCTCAACAGCCACTTCCAGACCGGCCTGATCAACCTGCTGGATCGTGCGGTACTGGAGCACGTTGAGCTGCAGAGCTCGCTGCGGCTGTCGCAGGACTACCACAAGGTGGACGAGATTCCGTTCGATTTCGAGCGCCGCCGCATGTCGGTGGTGGTCTCCGAGCGCGAGGACCACCATGAGCTGATCTGCAAGGGGGCAGTGGAAGAAATGCTGGCGGTGTGCAGCACCGTGCGCGAAAACGGCCAGGACATGCCACTGGACGAGCACCGCCTGGCCCGCGTGCGGCAGACCACCGAGGAACTGAACGAACAGGGCCTGCGCGTGGTGGCGGTGGCGATGAAGGAGACCGCCGCCAGCCAGACCACCTATTCGCAGGCCGACGAGTGCGACCTGACCCTGGTCGGCTACGTGGCCTTCCTGGACCCGCCGAAGGAATCGGCAGCGCAGGCGCTGCAGGCACTGGCCGCGCATGGCGTGGAGGTGAAGGTCTTCACCGGTGACAACGAGCTGGTCACCGCCCGGGTCTGCGCCCAGGTCGGGCTGGACGCCGACACCATCCTGACCGGCCCGCAGATCGAGCGCATGGATGACGGCGCGCTGTCGCGTGCGCTGCACCACCACCGCGTGTTCGCCCGCCTGACGCCGCTGCACAAGGAGCGCCTGGTGCGTGAGCTGCGCGCACAGGGCAAGGTGGTCGGTTTCCTTGGTGATGGCATCAACGATGCCCCGGCACTGCGTGCGGCCGACATCGGCATCAGCGTGGACAGTGCAGTGGACATCGCCAAGGAGGCGGCCGACATCATTCTGCTGGAAAAGAACCTGATGGTGCTGGAGGAAGGTGTCATCCAGGGCCGGCGCACGTTCAACAACATGCTGAAGTACATCCGCATGACCGCCAGCTCCAACTTCGGCAACGTGTTCTCGGTGCTGGTGGCCTCGGCCTTCCTGCCGTTCCTGCCGATGCTGCCGCTGCAGCTGCTGGTACAGAACCTGCTGTACGACATCTCGCAGATCGCCATCCCGTTCGACAACGTGGACGAGGAGCTGGTGCGCAAGCCACTGAAGTGGAACCCGGCGGACATCGGCCGCTTCATGGTGTTCTTCGGGCCGATCAGCTCGATCTTCGACCTGACCTGTTTCGCGCTGATGTGGTACGTGTTCGATGCACGCACGCCGGCCGACCAGGGCCTGTTCCAGTCCGGCTGGTTCGTGGTCGGCCTGCTGACCCAGACCTTGATCGTGCACATGATCCGCACGCCGAAGGTGCCGTTCCTGCAGAGCATCGCGGCTCCGCCACTGCTGCTGATGACCGGCCTGATCATGGCAATCGGCGTGGCCCTGCCGATGAGCCCGCTGGCCGGCTACTTCAAGCTGCAGGCGCTGCCGGCCGGCTACTGGCCGTTCCTGGTGGCGATCCTGTTCGGCTATGCGGTGCTGACCACTGCGCTGAAGCGGTTCTACATCCGTCGTTACGGCTGGCAGTAAGCGCCCGCCGCTTTGTCCAGGGAGAAAGACAATGGACATCAATCCGAACCTGCCGGCGTTCAACGCCGGCGCCACGCTCAGCTCGCTGATCAGCCTGTCGGTGGCGTTCGTGCTGGGCACGGTCATCGGCCTGGAGCGGCAGTTGCGCCAGCGCACCGCGGGCCTGCGTACCAATACGCTGGTGGCGGTGGGAGCGGCGGTGTTCGTCGATCTGGCCGTGCGCTTCCATGACCTGTACGGTGGCCCGCCATCGCCGCTGCACGTGGTGGCCTATGTGATCTCCGGCGTCGGCTTTCTCGGCGCCGGCGCGATCATGAAGGACGGGGCCCAGGTATCCGGCTTGAACACGGCGGCCACTCTGTGGGGATCGGCGGCGGTGGGTGCCTGCGCAGGTATCAAGCTGCTGCCGGAGGCGGTACTGGCCGCGGTGTTCGTGCTGGCCGCCAACACGCTGCTGCGGCCGGTGGTGAACCGCATCCAGCGGCAACCGCTGCCGGAGGCGTTCAGCGAGGCGACCTATGCGATCAACGTGGTCTGCCAGCGCGAGCAGCAGGCCGAGGTGCTGGACCAGTTGTTGCTGCTGCTTGAGCAGGCACAGTACCCGGTGCGCGCGGTGGACCAGCGCCCGTTCGGCGAGCGCGATGTGGAGATCGAAGCGGTGTTGTATGCCACCACGGTGGATGCCGGCGAACTGGATGCGGTGCTGGCGACGCTGGCGACCACACCCGGCGTACTGCAGGGGTTCTGGAACGCCAGCCTGGAGGAGTAGTGCCGGCCGCTGGCCGGCAAGCTCATGAATTCCGGCAACACCACGCATTTGCCGGCCAGCGGCCGGCACTACCAGGCACCGTTCTGGCTTGTGCCGACGAACGGTCGGCACCCACTCCACGAGAGCACGCCGACCAAGGTCGGCATCTACCGATGATGGCTTTGCTATCCTTTCCCCCCACGCCAGGGAGCTGTCCCGATGCCATCGCTGTCGCCTCGCCGCCCGCTGGTGCTGCTGGCCCTGATCGTCGTGATGGCGGCGATCTTCCTGATCGATACCGTCACCGACTACGCGGTCGCGGCAGCCTGCTTCTACGCCGCGGTCATCCTCGCCGCAGCGCGCGTGCTCAGCGCGCGCGGGTTGATCACGCTTGCCCTGGCCTGCATCGCGCTGACCGGGCTGAGCTTCTTCCTCACCCGCTTCGGCACCTACCGCATCGGCCTGGTCAACTCGGTGATCGGCATGCTGGTGATCGGCATCACCACCTATCTCGCCCTGAACATGGAAGCGGCCAAGGCCGCCGTGCAGGAAGCGCAGGGCCGCCTGCTGCGGGTGGCACGCGCCTCCACCGTGGGCGAGCTCACCACCTCCATCGCGCATGAAGTGAATCAGCCGCTGGCGGCCATCGCCAGCAGCGCCGAAGCCTGCCAGCGCTGGCTGGCACAGGACCCGCCGAACGTGGACAAGGCCCGCCAGACCGTGGCCCGCATCCTGGCCGACGCGCACCGCGCCGGTGACGTGATCGCCCGCATCCGCGGCCTGACCCAGGGCGCGGCACCAGAACGACGGGCCTTCGACCTGAACCAGGCGGTGGAGGAAATGCTCGCGTTGTCGCGCAGCGAGCTGGACCAGCATGGCGTGGCCGTGGCGCTGCTGCTGGACGCCGACCTGCCGCCGGTGCAGGCCGACCGCGTGCAGGTTCAGCAGGTGATCGGCAATCTGATCCTCAATGCGGTGGACGCAATGGAAGCCGTGCCGCCAGCCGACCGGCGCCTTTCGCTGCTGACCCGGCGTGACGGCCAGCGGGTCAGTCTCAGCGTGCGCGACCGGGGCGTGGGCCTGCCCGCCGATCATCCCGAGCGAGTATTCGATGCCTTCTGGACCACCAAGTCACACGGGCTGGGACTGGGCCTCAGCCTGAGCCGTTCGATGATCGAGGCCAACGACGGCCAGATCCGCGCCGAACGACCGGCAGGCGGCGGCGCCTGCTTCGTCTTCGACCTGCCCATCGCCACGGACGTTCAACATGCGTAAGCCCCCTGCCCCTGCCATCGATCCAGCACCCATCGTCTACGTGATCGACGACGACCCGTCGGTGCGCGCCGCACTGGAGGACCTGCTGGCCTCGATGGGCCTGCAGGTGCGCGCCTTCGCTTCCACCCAGGCGTTCCTCGAACACGAACTGGAAGATGCACCGGCCTGCCTGGTGCTGGACGTGCGCATGCCAGGCCAGAGCGGCCTCGAGTTCCATCGCACGATGGGCAGCCACGGCCTGCAGCTGCCGGTGGTGTTCATCACCGGCCACGGTGACATCGCCATGGGCGTCAACGCGATCAAGGACGGCGCCATCGAGTTCCTGACCAAGCCCTTCCGCGACCAGGAACTGCTGGATGCCATCCACAAGGGCATCGAGATCGACCGCCAGCGCCGCCGCGACGGCGAGGCACTCGGCGCGCTGCAGCTGCGTTGGGACACCCTCAACGCCGGCGAACGCGAGGTGGTCGACGGCGTGGTACGCGGCCGCCTCAACAAGCAGATCGCCGGCGACCTCGGGGTGAGCGAGATCACGGTGAAGGTGCGCCGCGCGCAGGTGATGCGCAAGATGGGCGCGCGCACCCTGGTCGACCTGGTGCGGATGTATGACCGCCTGCAGGCGGGCAGCGCTTGAACCCGCAAGCAGCCTATTCCGGCTCCGGCAGCGCGTAGACCAACCGGTAATCGTGGCGGCCTTCACTGATGGAGATCTCCAGTGTGCCACTTAAGCCGAGCAGTCCTTCACTGCCCGAATCGGGCACCACCACCACGCTCAGCTCCGGCGTCCCCCGGGTCATCAGACCGTTGTGCTGCAAGGTGAAAGCACCCTGACGCCCAGCCAGCGTGGCCGTTACCCGTTCCATCGCCACATAGCCCGCCGAGCCCTGCACCGGGCTGCGGAATGCCAGCATCTGGCCGACACTGCTGCCCTGCAGGTCACCATGGAAGATCTTGTCGATCGACATCACCCCGATCGGGCCATCGTTGCCACCGATCGGCAGCAGGTTCACTTCAAAGGTACCGCGCGCTTCGCCCTGCATCCTGCTCTCCCTCGTCGATGGGTTTGAACACTGCTACTTCTTCGTCGCCAGTACGATCACCCCGGCCACCACCAGGCCGATGCCGCTCCACTCCCGCAGGGTCGGACGTTCGCCCAGCAGCAGGTAGGCCAGTACGATCACCAGCACCACACTGAATTTGTCGACCACTGCGACCTTGGCCAGCTCACCACTCTGCAGCGCGCGGAAATAGAACAGCCATGAAGCGCCGGTAGCCAGTGCCGACAGCACCAGGAACAGCTGGGTGCGGCCCGGCAGCAGCAACGGATTGGACCATTTGCCGGTGACCACCACCAGCGGCAGGATCACCGCGGCCACCACCAGGGTGCGGATCGCCATGGCCAGGTCCGAGTCGACGCCCTTGACGCCAACCTTGGCGAACAGCGCGGTCAACGCTGCGAACACGGCAGACAGTCCGGCCCACAACAACCATTGCGGCAGGTTCTGCATGAAGTGCTGCTCCCGGTTCAAAGGGGGGGTGCCGACAACGCTACTCCCATTGCCCGCCCGCGCAAGTACGGCAACGGCACGTGCAGATCATGCGCGCTGCAGGCGACGCTTCAACTGCGTATCCATCAGGCCCACCGCCAGCAGCACCGCGCTGGTCAGCCAGCCAGCGGCCAGCAGATGGGTGTGCGGCAAGACCACGCCCAACACGACCAACGCCGTGGCGCCGATCAGATGCGAATACGGTGCGCGCCCGTACACAATGCGCTTGTACAAGGCGCTGCCCAGCAGATAGATCAACGGCCCCGCTACCAGCACCGTGGCGTAGACCGGGGTCACCGCTGCGCCAGGATGGTCCATGACCAGGTCATTGCCGACCGCGGTGGCGATGATGCCGGCGATCAGCAGCGCATGCACGTAGTGGAAGTTGGCGCCCATCCGCCCGGGGTCCTCGGAATGGGTGATCGCCGCAGTGGCGTCGCGGCTGGAGATGCCAAAGTACAGCCACCACATGGCGATGGTGCCTGCGAAGGTGGCCAGCACCGCCGAGACCACATCGCCGCTCCAGTGCTCGACCTCGCTGAGCACGCCGCCAGTGGCCAGCAGCGTCTCACCCAGGGCGACGATGACGAACAACTGGCAACGCTCGGCCAGGTGCCCGCCTTCGATGGTCCACTCGCGGGTGTGTGAGCGGCCCAACCCCGGAAACGCGAAACCGAACATCGGCGAGATGTACTCGCAGGCCACCGCCACCGCCCACAATGCCAGGCGCAGGTTGCCCTCGGCGGCAGCGCCCGCCAGCCAGAAGCAGGCCGACACGCTCACCCACGCCAGCATGCGGCGGAAATTGGGCGCCAGCGGGTGGCGACGCCCGACCTCCAGCAGCACGAACACCGTACGCCCGACCTGCATGGTGGCGTAGGCCCCCGCGAAGACCCAGGCGCGATCAGCGAAGGCCTCGGGAATGGACGAGGACATCAGCAGCGCCAGCAGCATGGTGACGAACAGCAGGCTGCGGATGCGTGGCGCCTCCGGATCGAACCAGTTGCTGACCCAGCAGGCGTACTGCCAGCCCAGCCAGACTGCGAACCACAGCACCAGCGTCTGCATCACGCCGACCAGGTCCAGGTGATGCAGCAGATGATGGCTGAGCTGGGTAACCGCAAATACGTAGACGAGGTCGAAGAACAGCTCTTCGTAGGTGACGCGGGCGTGGTGGCCATCGCGCTGGCGCAGGGCGGGCAGTCGCAGTCGTGTGCTCATGGCCGTCCTTCAGCGCGCCAGGCGCCAGTACAGCAGACCGGCCAGCAAGGCCGGCACGGCGAACACCAGCAGCAGGATCGGCAGCTCCTCGCGGACGGCGTAGCCTGCCTTGCTCACGCCCACCCACATGTTGGCCACCGTCACCAGCAGCCAGGTGGCGGTGAACGCAATCAGGGCCGCGGGCAGCTGTGACTGGCCTACGCTCCACAGCCGCCCGAACAGCAGGAATACCCCCAACAGCAGAACCCCACCCACCATCACCAGAAGCACGTGCATGGTCCATCTCCTTGAGCCTGCTGGCAGGCTAGCCGCGGCCGATTCTGCGCTCCAGCCGATGATCGTGGTTTCACCTTCCAGCCCCGACGAACAATCCGGGCCTGCGTGCCGCATGGCAAACGAGAACAGTTCCCATTAGTATTGCGTCATCGCGCAGGGATGCCCTCCCTGTGCCCGCCCTTTACCCCCACTGCCGTTCCGGATGTCCCGCCTGCCCTCTCCCTGCCCGCCTGCGCCGCCGCTGATGTCCTCGCTGGTGCGCCATTACGAGGAACTGGTGGAATATCTCCGCCGCCGTTTCCGCTCGCCGGGACTGGCCCGTGAGGTGGTGCACGATGTCTGCGTGCGCCTGCTGGAGCGCCCGGTCGCGCACGACGCACGCCAACCGGTCGCGCTGCTGCGGCGGATCGCACACGATGCCGCGGTGGACCGCTGCCGCGCCGAGGATCTGCGAAGGCACTGGGTGGAGGCACGTGCCGAGCTGCCCGATGACACCTGCCCGCGCCCCGGGCCGGAGCAGCAGGCGCAGGGACAGCAGGCAATGCAGCGACTGGGCGCGACCATTGAGCGCATGCCCTGCCGCCGCCAGCAGGTCTTCGTCCTGCACAAGATCCATGAACTGCCGCAGGCCGAGGTTGCCCGCCGCATGGGCATCGGCCTCAAGGCGGTGGAGCGCCACCTGCGCCTGGCCATGGCCGATTGCCAACTGTCGGCTGGCCTGCGATGAGTCCACAGCCGCCGCCGACACCGCAACCGCCGGTCCAACCCGCCACCACCGACCAGGTGCTGGACCAGCATCGGGATGCCCTGAAGGAACGCTTCCCCATGCCCAGCGCGGAGGCCCTGCAGCGTCGTCGCGGTGGGCGTGCGGCGAAGATCGTCCTGCCGCTGCTGCTGATCGCGGCCACTGGCGTGTTCATTGCCGACCCGGCATGGCAGGCGCATGACTATCGGACTGCGGTAGGCGAACGCCGCGACATCCGACTGCCCGATGGCAGCCATCTGCTGCTCGACGCCGGCACCCATCTGCAGGTCCGCAGGCACATTCGCTCGCGGCAGGTGTTGCTGGTGCAGGGCCAGGCCCGTTTCCAGGTGCAGCACTCGACCTGGCGCCCGTTCGAGGTCGAGGCCGGGCCGGTGCATGTGCGCAACTACGGCACGGTGTTCGACGTTGACCGGCAGGGCAACCTCAGCGAGGTAACCCTGTGGCGCGGCGAGGTGGGCGTGCGTGTGGATGGCGGGGGTACCGAGCAGCGCCTGAAGCCAGGGCAGCGTGTGCTGGCCCAGCCGGGATCGTTGTCGCCACCCGAGCCGGTCAGCCCGGATCGGGCCGACTGGACCCGTGGTCGCCTGCAGTTCGATCGCCTGCCGCTGGCCGAAGTGCTGCGCATCCTGCAGCGTTATCACGACCGCCCCATCGTGCTGGATGACCCGCAGCTGGGACCGCTGCAGGTCTCGGGCGTGTTCGATGCCGATCACGCCGAGACCGCCGTTGCGCTGCTGCCGGAGATCCTGCCGGTGCAGGTGCATACCGGCGCTGATGGCAGCCTGCATCTGCGCGCCCGCGATTGATTGCTCCCGCGAGGGTGGGTTGCGCGCCGTCCCATCCGGCAGGTGCTTGAACCCTTCCGAAGGACCCTTGCATGACCCGCCCTGTTCCGCCTGCCGCCCTGCGTCGGTTGGCCCCTGCCCTGCTCGCCGCCTGCTTGTGCGCGGCCCTGCCCGCCATGGCGCAGAGCGCTGCATCCGCGCCCGTCGAGCTTCACCTGCCCGCCGGCCCGCTGCATGCGTCGCTCAATGCGCTGGCGCGCCAGAGTGGCATCCAGCTGTTGTTCGCCGCCGACAGTGTGAGCGGCCGCAGCGCCCCGGCAGTTGATGGCCGCTACACCCCGCGTGAGGCCCTGCAGCGGCTGCTGGCCGGGCAAGGCCTGGCGATGCAGGAACGTTCGCCGGGTGTGTTCGTGGTGAATGCCGCGCCAGCGCCGGCGAAGCCGCGCACTCCGGCCCGGGCTGCATCATCGGCGCCGTCATCCGCCACGACGACGTCGCTGGCCCGCGTCACGGTGTCGGCCTCGACCGCACGCATGCCGCAGGGCGAGACCGCCATGCCCAACACCATCACGGTGCTGACCCGCGAGGACATCGCCCAGCAGCTGGCGCTGGGTTCGGATGTGTCGCGGGTGCTGTCGTCACAGATCCCGGCGTTCGCCCCGGCGCGCGAGAAGATGTCGAACTATGGCGAAACCATGCGCGGCCGCGGCATCCTGTACATGGTCGACGGCGTGCCGCAGTCGACGCCGCTGCGCGATGGCTCGCGTGATTCGCACACCATCGACCCGGCGATGATCGAACGCATCGAGGTCATCCACGGCGCCAACGCGCTGCAGGGCATCGGCGGTACCGGCGGCATCGTCAACATCATCACCCGCAATGCACCCAGCGAGCCGGGCGCGTTCCTGCTCGATACCAATGTCAGCTACAGCGCTGCCCTGCCCAGCCGCCACGATGACAACGGCCAGCGCGGCTCGGCCCTGGTGGGCGTGCGCGGCGAGCAGTTCGACCTGGTCGCCGGCCTGGCCTATGAGAAGCAGGGCCTGTACCACGACGGCGAGGGCCGATCGATCGGCACCAATGCGCAGGGCGAGCTGATGGACTCGACCTCATCGAACGTGTTCGCCAAGCTGGGCTGGAACATTGCCGAGGGCCACCGCCTGCAGGTGATGGCCAACCGCTACGAACTGCGCGGGCTGGACAACTACCTGGCCATCAATGGTGACTACCGGACCGGTCGCCCGACCATTTCGGTCCCCGGCGATACGCCGCTCGATCCGCCGATGAACCGCTCGCGTTCGCTGACCGTGGACTACAGCGCCGCCGACCTGCTCGGCGGCCGTTTCCAGGCGCAGGCCTTCGCGGTGGATTTCGAAGGACGCTACGGTGCCAGCCAGTGGGACCCGTGGGGCAACACCGGCGCCAATGCCGCCTGGGACCAGACCCAGAACGAATCGGACAAGCGCGGCTTCAAGCTGACCCAGAGCTGGGCCCGCATCGCCGACACCACGCTGGACGTGACCCTGGGCCTGGACGGCCTGCGCGACCGCACCCACCAGGTGCTGCTGGCCAGTGGCATGAACTGGGTGCCGCAGACCACCTACCAGAGCCTGTCACCGCTGCTGCAGCTGCACTGGTGGCCGACCGATCACCTGATGCTGTCCGGCGGCCTGCGTTACGAAAAGGGCGAGCTGGAAGTGGGTGACTACACCACCCTGCCCCGTTACGGCGCACGCAAGGTGGCCGGTGGCAAACCGACGATGAGCGAGACCCTGCCCAACTTTGGCGCGGTCTGGTACATCAACGATCGCCTGAACGCCTATGCCTCGTACTCGGAAGGCTACACCGTGGCCGACGTCGGCCGCGTGCTGCGTGCGATCAACCGCGACGGACAACGCGTGGACAGCCTCATCGACCTGTCACCGGTGGTGTCGGACAACCGCGAGATCGGCCTGGAGTACGACGATGGCCGCTTCAGCGGTGACATTGCCTACTACACCTCCGAATCCAAGCTCGGCTCGGTACTGATCTACGATCCAGGCATCGATGCCTATGCGGTGCAGCGCCAGGCCACCCGTGTGGAAGGCTTTGAAAGCAACCTGCGCCTGCGGTTGGGCGACAGCCGCCTCGGCCTGGGCTATGCACGCGCCAATGGCCGCTACGACGCCGACGTCGACGGTCGCCTCGACAGCGACCTGGCTGGTGTGAACATCGCACCGAACCGGCTGACCGCGTTCTGGGAACAGAGCTGGACGCCACAGCTGAGCACCCGCCTGCAGGCCAGCCATGCGTTCGACCGCGACTTCGACCTGCGTGGCGTGCAGGTGGCCGAGTTCAAGGGTTACACCACCGTGGATCTGGTCGCGCGCTACACGCTGGACAAGCATGCCTTCACGCTGGGCGTGCAGAACCTGGCAGACAAGCAGTACATCAGCTACTACTCGCAGACCACGCCGTCGAACCCGAGCTATTTCTCCGGCCGCGGCCGGGTGCTGACGCTGGGGTGGCAGTACCGGTACTGATCCATGGCGTCCTTATGGGAGCCATGAAATCTATGCGAGACGCGATGAAGGAGGCCCATGCTAGTTTCTGGGCCTCCTTCAAGCGGACGTGAATCATGCGTTCTACCCTGCTCGCCTTCGCCCTGGCCGTCGCTCTTCCGGCCGCCCACGCCAGCGCCGCCGAGGCACCGCTGCCACAACTGCGCGCCTATACCGTGGATGCATCCTGGCTGCAGCCGATGGCACCACTACAGATCGCCGACCACACCTGGCAGATCGGCACCGAGGACCTGACTGCGCTGCTGGTGCAGACCGCCGCGGGCGCTGTATTGCTGGATGGCGGCATGCCACAGATGGCCGGTCACCTGCTGGACAACATGACGTTGCGCGGCGTGGCTCCGCAGGACCTGCGATTGATCCTGCTCAGCCATGCGCATGCCGACCACGCCGGCCCGGTCGCCGAGCTCAAGCGTCGCACCGGCGCGCATGTGGCGGCCAACGCCGAATCGGCGGTACTGCTGGCACGCGGCGGCAGCGATGACCTGCACTTTGGCGACGGCATCACCTATCCGCCCACCAACGTCGACCGCATCATCATGGATGGCGAAGCGGTCACGGTGGGCGGCATCACATTCATCGCGCACTTCATGCCAGGCCATACCCCGGGCAGCACCGCCTGGACCTGGACCGACACCCGCGATGGCAAGCCGGTGCGCATCGCCTACGCCGACAGCCTGAGTGCACCGGGTTACCAGCTGAAGGGCAATCCCCGTTATCCGCGCCTGATCGAGGACTACAAGCGCAGCTTCGCAACGGTGCGGGCGCTGCCGTGCGATCTGCTGCTGACCCCGCATCCGGGCGCCAGCAACTGGAACTATGCCGCCGGCAGCAAGGCCAGCGCCAAGGCACTGACCTGCAACGCCTACGCGGATGCGGCCGAGAAGAAGTTCGACGCGCAGCTGGCCAAGGAAACGGCCGCGACCCGCTGATTCTGCAAATCCTGTAGAGCCGAGCCTACGCTCGGCTTGCCGGCCGAACACAGCCGAGCATAGGCTCGGCTCTACACAAGGCGCGTCGAAAGGTGCCGGCCAGACCGACCGGCACCCACCGCCTATCAGCCACCCTGCCCGTGCTGGGCAAACGGCTCGGTGCTGCCGTCGGTGCGCACCAGCTCGACGGTATACGGCTGCACGTAGCCGTCAGGCATTTCCATTCCCGGCGAACCGGCCGGCATGCCGGGCAGCACCAGCCCGCGCGCCGCCGGTCGTTCGGCCAGCAGGCGCTTGATGTCCTCAGCCGGAATATGGCCCTCGACCACATAACCGCCGATCTCGGCGGTATGGCAGGACGCCTTGCCGACCGGTACACCCAGGCGGACCTTGATCGGGTTCATGTCATCGGTGTCGCGCACATCGACCTGGAAGCCGGCGGCCTTCAGGTGATCGACCCAGATGCCGCAGCAACCGCAGCTGGCGGTCTTGTGCACGATGGCCACCGGCAAGGCCGGGTCGACCTTGGCCGGGCTGGCCTGGGCCTGGGCCGGTGCCTCGCTGGCGACCGGCGCCGCAGAGGATTCTTCGGCGGCACGAGCGCAGGCGGTGGTGGCCAGCACGGTGCCCAGCAGCAGGCCGAGGGAGAGAGTACGGTTCATTGAGTGATTCCTTTGCAGAGGCGGGGAACGTAGCCCGCCGCCCGCGCATCGAAGGCGCGGGCAGAGTCGAGAAGAAGGCGAGCAGCTACGGCAGGCGCGTGAGGCCTGCAGGAAATCACACGATCGGGGGCCGCATCGGGTCCGGCATCGGCGGCGGAGCGCGTTGCTGGGTACTGGCCGGAACGGGCGCCTCGCGCCATGGCGAGGCCGGCATTCCGTTCAATGTCGCCAGCATGCCCAGGCAGGCCGGTGGGCATTCGCACTCACCGCTCTGGCAGGCTGCCGGGACCGCATCATCGCAACAGCCCGCCGCAGCCAACGCGGCCGAGTGCGGTGCAGCGCAATGGTCCTGGCTGGCCGGGCCGCTGTACGGAGACGCCGCGAGCGCCAGCGCTGGTGCATTCAGCACCAGGGCGACAAGCAACATCCATCGCAGCAGCAGGCCAGGCAGGTTCACCCGCCGATGATAGCCGATGCGCGCGTCACGCAGTCGCCGCCGCCATCGCCCGCATCCGCACCGGGATCGACTTGGCGGCGGGCGTGCCGCTGATGCGGTCGTAGTAGTCCAGCGGCAGCAACGGGTTCAGTTCGGGGTAGTAGCCGGCCAGCGCGCCGCGCGGCATCGGGTAGTCCAGCACGGTCAGGCCTTCGATGCGCCGCTGCACGCCATCGCCGCTGATCGTCTCCAGGCTGACCAGCGCTTCCTTGTCCAGCCCGCGCGCCAGCCGGTCCTCGATGTTCATGAACAGCACCATGCGATCGTTGTACACGCCGCGATAGCGGTCGTTGTAGCTGTAGATGGTGGTGTTGTACTGGTCATGCGAGCGCACCGTGGCCAACCGCAGCATGTCCGGATCATGCACGGGATCGTCCACGTCCAGGCCAGGCATCACCAGGATGTTGGCCTTGCCGTTTGGTGTGGGCCAGACGCGGCGGCGCGGCGGGATGTCCAGATGGAAACCATGCGGCTGCTGGATGCGCTCGTTGAAACCGGTGTAGATCTCCGGGTACACGGCCGCGATCAGTTCACGGATGGGTGCGTAGTCGTGCATGCAGCCTGCCCAGTCGACCTTGCTGCGTGGCAACGCGGCCATCGCCATGCGGCAGACGATCTCGACCTCGGGCAACACATCGGCACTGACCGGCTCGAGCACGCCGCGTGAGGCGGTCACATTGGACATCGCGTCTTCGATGGTGACGAACTGCTCGCCGGCCGGCGTAACGATGCGCTCCGAGCGCGCCACCACCGGCAGGATCAGCGCATCGCGGCCATGAACCAGATGACCGCGGTTGAGCTTGGTGGCGATGCCCACGGTCAGGTCCAGGCCACGCATTGCCTCGTACGCGCGCGGCGTATCGGGCACCGCATGGATGAAGTTGCCGCCCAGGCCGATGAACACCTTGGCGCTGCCGTCCAGCATCGCCTCGATGGATTCGACCACATGGTGGCCATGCTCGCGCGGCGGGTCGAAACCGAACACCTGCTGCACGCGGTCCAGATAGACCGGCTTGGGCTTCTCGTCGATGCCGACGGTGCGGTCACCCTGCACATTGGAATGGCCACGGATCGGCCCGATGCCAGCACCGGGCTTGCCGAAATTGCCACACAGCAACAGCAGGTTGGCGACCTGCTGCAGCAGGCGCGAGCCGTACTGGTGCTGGGTCAGCCCCATGCCGTAGCAGATCACGGTGGCATTGGAGCGGATGTAGATCTCCGCACAGCGACGGATCTGCGCCTGCGAAATGCCGGACACCTGCACGATCTGGTCCCAGTCCTGCGCCATCACGTCGTCGCGCAGCGCCTCCAGGCCTACCGTGTGTTCTGACAGGAAATCGTGGTCGAGCACGCGCTCGCCCTGCGCTTCGCGCTCGAACATCACCTTCATCATGCCCTTGATCAGGGCCAGGTCGCCGCCGATGCGGATGTGCACGAACTCACTGGTGATCTCGGTCGAACCGAACGTGGCCATCTGCACCACGTCCTGCGGCTCGGCAAAGCGGATAAGCGCGCGCTCGGGCATCGGATTGACGGCCACGATGGGAATGCCGCGTTTACGCGCCTCGACCAGGTTGCTCATCATCCGTGGCGAGTTGGTGCCGGTGTTCTGGCCGATCACGAAGATCGCCTCGGCGTGCTCGAAATCCTGCAGCACGATGGTGCCCTTGCCCACCCCGATGGCCGGCGGCAGGCCACGACTGGTCGGCTCATGGCACATGTTCGAGCAGTCCGGGAAGTTGTTGGTGCCGAACTCGCGCACGAAGATCGAATACAGGAACGCGGCTTCGTTGGGCGTGCGGCCGGACGTGTAGAACTCGGCCTGGTGCGGGCTGTCCAGCGCCTGCAGGTGGCGGCCGATCAGCGCGAAGGCATCATCCCAGCTGCACGGCACATAGTGGTCAGTCGCCGCGTCGTAGCGCATCGGCTCGGTCAGCCGACCCTGCATCTCCAGCCAGTAATCGGTCTGCGCCATCAGTTCGGTCACGGTGTGCTGGGCGAACAGCTCACGACCGGCACGGAACTGCGTGGCTTCCCAGGCCAGTGCCTTCGCGCCGTTCTCGCAGAACTCCAGCTTCCTGCGTTCGTCGGCGTCGGGGAACGCGCAGCTGGGGCACTTGAAGCCGCCGGGCTGGTTCATCGCCAGCAACGCCTTCGACCCCTTGCCGATCACGCTCTGCTGCAGCAGCACCCTGGCCGTGGCGCCGGCGGCACCCCAGCCACCGGCGGGCTGGTTGTAGGGCTTGTAACGCGGCGGCTTCTGCTCGGACATGTTCGGGAACCTGGCGGGAGGAACGCGGCAACAATGGGCACAACGCGGTCCGGCGGCGCTTTCAATCGCACGGCCAGCCTCACAGTCAAACACGGCCCACGTGGCTTCGCCAGTGGGTGCACGCTGTTTTCAGCGCAGCCTGCCATGACAACGGTTACACCTGCGTCAGCGCATGGCCACTGCGCTATTCTCGATGCCGTGGGTGGTCCACCACCTGCGTATCTCTCTTGTCCGGACGCGCTGCATGCCTGATTCGACCCCACCGCACACCCCGCCTGCCGGCACGGCCCAGCGCCCGTTGCAGCGCTGGCGCAGCGAGGGGCAACAGCCGCAGGTCGACGTGGTGGCCGAGGAAGTGCCGGTGGCGCTGCGCTACAACGGCGCCGCCTTCGCAGTGATGATGGCCACGCCCTGCGACCTGGAGGACTTTGCGCTGGGCTTTTCACTCAGCGAGGGACTGATCGCTACGCCCTCGCAGTTGCTGTCGATCGACATCCGCCCGCAGCTGGAGGGCATCGAACTGCAGATGACGGTGACCGACGACGCGCCCGGCGCCGACCTGGATCCGGCCAATGGGCGCCTGCTGCCCGGCCGCGGTGGCTGCGGCCTGTGTGGCACGCGGCAGCTGGAGGAAGTGCTGCGACCGCTGCCCGAGGTGCGCGAACGGCGGACCTATCCGCCGGCGGCGCTGCAACGGGCGCTGGCCACGCTGGCGCAGCATCAGCCGATGAACGCGGTGAGTGGCTCGACCCATGCCGCGGCCTGGGCCGACGCCAGCGGTCGCATCGGCTGGGTACGCGAAGACGTCGGCCGCCACAACGCGCTGGACAAGCTGATCGGCGCCCTGCATCACAATGAACACACGATCGAGGGTGGGCTGCTGGTGATTTCCAGCCGCGCCAGCTACGAAATGGTCAGCAAGGCCGTGCGGGCCGGGGTCAGCGTGCTGGCTGCTGTCTCGGCACCGACCGCGCTGGCGATCGATCTGGCCCGCAGTGCAGGCCTGTGCCTGGTCGGGTTCGCGCGGGAGAGCGGGTTCAATGTGTATACCCATCCCGAGCGGCTGCAGGCGGACGACAGCTAGAGTCGCCCCACCCCGGCTGCACCCTTCGGACCGGCCCGGGCGGCCCACTGCCACCCGGGCCAGGCCGCATCTCAGCGCAGCGCGACCTTCGGGAAGTCCACCGGCACGTCAAACGCTACGTTGACGTAGTTGGTGAACAGGTTGAGCGCCACGTGGGCGAGGATCTCGACGATCTGCTCATCATCGAAGCCGGCCGCACGCAGCGCCTGCACATCGCCATCGGCGATCTGCGCACGCTGTTCGACCACCTTCAGCGCGAAGTCCAATGCCGCCGAGGTGGCCGGATCGCTGGACTGGCCGATCTGCGCGGCAGCCATCTGCTCGCTGCTGGCACCGGCCTTGCGGCCCAGCGCGGTGTGCGCGGCCAGGCAGTATTCGCAGGCATTGCGGTTGGCGATGGCCACGGCGATCTGCTCGCCCAGCAGCGGCGACAGGCGACCGCCGCCCAGCGCGCCGAACGAACCCCACATGCTCTGCAGGGCGGCCGGCGAGTTGGCCACGGCACGGAACATGGCGGGGGTGGCGCCAAAGGCGGCGTGGACCTGGCCCAGCAGAGCCTGGCGGTCGGCGGTGGTGTTGGTGGCATCGATCAGGGGGACACGGGACATGGTGGATCTCCTTGGGAAAGCGCCCGGGATTGGACGACCCGCTCATCCTAGGTAGACTCTCCGGACGCATCACACGCAATCAGCCGAACATATTGTCCATTCGTCCACGAACATGCCCGCCGACACCTCCGCACCCGACCGCCTCTCCTCCCTGCTGGAACGCTTCCGGGTGCAGGCCGCGCTGTTTCACAGCGGTCCGCTGTGCGGGCGCCATGTCTTCGAGCCGCAGCCCGGTCGTGCGTTCCTGCACATCCTGCGCCAGGGTGAAATGGAGGTCCGTCATCCCGGGGGCGATACCGCGCTGCCCCGGTTGAAGATCGACACACCCAGCCTGCTGCTGTATCCGCAGCCGCTGCACCATGTGTTCTTCAACGCACCGCTGGATGGGCCCGATTTCACCTGCGCCACGCTGGACTTCGATGGCGGCGCGCGCAATCCGATCGTGCAGTCACTGCCACCGGTGATGGTGGTGCCGCTGGCGGCGATCGGCGAACTGGATGACACCCTGCACCTGCTGTTCGCCGAGGCCGATCGCCAGCGCTGCGGGTCACGGCTGCTGACCAACCGCCTGTTCGAGGTGGCGCTGATCCAGGTCCTGCGCTGGGTGGTGGACCACCCGGATGCGGCCGGCGTCAGCCATGGGTTGATGCGCGGGCTGTCCGATGCGCGGCTGGCCCGTACGCTGGTGGCGATGCACCAGGCGCCGCAGGACGAATGGACGCTGCCGCGCATGGCTGCGACTGCCGGCATGTCGCGCAGCGCGTTCGCGGCAGTGTTCAAGGAGGTGATGCAGGCGACGCCGGCCGCTTATCTGCTGGACTGGCGGCTGAGCCTGGCCTGCGCGCAGCTGCGGGCCGGCGTGGCGGTCAAGCAGGTGGCGATCGAGGTGGGGTTTGCCGATACCGCCTCGCTGTCGAAGGCGTTCCGCAAGCGGTTGGGGGCATCGCCGAGGGCGTGGTTGGCCGCGAGCGCAGCGCAGGCTGGGTAAATAGGTGAGGGGTAGAGTCGACCGCTGGTCGACTATCGCGCGAAGCGCGGGGGTTTCGTTGTCTGACCGAAGGGCAGCCGACCAGCGGTCGGCTCTACCACGGCCGATGTCTGCGCGCCGGCTGGCCGCTCAACTGGACGTTCCGTCAGGCTTCGCCAACAACCCGGCGATGCGCTCGGCCACACGGGCGCGCACGCCTTCATCCAGCTGGCCTTCGTACATTGCCTCGTAGATCCACAGGCCATCGGCGGCCAGCCGCGCCACGAAATTGTCGAGCGCGGCGCTGTCTTCCGCTGCACCCGCCTCCGGCGGCAGCGGTGCCCAGCGACGTACGGCCGGCCCCCACGGGCGCTCATCGGCGTCCGGGTCGGCCGACTCGAGCATGAACATCAGCTCGGCACGGGTGGCACTCTGCGCCGAGACACGCACGAAGGTCTGGTAGCGCTCCAGTGCCGTCGCTTCGTCCGCGCGCTTGCCCAGCAGCGTTTCCATCGACGTTTCCCAGGCCTGCACCAGGTGCTCGTCGATGCCGCGCAGCAGCGCCTCGCGCGACGGGAAGTGGTACAGCAGTCCGCCGCGGGTCAGCTTGGCCTCGGCCGCCACCGACTCGAAGGTCACCGCACGCACGCCGTCACGATTGATCACGTTGACGGCGGCGTCGAGGATGCGGTCGCGCTTGCTGGTTCTCATCGCTTCATTTTACGCGATCGGCCGCGCCCTCGCGGCTGCCAACGCGGCCACGCAGCAGGCGCGCCAGGATCGTCGCGCCCATCGCCAGCACTGCGGTGATCACCAGCAGCACGATCTGGTAGCCACGGTCATACGCGGCCGCGGCCAGTGCGAACCACTCACCCTGCCCGCTCTCGCGCGCGGCATGCAGCGCCTGGGTGAAACCCTCGCGGGCAAGCGCGGGCATGTCGGCCGAGACCGGCAGGAACGCGCTGTACATCGCGGCGCTCAGGCTGCCCAGCATCGCCACCGCCAGCAGGCCGCCGAACTCATAGGACACTTCTTCCACCGACGAGGCCATGCCCGCACGGTGCGCCGGCACGTTGTTGAGGATGGCAGTGGACGCCACCGAGATGGCCGAACCCATGCCGAAGCCGGTGATGGCCATGCCGGCGACCACCCAGCCCAGGCCGTGCGGGAAGCCGAACGCCACCACGCCGACACCCAGCGCGCCTGCGGCCAGGCCACCGCAGATCAGCGGGCGCAGGCCCACCCGGTGCAGGATGCTGCCGCCCAGCAGCGCGCTGGGCAGGCTGCCCAGTGCCGCCACCGAGACCAGCAGGCCCGCCTGCAGCGGCGTGAAACCTGCCACCAGCTGGAAGCGCTGGGTGGTGACCAGCTGCAGGCCGGCCATCGCGAACAGGGTGAATACTGCCGACAGCGTGCCGGCCAGGAACGCCGGATTGCGGAAGATCGCGAAATCCAGCAGCGGGTACGGCAGCTGCTGCTGGCGGCGTGCGAACGCCGCACCGCTGACGACGGCCAGCAGCAGCGCGCCTGCGCCCAGCGCATACGACGGCGGCGTAGCGATCAACGACTTGATCGCCAGCACCAGGCCGGACAGTGCAGCCAATGCCAGAACTGAAGACACCAGGTCCCACGGCCGCGAGGTGTCGCGCTGGCCTTCCGGCGCCAGCAGCAGCGTGGCCACGAATGCGACCACCACCACCGGCACGTTGATCAGGAACACCGAGCCCCACCAGAAGTGCTGCAGCAGCCAGCCGCCAATGATCGGGCCGAGCGCCGCACCGACGATGGCCACCGAACCCCAGATCGCGATGGCGATGTTGCGTTCGCGCTCTTCGTGGAAGCTCAGGCCGATCAGCGCCAGCGTGGCCGGCATCATCGCTGCGGCACCGATCGCCAGGAACGCGCGTGCGGCAATCAGCTGCGCTGCGGTGTCGGCGAACGCCGCTGCCAGCGAGGCGACGCCGAACACCACCAGGCCGATCAGGAACATGCGGCGGTGGCCGATGCGGTCGCCCAGCGTGCCCGCACCCAGCAGCAGGCCGGCCATCACCAGCGGATAGGCGTTGATGATCCACAGCGCCTGGCCGGCACTGGCCGAGAGTTCCTCGGTCAGCGTGGGCAGTGCGGTGTAGAGCACGGAGTTGTCGAGCGTGACCAGCAGCAGGCCAGCGGCGACGGTGAACAACAGTGCCCAGCGACGGGCACGCGACAGGGCCGGAGCACCGGCCAAGGGCTGGGACAAAGCCATGGGAGAACCTGATGGGGGATGGAGTACGGCCATAACTATACAGGATGTCCTGTATAGTTATGGCCGTCGGAGCCAGCCGGTTCAGCTTTTGTAGAGGCGAGCCTGCTCGGCGGAACCGCCAGCCAGGCATGGCCTGGCTCTACTGAAACGGGCCTGGGATGGCCTGGCTCTACTGTTGAACGCCTACCGGCAGTCTTCCGGCAGCGCGGCAATCGCCGACACCACCGCCGCCTGCATGCCCTGCCCCACGGCCATGTCCAGCTCCCCGCCCGTTGCCCCATGCTGGCGCCGCAGTTCGTCCTCGCACAGCCCGCGCACCCGCGCACGGGCATTCGCGCGCAGGCTGCTGCACCGCCAATCGGTGCCGCCCAGCGGCAGCACCGAATACACCACGCTGTTGCACGCGTTGCCGGCGCGCTGCTGCAACGACAGTCCGCCGAAATCCCGCGGTTCACTGCTGCGTCGCGGGTCGAAATAGCTGTCGGGGAAGGTGCGCGCGTACTGCTCGATGTCCACCGCCATGCTGCCTCCACCGGCCAACGGCATCTGCAGCGGCTGCCCGCACGACGTCGCATCGGCGCGGTGCTGGATGTACTGATAGATCGGCCGGTCCAGCGAAGGATCCTGCTGGGTCACCGCGCTGACCGCCGCCAGCACCGGCAGCGACGCACGATTGGCCATGCGCGCCAGCAGTCCCGCCTGCGCCGGCTGGCAACGGTCGCGCAATGTTGCTGCGAGCAGGAACAGGACATCGTTGCGGAACGCGTGGTCGTCACCCAGGCGCTGTTCGATACGCTGGCTGGCATCGGACGCCGGTGCCGGAAACGCGACCGCCGGCGGCGCGATGGGTGCGCGCTGCCGCTGCCACCACACCAGCAGTACCACCGCGCCCAGCAGCACGCCGGCAGCCATGATCCATCGCCTGCGCATCAGTTGCGGATCGCCGTCAGCGTGGCTGCCGCGGCATCGTAGGACGCGCTGGCGATATCTGCATCGAAGCGTTTCACCTGCAGACGGCCGGCAAGCCGGTACGGATCCCACAGATCGCCCAGCGCGATCGGCGTGGCCAGGGTCACGTGGATGATCTGGTTTGGCGGCGGTGGTGGCACATGGATGCAGGCGCCGTAGAACGGCACGAACAGCAGTTCATCCACCAATCCTGCATCGTTGGTACCGAGCGGCACCACGTAGCCATCCAGATCCACCGCGCGACCATCGACAGCATCGACCACGCGCGAAGAGCCGAACTGCTTGGCGCGGTCCGGGCTGGAATGGTCGATCTCCAACCCCGGTGGCGTGCCCGAGCCGGTGTCATCGATCAGGCCACCCACGCCGTCCATGCCATTGCGTGACAACCCGATCTGCGGAGGTGGACGCTGGTAGGTCACTTCGTCCGGCCGCAAGGCGTCCCAGCGATCAATGGCGGCTTCGGCCGTGGCAGAGGACGCCGGTTCGTCCTGCGGCGTTACCACCACCGCATCGCCGCCCGGCGCCGTACAGCCCGCCAACCACAGGCATCCCAACGCCAGTAACAGGTGACTACGGTTCATAGGGCCTCAGCTGTGCGTCACGCATGGTGTAGGCCGAACCGGCCAGATCGTCGTCCAAGCGTTCGGCCCGCAGGGTGCCGGCCAGGAAGAACGGCGAATACATGTCGGGCATGTCGATCGGGCGCGGCAGCACCACGTGCACGATCTGGTTCGGCGGTGGTGGTGGCACGTGGATGCAGGCGCCGTAGTACGGCACGAACAGGAACTCGGTCAACCGCCCGTCCTGCGCGTTGGCCAGCGGAACCACGTAACCCGGCAGGCGCACCGGCCGCTGCAGCACCGTGTCCACCGTGCGGAAGGTGCCGAACTGCGGCATGCGCCGGTTGCCGTTGTGCTCGACTTCCGGGCCCTCGCCCCGCTCCAGCGCGGCCAGCTCGTCCCTCGGCATCATCTGCAGCCAATCCAGCTCCTGCTCCGCAGCAATTGCAGGGTCATCACGGTCGACCACCGGCGCGGGCGGCAAGGCCTGCACGCCGGTGTCCACCGGCCGCTCGCAGGCAACCAGGGCAAGCACCATCGGTAGCGACAGCATCCAGCGCATGCTCAGCCTCCGGGTGACAGGCCATCGGCCAGCGTTCGCCGGTAGGCCAGCCATGCCGGCACCAGCCCGGCCACGGCGCTGATCAGCAGCACGCCTGCCACCCACGCCAGCTCGCGGCCATCCGGCCAGACATGGGTGATCGACAGCCCGAAGGTGGCCAGCACCCAGCCGCGCCCGGCAATGCTGGCGACCACCAGCAGCGACAGGGCCAACACGCAGGCCACGGCACTGGTCGCCACCGCCTCCACCACCAGCAGGCCAGCGATGTAACCCGGCCGTGCGCCGGTGGCACGCAGGATGGCCATCTCACGTCGCCGCTCCTGCAGGGTCGAGACCAGCAGCGCCACCAGCGAGACCATGCCCAGCAGCACCACCATCGCACTGATCAGCTGCAACGCCCGCTCGGCGGTGCCCAGTGACTGCCACAGTTGCTGCAGGGTCACGCCGGGCAGGATCGCCAGCATCGCCTCGTCCGGATACTCGTTGATCCTGCGCTGTACCGAGAACGTGGCGATGCGCGAGTTCAGGCCGAGCATGAAGGCGGTGATGCTGGTCGGGGTCAGGTCCAGGTGGCGCGCCTGCTCGGCGCTGACGCTCTGGCTGCGCAGCTGCACGCCCGATCGCCAGTCGACATGGATCGCCTCGATGGCTGGCAGCGAGACCAGCAGCGACGAATCCACCGGCGTGCCGGTGCGCTGCAGGATGCCGGCAACACGGAACGGCTTGTCGGCATGCGTGGCCAGGGTGACCGCGCCGGTGCCGTGCGCCAGCACGATCTCATCGCCGAGGCCGACCTTCTGCGCGCGCGCTACCTCCGCGCCGATTACCGCGTCGTACAGATCATCAAAGGGCTGCCCCTGTGCAAAGGTCAGCTCGTGGCCGGAACCATAGCGATAGTGTTCAAAATAGCCGCCCGTGGTACCCACTACCCGGTAGCCGCGCCAGGAATCGCCCAGCGACAGTGGCACCGACCACTTCACCTGCGGCAATGCGGACAGCTCCTGGTAGGACTGCCAGGACACGTTGTTGGTCGGGTCGCCGATATGGAACACCGAGTACAGCAGCAGGTTCACCGGCCCCGAGCGCGCACCGACGATCAGGTCGGTGCCCGATACGGTGCTGGCGAACCCCTCGTGGGCCTGCGTGCGTACACGCTCGACGCCCAGCAGCAGCACCACGCTGAGAGTGATAACCAGCACGGTCAGGCCGACACTCAACGCACGGCTGCGCAGGCTGGCCCAGGCAAGCTCAAGCATGGCCGGCACCTGCCTGGTTGATCTCGGACAGTGAAATGGTGCGGTCGAACAAGGGCTGCAGGCTGTCGTCATGGCTGACCACCAGCACCGTGGTGCCGGCCGCCTCGCACTGCGCGGACATCAGCTTCAGGAAGGCGGTTGCCGCTTCGCGGTCGAGCGCCGAGGTGGGCTCATCGGCCAGCAGCAATGCCGGACGACCGATCAGGGCGCGTGCTGCCGCCACGCGTTGTTGCTGGCCGACACTGAGCGTACCCGCACGCCGCTGCATCAGTTCAGGATTGAGTTGCAGGGCCTGCAGCAGGCGGGCGACCTCGGCATCCAACGGCCCACTGATGCGCGCGCTGCGCAGGCGTGAAAAGCGCAGGCCCAGCGCGATGTTGTCGCGCACGCTGAGGAACGGCAGCAGATTGAACTGCTGGAAAATCACGCCCAAATGGTCGGCGCGGAAACGATCCCGCGCCGCGCCTCCCATGTCCTGCAGCGCCTGGCCGGCCACCTCGACACGGCCCTTGCCGGGCAGCAGCACGCCCGCCAGCAGGCCCAGCAAGGTACTTTTGCCGCCACCACTGATTCCGCGCAGCAGCACGCTGCTGCCCTGCTCGATCCACAACCGCGGGATGTCCAGCACCGGGCGCATGCCGTAGCCGAACTGCACGTCTTCCAGGGCGATCACCGGTGCCGTGCTCACGGGTCCAGCACCACGCGCAGGTTGTCGGGCGTGAGCACGCTGCGGTTCTGGCCATTGGCGGTTGCGCTGTTGACGATGACTTCGTGCAGGCCCGGGAACAGCACGGGCAGGCGTACGACGATGGCGCGCAGCTCGACCGGTTTGGCACAGTGGTACTGCAGCGTAGCGCTGAAACCTGCATGCCTATGCTGTCCCGGCGGCGGCGCGGCGACCGTCGCGTCGAAGCCCTCGGCATCGGCTTTACTGCTGGTCAGACGGCAGTCTGCAGCGGTGGGCAAGGTGACCCAGCTGCCGCCCTTGAACACTGTGGTAGCCCGTGCCAGCGCGGCCTGCTCGGCTGCATTGGCCGGCGGTCGCTCGTAATCGAGGATGCCGATGCCGGGGGCCTGAAGGGCGAATTCCAGAGTTTGCTGGTCAAGCGCAACATCGACGGTCGCCTGGCCGTGCACGTGCGGTGCGTGCTGGCGGATGTCATGGGCCTGCGCGGCGCTGGCAGCCAGCAGCAGGAAAAGAGCAGCAGAAAGCTTCATGGGGGAGGCTCCAATTGTTACTATGTAACATTATGGACCACATCCCCACGACGCCCGCAAGGGCCCTGGCCCAGCCGCCAACTTCGGCACGCTGGCACCCCCGCTTCGATCTTGCCGGTGCCTGGCTGTCGCTGGCCTGCGCCGTCCATTGCATCGCCCTGCCCCTGCTGCTGGCCTTCGTGCCGGCGGCGATGATGGCGCTGCGCTCGTTCCAGCACCCCGGCCATGGCGCGATGACGGTGCTGCTGATGATGTCGCGCTGGGAGTGGCTGTTCGCGCTGCTGGCCTCGTCGCTGGCCCTGGCGAGTACCTCGGCCGGGGTGCACCGGCATGGGCGCTGGCGGCCTGTGCAGCTGGCCTGCGCCGGCGCCATCCTGCTGCTGTCGGCCTCGCTGTATCTGCCGCTGAAGGAATCGCTGCTCTGGCATGGCGTGGCGACAGCCAGTGGTGGCGTGCTGCTGGCATGCGCGCACATCGGCAACCGGCGCGCGCTGCGCACCCGGTAACACCGGCCGCGGGGCGGTTGGCACGCGCCATCCACGCATGGCGTGGATCTACTGAAACGTTCAACGCAGCCAGTGGTAATGCCGGCCGCTGGCCGGCAGCTCCGGTGATCCCGCAGATGGGCAAAGCCGGCCATCGGCCGGCTCTACCGATCTCTATTCGTCGAACGGTCGCTGCCCCAGTGTCTGCGTCACGTGGTCCACGAAACAGGTGATGCGCGCGGCCAGCGCGGTGTTGCGGTAGTACACCGCGTTGATCGGCTGCCGCACCTCCTGCGTCTGCCTGGCGAACAGCTGCACCAGATGGCCGTCACGCCGGTCCTGGCGGGTCAGGAAATCAGACAGGCAGGCGATGCCCAGCCCGGCCACCGCCATCTGCCGCAGTGTCTCGCCACTGGATGAAGCGATGGCCGGCTCGATCACGAAAGGCCCGCCATCGGTATCGTGCAGCGGCCATTCGTTCAACGAACTGGGCTGGGTGAAGCCCAGCAGGTCATGCTCGCGCAGCTGCTCCACCCGAGTCGGCGTGCCATGCCGGCGCAGATACTCGGGGCTGGCTACCACGCGGATACGGCTGTGGCCGATCGGCCGCGCATGCAGGGTCGAATCGCGCAGCACGCCGATGCGGAATGCTACGTCGGTGCGCTTCTCGATCAGGTCGGTGATGCCTTCATTGGAATTCAGCTCCAGCTCCACCTGCGGGTAGCGCTCACGGAACCCCTCAAGCAGCGGCACGATCACGTGCAGCATGAATGGCGTGGCCGCATCCACGCGCAGGCGCCCGACCGGCTGCAGCCGCCGCGCTGCCATCTGTTCTTCGGCCTCGTCCACCGTGGCCAGGATCGTGCGCGCGTACTCCAGGAACGCCGCGCCTTCCTCGGTCAGCTCCAGCCGCCGCGTGGTCCGCCGCAGCAGCGTGGTCTGCAGCTTGTCCTCCAGCCGCGCCAGGGTGCGGCTGGTGGCCGAGATGGTCAGTTCCAGCGCCTCGGCCGCCGCCGTGATCGAACCACTGTCGACCACGGCCACGAAGGCCTTCAGCTCATCCAGGGTGGTTTTCATTTTTTACCTCGGCGCAAAAGCGTTTCCCGTATACACGGCTTAATCAACAAATGTAAAGCGCCCACACTTCGCCCTGTCCCGAGCCCACCGGCTCTCAACGAAGTCCCTGGAGTCCATCATGAGCGTTCCTTCCTTTGGCGTCGGCACCTTCCGCCTGACCGGCCAGACCGTCATCGACTCGGTGCGCAACGCCCTCGAGGTTGGCTACCGTGCAGTCGACACCGCGCAGATCTATGGCAACGAAGCCGAAGTCGGCCAGGCCATCGCCGAATCCGGCGTCCCGCGCAACCAGCTGTTCCTGACCACCAAGATCTGGGTGGACAACCATGCCGCCGACAAGCTGATCCCGAGCCTGCGCGACAGCCTGGCCAAGCTGCGCACCGACTACGTCGACCTGCTGCTGATCCACTGGCCGGCGCCGGGCAATGGCATTGAACTGCGCGAGTACATGACCGCGCTGGCCGAAGCCAAGACGCTGGGCCTGACCCGCCAGATCGGTGTGTCCAACTTCAACATCGAGCTGACCCGGCAGGCCATCGAGGTGGTCGGCGCCGGCGAGATCGCCACCAACCAGATCGAACTGAGCCCCTACCTGCAGAATCCGGCACTGACCGCCTTCCTGCAGGACCAGGGCATCACCGTCACCTCCTACATGACCCTGGCCTACGGCAAGGTGCTGAAGGATCCGGTGCTGGCCGCCATCGCTGGCAAGCACCAGGCCACCGTGGCCCAGGTCGCGCTGGCGTGGGCGCTGCAACGGGGCTACTCGGTCATCCCGTCCTCGACCAAGCGCGAGAACCTGGCCAGCAACCTGCTCGCCCAGGACCTGCACCTGGATGCCGATGACATGGCCGCGATCGCTGCGCTTGACCGCAACGGCCGCGAAGTCGATCCGCCGGGCCTGGCCCCGGCCTGGGACTGAGGAACCTCGCCATGGGCAGTGCGTTGACGCGGCTGCAGGCCGGTGGTTTCAGCATCGGCATCGAAGCACCGCTGGACAATGACTGGACGCCGCTGGGCGAACAGGCACGACGCGCCGCGCGACGCCTGCCCGGCGAACCGGACCTGCAGCGCCATGCAGAACTGGCACGGTTGGCCGACCGCCTCGGCTTCCGTGCGCTTTGGGTACGCGACGTGCCGGTGTACGACCCGGCCTTCGGCGATGCGGCACAGGTGTTCGAGGTATTCAGTTACCTCGGCTACCTGGCCGGCATCACCAATGACATCCTGCTGGGCACCGGTGCGGTGGTGCTGCCGATCCGTGAGCCGTTACTGACGCTGAAGTCGGCGCGCAGCGTGCAGCACCTCAGCGGCGACCGCCTGTTGCTGGGCGTAGCCAGTGGCGACCGCCCGGTGGAATACCCGCTGTTCGGCCGCGACTTCGACAGCCGTGGCAGCCGTTTCCGCGAGCAGATCGCATTGCTGCGCGAAGGCGCCACCGCGCACCTGCCGCAGGGGTTGGACGTGCTGCCCGCGGATGGCCCGGCCTTGCCGCTGTTCGTGGCCGGCCTGGCCCAGCAGCAACCGGCATGGATCGGCCAGCACATGGATGGCTGCCTGGCCTACCCGGGCACGCCGCAGGACCATGTACAACGCGTGGCGGCCTGGCGCGCCGTGGCCGGCAACAAGCCCTATGCCAGCTTCATCCACCTGGACCTGGTGGCCGATGCCGATGCCCCCCTGCAGCGCTGGCGCTTCGGCCTGCGCGGCGGCCGCAACGCCCTGCTGACCGAACTACGCGCCATGCAGGCGGCCGGTGTCGACCACATCGGCCTGCAGTTCCGCCGCAACGAACGGCCGCTGGCCGAAACCTTCCACGAAATCGCCGAGTACGTGCTGCCGCACTTCCCGGCCCATGCCGGCGCCGCCGCGTCGCATGCCCCGATTGCCGCCCCCGCGACGGCCTGACAGTTACCGGAGCTTTGCCATGAAGATGAAGACCCTGGCCGCGCTTGCGCTGACCACCCTGCCGCTGTCCTTCCAGGCCACCGCCGAGGACTGGTATCCCGCTGCCTACGGTGCCAACGACGAGATCGGCGCGGCCAACCTGCTCACCGCGGACGTGGTCAAGCACGCGGTATCGCTGGTCAGGACCGGCAAGACCTATCCGCTGGCGGTGCCGGTGGACAAGAACCTGCCCGCGTTCCGTCACCGCAGCTTCCGCCTGTACAACGTGCAGGTCGGCCAGCAGGCCGGCAAGTCGCTGGGCCCCAACACGTTCACCTTCAACGATGAACTGGTGAACGCCTGGACCGGCGTTGGCACCCAGCTCAACGGCATCGGCCATATCGGCATCGACAACGTCTACTACAACGGCAACAAGGCCGCCGACTTCGTCACCGTGGACGGCGTACGCAAGCTCGGCGTCGAGAAGGTGCCGCCGATGGTTACCCGCGGCGTCGTGCTGGACATGACCGCGTACTACGGCAAGGCGATCGTGCCCGGCGGCACCGAGTTCACCGTGGCCGACATCCAGGCCGTGCTGAAGAAGCAGGGCCTGAGCCTGCGCAAGGGCGACGTGGTGCTGTTCAACACCGGTTGGCTGGAACTGATCGGCAAGGACAACACGCAGTTCCTGGAAGTGGAGCCGGGTATCGGCATGGAGGCCGCGAAGTGGCTGGCCGACCAGGGCATTGTCGCCTTCGGTGGCGACACCTGGGCCTCGGAGGTCTACCCGAACCCGAACGGTGCCGAGGAGTTCCCGATCAACCAGTACATGCTGGCCAAGCGCGGCATCTACAACCTGGAGCTGATCGACAGCCGTGCCCTGGTGCGCGACAAGGCCTGGGAATTCCTGTTCGTGCTCGGCCAGCCGCTGTACGTCGGCTCGACCCAGGTCAACATCAACCCGGTGGCGATCCGATGAATACTGCCCCCGCCTTGCCGTTGTTCGCCGGCCGCCGCTTCCGCGTCAGCTATGACGGCCTGGCCGCCGACAACGTCTACAGCGCCGATGGCCGCCATGTGCAGTACGCCATCGTCTCCGGCGCCTATGCCGGTGCGCAGGGCGAAGCCGCCTGCGAGTGGCAGCAGATCAGCGAAGGGGTCTATGCCATTTCGTGGCAGGAAGCCGATGGCGCAACGGTCGTGCATGTCGATGACTTCGTCGGCGGGCGTTCGCTGGCCTGGTTCACCGCCACCGATGGCAGTTTCCATCGCATGCAGGGGCCGTTGGCAGCACTATGATGCCGGTCAGCGGCCGGCACCACCGGTGAGTGGACGGAACATTACAGATCGGTAATGTTCGGGTCAGGGCAGCGAAAGGCGCTGCCCTCCACCCTGTGGGCCACGTCTTCTACAGGTGTCCCGCGCATGACCCGTTCCCTGCTCCGCTCCGCTTCCCTTGCTCTTCTCCTGTCCGGCCTCGCGGTTGCGCCGCTGGCCCTGGCCCATCCCAGCCTGGTGCGTTCGACGCCGGCCGCCGACGCCACCATAGCTCCGGCGACCGAGATCACGCTGCAGTTCAGTGAGAAGGTGATGCCGCGCGCCACCCGTATCGAACTGAGCATGGACCATGGCCGCATGAAGATGGCCGTGCCCACCGCCGCGCAGGACCTCTCCGAAGATGGTCACACGCTGCGTGCGCGCTTCGCCAAGCCGCTGCCCGCCGGCAGTTACGCACTGCAATGGCGCGCGGTCGGCCAGGACAGTCATCCGATGACCGGCAACTACCGCTTCACCGTGAAGTAAGGCCGCCGTCATGGCCGAGCTCTCGCCGTATGCGCTGCGGCTGGCGCTGTACCTGGTGCTGATGCTGCTGTTCGGGCGGCTGCTGTTCGTCCGCCCCGGACTGCCGCGCAGCATCTCGCTGACGCTCGCCGTGGTTGCGCTGATCCTGGTCGTCATCGATGCCGTGAACCGGTTGTCGGGCGTGCTTGGCGTCCCGGCAGCCGACATCGACCCAGCAACGGCGCACTGGTTCCTCACCGGCACGCCGGTGGGTGAGGCCGGCCTGCTGCGCACCGTGGCGGTGCTGGCAATGCTGCCCCTGCTGGCATCCGTTACGCCGCTGCGGGGCCTGCGCCGCCTGGCGCTGCTCGCGTTGTCCGCCATCGCCCTGGCCAGCCTGTCCTGGAACGGCCATGCCGCCGCCGGGGATGGCTTCGGTGGCACCTTGCGGCTGGTGGCCGGCATCGTGCACCTGCTGGCCGCCGGCGCCTGGGTCGGCGCGATCGCCGCCATCCTGCAGTTGGCGGCGCGACCGCAGGGCCTGCGCCTGCGCGAGCGCACCCACGAGCTGTGGCAGGCCGCCCACAGCTTCGCCCTGCCCGGCACGATCATCGTCGCCACCCTGGCGATGACCGGGACCTACACCTATGTCGATCTTGGCGGTTCCGTGCAGACCCTCATCGGCACCGCGCACGGACGCTGGCTGCTGCTCAAACTCGCCCTGGTCGGTGGCATGCTGGGGCTGGCCGCCCTGCATCGCTGGCGGCTGGTACCGGCGCTGGCCAGCTCCATCCGCGGCGGCTGGCAACCACGGCCACTGCGCTCACTGCGCCACAGCCTGGCCTTCGAATCGGTACTGGCCGTGCTGGTGCTGGCCTGCGTGGCCGTGCTCGGTACGCTGGATCCGCTGACATGAGCCTGCGCAGCCGGCCCACGCGCAAGCTGCGATGATGGGTGCATCATGAAACTGCTGATCGTCGAAGACGAACCCAAGACCGGCAACTACCTGCGCCAGGGCCTGATCGAGGCCGGCTACGTGGTCGATCTCGCCTGCAACGGCGTCGACGGGCTGCACCTGGCCGGCAGCGGCGAGTACCAGCTGGTCATCCTCGACGTGATGCTGCCCGGCCTGGATGGCTGGAACGTGCTGTCGCGGCTGCGCGAGGCCGGCTGGCAGGTGCCGGTGCTGTTCCTGACCGCGCGCAGCAGCATCGCCGACCGCGTGCAGGGCCTTGAGCTGGGTGCCGACGACTACCTGGCCAAGCCGTTCGCCTTCGCCGAGCTGCTGGCGCGCGTGCGCACCCTGCTGCGTCGCGGCCAGGCGCTGCCACAGACCGAGCGCATCGTCATCGCCGACCTGGTGGTGGACACTCTGCGCCGCCGGGTCGAACGCGGCGGCCAGCGCATCCCTCTCAGCCAGAAGGAATACACCCTGCTGGAACTGCTGGCGCGCCGTCGCGGCGAAGTGCTGCCGCGCTCGTTGATCGCCTCGCAGGTGTGGGACATGAACTTCGACAGCGACACCAATGTGATCGACGTGGCGATCCGCCGCCTGCGCGCCAAGATCGACGATGACTTCGATGCCAAGCTGATCGTCACCGTGCGCGGCATGGGCTATGTACTGGAGGCGCCGGACGACGGTGCAGCGCACAGCGGATGAGCCTGCGTCGTTCCATCGCGGTACGGCTGACGCTGCTGTTCGCCATCGTGGCCACGCTGGTGCTGGCCGCGTTGGGCGTGGCGATCTATGTCAGTGCCCGCCACGACCTGGTCGCCCAGGACTTCGTCGAACTGGAGAACAAGGTCGCGTTGATCCGTGACCTGGCCGATAACGGACCTGCGCCCGCACGCGGGCAGCGGTTGGCAGAGGCGCTGGGCCACCATCCGGATATCGCCTTCCACATTGTTGACGGGCGTGGCGCGGTGCTGTTCTCCACCGCACCGGCACTGCTGCGCGAGCATGCACGCAGCCAGCCGATCGACGCCGCGCCACGGCGGCACGACTGGATCCTCGCCGATGGTCGCTGCATGCATGCCCTGCACCTGCGCCAGACCCTGGCCGACGGCAGCCAGCTGGTCACCCTGCTGGCCATCGATGACGACCGCCATGCCGATTTCCTGCAGCGCTTCCGCCATCTGCTGGCGATCGCCATCATCGGCGCCGCCGTGGCCAGCAGCCTGCTCGGCGGCTATGTGGTGCGGCGCACGCTGCGGCCGCTGCGCACGCTGGCCGATGAGGCCCGGCAGATCACCGCCGGTCGGTTGCAGCGACGTCTGAGCGCGCGTGCTGCACCGGCCGAACTGGAGCAGCTGGCGCAGACGCTCAACGGCATGCTGGCGCGCCTGCAGCAGGATTTCGCGCGACTGACCGAGTTCTCCGGTGACCTTGCCCACGAGCTGCGCACCCCGATCACCAACATGCTGACCCAGGTGCAGGTGGTGCTGGCGCACCCGCGCAGCAACGAGGCCTACCGCGAGACGCTGGCGTCGTGTGCCGAGGAACTGCAGCAGCTGGCGCAGACCGTGGGCGACCTGCTGTACCTGGCGCAGGCCGAGTCGCCGGGCGCGCTGCCATCGCGCGAGCCGGTGGCGCTGGAGGGAGTGGTGGATTCGCTGCTCGAGTTCTACGACCTGCTGGCCGAGGACCGGCAGTTGACCCTGCGCCGCGAAGGCACCGCACGCGTCGAGGGCAACCGCTTGATGCTGCATCGGGCGATCGCCAACCTGCTGTCCAACGCGTTGAAGCACGCCACTGCCGGTAGCGAAGTGCGGGTGCGGCTGGTCGAGGCCGATGGCATGTGCAGGGTCAGCGTGCACAACCTTGGCACGCCGATTGCCGCCGAAGCGCTGCCGCGCCTGTTCGATCGCTTCTACCGCGGCGAACGTGGCCGCCTCGAAGGTGCCGGGCTGGGCCTGGCGATTGCCCGCGCGATTGCACAGGCGCATGGCGGCAGCGTGAGTGTTGTGTCGGATGACACCGGCACCGTGTTCGAGCTGGTGCTGCCGGGCTCAGCCGCCCGGTAGTGCCGGCCGCTGGCCGGCAACCCCGGTCTGGTCGAACACCCCAGCCACCCAGTCGATGAACACCCGCAACCGCGGCGACGGCGTGCGGTTGCGGGGGTAGACCAGGCTCAACGGGCTCGGCGTCGGCGGCGCCTCAGGCAACAGCTCGACCAACTGCCCGCGCGCGATATAGGGGTCCATCCGGTAGCGCGGTGCCTGGATGATCCCCAGGCCCGCCAATGCGGCCCCAAGGAATGCATCCGCGCCTGAAACACGCACCCGCGCCGGCAGCGGCACATAGCGCACCTGTCCAGCCTGTTGGAACTCCAGGGGAATCAGCTGGCCGGTGGCGCCGGAGCGGTAGCCGACCATCTGGTGGCCTTCCTCCAGCGATTCGATGGTATCGGGCAGGCCATGCGCCTCCACATAACCCGGCGAGGCCACCGTGACCTCGCGCAGCATCGCCAGCCGGCGCGCCGCCAGATCGCTGTCGGCCAGCGTCCCCACCCGCAACGCCGCATCCACGCCTTCGCGCAGCAGGTCGACATAGCGGTCGCCTTCGCTGACGTCCAGCTCGATCTCCGGGTAGCGCTGCAGGAAGTCCGGCAGGTGCGGAAACAGCAGGTGCCGGCCCAGCGTGCCATGCACTTCAATGCGCAACGGACCGCGTGGCGGCGCGTCACGGAACGCGGCCTCGGCATCGTCCATGTCGGCGATCAGGCGCAGGCAACGCCCATAGAACGCCTCACCTTCCAGGGTGGGCACCACCAGCCGCGTGGTCCGGTGCAGCAGGCGCACGCCCAGCCGCTGTTCCAGCGCCTTGATCGCGTCGGTCACCGTGGCCCGTGGCAGGCCCAGGTCCTCGGAGGCACGGGTGAAGCTGCGGCGCTCGACGATACGGACGAAGGCGCGCATGGCCGTGAAGCGATCCATTGTTCGGCTATCCGGATGATATTGGCGGATTATGCAGGATTATCCGGACCAGCGATGTGGCGAAGATGGCTCTGCGCCACTCCGGCGTGCCCTGCTGGAAGCCACCATGACCCTCTCCCCCGCCCGCTCTGTCGCCCTGGTCACCGGCGGCTCCCGTGGCATCGGCGCCGCCATCTCCCGCCGCCTGGCCGCCGATGGCCACGCGATCGCCATCAACTATGCGGGGCGCCGCGACGACGCCGAAGCCTTGGCGGCCGAACTCAACGCGGCCGGTGCGCAGGCCATCGCGCTGCAGGCCGATGTCTCCGATCCGCAGGCGGTGCGGCAGCTGTTCGATGCCATCGAAGCCCGTTTCGGCGGCATCGACGTGGTGGTCAACAGCGCCGGCGTATTGCAGCTGGCGCCGCTGGCCGACACCGACGACGCATTGTTCGAGCGGGTGGTCGGCATCAACCTCAAGGGGGCCTTCAACGTGCTGCGCGAAAGCGCGCGACGGGTGCGCGACGGCGGCCGGCTGATCACCCTGTCCACCAGCGTGGTCGGCATCAGGCTTGAGAACTACAGCGTTTACGCGGCCAGCAAGGCGGCGGTGGAGACGATGGGCGCGATCCTCAGCAAGGAGCTGCGCGGGCGCAACATCACCGTGAACGCGGTGGCACCCGGCCCCACCGCCACCGACCTTTTCCTGGACGGCAAGTCACCGGAACTCATCGAGCGGCTGGCGAAGATGAACCCCCTGGAGCGGCTGGGTACGCCGGACGACATCGCCGGTGCGGTTGCGTTCCTGGCAGGCACCGATGGCGGGTGGATCAATGGCCAGGTCCTGCGCGCCAACGGCGGGATGGTGTAGAACGCGCGAACGGCATCCACGCATGGCGTGGATCTACTGATCGCATCTCCGCGGAGCGCGGGAACTCGGTAGCGCCGGGTCATGCCCGGCGGCGGGGTCGCATCCACGCATGGCGTGGATCTACCGTGCGGATCATCCGGCGCGCGCCTCGCGGCGGCGATGTACCCAGTAGTACAGCGTGGGCAGTACCAGCAGGGTCAGCAGCATCGCCGACAGCAGGCCACCGATCACCACCACCGCCAGCGGTTTCTGGGTCTCGGCACCAATCGCATGCGAGGTGGCCATAGGCAGCAGGCCGAACATCGCCAGCAGCGCGGTCATCAGGACCGTGCGCAGGCGCTGCAGCGAGCCCTGTACCACCGACTGCAGCAGGTCCATGCCCTGCTCTCGCAGCTGCGCGAAGCGACTGAGCATCACCACCCC
The DNA here is from genome assembly GCF_059367995.1 of Stenotrophomonas sp. YJH_SMC_79. Taxonomy (NCBI): domain Bacteria; kingdom Pseudomonadati; phylum Pseudomonadota; class Gammaproteobacteria; order Lysobacterales; family Lysobacteraceae; genus Stenotrophomonas; species Stenotrophomonas sp. YJH_SMC_79. Next base: position 242,155 of record NZ_JCAFRK010000004.1, read on the forward strand.
GTTCAGCACCGCTTGCCCGAACAATGCAATGAAGCCGATCGCCGCAGACACTGACAGTGGAATGCCGGTCAGCCACAGGGCGAGGATGCCGCCGATCATCGCCAGTGGCACGTTGGCCAGGATCAGCGCGGCGCTGCTGATGTCCTTGAAGGCATCGAACAGCAGCACGAAGATGATCAGCACCGACAGTGGAATCACCCAGCCCAGACGCTTCATCGCACGCTGCTGGTTCTCGAACTCGCCGGACCATTCCAGGCGGTAGCCTTCCGGCAGCTGCACGCTGGCGTCCACGCGCTTGCGCATGTCGGCCACCACGCTGCCCATGTCGCGGCCGGCGATGAAGATGCTGACCGCCTTGACCCGCTGCGCGTTCTCGCGCGAGATGTTGATCGCACCGCTGGCCATGCGGAAATCGGCCACGTCGGACAGTGTCACCGTGTGGCCATCGCCGATGCCCACCGGCACCGTGCGCAGCCGTTGCAGGTCCCGGTCGGCGTCGTCCAGGCGCAGCGTGATCGGGAACTTGCGGTCGCCCTCCCACAGTTCGCCTACCTGGCGCCCGCCCAGCGCGGTCTCGATCACCTCGTCGATGTCGCGCACATTGAGCCCATAGCGCGCAGCACGGTCGCGGTCGATCTCGATCTGCAGCTGCGGCAATGAGCCGTCGCGGTCGATGAAGGCGCTCTCTACGCCCTCCACGCCACGTACCTGCCCCAGGATCGCCTGTGCCTGCTGGTTGAGCACGTCCAGATCCGAGCCGCTGACCTTGATCACCACCTGGCCCTTGATCTGCGAGATGCTCTCCAGGATGTTGTCGCGCACCGGCTGCGAGATCGAGAACTCCGGCCCGGGAATGCGCTGCTCCAGCGTGCGCTGCAGATCGCTCACCAGCTGTCGCTTGTCCACACCCTTTGGCCACTCCTTCTCCGGCTTCAACGCCACCAGCGCCTCGATCTGGTTGGCGCCCTTGGCATCGGAGCCGTCTTCCGGGCGCCCAAGCTTGGCCACGACCGTCGACACCTGCGGGAAGGTGCCGACCAGCTCACGGATGCGCCGCGACTGCTGCTGCGCCTCAGCCAGGCTGGTGCTGGGATCCAGCGTGGCGGTCAACCAGATCGAGCCTTCGTCCAGCTCGGGCAGGAACTCCGACCCCAGCCGGGTGCCCAGCGCCAGCGTGCCGACCAGCAGCGCAACCGCGGTCAGTACCACCGCACGCGGACGGGCCAATGCGCGCTCCAGGATCGGCCGGTACCAGCCGGTCAGGCGGTCCATCAACGGATTGCCGTCGCGCATGCGGTCGCGCCGCAGGCACCAGTAGCAGAACAGCGGCACCACGGTCAGCGCCAGGATCAAGGCACCGATCAATGCCGAGGTCACCGAGTACGCCATGGGCGCGAACATGCGGCCTTCCTGGCGCTGCAGGGTGAAGATCGGGATATGTGCGGCGATGATGATCAGCATCGAGAAGAACGTCGGTCGCCCCACTTCCGACGCTGCCGAAAGAATGGTCGAGAAGCGCGTCTTCCGGTCGGCCGCAGGGGGCAGTTTCGACAATCGCGAGACGATGTGCTCGGTGACGATCACCGCGCCATCGATGATGATGCCGAAGTCCATCGCACCCAACGACAGCAGGTTGGCCGGCACGCCCCACAGATGCAGGCCCAGGAAGGTCGACAGCAGCGCCAGCGGCATCATCGCCGCCACGATCAGCGCGGCACGGGCGTTGTACAGGAACAGCCACAGCACCAGGAACACCAGCACCGCACCTTCCAGCAGGTTGCGGAAGACGGTTTTCAGCGTGGTCGAGACCAGCCACGAGCGGTCATAGAACGGCTCGATGCTGACCCCTGCCGGTAACTGATTGGCCTCGATCTCGGCGATGCGTGCATGCAGAGCGTCCAGCACGTCGGACGGATTTTCGCCCTTGCGCATCAGCACCATGCCGAACACTGCATCGTCGTTGTCGTCCTGGCCGACCAGGCCCTGACGCGGCAGGCCGGTGTCGGCGATGCCGGCCAGGTCGCGCACCAGGATCGGCGTGCCCCCGCGCTGCGCCACCACCACATTGCCGATGTCGGCCGGCGAACGCATCAGGCCCACACCGCGGATCAGGAACTGCTGCTGGCCACGCTCCACGTAGCCGCCGCCCGCATTCGAGCTGCCCTTTTCCAGCGCCTCGGCGAACTCACCCAGGCTGATGCCGCGGTCACGCAGCTTGTCCAGGTCCGGCTTGACCTGGAAGGTGCGCGCGAAGCCGCCGAAGCTGATCACATCAGCCACCCCGGGTACGGTGCGCAGAGTGCGCTCCATCGTCCATTCCTGAACGGTGCGCAGCTGGGTTGGCGTCATGTGCGGGCCTTTCAGCACATAACGGTAGATCTCACCTACCGCCGAGCTCATCGCCTCCAGTTCCGGGGTCACCCCTTCCGGCAGCTCCACGCCCTGCAGGCGCTCCAGCACCTGCTGGCGCGCGAAGTAGTCATCGGCCTTGTCGTCGAAGGTCAGGATGATCATCGACAGCCCGAACTGCGTATGCGAGAACACACGCACCGAATGCGGGATGCCGGACAGCGCCACTTCCAGCGGCATCGTCACCTCGCGCTCCACCTCTTCGGCGGCCCGGCCCGGGTGCAGCGATACCACTGTCACCTGGGTGTCGGACACATCCGGGAAGGCTTCCACCGGCAGCACGCGGAACGCGGCAATGCCAGCGCCAATGAACAGCAGCAGTGCCAGCATCACCATCAATGGCTGGCGCAGGCAGTAGGCAATCAGGCGATCGATCATGGGGCGGCGTGCCCCGTGCCGGTGCTGGCGGCGGCCGGCGCGTTGTCCGCCAGCTGCTGCAGCAGCAGGCCGCCCTCGACCACTACCCTGGCGCCCGCTGCCAGGCCCTCACGCACCCACAGCCGGCCATCGCCCAGTTCCTCGGCATGCACGGCATGGCGAACGAAGCGGCCCTTGCCCTCCTCGACGAACACCACCTGCTTGCCGTCGATCAACAGCACCGCGGCATCGGGCAGCGAGACACCGCCCTCGGCCGGCAATGCAACCCGCGCACGCACGTACTGGCCAGCCTTGAAACCCCGTGCACGGTTGTCCAGCTCGGCGCGCGCCTGCACCACGCGGCGTTCGCTGTCGACGAAATCATCCACGTGCTGCAGGGTCGCCCGCAGCGGCTGTCCATCGGCGCCGGGCACGGTCACCTGCATGCCCGCCTTCAAGCGTCCGGCCAGGCTCTCGGGAACATCCAGCAGCAGCCACAGGCGGTCCGGATCGCCAATCACCGCCAACGGCTGTTCGCTGTCGGGGCTGACTGCCATGCCCGGGCTCATCCGCCGCTCCACCAGCACGCCATCGATCGGCGCGCGCAGCGGCAGGCGCTGGTCGACGTGCTGGCCGTTGCCATACGCCTTGGCGAAGGCGGTTGCACGCGCATGATCGGCCTGGCTGCCGGCGAAGTTGGCCTCGGCCTCGTCCAGTTCGCGGCCCGACGCCACACCCGCCACATGCAACTCGCGGGTGCGCTCCAGCTCCTTGCGCGCCTGCTGCAGCTCGGCGCGGCCACGCACGCCGTCGGCCTGTGCCTGGCCGAACTCGGGCGAGGTGATCCAGGCGATCACCTGCCCAGCCTTCACCTTCTGCCCTGGCTGCGCCTCGATGCGCGCCACCTGCCCCGCCAACGGCGTGTGCAGTGCACTGGATCGGGTCTCGTCCCACACCACCCGGCCCGGCAGCTGCAGGCTGGCGCTGGCGCCGGCGGTCACCGACTCGCTGCGCAGCACGTCCAGCTGCCGGCTGCCGGCAGGAAACTGGATCTGGTCGGCACGGACCTGCGGCGCATCCTCGGTGTAGGACGCCGGCTCACGGCCGCAGCCACCCAGCAGGGCCAGCGCCAGCAAGGCCGGCAGCGCTGCGTGTCGCGCCCTCGGGCGATGGGCGACGGTGGACTTCATCGGGACTCTCCTTCAGCAACGGATGTGGCCGCTTCCCAGCGCGCCAGGGCAATGGCATGGTCGGCACGCGCATCGATCAACGCGGCCTCAAAGTCGCGCCAACTGCGGCGCGCATCCAGCAGATCGGTCAGGCTGGCGGCACCGCGGCGGTAAGCCAGTTCGATGCCCTGCACTGCCTTGCGTGCAGCGTCGGACTGCAGCCCTTCGTAGTCGCTGCGGCGCTGCGCGGCGGACTGCGCGCTGGCCTGCAGCTGGTCCAGTTCGGCGCGTGCTTCGCGCTGCCGCACCTGCAGCTCCAGCACGGCATTGTCACGGTCGGCCTCGGCACGCTGGATCGCGCCGCGTGCACGTGACGGCCCGCCGAGCGGAATGGTCAATGACACACCCCAGGTGACGCCGCTGATGTCGGTCGGCTCGCGCTCGGCCTCCACGCCCAGCTGGATGTCGCGGTGGCGCTCACTGCGCGCCAGCGCCACACCGGCGTCGGCTGCGGCCAGGCGCGAACGTGCCGCGCGCAGATCGGCACGCTGCTGCGGATCGAACGGGCGCGCATCGGCCCTGCCCGCGGGGTCTGGCCACGGATCATCGGCGCTGAGGCCATGGCTGTCGTCGCGGCCGAGCAGCAGGCCCAGTGCATGCCGCGCATCGCGCAGATCCAGCGCTGCCTCGCGCGCCGCGTCGGCCACCGCCAGGTCGTCCACCGCCAGTCGGGCACGATCAACCGGCGCCATCGCCCCTGTCGCAACCTGCTTCTCCGCCGCCGCCATCTGCTCGGTCGAACTCTGGCGGTTGGCATCGGCAATCTGCGCCCGCTCCTGGGCGCCCTTCAGGCCGAAATAGGCTTCATGCAGTGCCACCTGCTGTCGGCGCCTGGCATCGAGCATGTCCAGCCCGGCGACCTCCAGCAGCGCGTCGGCCTGGCGGATGCGCAGTGCGCGCTTGCCGCCGCGTTCCCAGGTCCAGCCCAGGCCAACGGTGCTGTCCACCCGCTTGTCCTGCCAGCGTCCGGGGCCGATGCCATGCCTGGGGCTGATCTTGCTGGTGCCGATCGACAGCTCGGTGGCCGGGCGCAGCGCCGCCGTCTGCGCATCGCCCTGCACACCGCGCAGCTCCAGTGCCGCCGCACGCAGGTCCGGGTTGTGTGCTTCCATTGCGCGCTGCGCTTCCTGCAGGGACAGCGCCGAAGCCGCAGGTGCGCACAGAAGAGTGGCCAATACGGCCGCAAGACGAGAGGAGAAATTCATGCACGTCACGGTAAGGTGATGCACTTGCGCCAAACTTGCCCCAACCTTGCACGAAGCTTGCAATGCGAATCCTGCTGATCGAAGACGACGCCGCTCTGGCCGATGGACTGATCCGCGCCCTGCAGGGTGCCGGTCATCTGTGCGACCACCTCTCGCGTGGACTGCACGCGCCGGCGGCACTGGCCAGCGCACCGTATGACGTGATGGTGCTGGACCTTTCATTGCCCGACGTCGATGGTCTGGACCTGCTCTCACGCCTGCGCAACGACGGCGCCACCCTGCCGGTGCTGATCCTGACCGCACGCGATGGTGTGGAGGACCGCATCCTCGGCCTCGACCGCGGTGGCGACGATTACCTGGCCAAGCCGTTCGCACTGGGTGAGCTGGAAGCCCGCCTGCGTGCACTGTCGCGCCGCCGCAGCGATGCACCGGCGCAGAAACGGCTGGGCCGGTTGTGCTTCGACAGCATCCGCAATGAGGTGCAGGTTGAAGGCCGGCGCATCGAGCTGACCGCCCGCGAGCTGTCCCTGGTCGAGGCACTGATGCAGCATCCCGGCCGCACCGTGACCAAGCAGCGCCTGTTCGACGCGCTGTACAGCTGGGACCACGAGGCCAACCTGTCGGTGATCGAAGTGCATGTCAGCCGCCTGCGACGCAAGCTGGAACAGGCGCATGCCGGCGTCGGCATCCGCATGCTGCGTGGCCTGGGCTATCGCCTGGAGGCCGTGGGTGACTGAGCGCGTGCACAGCCTGCGCGGCCTGCTGCTGGGACGCCTGTGGCTGCCGCTGCTGGTACTGCTGCTGTGCAGCGCCGTCGGTTCATTTGCGCTGGCCCGGTTCTATGCCGGCCAGGTCTACGACCGCTGGCTGCTGGATTCGGCGATGTCGTTGTCCGAACTGGTGACGGTGCAGGATGGTCGCGCTTCGATCGAGATCACCCCAGCGGTCTCGCGCATGTTCACCTGGGACACCGCCGACGAAGTGCATGGCGAGGTGGTCGACGCTGCGGGTGGGCGTTTGTATGGTGACCTGCCCGAAGCCCTGCCACGCCCCACAATCACTGCAGGAAATGATGACGACGCCGTGTACTACGATGCACGGGTGCGTGGTCAACCGGTGCGCATGGTCGAAGTGGTGGTCAGCGCCGGACCGGGCCATGACATCCGGTTGCGCGTGGCTGAGACGCTTCGCAAGCGCCACCGGCTGGAGCGCAAGCTGCTGCTGGCCAGCGTTCCCTTCCAGGCCGCGATCCTGGCACTGGCGGCGTGGCTGGCCTGGTCCGGTACAGGCGCTGCCGCTCGCCATGCCAACCTGGTTGCGCGGAAGCTGGCCAGCCCGCGGCCGGATCCGTTGGCACCGCTGGATCCGGCGCAGGAGGCACCACGTGAACTGTGGCCGGCGGTGGAGGCCTACAACGCGTTGCTGCAGCGCCTGGACGCGATGCAGGCAGCGCAACGGCGCTTTGTCAGCAATGCCGCGCACCAGCTGCGCACGCCCTTGGCGGCAATGCAGGTGGAGCTGGAGAGTTCATTGCGCCAGCACGACCCGCAGGCCCAGCAGCTGGCGCTGTCCGGCACGCTGGCCGGGCTGGCCCGCTTGCAGCACCTGGTCAACCAGCTGCTGATGCTCAGCCGCTCGGAGGATCCGCATGGCAGTGCACTGCCACTGCAACCGGTGGATCTGGCTGCGTTGGCACGCGGCGTGGTGGAGCGCTACGCCGACCGCGCATTGGTGGTGGGCGTGGACCTGGGTTACGACGGGCCCGACGACGGCGTGCAGGTACAGGGTGATCCGCAGCTGCTGCGCGAGGCGTTGGGCAACCTGCTGGACAACGCACTGCGCTACGGTGCCGTGCCCGGTGTGATCACCCTCGGCGTTCGGCAGGAGGCCGATGGCGTGCAGGCATGGGTGGACGATGACGGCGCCGGCATTGCCGAAGCCGAGCGCACGCGCGTCACGGAACGCTTCTACCGGGCCTGCAGCGAAGGAGATGGCTGCGGGCTGGGGTTGGCGATCGTGGCCGAGATCGCGCAGCGGCATGGCGCGACCCTGATGATTGATACCGCCCCGATCGGTGGCGCGCGGGTGGGGTTGCGGTTTCGTTCCCGCTGATCTGCCGCGTGCCAACCGAGGTTGGCACCTGCCAAAGGCGCCCCGGCCGGCAGATTCCGGTAGACGCCCACCCTGGTGGGCACCGTTGATGTCCCCCGTGCCAACCAAGGTTGGCACCTACCAAAGGCGTGCCGACCCACGGATTCCGGTAGTCGCCCACCTTGGTGGGCGCCGTTGACGTCCCCCGTGCCAACCAAGGTTGGCACCTACCAGAAGCGGGACCCCGTACGCCAACCAACAACCCGTCACCGGCTCATCGAGTACGGCGCCTGCGCGCCCTGCCCCGGCCAGTCCTTGTTCGGCTCGGCCTGCATGCTGAAGCGCAGCTCGCCGCCGGCCAGGATCTCATCATGGCGCAGGAAGGTGCGCTGCAGCGGCTTGCCGTTCAACGTCACACCGCCCACATAGGTGTGCGCATCGTCCAGCCCATCGGCCACGATGGTGAAGGTCCTGCCATTCGGAAGGCGCATCGCGGTCTTCGGCAGGAACGGGCGGCCGAGGATGTACTCGCCCGAGCCCGGTGCCACCGGGTAGAAGCCCAGCGCGGTGAACACGTACCACGCTGACATCTGGCCGACATCATCGTTGCCGGCCAGGCCATCCGGACGGTCGGCGTACTGGGTGTCCATGATCTGCTTCAGGCGCGCCTGGGTGCGCCACGGCTGGCCGGCATACGAATACAGGTAGGCCACGTGGTGGCTGGGCTCGTTGCCATGTGCATACCAGCCGATCAGCCCGGTGATGTCTTCCATGTGCTCGAAGATGGACGGATCCACCTTGGCGTTGAACACCTCGTCCAGCCGCGCCAGCAGTCTGTCACTGCCTCCATGCGCTGCCGCCAGGCCGGCCACGTCCTGCGGTACGTACCACGAGTACTGCCAGGCATTGCCTTCGGTGTAGTCGGTGCCGTAACCGCTGGCACTGGGGTCGAACGGGGTGCGGAAACTGCCATCGCGCTTGCGTGCGCGCATGAAGCCGGTGTCCTTGTCGAAGGCGTTGCGCCAGTTGCCCGCGCGCTTGTCGAAGGTGGCCGCGATATCGCCCTTGCCCATCGCCTGCGCCATGCGTGCGATGGTCCAGTCGTCGAAGGCGTACTCCAGCGTCTTGCTGGCCGCTTCACCTTCCTCGTCGATCGGCACATAGCCCAGCTCGCGGTACTGCGCGATGCCGTCATAGGGGCCGTAGTTGGCGGTCTCGACCATTGCCTTCAGCGCCTTGTCGGCATCGAAGCCACGGATGCCCTTTACGTAGGCGTCGGCGATCACCGGCACGGCGTGGTAGCCGATCATGCACCAGTCCTCCAGCCCATGGAACGACCACACCGGCAGCATGCCGTAGGGGCTGTGCTCATGGTGCGCCAGCATCGAATTGACGAAGTCGCTGTTGCGCTTCTCCGGCTGCACCAGCGTCAGCAACGGATGCAGCGCACGGTAGGTGTCCCACAGCGAGAACGTGGAGTAATTCGTGTACCCGTCTGCCTTGTGCACCGCGTTGTCCGAACCGCGGTACTGGCCATCGGCATCCATGAACAGCGTCGGCCCTAGCATCGTGTGGTACAGCGCGGTATAGGCACTGCGGCGAGCGTGCTCGGGTGCATCGATATCGAGCACCGACAGCGCCTGCGTCCATTCCTGCTTCGCCTGGGCACGTACCCGCTCGAAATCGAAGTCCGGCACTTCGGCATCGAGGTTGGCGATGGCGCCAGCCTCGCTGACGGGTGAGATGGCGACCTTGACCACCAGCGGTGCGTCCAGCTTGCCGAATGCGAAGGTACCGACCAGCTGACGGCCCTCGATCTGTGCACGCTGCGCCGGATCCTTCTCGCCCGGCGGCGGGAAGCCCTTGTAGACAATGTCCTTCTCGGTGCTGTGCAGCTCGTGGCTGGCCAGCGGCCGCGAGAAACGCATGGCGAAGAACAGCTGGCGGCCCGGCGCCCAGCCGCGGGTTTCACGGAAGCCGGTGATCGTGCCGTCAGCACGCACCCGCACCCTCGACCACAACACCTTGCCCGGGTAGTCGTACATGCTGGTGCGCATGTCCAGCAGCACCTTGGCGTCGGTGCCCTTCGGGAAGGCGTAGCGATGCATACCCACGCGGGCACTGGTGGTCAGCTCGGCGCGCACCTTGTAATCGTCCAGGGTGACGGCGTAGTAGCCCGGCTCGGCTTTCTCGTCGTCATGGCGGAACCGGGAGGCATAGCCGCTGCCCGGCTTCTCCGGATCACCGCGCTCGAGCCCGGGATTGCCGGTGAACGGCATGACCAGGATGTCACCCAGGTCCGAATGGCCGGTGCCGGAGAAATGGGTGTGCGAGAAGCCGACAATGCTGCTGTCGTCGTAGCGGTAGCCGGCCGCCCAACCGTAGGCCTTTTCGCGCGGCTGGATGCGCGTATCCGGGCTGAGCTGGACCATGCCGAACGGCACCGTTGCACCCGGATAGGTGTGGCCTTCCCCACCGGTGCCGATAAACGGGTCGACCGAGGCGTAGGCCTTGTCGGCGGCGGTTTTCGGCGTGGCAGCCAGAGCGGCACCGGAAGCAAGCATGGCGGTGGCCGCGAAGGCGATCAGGAGACGACGGTCCAGCGTGGGCATCGGCATTTGGATCGATTCATATGATGGCCGGATGCTAGCACCCGGCTACCGGCACCGCATGTTGCGGCGCAGCTGAATGGATCCAAAGGCGACAAAAGTTGTCCTGTCTTATCTGCAACTATTTGCATGTTCCAGCGCCTTGGCGATCACCAGACTCTGCGCAAGCCCAATGCGGCACACAAAGAGGCGTCTTGCGACATGCCCGTTTGCGATGTGACGGCTATCGCAATACGCCTCGCGCGGGCCAGGAACAGCGCCTGATTCACTTCGCTTTCACGCCATGTGAGCGTTTGATTCACACCGACGAAGTGAATGCGGTCCCTTTCCTGAAGTTCGATACCCACAGGAGTCCGGTCATGAAGATCGCCGTTCGTCGTTCCCTTGCGCTGGCTGTCGCCAGTTCTCTTGCCCTGGGCTTTCCGGCTTACGCGGGCACCCTCACGCCGGGGCAGTCCGCCACCGTGCAACCCGGGGATACTGCCGAGACGTGGAGCCTGTCTGGTGCAACGCTTACCGTCAATCCTGGCGGACAGGCGCTGCGCATAACCGCAGGATCTTCTTCGAACCTGCTGCTGTCGGGGGCAGCGGTATCGGCGGCTGTAACGAGTGGCGCCGTCGCTCTCAATAACAGCACGGGGGAGATCAACGACACCAGTATCCGCAACACCGGCGGACGAGCACTGACGTTGGCTGATGTAGGCGGTGGCGCGCTGCCAGGCTCGGTCGCCACGGTCCGGCGAAGTGATCTTCTCGGCCTCGGTGTGGGCGCCAGCGTAAGTACTGCCGCCCCCAGCCAGCGCGCGATTCTGATTGTTGACGCCACGCGTATAGAGGCGCTTGCCAATAGTGGCGCTTCGGCAATACTCGCCGGGAACGGGCTGCTCGTGATCGGGACTGCGGATGTATCTCTCCAGAACGGCAGCAACGTCATCGGCGCTCAGAATGGTATCTATGCCATTGATACCGACGAGGGCGGAGCCTCCAACATCACCGTGGACGGATCGCAGGTGCAGGGCCGCACTGGTGCCGCCATCCGCGTGGCTCCCTCGCGTTCGCCAACGAGCCCGCGTTCCAACGTGGTCTTCAACGTTCGGAATGACAGCCAGATCGTCGGCGGCGACGGCAACCTCCTCTTTGTAGAAGCACCCGACGCCACCGTTGGATTCAAAGTGGACAACTCACGCCTGGCCGGCAACATCATCAACACGGTCGGCAGCACACTGGATGTGAGCCTTTCCAGCAATGCCAGCATCACCGGCACCATGACCAACGTCACCAGCGCCACGCTGGACTCGGCCACCTGGAACATGACCGGCAATTCCACGGTTGGCGCCCTCAACCTCGGCAACGGCACCGTCTCCCTGGGCGACGGCTCCGCCTTCCACACCCTCAACGTGGCCGGCAACTTCACCGGCAATGGCGGCATCCTCGCCTTCAACACCGTACTGGCCGGCGACGATGCGGCCACCGACAAGCTGATCATCGGCGGCGACACCAGCGGCAGTGCCAACGTACGCGTCAACAACGTTGGCGGTGCAGGTGCGCAGACCAGCCAGGGCATCCAGCTGATCCGGGTTGGCGGTGCGTCCAATGGCCAGTTCAACCTGGCCGGCCGCGCGGTGGGCGGCCAGTACGAGTACTTCCTGCACAAAGGCACCGGCGCCGACGGCAACTGGTACCTGCGTTCGCAGCTACCGACCGTGCCGGACCCGTGCGTGGTCAATCCGAGCCTGCCCGAGTGCAAGCCGGTTGATCCTGTTGATCCTGTTGATCCTGTTGATCCGGTCGATCCGGTCGATCCGGAGCCGGTGCTGCGCCCCGAACCCGGCGCCTACCTGGCCAACCTGCAGGCTGCGCAGAGCATGTTCCGCCTGGGCTACCACGACCGCCATGCCGGCCAGAATTCCGGCCGCGCCTGGGCCCGCGTGGATGGTTCGCGCAACGGCTTTGATGCCATCAGCCACCAGCTCGACATCCGCGGCAACAGCCAGGCGCTTACCGTCGGCGCCGACGTGTGGCGTCACGAATCGGGCAGCGGCGTGGGCGTGATGCTGTCCAGCGGCAATGCCACCAGCACCTCCACCAATGCGCTGACCGGCTACTACGCGCGCGGCAAGGTGAAGGGCGAGGCGCTCGGCGTCTACGGTACCTGGCGCGGCGGCAACGGCGCCGATCCGTATGCCGGCTTCTATGTGGATGGCTCGGTGCAGCGTGCGCAGTTCCGCAACCGGGTGGAAGGTATCGGCCTGGACACGGAACGCTACGACAGCCGCGCCTGGCAGGGCGCAGTGGAAACCGGCTATGCGTTCCGCGTGGGCGGTGCCAGCAACGGTGGCATCTACCTGGAGCCGCAGTTGCAGGTGGGCTACAGCCGCTGGGACAGCAACCGCCACACCGAGGCCAACGGCACGGTGGTCAGCGCCGAGAATGCCAATGGTGTGTTCGGGCGCGCGGGCCTGCGCCTGTCCGGTGTGACCCGCTGGGGCAACGGTGCCGCCGAGGTGCAGCCGTACCTCGCCGCCAACTGGCTGCATACCCGCGCCGAGTCGCAGATCCGCGTGGATGACGAGATCGCCGATGCGCGCGTGCCGCGCAGCCGTGGCGAGTTCAGTGGCGGTGCGTCGGTGAAGTTCGGCAACGGCCTCGGCGCCTGGGGCGGCCTGTCGCTGCAGAGGGCCAGTGGCTATCACCAGACCCGTGCGCAGGTAGGTGTCAGTTACAGCTGGTAGTCGGTCGCCTTTTCCTGGGCTTCCCTGGAGTGGAACCGCGCAAGGTGAACGCCGACGGGGCAGCGTCGGCTACGCCTTGCGCGGCGCAGAGATCCCACGCTTCCCACGATGGCCGAGCATGCGCTCGGCTCTGGCCTCTGGAGGAGATCGATCGGTCTTTCTACGCCGCCAGCACCTTCTGGATATCGGCCAACGGTGCGTTGGTCAGGTCCTTGGCGATGTCGCCCAGCAGGCGGGCCTGCGTTTCCTTGTGCAGCAGCGGGCGGATGCGCCCCAGCGTGGTCGGATCGGCCACCAGCACCAGGTGTGCGTAGCGGTTGTTCAGCGCGTCCTCGTTCAACTGCTCGGCAACCTGCTTGGCGAAGGTCGCTTCGTTGAGCTGGGAAATGGACATGTCCTTCGGCACTGCCCCCGACGGCCCCTGTCCCGACACGCCCTGCTCGCTGATGTCCTGCAGGCGCAGTTCGCCTTCCTGCTTCAGCGTCAGCTGATGATCGCTGCCGACGTTGGTGAACACGCGGGCCGAACCACCATCGGCGACAATGATCAGCGTACCTTCGGGAATGCGACGGGTCATGCGATGCTCCTTCTCGATTGCGTTATTGCGTTATTGCGTTCACCACCACCGTAGACAGGACCATGTGAGCGCTACGGCCAGAGTTCGTTCAATGCACGTCATCGCGTTCAGTGCAGATGAACAGGCGTGATGGAACACAGCGTGCAGATCAGTCCGCTTCGCTGCACGCTCACGCCGATGCCGTTATGATGAATCGATGATCGACAAGACCCACTACGTGACGGGCGCACCTGTTACGTGGGAAGCACTGCCGACCGGCGCTTCGCTTGCCACGAATGCTCCCGCCCTGCATTTCCATCGCCTTGCGCTGGATCCCGGCGGATGACGCCCGCAGGCCCTCTTGCCTGCACCCCTACGCTGATGTGATACCCGGCCGCTGACTGCGCGGTCGTTGTGATCCCGTTGTCGCGTCTCCGCCCCTGCGGCGGTGCTTTGCCGTGCGCGTGGCGTTGCGCCTGCACACACTCCCCGGCCCCCACGCCACCCATCGATGCCCCCGCGCCACTTGCGCCTGCATCGCCGTTTCCGATTTCCGGGACACACCACACCGCTCATTCCCCTATTCCATACCTACAAGGGAGACCCCATGCAGGACACGCCCGAGGCACATGCCCATTTCGGCTGGTTCAAACGCCGCCGCCACCTGAAGGTCGATGAGATCACCGTCGTCGACAAGCCCATGCTCAAGCGCGCCGTGGGCGCCGCCGCACTCGGCAATGCCATGGAGTGGTTCGACTTCGGTGTCTACGGCTATCTCGCCGTCACCATCGGCCAGGTGTTCTTCCCGTCCAGCAACCCTACCGCACAGGTGATCGCCGCCTTCGCCACCTTTACCGTGGCATTCCTGGTGCGGCCGCTCGGCGGCCTGGTGTTCGGCCCGCTCGGCGACCGTTATGGGCGCCAGAAAGTACTGGCGTTCACCATGATCCTGATGGCGCTGGGCACGTTTGCGATCGGCCTGATTCCTTCCTATGAGCGCATCGGCATCTGGGCGCCGGTGCTGTTGCTGCTGGCGCGCGTGGTGCAGGGCTTCTCCACCGGCGGTGAGTACGGCGGTGCGGCCACCTTCATCGCCGAGTATTCCACCGACCGCAACCGTGGGTTGATGGGCAGCTGGCTGGAGTTCGGCACGCTGGGCGGCTACATCGCAGGCGCCGGTACCGTGACCGCGCTGCACATGCTGCTGAGCAGCGGGCAGATGCTGGACTGGGGCTGGCGCATTCCGTTCCTGGTGGCCGGCCCACTCGGCCTGCTCGGCCTGTACATGCGCATGAAACTGGAGGAAACGCCGGCCTTCCGCGCCTTCGCCGAGGAAGCCGAGAAGCGCGAGCACGATCGCCCCGGGCTGGGCGCGCTGTTCCAGGTGCACGGCCGCCAGCTGCTGGTATGCATGGGCCTGGTGCTGGTGTTCAACGTCACCGACTACATGCTGCTGACCTACATGCCCAGCTACCTCAGCGTCACCATGGGCTATGCCGAGAGCAAGGGGCTGTTGCTCATCATCATCGTGATGCTGGTGATGATGCCGCTGAACATCGTCGGTGGATTGTTCAGTGACAGGCTGGGCCGCCGCCCGATGATCATCGGCGCGTGCATCGCACTGCTGGTGCTTGCCATTCCGTGCCTGCTGCTGGTCGGCAGCGGCAACGACTGGATGATCTTCCTTGGCCTGATGCTGCTCGGCCTGGCACTGGTGTGCTTCACCAGCTCGATGCCATCCACGCTGCCGGCGCTGTTCTACACCCCGGTGCGCTACAGCGCGCTGTCGATCGCCTTCAATGTGTCGGTATCGCTGTTCGGCGGCACCACCCCGCTGGTGACCGCGTGGCTGGTGGAACGCACCGGTGACCCGCTGGTGCCGGCCTACTACCTGATGGGCGCGGCGGTGATCGGCCTGGTGACCATGCTGTTCGTGAAGGAGACCGCCGGCCTGCCGCTGCGTGGTTCACCGCCGGCCGTGGGCAGCGACAGGGAAGCGGCTGCGTTGTTGAAGAGCGATGTGCCGGTAACGGTGGACCCGAGTCTGCCGCCACTGCCGGACGTTGCGGAGCCCGAGCAGGTGAAGCCGGCCTGAGGCCGGGCGCAGAACGCGATCCACGCATGGCGTGGATCTACGGGGCCAGAAGCGCCGGGTGGATACGCCCGGCGCTGCCTGGCGCTACGTCTTGATGCGGGCCAGCTTCCCCGGCGTCCAATGCAGCGTCCAGGTGTAGTTTCCGTCCGGCGGACAGACGTGGCGGTTCGGGCTCTTCCATTCGCAGACGGTCGCCCCGGCACTGACGGTGAAATCGACAATGATGCGATCACCCTGGATGCGAATGGCACGGATGGCGCCTGGAATCTGTTCAGCCGCGTCGTCACCGTAGTCATACCGGCGGATGGCGGCATAGTCTTCTGCTTCCACCGGCGACAGGCTGTTCGGGTTCTCCTGGCCGCGCGGATCGTTTGCCGTCAGCGCCGTCATCACCGCCACCACATTTCGTTGCGCGAAGCTGCCGCCGGTGTAGGTGGACGTGTAGAAGTACACGACCTCGGCACGGCCATCACCATCGAGGTCGGCAACAGCGGTCCACACCGGACGGAAATGGGATTCAATGTCGTCGCCGGGAATCAGCCGCAGATTGGCTTCGGCGGCGTGGAAGGCCTGCACCAAGCTAGGCGGCGATGGTCGCTTGGCGGCGGGCGACGCGGCCATCGCCGGCATGCAGGACAGCGCCAGCGCAGCAAGCACCAGGCAGATAGAAGTGGAGCGGAACGTCGCAGGTCCGTGCATGTCATCCTCCTTGAGTGTGCGGTCAGTCTAACCGCAGCTCCGGTGGCGCCCAGTCGTGCACGGCGCGGTTTCGCGCGATGTGTGAAAGGTATCCACGCATGGCGTGGATCTACTGCGGGGTATCCAACTCCATCGCGCGCATCACGATGGGTTTGGCCCAGTCCGGCGTGTGCAGCAGCTCGGCCACCGAGACCGGGTATTGCAGCTGGCCGCGCTCCATCGCCAGCACCGGCAGCGGCTCAACGCAGCCGTCGGCGTCGGCCGGCGCGCTGTTGTCGTAGACATGCAGCTCGGCCAGGTGTGGCAGCAGTTCCAGCAGGTTCTCGCGCGCCGAATCGAAGCGGGCGTGGATCTTCTCCACCGGAATATCATGACCGCCGGCGGCCACCCGCGCTGCAACGCGGGCAATGTGCAGGTCCACCGTGGCCAGCCCGCAGAACCAGATCGCAACATGATGGTGTTCGCAGGCCCCGCGCAGCAGGCGCGGAATAGTGTTGCCACCCAGCGTGGTCTCGAAGGCGAAGTCCGTGCCATCGGCCATGGCCTGGCGCAGGCGGCGGGTGCCTTCCAGCCAGGCCTCGGCATTGGCGTCGGGCAGCGGCCAGCCGGCCTCCACCAGGCGGCGGGTGAACGAATCGGGATTGAACCAGCTCAGCCCTTCGGCTTCCAGCCAGGTGCCCAGCAGCGAACTTTTGCCGGCGCCATTGACGCCGGCCAGCACCAGGATCCGCCCCATCGGTCAGAGCGGACGGCCGAGGGTGACCTTGCGGCCGCGGCGGATCGGCTGGCCCAGCACCTTGCCCAGCCCCTCACCGCGCTGCAGGCTGGCCAGGGTCTGGTCGAACTCACCGCGCAGGCGCAGCAGTTCTTCGCTGCGCTCACCGGCATCGCTGCCAGCGGCCTTGGCCAGCAGTTCCTGATACGTGCGGATATCCACGATCACCGCTTCGGGATGGTTGTGGTTGGTGATGACCAGCGCCTGCTTCTCGCGCACGGTGCGCATCAGGCTCGGCCAGCCACGGGTCTTCACCGACGACGCGGGGGCCTTTTCGAGGCCAGGCAGATCCAGCGGCAGGGTCATGGCACGGCTCCAGACGTGGACAGTTGAGGCCATTATGCCCAATTTGGCCCAATTGGGGATAAATGGACCTTTACCTGCCGGAACCGTCCGCCGCCGCGCCCGGAGCATCGGTCTGCAGCAGGCTGTCCCGCTCGCGCAGCGGGAAGCGGATCCAGGCATCCAGGCCTTGCGGCGCGAAGCGCAGTTCGCCACTGCCGGCCAGTTCGTAGGGGACGCGCTGCTCGATCAGGGCCCGGCCCAGGCCGCGCTGGTGGGGTACCTCCCAATCCTGCACCTCGGCATGCCGCTCGCACCAATGCAGCCCCAGCCATGGCTGCCCCTGCTGGATCTGCAGGTTCCAGGACACCTCGATCCGGCCGTCCTCATGGGTCAGCGCGCCATGCCGCAGCGCATTGCTGGCCAGCTCGTGGATCGCCAGTGACAGCACTTCGGCAGCCTTGGGTGGCAGCAGCACGTCCTCACCCTGCAGGTGATAGACCGCGGCAGCCGGTGTCTGCGCTGCAATCTCCTCATCCAGCATGCCGCGCAGGCAGACCCCTGCATTGGCGCCACGGGTCAGCAGGCTCTGCGTGCGTGCCAGAGACATCAGTCGCCCGCATAACCGTTCAGCGTATTCATCCACGCTGCTGACCGACTCGCGGGTTCGCCAGGCAATGGCATGGATGGTCGACATGATGTTGCGCACCCGGTGCTGCAGTTCGGCCAGCAGCACCGCCTGGCGCTCGGCGGCACGCTTGAGATCGTCGATGTCCACGGCGATGGCGAACACCCCGCTGACCCCTCCATCGGCGTCACGCAGCGGTGCTGCGGCAACCCGCGTCCAGCGCACCCGGCCATCGTCGTGCAGGTACTGGAACTCCAGCCCCGGCACCACGGTTTCGCCGCGCATCGCACGGGCAATGGCGAAGTCCTCGGGCCCGATGATGGAGCCATCCGGATGCCACCCCCGCCAACGATGCTGGTTCTCCGCATCGGTCGAAGGCACCTTGCCACTGGGCAGGTACGCACGCATCTGGTCATTGGACAACACCATGCTGCCCTCCAGATCGACGATGCACAGACCCACCGGCAGCACCTTGAACGCCAGCTCCAGGCGCCGCTCGCTTTCACGCCGGCGTTGCTCCTCGCGTTCGCGCGCGGCCTGGGCCACGTGCGCAGGGGTGGTCTCGAACATCGTCACCAGCACGCCATTGATGCGCCCTTCCTCGCCGCGGATCGGGCTGTAGGTGATGGTGAACCAGATGTCTTCCAGGCGACCCTGCCGCGCCAGCGGGTACAGCTTGTCCTCGAAGGTGAGGGTCTCTCCCTGCCAGACGCGGGCATAGAGCGGGCCGTTGATGTGCCAGACCTCGGGCCAGCACTCGCGGGTCGGCTGACCGAGCCCCCCGGGGTGCCTGTCGGCCAGGATCTCGGCGTAGCCATCGTTGTAGAGCTGCACCAGCTGCTCGCCCCAAAGCACGATCATCGGGAAGCCATGGGCCAGCATCAGGTCGACGGTAGCGCGCAGGTGCGGCGGCCAGCGCTCGATCGCGCCCAATGGCGTGGACGACCACTCGTGGCGGGCGATGCGCGCGGCCATGCCATCGTGCCGGGCATGCATGCGCAGTGCAGGAGGCGCGGACCCACGCATGTCGGCAGCGTGGAGACCTTCAGTCGGGCGGGCCATGCCGCGCAATCAGGCGGCGCCCGCAGAGGCCCGTGGGACCGCCACCAATCCGGCCAGTTGCTGGACCAGGGCCTCGATGTGGTAAGGCTTGGTGCAGCGAGGAGCCGCAGCAAAGCGGCTGGGCAGGTTCTCATCGTAGCCGGAGGTGAGCAGGAAGGGTGTGCCCGCCTCAGCCAGACGATCGGCCAGCGGATAGACCTGCTCACCGCCCAGGTTGATGTCCAGCAGTGCCACATCGATGGGATGGGTATCGACCAGCTGCCCCAGCGCCTGCAGGTCACCGGCAGGCCCCACCACCTGTGCGCCTTTCAGCTCCAGATAGTCGACCAGGAACATCGCGATGGCGAATTCGTCTTCTGCCACCAGTACGCGCAGCCCATTCAGGCCATCCGGTTTGCTACCTGCCTCCAGCACGCCCTGCACTCCTCGGTACACGCGGCCTGCTTGGCCGCAATGCTGGCAGGATGCGCGATCCGGGCTACAAGGGCGCGTGACGACCGATGAAGAACGCTGCCACGTCGCATTCACTCCGATGATGCAGGCGTCGCGGGCGGCGATTCAGAAGGCGCGCTCCCATTTGAGGCTGAGCAGGCTGCGGTCGTGGCTGTACAACCAGCCAACGTTGCTGTCGATGCGCGCATAGCGCAGGCTCAGGCTGGGTACCAGCCCGGCCACCGCCAGGCGCTCGCTGCGGACGACGGCGATCAGGTTCTGTTCGCTGTCCTCACGCCGCGCCTCCAGCAGCGGGCTCCACGCGTCGTAGTCGCGCTCGCGCAACGACACGAATACGGTGGCAGTGGTGCCCGTCCACTGGCGTGCCGCCCCCAGGCGCAGGCCACGCTGGCGGTAACCGTTGGCCGGATTGGCAGCGCTGCTGTCACTCAGGTCCAGCCCGGCAAAGAGGGTCCAGCGCGGGTTGAGCGCATGGAACCAGGTGGCATACACCGCGGCCAGCTCACCGTCGTAATTGCTGGCCAGGCCGCGCTGACGATAGCGCTGGCGCTTCCAGTCGGCCTCCAGCTTGAGCAGGCTGCGCGCGTCCAAGGCATATTGCCATTCGCCATGCAGCCCGCTGCCGCCCTGCAGGGCCCGGTTGCCCAGGCCCTGGTAGTCATAGCTCGGCGCGATCTGCAGGGTATGCCGTGCGCTGCGCCAGCTATAGCCCGCCTGCACGCTCGCATTGAGCTCGTTGTAGGCGCTGTGCCCGCGCCATGCCTGGCCGAACGCAAGCCCGCGCACATAGACGCCGTGATGTCCGGCCAATGCCCAGCGACGTTCGAGGTTGCCGTCGTAGTCCAGGCCCATGGCGCGCTGGGCATCGGGAAGATTGCGCTGGATGATGCAGGTGTCGCCCACTCCGAACAGGCAGGTGCGGCTGGCCGAGCTGCGGTTGATGTTGTCGCTCCATGCCGGGCCGGCCGCCAGCGCTCCTTTCCAGCGTTTGCGGGCCTGCAGCGCAGCCAGGTAGGCGTCCACCCGGCCGCGCACACCTGCGGTGGCGGGGTCGTCGGCATTGATGCCACCGGCGATGGCCGTGAACAACACCACGGCATCGCGGTCGCGCTGGTCCTCGGCATAGACACGTGCAAGCTCAAGGCGGGCCGGCAGGAAATCCGGCTGCGCCGCCAGCAGTGCTTCGTACTCGTTGGCCGCGCGGTGGTGATTGCCGGCCACCCGCGCCAGGCCGCCCTGCGCGTAGTGGCGCAGCAACGGGTCGTGGCCGGGCAGTTCGATGTATTCGTCCAGGAAGCGCTGCGCTGCGCCCCATTGCTGATGCTGCAGCGACAGGTACAGCGCCTGGCCCAGATCGTCGACCGTGCGCTCCACGCGCAGGGTCTGGCCGTCGACGGTGATGGTCGGCCGCGCCGACTCGGCCTGCTGCAGGCGCTGCTGGTCCTGCTGCTGGTGGCGCAGCTCGCTGCCCTGCTCCAGCACACGACGAAGATCATCCTGCTGGGCGCGCACATCGGCAGCCGCCAGCAACAGGATCACAAGGAAGATGGGAAGGCGCATGGTCGATCCGTGGTGATGCATGCAGCGGGCCGAAGCAGGGACTGGCGGATCGCGGCTTGTCCCTGCCCTGCCCCGTCAGGGGCGTGGCAATCAGTTCTTGCTGCCGCCGAAGGCGGTGTCGTACTGGCTGTTGCCGGCGAAGGTGGCGATGCCGGCCAGGGTGGCGGCGTTGGCGCCGAAGAACTGGCCCTGGGTGGTGCCGTTGACGCTGCCATTGACGTTGGCCGAACCGGCGAACGATGCATCGGCACTGTTGATGTTGGCAACGATGGCCAGGGTCAGGCCATTGCCGGTCAGCGCACCGTCCAGGGTGCCGGCGCCGAAGTCGGCGTCGAAGGTGCCGCTCAGCAGGTTGCTGCCGTTGAACTTGTTCAGGCCGGCCACGGTGTAGGACGCCACGCCGGCGGGCAGCGTGGTGCCGGCGCGGTCACCAACGAAGTAGACCTGACGGTTGTTGAAGCCACCGGCGGCGCCATCCTTGGACCACTCACCGAACCAGACATCGCCACTGCCGACCTTGACGAAGTTGAAGTGGCCCATGCCGGCGTGGCTGCCCGGTGCGCCGGTGATCGGCATGGCCAGGGTGCGAACCGTCACGCCATTGACGGTGGTGGGTGCCGAGTAGGCGCTCAGGCCCTGGAAGTCCACCGGCTTGGCCTGGGACACGGTGCCGACACCGATACCGGCCTTGCCAGCGCGGTGCGGGCCGCCATTGACCTGCGATTCGCCAACCGCGACGTACAGCTCGGCATCGGTCCTGGCACTGGCGGCACCAACGATATCGGCAGCATGCGCGGCACCGACCAGAGCCAGCGAGGCGGCAACGGCGAGCACCGAACGGGAGATCATTTTCATGGTATTGCTCCTTGGTTGAGGGAACTACGGGTACAACGCTTGAAGGTGGGAGATCAGAAGCGCGCGGTGACGCCGAGCTTCAGGGTGCGACCCGGGGCCGGCAGCGTGGACCGCGTGGCTGGATCGACGTAGTAGCGGTTGCCGAGGTTGCTGCCGACCAGCTCGACGCTGGCATGCTCGCTGAAGCGCCAGCGCGCATAGGCATCGACGGTGGTGATGTTTCCCCAGGTGAACGGCACGTTCTGCCAGAGCAGGCCGCTGCCACCGCTCAGCAGGCGGTCACGGTAGGCCTGCAGATCAGGGTTCTCGTGCCGCTGGTAGTGCACGATGCGGCTGCCCAGTTCCAGGCGCTCATCGAACAGGCGCGTGCCCAGCGACCAGTTGATCGACAGCTTGGGAATGGCCTGGGTCAGCAGGTAACCACCGACGAAACCATCCTGCACGCAGTTCGGGACCAGGCCGCGGTTCGCGTCCAGGAGGACCGCCATGCTCTCGTCACACACCTCGTTTTCCAGCGTGCGGGTGATGCCCAGATCGGTGAAGAAGCGCCGGTTGTCGAAGCGCGCCTGCAGCTCGATGCCACGGATGGTCTGCTTGTCGATGTTGTCGAACAGGAAGTTGCCATCGCGCTCGATCACGTCACGGGTCTTGTGCACGTAGTACGCCAGCTTGACGTCGGCATCGGCGGTGTTGCCGAACAGGGCTGACAGGTTGTGCACGTAGCCCACCTCGTAGTTGTAGGCGTGCTCGGGCTTGAGCGCATGCAGCGGATTGAGGCTGCCGGAGAAGGCGATGGTGCTTTCGAACATGCTCGGGAAGCGCACCGCTTCGCTGTAGCGCACGTAGGCACGGGCGGCCGGGGACAGGTGTGCAGTGGCCGAGAAGGTCGGCAGCCAGGCGTGGTCGCGGCGACGGCTGTTGCGACCATCGACCGGCTGCGACTGTACGCTGTTGCCGATGCTGCAGACCTGGTCGCTGCCGGCAAACACCGGCTGCACGCCGGGAAGGGCCGCCACTTCGCCATTGAGGCAGGGATTGCCGGCGCGGGTGTAGTTGCCATCGGCATCGGGCAGCCAGGGCCGCGTGTACCTGACCGGACGCGGCGTCTCGTACGGCGCCAGCAACGCACGGATGCTGTCATCGATGAACCAGCCCATGCCGCGCTTTTCCCATACGGCGCGACGTGCTTCCAGAGCGTCGATGCGGGCCTGCAGATTGGCCGGACGCGGCGGCAACTCGTTTACGGTGTACTGCGCTTCCTTGCCACCTACGCCCTTGGTCAGCAGCTCGGGGTGCGCCTCGAGGAAATCGTCGAAGGCCCAGTAGCGGCTGTAGCGCACGCCTGCATTGAGGGTGAGGAAGTCGACCGGCCGCCACTCCAGGGTGAGGTAGCCTTCGCCCTCCTGGCGGCGCCCGGCACGCGGGAACATGCGCCAGCCATCGGTGGTGCCGAAGTACGGATCGCCGGACCCCAGTTTCTCGTACTGCCAGTTGCCGCCCACGGTCAGGTCCAGGGTCGAATGCAGCGCGAAGCGGTTGCTCAGGATCAGGCCGATGCGGTCGTTGCGTGCATTGGCCAGTGCGGTGTTGCGCAGGATCGGGCTGGCGCCGGGGTTCCATGCCGGATTACCCACCGCGAAGTTCGGGAAGCCGCCAGCGGTGTAGGTATCGCTTTCCGTTTCCGTTCGCCACAGGTTGGCGTACAGGTCCAGCCAACGACTGCCGGCCGGCTGGAAACGGTACTCCAGGCTCCACGCGTCCGATTCGACCCGGCTGAGCGGCCACTGGATGCGACCGTAGTCCGGGGCCGACAGAATGCGCGACGGCATGATCTCGCCGTAGTGCGACAGCGTGCGCCGCCAGGTCGCCTTCAACTGCTGGTCATCGTTGATCTGCCAGCTGCCTTTGACCAGCCAGGACTCCTGTTCGCTGGAGGTATTGGGCACTTCATCGCCGGGCTTGAAGTAGCGCGCCAGCGTGGTGATGTAGTCGATGCCCTGGTACTCGAACTGCTCGCGCCGGTCCTGTTCGTAGTAGGCGCTGCCCTTGGTCCCGGAGAAGTAGTTGCCGCGCTTGCGCCACGCGTAGGCAGCCATCAGGTCGACGTTGTCACCACGCACGCCCAGCGCCAGGCGCCAGGCCTGGTCCTCGCCATCGAAGGGATTGTTACCACTGCGCGACTTCACGGGCACCACCAGGGTGCGGTCGTCGTAGGGTGAGTTCGGCGAGCCCTGCGGGAAGCCCGGCACGGTGCGGTAATCCTCGCCGGTGTGCAGCCGCGGCAGGCGCGGCGCCACCGCATTGCTGCTGCCTTCGATCTTCAGCTCCCCGCCGAAGCGCTCGCCGGCAGCGACGATGTCATCGACGTCGATGGTCTTGATCACCAGCGCGCCACCGATCCCGCTGTGCACATCGCGCACCAGCTCTGGCCCCTTGATGACCTGGATGCCACCAATCAGGTTGGGATCGATGTAATTGCGGTTGCTGACGCCGTTGTAGCCGCGCCAGACCGTGAGCGCCTGTTCGCCGCCGTCGATGCTGACCGGCACCCGCCCGGGCCCCTGGATACCACGGATGTTGACGTCCAGCGCGCCGCTGTTGCGCGCATCGCCACTGAACACACCGACCAGATCCTTGACCACGTCGGCCGGATTGGAGCCACGGTAGCGCTCCACCCGGTCGCGCCCCGAATACGCCGTGGTCAGGTCCAGCGCGAACACATCGTCGTAGCCACGCCGATCGCGGGCCTCACCCCCTTCCGACTGAAGGCGACCGGCCACGTCCAGTGTTTCGGTCACCCGCACCCCTTCCCCCTCACCCGCCTCCGCTGCGGCCCGCAGGCTCCAGGTACCGTCCATGCCGCGCTGGGCACGCACGCCGCTGCCGCGCAACAGCTGCTGCAGCGCCTGCATCTGGCTGTACTCGCCTTTCACTGCACTGGAGCGGCGGCCTTCCACCAGGTCGCTGCGGAACACCACCTGCACATCGGCCTGGCGGCCAAAGGCGCGTACGGCATCAGCCAGTGGCTGCTCCGGAATGGTGTACTGGCGCACCGGCGCGACGATCGCCGGTTGCGCCTGTACGGCCGGCACCCAGGCCAGCGGCAGCAGAGCGGTGGAAACAGCCAGGGCCAGAACGGTGGCGCGACGATGACAGGCGGATGCCGTGGACGGCATGGACAGGAACTCCTCAAGCGTGGCGGAACCACGGGCACATCCGGTGCCGGTGGCATGTCTGGCTTGAGGAGAAACGGTGTTTCGCTCTGGCTATACCTCTATAGACAGCGGGGCACTGCGGGTGCCCACGGTTTTTTCATGTTTTTTTCATCTGGCGGGCTGCGCGCTGCGCCGCAGGCACCTCACCACACCACCAGCACGCCACCGGGCAAGCGCTGCACGCGCAGTCCCGCCTGTGCGGCCACCGCTTCAATGGCCGTCTCCGGCTGCTGCAGATGGAACAGGCCACTGACCCGTACGTCCGCGCCCTGCCCGCCCAGTACCCACACCGGAGCACGGCGGTAGCGCGCCAGATCGGCAATGGCCTGCGCGGCCGGCCGGTCGTCGATCACCACCTCGCCCCGCCGCCACGGCGCCACGGCATCCGGATCGGCCTGCCGCAGCGGCTGCAGCCAGCGACCGTCACGGAACACCCGTGCCTGCCCGGCATGCAGGCGCTGTACGCTGCCATCGCCAGGGCGCACATCCACTACACCCTCACTGACCCGGGTCACGACCGTGGTGTCCTGCATCGACACGCTGAAGGCGGTGCCGATGTCACGGATCTGGCCACCGCCGGCCTCGACCTGGAACGGTCGCTGCTCATGCGCCACCTGGAACCAGGCCTGGCCGCGCAGCAGGCGCAGGTGCCGCTGCTGGCCATCGAACTCAACCGCCAATGCGGTGCCCGCATCGAGTACGGCGGTGCTGCCGTCCTCCAGCTGCACCACGCGCGGTGCATCGCTGCTGCGCAGGTCACTGCGTGCCAGCAGCAGCGCGTGTGGCGCAGCGGCAACCATCAGCACCACTGCGGCTGCACTGGCCAGCAGCCACGGCAAGCGCCGACGCGGTGCGATCGGGCGCAACCCTTGGCGATCAGCCGTCAACCCGGGCAGCGCGGCCAGCACGTCGGGCCCGGCGGCATCCAACCCTTGCCAGAAGGCCTGCTGCTGGCGCCAGGCCAGCGCATGGCGGGGATCGGCCTGCAGCCAGCGCTGCAGGGTTCGTTGCTGGCGTTCCGGCAGCGGGCCCGCACTGCACTGGATCACCCAGCGCAACGCCTGCCTGGCCTGACGCGGCGAGGGTTCGGACGTGGTCATGGTTGTGGCCTGCCGCACCACGAACGGGTGCGCCTTCCTGTTGTGACAACGGCGGGCGCGATCTGCCCACGGCAATCGCCGCTCATCGATGCATTCCCTGCTGGTGCTGCTGGATCAACAGCGCCGCGCGCAGCACATGCTTGCCCACCAGGCTCTTGGAAATACCCAGCCGGGCGGCGATTTCGCGCTCACTCAGGCCCAGGTAGCGGTTGAGCACGAAGCACTCGCGCACCTGGGCCGGCAGCGCGAGGATGGTCTGGGTGATCTCGCGCAGCTGCGCCTGGTCCAGCGCCTGCGCCTCGCCATCGCGACTGGCCTCGGCCATGTCGAGGGCGTACTCGGCCATCGCACGCCGCTCGCGGGCCTCGGACTGGCTGCGGTTGAGCGCGTGGTGGTAGGCCATCCGGTACAGATAGCCGCGCGGCTCCAGGATGGGCGGATCGCCGGGCACGCTGCTGGCCTTCAGGTACAGGTTCTGCAGGGTGTCCTCGGTACTGGCCGGGTCGAGATAGCGCGCGATGAAGCGAGACAACGCACGGCGCTCGCGGATCAGCAGCTCGACCAGCGCCAGGGCATTGGGAGACATAGGTGCCAAGGCCGGACCGGGGAATGATGGGCGTGATGGCGACGGTCCGAGCCGGAATTGTAGGCGTCCGGCCGCGATACCGCACCCCCGTTCAGCGATGTCGCCACAGGCAGGACCTTCGGCCTATGAAGATTTCGTGAAGACAATGCTATGTTATATCGTCACATTCGTAGCAACCCCTTCCCATGTCCCGTTCCCTCCCCGCCCGCTGCCTGTCCGGCGCGATTCTCCTTGCCCTGGCGCCCACACTGGCAGCGGCGGCCGACGCCCCTTCGCAGCTGGATCCGATCGTGGTGACCGCCACTGCCACCGATCGCCTGGCCAGCGACGCGCCCGCCTCCATCAGCGTGATCACCCGCGAGCAGATCCAGCTGCGGCCGGTGCTGGACCTGGCCGACGCACTACGCGGCAGCCCGGGCGTGACCGTGGCCGGGGTCGGCTTCGGCCGCCGCGGCATCCGCATCCGCGGCATGGACCCGGGCTATACGCTGGTGCTGCTGGACGGCCAGCGCGTCAGTGCGTCGGCCGATGCCATCGCCCACTCGGATTTCGATCTGGGCTGGCTGCCTGCCGCCGCGATCGAACGCATCGAAGTGGTACGCGGCCCGATGTCCTCGCTGTACGGATCGGAGGCACTGGGCGGCGTGATCAACGTGATCAGCCGCCGCGCCACCGACGATTGGCAGGGCAACCTGGTCTACAACGCCGGTGTGGTTGGCGGTGACCGCGGCGGCAATACCGCACAGGCCGGCTTCTATGCCGGCGGCGCGCTGCTGCCGGGCACGCTGGGCCTGAGCGTGTTTGCCGAACACCGGCAGAAAGACGCCACCCGCGATCCGACCGACGACCGGCTGGACGAACAGGAGGGCCGGCGGGTCAATACTGGCCGCGCGGTGCTTACCTGGACCCCGGACGCGCACCAGCGCATCGACCTGTCACACCTGCAGGGCAGCGAGGAGCGCCGCCGCCATGCGCTGCAGGCCGGCGCCGCACCCTACGTCTACGAGACCATCGACGACATCCGTCGCCGCCAGACCACACTGAGCCACCAGGGCGAGTGGGACTGGGGGCAAACCCGGGTAAGTGCCTACCGTGCCACGCTGGACCGCGACAACCGTCGCGACCGCGGCGACGCCTCGCGGCCGCAGCAGCTGACCGACCAGATCGTCGATGCACGCGCGACGGTTGCACTGGGTGCACGCCACCGCGTCAGCATCGGCGGCGAATGGCGGCGCCAGGAACTGGACGATGCCGCGGGTGCGCGCTCCGGCCACCTGCAGTCCGACCAGAGCGCGGTGTTCGTGCAGGACGAGATCCAGGTCAGCGACGCACTGTCACTGGTGTTCGGCAGCCGCGGCGACCGCCATCCCGAGTTCGGCTGGCACCACAGTCCGCGCGCCTATGCGGTGTGGCACGCCAGCGAAGCACTGACGATCAAGGGCGGCATCGGCAGCGGCTTCAAGGCGCCGAGCCTGAAGCAGCTGTCGCCGGAATACTCCGCGGTAGGCGGCGGTGGGCGTTTCACCATTGTCGGCAACCCGCAGTTGAAGCCGGAGCAGAACACCAGCGCCGAGTTGTCGGTGGCCTGGCAGCAGCAACGCTGGTCGCTGCAGGCCACCGCCTTCCAGAACAACCTCAAGGACCTGATCCAGACCACCTGCGTGCGTGCCTGCGGCGAGCGCGGTCGCGAACTGCGCAACTACACCAATGCGGCCCGTGCCCGCATCCGTGGCCTCGAGCTGGCCGGTACCGCGCCGATCAGTGAGCACCTGTCTTTCGAGGCGAACTGGAGCTGGCTCGACCCACGCGACCGTCAGACCGACCAATGGCTGCCGGAGCGTCCGCGCCGTAGCGGTGCAACTGCGCTGAACTGGCAGCGCGGACCGCTGCAGGCTGCGGTACGTGGCGAGTACATCGGCCCACAGCAGCAGGTGGCCGGCAGCAGCCAGGTGACCCTGCCCGACTACTGGCTGTGGTCGCTGGACGCGCGCTGGCGCGTGACCGCTGCAGTGAGCGTGGTGGCCGGCATCGACAACCTTGCCGACAAGCGGCTGGACGAAACCGGTGCGCTGTACCCGTACCCGGAAACCGGCCGCTACGTGCATGCCGGCATCGAACTGGCCTTCTGACCATGCGCAGCGGGTGGACATGGCTGCTGCTCGGGTGGCTGATGCTTGCCGCATCGGCCCGTGCCGAGCCCGAACCCTTGCGGGTGGAGGTGGTCAGCAGCAGCTTCGTGTTGCCTGGCAGGATCGCCCGCCTGGATGCGCTGGGCGCGCCCGCAGGGGTGCGCTTCCAGCAGCGCGTGGTGGACCCGGCGGCCACGCTGCCCGCTGACTGGCCGGCAGGCGCCGACCTGGTACTGCTGGATACGCCGCGACCGACCGATGTCGAACAGGTCATGGCGGTGGTCGACGGCCCCCTGCAGAAGGGCAAGGTGCCGTGGCTGCGCGTGGGCGGCGGTGCACCGGCCTCCGGCCACCTGCCCGCCGAGGTGGCGCGCAGGATCGCCGGTTACTACGGCAACGGTGGCGAGGCCAACATCCGCACGCTGGCGGCCTACCTGCAGGCGTGGCGCAGCGGTGCCGGGACCGACGCACTGCCACTGCCCCAGGTGCTGCCGGTCACCGGCTACAGCACGGGCGGCAGCCAGTGGCTGGACACCCCGCAGGCGTTGCAGGCGCAGTGGCAGCACCGCGATCAGGCGACGTGGCCGAAGGTGGCCGTGCTGATCTCCGGAAGCATGCTCAGTGGCATGCAGACCCAGGTGCTGGACGCGCTGATCGAGGCAGGACGCGCGCGCAGGATTGCGCTGTTCGGGGTCTGGTTCGACGCGACCGCCGACGACGGCCTGCAGCAGGCGCTGCGCGGCATCGAGGTGGATGCGCTGGTCAATCTGACCCATCTGCAGAACGGCAGCGCGCGTGCCACCGAGTTTTCCGCGCTGGACGTGCCGGTACTGCAGGCACTGAACCATCGGCAAGGTGATGCCGATGACTGGCGCGCGGCGACCACCGGCATCCCGATGGCCACGCTGGCGACCTTCGTCGCCGTGTCCGAAGCCTGGGGCGCCAGTGATCCGATCGTGGTCTCGGCCAATGCGCGCGGTGAACTGCAGCCGATTCCCGAACAGATTGATGCACTGGCTGCCAAACTGCAGCGGCTGGCCGCGCTGCGCCACACCGCCGCGGCCGACAAGCGCCTGGCGCTGCTGTTCTGGAATGCGCCGGATGGCGAACGCAACCTGTCCGCCTCGCATCTCAACGTGCCGCGCAGCATCGAGGCGCTGCTGCCACGGCTGGTACAGGCCGGGTATTCGACGCAGCCGGTGGATGAGACGACCCTGATCGAACGGCTGCAGGCGCTGCTCGGTGGTTACTACCATCCGGAGCGATTGGACGCGCTGCTCGATGCCGGGTTGGCCGATACCCTGCCGGTGGCGGACTACCGCCGCTGGCTGGCCACCCTGCCCGCTTCGCGCCGCGACGAACTGCGCGCACAGTGGGGCGATCCTGCACACCACCCCGCGGTACGCCAGCGGCACGGACAGGCCGTGTTCGTGCTGCCGCGCCTGCGCCTGGACAACCTGCTGCTGATGCCGCAGCCGCCACGCGCGGGCCGCGTCGGCGAGGCCACCCACGATACGGCGTCGGTGCCGAGCCACTACTACCTGGCGGCGTACCTGTACCTGCGCCAGCAGTGGAAGGCCGACGCGCTGATCCACTTCGGCACCCACGGCACGCAGGAATGGACCCCGGGCAAGGATCGCGGCCTGTGGGCGGCCGACTATCCGTGGTTGGCAGTGGGCGAGCTGCCGGTGTTCTACCCGTACATCCAGGACAACGTCGGCGAGGCGATCCAGGCCAAGCGCCGTGGCCGTGCCGTGGTGGTCAGCCACCAGACTCCGCCGTTCGCGCCGTCCGGGCTGTACGACGAACTGCGCGACCTGCACGCGGTGGTGCACGAACTGCAGCAGCTGGACCAGGGGCCAGTGCGTGATGCCACCGCCGCACGCCTGCGCACCCTGGCCACCGATAGTGGCATCGCCGCCGACCTGGGCTGGAGCGCGGTGGACATGCAGGCGCGCTTCGACAGCTTCCTGCCGGTGCTGCATGACCACCTTCATGAGCTGGCACGGCGCAACCTGCCGCTGGGGCTGCATACCTTCGGCCAGCCGGCCTCGCCCGAGCACCGCCTGCTGATGGTGATGCAGCAGCTGGGTCCGGACTATCTGAAAGCGCTGGGCGAGGATCCGATGGAGGCCACTGCGGTGGACTACCGGCAGATCCAACAGGGCCTCGGCTATCGCACGCTGCTGCACCATCTGCGCGAAGGTGCGCCGATCAGCAGCGTCGCCAACCCCGATCTGCGCGCAGCGCTGCAGCATGCCGTGCAACTGGATGCTGCTCTGGCCGATACGCAGGAGATCGAATCACTGCTGCACGGCCTCGCTGGCGGCTTCGTGCGGCCCGGCGCCGGCGGCGATCCGATCCGCACGCCGGAACTGCGCAGCGGCCGCAACCTGTTTGCGTTCGAGCCGGACCGCATTCCCACCCGCGCAGCGTTCGACACTGGCGAGCTGGCCCTGCAGCAGCTGCTGCAGGCCTATCGTGATGATCACGATGGCCAGCTGCCACGCAAGCTCGCCATCAGCCTGTGGTCGAGCGAGGCCATCCGCCATCTCGGCGTGCTGGAGGCACAGGTGCTGCACGCGCTGGGCCTGCGCCCACGCTGGGACAGTGGTGGCAAGGTGATCGCGCTGGACATCGTGCCCGACGCGGACCTGCAACGCCCGCGCATCGATGTGGTGATCCAGGCCACCAGCGTCTACCGCGACCAGTTCGATCCGTTCCTGCGACTGCTGGCTGGCGCCATCGAGCAGCTGGCGGCGATGCCGGCCTCGCCCTGCAACCCGATTGCCGGCAATGCACGGGACGTGCAGCAGCGCCTGCAGCGCGACGGCATCCCTGCGGAGCAGGCGCAACGCCTGTCGCGCCTGCGCATCTTCAGCAATGCGCCGGGCGAATATGGCAGCGGCCTCAATCATGCCGTGCTGGCGCGCGGCGGCACGGCGCGCAAGGACGATGCGGCGCTGGCGAGCGGTTTCCTCGATCGCCTGCAGCACGGCTACGGCAGTGACGGTCAGGCCACCACCCTGCCCGGCGGCAACCTGTTCGCCGAACAGCTGCGCGGTGTGCAGGCGGCGGTGCTGTCGCGCTCCTCCAACACCCATGGTCTGCTCAGCACCGACCACCCCTTCGAGTATCTGGGCGGGCTGGCGCTGGCCGTGCGCCACCTCGATGGCGCCAGTCCGGCGCTGTACGTCTCCGACCTGCGCGAACCGGCACCGCGCACGCGCAGCACCGCACGCTTCCTCGCCGATGAGCTGCGCGTGCAGACGCTCAACCCGCAATGGATCGGTGCGATGCAGGCCGAAGGCTATGCCGGCACGCTGGAAGTGCTGAAGAACGTCGACAACCTGTTCGGCTGGCAGGTGACCGCGCCCGAGACTGTCCGCGCCGACCAGTGGCAGGCGGTGCATGACACCTTCGTGCGCGACAGCCGACAACTGGGCCTGGCGCAGTGGTTCGAGCAGCACAACGCCAGCGCGCAGGTGCAGATGATCGAGCGCCTGCAGGAAGCAATCACGCGCGGCTACTGGCAACCCGATGATCGCACCCGTGCGGAGCTGCAGGTGCGGCTGCAACAGCTGCAGGCTTCGTCAGCGTCGGAACCGGCACCGCCGCAGGCACATG
The DNA here is from genome assembly GCF_059367995.1 of Stenotrophomonas sp. YJH_SMC_79. Classification (NCBI taxonomy): domain Bacteria; kingdom Pseudomonadati; phylum Pseudomonadota; class Gammaproteobacteria; order Lysobacterales; family Lysobacteraceae; genus Stenotrophomonas; species Stenotrophomonas sp. YJH_SMC_79. Next base: position 274,409 of record NZ_JCAFRK010000004.1, read on the forward strand.
CCGGCTATGGGCTCGGCCGCGCGGCGGCCGCCACACCGGCACCCGCTGCTGCCGCCACCGCTGCCCAACAACCCGCCACCGTCGAACCGGCCGCCACCCCAGCGCCCAAAGTGCGAGGCCAGGTGATGCGGCGGGTACCGCCGCCGACGCCGCACTCGCCTGCCACGCACTGGGCACTCGCCGTGCTGCTGGGCCTGCTTGGCGCAGGCGCCGCGCTGCAGGCACGCCGCAACGCTCGGCGCGCCAGCCCTTCCCATTCCCCTTCCAACACGGCTTCCGCATGAACGCGCTTGAATCCACGCTCTACGATCTCTCCCACCTGTTCCTCGCTCCGGTCCTGCTGCTCATCCTGCTGTCGCTGGCCTACGCCTTCCTCAGCTTCGGCGCCTTCCTCTGGGAAGGCCTGCAGCGCCGGCGCGGCCGCCACCGGCCCGAGCTGCTGGCCTGGCAGGCCCGCCACGGTGGCAGCAGTGACGACCTGGAACTGCATATCCTCAAGCGCCTGGAAGGCCTGCGCATCGTCTCGCGCACTGCGCCGATGCTGGGCCTGGTCGCAACCATGATCCCGATGGGCCCGGCGCTGCTGGCGCTGACCCGCAGCGACGCGCAGGGCGTGGGCGAGAACATGGTGGTGGCCTTCTCGTCGGTGATCCTGGCCCTGGTCGCCGCCAGCCTGACCTATCTGGTGCTGACCGTGCGCCGGCGCTGGCTGCTGCAGGAACTGCGCATGTTCGAGCGCCTGCAGGAGGCGAACTGATGCGCTTCCTGGATGACGACGAAGCCGACGACCCGATCCTGTCGGTGGTGAACCTGATCGACCTGTTCCTGGTGGTCACCGGCATCCTGATGATCGTGATCGTGCGCAATCCGCTCAATCCGTTCACCAGCCAGGACGTGACCGTGATCGAGAACCCCGGGCAGGCCAACATGCGCATCACCGTCAAGCAGGGTGAGGAACTGACCCGCTACCAGTCCACCGGCGAGATCGGCGAGGGTGGCGGGGTCAAGGCCGGCGTGACCTATCGGTTGCCGGACGGACGCATGGTGTACGTGCCCGAGGGTGCTACCCCGGTCCAGTAGATCCACGCCATGCGTGGATGGAAGACCTAGGGTTCTTCCAGCGCCTCGAAGCGTTCGGCGAGGTAATCGATCAGCGCACGCACCGCAGGCAGCAGGCCGCGTCGCGACGGGAACACCGCATGCACGATGCCGTGCTTGGGCACCCACTCCGGAAGCACCGGCACCAGCGCACCACTGGCCAGTTCGTCGCTGATCATCATCCGCGGCAGCATCAGCAGGCCCACCCCGGCCACCGCGGCGGTGCGCAGCGCGATCATGTCATCGCTGACCAGTCGCGGGCGATGGTGCACGCTGGCCAGCACGTCGTCCGGTCCGGTGTATTCCCAGACATGCTGCTGGCTGGGCGATGCCAGATCTACGGTGGGCATCATCGCCAGGTCGGCCGGCACCTGCGGCGTGCCCAGCCGCTGCAGCAGCGCCGGACTGGCACTGGTACACCAGACCCGGCGCGCCAGCACGCGCACCACCAGGTCGCTGTCCTCCAGTGGCGGCGGCCGCACCCGGATCGCCACGTCCACGCCCTCGCCCACCACGTCCACGCGCCGGTTGGTGGCGTCCAGCTGCACCGTCACCTGCGGGTGCAGGGCGAGGAAGTCGGCCAGCATCGTGCCGATGCGTGCATGCAGGATCGCGATCGGGCACGCCAGGCGGATCGTGCCGCGCGGCTCCGCACGTGACATCGCAATCGCTTCTTCGGCCGCCTCGGCCTCGACCAGCATTGCCTTGCAATGGCGGTAGTAGTCCTGGCCGACCTCGGTGACCGAAAAACGCCGGGTCGAGCGCTGTATCAGGCGCACGCCCAACCGTTCCTCCAGCAGCGCGATGCGCCGGCTCAGTTTCGACTTGGGCATGGCCAGCGCCCGGCCGGCCTGCGAGAAGCCTCCGTGCTCGACCACCATGGCGAAGTAGAACAGGTCGTTGAGGTCACAACGGCGGATATCTGCGATGAACACGGGGCGATCTCCTGCGGCCCATGGCCTGCGACCATTGTTCACCAGATAGGACTATGACGGCAAATATTGGCGTCTACCGGCCTTATTGTCGCGGCGATATCGTCTTCGCAACGAAGAACAGCGGCCGGCAACCCCGGCCAGGAGATCGCCATGAAGCGTGTCACCGGTACCTACAGCGCCCCCCGCCCGCACTGGGTGGGTGACGGATTCCCCGCCCGCTCGATGTTTTCCTACAACACCCACGGCCAGCACCTGAGCCCGTTCCTGCTGCTGGACTATGCCGGCCCTTACAACTTCCCCCCCAGCGACACCCCGCGTGGCGTCGGCCAGCATCCGCATCGCGGATTCGAGACCGTCACCATCGTCTATGAGGGCGAGGTTGCCCACCGCGATTCAACCGGCGCCGGCGGCACCATCGGCCCGGGTGACGTGCAGTGGATGACCGCGGCCTCCGGCATCCTCCACGAGGAGTTCCACACACCGGAGTTCAGCAAGCGGGGCGGCACGCTGGACATGGTCCAGCTGTGGGTGAACCTGCCGGCGCAGGACAAGATGGGTGCACCGGGCTACCAGACCCTGCTCGACGCACAGATCCCCTCGGTTGAACTGCCTGAAGGCGCCGGCCGCGTGCGTGTCATCGCCGGTCGCTTCGACGGCCACGTCGGTCCGGCGCGCACCCACACGCCGATGGATGTCTGGGACATCCGCCTGCGGCAGGGCCACCACGCCGAACTGCCGGTGGCCGATGGCCGCACGCTGGCGCTGGTGGTGCTGAAGGGCACGGTGCGGATCAACGGCGGCCAGCCGGTCGGCGAGGCACAGCTGGTCACCTTCGACCGCAGCGGCGAGGACGTGTTCGTCGACGCCGACAGCGACGCCACCGTGCTGCTGCTCAGCGGTGAGCCGATCGACGAGCCGGTGGTGGGCTATGGCCCGTTCGTGATGAACAGCCAGGCCGAGATCGCGCAGGCGGTCAACGACTTCAACAGCGGCCGTTTCGGCCAGATCGCGCACTGATCATTTCAATGCGGCGGGCACCGGCCCGCCGCACCTTCCGGGCCATCGCCCACCTTCTCCAGGAGACTGACCATGAGTACCCCCGCCAACTTCAACGGTGCCCGCCCGGTGATCGATCCGGACAACGCCGCGATGCTGCTGATCGACCATCAGAGCGGCCTGTTCCAGACCATCGGTGACATGCCGTTCACCAGCGTGCGCGCCCACGCCACCGCACTTGCCAGGATGGCCACGCTGGCAAAGATGCCGGTGATCACCACCGCCTCTGTTCCGCAGGGCCCGAACGGCCCGTTGATCCCGGAGATCCACGATGCGGCCCCGCATGCCCAGTACGTGGCGCGCAAGGGTGAGATCAACGCCTGGGACAACCCGGAATTCGTTGCCGCGGTGAAGGCCACCGGCCGCAAGCAGCTGATCATTGCCGGCACCATCACCAGCGTGTGCATGGCCTTCCCGTCGATCGCCGCCGTTGCCGATGGCTACCAGGTGTTCGCGGTCATCGACGCGTCGGGTACCTACTCGAAGATGGCCGAAGAGATCACCCTGGCCCGCGTGGTCCAGGCCGGCGTGGTGCCGATGGACACCGCCGCAGTGGCCTCGGAGATCCAGCGCACCTGGAACCGCGACGATGCCCAGCAGTGGGCCGAGGTCTACACGAAGATCTTCCCGAACTACCAGCTGCTGATCGAAAGCTACCTGAAGGCGCAGGACGTGCAGAAGAACCACGAACAGCTGGATTCGCAGCGCAGCTGAGCTGCCCCGGTTGCCAGCCGATCCTCGGCACTCCCCGAACAGGAGACCCACCATGTCCAGTGAACCGATCCGCGACCCGGCCAGCGATCATCTGCTGACCCCGCAGAATTCCGCCTTCATCATCATCGACTACCAGCCGGTGCAGGTGAACTCCATCGCCTCGATGGACCGCCAGCTGCTGGTCAACAACATCGTCGGCACCGCCAAGGCCGCGGTGGCCTATGGTCTGCCAATCGTGCATTCGACGGTGAACGTCAAAACCGGCCTGAACAAGCCGCCGATTCCGCAGCTGCGCAAGGTGCTGGGTGACTACCCCACCTACGACCGCACCACCATCAACGCCTGGGAGGACGTCGAGTTCCGCAGGGCGGTGGAAGCCACCGGGCGCCGCAAGCTGATCATGACCGCGCTGTGGACCGAGGCCTGCCTGACCTTCCCGGCCCTGGATGCGTTGAAGGAAGGCTATGAGGTGTATGTGGTGGTTGACGCCGTCGGCGGCACTTCGCTGGCGGCGCACGATGCGGCACTGCGCCGCATCGAACAGGCTGGCGGCCAGCTGATCAGCGTGCCGCAGCTGTTCTGCGAACTGCAGCGCGACTGGGCCCGTTCGGAAACGGTGCCGGCCTTCATGAACCTCTTCATTGAAACCGGTGGTACGGCGGGCATCCAGTTCTCGTACGATCGTACCGAGTGATTGGGTGGCGGCGCCGGCCCTGGCTGGCGCCGCCGTTGGGATTGGTCGAGCATGGCTCGACACTACAGACAGATGGAGAGCGCGATGGCCTACGCACGCATTGTTTCGACCGCCGACAACTACCTGCACCACATCAGCAATGGCACATTCGCTGTGGCTGCGGACGAGCCCGCCTCGCTGGGCGGCCAGGGCAAGGGTTTCGCACCGTTCGACCTGTACCTGGCCTCGCTGGCGGCGTGCACCGCCATTACCCTGCGCATGTATGCGCAGCGCAAGGGTTGGGAACTGGGCGAGTTCCATGCCGAGCTGCGCTCGGAACGTGACGAGGATGGACGCTTCCACGTGCACCGCGTGCTGCATGCAAGCGCCGCGCTGAGCGACGCGCAGTGGCAGCGACTGCTGGAGGTAGTGGAAAAGACCCCGGTGACCCTGGTGATGCGCGAGGGTGCACGCATCACCAGTGAACGTGGGAGTGCAGCGTAACCCCATCCACGCATGGCGTGGATCTACATAAGGCTCAGCGCCGTGAATGCAGCACGGTGCGCTGGCGCATCGCGTTGAACTCCTGCTCCACCTGCTGGATATCCTCGGCCTGGAAACCGGCCGCATCCAGCAGCTGGTCGGCGGCGGCGGCCGCCAGCGGATCATCGTCACGCTGGCGCCAGCAGCGCGCCGGCAGGAAATAGCCCACTTCGCTGCGCCCGCGCATGATCACCACCGGCCGGCCTGCATACAGCAGGAATTCGGCCAGGTGCTGGCGCAGGCCTTCCACGGAAACATAGGCGGGTCCAACGCCCAGCATCTGGCTGGACGGTTCGGGACTCTCGAACAGCTTGCGACGGCTCATCCACTCCTCCTTTTGAACAACGCGTGGTCTCCTTTCCTTAGACGGGCGCATCGCTGCGCCCCCGCCACGCACTACGTGATCCGCATCACGCCCGCCACTCAGAACCCGGTGTTGAACTCCAGCTGGAAGACATCGATCGACAGCGGCGCGCCGGACACTTCCCTGGCCGCCATCCACTTGCCGCTGATCCAGCTGCGCGCGTCCAGCGCGTAGGCACCGCCCACGTAGTAGCCGCGGGCGTTGGTGCCACCGAGATGGAAGTTCGGATCGTTGTAGGCATCCGGCAGCGCATCGGCCTCAATGTGCTTGTAGCCCAGCAGCGCCTGCCACTGGCCCTTCTCCTTCAGATCGGTGGCACCGAAGGTGGCCTGCACCATCCATGCGGTGTCGCCGCTGCGGAAGGTATCGATGCCGACGGTATCGCCGGCGCCGTAGTTGTTGACGATGCCGTTCTGGGCGCGACTGAACATGGCCTGCTTGTCGTAGGCCAGGTTGCGGATGTAATCGCCGTCCAGGCGCAGACCGATGCCCTGCGCCAACTGTGTATCCCAGCGCAGGTTGAGCGTGGCCAGGCGGAATGCCGAAGCCAGGCCAACATACTGCGGCGTCGGCGTACCGGCCGGGTCCTCCGGATTGCGCGCGATGTTGCGGATCAGCATCAGCGTGTTGCCCTTCTGCATGAACGCCGGACGCGACCAGTCGGTGTCGCACCCCACTGCACCCGAATACAGCGAGCACGTTGAGGACAGCCGGCCGCTGATGTTCTTGAAATCGTAGTAGGCCAGCGCGGCACGCAACGCATTGTCATCGTTGAAGCGCCAGTTCACGCCCACCTGGGCGCCGGACAGCCACTTGTTCTCGTTCGGGGTCTTGACCTTGCTCTGGCTCGGCGAACTGTCGGAGGTGTACTCCAGCGGCACAACCGCGAGGTTGCCGAACAGGTCGAGGTCCCCCCCGTTGAAGTCGTACTTCAGGTTGGCGGCCAGGCCATCGAAGTTGAGGTCGTTGGAGAACAGCGTGTCGCTGGTCCAGAACGGATTGCCGAAGCGGCCACCACGCACCGTCACCCAGTCGGCCGGGCTGTAGGCCAGCCAGGCCTGGTCCAGCCACACGTCCTTCTTGCTCAGGCCGCCACCCAACTGTTCGGTGGTCGACACCGGGCCATTGCTGCTGCCGCTGGCCAGGCGCACGCCGGCCGTGGTGTGCTGGCCAATGGTGGCCTCGATGCCCAGGCGGGCACGGATGCGCCACAGGTTGCGGCGGTCCTGGCGGGTGTTCAGCAGCGGCGGCAACTGCAGGTTGGTGTTGGTGTTGGTGTCGAAGCCGTTGCCGGAATTGATCGACGCCCAGTTGCTCACGATGTCGCTGTTGCGTTCGGAGAAGAAGCGCGACTCGCTGCGCACGCGCATGTCACCGGTGACCTTGATGCGTTTGGTCCATTCGGCCACTTCGTTCGGTGCCGCCCAGCCCTCGGCCTTGGCCTGAGCCATCACGTCCTGGCGCACTTCGTCACGGATGCCGTCGCGCACGCTCTGCGGCACGTAGGGCACACGCACGTCTCCGGCTTCCAGGGCCACGCCACCACTGGCGGTCGAGGGCGCGGCGGCTGTACTGCGCTGGGCGGCCGCTGCTTCGGCCTCGGCCTGCACCAGCAATGCCTGGCCGTCTTCGGGTTTCAGTGCACCGCTGGCGATCAGGCCCTTGATCAGCTTGACCATGGTGGTTTCGGCGGCCATCGCACCGGCCGGGGCGGCCAGGCTGAGCAACACGGCGCAGCACAGCAGCGCCCGTCGGGCCGGCCGCGGGCGGCGGGAGTCGGTTCGTGCGCGGACGTGGTCGTTCATCACGGTTCTCATCGAAAGAAGGGAAATCACGGAGGTCGGGAATCAGGCCCCGGGCCGGCGGCCCTGGATCAGCACGCGAGCGGGAAAATCGAGCGACGGCGGCGGTGCCTGGTCGACCTTGCCGATGCGACGCAATGCATCGAGCACGGCCGCGTCGGCCTCCTCGTTGCCACTGCCGCGCACCAGCTCGACCTTTTCCAGGCGGCCATCGTTGGACAGCCACACATTCACCTGCAGCTGGAACGCCAGGCGCTTGACCTTGTCGTCGCGCGAGATCGCCTGCTGCATCAGGTAGCCGAGGTAGCGCCCATAGGTGGCATTGCCGGCGCCACCACGGCCAACGCCGGACGAACCGCCACCACTGCCGGACTGGATACCGAAGTTGTCACCACCGGCCTGCGCATCGGCGTTCATCGTCACCGGATCGGCATTGTCCGGCGTCGGCGTCGGCTCTTCCGCCGGCGTCGGTTGATCCAGCGGCTCCGGCTCGGGAATGGTCTCTTCCGGTGGCGTTTCCGGTTCCGGCGGTTTTTCCGGTGGCGGCGGTGGCGGCGGAGGGGGCGGTGGCAGCGCCAGCATCGGCGGCTGCACCACCGGCCGGCGGGTGCTGGCGGTGTCCTTGAACAGCATCCACCACACGGCGATGCCGAGCACCAGCAACGCGGCCAGCACCAGCGCGACGGTCACCAGCAACGGGCGACCGCGCATGCCGGGCTCCGGCCGAGGGGGTTGATGGGCCGTCATGCCTCAGCCCTGCGCCTTGCCGGTGACCAGGCCGACCTGGGCCAGCTCCAGCCGCCGCAGCAGGTCCAGCACCTCGACCACGCGGGCGTACTGCACCTGCGCATCACCACGCACGATCACCGGGAAATCCGGCGTGGTCGCGCGCTCGGTGCGCAGGCGGTCTTCCAGTTCGGCCATCGTCACCGGGTAGGCATCCAGGAACACCTGGCCACTGGGGTCGATGGTGATCGCCTTGGTCTTCGGCTTCTCCAGCGCGACGCTGTTGCTTGCCTTCGGCAGGTTGACCTCGATGCCGGGGATGGAGGCGTTGCTGGTCAGGATGAAGATCACCAGCACCACCAGCAGCACGTCGACGAAGGGCGTCACGTTGATGCCCTTCTCGCGCTTCTTGATGCCGAACTTCGCCTTCTGGCCCATGGCGCGCCCCTCAGCCCTGGACCGCGGCCGGGCCGCGCCCGTCCTGCTCTTCGGCCAGGCGCGCGGCGAACTCGTCGATGAACACCGCCATGTCCGCGCCGATCGCTTCGGCACGCGCGCCCAGGTAGTTGTAGCCGAACAACGCCGGGATCGCGACGCCGAGGCCGGCTGCGGTACACAGCAGCGCCGCGGCCATGCCCGGCGCCACCGAGTTGATGTCCACCGCGCCAGCCATCGCCGCCACCACGAACACCAGCATGATGCCGATCACGGTACCGAACAGGCCCACGTACGGCGCGCCTTCGATGGTGGTCGACAGCCAGTTCATGCGCCGTGCCATCGCTTCCTGCTCGCGCACCATCACCGCATCCATCGAAGCGCGGATCGCCGCAATGGTGGCGCCGCTGAGATAACCACTATTGCCGTCGCGCTGGTGGCGCTGCTGCATTTCATCGATCGCCACCTGGTAGATGCGCCACAACGAGCCGTCATGCATCGCGGTCGGTGCCTTGCCCTGGCGGTCCATGTCGGACAGGGTGCGCAGCGGCACACCAGACAGCTTGCCGAAACTCTCGGTGAACACTGCATTGGCCTTGCTGGTACGGCCGAAGTGCCTCCCCTTGGCAATCATGATCGCCCACGACAGCAGCATCATCAGGCCGAGGATGGCGACCACCACCCAGGCGTCGAACGGCATCGCCTTGAGGATGAAGGCGAAGTGGCTCTGCCCGGCGGATTGCTCGTCAGCGCCGTAGCTGATCAGGCGCGAGTCGGCGCCCTGGGCGGTGGCATCGGCCAGCAACAGTGCCGCCGGTCGTGCCACGCGCGAGATACGCAGCTCGTCCAGCGCGCCCTCGAAATTGGCGAGCGGCTGCACCGCGCCCGGCGCATCGGCGCCCACCACCGGGGCGGTGGTCAGCGCCGGCAGCTCGCCGCTCAGCTGGGCAACTACGCGCCCATTGAGGTACAGCCGCAACGCGCCCTTCTCTGCAGTCAGTGCAACGTGCGCCCACTGCCCTTCCGGAATCGGCTGCGCCGGCGTGCTGCGCTGGCCATTGAGCTGCACGAACGGCACCCGGTTCTCGATGCCCAGCACCAGTTCGGACGCACCGTCACGACGCGCATAGATCGCCTGCGCAGCGTTGTTGCTGCCCGGCTTGATCCAGGCCGAAACGGTGAACGGCGCGCCCGCTTCCTGTGCAAGCGATGCACTGGCCGGCAGCGGCAGCGGGCCTGCACCCAACTGAACGCCGCGGCCGATCACCGAACCTTCAGACGGCGGCGCCACGGCACCGGCGTTGTTGCCATAGGCGGTGGTGTCGCGTGCCGGCGCATTGGCCTCGGCGAAGTGGTAGACCAGCGTGTAGTCCGGATCGAACACCTGCTGGCCATTGCCGCTGGCCGGGGCCTTTTCGTTGCCGTAGTACATCCAGATCGTCTGCGGCGCGGCAGCACTGACCGCCGGCACGTCCACCCAGACCAGCGCGAGGCCAAGCTTGGGATCAAACTGTTCGATCTGGTGGGCCAGCACGGTGCGACCATCACCCGAGACAAAGCGCAGGTCGTTGCCCGCGTCCTGGGTACCGTCGAAACCGAAGTTGCCGGTATGCAGGCGCAGCAGCAGCGGCGTGCGGCCGGGGTCACCGGCCAGGCCCGCGCCCTGCGGGCCGGCATCGACGGTGATCGGCTTGCGGTACTTCCATTCGGCCTGCCACCAATTGGCATCGGCCGCAGCGGCCGGCAGCGCAACCAGCGCGGCCAGCAGCAACAACATTCGGGAAAGCAAACGGTCCATGCGAAGGGTCTCCGGAGAACGCATGTTCAAGGGAAGGGTCAGTAACTGGTGCTGATGTTGAAGTGCAGGCGCGGGTCGTCCTTGCGCGTGACCGGGCCATCGGCATAGGGCCAGGCGTAGTCCAGGCGCAGTTGCAGGTGTTCGCCCAGGCGCAGCTGCGCGCCCAGGCCGACCGAGGCCAGGTTGTACTTGTCACGCTGCTCGGGCAGCGGCTGACGCAGGCGCAGGTAGGCTGCGTCGGCAAAGCTGTAGACACGCAGGTCGGTGCCGCTCCACAGCGACCATGCCGGGGTGCGCCATTCCAGGCTGGCCAGGCCGCCGTAGTCGCCGATCGCTTCGGCCGACAGATAGCCGCGCACGGTATACATGCCACCGGCGGCGAACTGCTCGGCCGACACCAGCGGCGCATCGGTCAGCTGCAGCGAGCCACGCGCATACCACTGCCAGTCATTGCCAAAGGTGTGGGTGTTGGCCACGTCGGCCTTGAACGCCACGAAGCTCGGATCGGCCCAGAAGCGCTTCTGGCCGAAGGCGGTCGCGTTGCTGCCGTAACCGAACAGGCGGCGGGTACCGGCCACCAGCTGGGTGTTGATGCTCAACTGATCCTGCTCACCCTGGCGCACACCGACGAAGGCAAGCGTGATCGGCGCGTACTTCAGCGGCGTCTTCAGGTTGTCCTTGCCCATCCAGGTGTCCTCCTCGGTGTCCTTGAAATCCACACCGAGGCTGAACTGGCGCCACCATTGGCTGCTGCCGGCCACGCGATAATTCAGCTTGACGCCGATCGAATGGCCGTTGCCGATCACGTTGGTGCCGCTGCCGGCGCCGCCCTGCCCGCCCGCGTTCAGCACACGGCTGTCGGACTTGTAGCCGGAGGCTTCCAGGCTCCACGGCGTGCCTTCGAACGGCATCGTGTACGAGGCCGAGATCACCTTGGCCTGCTTTGTATCTTCGGGCGCCAGGTACACGCCGATGTTGGCGCTGTGCCCGCGCTTCCACAGGTTGTCGTAGGCCAGCGATGCACTCAGGCGCAGCTTCTCGGTGTCGGCGCTGTGGTCGTTGTTGAGTGACGCGCTGGCACGCCACGGCGACTTCTCTTCGACCTGCAGGTCCACATCCATGGTGCCCGGCACCTGACCCTCCCGCACCAGCGGCATGACCTGGCGTCGTCCGCCCTCATTCAGCGCGGTCAGTTCCTTCTGCGCCTGGTCGAAGTCCGGCACCTTGCCCTCGGCAAGTGCCGGTACGCGTTCGCGGATGCGTTCGGGCGATTCGTGCTTCGTGCCCACGACCCGCAGCTGTCCGATCGGCGTCTGCTGCACCTTCAGCAGCACCACGCCACCACTGACCTGCTGCTCGGGCAGCTCGACGTAGACCGACTGGTAGCCGGCCTGCTGGTACAGCGCATTGACAGCATCGCGTGCCTTCTCGACATCGGCCAGGGTCTTGCCCGGGCCCAGGAAGGGCTCCACCGCGCGTTCGATCTGGCGCGGATCGAGCACGGTGTTGCCGCGCACGATGTATTCATTGATGTTCACGCTGGGCGCAGGCGCCGCCTCCTGCGCGAACAGCGGCAGCGGCAGCGCCACCAGGGCCAGCACCAGCGGATGCAGGCGCAGCGGAAGGCAGACGGCTCGGCACGGAACAGGAGTCATCGAAGGCATCGCGTCGTATCGAAGGGAATGGCCAGGGAGCGGCGCGTGGGTCTACCAACAGGACGTGTACGTCGCGTCAAAGCCGCCAACAGTTTTGTGACAGCACTGTCATCTTTTGACAGCGCCGCAACGCCAGCAGGCGGACCCTGCCTTCGCCACACGTCTTCATTGCAGAACGTCGATTGCTGCGGGAGATTCAAGATGCGTGAATCCTTGCGGGCGGGCCTGCGCGCCGCCCTCGCGCTTGCGCCACTACTGGCGTTGTTCCCGGTTCGTGCCGACGAGGCGAAGAAACAGGAGGACGCCGCGCCCTGCATCGAAGTACAGGTCAATGGCGAGCGCATTCCGGCCTGGGACTGCCTGCAGCGCAAGTTGGCGCCGGCATCGAAAGCGGCGAAGTCACCGGCATTGCCAGAGGCCGAACGGCTGATGCGGCAACCGGGCAACCAGCTGATGCAGTACAACCTGGAAGGCACGCGACAGCGCATGGGCGATGCCTTTGGTCGTTCGGTGATACCGCAGCGACCGGCGCGATGAGCCTGCGCAACCGTAGAGCCGAGCCCGCGCTCGGCAGGATTCCATAGCGTCGAGTCATGCTCGACTGTTCTTCCATATGCAGCCGAGCGTCGGCGCGGCTCTACGGGGCAGCCGGCACGATGCCATCGGTCGGCACCGGCGGCAGCTCGGGCACCGGCAGGCTGCGCGATTGCCCGGCCTGGTTCAGTTCCACCGCACTGGCACTGATGCTGGCCAGCACCGTGCAGGGTCCGAGGCGTTGGCCTGGCGCATACGCTTCCGCGGGCCGGCCGTCTACCGACAGCAACGCCAGCGGCGCGTGTTCACCGGCCATCACACCGAGCACCACCACCTCGGTCTGCACCGCCCCGGGGGACAGCAGCCGTACCAGCGGCAGGCTGGCCACTGCATCGAACATCGGCCGTACCGGCGCCTCGGCTTTCGCCTCGCTGGCCGCGGCCGCTGGCGCCACCGCAGACAGGGTGACACCCCAGTAGGTCACCACGGCCAGCAGCAGCGTCGCCGCCAGCAGGGTCAACATTCGATTGCGATCCCAGCGCCTGCCATCCATGTTCCGCACCACCGCCACGTTCGTGTCCGCCTACGCTAGCAGCTGTGGCTGACGCTTTTGTTTCATCATGCTGGCCTACGCTGGCAGGTATCGACCCGGACAGGAGGCAACGTCGATGCAGCGCGTGCCGCGTGGTTTCACCCTGCTGGAACTGATGGTGGTGCTGGTGATCATCGGCATCTGCACGGCCGGGATCGGGCTGGGCCTGGGCAGCCTGCTCGACCCGAGCCGGCAGCTGCGACAGGAAGCCGAGCGGTTGGCGCAGCGCCTGCAGGTGGCGCGCGATGAGGCGCGCATCGATGGTCGCACCCTGCGTTGGCAGGCCGACGCCAACGGCTATCGTTTCAGCCGCCGCGAGGGCAACCGCTGGGTGGCCGTTGAACGCGATGATCTGCTACGTCCGCAGAAGTGGCAGGCAACGGGCATCGCGGTGCAGCCCGCCAACCCCATCGAGCTGAGCCCGGAGTGGATCGGTATCGCCTGGGAGCTTGGATTGTCGCTGGATGGCCGCAAACTGCGTCTTCGTGATGATGGCAGCGGACAGTTGCAGGTCGTGCAATGAAGCAGGCGGCACGCGGTTTCACCCTGATCGAAGTGCTCATCGCGCTGGCGATCGTGTCGATTGCACTGGCGGCGGTGATGCGCTCGGTGGCGGTGGCGACCGACGATCAGTCGCGCCTGCGGGATCGCCGCCTGGCACTGATGTGCGCGCAGGACCGCTGGCAGGAACTGCGCCTGGGCGGACAGGCACCGCAGGATGCACGACAGCGCTGCGTGCAGGGGCGCAGCAGCTTCCTGGTGCTTCAGCATCTGGGCACAGGCAACGACGGGCAGCCACAGCTGGAACTGAGCGTGGTTGCCGAGGACGCGCCGCGGCAGTCACTGGCGCGGATGCAGCTGCCTTGGACGGCGGTGCCGTGAAGCGTGCCGCGCACGGCTTCACCCTCATCGAGGTGATGATTGCGATCACCATCATGGGCGTACTGGCACTGATCTGCTGGCGGGCGCTCGACAGCGTGGCCAGCAGCGACCAGCGCCTGCGCCGGGCAGATGCCGAGACCACGACGGCGCTGCGCGTGCTGCAGCAGTTCCAGCGCGATATCGAAATGCGCGCAGACGATGCGCTGATGAATGGCGCAGTACGCCCCGCGGACCAGCCTCAGCGCCTGCTCCCCCCTTCACTGGTGAGCGAACGGCATACGGATGGAAGCTTCGCGCTGGAGATCACCCGCAACGTGGGCAGTGATGGCCTGCGCTGGCAACGGGTTCGCTGGTGGCGGCAAGGCAATACGCTGTGGCGGGCCAGTGGTGCGGCCACGGACCGGTATCCGCTGCCGGCGCCGGATCTGTCGAAGGGAATTGCGGTTGCGCGCGATGTGCAGCGGTTCGACGTGCGGGCGTGGCAGCCGGGTGCCGGGTGGGCGGTGTTGCCCAGCGACGACGACGTGCTGCCGGCCACCGGACTTGAGCTGCGGCTGGGGTTGCGCGATGGGCGCGGGCCCTTGAGTTACCGGCAGGTGCTGGAGCTTTAGGCATCGTTCGTGGCACCACATCCACGCATGGCGTGGATCTACTGCCGACCAGGGTCGGCACCTGCCGGGGCGCGTTGGCATGACCCGGCGCCCCCTCCTGCCGCCGGGCGCTCTCCTGCACCCGGCGGCGCCGTGTCGGTGATCCTCACCGCTGATGGCCGCTCCCTGCCCTCCGTGCCATCCTGGCTGGGGCCGCCACCGTTCCGTGGCGGCTGGCCCGATGCTGTTCGTTCTTCCGGCCCGATCGCATCCACGCATGGCCTGGATCTACCGCCGACCGTGATCGGCAGCGATGTGCGCCGACCAACGTCGGCACCTACCGGGATCGTGCGATGCCTAGCGTCGCTGCGTGCCCTCGTCCCGACGTGCCTGCGGGAACTGGAAGGCACTGTTGGCGTCGTAGCCGCTGTTGGCGGTGTCGCCACGCGCCGGTGGCGCGATGCTGCTGGTGCCACTGCCGAAACCGAGGATCTGCACGCTGATCACCGATGGCTGGTTGCGCCGTGCATCGTCCTGGCTCTTGCGCATCACATCCTGTGCCGCCTGGCTGGCGCTGCTGGCCGCCGCACTGGCCGAAGCCAGCGCGTTGACATTGACGGTGGCCAGGACCGGCAGGCCCTTGCTTTCGCCCTGCACCTGGATGTTGGCGGCATTGAGTACCTGCAGTGCGGCCAGATTGATGTTGCCCGACACCCGGATGCCAGCCTCGCCGGCATCGATGGTACCCAGCGGAGCAACCAGATCGACGTCGCCCGGCGGCACCTCGGCGATCGGGTTCAATGTCGCGATACCCGCACCGCTGGCCGGTGCCTGCGGCGAAAGGATCACATTGCCCCAGGTGTCGTACAGGCGGCGCGGCGGCGTGTACAGCAGGCTGGTGCGCGAACCGCGGCCAGCATTGATGTCGCCCTGCTCCGACCACGCCAGGATGTCACCACCAAAGGTGGTCATCACCCGCGACAAGCCCAGCAGCACGCTGTCCTGGCTGAACAAGCGGACGTCGCCCTGCCCCTGGGTGACCAGGCCGGCGCTGGCCGGTGGCACCACGCCCTGAACGCCTACAACGATCCGTCCACCCGGTGCCATCAGTTCGATGTTGCCGCCGGCCTCGGTGCGTACGCCGGAACCGCCGTACATCAGGATATCGCCGGTACGGTCAATGGTCGCCCCACTGGCGTCCTTGTCCGGCATCAGCGTGGCGATGGCTTCACGCCCGCGCAGGTACGAACCGAATCGCGGGCCCTGCGCATCGGTGTACTCGCGGCCACCTTCGCGCAGCTCGGCGTAGTAGACCTGGCGCAGGAAGATGCGTTGCTGTTCCTTCGGCAGCGCGTCGAACAGGGCCAACGCCTCTGCACCGTCGGCAGTCCTGCCGAAGCGCTGCTGGAGCCACTGCTTGAGTTCCCTGTCGTAGATCTTCACCGCCTTGCCCGGCTGCGAGGCCAGCGACTGCTCCGGGTCGGCCTGGTTGGCCGGATCCAGGTAGCGCGTCCGCACTGAATCGAAGTCGATGTGCTGGTTGCCGGCGGTCAACGCGATGCTCGCGCCCGGGCGGGTGTCACCCTGCACGATGCCGCCCAGGCTGACGATGCTGCCGGCCTCTTCCTGCCGCAACTGGCGGCCCGCACTGACCTCGGCGTTGCCCGGGCCGGCCACGGTCATGCTGCTGCGGACGATATCGCGGCCAGCGCTGATCATGCTGATGTCGGTGCCGGTGGTATTGAGCGATGTGACGTCCGATTCGAGCACATCGCGACCGGCGCGCAGCTGCACCGGCGCGCCGGCTTCGTACCAGTTGACCACCGAGCGCCCAGCACCCGCCGAAGAAAGGTCCAACGTGCGCTGGCTGCCCACCGTCAGGGAGCTGATGTCCCCTGCAGCCGCATAGAAGCGGCTGATTGCCGTCGGCTGCCACACCAGGCTACCCGCCAGCGGCGTGTTGGGCCCGAAGGCGAACAGGGGCAGTGATGCCTGCACCGAAGCACCGGTCGCATCGACCGACACGTTGCTCCGCACCGTCGCACCCGACGCATCCATTGCGATGAACGCCGGATCGAAGGGGTCCGGCAGGCGCACGTCGGCACCCGATCGGGTGACCTGCAGGCCATGCTTGGTGGAGAAGATCGACCCGCCAGCCAGAATGTCGAGGCGGCCACTGGCCGAGGGGGCCAGCAGCAGCACGTCCTGGGTGGTCCTGTCGGTCTCCTGAACGCCTTCCAGCCGCGGCAGCGAAATGTCACCACTGGCCGCGACGGCGCTGAAGCGGGACGGATACAGCCAGTAGTTCAGCCGGTCCATGGCACCGGTCACCCTGACCTGTTCCGCCCTCAGGTTGCTTCCGGTGAAGTGCATCGTCCCGGCCAGCGAAGGCGCCAGGCCTCCCCCTGCCGAGAACAGGTCCAGAGCAGTATTGGCCGTCCACAGCGAGAACCAGCTGGTACCGGACGCATGTCGCCCATTGTCCAGCAGCATATCGGTGTAATTGGCCACCGGTACACGACCCGGATCGGCCGCCCCGCCCAGCACCAGATCACCACGCGCCTGCAACTGCGCGGTGGCATCGCCCAGCAGGACCACCGGCCCACCCATCGCAACCGCGGAGCTGACCTTGTACGGTTCCAGCGAGGAATAGCTGTTCAGGGTGGCAGTGAGTCCGCCGATGCGCGCCGCATCCACCCGGGCACTGCCACGCAGGTTGACCAGCGCACCGTTCAGATCCAGGTCCTGCTGGTAGTCGCTCGGCTGCAAGCTGCTGGCACGCAGGCCCGGATTCAATGCCCCTCCTGTGCGCACGCTCAGGTCGCCACCACCAGTGAGGTGCAACTTGCCGTCACTGACCCGCCCCGTAGAGCCGACCGCCGCCACCACTGCACTGGAATGTGGCGCCGCGAAGAAGCCCAGGGCATTGCCCATCGGATCACGCACACCGGCATCGCGCCCCGCCTCGATCGCCAGGTTGCCACCGCCCAGCGTGCCGAAGCCGGTGAAGCCAACCATGCGTGGCGACTTGTTCGGCCCCCCCTGCACCGCGCTGTAGGTGCCGAAATTGATCCACCAGCTGGTTGCCGTCGGCTGTACGCCGGCCGCAGCGGACGTACCCTGCCGCCACAACCAGTTGCCGACTGCGGCACTGGCATGGTCGGCCGGGTCGCGGTCCGGCGTTCCCGATTCCGCGCGCGCACTCCACACGTCGCCGATGATGTCGCTGCCCGCTTCGATGCGAAGGTTGCCACCATGATCGGGATACCAGGCCTGGTAGTTCGCCAGCGCGGCATCATAGGCGCCGGGGACCAGATTCGGGCCCAGCAACGAGGCACTGCCGGGCGCCGCCGAGCGGCCCGGGTTGAACGCCGCGTCCTTGCCGTCGCCGAGCGCGGTGGGCGCACCGGCGGTGTAGACACCGAACGCAGAGCGCATGTGCACGTCCCGCGCGGCCAACAGTTCCAGATCGCCCTTGCCGGTACGCAGAACACTCCAGGCCGGTGTGCCCAGGCGCTTGCCATAGGTGGTCACTTCGGTCAGCGTGCCGCCGCCATAACAGTAGCCGACGGTGGCGCAGAACGCCTCCTCGGTCATGCCCATCATCTCGGCGAAATCCTTGGCCGACGTCCCCACATAGGTCTCGTCACCCCAGAAGTCCATCGACCCCTGCTTGTCGACCAGACGCGGCGCGGGACCACAGTAGGGACCAGCGGCGCAGAAATCGTCCTCGCTCATGCCGAAGAATTCGGCCACCTCCTTGGCCGGCTTGCCCACCAGGCTGTCATCGCCAGCCCAATCCATCGACCCGTCCACCGAGACTACGCGGTCGCCCTTCCATTCGGTCGTCGTGGTAGCCGTACCGATCGTGGCGTAGTGGCTGTCGGCCAGCACGATGCTGCCCTCACCACCCCAGCGCCGCGTGCGTGGATCGGCCGCGTCAGCGTCGGCACCTGCCACTGCGGTCAGGTCCCATGAGGTGGTGCCCTCCGGCAGCATCGATGCCAATGCCCAGTTGCGCCCCTGGTTGCCCGCGGCGTCCGCCGGCCGCAGTTTGACCGGCTCCCCCCCGGCCAGCACCACCTTGGTCATCGTGGGAATGAGCGACCCGGCGCGCAGGTTCAGGGCAGTGGCGAGCGTCAGTCTTGCCGGCAGCGGAACGTTGGCCGGCCACAGCTGCGCCGCCATCGGCGCCTCGCTGCGCAGGCGGAAGCCCGCACCCAGCTGGTCTCCGGTCCCCAGGGTGATCGGTTGCGCCAGCACCGTACCCGCCGCAATCACCTGGCCGCCGTGGATGACTGCCGCACCCAGCACGGTCCCTGCAGGCAGCAGCAGTTCGCCGGACAGCACCATCGCCGCCGGCAGCACCGTGCCTGCCGGCAGGCTGATGGCGCGGAACGGCAGGTCATAGTTGAGACGGGCACCCTGCTGGAACTCGGTGCCCGGCTGCAGCTGCACACCTTCGCCCGGCACCACCAGGTCGCCGCCGAATGCCGTGTTCGCCGAGTTGAGGCTGCGGCCCTGCACCAGGACCCAGCCACTTTCGTCCGGATTCGCAGGCGGCGGCGCGAAACCGTCATTGATGCTGCCGTAGACGTTGATGTCGCCCTCGGCACGCAGCACCAGCGCCGCAGACTCGCCGAAGCCACGTCGTGCCGGATCATTCCGGTTGGACTGCGGCCCATAGCGATAGCCAGACAGGTCGATGTCACCGGCCACGACCAGGTCGCCGCGTGGATTGTCGGCGCCCTTGCGGGCGACGACCTGCACGCCCGGGCGCAGGTGATGCTCGCCCAGCGCGGCGATGCGCTGCTGCAGGTCCGTGTTGGCGAAAGCGGCGTTGAACCACGCGCTGCTGTCCGGATCGACCACGGTATCCAGCCAGCGCTGGTTGATCATCTGCGGACGGTAGCCATGGACATCCGGTGCGCTGGTCTGCGGCGCGTTGTCGTAAGTGCGGAAGCCGTTGACCTGGATATCCCCCGCACCGGCAATGCGCACGCCGGCCGCCACATTGATGGCCGCATCGTCGCCTCCGACCCGCGGCACGTTGAGCTTGATCGTGCCGCGCGCACGCCCATCGTTCTGGCCGGCCGCCTTGCCCAGCGCTACGCCGCTGCCCGCACGCAGATCCATGCCTGCCGCGTTGCCCAGCACCAGTTCACCCTGCGTGGAGGTCAGTTCGATCATCGCCCGGTTCGGGCTGTCGATGATCTTGCCGTAGCTGTCCACGCGCAGGCCGCTGCCATGTGCGTCCAGCGTTCCGTCCACCCGCAGCCCATCCCGTGCGGACAGACGGATGCTGCCCACCTGTTCGCCACTGGCGTCTATACGGCCATCCACCCGCAGGCTGCCGCGATCGACACTGATGTCGACATTGCGCGCCTTCACTTCATCGCCCACCCGCAGATCGCCTTCGGCAAGCTGGAAGGTACGGCCACCGGTGACGCCACCTGCAGTCAGGCGCATGTTGAGGCCGGTGAAATCCTGCAGCTGGCGCGCGCGGATGACCGCCTCGCCAGCGTCGAACGGCACCATCGTGCCACCCGCATCGTATCGGCCACTGGCGCTGCCCAGCACGCTGCCGGCCAGGTCGACGCGGCCGCCCAGCTCGCCCAGCGCCGTCACTGTCAGGCGACCACCACGGTTGTCCAGTGCAGACAGGTCGATGCGCGAGGCCGCGTCGGTGTGGATGTCACCGGCGGCCGAAGACAGCAGTACGTCGCCACCCCAGCTGTACTTGTCCACGTCGAACAGGCTGACCCTGCGCCCAGCCAGGTCCAGCAGCGCATTGGCGCCCAGCATCAACCCGTTCTGCGCCACGGCGTCCAGCCGTCCGGACGCCAGCGCAATACGGCTGTCCAGTACGATCCGGTCGGCCTTCAGACTCAGCTCCGCGCCCAGCGCATCGCTGCCCGGGGTTGCACCCGCACCCTGCACGCGCAGCGTTCCGCCACTGTGCACGGCCAGGCGCGCGGCCGCATCGCCGGTCAACAGCGGGGTGTTGATATCCAGCGCGCCGCCGCTGTACTGCCAGCCCTGCCCGGTGACGTAGCCACCCTGCGACTGGTAGACATCCAGGCTGCCCTTGGCGGAAAACACCATGCGCTCGGAGGCGCTCAGGTTCACCCCGGCAAAGCCAAGTACCTGGCGGTCGGCAGCCACTTCGGAACTCGGGCGGGTGAACGGCGCGCGCCCCAGGGTCAGCGTGCGGGTGACCATGTCCAGCTGGCCGCTGCCGAGGCGGCCCACCATGGCCTCGCCCGGCCCCTGTGCCTGGCTGCTGCCCGGCACCTGGTCGACCGCCAGGGTACCGTCCCACACCAGCGTGTCGGCGAAGATGCGCGCACGATCATCCGCGCTGCCATAGCCATGAATGGCCGGTGCACCCAGCACCAGGCTGCGCAGGCTGCTGCGCCCGGTGACCGCATCGCGCGTATCCAGATCGACGCTGCCGAACACATTGATGGAATCGCGGGCGGACAGGCTGAGCGTATCCATCGCCGGCGCGCCGATCGCCGTATTGCCGCGTAGCAGCTGCTGCAGCACCTGCTGGTTCATGGTCATGCCCTGCGGCAGGCCACCCGTCGCAGCTGCCGCAGCGATGGCCTCTGCTGTGCCCAGATTCAGCGCAGACATGCCCAGGCCGAGTTGCCGCGTGCCATAGCTCACGCTGTCGCGGATGTTCAGCGCGCCATCGGTGGCGATGGTGATGCTGCCATCGGACACCAGACGAGCCTGACCGGTGCAGTCCTGCTGGCAACCTCCCAGGTCGATCGCAACCGGTCCTGCCGATGAAGATTCTGACGTGGTAACAACGTTCAGGCGCCGATTGGAGACCGCCAGCAGACCACCTCGGGCGAAGTAAGGCTCGACCGTTTCGCCCGCCCGCGACACCGTCGCTGCGGACAGGGTGTCGATCGACGCGCCCTGTTCCAGCAGGATGCCGCTGCCCCCGAACGCAGCAGAAACCAGCACCTCCTGCGCGGCCAGCGTCACACCCGAGCGCAGCACCACACTCCTTGCATTGCCGGTAATCGAGCTGCTCGCCAGAGCGGCGCGGCTGAAACTGCCACCGATCAGCAACGTGGCAGGACGGAACGCATTCAGTGCTGCATCGGTGATGGTCGCGCCAGGGCCGGTGGCTGCCGCGCCGTCCTTTCCGATGACTTCCAGGTCCCTGCCTATCGCAGTGGTCAGGTTGACCGACAGGATGCCGTCGCGGCCCTGCGCGCTGCCGGGATTGAACCGTGCAAGCCCGGCGAACGCGACGGCCGCCGTGCCGGTGCGTCCCGCACCGTCACCCAGCACAAGATTGACATTGCCGGCGTCCAGCGGACGCCAACGCATCGGCTCGCCGCGCCGTTCCGCCGTTCCCTGTACGAAGGCGTTGTAGCTGGTTTCGTTGTAGCCCGAGTGGCGCCGTACCACCTCGGCCGGGGTCACCACCATGTCGGTCAGCAGTGGCGAGGTACTCCCCCCCAGGCCCTGGCCCTGATGGCCGGACAGCCGCCAGGAACCGGTTCCCGTCGACAGCGGCTGGTTCATGCCGGTCGCGCCGGTCGCGCCCACTTCCACCCGGAACGCGCCTGACTGCAGCGCATAGCTGGCCGGAAGCAGGGTGTAGGTCCCGGCCGGAAGGCCCGGTACGCCGGCCGGCACCGTGATCTGTTGACCGACGCGGGGGTCGGCCGTGCCATCGGCCATGCCCGCTGGTGCCGGTACCTGTGCCCGGCCCGGCATGATCGCGTACACGGCGCTGCCCGATTGGCTGAAGCCATAACGTGGATTGGCATCGGCGAGCGCCGCACGCAGCACATCCACCGAACCACCACGGCCAGCAACGAAGGCGCCACCATTCAGTTCACCGCCGCCGGAAACATCCAGCACACTGCCCGGTGCAGCATCGACCACGTTGGCGGTGATCGTGACGCCAATCGGATTGCTGATGCCGCCGGGCCCCGACAGGTCGAAATCGGCGCCACTGAAGCGCCAGGTGACACCGTCGACCGTGCCGCCAAACGGCAGGCTCAGGCCCGCACCGCTGATCGAGGTCACACTGCCCGGCAGCAACTCCACCCGGCCGGCACTGCTCCGGCCCGACTGGCTGCCGCCGATCAGGATCTGGCCCCAGGGCGCCTGCACGGTGCCTCCCTGTTGCACTGTTGCGCCCAGCAGGGCAAGGCTGCCGAAGGCCGAGTCCGGCGGTGGCAGTGCGGCGCCGCCGCTGTTGCTGATGCGTAGCACCGCATCCGGGTTGACCCAGCCAGAGAGGCGCGTACCAAGGTCGGTGGCCGACGCGCCGGCCATCAGCCGTCCGTTGGCACGCAGCGTGGGATACAGGCGTGCCGCGTGCACATCCATCGAGCCCGGCACCAGCACCGACGATTCCTGCGCGCGCACGGCACCGGGCGCCAGAAAGCGGATATCGCCGCTGCTGTGCAGGCTGGCCTGATCGAAACCGGCCAACCAGTTCACGTCACGGATATCGAGCAGGTCCGCCTGCACGGAGAGCGCGTGCCCTCGGCCGATGGCCATCGCCGCCACCCCGGGCAACGACAATCTGTCGGCACTCACCTGTGGGCCGGTGCCCTGCGCCAGGCGCAGATACGGTGCTGCCAGTGACACGCGGCTGCCCTGCGCCGCATCAGGCAGCAGGCCCAGCGCGTTGGCCTGTATACCGTGCAGGCGCAGGCTCTGCCCCATGCGCAGGTCGACATCGCCATCGGCACGGATGTCACCCAGCAGCGACAGGTGCTCGAAACCACCGGCCTGGATCTGCTGCACGGAAAGCGGCGCATGCCCGTACTCGAGGCGCCCGCCCTGCCGGCTGGGATCTGCCGTCTGCTGACTGAGCAGGATCGCGCGGCTGGCCAGCACGTCCTTCTTGTCCTTGTCGACGTTCTCGCCGTAGACACCGCCGACGAAGGCGACGCCCAGAGTGCCGCCGCGTGCGCCTTGGCCGCCGGCCCTGGCATCCAGAACTCCCTCCAGGTACAGGCCGTTGGCCGAGCGCAGCGCGATGCTGCCACCGTCGCTGTCGACCTGCGTGCGACCTTGTCCATCCACATCCAGCGTGGCCGACGTACCGGTGGCCAGTAGGCGTGCCCCCTGCTCCACGACCACGAACGCATCGGGCGCACGCACGACGGCATTGGCGGCCTCCCAGTCCAACGGGCCACCTATCTCGATGCGGCCGCCGCCCTGCACCTTGCCCTGCAGCCGCCCGCTGGCGTCCGCCAACGCAACGGAGGTGCCGCGCACGTCCAGCTCGGCGCCCTCGGCAATCCGCCAGGTGCGGCCATTCGGCTGGCCGGCGTACAACCCGATCGGGGTGAATGCCTCGTTCAAGGTGATGCGTCCACCCAGCGCACGAACGGTACCCCGCACGTCGATGCTGCTGTTGCCCAGCAACGCGACGGACTGGCCCGGATCGACCGCGACCAGCGCGCCTTTGCCGATCTGCACATCACCGCCCTCGGCATTGCGGCCCGAACGCAGGGTCACACTGGCACCTGCGCGCTGGCTGACCCGCCCGCTGATCGGGTCGGCTGTGTACAGCGGCGCATCCCAGGCCTCCAGTGCCTCTGCGGCACTGCCGGCCCGGCGCGCCGCATCGGTCATGCGCAACCCGGGTGCCGCCACCACCAGCTGAGTGCCATCGGCGACGGTCAGGCCCTGATGGCCATTGATGTCGTAGCTTCCGAAGCCACTGCTGAACAACGAGGCCTGCAGCTTCAGCGCCGCATCATCCGCCCCACCCTCGCCGATCTGCACGCGTCCGCCGCTGGCGAGACTGAAACTGCCACGACCACTGCCGCCACGGCCACTGAAGTGGCTACCCTCGCCAAGTACGACCCGGCCACTGCCATCAGCGCTGACCTTCGCGCTGCTGGCCGTCAGGCTTGCACTGCCGCCCTTGCCGATCTGCCCCTTGCCCTTGGCGTCGATCAAGCCGCCGGCGTCGGCCAGGATGGCGGCGCCGTCACCCAGCACCACGTCGTGGCTGTTCTGAAGCTCTACGCTGCCGCCGTCGATCCACGCCTGACGCGCACCTTCGCCGGGCTGGGTGAGGGCATTGCTCCAGCCCCCGCCCACGTCGATACGTACGCCTTCGCCGATCCGCACCGCGCTGCGGCCTTGGACCAACAGTGCCGTCGTCGTTGCCAGCACATCCAGCAGGTTGCCTGCGCGCACCTGGCCACCGGCGATGCGCACGTCGCCAGCGAAGTTCACCTGGCTGCCGAGCAAGGCAAGCTGGCCGCCGTCCTGCAACTGCAGCATGCCCTGCAGATCCACGGTTGCCGACGTCGCCAGGTCGAGCCGGCCCCATTGCTGTGCGCTCAGGCGCGAACCATCCAGCCACACCGTGTTGCGGCGTGCCTCGTCGATCGGCGCCTGCAGTGTCCAGTCGGTCGCGGTCGCCGCTGGCGTACCCACACGGATCTGCGAGTCGAACAGGCCAGTGCGGCCGGTGCTGTCATAGCGTCCCACCCACAGCTGCGCGTTGCGCGCCACGGCAGTCTGCGCCTGCGCGTAGCCGTCCAGCGCCTGATCGGGGCGACGCACCTGCTGCGCGCCCTGGAAGGTCTGGGTATCGACCTGGCCGTCCAGCACGGCCGTGGGTGCCGACACCAGCAGCCGGCCCGCATCACGGCCGACCGTGTAGCCATTGTCCACGCGCTGGTCGGGAGCAATGAGCGGGTTGCGGAATGACTCGGTGACACCCCAGCGTTCCTGCTTGACCTCGAAGCCCTTGTACAGACCGTCGTAGAGCATCTCCGCCGGCGCATCATCAAGGCGATACAGCTGCCCGTCGCGCCCGCGCAACCAGCTCTGCTGGATGGCGCCGGACTGCACGTCCAGGCTGCCGCCGGCCAGGTTGATGCGCGAACCAGCGTGGCTGACCACGTCCTTGCCTGCCAGCTGCACGGTGCCACCCTGGGCCGCCCATTCGCCGATTGAATGGCCCTGGTTGTCGAGGTAGCCACCCACCTCCAGCAGCCCGCCACCGGCATACCAGCGCTCGCCTTCATGGCCTCCCGTTCCCGCGGCCACGTGGGTCAGCAGGCGACGATCGATCCAGACCTCGCTGCTGATCAGCTTGCCGCTGTCACGGTTGTCCGGCGAATCGCGCAGTTCGTTGCCCTGCACTTTCACCTTGACGTTGTTGCTTTCCATCGCCACCTGCACGCCCACCGCGCCGGAGACATCGACGCGGGCGCCATCGCCGACATAGCTGCGCCGCGCCGCGTCCGCGATCACCTGGCCGCCGGTCGCCACCGCCAGCGAGCCGGCCTGGAAATCCACGTCGCCACCGGAGACAACCTCGATACGCGACTGGTCCCGACGGTCCTGCAGCCGCGACAGGTTGTCGAAGGTACCGCTGTTGCTCCTGCCGCGCAGCGCGTCCTGTTCAGCCGATTCCTTGATCACGGCGTCGCGCTGGCTGTCCAGCACCGTGCTCTTGCCATCGTCCTCGATCAGCACCGCGGTCGTGGAGCCCGTCGCCAGGGTGACGCTGCCCTTCGTATCGGAGGCCGAGTTCAGCAGATGCACGGTGCCGCGCTGGTTCAAGGTGGTCGTGGCCACCGCCACGCCCGCCTGCTCGACCGCGCGCCCGGCCAGGGTGATATCGCCTTCGCGCGCCTGGATCAGGCCGCTGTTGCGCACGCTGCCGGCACTGCTGTCGGCAATGAAACGCGGCGCGACTTCGTTGCCTCGGGTAGTGGAGGCGGTGTTCTGCGCGGTGCCCACGCCGCGCCGGATCACGAAACTGTCACCGGCCGCCAGCTGGGCTTGGCCCTTGCGGGTCTCGATCTGGCCAGCGTTCTCCACGCTGTGGCCAGCCAGCAGCACGTAGCCGCCGCCACGGGTGGCGGTGGTGGGCTCGTGGGTACTGATGCGCGCGCCCTGCTCGACCATCACCTTGCCGAAGGCATCGGTCAGTGAGGCCGTGCTGGCATCGGCGCTGTACAGGCCGTTGTCGCGGAACTGCGCATCACTGATGCGTGTTGCCGCCGCGACCAGATTGCGCACGTTGACCTGGCTGTTGTTGCCGAACACCACGCCGTTGCGGTTGGCCACGAACACCGTGCCACTGGCCTTGAGCTGGCCGAGGATCTGGCTGGGCCGGGCGTTGGGATCATTGACCCGGTTCAGCACCGCCCAGTCGGGGTTCTGCAGGAAGTTCAGCGTGGTATTGCCGCCCACGTTGAAAGTCTCCCAGTTGAGGATCGCCTTGTCCGCGGTCTGCTCGATGCTGACCTGGACCCGGCCATCGGCCCCTTGCGACTGGATGGCTTCACGCGCGTTGATCCAGCCGCGCGTGAGTGGGTTCTCGTCCGCCTTCAGGCCGTCCTTGCCCAGGCCGTCGGCGATCACCAAGCCACCGTCGCGGCGCACCTGCCGGGCCTGCTCCTGCAGGCGCTGCTGCAGGGCGATCGCCTGCGCTGCGGTGCCGAGGTTGTCGATCGATTGCTGCAGCTTCTGCCGCGCCGCGTCCTGCTGCTGTGCCGGCAGCTGGAACTGGATCGGCACGCCATTGGGCATGCGCCCGCTCTGTGCCGCTGCCCCCTGGGCCGCACCGCGATCGGCGAACCATGCCGGGCTGAATGCCTGCTGCGCCTGGCTGGCCGGAGCAACGACAGAGCCCAACGCCACCGCAATGGCCCAAGCCATCGGGTGATTGCGGCGCAGCAGCGCGGCCGGACGAACAGCGGACGTGAGCGGGTGCGACATCGGGACCTCGGCAATCGGGTGGGCCGCGGCGGCGGCAGCAATCGGAAGGCACGTGCAACGCGTGCCCTGCCCTTGATAGACGGTCTACGTGACGTGAAGCCGACAGGAATCTGCGGTCCCCACAGGCGACTGACCAGGGAAACGAAGACGCCGGCCCAAAGGGCCGGCGTCGGGTCAAACAGATATCAGCAAGCGGTCGCGATTACAGCGGGCGACCGATGTTGGCGCAGGTGCTCGGGTTGTTCAGCGCTGCAGCGTTGCCGGCCAGCACGAAGCGGGCACGGATGGCTTCACGCCAGGTCTTGGTCAGCGGGATGAAGCCGTGGGCACGGACGGCGGCATCGTTGGTGCCGTTGGTGCCGGCGTTGTAGTGGTTCATCAGGAAACCACGCAGGCTGTTGGCAACCGCGGTGGCCTTGTAGCACTGGCCGAACACCAGGTTGGTGTAACCGGCGATCGGGTAGCCATTGGCCGGATTGCCGAACACCGGCACCCACTTGGCCGGGTCGCTGGCGTCGGCACCGGACGGCGGAGCTGCGGATTCCAGGGTAGCCTGCACGTCCACTTCGTTCGGCGAATAGCCCTTCACCTTGGCGACCTTGGTCGCATCGCTCAGGGCAGCCTGGCGAGCAGCTTCGGTGTTGTCGGCAGCCGGGATGGCGTCCGGGCTGACGTAGCCGATGCGGCCCACGGCAGCCTGCACGGTGCTGTACAGCGCGCTGCCGCCGGTGGCGCTGGCCGGGATGAAGTTGGCCGGCGCGGTGTTGTTGACGAACAGGTTCTTGAAGGTCGACTGCACCGCGAACTTCGGAGCGGCGGTTTCGCCCGTTGCCCAGGCAACCTGCTTCAGGGTGGTGCCTTCGACGTCGGCCTTGGTGCAGGCGGTGGTCAGGAAGCGGGTCAGCAGTTCGCTGGTGCCGCTGCTTTCGTCGCGGTAGACGACAACGAGGTCACCGCTACGGCCCGACCCGGCAATGTCTTCCCACTTGGTGATCTTGCCCGAGAACACGCCGCAGATCTGGGTCACGTTCAGGTTCAGGGCGCCACCGGCCTTGTTGAACGGAACGGTGACGGAGGTCGCGACCGACGGCACCTGGATCAGCGCGCCGTAACGGTTGGCATCGCCAGCAACGTTGTAGGTGGTGTTGTAGGTGGTCAGTTCGGTGCCGCTCAGCACCGAGTCGCTACCGGCGAAATGCACGGTGCCGGTCGCCTGGAACAGCGCCGAGTTGTTTTCAAGGAAGGCCTTCTTGCCGGTGCCCGAGCCGGTCACGGCGTAGCTGAAGCTGGCCGGCAGGATGCTGTCCGGCTTGCCCTTGTACAGGTCGGCCGGCAGCGAAGCGCCACCGCCGGTGACAGTCTGCGCCGAAGCGGCACCGGCGGTGGCCAGCAGCGCGGTGGCAACCAGCGCGGCCAGGGTCTTGTACTTGTTCATGATCTTCTCCTGAAGGGTTTACTGCGAAGGGAAACGCCAAGGGAGGAACGGTCACTACACGCCTGCTGCCGCCGAGGGCCTCCCAGCCCACTCTGCGGCGACGTGTCCATGCTGGTCCGTGCCGATGACAGGCCGCTTAAGAAACCTGTGGAAGATCGAAAAAAGGTATGGAGGATTGTGTGGAGAAATCCAGGTCTCAGTAGATCCACGCCATGCGTGGATGCGCCGCCCAGGGTGCGCGTCGGTTGATCCATCCACGCATGGCGTGGATCTACTGCACCAGCTGATTCATTTCCATGATCGGCATCAGCACCGCCAGCACGATCGTCAGCACTACGCCGCCCATCACCAGGATCATGGTCGGCTCCAGCAACGCAGTCAGTGCCATCGCGCGACGCTCGAGCTCGCGCGAGATCGTCTGTGCGGCGCGATCCAGCAGCGGTGCCAGCGAACCGGTCTTCTCGCCACTGGCCACCAGATGCACCAGGATCGGCGGATACACCTTCTGCACCTTCAGCGCAGAGCCAAGCGCGGCACCTTCGCGCACGCGCGCGGACACATCGTCGGCACAGCGCGCCAGCAGCGCATTGCCCAGGGTCTGCCGCGCCGCCTCCAGTGCACGCAGCAGCGGCACACCGGCATCCAGCAGGATCGCCAGTGTCGAGGCGAAGCGCGCACTGTTCACACCCAGCACGAATCGCCCGACCATCGGCACCCGCAGGAGCATCGCGTCCCATCGCAGGCGCAGCTCGGGCTTGCGCAGGGCCAACCGCCAGGCCACCACCAGCGCAGCGATACCGAGCCCCATCCACATGCCCCAGCTGCGCACGAACGCGCTGGCGGCCAGCATCACCTGCGTGAGCATCGGCAGCGTCTGGCGTGCCTGCACGAACGCGGTCACCACCTGCGGCACCACGTAGCTGAGCAGGAAGATCACGATCGCCACCGACACCAGGCTGATCGCCGCCGGGTAGATGAAGGCGGTCAGTACCTTGGCCTGCAGCGCATTGCGCTCTTCGATGTAGTCGGCCAGGCGCTCCATCACCCGTGCGAGGTCGCCGGAGTCTTCACCTGCACCCACCAGCGCCCGATAGATCGGTGGAAAATCGCGTGGCCGCGCTGCCAGCGCCACGGTCAGTCGCTGGCCGGCACGAACGTCGGCGCGTACCGCGGTGAGTGCCTGGGCCACGTGCGGGCGCTCGGCCTGCTCGATCACCGCGCTCAATGCGCCTTCCAACGGCAGGCTGGCAGCCAGCAGGCTTGCCAGCTGACGCGTGGCCCAGGCCAGCTCGCTGGCAGACAGCCGGCGGGCGCCCCAGCCACTGCCCGCACTGCGCGCCGCACTCACCTGCACCGGTGTCAGCCCGCGACCACGCAGCAGCTGGCGCGCACCGCGCGGGCTGTCGGCATCCAATTGGCCCTTCTCGATGCGGCCCTGCGCGTTGGCAGCCTGGTAGTCGAACAGTGCCATGCAGGCCTCAATCGTCGCCGGTGACGCGCAGGATCTCTTCCAGCGTGGTCACCCCGCTGTCGACCCAACGCTGGCCATCCTGCCGCAACGTCCGCATGCCGGCGCGCCGTGCGGCCTCGCGCAGCGCGGGCTCACCCTGCCCTTCATGGATCAACGCACGTACCCGGTCGTCGACCACGAACAGCTCATGGATGCCGGTTCGCCCCCGGTAGCCGCTGTTGGCGCAGGCTGCGCAGCCCACCGCGCGCCATACGGTGCGACCCTCGCCATCCACCTCGGCACGCCGGCACTGCGTACACAGCCGCCGAACCAGCCGCTGCGCCAGCACACCACGCAACGAGGACGCCAGCAGGAACGGCTCCACGCCCATGTCGGCCAGGCGGGTCACCGCCGAGATCGCATCGTTGGTATGCAGCGACGCCAGCACGCCATGCCCGGTCAGCGACGACTGCACGGCGATCTGTGCGGTTTCCAGGTCGCGGATCTCGCCGATCATGATGGTGTCCGGATCCTGGCGCAGGATCGCGCGCAGCGCGGTGCCAAAGCTCATGCCGATGCGCGCGTTGACCTGGATCTGGCCGATGCCGGCGAAGTCGTACTCCACCGGGTCTTCCACGGTGAGGATGTTGCTGGTGCTGCTGTCGAGCTGGCCCAGTGCGGCGTACAGCGACGTGGTCTTGCCGCTGCCGGTCGGCCCGGTGACCAGCACGATGCCGTGCGGCTGCCGGATCAATCCGGTGAACGTGGCCAGTGTGTCATCGGCCATGCCCAGGCGCTGCAGCTGCAGGCGACCGGCATCCTTTTCCAGCAGGCGCAGCACAGCACGCTCACCATGCCCGGTCGGCACCGTGGAGACGCGGATATCCAGCGGCCTCCCGCCGACGCGGATCGCGATGCGCCCGTCCTGCGGCAGGCGCTTCTCGGCAATGTCCAGGTGCGCCATGATCTTGATGCGCGATACCAGCGCGGCGTGTAGTGCGCGCCGTGGCTGCACCATGTCGCGCAGCGTGCCGTCCACCCGGTAGCGCACCACCGAATGAGTCTCGAACGGTTCGATGTGCAGGTCGCTGGCGCCATCGCGTGCAGCCTGTGCCAGCAGTGCATTGATCATGCGGATCACCGGTGCATCGTCCTGTGCATCCAGCAGATCGGTGACCTCCGGCATGTCCTGCATCAGCCGGTCCAGATCGACCTCGCTTTCGGCGGCACCGACCACGGCAGCGGCATCACCGCCGTCACGGTACTGCTCACCCAACCGCTGCTGCCAGGTCGCGGCATCCAGTGCCTGGAACGGCAGCGGTCCATGCCGGCGGCGCAGCTCGGCCACGGCCCACGCCGCGGTGTCGGCGGTGCCCAGCAACACGGGCTCGCCGCCCGCTTCGGACAGCATCACGCCATGGCTGCGCACCCAGGCGTACGGCAGCGGTGCGGCGGTGCTCACGGCCCGATCACCAGTTCCGGCGTGTAGCCCAGCCCGCGCAGCTGCTGCAGTGCCGGGTCCAGCGTTGCCGGATCGCGCGGCAATCGCACGCGCAGGCGCTGCCCACTCTCGCCCGGCGTCGCTTCGGCATAGGCCTGCAGGCCCAGTGCCCGCACCTGCGCCACGCCCTGGCTGGCACGCGCCGGGTCCAGTCCCTGTGCGAACTGCACCAGCTGGGCATCGCCCTCACCGGCCGGATACAACGCCGCCAGGCTGGTGTTCTGCAGCGGCTGGCCCTGTCCATCGCGCGCATTGCCTTGGCCGAGCACAGACAGGTCCTGCGGCGGCAGCTGCGGTGCGGACAACGCCGGCAATGCCCAGCTCTGTACGGGCTGCGCGCCGGCCTGCGCGTTGCGCATGTAGTCATAGCGGTCGCGGGTCAGGCGCTGGCCGGCGGCGGGATCGCGCACCACGTGCGGGCGCAGGAATACCATCAGGTTGGTCTTGGAACGCTTGCGCGTATCACTGCGGAACAGCGCCCCCAGCACCGGGATCTTTCCCAGCCCCGGCACCGCATCACGGCCGTGGCTGACGTTGTCCTCCAGCAGGCCACCCAGGACCATGATCTGGCCATCGTCCAGCAGCACGCTGGTATCCAGTGCACGCTTGTTGGTGATGATGCCGGCGGCACTGTTGGCACTCTGCGCGTCGATGCTGCTGACTTCCTGGTAGATGTCCAGTTTCACCGTGCCACCTTCGGAAATCTGCGGGCGCACCCGCAGCTTCAGGCCCACGTCCTCGCGCACGATGGTCTGGAACGGATTGTTGCTGCCACCGCCACCGTCGGTCACGTAGCGGCCGCTGACGAACGGTACGGTCTGGCCGACCATGATGCTGGCCGCCTCGTTGTCCAGCGTCATCAGGTTCGGCGTGGACAGGATGTTGGCACCGCCCTTGCTCTGCAGTGCGTTGGCCAGCGCTTTCATGTTGAGGATCTGGCCGACACCGGGCAGGTTGATGGTGCCGTCGATCACGCCGATCTTCAGGCCGTCCTTGGGCAGCACGTCCAGGGTGGTGCGCGCGGTGGTGCTCAGCCCGCTGCCGCCGGTGGCCCCACCGAAATGGGTGCCGCCGAAGGTTCGCCCGTTGCCCAGCATCCACTGCACGCCCAGCTCGGCCGCATCGGTCTGGTTGACCTCCACGATCAGGCTCTCGACCAGCACCTGCGCACGGCGCTGGTCGAGCTGGTCGATCACCCGCCGCAGGTTGCGGTACACCGGCTCCGGTGCCGAGATCAGCAGCGTGTTTGTGGCCACGTCCGCCTGTACCGAAATGCCGTTCTGGCTGAAGCCGGTGCTTCCCGCATCGATCGGGTCACGGCGGCTCGGGTCCAGACGCTGTGATTCCAGCGCATTGCCTCCGGTCTTGGCCTGCTGCGGCTGCGACGGCTGCGCGGGGGTGGAACGGTTGGCGTCGCCGGGCAGTGGTGTGATGCCTTCGTTGCTGCCCATTGCCGGTGCATCGCTCTGCCCGGCCACCACGCCCCGCAGCACACCGGCCAGCTGGTTGGCCTGGGCATTGCGCAGGTAGACCACATGCAGGTTGCCTGACTCGTCCTGGGCGCGGTCCAGCTTCTCCACCAGCTGCCGCGCCAGACGGGTGCGTCCGGGACTGCTGGAGCGCAGCAGCACGCTGTTGCTGCGCGGGTCGGCCATCACCACCACCTTCTGGGTGGGCTCGGCGCCCTGCGCATCCAGCAGCGGCGCGACCATCGCCGCGACGTCAACGGCAATGCCCTGCTGCAGCTTCACCACGTCGGTGTCCATGCCGGCCGGTGTATCCACGCTGGCGATCACCCGCGCGATGCGCTCCAGGTTGTCGGCATAGTCGGTGATCACCAGGGTGTTGTTGCCCGGATTGGCGGTGATCGGATTGTCCGGGCTGATCATCGGTCGCAGCACCGCCACCAGCGCGGCCGCGTTCTCGTAGCGCAGCGCGAAGGTGCGCGTGGCCACCTCACCGCCGGCACCACCGGTGCCGACGCGCCCTCCCAACAGCTTGGCATCGGCCTGCGGCACCACCCGGCTGACGCCGCCGTTCTCGACCACCGCGAAGCCACGCATGCGCAGTGCACCGAGCAGCAACTGGTAGGCCTGGGTACGACTGACCGGGCCATCGGAAACCACCGTCATCTTGCCGGTCACCCGTGGGTCGACCAGGAACTGGCGCCCGGTGAAGCGCGCGGCCATGCGCAGCACGCCGCCGATATCGGTATCCACCAGGTTCAACTGCACCGGCTCGTCGCGGGTGTCCTGCGCCAGTACCGGCGCCGGTGCGTGGGCCATGCACACGATCAGAGCCAGTGCGGTACTGCAGGCAAGGCTGCGCATCGCCCTCATGGATGGGCACCCACGTTGAGCGCCATCACGATGTTTCCGGAAATCCGTGCCGCCGGCATGTTCGCATCCCCTGTGCGTGTCAGTTGCAGCTGCTTCAGTTCGATGGCCGGGTCGGCCAGCAGCGGCAGCAGCCAGTTCCATAGCGCGTCGGCGGGCACCGCCTGCACCTGCAGGTGCCAGCGCCCGTCGCGCGCTTCGATATGCAGGCCGTCGGCAAGGCCGGCGGTCTTGATGCCATCGCGCAGCCCGGCCAGTGTCGGGTGCTGGCCCTGCGCCTGCTGCTGGCGCTCGCGGGCGCGCAGCAGCGGTGCCAGTAGGCGGGACTGCGCCTGCAGCCGGGGTAGCTCGGCCTGCCAGTGCGTACGCTGCTTCAGCAGGGGCTCCAGCCACAACGACCACAGACCCGCCACCAGCAGCGCCACCACCATCACCCACAGCATCAGCCGGTCGCGCGGTGGCAGGCGTTGCCAGCGCAGCTGCAGGCCCACCAGCCCCTCGCCCAGCCGTAGGGTGCGGGTCGTCACTGTCCAGCTCCGCTCACCCGCAGGTGTCCACCAGCTTCGCGCGCCAGTTGCAGGCCCTGTGCCTGCACCGCCTGCTGCCAGTGCTCAAGCCGCTGCGGATCGTCGGCCAATGCCTGGGCATCGGCATCCAGCTCCATGTCCAGCTGCCCGGGTTGGTAATGCAGGCTGCGCACCTGCCCTGCCAGCTCCGGGACCGCCTGCAGCGTGCTGGCAACCTGACGCTGCAGCACCGGCAATGGCGGCGCCGGCGGTGGCACTGCAAGTGCTCGCCTCGCCTGCAACACCGGGTCCACCACATCGGTGATCTCCGGGAAGCGCGCGCTGAACTGCCGTGCCATGTCCTGCTGCAGCGCTTCACCCTCGATCCGCCAACGCGAGACCTGCAGCTGCAGGCCGAGTGCAGCCAGCAGCACTGCTGCCAGTGCCAGGCCGATCGCCAGTCGCGGTGCTTGCCGGCCTGCGCCGGGCAGCGGCAATGACCAGCCTGGCAAGGGGCCACAGGCCTGCTGTTCATGCGTGACGGCGGTGGCCGGCAGGCTGTCCGGCCACGTCTGCGGCACACTATCGATCCACTGCACGGCCTGCACGCCGGCCTGTTGCAGGCGCACGGCCAGCGCCTGCATCACCGCACAGGCGTCACGTCCGCCATACCATTGAACGAAAGCCCGATCGCGCCCGCGGCGTACCAGCAGGTGCTCGCCGCTGACCTGCAGCGTGGCATGGCCGTCCTGCCAGGGCAGCAGCAGCGGCGTCGGATACAGTGCCTGCAGCCGCAGGGCACACGAAGCCAGCAGCTGCTGCGCCTGCACTATCGCCGGCTGGCCGAGCCAGGCCACCGGAACCGTGCCGTCTGCCGCCTGCGCACCGTGGGCCAGCGCCACCTCCTGCAGGTCATCCAGCAGCATCGCCTCCACCTCACCCTGCAGCGCCGACTGCAGGCGGCGCCCGGACAGCGGCGGCAGCTGCAGTTCCAGCAGGATCAGATCCTGGGGATCGAGGCAGGCCAGCACCCCGGCCTGTGGATGGCGGCGCCCCAGCACAGCCAACGCTTCGCGGCCGTGGGCCTGCATGCCCCCCTTGTGCAGCAGCGCCCACTCGACCTCGCTGTCGGCGCGCAGGTATTCCAGTGGCGGCAGGCGCACCCTCAGCTGCACGCTCATGCACCGATCCTCGTCCATACGCGCTGCACACGCACGCTGTCGTCGCGGTACTCGCGCCAGATCAGCGCGCGGAAGTCGACCGTACTGCCATCGGCCTGCACCTGGCCGAGGGCGAGGAACCATTCGCTATGGATGCCAAGCGGCACTACGGCCATCTGTGCGTCGCTCAGTTGGAGTCGATGGGCGATGTCGCCGCGGTTCAGCAGCCATTGGCCGCCGTCACGTTCACCGAGAAGCGC
The DNA here is from genome assembly GCF_059367995.1 of Stenotrophomonas sp. YJH_SMC_79. Taxonomy (NCBI): domain Bacteria; kingdom Pseudomonadati; phylum Pseudomonadota; class Gammaproteobacteria; order Lysobacterales; family Lysobacteraceae; genus Stenotrophomonas; species Stenotrophomonas sp. YJH_SMC_79. The sequence continues at coordinate 310,195 of NZ_JCAFRK010000004.1, forward strand.
CCGCAGGCGCGCAGGTTCTACACTGGGTGCGACGGCCTGCAGCACGCTGATGTCACTGGTATTGGCATTGACCAGGGTCTGCGCCGGCAGCACCACGGTCCGCCGTGCCAGCGCCTGCAGTGCCACCGGATCGGCGCCGGGAAGGGCCTGCTCGATCATGGCGTCACGCGACAGCGGCGCCTGCGCCTGGATGTCGCCATCGCGCAGGCGTGCCTGGATATGGTCCGCCGCGGAGGCACAGGCACCCTGCCCCAATCCCTGCCCGGTGCACAACGCAACGAAGGCGCGTCGCGCCTCCGGGTCCACCTGACCATGGGCCAGCAGATTGCGCAGGTTGAACATCGACTGGGCATCGACCAGCTGCAGCTGCACCGGTAACGGTGCCTGCAGCTGCAAAGGACGCGCCCAGCGCCCGCCACGCACCGTGGTCAACTGCTCGCGCACATCTTCTCGCAGCTGCTGCGCCGCACGCTCCAGCGTTGCGTCCACGGCCATGCGCACCTGTGCGCGCAGCTGGTCGCCACGCAGCGCACGCAGCTGGGCCGACTGCCGGGTCAGCAGTGCCGTGGCAATCACCGCCACCAGCGCCACCACCAGCAGGGCAACGATCACCGCCATGCCACGTTGACGGACACTCGAAACAGAACGCATCCGGGCTGACATCGGCCTGCCTCACAGCTGCCAGGAGCCGATGTCCGCGTTCCCGGCGTCGCCACCGGGCTTGCTGTCCGCACCCAGCGAGAACACATCGATGTCGCCGTGGGTGCCTGGTATCTGATACTGGTACGGATGGCCCCACGGGTCATTGGGCAGGCGATCCAGATAGGGCGTGACCGGCATCGCGCCACCGCCCTGCGGTGGCTTCACCAGTGCCTGCAGGCCCTGCTCGGCACTGGGATAGCGTCCGTTGTCCAGCTTGAACAGTTTCAACGCCTGCATCAATGCGGCGATGTCCTGGCGCGCCGCCACTACGCGCGCCTGGTCGGGACGGTCCATCAACCGCGGCACGATCAATGCGGCGAGGATGCCGATGATCACCACCACCACCATGATCTCGATCAGGCTGAAACCCTGCTGCCGAGCCCTGCGACCACGAACCTGCCTTGCCATTGTTCCGCCCTCGTCATCCTGGAAGAGACCGCTGCGCCATGGTCAGCGGTGCATGTGTCAGTACGATAAACATCCGCCGGAAATCCGCTGCGCGTGTGCCTGTGCAGGCGCAACACGTGCAGCCGGGGCACATGCAGACTCGAACAGGTGCTGCGGCACGCCGGCCAGCGCATCGTCGATGCAGCCGCGCAGCAACGGGTGCGCGCAGGCCTGCAGCAGGCGCACGCACTGCATCGGCGACCACGCTGTTCCATGATCCAGGCCGATGAACATCCGATAGGCCTGGTGATAGCGCAGGTCGTCGTACACGCGCTGGGCACTTTTCAGATCGCGCACGACCACCAGCAGGGCCGCGCGTTGCAGCAGCCGGGCATCGCCTGCGTCAAGCGGCAGCGCGCTCATGGCCGCCTCGGGCCAGGGCCGCAGCTGCAGGTCGAGGGCTCTTCGCAGCGCCACCAGTGGGTGCGCACTACCATCCAGTGCCGCCCAGCGCGCCGCATCCGCCCAGGCGTCACTGGACAGCACCCAGACCCAGGAGTGCCCGTAACGGTGCACATTCAATGGCGTATGCCGTGCCTGCTCCAGTGACTGGCTGAGGTGACGATCCAGCTCCAGCATGCTGATCCTGCGACTGTCTGCCATCGGCGCCGCCCGTGCTCCGCGACGCGTGGTGCGTCGTACTCTGGAGAAGACGTCAGCAAGGCAGGTGAAGCGACAGCGCGCATGCAGCTCTGTGCACTGCGTGGCGCTTCATCGGCAACGTCATCGCAGCGTCATCCGGCTGCAGGCTTCGCGCTCCAGTCGCGGCGCTTCGCCACCACAACGGCGTGCCAGTGTCGCCACGTCGCTGCGCGCGGCGAACGCGACCAGCGCATCGGTCATGTCCACGTCGTCGCCCCATGACGCCATCGCAACACGCAACGCAGGCAGTTGCCAGCCGTCCATCACGCCGTGGGTGCCCGCCACGAACCAGTGCCACAGCCGATGGTGCAGCACCTGCTCGTGCAGCTGCGCCAGATCGTCAAGGCCGTGCATCCCCGTCAACAACAGCGCACGCGCGAGGGCCGCAGGTGACAATGCACCGGCTTCAGACAGGGGGAGTGCCTGTTGCTGCAGGCGCAGCAGCATCGCCAACGGGTGCGACTGCGGATCAAAGTCCAGCAGCACTGCCTGTTGCTGCCACTGCGCATCGGACACCACGCACACCCATGGCGAGCCATAGCGATGCACCATCAAGGGCCGTCGCTGTGTGGTTTCCAGCAGCGCCGACAGATTGCGACGCAGATCCAGCACACCGATGGTCTCGTTGCGCATCCTTGGCTTCTCCTTGCTTGCAACAGCCCTGCACGGTGCGCACGGCCAGCGTCTTCATCTATCCAAGGACGGCAATGCCACCCGGAAAGCGACGCAGATCCAGCGACATCGTCAGCCGCAGCTGCTCAAGCGCCGCATCCGGGTCATCAATGCGGAAGCGACCGCTGACCGGGGCACGCGCCAAGGCCGATTCGCCCAGCAATACCTTGCCGCGGCGGTAACGGTTGATCTCCTCGACCACCTCGCGCAGCGGTGCGCGACGGAACACCAGCATGCCTTCGGTCCAGGCACTCACTTCCGAGGCCACAGCCTCGGCCACCACGCCACTGAGGCGCTCGTCATAGCGGGTCTGCTGGCCCGCCTGCAGCTGCAGGCGGCCCTGCGGGTGCTCGATGCGGGCGCTGCCCTGCAGGCAGGTAACGCGCACCTGCCCCTGGGTGTTGCGTACGTCCAGGCGCACCGCGCCCTCATCGGCAATCACGCAGCCCGGGCCCGCGAACAACGCCAGGTGCAGGCCCGGCCGGGTCTCGATCGCGGCCTGGCCCTGCACCAGCTCGAAGCCTTCGCCCTGCGCGTCCGCGCGGCGGCGCAGGCTGCTCTGCGTATCCAGTTCGATCTTCAGCTGTGGCGAGGGCGCGATCTGCAGACGTTCACCGGTGCCGGTGTGGAAATCGGCCGCCATGGCTGTCACCGAAGGCCACAGCCCCAGCGGCGGGCGGATCGCCGCCACCACTGCCAGGCTGGCCGGGGCGGCAATCGCGGCGCCGAGGAAGGCACGGCGACTCCAGCGCTGGGCTGGCGTCGGCGCGACCGGTTGGCGCGTGGCCGCGGGCAGCTGCTCGCCGGCCAGCCGTACCTGCTCCCATTGCCGGCGCGCACGGCCGAACGCTTCACGATGACGGGGATCGGCCTCGCACCACGCGCGAAACCTGCGCCCGTCTGCGGCGGTCGCCTCGCCCGAGGTCAGCCGTACCACCCACGCGTGGGCCTGACGCTCGACGGCATCCAGCGGGCGTTGCGGGCGATCGTCAGGATCCATGGGGGCTCATGCCGGACCCGCACGCTGCGGGGTTCTGATCGGCGTCAAAGTGTAGACGGATGCCGTCGCTCAGAACCGCACCTGGCGCCCCTGCCCGCTGCGCTCGGCCAGGTAGTCCTGGGCCGCCTTCAGCTCACGCTGCACCAGCCGCAGCGACACGCCGAGATGCTCGGCCACGTCGCGCTGCTGCAGGCCATCGACGCGGATTGCCAGCAGGATGCGGCGACGGCGCTCGGGCATGCGTTGCAGCAGGCCGACCATGTCTTGCAGCGCGAAGTCCAGTTCGGCCGCCTGCGCCGGGCCCGGTGCCGGGTCGGCCATGTCCATCAGCGTATCCACCTCCTCCAGGCTCAGCAGGCGGTGGTCTGCACGTTGGCGGTCGATCACGGTGTTCATCGCCATGCGCAGCAGGTAGGCCGCGGGGTTCTGCACGGCGTCCAGGCGGTCACGGCGCGCGCTCAGGCGCATCCAGGTGTCCTGCAGCGCGTCGCCGGCCAGCTCTTCCGAGCCCAGCTTGCGCACCAGCCGGCGCTTCAGCTCATCGTAGGCGCCCAGAAGGTGCTCCATCAGGTCAACTGCCCCAGCCGTACCGTTGCTCATGTTCGAATCCTTGAAGTCATGGAAGGGGCGCACGCCGGCCACAGTCGTGGTCGGTGCCGGAAGGACGGATCTGCAGGGTCACCGGCTGTGGCAGCGCGGCGGCCTCGGTCGCCAGCACCAGGCCCTGCATCGCCTGCAGCAGGCGGGCATCGCGGCGGGGGCTGCCACTGCCTGACAGCAGCTCGGCCTCGCTCACCTGGCCCGCGCCGTCGATGCGGAAGCGCAGCGTCGCGGCATAGCGGCCGGGCGCGATCTCCGGATCGTCACAGAACACCGCACGCAGGCGCTGCTGCAGCCCGCCATACCGACGCCGAAGCTCAGCATCGGCCAGTTCGGCACCGACACCAGGTCCGGCGGCCAGGGGCGTGCCCCGGCGCAGCACCACACGCTGCTCGCCAATCACCTCGACCTCCACACCTGAGTCCTGCAGCAACATCTGCAAGGCAGGCAGTGGCGCAAGGCTGGCGCGCAGCGCATGGCTGCTGCGGCCCGCGGCAAGATCGCCCGGGTACATCACCGACCACCCGCTGATGACGCTGAAGCGCTCGACCGCCTGTTCCAGCGGCTGCGCGGGGATGTCGTAGGCATGAACACCATCCTGCGCGGCAGCGGCAAAGGACAGCAGCAGCCATGCGGCGATGGCCACCTTCCAAGTTCTGACCGCATGGTGTCCATTCAGCCCCCTGACGTAGAACACATGACCCTCGGCAGCGACAGCAGCTGCAGTGGACGCGCACCACGACCGGAACCCCGGCCCGCGCGCGACCAGCAAGCGGGCTCAAACCGTACCGGGGCCACATGTCATTGCGATGACCGCCGCCCACAGCCTGCCGTCGAGGCAGGCTCGGTAAAGCCAGTCATGCATCAGGAATCAATGAATCGAACAGACATGATCATCTGCGCACGGGGTCGGATCACGTGCCGACCCGAACGTGTCGACCAAGGTCGACACCCACCAGGAGCAGCTCGTGCCGTTCCGACAGATCGTGGAAATCTGTCGAAGGCGGGGTGGGTCCGGTTGCAGGGGTGTCCGCGGCATGGATGCCGCGGCCAAGCCCCCATGGGTGAGGGCGCTTTGCTTGCGAAGCACTGCTTCGCAAGCGCCCGAACGCACAGCCGCCAGCGGCTGGGCCGGACCGCGGAGCGGGGTTTACGGCGTCCCCTGCAACCGGACCCACCCCGCCATCCCTCGGAATGCAAGCTGTTGCTTCGGCTGTTGCTTCGGCTGTTGCTCCTGAGGTTGCCGGCCAGCGGCCGGCACTACCCGCGGGTGCCGGGTGCAACCCGGCCGCAACCACCCATCCCTCAAAGCGGCAGCTGGGTCGTCTGCTTGATCCGCTGCATCGGAATCTCGGTCTTGGTGTTCTGCACCCCGGCAATCCGGTTCAGGTGCTGCATCTGGAACTGCCGGTAGGCATCAAGATCGGCCACCGCCACCCGCAGCAGGAAGTCGCAGTCACCGGCCATCAGATGGCATTCAAGGACTTCCGGAAAAGACTTGATGCTGTTAATGAAGTGATTGGTGGTGTCCTCGTCCTGTCCGCGCAGCCACACCCGCACGAACACCGTGAAGCCACGCCCCACCTTGGCCTCATTCAGCAGGGCAACGTAGCGGTCGATGTAGCCGCCTTCCTCCAGCAGCCGCACCCGGCGCAGGCAGGCCGAGGGCGAAAGGCCCACCAGCCGGGCCAGCTCCAGGTTCTGCAGGCGACCGTCACGCTGCAGGGCATCGAGGATGCGCCGATCAAGGTTGTCGAGCTGGTACTGCATGGAATTTCACCAGTGGCGACATTGGCCGCATGTAATCTCAATATTCTCGGATTCAATGGCATCAACGCAACCCTATTTCGCGATCGGGCCGCTAGCATGGGCCACCCCCACCTTAGTTGTGCCGTTCGATGGACGCCCGTACCACCCTCCCCCTGCCCGACACCTGCGACACCGCGCCGCGTGCCGAATTCCTGCGCGGCCTGCGCGCCGCCGTGCCGGTGATGATCGGCTTCATCCCCTTCGCCCTGGTACTCGGCGCACAGGCGGCCCAGAAGGGTCTGAGCGTACTGGAAGTGCCGCTGATGACCGGCCTCAACTTCGCTGGCGGCTCGGAGTTCGCTGCCATCGAACTGTGGACCTCGCCACCGCACATCGCACTGATCGTGGCCATCACCGCGCTGGTCAACAGCCGCCACCTGCTGATGGGCGCCAGCCTGGCCCCGCTGCTGCAGCACCTGCCGCGCCGCCGGGTGCTGCCGGCCTTGTTCTTCATGTGCGACGAAAGCTGGGCGATGGGCGTGGCCGACGCGCGCCGCCGTGCACTCGGCTTCAGCCTGGCCTACTACCTGGGCGTCTCGGCAGGCCTGTACACGGTCTGGGTGGCCTGCACCGCGCTGGGCGCGGTCGTCGGCCCGATGCTGGGCGACATCCACGACTACGGCTTCGACATGGCCTTCCCCGCCGTGTTCCTGGTGCTGCTGCGTGGCATGTGGCAGGGCATGAAAGCCGCGCGTCCGTGGCTGGTCAGCCTGGTAGTGGCCGCTGCCACCTACCTGCTGGTGCCGGGTGCCTGGTACGTGGCGAGCGGCGCACTGGCCGGCCTGGCCGCGGCCTGGCTGCTGGCGGAGGACGCAGCATGATCTTCAATGGCCTGATCCACTGGACTTCGGTACTGACCATCGTGCTGATGGCCGGCGCCACCTACCTGACCCGCATCGTCGGCTTCCTCGCGCTGCGCAACCGCACGTTGAGCAAGCGCGCAGTGACGGTGATGGAAGCCGCGCCGGGCTGCGTGCTGATCTCGGTGATCGCCCCCGATTTCGTCGCCGACAAGCCCGCCGACCTGGCCGCGCTGGCGATCACCCTGCTGGCCGCCACGCGGCTGTCGATGCTGCCGACCGTGCTGATCGGCGTGGTCTCGGCGGGTGTGCTGCGCTATCTGATGGGCTGACGCGCTTCCGCCGGGCATGGCCACTGCGACACCCGGTCGCAGGCCGTCGCGTCACCCGCTTGATCAATGTCAAACCGCCCGCCGCCGCGCGGGCGTATTTCTATGCAGGACCCGAACACGCCGGCGTTACCGGCATCCACAAGGACCCTGCGATGAGCTACACCCCCGACAACGTCCAGCTTCTGAACGCCATGCAGAACGTCATGGTGATCTCCACCACCGACCTGCAGGGCAACATCACCTACGCCAACGACCTGTTCTGCACGCTCACCGGCTTCGCCCGCGAGGAACTGATCGGCCAGCCGCACAGCATCGTGCGCCACCCGGATGTGCCCAAGGCCGTCTACAAGGACATGTGGGACACCATCAAGGCCGGCAAGACCTGGACCGGCATCGTGCCCAACCTCGGCAAGGGCGGCGTGCTTTACGTGGTCGATACCACCGTGCAGCCACTGTTCGACGCCGACGGCAACATCACTTCCTACATCAGCATCCGCCGCGTGGTGAATGACCTGATGCAGAACTACGACCTGGTCGAGTTCAGCAAGGAAAAGTTCGACGACTTCTACGAGGCCGCGTGAACGCCCTCCCGACCAGTACGCCCTTCAGCCGCCTGCTGGTGGGTTTCGCGTCCGAGTCGGGCAACGCCCGCGCCCTGGCCCAGCGCCTGGGCGCGGACCTGCAGCCACACGGGCCGCAGGTGCTCCCGTTCAACGACATCGACGTGGCCAGTCTCGGCCAAGGCGATGTGCTGCTGGCGATTTCCAGTTCGTTCGGCGATGGCGAACCGCCGGCCAATGGCGAGCAGTTCTTCGAAACGCTGCGCCAGACCCCGACGCTGAGCGGCCTGCGCTATGCAGTGTTCGGCCTCGGTGACACCGGCTACCCCAGCTTCTGCGGCTTCACCAAGGCGCTGGATGCGGCGCTGAGCGAGCGCCAGGCGCAGCCGCTGCTGCATCGCGTGGATGCCGACCTGGGCTACGAGCAGTTCTTCCAGCAATGGCAGCCGGTGCTCGGCCAGGTGCTGGATGGCGACCTCAGTGCCGGCCAGGACCTGCACCTGCAGGTGACCGCCTATGGCGAAGACAATGCCTTTGCCGCCTCCATTCTCGAACGCCGCCGCTTGAACAGCAGCGATCCCGCTGCCTGGCACCTGCAACTGGACATTGCCGGCAGTGGCATGGCCTACCGCGCGGGCGACACCCTGCACGTAGTACCCGAGAACGACCCTGCCCTGCTGCAGGCATTGGCCGCCTGGTATGGCGACACCGCCGCCGTGGCCGCCCTGCACGACCGCGAGCTGCGCCTGCTGAGCAAGGGCGTGCTGCGCGAACTGGCCAAGCTCGGCGGTAGCGAGGTACTGAAGGGCCTGTTGAAGGTCAGCCAGAAGCGCGAGCTGGAAGCCTACCTGCACGGTCTGGACCTGCTGGACGTGCTGCAGGACCACGCCACGCCGGACAGTGTGCCGCTGGCCCGACTGCGCGAACTGCTGTCACCGCGGCTGCCCCGCGCCTATTCGATCGCCTCGCACCCGTGCGACGACCAGCTGAGCCTGTGCGTGCGCGAAGTGCGCTACACCCTGCGCGGCCGCGAACGCTTCGGCACTGCCACCGGCAGCCTGCTGCATGGCGGCGACCATGCCCGTGTGTACTGCCGCTCCAACCCTGGCTTCCACCTGCCCGATACCGGCGAGGCACCGCTGCTGCTGGTCGGCACCGGCACTGGCATCGCCCCCTTGATGGGCCTGATGCAGGAACTGCAGGCCAACGCCTGCGAGCGCGAAGTGCACCTGGTGTTCGGCGAGAAGCACCGCCAGCACGACTACCTGTATCGCGACCAGCTGCAGGACTGGCACACGCGTGGCGTGCTGGCCGGCCTGCATACCGCGTTCTCGCGCGATGGCGCCGAAAAGGTCTATGTGCAGCATGTGCTGCAGCAGCGCGCCAGCGAAGTGCGCGACGTCCTGGCCCGCGGTGGGCATCTGTACCTGTGCGGCAACAAGAGCCACCTGGAAGGCGCGGTCCGTGAGGCCATCGATGCCATCGGTGGCGAAGGGCACTGGGACGCGCTGCGAGGCGAAGGCCGTACGCACTGTGAGTTGTATTGACCTTTCCATGGGGTAGCGCCGGCCGCTGGCCGGCTGCGCTTCGCACCACGCGCTGCCGGCCAAGGGCCGGCACTCCCCAAGACCCCTCTACATCGGCACGCCCACGATCACGCTCGACGCCTTGAACAGCACCATCGCCGCGCCGCCCTCCTGCAGCTCCAGCGCTGCTGTACTGGCACGTGTGATCACCGCCACCACGCTGCAGCCATGGCCGATATCCACCACCACCTCGTCGTTCACCGCGCCCTCGGTGATCCGCTCCACCGTGCCGGCGAACTGGTTGCGTGCCGAGTAACGCGCCCCCTCACCCTGCGCCACGATCACCGACGAGGCCTTCACCAGCGCGTAGGCCGGCACGCCCACCGCCAGGCCCAGCGATTCCACGCTGCCATGGGTGATGGTGGCGACCAGCGCGAGGCCCGGCGCCACTTCAATCTGCACTTCATCGTTCACTGCGCCGGTGGCCAGCCCACTGACCCGGCCATGGAACTGGTTGCGTGCACTGGTGATCATGCCGATTCTCCGGATCAGGGCCAGATCCTCGTCCAGCCCAGGGGTGGCCTGCAGCGACTGCAGGAACGTACGGTGCGCGCGCTCGACCTCCTCGAACCGGGCGATCAGCTGGTGGCCGCGCTCGGTCAGTCGCGCACCGCCACCACCGCGGCCGCCCACACTGCGCGCGACCAGCGGCTCGCCGGCCGCGGTGTTCATCGCGTCCACTGCGTCCCAGGCGTTCTTGTAGGTCATGCCCATGCGCTTGGCGGCCTGGCTGATCGAGCCACAGGCGTCGATCAGGCCCAGCAGCGCGAAGCGTCCGCGGCCACCCAGGCTCTGACCGGCAATGCTCAGCCACAGGTTGCCCTGCAGCTCCAAAGGCGGTTCGGCCTCGCTCATCGTGCTCGTTTCCCTGCGTTTCGCGCGAACGGCCAGTGTACGGCGTCGCCCCCCTGCACCGGGCTTGATATGGATCAAGGTGGCCGCGCCGGCCAGCAACGAGAATCCCCGGGTCGGTCATCAAGTTGACCCCTGCCAACCGTTATATCATCTTGGATATAACGAACCCGAGGACTCGCGAGGATGCGTACCTGTCGTTTCGTTCTACCCCTGTCTGCCCTGCTGCTGCCGCTTGCCGCCGCCGCGGCCGACGCCACCTCGCCGCCCCCGGTGTTCACCCTGGGCACGATCGACGTGCATGCCGAGCGCGGCACCTCGCCCACCGTCGCCGAACGCAGCCTCGATGCCGAACGCATCCAGCAGCTCGACCGCACTACGGTCGGTGATGCGGTCAGCGTATTGCCTGGCGTGAGCCTGGCGCGCAACTCGCGCAACGAGGACATGGTCTACCTGCGCGGCTTCGATGCGCGCCAGGTACCGGTGTTTCTCGACGGCATCCCGCTGTACGTGCCCTATGACGGCTACGTGGACTTCGGCCGCTTCACTACCTTCGACCTTGCCGAGATCCAGGTCGCCAGCGGCGGCGCGTCACTGCTGTATGGGCCGAACATCCTCGGCGGTGCGATCAACCTGGTCAGCCGCCGTCCGGAACGTGCGCTGGAAGGTGACGTGCGGCTGGGCGTGGCCGATGGCGGCGAACGCAAGGCAGCGGTCAATATCGGCGGCCGTCGTGGCGACTGGTACTTCCAGCTCGGTGCGTCGATCCTGAAGGCCGATGAGTTCCCGCTGCCAGACGGCTTCGTCGACTACAAGCGCGTGCCCACCGATACCGGCAAGGACCGCCGCAACGCCTCGCGCGACGACCGTCGCCTGTCGTTCAAGCTTGGCTATACCCCGCGCGAGGGCGACGAGTACGCGATCGGCTACGCGCGCCAGGACGGCGAGAAGGACAACCCGGTCTACACCGGCACCGCCCGCAGCGGCATCCGCTACTGGCGCTGGCCGTGGTGGGACAAGGACAGCCTGTACTTCATCGGCAACACCCGCCTGGGCGAACACACCACGCTGCGCACCCGCGTCTACCGCGATACCTATGGCAACGGACTGGATGCCTACACCGACGGCACCTACCAGGTGGCGATGGACAACAGCAGCTTCCCCAGCATCTACGATGACCGCACCGTGGGCGGCTCGGTGACCCTGGCCACCACGGCCCTGCCGCGCCAGGAACTGCAGTTCGCGATCCACTACAAGGAAGACCAGCACAGCGAGCGCAACCCGCACTCGCCGACCAAGGACTTCCGTGATGTGACCACGTCGGTGGCGATCGAGGACCGCATCGCGCTGACCGACACCTCGCACCTGCGCGTGGGCATCGGCCATGACCGCCGCGACGCCAAGCGCGTGTACTTCTGGCCGACCGGCAGCACCGATGCCACCAATGCGGTGCTGGAGTACGTGCAGCAACTGGCGCCGGACCAGCAGTGGTATGCAAGCGCCGCGCGGCGCACGCGTTTCCCGACCATCAAGGATCGCTACTCCGCGCGCATGGGTTCCGCCCTGCCCAACCCGGATCTGAAAGCCGAGCATGCCACCCACTTCGAGGTGGGCCTGCGCGGCCGCTGGTGGGAAGGCGGTCAGCTGCAGGCGGCGCTGTTCCAGAGCCGTATCGATGACCTGATCCAGAACGCGGTGGTGGCCTCGCGCGAATGCGGCGGCAGCACCTGCAACCAGGCGCAGAACATCGGCAAGGCCCGCCACCAGGGCGTGGAACTGGGCCTGCGCCAGCGCATCGGCGACGACTGGGACCTGCAGTCCAGCTACACCTGGCTGCGCCGCACCAACCTGGAAAACCGCAGCGTGGCCCTGCTCGACAGCCCGCGCCAGCGGCTGTTCATGGCGGTGGGCTGGCAGTTGCTGCCGCAGCTGAAGCTGCAGGCCACGCTGGAAGCCGAACAGGGCCGCAAGGTCAGCTATGCCGATGCCGCACGCCCGGTGCGTGACCTGCCCGGCTATGGCATCACCGGCCTCAAGGCCAGCTGGAGCCCGCGCGATGCCTGGGATTTCGATCTCGGTGTACGCAACATCGGTGACAAATGGTACGAACTGGCCGACGGCTACCCGATGCCGGGTCGCACCTGGTTCGCCAATGCCAACTGGAGGTTCTGAGCATGAGCGCTGTACAGCCGCCGCGCATCGCGGCCATCGTGCATGACCACAGCGGCGAACCCGATGGCTTGCTTGCCGCATTCGCCGCACGCCAGCTGGCCGCCGGCCACCGCGTGCGCGGGCTGGTACACCTGCCACACGAGCCCACCGCCAACGGCAGGAAGCGCATGGCACTGATGGACGTGACCGATCCCGGCTCGCGCTATCCGATCAGCCAGGCACTGGGTCCGGCCTCCTGCGGCTGCAACCTGGACCCCGGTGGCATCGCCGATGCCAGCGTGGTGCTGCGCCGGGCCTTGCAGGACCATGCCGAGCTCGCCATCGCCAACCGCTTCGGCACGCTGGAATCGGAAGGCGGCGGCATGGCCGATGAGCTGCTGGCGCTGATGCTGGCCGGCATCCCGTTGCTGACCGCGGTGAAGCTGCCCTACCTCGACGCGTGGCGCCAGTTCACCGGCAGCATGGCCATCGAGCTGCCCGCCGAGGACGCGGCGCTGCAGGCCTGGTGGGATGCCTGCCGCAACGCACCCGAGGCCGCAGCATGAGGCGGCGCGCCCTGCTGCAGGCGTTCGCACTGGCGCCGTTGCTGGTTGCCAGTGCCGAGCTGCTGGCGATGCCGGCGCAGCGCGTGTTGCGGCTGGGTGCGCCCAAGGCCACGCCCAAGCGCGTGTTCGCGGCCGGTCCGCCGGCTGCGGTTTTGCTCGCCGCCGTGGCACCCGACCGCCTGCTGGGCTGGCCGATGAAGGTCTCGCCCGACGCATTGGCGCAGCTGCCGGCTGCGCTGCGCACGTTGCCGGTGGTCGGCCGCCTGGCCGGGCGCGGGAGCACGGTCAGCCTCGAGCGCCTGCTCGCGATGCAGCCGGATCTGGTGCTGGATGCCGGTGACTTCGATGCCAATTACCGCGACTCGGCCGAGCGGGTCTGGAAGCAGACCGCGATTCCCTTCGAACTGATTGCCGGACGCCTGCCCGATCATCCGGCGCAGCTGCGCCACGTTGGCCGGCTGCTGGGTGTTGCCGCACGCGGCGAAGCGCTGGCGCAGGCGGCCGAGGCGCAGCTGGCACTGGTGCGTGAGGTGCTGGCGACGCGTCCCTCTGCGACGCGGCCCACCGTGTACTACGGGCGTGGCAGCGACGGCCTGGAAAGCGGCCTGTCCGGCTCGATCAACACCGAAGTCATCGAATTCTGTGGCGGCCGCAACGTGGCCGCCAGCGCCGGGGCCGGTGGCCTCGCCCGCGTGTCGTTCGAACAATTGCTGGCCTGGGATCCGGACGTGATCCTGACCCAGGATGCCGGCTTCGCCGCGCACGCCGCACAGGATCCGCGCTGGCGCGGCCTGCGTGCCGTGCGCGAACGTCGCCTGCACTGCGCACCGGTACTGCCGTTTGGCTGGCTGGATGGTCCGCCCGGCGTCAACCGCCTGCCCGGCCTGCCGTGGCTGCTGTCCAGGCTGCATCCGGGTGCAGTGCCCGCATTGGCGCCTGCCGCGCTGCGCGCGCGCATCGGTGCGCTGCATCAACTGCTGTGGGGCGAGCCATTGCCCGCCCAGCTTGCACGCAGCCTGGATACGAACGCCTGAGCATGCGCACGCTTCCACGTTGGGCCTGGCATGCCGGTGGCTGGAGCCTGCTGCTGGCGATGCTGCTGCTGGCGTTCTCGGTCGGCCAGTTCCCGGTGCGACCGGCGGCGCTGCTGCACGCCATCGGCTGGCAGCTGTTCGGCATCGGCGAACCCAGCCCACCTGCGGTGCAGGCCGCGCTCTGGCATATCCGCCTGCCGCGCGTGCTGGCCGCCGTGCTGATCGGTGCGGTGCTGTCGGCGGCCGGTGCGGCCTACCAGGCCATGTTCCGCAATCCGCTGGTGTCGCCGGACATCCTCGGCGTCTCCGCCGGTGCCGGCCTTGGCGCTTCGCTGGGCCTGTTCCTCGGCCTGCCGATGCTGCTGGTGCAGGGCATCGCCTTCGCAGGCGGCCTCGGTGCGGTGGGCCTGGTCTGCCTGGTGGCTGCGCTGGTACGGCGGCACGATCCGGTGCTGGTCCTGGTACTGGCCGGCGTCGCAGTGTCCGCGCTGCTCGGTGCCGGCATCTCGCTGCTGAAGCTGCTGGCCGATCCGTACACGCAGCTGCCCTCGATCACTTTCTGGCTGCTGGGCGGCTTGAACGCGGTGGTCATCGACGACCTCAAGGTCACCGCGCCACTGCTGCTGATCGGGCTGTTGCCGCTGGTGCTGCTGCGCTGGCGGGTGAACCTGCTCGGCCTGGGTGATGAAGAGGCCAGCGCGCTGGGCGTGGCGGTCACCCCGCTGCGCTGGACGCTGATTGCCGCCGCCACGCTGTGCACTGCGGCGGCGGTGTCACTGGCCGGCATCATCGGCTGGGTCGGACTGGTGGTTCCGCATATCGCGCGGCTGCTGGTCGGCGCCGACTTCCGCCGCCTGCTGCCGGCCAGCCTGCTGCTCGGCGCCAGCTTCCTGCTCGCCGCCGATACGCTGGCGCGCACCCTGGCGCCAATCGAGCTGCCGCTCGGCATCCTCACTGCGTTCGTCGGTGTGCCGTGCTTTTTGCTGGTACTGGCGCGCAGCGAGCGTCGCCCATGAGCACCGCCACACTGCTGCTGGAAGCACGCAGCCTGGCCATCGGCCATGCCGGCGTGGCACTGGGCGCGCCGTTTGCGCTGTCGGTACAGCCTGGCGAGGTGCTGTGCCTGCTTGGCCCGAACGGCTGTGGCAAGACGACTCTGTTCCGTACACTGCTAGGCCTGCTGCCTGCGGTGCACGGCGAGGTGGACCTGCAGGGCTCGCCGCTACGCGCGCATGATCGCGCCGCCCGCGCCCGCCGTATGGGCTATGTGCCACAGGCCGCGCCGTTGCCCTTCCCCTGGCGCGTGCGCGAGGTGGTCGCCATGGGCCGCGCCGCGCACCTGGGCCTGCTGGCGGCACCGGGTCGCGCTGATGAAGCCATCGCCGATGACTGCCTGCGCGAACTGGGCCTGCAGGCGCTGGCCGACCGCACCGTCACCACGCTCAGCGGTGGTGAGCGCCAACTGGTGCTGATCGCACGCGCACTGGCGCAGCAGGCGCAGTTGCTGATCATGGACGAACCCACCGCCAGCCTCGACTTCGGCAACCAGCTGCGCATCCTCGATACCGTGCGCCGCCTGGCCGATCGTGGCATCGGTGTGCTGCTGTCCACCCATCAACCGCAGCACGCGCTGCAGGTGGCCGACCGCATTGCGTTGATGTCCGCCGGCAGCCTGCAGGCGCTCGGCCCTGCCCGCGAGGTCGCAACGCCCGAACGCCTCGCCACCCTGTATGGCGTCGATGCCGCACGCGTCGCCGCCGCCCTGCCCGCTTCCGGAACTTCTACATGAGTACACCGCTACCGACCCCGATCGACCACAGCGCACGCTATCGCCAACACCTGCAGGCCTGTGGCTTCCAGGCCAAGCCGGCCAGTGCCTGGGACGCGCGTGCCGCACAGTCCAGCTGGAAGCGCCGTCACGACGACTACAGCGAGGCGTTCCTCGCCCGGCTTGATCTTTCCGGCGTGGCCACCGTGCTCGACGTGGGCTGCGGCCCCGGGCTGCTGAGCCTGCCGATCGCCACGCAGGTCGGTCATGTGCATGCGCTCGACTACAGCACCGGCATGCTCGACGGCCTGCGTGCCGCCATCGCCCGCGACGGCGTTTCCAACGTCACGCCGTGGGCGCTGTCGTGGACCGACGACTGGCACGACGTGCCGCGCTGTGATCTGGCCATTGCCTCGCGCTCGCTGATGGTGGCGGATCTGGAGGCCGCGCTGCGCAGGCTGGATGCGCACGCCCGCCAGCGTGCCTGCATCACCTTCGCCACCGGTCCTCGGGCCGGCGTGCCGGAGTTGGCCGAGCTGCTTGGCCGTGATTGGGTGCCGATGCCCGACCACCGCTACCCGATCAACATGCTGCTGGACATGGGACGCGAGCCGCAGCTGGACTACCTGCCCGAATCGGTGCGCGACGTCGCGCAGGATGCCGACGGCCTGGTGCGCCAGGCGGTGGAGCTGTTCGGTGCGTTGGATGCGGATGAGGAAGCACGCGTACGTGCATGGCATACGCGCTCGCCACAGCATCGTTTCGGCATGGCGCCGACGCGGCGCTGGGCGTTCATCCAGTGGGCGACGAACGGCTGAACCGGTAGCGCCGGCCGCGGGCCGGCTGCCCCGGATTCCGTGGTTGCCGGCCAGCGGCCGGCACTACCATCACAGGTCAATTGCCAACGATGCGACCATCCACTACACGCGCCACCTGCTGCCCAAACACGGCCACATCCTGCGGGTCGTGGCTGATCAACAACAGCGGGATACCGGTCTTGTCCAGCACCGTCTCCAGCTCCTGGCGCAGGTGCTGGCGAAGATCATGGTCCAGCGCAGAGAACGGCTCATCCAACAGCAGAGCCTGCGGTTGCGTCACCAGGGCGCGCGCCAGTGCAGTGCGCTGGCGCTGGCCACCGGACACCTGGGAAGGCAGCAGATCGCCCACCGTGTCGATGCGGAATGCGTGCAACCACTGCTCCACCGCATCGAAGCGCTGGCCGATCCGCGGATTCAACCACCCCTTCTCCAGACCGAACGCCACATTCTGGCGCACGCTCAGGTGCGGAAACAGCGCGTAATCCTGGAACACGTAGCCCAACCGGCGGCGCTGCGGCGGCAGATCCACACCGGTGGCCGCATCGAACAGGGTCTGTCCCTGCAGGCGCACATGGCCCTGGCCCGGCCGAAGCAGGCCGGCCACCGCTTTCAAGGTCAGGCTCTTGCCCGCGCCCGAGGGCCCGAACAGCACCACCTGGCGCTGCGTGCACTGCAGCGATACGTCCAACACGAAATCCTGGCCGGCCGCCTGCAGGCGACGCTGCACCTGCAGGTCAAGCCACATCACGCAGCTCCCGGCGACGTCCGCCCACCAGCCGTGCAGCCAGCAACAGAATCACGATGCAGACCACCGAGGTCAGGATCACCAGCGCATTGGCCTTGCCGTCCTGGCCGGCCTGCACCGCCTCGTAGATGGCGATCGACAACGTCTGCGTTCGGCCCGGAATGCTGCCCGCCACCATCAACGTCGCGCCGAACTCGCCCATCGCGCGTGCGAACGCCAGCAGCAGGCCGGCGAGGATGCCGCGCCAGGCCAGCGGCAACGTGATGCGGAAGAACACCGCTGCTTCGGACACTCCAAGCGTACGCGCGGCCTGCTCCAGCTGACCGTCCACTTCCTCGAACGCCGCGCGTGCCGGCTTGAACACGAGCGGCAGCGAAGCCACCGCCGCGGCGATCACGGCCGCCTGCCAGGTGAACACCAGGTTGATGCCGAACCAGGACTGCAGCCACGCGCCGATCGGGCCGTTGCGACCGATCAGCACCAGCAGGTAATAGCCCAGCACCGTCGGTGGCAGCACCATCGGCAGGGTCAGCAGCGAATCCAGCAACTCACGGCCGGGAAAGCGCCGCCGCGCCAGCAGCGCGCCCAGTGCCACGCCCAGCACCAGATTGATCGCGGTGGCCCAGCCGGCCACCTTCAGCGACAACCACAGTGCGCTCCAGTCGAGATCCATGCCTCAGGGCTTGCCGAACCCGTGCTTGGCCAGGATCGCCTGGCCCTGTGCCGAACGCACGAAGGCGGTGAAGCGCTTTGCTTCGCCGGGCTGCGCGCTGGCCTTGGTCACCGCCAGCGGATACGCAATGCGCCCCGCCACCGGCACCGCGAAGGCACGGCGCACCCGGTCGGGCATCGCCTGTGCATCGGTGGCATAGACGAAGCCGGCGTCCACTTCGCCGCGCGCCACGTAATCCAGCGACTGGCGCACGTTCTGGGTGGTGATGGTCTTGCCCTGCACCGACGGCCACAGGCCCGCTGCTTCCAGCGCGCCCTTGGCATAGCGGCCGACCGGCACGCTGTCCGGGTTGCCCAGTGCGATGCGTTGCACGCCTGCACCGGCCAGGTCCTTCAAGGTACGTGGCGCAGCCTTGGCCTGCGGCGGCACCACCACCCACAGCGCATTCACTGCGAACACCTCGCGGGTACCGGCCGCCAGCAGGTCCTGCTGCTGGGCCTGGTCCATCGTGGCTTCGTCGGCCGACGCGAACACATCCACCGGCGCGCCGCGGCTGATCTGCTGCAGCAGTACGCCGGACGCGGCGAAGTTGAAGTCGACCTTGGTCCCCGGGTGCGCCTTCTCATAGGCGGCGCCCAGTTCGCGGAAGCTCTCGGTCAGGCTCGATGCCGCCGACACCGTCAGGTCGGCCGCCCACGCCGGCACCGTGGCCAGCAGTCCCAGCAACAACAGTCCAGCTCGCTTCATCGTCGGCTCCCGGCCAGGTTCAGTTCGGATCGGATTCGTCGGCCACCGCCAGCGCCGCCAGGCGCTCGGGCTGCAGCAGCAGGATCTCACGCTGCTTCACCGCGATGATTCCATCATCGCTCAGGCGACGCAGCACGCGGCTGGCGGTTTCCGGCGCCATCCGCAGGTAATTGGCGATCTCGGTACGCGCCATCGTCAGGTTGAAGCGCGTGGCGGAAAAACCACGCCGCGCGTAACGCTCGGACATGTCCAGCAGGAACGCGGCCATGCGCTCTTCAGTACGGTGGTTGGCGGCCAGGGTAGCGACCTTGCCGATCTCCGCACTGAGCAGGCTGAACAGCTTGGCCTGCAGCCCCGGCATGCGCGTGGCCAGCGAGCTGAGCTTGGGGAACGAGATGCGGCACAGGTGCACGGTATCCAGCGCCACCGCATTGCAGGGGAAGCGCGAACCGTGGATCGCATTCAGGCCGATCACTTCGCCCGGCAGGCTGAAGCCCAGCACCTGCTCGTTGCCCTGGCTGTCATCGACGAAGGTCTTGACCATGCCCGCGCGCACCGCAGCAATCGAATCGAACGATTCGCCGGCGCGGAAGATGTAGTCACCTGCATGGAACGGACCGACATGGTCGACCAGCACGTGCAGATCACCCAGTGCGGTCTTGTCGTAGCCCTGCGACATGCACGCGTCGGAAAACGCGCAGGTGCTGCAGAAGTGCAGCGCATCGCCGTCATCGGCGGCGGCGGGGTTCGGTGTGGCCTGGCCGAGGCGGCCGTGCGAAGGCGGATTCGAAGACATCGGGGCAAGACTCAAGCGATGGCGGCCGCCGGCCGGAAGCATGCGGCCATCATACGCCACAGCAGCCGCCCTTCTTCGGCCAGCTGCAGTACGCGCCCATCCCAGTGTGCCCAGCCGCGCGCCAGCAACGGTGCCAATGCCGGCAGCTGCTCGGCGAAGCATTCTTCGAACGGTTCATCGTTGCGCCATTCGAAGGCAGCCGCATCGAGCGCGTGATCGCAGGCGATGCTCTGCGCCACCTCGGCCGCCAGTCGCTCGTCTTCGGACAGGATCAATCCGGCAGACACGCCCATGTGCCCGGCCTGCAGCCGCGCACGCCATTCGCCCAGTTCGTCCTCCAGGCGGTAGAACACCTCGCCGATCTGGCTGCAGGCGGACAGGCCAAGCCCGATGAAATCGCTGCGGTCGCGGCGTGGCGCGCCGGCCAGGTCACAATGACGCTGGCCATCGCCCGGGCCATGCGGGTTGGGCAGGTCGCCGCGCTGATAGTGATCGCCACCGATCGGCTCGTAACCTGCTGCGCGCAGCAGGCGCCAGCTCTGCAGCCATCGTGCGGCCGAAGGATGTTCCGGCAGTGCACACGGCGCCGGCAACAGGATGCGCTCGGGCGCTTCGGCCAGCACCTCATGCAGTCGTTCGATGAAGCCGGTGTCCTCGCTGCCGGGCACCCGCAACTGGTAGTAGCGCGCGGTAAAGCCGACCTGTCGCGCCTGCGCCAGCAGGGTCGGCCCGGGTGCATCGGCGCGATCGATCACGTTCAAACGGGTGCAGCCCAACGCACGCAGCTGCGCC
This sequence comes from Stenotrophomonas sp. YJH_SMC_79, assembly GCF_059367995.1. NCBI lineage: Bacteria > Pseudomonadati > Pseudomonadota > Gammaproteobacteria > Lysobacterales > Lysobacteraceae > Stenotrophomonas > Stenotrophomonas sp. YJH_SMC_79. The sequence goes on from NZ_JCAFRK010000004.1 coordinate 330,287, forward strand.
GGTGACAGCGCACTACCCGCGTCCAGACGCACCTCCACCTGTGGCCGCGCCACCGTGCGCAGGTGCTGCGGCACCGCATCCAGCAGCTGGCCCAGCTGCGGCGGCGGCAGCGTCTCGGCCAGCCCCAGCTGCAGTACCATCGCCACTACCTCGCGATCTTCAGCCAGCGCGCCGGCCTGCAGGCGCAGGGCCAGCAGCAGGGTGTCCAGATACGCCTGCGCTGGCGCATCGCGTCCACCACGACCAACCTGGAAGCCGAGCGTCAAGCCACGCGGGATCAGGTGCTCGTTGCTGGCGCGCACGGCGCCGCGCCACCCGCTTTCGCCAAAGCCGGTACTGAACTGGTCAGCCGGCGGAAACAGCACGTGCCGGGGCTGCCGCAGCAATGCCGCCTGCAGCGCAGTGTCCTCGCTCTCGTCAACGTGGAAGCTCATGGCAGACATCTTCGGGCGTTCCTCTTCGCGTGGCCCTGATTGAAATCAAGCGTGGCGCATCTGATGGTTCCTGCCGGCCAGCGGCCGGCACTACCCTTTCATCCACCACTTGGTAGTACCGGCCGTTGGCCGGCAGCACCCTTCACCCGCCACGCACCCGCTCGGCGGCAGCCGCATCGATGGCTTCGGGCAGATCGGTTTCGCGGTCGATCTGCGGGAAGTGGCGACGTTCCATGCGACGGATCGCGAAGTGCATCCATGCCAGCGCAGCCGCCACCAGCACGAACAGCAGCATGAAGCAGCTGCTCCAGATGCCCACTGCATCGTTCAACGCGCCGAACACGATCGGCAGGATGAAGCCACCCAGGCCACCGATCATGCCGACCACGCCGCCCACGGCACCCACGTGCTTCGGGTAGTACACCGGAATGTGCTTGTAGACCGCGGCCTTGCCCAGCGACATGAAGAAGCCAAGCACGAACACCAGCACGGTGAACATCACCACGCCGATGGCCAGATGGAAGTGGATCGGGCCATGGATACCCTTCACCACATACTCGGTATCCGGGTAGGCCAGCAGGAAGGTGCAGATGGCCGACACGCCGAAGGTCCAGTACATCACCCGGCGCGCGCCCATCCGGTCCGACATCCAGCCACCCACCACCCGGAACAGGCTGGCCGGGATCGAATAGCACGCCGCCAGCATGCCGGCGTGGCCCACGTCCATGCCATAGGCGCCCACCAGGTAGTGCGGCAGCCACAACGCCAGCGCCACGAAGCCGCCAAACACGAAGAAGTAGTACAGCGAGAACCGCCAGACCTGCAGGTTCTTCAGCGGTGCCATCTGCTCGGCAAACGGCACCGGCTTCACGCCTTCGCGGCGGCGCTGCTCCAGCGACGGATCTTCCTTGCTGAAGAGGAAGAACAGCACCGCAGTAACCGCCAGCGCAACGGCCCAGACCTTGGCAACCATGGTCCAGCCGGCCGCCACCATCACCAGCGGCGCCAGCAGCTTGGTCACCGCCGAGCCGATGTTGCCGGCACCGAAGATGCCCAGTGCGGTGCCCTGCTTGCTGGCCGGGAACCACTTCGACACGTAGGCCACGCCCACCGAGAAGTTGCCGCCGGCGATGCCCACGCACAGCGCGGCAATCAGGAACTGGGTGTAGGTCTGCGCATAGGTCAGCATCCAGGTGGCCACTGCGCCACACAGCATCACCAGCACCATCACCTTGCGGCCACCGAACTGGTCGGACCAGATGCCGAGGAAGACGCGGCTGACCGAACCGGTCAGCACCGGCGTGGCGATCAACAGGCCGAACTGGGTGTCATTCAAGCCGAGCTGTTGACTGATCTGGATGCCGATGATCGAAAAGATCATCCACACCGCAAAGCACACGGTGAAGGCGAACGTGCTCAGCCACAGCGCACGTTGCTGCTGCCCGGCGCTGGCGGGGGCAAGGGCCTGGTTCATGAATTTTCCTCGTTCAAGGGGGTTCAGCCGATATCCGCTTCGGCTTCGATCTCATCCAGCCCGCGCACCGGGTAGCGCTCCTGCAGCTGCAGCAGGTAGGCCTGCACCTCGCGCTGCCGCACCTGCAATTCCAGGTAGTCACGCAGCTGCGGCAACACGGCCTCGAACGGCTGCGGCTGGCCGTCCTCGCGGGCATCGACGCAGACCACGTGGTAGCCCCAGCGCGATTCCACCGGGAAGCCGGCCAGGCCCTCGCGCAGGCGGAACACCTGTCGGTCGAACTCCGGCGTGGTCTGCCCACGCTGCAGCCAGCCCAGGTCACCGCCTTCGCTGCTGGATGGGCAGCGTGAATGGCGCAGGGCGAAATCGGCGAACAGGTGCGGCGACTCCTTCAGCAGCCCGACCAGCCACTCACCCTCGGTACGTGCGGCGAAGCGCCCGGCCACGTCGTCGGCCGGCGCGGCCAGCAGGATATGGCGCAGACGCACGCGGTCGGGAGAGCGGAAGCGCTCCGGGTTCTGCTCGAAGTAGCGGCGGCAGTCTTCATCGGCCGGCACGCGGTCTTCGATCGCGTCTTCCAGCAGCTGCTGGATCAGCACTTCCTCGTCGCTTACCCGGTTGCCGTCCGGCGCCTGCAGGCCCAACCGCTGCGCTTCCAGGCGCAGCAGCTCGCGCACCACCAGTGCACGCGCCGCCTCGGCCCGTGACTGTTCCGGGCGCATCGCCCGGTGGTGCTGCATCTCGCGGGCGATGTCGGCCTCGCTGATCGCGGTCTCGTCCACGAACAGCCGGCAGGGTGCCGGTTGACCGAGCGAGCGTGGCCCCTGCGCTGCCGCGTCATGGTGATGCGAATGCGCCTCGGCGGGAACCGGTGCGGCGGAGTCGATCACGGTGATCGGCAGGAATTTCGGCAGGCTGCCCATGGCTTACTCCCGCGGACCGTAGCGCAGCGTGGCCTGGCGGCGGCGCACCACCTGGTAGGGCCGCCACAGGTAGCTGATCGGAATGCTCCACACGTGCACCAGGCGGGTGAACGGCGCGATCAGGAACAGGGTCAGGCCCAGGAAGATATGCATCTTGTAGACCCAGCTGACGCCCTCGATGTAGTCAGCGGCACCGGCGCGGAAGGTCACGATGTGCTGCGCCCACTCGGCCAGCTGCACCATCACCCCGCCGTCCAGGTGGCCGGACGAGACGCGGATGCTGTACAGGCCCAGGCACAGCTGGGCGAACAGCAGCACCAGCACCAGGGTGTCACCGAAGCTGCCGGTAGCCCGCACGCGCGCGTTGAACAGGCGACGTACCAGCAGGATGCTGATGCCGATGAAGCACAGTGCGCCGAACACACCGCCGACCACCATCGCCAGCATCTGCTTCTGCGACGAGGTGATGAAGTGCTCGTACACCGCGTGCGGAGTCAGCAGGCCGACCAGGTGGCCACCGAGGATGGCCAGGATGCCGATGTGGAAGCAGTTGCTGCCGATCCGCATGCCCTTGTCCGACAGCATCTGGCTGGAGCCGGTGCGCCAGGTGTACATGGCCTTGTCATAGCGGGCCCAGCTGCCGATCAGCAGCACCGCCACGGCGATGTACGGGTAGTACTGGAAGGCGAATTGATGCAGGGAGTAACTCATGGCTGGACCTCTCGATGCGAAGGACGGGCCGGCGAACGCACGGGCGGCTTGCAGTCTTCGGCGGGGGCTTCGGCGCCGAAGCGCACCGCCTCCTCCTCCCACAAACGGTCCATGGCCTCGGCGGTATCGTCGCGGACTTCTTCGCTGGCACGCTGGCGCAGCGCATGCAGATCGGCCTTGCCGTCACCGGCTTCGACCAGAATCTCGAACAGCACCCGGTGCGGCAGCTCACGCTCGGCCGCACGTGCCGCCAGCATCCCGGCGATGTGGCCGATGTGGTGCAGCCACTCGCGGGCCTCGCTGCCGGGGCGATGGGCCAGGAACTCCAGCAGCAGCGGCAGGTAGTCCGGCAGCTCGCGTGCATCCAGCTCGAAGCCGTTGCGGCGGTAGGTTTCGACCAGATCGACCATGGCCTGGCCACGGTCGCGCGACTCGCCATGGATGTGCTCGAACAGCAGCAGGCTCATCGAGCGGCCGCGGTCGAAACTGGCCAGCCATGCGGCCTGTGCGTCCAGCGCGTCGGTGGCCAGCAGCTGCTGCACGAAACTGCGCAGATGCTGGCGGCGGGCGGCGTTCAGCGCCGGGTCGTCACAGGCGGTGAGCAGTTCCTCGCCGTGCTCCCACAGTTCTTCGCGGGGGTAGTCCAGCAACACCCCGACCAGCTTGAGCACGCTCATCACACCACCTCCTTGCGGCGGTGGTTCGGACCCTTGTCCACCACGAAAGTGGTGGTCTTGCGCTGGCCGAACAGGTCGGCCGGGCTGTCACCATTGCAGCCGTTGCCGAAGGTGAAGCCGCAGCCGCCGCGCTCGCCGAAGGCGTCGTTGGCGTACTCGCGGTGGCCGGTCGGAATCACGAAACGGTCCTCGTAGTTGGCGATGGCCAGGTAGCGGTACATCTCTTCCACCTGGGCGATGCTCAGCCCGGTCTGTTCCAGCACCGCGGTGTCTTCCACGCCGTCCACGTTCTTGGTCCGGCGCCAGGCGCGCATGGCCATCAGCCGCTCCAGCGCGCGCACCACCGGCGCCTCGTCACCGGCCGTCAGCAGGTTGGCCAGATAGCGCATCGGAATGCGCAGCGAAGCGACGTCCGGCAGCTCGCCGCTCATGCCCACGCGGCCACGCTCGGCAGCGGACTGGATCGGCGACAGCGGCGGCACGTACCAGACCATCGGCAGCGTGCGGTATTCCGGGTGCAGCGGCAGCGCCAGCTTCCAGTCGATCGCCAGCTTGTACACCGGCGACTGCTTGGCCGACTCCAGCCAGCTGTCCGGGATCCCCTCCTTGCGCGCGGCGGCGATCACCGCCGGGTCGTTCGGGTCCAGGAAGATGTCCAGGTGGGCCTGGTACAGGTCCTTCTCGGCGGCCACCGAAGCGGCCTCGGCGATGCGGTCGGCGTCGTACAGCATCACGCCCAGGTAGCGGATGCGGCCCACGCAGGTTTCCGAGCACACGGTCGGCTCACCCATCTCGATGCGCGGGTAGCAGAAGATGCACTTCTCCGACTTGCCGCTCTTCCAGTTGTAGTAGATCTTCTTGTACGGGCAGGCCGAAACGCACATGCGCCAGCCGCGGCACTTGTCCTGGTCGATCAGCACGATGCCGTCTTCCTCGCGCTTGTAGATCGCGCCCGAGGGGCACGCCGACACGCACGCCGGATTCAGGCAGTGCTCGCACAGGCGCGGCAGGTACATCATGAAAGTCTTCTCGAAGGCGCCGTAGATCTCCTTCTGCACCTGGTCGAAGTTGTAGTCGCGCGAGCGCTTGCTGAACTCCGAACCGAGGATTTCCTCCCAGTTCGGGCCCCACTCGATCTTCTGCATGCGCTCGCCACTGATCAGCGAACGCGGCCGCGCGGTGGGCTGGTGCTGGCTGTCCTTGGCGGTGTGCAGGTTCTGGTAGTCGAAATCGAACGGCTCGTAGTAGTCGTCGATCTGCGGCAGGTCCGGGTTGGCGAAAATCTTGGCCAGCATGCGCCAGCGGCCACCGGCACGCGGCACCAGCTTGCCGGCGCGGGTACGCACCCAGCCGCCGTTCCACTTGTCCTGGTTCTCCCATTCCTTCGGGTAGCCGATGCCCGGCTTGGTTTCCACGTTGTTGAACCAGGCGTACTCGACGCCCTCGCGCGAAGTCCAGACGTTCTTGCAGGTGATCGAGCAGGTATGGCAGCCGATGCACTTGTCCAGGTTCAGCACCATCGCGATCTGTGCGCGGACCTTCATCACACCACCTCCTTGGCGGCGGCCGGTACGGCCTCGCCATCTAGCCAATCCACCTTGTCCATCTTGCGCACGATCACGAATTCATCGCGGTTGGTGCCGCAGGTGCCGTAGTAGTTGAAGCCATAGGCCAGCTGCGCGTAGCCGCCGATCATGTGTGTGGGTTTGAGCACGATGCGGGTCACCGAGTTGTGGATGCCGCCGCGGGTGCCGGAGATCTCCGAGCCCGGCACGTTGATGATGCGTTCCTGGGCGTGGTACATCATCGCCATGCCCGGCATCACGCGCTGGCTGACCACCGCACGGGCGGCGATCGCACCGTTGACGTTGAACAGCTCGATCCAGTCGTTGTCGACGATGCCGGCGCTGCGCGCGTCGTCCTCGCTGATCCACACGATCGGGCCACCGCGCGACAGCGTCTGCATGATCAGGTTGTCGCTGTAGGTGCTGTGGATGCCCCACTTCTGGTGCGGGGTGATCCAGTTCAGCACGATCTCCTTGTTGCCGTTCGGGCGCTGGTTCAGCAGCGGCTCCACCGTGCGCGTGTTGACCGGCGGCCGGTAGCTCATGAACGCCTCGCCGAAATCGATCATCCACTCATGGTCCTGGTAGAACTGCTGGCGACCGGTCACCGTGCGCCACGGAATCAGCTCGTGCACATTGGTATAGCCAGCGTTGTAGCTGACGTTGTCGTCTTCCAGGCCCGACCAGATCGGCGAGGAAATGATCTTGCGCGGCTGCGCCTGGATGTCACGGAAGCGGATCGCCTCGTGCTCCTTGCCCACGGCCAGGTGGGTGTGCTCGCGGCCGGTGAAGGTGCCCAGCGATTCCCAGGCCTTCACCGCCACGTGGCCGTTGGTTTCCGGCGCCAGGTGCAGGATCACTTCGGCTGCGTCGATCGCGGTCGAGATGGCCGGGCGGCCTTGGCTTACGCCTTCTTCGTGCACGGTGTGGTTCAACTTGCCGAGGAACTCGACCTCGTGCTTCGTGTCCCAGCTCATTCCCTTGCCGCCGTTGCCCTGCTTGTCCAGCAGTGGGCCGAGCGAGGTGAACTTGCGATACAGGTTCGGGTAGTCACGCTCCACCACCGTCATCGACGGCATGGTCTGGCCCGGAATGGCCTCGCACTCGCCCTTCTTCCAGTCGGCCACGCCGAACGGCATGCCCAGTTCGTTGGGGGTGTCGTGCAGGGTCGGCACCAGCACCAGATCCTTCTCCACACCCAGCACGCCCGGCGCCATCTCGCTCACGGTGCGGGCCACCTCCTTGAAGATGTCCCAGTCGCTGCGCGATTCCCACGCGGGGTCCACCGCCTTCGACAGCGGGTGGATGAACGGGTGCATGTCCGAGGTGTTGAGGTCGTCCTTCTCGTACCAGGTGGCGGTCGGCAGCACGATGTCCGAGTACAGCGCGGTGGTGCACATGCGGAAGTCGAGCGTGACCAGCAGGTCCAGCTTGCCTTCCGGCGCCTCGTCGCGCCACTTCACCTCCTGCGGCTTCACTGCGCCCATTTCGCCCAGGTCCTTGCCCTGCAGGCCGTGGCGCGTACCCAGCAGGTGCCGCAGCATGTATTCGTGGCCCTTGCCCGACGAACCGAGCAGGTTCGAGCGCCAGATGAACATCATGCGCGGGTGGTTCTGGCTGGCGTCCGGGTCGGCGAAGGCGAAGTCCAGCGAGCCGTCCTTGAACTTGCCCAGCGCGTAGTCGGCCGGGGCTACGCCGGCCGCTTCGGCCTCGCGTACCAGCTGCAGCGGGTTGCGGTCCAGCTGCGGGGTGCTCGGCAGCCAGCCCATGCGCACCGCGCGCAGGTTCAGGTCGGCCAGGCTGCCGCCGTACTTGCTGGCATCGGCAAGCGGCGACAGCAGCTCGTCCACCTGCAGCTTCTCGTAGCGCCACTGCCCGGTGTTGAAGTAGAAGAACGAGGTGCCGTTCATGTGGCGCGGCGGCTTGCTCCAGTCGAGGCCGAACGCCAACGGCTGCCAGCCGGTCTGCGGGCGCAGCTTTTCCTGGCCCACGTAATGCGCCCAGCCGCCACCGGTCTGGCCCACGCAACCGCACATGATCAGCATGTTGATCAGGCCGCGGTAGTTCATGTCGTTGTGGAACCAGTGGTTCATGCCCGCGCCGACGATGATCATTGATCGGCCGTGGGTCTTGTCGGCGGTACGGGCGAACTCGCGGGCGATCTCGATCACCTCGGCGCGCGACACGCCGGTGATGCGCTCCTGCCACGCCGGCGTGCCCGGCACCATGTCATCGAAGCTCGATGCCACGTTGCCGCCGCCAAAGCCACGGTCAACGCCATACTGGGCCAGCAGCAGGTCGTAGACCGTGGCCACCAGCGTTTCGCCGCCATCGGCCGTGGCCAGCCGGCGCACCGGAATGTTGCGGTCCAGTACTTCTTCGGCCGGTGCAGCGGTCCAGCCATCGCTTTCAATGCCGCCGAAGTACGGGAAGCTCACCGCCTCGATGCCGTCGTTGGTGTCGGACAAGCTCAGGCGCAGGCGTGTGTCGGCGCCATTGCTGGCCTTTTCTTCGATGTTCCAGCGGCCCTTCTCACCCCAGCGGAAACCGATCGAGCCGTTGGGCACCACGATCTGGCCACTGTTCTCGTCGTAGGCCAGGGTCTTCCAGTCCGGGTTGTTGGCTTCACCCAGCCCGCCCAGCTCACTGGCACGCAGGAAGCGGCCCGCCACCAGGCGGCCATCGTCGCGGCGCTCCAGACGTACCAGCATCGGCATGTCCGAGTACTGGCGGCAGTAGTCCTGGAAATACTGCGAGGGCGAATCGACATGGAACTCGCGCAGGATCACATGGCCGAAGGCAAAGGCCAGCGCCGCGTCGGTGCCCTGCTTGGGGTGCAGCCAGTGGTCGGTCAGCTTGGCCAGCTCAGAATAGTCCGGGCAGATCGCCACCGTCTTGGTGCCGTTGTAGCGCGCCTCGGTGAAGAAGTGCGCATCGGGCGTACGCGTCTGCGGCACGTTCGAGCCCCAGGCGATGATGTAGCGACTGTTGTACCAGTCGGCCGATTCGGGCACGTCGGTCTGCTCGCCCCAGATCTGCGGCGAGGCCGGCGGCAGGTCGCAGTACCAGTCGTAGAAAGACAGGCAGGCGCCACCCAGCAGCGACAAATATCGCGCACCGGCGGCGTAGGACACCATCGACATCGCCGGAATCGGCGAGAATCCGACCACGCGGTCCGGGCCGTACTGCTTCACCGTGTACAGGTTGGAGGCGGCGATGATCTCGTTGGCCTCTTCCCACTGCAGGCGCACGAAGCCGCCCATGCCGCGGCGGGTCTTGTACGAGCGCGCCTTCTCCTTGTCCTCCACGATGCTGGCCCAGGCATCGACCGGAGCCTTGCTCTTGCGCGCTTCGCGCCACAGGCGCAGCAGCGTGCCGCGGATCAGCGGGTACTTCAGCCGGTTGGCGCTGTACAGGTACCAGGAATAGCTGGCGCCACGCGGGCAGCCACGCGGTTCATGGTTGGGCAGGTCAGGGCGCGTGCGCGGGTAGTCGGTCTGCTGGGTTTCCCAGGTGACCAGGCCGTTCTTGACGTAGATCTTCCAGCTGCAGGAGCCGGTGCAGTTCACGCCATGGGTGGACCGCACGATCTTGTCGTACTGCCAGCGGGCGCGGTAACTGTTTTCCCAGTCGCGGCCCTCGCTCTTGGCAAAACCATGGCCATCGGCAAAGGTCTGGGGGTCACGCTTGAAGAACTGCAAGCGATCGAGGAAATAACTCATCGGGGGTCTCCCTTTGCGGACATCGGCATCGTGGCTGTGTGTGTCATCTGGCTGCGGTGCGTTTTCATGTCGTCAGCAGGGTGTCTCGGCACCGCGCCGGTAGTACCACCACCAGGTCACGGCCAGGCAGGTGACATAGAAAACAACGAATCCGTACAGCGCCATGTCGGGGCTGCCGGTCAACGTAATGGACGAGCCGTAGCTCTTGGGAATGAAGAAACCGCCGTAGGCACCGATCGCACCGGAGAACCCGACCACTGCGGCCGACTCGATGCTGGCCTGGTGTGCGGCCGTGGCCTTGCCCTCGGCGTTGTCGTTGGCCGACCAGCGCTCATGCAGGGTGCGGAAGATCACCGGGATCATGCGGAAGGTGGTGCCGTTGCCGATGCCACTGAGCACGAACAGCGCCATGAAGCTGAGCAGGAAGCCGTAGAAGTTGCCACCCTGGCCATCGCTGGGCAGGAAGTGCAGCACGCCGAACACTGCCGCGATCATCAGCGCGAACACCCAGAAGGTCAGGCGTGCGCCACCCCAGCGATCGGCCATGCTGCCACCCACCGAACGCATCAGTGCGCCCAGCAGTGGGCCGATGAAGGCGTAGGCCAGCGGGTTCACGTCCGGGAACTGGCTCTTCACCAGCATCGGGAAGCCGGCCGAGAAACCGATGTAGGAACCGAAGGTGCCGATGTACAACCAGCACATCAGCCAGTTGTGCTTGCGGCGGAAGATCACCGCCTGCTCGGAGAACGAGGAGCGGGCGCTGGTCAGGTCGTTCATGCCGAACCAGGCCGCGATGGCGCACAGCGCGATGGCCGGCACCCAGATGAAGCCGGCGTTCTGCAGGAACAGCGGCGCCCCACCCTCCACCGCGGGCTGCGGTGCACCACCCAGCGCACCGAACACGCCCACGGTGATGACCAGCGGAATCACCGCCTGCGCCACCGACACGCCCACATTGCCCAGGCCGGCGTTCAGGCCCAGCGCCAGGCCCTGCTTCTGCTTGGGGTAGAAGAAGGAGATGTTGGACATCGACGACGAGAAGTTCGCGCCACCGAAACCACACAGGATCGAGATGGCCACGAACACCCAGTACGGCGTGGCCGGGTTCTGCACCGCAAAGCCGAGCCAGAGCGTCGGCGCCAGCAGCGACGCGGTGGACAGCGCGGTCCAGCGGCGGCCGCCGAAGATCGGGATCACGAACGAATAGAAGATGCGCAGGGTCGCGCCGGACAGGCTGGGCAGCGCCACCAGCCAGAACAGCTGGTCGGTACTGAAGTTGAAGCCGATCTTCGGCAGGCTGATCGACACCGCCGAGAACAGCACCCAGACCGAGAAGGCCAGCAGCAGCGAGGGGATCGAGATGACCAGGTTGCGGGTGGCGACCCGCTTGCCGGTGCGCTCCCAATAGCCGGGGTCCTCCGGCGTCCAGTCGCTGATGACGCGACCGGGACTGGCAGTGCTGCGGACAACAGGATCGCTACCGACGGTCATACATGGCTCCAAGGCTGTGGAATGACGTGGGTACTGCGTTTCAAGTTGTGACCCGTCGTCATGCAGCCATTAGGCCGTGCAGCACGGACGACGGGGTTGATCTGGATCAATCAGGGGCCGGTTTCCACCCTGCCCCTGACAAATGTCAAACCGATGAAGCGGTGCTGCGGCGGGTCACCCCGCGCTGGCGCACGCTGTCGCGCACGTCTACATCGAACTGCAGCTGAAGCTGGCTGCCATCTTCCAGGGCAATGTCGAATGGCAGGCCATCCCGGCACGGCAGCCGCGCCGCCAAGGCCTCGACTGCCGAGCGCGGCAGTACCAAGCGGCAGAAGGTGCCTCCGTCGAGCAGTACCGGTTGATCGCCGGCATGCAGCGACACCGCCATGCCCCAGCCTTCGATACCGCCGAAGCGGGTCATGTTCTCGACCGATTCACCGGCCAGCAGGCGCGCCAGCTCGGCCTCGTCCAGGCGAAGCCGTACCGATTGGTCCTGCAACTGCACTTTCATGACGCAACATCCTCCCATTGTTCGGGGGTATTGCAGTTGACCAGCCCGGCCTCGTCAACCGGCACCAGCGCCACGGTGTTCACGCCAAGACGACGCTGCAGGGCCTGCAGCGAGCGCGGACCGTCCGGGTCATCCAGCATCGATCCAAGTACATTGCGACAAGCATCGTCTATATCCACCAGCATGGGCAGGGGCTGGCCCGCAAAGATCGTGCATGGACCGCGATGGCCGTCACGCAATTGCTCCAGCAATCGCGGCGGCAGCAGCGGCGTATCCACCGGCACCACCCAGGCAGGGCCATCGGGCATGCGCATCGCCACACTGTAGAGCCCGCCCAGCGGCCCGCAACGTGCCACGCGGTCCGGCACGCCGCCGAATGCCGGGTAATTTCCGCTGACCCATACCTCGCCTGCGCCGGCCTGCATCAACAGGCCCCGCATGTGTTCCAGCAGCGTGCGGCCCTGCCACGGCAGCAGTGCCTTGTCGCGGCCCATCCGGGTGGACAGGCCACCGGCCAGCACGATGCCGTTGATGCTCATCGCAGTAGAGCCACGCCATGCGTGGCTGCGCCGGCCGGATGCGCGGGAAAGGCCTCATCCACGCATGGCGTGGATCTACTGAACCCCGCGCCCCCCTGAAGGGCGGGGTCAATGCTGGTGATCGTGCGCATGGTCATGGGCATGAGCGGGTTCGCTGTCCGCATGGCACAGGCTGCAGCCCTCGCTCCACTCGCTGTCGCCGTCCTCGTAATGCTCCTGCTTCCAGATCGGGCACTGGTGTTTCACCACCTCGATCAACTGCCGGCACGCGCGGAACGCTTCGTCGCGGTGCGGGCTGCCGGCGGCCACCACCACCGCCACATCGCCGATGCCCAACCGGCCCTTGGCGTGGGCCACATACAGCTTCAGCTTCGGACCGAACGTCGCCTCGACCTCGGCGGCCAGGCGCTTGAACTCGTTCAGCACCAGCGGCTCGAACAGGTCGTAGGTGATCCCGGTCACCGGCCGGCCGATGTTGACGTCACGCACCTTGCCGATGAACACGTCGATGCCGCCGAAGCCCGGATCGGAGACCGCAGCAATGCCCTCGGCCGGATCGATCGCCGCCTGCGCGCGGTCCACCACCTTTGCGATGATCTTCTCGCTCATCGCTCAGCCCCCGCTCACCGGCGGCAGGATCGCCACCCGGCCGTCATCGGGCAGCGCCTCGTGGTCGCGCAGCACGCGTTGCTGGTCGGCAAACGCCGAATAATCCAGCAGGCCCGCGCGAAAACCCGGCCAACGCACCGGCAGCAGCTCGCGCAGCGCCTGGCGCAGATCGGCCACGGTGCCACCGGCCACATCCACGGCAATCTCGCGGCTGGCATCCAGGTCGGAAAACGCACCGAACAACTGCAGATTCACTTGTTTCATCATGACTCCTGGCTCACCAGCTGCACCGGTTCGTGGTGACCCCAGCCCTGCACGCGCACGTAGGTGCCAGCGCTGGCCAGGTCTCCCTCGGCCTCCAGCACCACCCAGGCGTTGGCCTGCAGCATGGACATCAAACGGAACGACTCCTGCCCGGACAGCACGCGCGCACTCAGGCGCCCCTGCCCGTCCATTTCCACCCGCGCACGCGCGTGGAAGCGCAGGCCCGGCGGCTTGCGCACGTCGGCCTGCAGCGGCAGCTGCAACATGAGCTCCGGCGCCAGCCCCAACAGGCGGCGCAGCACCGGCTCGACGAAGAAACGCTGACCCACGGCCGCCGACACCGGGTTGCCCGGCAGCCCGAAGTACAGCGCGCCATTGGGCAGCACCGCGAACAGCAGCGGCTTGCCTGGGCGGATCGCCACCTTGTGGAACACGATGCGCGCACCACGGCCGCGCAGCGCATCGGGAACGAAATCGTAGCGCCCGGCCGACACTGCCCCCGTACTGATCAGCACCTGCGCGCCAGCGGCCAGCGCTTCATCCAGCACCGCATTGAACGCGGCCACGTCGTCGCCCACCGTGCCCTGCCAGACCACCTCGGCACCGGCGGCCTGCAGGCGGCCGACCAGATACGGCCGGTTGCTGTCACGGATCTGCCCGGATTCCAGCGTCTGCGCCGCTTCGGTCACCAGCTCCTTGCCGGTGGCGATCACCGCCGCCTTCGGCCGTGCCACCACCGCCACCTGGCCCACGCCGATGGCATGCAGCAGCGTGCGCGCATTGATATCCAGCACCTGCCCGGCCTGCAGCACGCGCTCGCCTTCGCTCACGTCCTGGCCGCGCAGGCGCACGTGCTGGCCCGGCTTCACCGATGCCTTCAGGGCGATGCGGGTCGGGCGTCCCTCCTCGCTGGCGAGGATGTCCACGTTCTCGACCGGAACCACTGTGTCCAGCCCGGACGGCATGCGCGCACCGGTCATGATTTCCCAGGCACCCTCGCCGCCCTCGGCGCCGGCATCGCCGGCCGCCTGCCAGCCCTGCACCGCGAATTCGGTACCGGCCTCGAACGTCGCGCCGTTGGCGCGCAGCGCGAAGCCGTCCATCGCCGAATTGTCGAACGGCGGCAACGACTGCCCGCTGTGGATGTCACTGGCCAGGGTACGGCCGCCGGCCTCATGCAGCGGCAGGCGCTCGGCCGGCAGCGGCGTGGCCGCGTCCAGCAGGTGCTGCAAGGCTTCGCTGTAGGCAATCATCAGTGGCCACCACCCTCGACCATCGCCAGGGCGTGGCCCAGTACCGGCGCCAGGATATCCAGGCACTGCGCCGCCGCCTTCGGGCTGCCAGGCAATGCGAACACCAGCATGTTGCCCAGCTGCACCACCTCGGCGCGGCTCAGCCAGGCCATCGGCGTGTGCTGTGCACTCAGTGCCCGCACCATCTGCGCCAGGCCATGCACCGGCCGCGCGTCCAGGGAACGCAGCGCCTCCGGTGTCAGGTCACGCGGGCCCAGCCCGGTACCACCGGTACACAGGCACAGGCGCACGCCCTCGGCGGCCAGGGCCTGCAGGCGGCCCGCCAATGGTTCGATGCCATCAGGCAACACCTCGGCGGCCACCACCTCGCCGCCCAGCCTTTTCAGGCCGGTCACCAGGGTCGGGCCGGACACATCCTCATAGGTGCCTTCGCTGGCACGATCACTCAGCGTGATCACCGCGCAGGCCGCGCCCTGCAGGCCCTTCGGTGCACGCGGCTTGAAACGCGCGCGCTCGGCATCGTCCATGCCGTCGGGGTGCAGCCAGACACCGCGCTTGCCGCCTTCCTTGAACAGCAGGCGGATGCCTTCGATGCGCAGCGCCGGTTCCACCGGCTTGCTCAGGTCGTACAGGGTCAACAGCGCCGCGTTGACGCCGGCCAGTGCCTCCATCTCCACGCCGGTGCGTGCCTCGCTGGCGCACTCGCACCACACGCGGATCGCCTGCCGTTCCGGCACCGGCGCGCAGAACACCTGCACCAGTTCCAGCGGCAGCGGGTGGCACAGCGGCATCAGCATCGAGGCCATCTTGGCGCCCTGCAGGCCGGCAATCTCGGCCATCACCAGCGCATCGCCCTTGGGCAGGCGGCGCTCGACGATCAGCGGATAGGCCACTGGACCGGCATGCAGCTCGCCCACCGCCACCGCACGGCGGCGGGTGATGCGCTTGTCGCGGACATCGGCCATATGGAAGGCCGCATTCAATTCCCCACTCATCGTGTTGCTCATCCTCCGATGGAGGCCAGGTGCGGGGTCAGCCCGGTCTGGCCCTGGTGCAGTCCATGCCCGGCCGCTTTCAGGCCAAGCTGTGTGGTGATGCGTGCCAGCAGCGCGTCGTGGTCGTCGTCGCTCTGCAGCAGCGGGCGCAGCGGCACGCCGAACTCGCCGAACAGGCACAGCCGCAGGTCGCCCTTGGCGGTCACCCGCAGGCGGTTGCAGCCCTTGCAGAAGTCACGCGAATACGGGGCGATGATGCCGATGCTGCCGCGATGGTCGGGGTGACCGAACTCGCGCGCCGGGCCGGCATCGGCCGCGCGCGGACGCTCGTGCCAGCCAGCGGCCAGCAGCTGCTCGATCACCACGTCGGCGCGCAGGTGGTGGCGCTGGAAATAGGCTTCGTTGTCGCCGGTGCGCATCAGTTCGATGAAGCGCACGCTGAAGGGGCGGTCACGCAGGTAGTCCATCCACTGCGGCAGCTCGTCGTCGTTCAGGCCACGCAGCAGCACCGCGTTGAGCTTGATCGCCGGCAGGCCCAACGCCTGCGCCAGGGCCAGGCCCTGTTCGATCTCCGGCAGGCGGTCGTGCCCGGTGATGGTCTTGAAGCGTTCGCGCTGCAGGCTGTCCATGCTCACGTTCAGCGCGGTCAGGCCAGCCCGGTGCCACCCCGGCAGGCGCCGCGGCAGCAGCGTGCCGTTGGTGGTGATGGCCACCTTGCGGATGCCCGGCACCGCCGCAACCGTGGCGATGATCTCGTCCAGGTCCTTGCGCAGGCTGGGCTCACCGCCGGTCAGGCGGATCTTGCTCATGCCCAGCGCGGCAAACGCACGCACCAGGCGCGAGATTTCATCCACCTGCAGGAAGCGCGGGCGGCCATCGGCCTGGTAACCGTCGGGCAGGCAGTAGCTGCAACGGAAGTTGCAGGCTTCGGTCAACGACAGGCGCAGGTACGGAAAGCTGCGTCCGAAACCGTCGGTGAGTTGGCTCATGGCTGGTCCACCTTGTTGCTCCACCGTCTTGCCTGTGCCCGGAACGGCCCGGACACCCTCGCCTGCTGGAACGATTGCCAGAGTACGCGGCCTTCAGTTCCATGGGCATGACTTAAATCAATCGCGTTCGGCCCCGCGCGGCAGGCGTTGTGGCAGCATGCGGCTTTCCGTGCAGCGGGCGTGTGACAACCCTCATGATGATGAACGATTTCCAGCAACTGCTGCATGCCGCCGGCGAGCAGGCTGAACCGCAACGCCTGCTGTTCGTATTCGTGCGCGCCGAGCTGCCCGAATCGCCCACCAGCGACCAGCGCGACCGGCATGACCGCCGCGAGGGCGGCACCCTGTCGCCGGTGCTGTGCGTGGACAAGCTGCCGGCCGAGGTGCCCAGCTTCCAGGCGCTGGCGGCCGAGTCGACCACCACCGGCATCGACTGGGACCTGGTGTTCGTGGCGGCACTGGATGGCAGAGGCGGTTTCGCACCCAACAGCGACGAAGCCGCGCGCCCGCTGAAGCTGATGGTCAACGCCATCCATGACGGTCAGATCGGCCGCTTCGCCGCCTTCGACCGTGGCGGCGAGCCCGTTCAGTTCTATTGAGCCACCAGCTGCAGGGTCAGGAAGAAGATCACCAGCACGGTGTTCAGCCCCCAGGCCACGGTCAACCCGCGCGCGGCCACGCCCAGGTTGGGGTTGTGCGCGGTGGGCGCCGCCCGCCAGACCGCCGGGATGATCCAACCGGTATAGAGCAGCAGCACGGCAAATACCCCCAACAGCAGCGTGGTGCGCTGGTTGGCCAGCGCCCAGAGGGCTACCGCCCACAGAATGTTGCTGGGAATGACGCCCTGCAGCCAGAACACACTCCAGAGGCGGGAACGGCCCTGGGTGTCGGGGGTTGGGTGCAGCGAAGCGGTCGCGGTCATTAAGTCTCCCTCTGATTAGGAAACGTGCTGAACAAGCCTGCGCTTGGTGGCTGGGAACGTCAACCCGAGTCGCACATCACGCTTTGACGCCTGTAGAGGCCAGCCATGTACAACTCAGCCCCCTCCCCGCAGAGCCTGTCGCCATCACCCCTCCCTGCTTGTTCCCTAACGCCCCCCAACCTCGACACCTGTCGCAGATTGCACGGTGCGGGTGGACCGCCGCGCCAGCCAGCGCTGGCAGTGCTTAACAGCGTGGGAGAATACCGAAAGCGTCTCCAATCGAGTGATGTTTGCAACTCTTCTGATTGGCATTGCACAGCGCCAGGGGCTCAGATGGCGTGCCACCGGAAAAGGGTGGCCGGGCTTCGAACACCCGAGTTGATGTTGATGTATGCGCTTGCCAGTCGGCGCCACCTTAGCGTGGCGCCGGCTGGCAATCCGTCTGCCGGCTATGGCGGGCGGTGCGTGGGGGCCTTCGGGCCCGCCGGACTGACATCAACCCGGTGTTCGAACCACGTACCGTCCGCCACTTTTATGGGTGGCGGCTACCGATTGCCCTGCACGGAGCCTTGCCATGAACGAATCGGACTTCCCGCATCTGCACGCCTACCGCAGCACCGCCCGCGACGACGGTTCGCCACAGACTGCGCCTGCGGTGGACAGGAACACCTTCATTGCCAACCTCAACCGCATCGGCTCCGGTGCAGCAGCCGACGGACAACCCTGGCCGGAGCGCCACCAGCTGCCTGGGCGCTGCCTGGCCCTGGCCGATGCAGATTGCGCGTTGAGCGGGTTGCGGGTGGTGCTGGAAATGCTGCTGGCGGCGGAACGAACCCGGCAGAACGGCGAGCCGGAAGAGTACGTGGGCGACCGGGTGATGGAGGGGTTGGTCATGGCCTGCCAGTCGTTGTGCGCGCAGGCGGTGGGGCGGTTGCAGCCCGAAGGGTGAACGCGATGCGCCACGCCCTTCGGCGAGGACCGCTTTCAGCAGGTGTCAGTGCTCGCTGAAAGCGCTCCTCAGATCGACCCCGATGATCGGTGAGAAGTCCACTTTGCACAGCTCCAGCTCGAAGAGCTGATCGTGATTGTCCAGGCACAGGGTGACTCTCACCGGCACGCCGTCGGCATCGGCAAGCATTGCAGTGGCAATGTCGCTTCCGAAGACCTGGGTCGTGCTGGACAGGAACACCACGCCTCCGAATCCGACGACCTCCACGTCCTCCACCTGGGCGAGCGCCAGATCCTTCAACAACCGTTCGGACAGCTCGGTCGTCTCGGGCAGCAGCCTGTGGATGAGGGAGACCTCGTCGGGGGTGAGGGATCTCGGCATCTGACGTCCTTCAGAGCACCGCATCCAGCCTCCCCCGCAAAGACTACTGTGAGTAATTGACTTCTTTAGTGACATTTCCACTTCGGTCGTACCATCGCCACACACCGGCCTTATGCCCATTCTTAAACTGTCCACGCAAACGAATATACCCACCATCTGCGGCGACAAATGGACCATCAGCAATCTCGCACCCCTTCAAAGAGCCCGCTTTTCCCCACGGCTCGATCTTCAGTCGAGCGGGCTCAACACATTCCATCCGCTCGTCGTCGAACGAATTCGTCGTTGCGCCCTGCTTCTGGTCCGCACATGCCGAAGAAAGCAACGCCAGCAGGACGCATGTCATGTATCTCTTCATACCTACCTCAGCCCAGGAACCTTCGAGTTGAGCAATCGTTTGTTCTGCTCTTGCTGCAGTTCGACTGTACTAGCATTCCAAAGTGTCTTGGCTACAAATGATTGGCAATGATTGGTAGGCCCCCACCTACCAAGTGATCTCCCTATCTGAAGCTGGGAATTGACTCTCGCTTCGTCGACATTTTTAACCACTTTGCATGATGCTCCAGGCTCATTGCTACGACCGACATGGTTGGTCACCTGCACGGGATCGCCTGGCATGTCTCCACTGTCGTTACCAGGTACGTTTCCACGAGTGCCACCCATGCCTGCCTCAACTGTATCCGTACGAATCCATTGGTGATCAATTGGATTGTTGGATACTCCAAAGGCCGGCTGACTACATACAAGTACTTCCAAGCCCTCAGGGTCAATCCAACTCATCGGATTTCCCATCCCGTAGCCAAAGGTATTTGGCCCCGCTGCGAGCCCAATCGGATCAGTCTGCGAATACCGCCCGACCGCCGGGTCGTACTCGCGCTGGTAGTTGTAGAACAGCCCACTCGCATCCGTGGCCTGCTGGCCCGGGAAGCGCAGTGCCAGTTCGTCGGCACTCGGAATCTGGATGCCGAACACCTCGCTCTTGTTGCTCCACTCCCAGATCGCGACATTCCGCACCGGGTCGATCACCACGCGCGGTGTGCCCAGATGATCCGGTTGGACGTAGGCCAGTTCCGGCACGCCGGTAGCCGGCACATTGATCAGCGCTACCGGATAGTTGTCCAGCCAGATCGCCAGCTGCTGCGCCTGGCCCGAGGTCGAGTAGTTGCCCAGCCACTGCCCAGCCTCGTCGTACAACGTGATCTGCGCTGCGCCACCGGCAGGGGTACGCAGCACGCGCTCGCCGCGATGGTTGTAGGCGTGGCCTTCCTGCACGGAATTACCCTGCTTCACCGCGTTCATGCGGTTGGTATCGCTGCAGGTAAACGCTCTGCTGCCAGAGCGTGGTATTCCCTGCTGCGTTAGGGCTGCGTGCAGCGAGACGATTCGCTACCGTCCGCTGCCCCAGGAGCTGCCGCCGACTAATCGATCAGTCTGAACAGACCACGCCTCCAAAAGATGCTGCGCGCCCGATTCACCACCATTCTTCAGTACAGAAAGAATCGCATCCAATCTACTTTTAATAGCATTGGACATTGGCAAAGCCAGGAGATTCTTCAGCGTCGCATCCGCTGCCACGAAATCGCCAAGCCGGATGGCAGATATGTATTTTACCCATTCTGAATAGTCGCTTGTGAAGTCAAGACTGTCGACATAGAGCAACAAGTCTGCCGCCGTTCTCACTGCCTCAAGCTTTTTGGCATGCGCCTCATGCGTTCCACAGAAAAAACCTTTATCCACCTCCGCGCTGGCAATCCTCTGGCCTAGAGACATGTGCAGGTAGGGCAAATCATCATATGTCGGAATTACGAAGGTCCATATATAGGTAGAGGATGGCGCAGGATCCAACGTGAAGCCTGAGATAACATCGCGCGCATGAAATGCAATCAAAAAGTTGCCAACGACCCGCAGACCGCTCCTCTTGGCCTCGCGCTTCATTCTCCAAAGCGCAATGGATTTCATGCTAGGGTGCCGACTTTTCAGAAGAACCAGAGACGGCGCCTGGCTGACGATCGTACAAAGCGATAAATGCCTCCCAGCCGAATTCCTTCTCAATGGCTTGCCGCACCAATCCCGAAGTCGCGAACCAAGAGGTATTGGTATGCATGTCAAGACCTTCAGGGCCGAACTCGTCTAAGAGGTAGAGCATCTTTCTTCTAGACATCCTCGCCCTCTCGTCCCGAAGAATTGCGCGACGATGTTTTTTCATAAGCAATCTGAATTGCTTGGCCGTTGTAACACCGAGCCGCGCAAGCTCATCCAGCAGTTCTTCGGGCTCGAAATCACCATAGTCGTGCCGGCGATGGAACAGACTCCCCACTATTTTTCTTAGAGCCCTTGCAGTCAAGGGCGCCAGGTCAATCTTCGCTCGCGAATGCAATGACTTCACTATCAACTCCACGTCCTGTCATCTACAGGCATGCTACGAACCATCACGGAATCCAGGCCGCATTGTGCCTGGAACCATGAAGATCGACGGATCACTGCCTATCACTGCAAATTCAATGACGGCCCCTCAGTGGGACACATCGCTACGTTGGGTTCGGCGAAGTCAACATTGCCACAGACCTCAGGGAACAGAGTACAGAGCGTCTTGCAGGAGGCAAGGTCGCCATTCTCACAGGCTACCTGAAGGGCAACCCGGAGGGCCAGACCCGGCCCGATTGCCTTTGGGGGAAGCAGGTAGTGCGGTTTCTTTTTGTACTTCGGCTTACCTGAATGGCCATCCAGCTGCCAACCCCATCCTGGCCGCTTGGGATCATCCTTCCAATGCTTATCTGGGTTGCCTGTGCCATCTGGCGAGCGAGTCAAATTGCGCTCGCCTTTGCGTCGCGACATTTCCCCTAGAGGATCAACATAGGACAGAGGATTGCTTTCAGCGTAAGAAAATGTGGAGATGCCGCCATCCAGCCCGATGGGATCACTCTGAGAGTAGCGCCCCACCGCCGGGTCGTACTCGCGCTGGTAGTTGTAGAACAACCCACTCGCATTCGTCGCCTGCTGGCCCGGGAAGCGCAGCGCCAGCTCGAACGCCACACCATCACCATCCGGATCAGCGCTCGGAATCTGGTTGCCGAACACTTCGCTCTTGCTGCTCCACTCCCAGATCGCGACATCGCGCACCGGGTCGATCACCACGCGCGGTGTACCCAGATGGTCCGGCTGGACATAGGCCAGCTCCGGCACGCCGGTGCCCGGCACGTTGATCAGCGCCACCGGGTAGTTGTCCAGCCAGATGGCCTGCTGCTGCGCCTGGCCCGTGGCCGAGTAGTTGCCCAGCCACTGCCCTGCCTCGTCGTACAGCGTGATCTGAGCTGCGCCACCGGCCGGGGTACGTAGCACGCGCTCACCGCGATGGTTGTAACCGTAGCTTTCCAGCACCGCATTGCCCTGCTTCACCGCGTTCATGCGGTTGGTATCGCTGTAGGTGAACGTCTTGCTGCCGATGCTGGTGGTGTTGCCCACCGCGTCATGGTTGCGCGCTTGGCCATCCACCGCAGTCAGGCGATGGCTGGTTGCGGGATAGGTGTAGCTGGCGGTGCCTGCCGAGGTGGTCAGCGCAGTGCGATTGCCGGTGGCGTCGTAGGCATAGGTTTCAATCGGCGTGCCGGTCGTGCCGTCCTGGGTCTGGGTCAGGCGGCCCAGCGCGTCGTAGGCGTACTTGGCCAGCACCGTCGAACCCGCGCCGTTCTTCAGCTCGGTGATCGAACCGACCGGGTCATAGCCATAGCCTAGCGACAGGCCGCCTGCGGCCGGGTCATGCACCGACTGCGGGCGGTAATCCAGATCCAACGGACGCTGCAGCTGGCGGCCGTTGCCGTAGGTCCAACCGGTCGCGGGACCGAAGGCCGCATAGGTCACGTTGTTCACCACGATCTGGCGCGCCTGGCCGGGGCGGGTCAGGCCGATCTGGCTGATGCGGCCCTGGGTATCGCGCACGTAGTCGGCGACGCTGCCATCGGGATACGTCAATGCCGTCAGGCGACCCGACTTGCTGTAGGCGTAGCGCAGCGTGCTGGCCACACCATTGACGGTCTGCACTTTACGGGTGACCTGGCCGAAGCGGTCGTGGCAGTACTGGGTGCTGCCGTTGGCGTGCAGCACCTGCCCCAGGCGGCCCTTGGCAAAGCGCTCCTCGGCGGTACACGCAGCAGGCGGCACGTCATAGCTGTAGCCCACGTCCAGATTGGGGTCCGGGTAGGCGATGCCGATCACGCGGTTGAGTGCATCGTAGTGATAGGTGGCGGTGACGCCGCGCGCATCGGTGGCCGTCTTGCGGTTGCCGGCGGCATCCACGGTGAAGCTGCTGGCGCCACGGTCCGGGCTGACCTGGCCGGTCAGGTCACCGAACCCGTTGTAGGCATAGGTCGTATGCAGGCCCTTCGGGTCGGTGACCTGGGTGACCTGGTCCAGCGCGTTGTACTGGCTGCGGATCTCCGCCGCGACGCCGCCGACGTCCTGCAGGGTCTGGGCGAGTCGGTTGAGCGGGTCGTACTGCTGGCTGGTCACGCGCTGCAGTGCGTCGGTCACCGTCTGCGGGTTGCCGTTGGCATCGTAGGCAAAGCCGGTAGCGTGATTGCCCGCATCCTTCAGCGCAGTCAGCTGGCCGAGCGTGTTGAACGTCCGTGCCAGGGTACGGCGCAGGGTACCGCCAGTATCCAGCGTGTCTTCCTTGAGGCGGTTACCGGCATTGTCCAATGCGTAGTGAATCGTGTTGCCTGCGTTGTCCTCGATGTCGGTCAAGCGCAGCGCCGCATCGTAGACATAGGAAACGCTGCTGCCATCCGGCTCGGTGATTTTCTGCACCTGGCCGGTTGGCCAGTAGCTCAGCTGGGTAACGCGGTCCTCGGCCGTGCTGGCACCGCGTACGGTGATCGAGGTCGGCCAGCCGCGGGCATGGTAGGTGTAATCAGTCACCACGCCGTTGGCGTCCTTGACCGACAACGACCGTCCGAACGCGTCGTAGGCCAAGGTCTCGACCGTCTGGCCCGCCGCATTGGTCACGCTGCGCAGGTCGCCCTTGCGATAGCTGCAGGCACCATTGGCCGCACATCCCGCATCATCCGCCGGGTAGTAGGCGTAAGTAACGGCATCAACCACATCAATGCGCGGGCCATCCACGCTCTTCAGCAACCCTTCCACCGGGCAGCTGCCTGCCGCAGCCACGTCCGCGGCTTCGCAGTAAGTGTAGCTGGTGATGCGCGTCTGGCCGGATGCGGTGTCGGTCACCGTGTTGGCCGTCGGCTGGCGTCGGGCATTGAAGGCCGTGCGGGATTCGCGGCTGCCGATCCGGGTTGTCAGTACCGCATTGGTTTCGACGTCGCGCGCCGTGGTCACCACACGCTGCTCGGGCAAGCCGACCGCTTCGGTCACGGTATGGATGCTGACGGCACGACCGCTCACCGCATCGGTGCCCTGCGCATAGGTGTGCTTGGTCTGGATACCGCGGCGATCGGTGTAGGTATCCAGGCGCCGGCGGAAGTCGACACTCTGGTCGTAGTAGGTCCGGCTGACGGTTCCCTGCGAATCACTCAGGCCGGTTACCTTGCGCGACGGAGCGGTGTCGCCCCCGGGTGTCAGGGTGTAATCGGTCTGCCGCCCAAGCGCGTCGGTCACGACTGCACCGCCGTTGGGGCTGTAAGCCAGTGTCACGCCATCGGCACCGCCGGCATGCTGACTGGAGATCACACGGCCGATGGAATCGTAGGTAAAGGTGCTGTAGCGGCGACCGTCCTCGGAGGTGATACCCGTCAGGTGCTGGGGGAAAGCCTGGTTCTCGTAGTGATACGTGCGCACACCGCCACCCGCATAGGTCACCGTGGCAACCTGGTTCTGCGATGTATAGGTGTAGGTGGCGAGCGCAATGCCTTCGACCAGGACCGAACTGATCAGCGCCTCATGGTCGTTGGACTGGTAGACGAACTCCAGCGTGCGGCCACTGCTGTGGGTGACGGCTGCAAGGCGGTCGCTGTCATCGTAGATGTAGGTCAGCGACGTGCCATCCGGGAAGCGCGTGGCGGTCAGACGCCCGTCCGCGCCGAAGGTCGAGATGGAGCCCGCCGAATACAGTGTCCAGTTGCCGTTCTGGACCAGACGGTCGCCACTGTCGTCGTCCGCCTCATAGGCCTGGCCGATTTTCTTGAATGCCCGCTGGAAGCCGGTGCTTTCGATGATGCCAACACTGTCAACACCATCCAGTGCCAGGTGGGCTCCCAGCGAATGGGTCCAGCCATAGCCGAAGCCACCGGATGAGGTGGAGATGCCGGAGTGATAGAAGCGCGTCAGTGCGATCCAGCCAAGATCGAAGTCCTGCGCGATTTCGTACTTCTCGCCGGTTTTGACATCACACGGATTGCCGACATTGCCGTCGCAGGTACCGCCGTTGGAGGTCGGGTCCTGGTCGGGAAACGGACTCATGTTCGCCGCTGTATCGTTGCGGGACATGGGGCAGCTGCCGTTGCCGCCGTCCTTGTCGCACTTCTGCGACTTCGAGGCAATGGTCGCAACGAATTCTTCGCTGACGCAGGCGTTATGCTTGTTGGACCACTGTGTGAGGGGGATCGGGCAGTTCAGACGCCGGGTCCGCGTCATCTGGGCATCGCTTGGATAGGGCGTGCACGGCGACTCGGCTGTGTTGTCGCCGGTCATGTATATCACTTCAAAATCACGTGTCTCGATGGTTCCTTCCATGTCCGGACTGAGCGCATACCACTCACTTGCGGGCGTGACCGTTGCACCAGGGCATATAGGATTCTCTGCCTGAACCATGGCCAGATAGTCGGCAACCATTGCCTCTTCTGTTGGGAACTGCGCGGTGCTTAGATACGACCAATCAGGGTCGGAGGGCTGCGACTTTCCCATCCAGTAGGTGATCGACGTATTGCCGTTCAAGTCCACGACTTTCGACTTGATCTTGTCGACAGACTGCCAGCCGAACTGGAACTCCGGCGGGAACGGGCTGGGTGCGGGAAGGCTCTTGATCGCCTGCACCGCCTGCTGCTGGGTCTTGTACTGCGTCGAATTGCCGCCGGGCTGCGAAATGCGCCAGGTAATCTTGCTTTCCTGCGCCTGTGCCACAGCAGGGGCGAAGCAGCCGAGGGCAACAATCGCCAGCACGGCACGCGAGAGGGTCTTCAGTCGTTCCAACATCCCTGTTCTCCTTCCTGGACGAACACAGCGCCGACGGGAACGAGAACGCAGAGGTGCTCCC
This sequence comes from Stenotrophomonas sp. YJH_SMC_79, assembly GCF_059367995.1. Taxonomy (NCBI): domain Bacteria; kingdom Pseudomonadati; phylum Pseudomonadota; class Gammaproteobacteria; order Lysobacterales; family Lysobacteraceae; genus Stenotrophomonas; species Stenotrophomonas sp. YJH_SMC_79. The sequence goes on from NZ_JCAFRK010000004.1 coordinate 355,900, forward strand.
CCGCGTCATGCTTCGGATCGTCCCTGGTCCGGAATGCGGCAGTGCCACATGCCGTGTTTATCGTTGAGGACGCTTACACATTCAAGTGTGGAGTCGAGTAACCGATCACAGATTCAAGCATCCAACGCCATTCAGCGGACTGCGCCCTGTTCCCATTACTTCCTGCACAGGGGATCGGTGTTATACTTCACTACATTACCAGCACGACCTGTCGCGAGGTCGGCAGGCTGCCGCGCTCCGCTGCAGACCTGACCCATCGGAAGGGCTGGCACGCGCCACGGCCCAGGGGGAATGGCAATGAAGAGCAGTCGACTGACGTTGTGGGTGCTGGCCGTGGTGATGACCGCTGCAGGCATCGCCCACGCCGGGGAGATCCAGGTGGATCGCGGTGCTTACGCACTGCAGGCCGAAGAGACGGGGGCCGGCCCGATCACCGTGGTCTTTGAATCCGGTTTCGGCCAGGGCGCGGGCGCCTGGAAAGAGGTGGTTGCAGGTCTGGGGCGCGACTACCACAGCATCACCTACGCCCGTGCAGGACTTGGCAAGTCCGGCAGCGACGGCCACCCCAAGCGCATTGATGCGCATCTGGCCGACCTCACGGCCGTGATCGATACGCTCGCACCCGGTCGCCGCGTTGTGCTGGTGGGTCATTCCTATGGCGGTCTGCTGGCCACGGAGTTCGCACGCCGCCATCCGGAGCGCCTGCAGGGCCTCGTGCTGGTGGACCCGGCCACGATGGGGCAGCGCCATGCGTTCAAGCAGGCCGACAGTGCCCGCGTGCAAGCGGACGATGCCCAGCTGCGGGCAATACTGCCGCCGGCCATGGCTGCCGACTACGCCGTGCTGACCGAACAACTGGATGCACCCGGTGCGGAGACCCCGCGCACGATGCCGGACGTGCCGGTGGCGCTGCTGACTGCAACCCAGCTCGCTGCCGAACCGCTGTTCTTCGAAGAAACCGCAGCGGGCAAGGCACTCTGGAAGGCACAGCACGCCCTGCTCTTCTCGGGGTTCACGCGCGGTACGCATCGCTATCTGTCGACGGGGCACACCCTCCAGCGCGAGGATCCTGCTGCGGTGGTGGCCGCGATTCAATCAGTCTCCGGTACCTTGAAGTAGCCGTTCCAGGCAACGGCTTTCCGGATTGTTCCCTGCTACTGCCCACGCAGGCGCACCGCAAAATACCGCGTCGGGGAAAGGCCAAGCGCCTTCTTGAACATCGTGATGAAGGCCGTCACCGACTCATAGCCCAGCGTCTCGGAAACGCGTTGTACTGGTGCACCACCGGCGAGTTCACGAATGGCGATGAGCAGATGCAACTGCTGTCGCCAGCGCCCGAAGGACAAACCCGTTTCTCGCTCAATCAGGCGGGTCAACGTGCGCTCGCCCAAGGCCAGGCGCATGGCCCACTGGCGGATGGTGCTGCGGTCTGCCGGATCAGCCGACAATGCCGCAGCCAATGCACGCACCTTCGGGTGATCGCTGACCGGCAACGACAGATGCTCGGCCGGCATCTGCACCAGTTCGTCCAGCAACACCCGCGCCAGCCGGTCGGTGTGGCTGCCATGCGGGTAGTCCGGCGGCACATCCGCCAGGTGCAGGATCATCTCGCGCAGCATCGGAGAGATCGCCAGTGTCACGCACTGCGCTGGCAGTTCGACGATGCCAGGCTCGACGAACAGATAGCACAGGCGGGCGTTGGCCGTGGCGCGGTTGCTGTGCGGCATGCCACCCGGAATCCAGACGCCACACTGCGGCGGCACGATCCACAACGCATTGGCCACTTCGCAGGTCACCGCTCCATGCAGCGCAAGAATGAGCTGACCCTTGCGGTGCTCATGCACGGGAATTTCCGCGTCATGCTCGGCCACCTGCAGGCGGCTGGCAACCGCCGGGCGATCGGTCTCGTCCGGGTCCAGGTCAAAGCCGGGGAGCGAAATGCGAGCCATTCTCACATTGACCGGTTTTAGCGATTGGTTGTCATTGTAGCGAAATTCGCCGCTGCGGCCGATCACTAGCATGGCCCGCATGCACTTCCCCACGTCTTTCCGTCCCCACGTGTTCCAAGCATTTGCCCGGTTGAAAAGCCCCGCCCCCAGGACCGACCAGGAGGCGGTGCTGTTCTCGCTCAAATGCCTGCTCGCCGCGTCGCTGGGGCTGTATGTCTCTCTAAGGATCGGCCTGAATCGCCCGTTCTGGGTGATCGGCACGGTCTATCTGGTGTCGCAGCCCCTTTCCGGGGCAACACTGAGCCGCGGCCTGTTCCGCCTGCTCGGTACCGTGGGCGGGGCCACCGCCACCGTCGCGCTGGTGCCACGCTTCGCCAATGCGCCCCTGGTGCTGAGCGCCGCACTCGCCACGTGGATGGCGCTGTGCCTGTACCTGGCGATGCTCGACCGCACGCCACGTGCGTACGCGTTCCTGCTGGCCGGCTATACCACCAGCCTGATCGGGTTTCCTGCGGTGATGGTGCCGGGAGAGGTGTTCACCATCGCCATCACGCGCGTGCAGGAAATCGCCATCGGCATCCTGGCCGCAACGCTGGTACATGGGCTGGTGCTGCCGCGCCGGGTCTCGATGCGCGTGCACGCACGGGTTGCTGCCGTGCTGGAAGATGCGGAACGATGGACACGCGACATGCGCGCCAGTGCATCGGACATGGTGCTGGCGACGGACCGCTCAAAAGTAGCAGCCGACCTGCTCGAGCTGCATGTGCTGTCGATCCACCTGCCCTTCGACAGCGCCCACGGCGTCGCCCAGGTGCAGATCCTGCGTGCCCTGCATGACCGGATGCTGGACGTACTGATGCTGTCCAGCGCGGTGGAAGATTCCTTCGCCCGGTTGCGTTCACCACAGGCCGGCGCGATGGATCCATCGGGCTGGCGCGATCTGCTGCGGGCCGGCCTGGTCGCGCAACAGGCCGAGCTCGACCTCGCCCATGCCGACTGCCGCGTGCTGCAGGCACAACTGCACACTGCCCGCCCCGACTGGCGCCTGCATGTGCCTGACCGTCTTGCGCGGAATGTGCAGGGCGCAGTGATTCACCGGGATCACAGGAACGCCGCGCGCAGCGCACTGGGGGCGTTCGTAGGCATCCTGCTGAGCTGCGTGCTGTGGATCATTACGGGCTGGTCGGACGGCGCCACGGCGGTGTCCATCATCGGCACTGCATGCGTCCTGTTCGGCACCCTCGAAGCACCGGCACCACACGTCACGCGCTATCTGGTGGGATCGTGCATCGGCGTTGCCGTCGGCCTGGTCTACGGTCTGCTGATCTTCCCGGCGCTGTCCGATTTCGTCGGCCTGATTGCCGCGCTCGCGCCGGTGCTGCTGCTGTGCGGATCGTTCCTGGCCCGGCCGCCTTTCATCATGGCCGCCCTGGGCGTGGTACTGACCTTCCCGCTCATCGCAGGTCTGGGTGCGACCAATACGGTCAACATCGTCGGCGCACTCAACAACAGCATTGCGTTGTTCGTCGGTACGACAATGGCACTGTGCAGCATGCAGTTGTTCCAGACCGCCGATGCGGGCCGCAACCGCGCACGGTTGGAGCGTTCCATCCGTCGGGACATCGCACGACATGCCGCCGGCCAAGGTGATGTGACCCGCGCCTGGCTCAGCCGCGTGCTGGATCGAATCGGGCTGCTCGCTCCCAGGTTGCAGGGCCGTTCCAGTGCGGCACACGACCTGCGGGCATTGTTTGCGGACGTTCGTGCGGCACGTGCATCCAGCCAACTCCGTGCGCTGGAAAAGCGGCTGCACAACCCGCAGGTCCGGGCGCTTCATGCGGTGCTGATCGAACGCATCGCTGCACATTTCAGGGTTCGCGCCCACTCGGCACGCAGTGTCGACATCCGTCTTCTGGAACTGCTGGACCGCATGCGCGAGGCAGCGGCGGCCAGCAGCGGGGCTGATCAGAGGCATCTGTCGCACCTGCTCTGCGGGTTGCGCCGCGACCTGCTGGCATCCCCGCTTACCAATCGGCACTGACCTCATGTTTTCTGACCTTTCCATTGATGGCGTGCTGATCCCCGGCCTGCTCGCCGTGGCCGCCGCCGCGCTGGTGCTGTCGATGCTGACCTCACGTCTGCTCGCCAGCCTCGGCCTGTACCGGTTGTTCGCCGCGCGGCCCTTGGTGGGCCTGTCCCTGTTCGTGATCCTGGCGGAGCTGATGATCCGGCTCTCGCCCCTGCTCGAGAAATGAAATGAAACACCTGCTTGCTGTCATCGGACGCTGGAGCGCAACGCTGGCCGTGTGTGCGCTCGCCGCCATTGCCGCGCTCTCCCTCTGGAATCGTTACGAAATGCGCCCGTGGACGCGGGATGGGCGGGTGCGCGCCGATGTGGTACGCGTTGCGTCGGACATGGGGGGACTGGTCACCCAGGTGCTGGTGCACGACAACCAGCGGGTCAGCGCCGGACAACTGCTGCTGGTGCTGGATCAACCGCGCTTCGCTGCCGCGCTTGAGAAGGCCGATGCAGCGGTCAGCAGCGCACGCGCGACGCTGGCGCTGGCCCGCCGCGAATCGACGCGGGACAACGCACTTGGCAACCTGGTCGCCTCGGAAACACGCGAACGCAATGCCGCCAAGGTCGATACCGAGCTGGCCGCGCTGGCGCAGGCACGGACCGAACAGCGTGTAGCCCAGCTCAACGTGCAACGCACCGAGGTACGCGCGACCACCGATGGCATCATCACCAACCTGGACCTGCACGCGGGCGACTACCTGCAACCCGGTGCGCAGGCGCTGGCGCTGATCGACACCCGCAGCCTGCGTATCGAGGGCTACTTCGAGGAAACCAAACTGGGCTGCATCACCGAGGGCGATGCCGCCGTGGCCCGGCTGATGGGCGACGACCACGACGTCCGCGGACACGTGGACACCATCGCCGCAGGCATTGCCGACGATCAGCGCTCAAGCACACACAACCTGCTGCCCGCCGTGGCGCCGACCTATACCTGGGTGAGGCTGGCACAGCGCATCCCGGTACGCATCCGTATCGATGATGCTCCACCGGATACGCGTCTGATCGTGGGTCGCACTGCAAATGTGACCATCACGCCCTCGGCACAGGGAGCCTGCAAGTGAGTTTGCGAACAGTGCGAGGTGGGCTGCTTGCACTGCTGCTGCCCATGACGGCCTGCGTATCCGGCCCCGACTATCACCTGCCTGCGAACGCCGTCGCAGCCTCCCCCCGGGCGGCGCGGGCGTTCGTCTCGGGCCAGGAGGCATCGTTCAGCCACGACGCGCCACCGGATCGATGGTGGCAACTGTATGGTGACCCCCAGCTTGACGCCTACGTACGCGAAGCACTGGCGGCCAATACCGACCTGCGCGCCGCCGATGCCAACCTTCGGCGCGCCAGCGCAACCGTGCTGGAGTATCGCGCACGCGGTGCCGTGCAGGCCGACGTGGATGCATCGGGCACGCTCGCCCATGCCGGTGGTTACACCCAGGCGTCGGCCGCGCCGCAGTCCTATGCGCTGGGTCTTCACCTCTCCTATCCGCTGGACCTCGCAGGCGGCATCCGCCGCGGCATCGAAGCCGCCAACGCGAACGCGGAGGCGGTTGCTGCGGCACGGGACCAGGTCCGCGTGGTCGTCGCTGCTGCCGTCACCCGCGCCTATCTCCAAGTGTGCACAAGCAATCACACGCTCGCTGCAACCCGGCAGGTGCTGGCGATACAGCGCGCCACGCTGGAGGCAACCCGACACCTGGCTGCAGGCGGGCGCGGAACGGACTTCGATGTCAGCCGTGCCGGTGCAGCCGTCAATCGCAGCGCGGCGGCGATACCGCACCTGCTGGCGGAACGGCAGGCCTCACTGTTCGAACTGGCCGCACTGATGGGCAAAGTCCCGGCAGACTATCCCAGGGAAGCAGAAGGGTGCCCACAGCCCCCTGAGCTGGAGCAAGCATTGCCGGTCGGTGACGGCTGGCAGCTGCTCCAGCGGCGCCCTGACGTACGCGCAGCCGAACGCAGCCTGGCCGCCGCGACTGCAATGATCGGTGTCGAGACGGCGGGGCTCTATCCGCAGATCACTCTGGGCGCCTCTTCGGGCGTGGCTGGCACACCGGCGCATCTGCTGTCAGCCGACAGCTTCGGTGCGAGCATCGGCCCCGTGCTGTCATGGCACTGGCCCAACCGCCGCGCGGCCAAGGCCCGCATCGCAGCGGCTGGTGCCAATGCGGATACTGCTCTCGCTTCCTTTGACGGCATCGTGCTGCAGGCACTGCGCCAGACCGAGACCGCGCTTTCTGCCTGCACGCAGGAGCTTGAACGCGAGCGCAGCCTGGCGCAGGCGCGTGAGGACGCAGCGCGGGCCGCTGGACAGGCACAGCAGCTCTACCGTTTCGGCCGGATCGATTTTCTCGATGTGCTTTCGGCGCAGGCCGCGCTGGCAGATGCGGAGTCCGCGTTGGCCGCCTCGCGCGCGCAGCGCATTGACCGCCAGATGGATCTTTTCCTGTCCCTGGGTGGTGGCTGGACCGCGAGCAGTCCGGCCGATGGTGTGCCGCGCTGAGTCCGTGTTCGCAGCATCGATCGCCCTGCGCGATCTGCCCGCGAAAGCGGCACCCACATCCGTGTTCGCTCGCGTGGCCTGCCCTGTTTGCAGCTCACGGAGTTGCGTGCTGGGCCGCAGCAGCGAGAGTTCTGGCAGTCCGACACTGAGTGGCTGCGCGTTCAGATCGCCACCGGCTTGATTATCGGCGCGTTGCAGCGTTGAATGCGGAACGCGCCGGAGCTCCGCTACCGTGGGCCCGGGCGTGCTTCCCTCACTGCGGCCGACATGAATGATGACAATCACTGGGTTCCCGGGCGCACTGCTCGTCGCTTGCCTTCTCGCAGGCCCGCCGGCGCAGGCAGGCCAGAGGGAATCATCCTCCGATGTTAAGGCGATCGAACAGGTGGTCGAATCGTTCCGCACCTCGCTGATCAACAAGGACAAGCCGACCTACATGGGCCTGTTCTTCTCCGACAAACCGGACGACATCGGCTGGCAATTCGTTTCCGAGGATGTGCGCCTGCAGGACATCCGCAAGGCCAAGCCCGATGCGATCAAGGCACGGCGGATTCCCACCAACAACTTCATCGCGCTGATCGACGGGGCGGTGGCCTCGCCCAAGCCGAAGGAGGAGACATTCTCCAACACGAAAATCGAGACGGATGGCGATGTGGCTTCGGTGTCGTTCGACTACAGCTTCCACGACGATGGGGTGAAGACCAACTGGGGCAAGGAGATGTGGCAGCTGATCCGGACCGAGCAGGGCTGGAAGATCTTCTCGGTGATCTACTCGGTCCGCGATTCACGCAGCCCGGCCGATTGAGCAGGGCTTGATGCGGGCGCCCTCACCCGCGATCCATTCAGCAAGGGCATTGGCATTCGGCGAGCGATCGGGCAGAGTTCGGCCACGCGCAAGGACGCATGCCATGACCCGCCTGCTCATCATCGAAGACAACCCCGAGCTGGTTGCCAATCTGTATGCCTTCTTTGAACCGCTGGGCTACGTACTGGACGACGCCCGCGACGGCGCCAGCGGCCTGCGCCGGGCCACGCAGCACGACTACGACGCCATCCTGCTGGACCTGATGCTGCCGCGGCTGGACGGCATGACGCTGTGCCAGAAGCTGCGCCAGGAGTTCCAGAACCCGGTACCGATCCTGATGCTGACCGCGCGCGATCCGGTCGAAGACCGCGTGCAGGGCCTGGCCCTGGGCGCGGATGACTACCTGGTCAAACCGTTCTCGCTGGTGGAACTGGATGCGCGGATCAAGGCTCTGGTGCGGCGGGCACAGGGTCGCCAGGTCCAGAGCGTGCTGGCGTGGAAGGACCTGCAGGTGGACACGCGCTCGCCACAGGCCTGGCGGCAAGGCCGCTGCATTGCGCTGACGCCCACGTCGCACAAGCTGCTGATGTGCCTGGTGCGTGCGGCGCCCGCCGTGGTGCGCAAGCAGGAGATGGAATACCTGGTCTGGGGCGACGAGCCGCCGGACAGCGGCGCGCTGCGGACACACATCCATGAGCTGCGACTGCAGGTGGACCGCAGCTTCGACACCGCGCTGATCACCACGGTGCACAGCGTCGGCTGGCGCATGCAGGCGTGAGCCCTGCCTCCCTCTACCGCCGCCTGAGCCTGCGTACCCGCATCACGATCTCGTTCGTGCTGTTGATGGCCGGTGCCATGGGGTTCATCGTTCTGGCCGAACAGGTCGACTACGACCAGGTCCGGGCTGCTGTCGTCGCGCGGACCCAGCACGGCGAAGTGCAAAGGCTGCAGGCCGCGCTGGCCCATGGCCAACGCCCCGCCCTGCCACCGGGGACCCAGCTGTTCGATGGCGATGACGTGCCTGTCGTGCTGCGCCAATACGGCCCGGGCCATCACGGCGAAGAGGCGCCCAACGAGTGGCACCTGAGCGTCTTCGACAACGGCGACCAGCGCTACTACCTGCTGCAGGACGCGGCGCACTATGGCTATCTGGAACACCTGATCAATGCCTTCGCGGCACTGGTCATTTCGATCTGCGTGCTCTGCGCCTTCCTGATCGGTCGCAAGGTAGCGACGCACGTCATCGCGCCCATCACGCGATTGGCGGACGCGGTGCAGGACGGCCAGAAGCCCTTTCCCTACCAGGACGCGCGCGATGAGATCGGTGTACTCGCCCGCGCGTTCGCCCGGCACAGTGACGAGCTCGAACGGTTCCTGCATCGCGAACAGTGCTTCAGCGGCGATGCCAGCCACGAGCTCCGCACGCCGCTGGCCATCATCGGCGGCGCTGCGGAGACATTGGCCTGCCAGCTTCCGGCCGAGAGTCACCTGGTTCCCAGCGCAGAGCGCATCCTGCGCACCACCCAGGAGATGCAGCGCCAGCTGACCTGCCTGCTGCTGCTCTCACGCGCCCCCAGCACCGTGCCACGCAATGAGGTGGCCCTGCGTCCGCTGATCGAATCCTGCATGGAGCGTTGCCAGCCCTGGATTTCCGGCAAGCCGGTGATCGTTGCGTTTGATGCCCGGCATGACGCCGTGCTGGACACCAACGCGGATCTGGCGCACAGCGTGATCTGGAACCTGCTGCGCAACGCCTGCCAGTACACTGAAAGGGGCGAAGTGAGGATCACCCTCCACGACACCACACTCATCATCGCCGACACGGGACCCGGCCTGCCCTCCAGTATCGACCCACAGCAGTTCCAGCGTTTCCTGCCCGGCAGCCCGCACAGTGGCGAAGGACTGGGGCTGTCGATCGTGCAGCGCATCGTCGAGCACCTGGGCTGGAGGATGACGGTGCATTCCTCGCAGCAGGGATGCCGGTTCAGCCTGGAGTGGCCCATCTGACGGTTTCCTGACGCGCGCCTGCACATGCTGGGGATCGCTCACTTCACGGCGGAAACGGCATGCAGCACCCCAAGGACAGCGGCAAGTACCCGCACGGCAAGACCGGCCTGAGCCGCATCTTCCACACCCTCATCCATTCGCGCGATGGTTTCATCGCCACCTTCCGCGGCGAGGCTGCCTTTCGCCAACTGCTGCTTCTGCACGCGCTGTTGATCATTGCAGCGTTCGTGCTGGACATCAGCAAGCTCGAACGGGCGCTGGTGCTGGCGGTCTGCTTCATCAGCCTGCTGGTGGAACTGCTCAACTCGGCGATCGAAGCAGTGGTCGATCGCATCTCTCTGGAGCAGCATCCGCTGTCCAAGAACGCCAAGGACATGGGCAGCGCCGCGCAGACCACCGCACTGTTGATGGTGGGCGCGGTGTGGGGCGTGATCCTGCTGGGCTAGTCCGCCCAACCTGACAACTTCCTGATAAAGCGGTTTCGATACTGCGCGCACTCCCGCTCCACGGAACCTGCTCGTGCGTCAATGCCGCCGTATTCCACGGCCCCATCCGATCATTCTGGTCTGGGCCGCCGCACTGTTCTTCACCACGATTGGAAACATCGCCCTCTGGAAGACATTATGGGGGCTGATCGACCTCAACAGCCTGCGCAGCGTGCTGTTCCTGGCCAGCCTGCCGGTGGTGCTGTTCTGCCTGCTCAACCTGATGCTGACGCCACTGCTGGCACTGCCGTTCCTGCGCAGGCCGCTGCTGGTGCTGCTCGTTGTCGTCAGCGCCGCCTGCAGCTACTTCATGCTGCACTACAACGTGCTGATCGATCGCAGCATGGTGCAGAACGTGTTCGAGACCAACCAGGCCGAACTGAACGCCTATCTCTCGCTGCCACTACTGTTGACCCTGCTGGCGCTGGGCGTGCTGCCCGCTGCCGGGCTGGCCCTGGTGCGCACCACCAGCGGGGCCGTTTCGATACGTTCGCTGCTGGTGTGGCCGGCCAGCGCTCTGGCGTCATTGCTGGTACTGCTGGCAATCGGCTTCGCGTTCTACAAGGACTACTCCTCGCTGCTGCGCAACAACCGCCATCTCCGTGACCAGGTGCTGCCGTTGAACGTCGTGCGCCATACCCACGGTTATCTGAAAGGTCTCTACAGCACCCGCCAGCAACCCTTGCGCCCGATCGGCATGGACGCCCGGCGCGTACCGGGCCCGCGTCCGAAGCTGGTGGTCATGGTCGTCGGCGAGACCGCGCGCTCACAGAACTTCCAGCTCAACGGCTACCCACGCGCGACCAATCCCCGGCTCTCGCGCAAGGAAGGCGTCATCAGCTTCAATGATGTCTCCTCATGCGGAACCGCAACGGCGATCTCGGTGCCGTGCATGTTCTCGCAGATGACCCGCAGCCAGTACGACGATGTACGCGCAGCGACCGAGGAGAACGTGCTCGACATCCTGCAGCGCACCGGCATCAGCGTGCTCTGGCGCAACAACAACAACGGCGGCTGCAAGGGTGTGTGCGAACGCGTGCCGACCGAGGACATGCCCGCGTTGAAGGTGGCCGGCCAGTGTATCAATGCCGACGGCACCTGTTACGACGAGGTGCTGCTGCATCAGCTCGGTACACGTATTGACGCCATGAACGGTGACGCCCTGGTCGTGCTGCACCAGCTGGGCAGCCACGGCCCGACCTACTTCGAACGCTACCCGGCACACTCGCGGGCATTCAGCCCGACCTGCGACAGCAACCAGATCCAGCATTGCAGCAACGAGGCGCTGGTCAACACCTATGACAACACCCTGGTCCATACCGACCGCATGCTGGGCAAGGCCATCGACCTGCTGCAGGACTATTCGGACCAGCGTGATGTCGCACTGATCTATGTGTCCGACCATGGCGAGTCGCTGGGCGAACGGGGCATGTACCTGCACGGCACGCCTTACTTCATCGCACCGCGCGAGCAGACCCAGGTGCCGATGGTGATGTGGTTCTCACCGGAGTTCAGCCGCAACGCGGGCGTGGACCTGGCCTGCCTGCGCGAGAATGCCCTGCACCGGGCGCACAGCCACGACAACGTCTTCCACTCGCTGCTGGGCCTGTTCAGGGTCAACAGCACGGTGTACCAGCGCGATCTGGATGTGTTCGCCGGATGCCGCGCGTCGGCGTCGCCGGCTGTGGCCACTTCACCGGCGAGGCAGCGCCGGCTGATGCCGGTCGCTGCCCGGAACGTGGCGCGTTACTGCGCCGCCAGGGCGAAATCCAGGCCCGCACACACCGCCGCCACCTGGGCGTCGTTGCATTCCTGCGGATTGGTGCGCGGGCTGTCCGGATAGACCTCGGTGGTGGTCGCAAAGCGCGCATCGGTGAAGCCGGCGCAGGCGCCGATCGAACGCGATTCACCCCAGACCACGCCCGGCGACTGCAGCGGCAGGCCGACCAGGTTGCCCTCGGCGTCGGCCGGGGCGATGTGGGTGACCGGGGCCACAGCGGTGATCAATGCCTTCTGGAACTCGGCCTGCGGATCTTCGCTGTTGCCGATCACGTAGAAGCCATCCGGAATGGTGTCGCGCTCGAACGGCTTGCCGTCGCGGGCGCAGCGGGCCGGATCGAACTCCTGCAGGTCGCTGTCGGTGGTCTCGTGCAGGTCCAGGTGCACCAGCAGGTTCGGCTTGCGCTCGGCCACCCAGGCCATCAGGGCGGCCGCTTCCTCGATCTGGCCGCCGTCACGGAAGCTGCGGTTCGGGTCGATGGCATCCGGGTTCCAGCGCTGGATGCGCTCGTAGCCCCACGGGCTTACGCACGGCGCCACGATCAGGTTCAGCCGGCCCAGGTAACGCTCGGCCTGCTGTTCCAGGAACTGCAGGGCGCCGTGCACGCCGCTGGTCTCGTAGCCATGCACGCCGCCGGTGATCAGCGCGGTCGGCAGTGCCGGGTTCCAGTCGTGGTTGACCACGGCAAACAGCGGGTAATGGTCCGGCGCATAGTCCAGCTGGCCGTACTGGATCACATCGAAGCTGTCGTCCAGGCGCTCAAGGGCGGCCACCACGTCGTCGTGATAGCTGCGCTGGCGCTGCTGGCGGGCCCGCCACTGTGCGCGTTCCGCGTCGCCCCAGGGCTGTCCGGGGGTGCCGATCGGGTAGAACTGCGCAACGGTCATTGGGGAACTCCAGGGGTCGAACGGATGGGTGCAGCCGGTCATTCTAAGCCTTGTCGCGCCTGCGGGTCCCCTCCCCCGGCCCCGCCTTCATCCAGGCCGGGTCATCTGGTTGTAAAATCAACGGTTTTTGGCCCCTCACCCCTTGATGGCGAACGCAGCGCAGCCGGTCCTGGGTGGACCGGAGTTCCTCCGCCTGCTCGCCCGTCTCAGCGACGGCGCGATGCCGGCCACCAGTCCCGCCCTGACCGATCGCCTCGGCCAGTGGGTGGACTGGAGCCGTGCCGTGGCCCTGTCCGGGGCGCTCGGCGGACGCCTGCCCGAGCGGGGTGAGGCCACTGAAGCGGTCGAGGATGTGCTGGCCGACTGCGCCCAGGCGCACGCCAGCCTGCTGGCCTCAATCAGTGAGGATGCCGAGGCCGAGCGCCTGCTGGACCTGGCCGAAGCCGCCGCTGCACCCAACTTCGCCTCGCTGCGCCAGCGCTATCGGGTACTGCAGCAGGCCATCCAGACCGCCACCGGGCGCCTGCGCGGCCGCCTGCGCGACCAGCTGGTGCAGGTTTCGCCCGAGCTGGCGCGGCTGGCCGAGGTCGATGCGGTGATGGAGCAGACCCTCACCCCGCGCGAGCACAGCCTGCTGGCCACCGCGCCGGCAGTGCTCGACGCCCGTTTTGAACGCGTGCACGGCCAGCCCGGCTGGCGCGCGGCCTTCCGCCATGACATGCGCACACTGCTGCTCGCCGAGCTGCAGCTGCGCTTCCACCCGATCGAAGGGCTGCAAGACGCCCTGCGCTCCCACTGACCGGAACACCATGTCCAGAACTGCTTTCCATGTCGTTGTTTTCCTTGTCGGCCTGCTGGCCGTGTGCTGGATCGGCATTGGCTACGTTTCGGTGCATCCGCTGGGTGCAGCGGTGGCGGCGATCATCGCGGTCTGCTACATCGCCGGTGGCGTGGAGCTGTACCGCTACCGCCAGGCCAGCAACGGCCTGCGCAGCGCACTGAACGACCTGTCCAGCGCGAAGGAAAGCCTCGCCCCCTGGCTGGAGCGCGTGCCGGTGGTCCTGCGCAACGCCGTGCGCCTGCGCGTGGAAGGCGAGCGTACCGCCCTGCCCGCACCGGTACTGACCCCGTACCTGGTTGGCCTGCTGGTACTGCTGGGCATGCTCGGCACCCTGCTAGGCATGATGGACACGCTGCGTGGCACCGGGCTGGCCCTGCAGAGCGCGACCGACATGGCCGCGATCCGCGGCTCGCTGGCCTCGCCGGTGCAGGGCCTGGCGGTGGCATTCGGTACCTCGATCGCCGGTGTGGCCAGCTCGGCCATGCTCGGCCTGCTGGCGGCGCTGCTGCGCCGCGACCGCCTGCAGGCCGTGCAGCAGCTGGACCGCGCCATTGCCGGCGACCTGCATCCGTACTCGCAGGCCTGGCAGCGCGCCGAGTCGCTGCGGCTGCTGCAGGCACAGTCCGCGGCGCTGCCGGCGCTGGTCGACCGCCTGCAGGCGATGACCAGCACCTTCGAACAACACAGTGCGGCCGCCAATGAGCGCCTGCTGGCCGGCCAGGCCGAGTTCCTGACCCAGAGCCAGGCGCTGCAGGAGCGGCTGGCGGTCTCGCTGCAGCAATCGCTGCGCGAAGGTGCCGAAGCCAGCGCCGCCGCCATCGGTGGCGCGCTGCAGCCGATGGCCGAGACCACCCTGGCGGGCCTGGCCCGCCACGGCGAGGCACTGCATGCCCGCGTCGAGCAGGCCGTGCAGCAACAGTTGGCCGGCCTGAGCGACGGTTTCGAGCGCAGCCGCGTCGCCACCGAGGCCAGCTGGGCCAAGGTGATCAGTGAACAGACCCAGGCACAGCAGGCGCTGGTGGGTGATCTGCGCCAGCACCTGCAGGCCTTCAGCGATGGCCAGGCCACGCATGCCGAAGCGCTGGTCGCACGCATCGGCGAGCGCCTGCAGGCCGACGCACAGGGCAATGCAGAGGCCTTGCGCGCCGCCGCCGAACAGCAGCAGGCCCTGAACAGCGCGCTGGTCGAGCGCCAGCAGCAGGCGCTGCTCGCAGCCGGTCAGCAGCTGGACGAGCACGCGCAGGCGTTGCTGCAGGCACTGGAACAGCGCCACAGCGCCAGCCAGTCGCTGCTGCAGAACCACGAACAGCAGCGCTCGCAGGATTGGCAGGCCGCGCAGGCCGCCGCAGCGACCGCGCACGCCGAACTGCAGGCCAGCCTGGACAGCCGCGAGCGGCAGCGCCAGGCGCGCTGGGACGCGGTCAGTGCCGAGCTGCAGCAGGCCCACGCCTCGCTGCAGGCGCAGCTGCAGGCCGGCGACGAACAGCGCCTGCAGCGCTGGAGCGATGCCTTGCAGCATGTTTCCACCGACCTGGCCGAGCGCCTGCACGCCAACGGCGAACGCCTGGCCGCGCAGCAGCAGCAGGTCTGCGACACGCTGGCGGCCACCGCGCAGCAGATCGGCGAGAACGGTCGCGCGCAGGCCAGCGCCACGCTGGCCGAAGTATCTACTCTGCTGCAGACCGCCGCTGCCGCACCCAAGGCCGCTGCCGATGTCATCAACGAGCTGCGCAGCACGCTGTCCGAGAGCCTGGTCCGTGACAACGCGATGCTGGAAGAACGCGGTCGCCTGCTGGCCACCGTGCAGACCCTGCTGGATGCAATCAACCACGCCTCGCACGAACAGCGCACGGCGGTGGACGCGCTGGTCGGCGGTTCGGCCGAGCTGCTGGAACGCGTCGGCAACCGCTTCACCGACCATATCGCCGCCGAGACCGGCAAGCTGGATGGCATTGCCGCGGCGCTCAATGGCAGCGCCGGTGAAGTGGGCCAGTTGGCCGGCACCTTCGGTGCCGCGGTGGAGCAGTTCGGTTCTGCCTCGACCGAATTGTCCGGCCGCCTGGAACAGATCGGTGGCGCGCTCGATGCCTCGCTGGCACGCAGTGACGAACAGCTGGCCTACTACGTGGCGCAGGCGCGTGAAGTGGTCGACCTCAGCCTGCTGTCGCAGAAGCAGGTAATGGAAGAACTACAGCAGCTGGCCACGCGCCGCGGCAAGGCTGGCAGCGCATGAGCGACGAGCTGGAGGTCGACGGCGGCTCACACGCCCCGATCTGGGCCGCCTTTGGCGACCTGATGTCGGTGCTGCTGGGCGCGTTCGTGCTGATTCTGGTCGGCGTGGTTGCCGTGCAGTTGGAGCTGTCGCAGCGGCTGGACCAGGAAGTGAAGCAGCGCCAGGCCGAAGCCAAGCGCCTGCAGACACTGGAACAGGCGCTGGCTGGCCCGCTCGCCGCCGGCCGGGTGACGCTGGTCGACGGCCGCATCGGTATCAGCGGCAGCGTGCTGTTCGCGCTGAACTCCGACCAGCTGCAGCCGGAAGGCCAGGAGCTGCTGCGCAGCCTGGCCGCGCCGCTGGCCGCCTACCTGGGCAGCCGCGAAGAGATCCTGATGGTCAGCGGCTTCACCGATGACGCACCGGTACGAGAAGGCAACCGCCGCTTTGCCGACAACTGGGAGCTGTCCGCGCAGCGTTCGTTGACCGTGACCCGCACCCTGATCGCCGATGGCGTACCGGCCGACGCCGTGTTCGCCGCCGCGTTCGGCAGCGAGCAGCCGGTCAGTTCCAATGCCAATGAAGAAGGCCGCGCACGCAACCGCCGCGTGGAGATCGCGCCGATTCCAAAGCCCAAGGCGCCGGATGGCAAGTAAGCCGCCCGCGCTGGAAGGCCTGCGCGCACTGGTGCGCGACCTCGATGCGGGGTCGCGCTCGCTGCCGCATTACCCGCAGGTGCCGATGCTGCAGCAGGTGCAGCGCGAGTGGTCGGAGCTGCGCAGCGAACTGCAGGTGCGCCGCTCACTGCGCACCGAGGCCCCGGCAGATGGCGGCCCGCTGAACTCGGCGGTGCTGGTGCAACGCATGCTGGACACGATGCAGGCGAGCAGCCCCGGCTACCTGCGCCACTTCATCGACTATGTGGATACGTTGTCGTGGCTGCAGGCGCTGCAGGACGGCGCCGCCAGCAGTGCGGATGCCGCAAAGCCGAAGCGCACGCGCAAGCCGCGCAACGCGGGTTGATCGCGCTTTGACGCCGACCTCGTTCGGCGCCCCTGGATACGACACTCCTGTTCCGCGCGCCTGGTAGACGCCAACCTTGGTTGGCGCTCCACCAACGACGCCGCGCATGCCAACCAAGGTTGGCATCTACCAGTGCATGCGTCGGCATGCCACGCATGTAGCGGTGTCACCAGACAGTCATCTGTCTAGCGCACCATTTTCACGTTGACCCACGGCGCCTGCAGCGTCCGCAGTCACCTCGGTTGTCTCCCCTTTCGACTCCATGAGCTCCGCGCCCGCGCGGTGGCTCGTGCCTGCCTGAGTGTCCGTAACATGACCAAGACTTTGTTGGCCGCCGCGCTCTCGATCGCGCTCGCTCCCGCGGCCTGGGCGCAGGATGCTGCCCCGACCTCCAGCACGCCCTCCGCCACCACCCTCGATGCGATCTCGGTGATCGGCAGCGGCGAAGCCCGCCAGGTGCAGCGCATCACCCGCGAGAACCTCGACATCCTGCCGCCGGGTACCAGCCTGCAGAAGACCCTCAACCTGCTGCCGGGCGTCAACGCGCAGTCGGCCGATGCCCTGGGCACCAACGAGCAGTCGATGACGCTGAGCCTGCGCGGCTTCAACTCGACCCGCCTTGGCTACACACTCGACGGTGTGCCGCTGGGCGATGGCGCGTACAACAACTACAACGGCCTGACCATCAACCGTGCGCTGATCAGCGAGAACATGGCCGGCGCGGAACTGGCGGTGGGCATCGGCAGCCTCGGCACGCCGTCCACCAGCAACCTCGGCGGCACCATCTCCTACACCTCCGACCGCCCGGCCCAGGAGTTGGGTGGCCGCGTGGTGCAGACCTTCGGCAGCGATGCCAACCGCCGCACCTTCGTGCGCGTGGACAGCGGCGAGTACAACGGTTTTTCCGGCTACGTCTCCGGCATGAATGCCGTCTCCGATCTGTGGAACGACCAGACCGCCTACAACAAATCCTCCACCAGGCAGTTCAATGCCAAGGGCGTGTGGAACTTCGGCCGCGGCCAGATCACCGGTTTCGTCGATACCTCGCGCACCACCCAGGCGGACTACTTCTACCTGTCCAAGGACGAGATGTCGCGTGGCCTCGGCTGGGACTGGGGCGGCTACGCGCCGGACTGGAACAAGGCCGTGGCCAAGGCCTACTGCAATACCGCCAGCTTCAACGCGAAGAAGTGCGACAGCAGCGGTCCGGACAAGGATGCCGATGGTGCCTTCACCGCCGGCCAGATCCTGCGCGATGACAACCTGTACTACCTGACCGGCGATTTCTTCATCGCCGATGGCTTCAGCCTGCGCGCCGTGGCCTACCACCACGACGACCGTGGCGAAGGCCACAACTGGAACAGCGGCGCGTGGTCGAACAAGGGTACGGCACAGGAGATCCCGATCATCTTCCGCAACACCATCTACACCATCGACCGCGATGGCGGCACGCTGTCGTTCGACTGGGAGCTGGGCGCACATCGCATCGAAGGCGGCGTCTGGTACGAGCGCAACACCAGCAGCGCCGAGCGCTACCAGACCGCCGTGGATGGGCCGCGCGACCTGAGCGGCATGAACACCCTGCCCTCCGATGTCGGCGTGTTCGCCCAGCGCACGCGCTGGAAGACCCATCAGTTCTTCCTGAAGGACACCTGGCGCCTGCTGGATGATCGCCTGACCCTGGAATTCGGCGCCAAGAGCCCGCATGCCACCTCCGATGCACAAGCATTGCCAGGCGACGCGAAGACGCCGATCTCACCGGCCTCGAACAACCAGTTCGCCACCGGCTCACTGAAGGCCAGCAAGAACTTCCTGCCCAGCATCGGCGCCAATTTCCGCCTGGCCGAGCACCACGAAATCTTCGCCAGCTACGCCGAGAACATCGCCATGTTCCAAGGCGGCTTCAAGCTGGGCCCGCAGGCCGTCAGCCAGGCCACCTGGAATGCGCAGGGCAACCTGAAGCCGGAGGAATCGCGCTCGCTCGAAGCCGGCTACCGCTTCGTCACCGATACCCTGCAGGCCTCGATCGCGGCCTACAGCGTGCGCTTCGACAACCGCCTGCTGCAGTACAATCCCTGCGACTCACGCCAGCCGGTCGGCCCGACCTGCGGCAACCGCTTCTACAACGTCGGCGGCGTCGACAGCCGCGGTGCCGAGCTGACCGTGCTGTGGACCCCGAACGAGCACTTCAGCTGGTACACCTCGGCCTCGTTGAACCGCTCGACCTACGCCTCCAACTACGTGCAGGCCGGTGTGGAGCAGCAGATCAAGGGCAAGATCCAGACCGATACGCCCAAGCAGCTGCTGGCCACCGAGATCACCTGGCGCGACAACGGCTGGTTCGCCAGCCTGCGTGGCAAGTACACCGGCGAACGTTTCTACACCTACACCAACGACCAGGGCTTCGGCGGCTTTACCGTGTTCGATCTGGCCGGTGGCTATGACTTCGGCCAGGTCGGCTTCGCCAAGGGCATGCGCCTGTCGTTCAACGTGACCAACCTGACCAACAAACGCTACGCCAGCAACCTGGATTCGAGCGTGTTCGCACCCAGCGACCCGGCCGGCAAGCTGTACGTGTTCCATGCCTCGGCACCGCGCCAGGTGTTCGGTACGATCGACCTTCGCTTCTGATCGCCCCCCGGAGTCCACCGATGCTCGCGACCGCCCTGCTGCTGGCCACCCTCTCCGCCAGCGGATACTCCGCTCCGCATGAGGCCGCTGGCGCACCGCCACGCACCCTGCAGCTGGGCGGTCGCACCTATGTGGACCAGGGCCTGGTCGCCGCCGGGCGGCTGCCCGCAGGCACGGTGGACTTCCTGGGCGATACGCTGGGCTCGTTCTCGTCGCTGGCGGTGCAGCCCGGCACCTGGAAGCGCACCGCCAACGGCTACGAAGGCCTGCTATGGACGCTGCCAGACCGCGGCCGCAACGACCCCGAGGCCGGCCTGTTCTACGACTACACCGGCCGCGTGGAGCGCATGCAGCTGCGCATCGACATCTCCCCGGGCACGCCTGCGCTTGGCACGCTGACCATGGTGCCCGACAAGGGCGTGGTGCTGAAGGACTTCAACGGCCAGCCGTTCACCGGTGCCGACCCGGGTGACCACACGGTCACCCAGCGCGAGGTGGTGCTGCCCTCGCCGGCCAGCGGCGCAGGCGCGGGAAAGGTCTCGCTGGATGCCGAGTCGCTGCAGTTCACCGCCGATGGCCACTTCTACATCGGCGATGAGTACACCGCCAACGTCTACTACTTCGATGCGCAGGGTCAGCTGCAGGGTGTGATCGTGGCACCACCTGCGATCCGTCCGCAGCGCGAGGGCAAGCCGGCGTTCGGTTCACTGGCGCCACCGCAGACCGGCCGCCGCAACAACCAGGGCGTGGAAGGCATGGGCCTGTCTCCCGACGGCACCCGACTGTTCGTCGCCCTGCAGAGCGCCACGCTGCAGGACAGCGCGCAGGGCAACGCGGCGGGCCGCATCAACACCCGCGTACTGGTCTACGACGTGACGACCTCACCGACGCCACAGCAGCCGATCGGCCATTACGTGATGGCCCTGCCCGCCTACGCACACGATGGCAAGGGCAAGCTGGACCGTACCGCCGCGCAGAGCGAGCTGCGCGCACTGGACGACCATCGCTTCCTGCTGCTGGCCCGCGACGGCAACGGGCTGGGCAAGGACGGCGATGACCCGATCGTCTACAAGTCGGTGCTGCTGGTGGATGTGGCCGATGCCAGCAACCTGGCGGGAAGTTCCTACGAAACCGGCATAGCCTCGGTACTGGCCAGCCCGGCGGACACCGTGTTGAAGGACGGCATCGTGCCCGCACACAGCGACGAACTGCTGAACCTGCTGGACCGCCCGCAGTTGGCCCGTGCCGGGCTGGATCTGGACACGAAGCGCGGCCCGCATGCTGGACTGCTGTCAGAGAAGTGGGAAGCCATGGACGTGCTGCCGGCGCTGGACCCGCAGCACCCGAACGACATACTGCTGCTGATCGGCAACGACAACGACTTCATCGCCCGCCACTGCCGCATGCAGGGCCAGGCCTGCAACAGCCCGTACGACAACGACAACCGCGTGCTGGTGTACCGCCTGACCCTGCCCTGACGAAGAACAGACGTCACGCTCTCTGTAGAGCCGAGCCCATGCTCGGCTGAGGCAGAAAGCAGCCGAGCATGGGCTCGGCTCTACAACCCGCGATCCATTTCATCGCAGATGGGGTGCTATCACCCGCGCAGGGTGGCGCCGCCGTCGACGTACAGGTCACTCATCGCCACATGCCCGGCCTGCTCGGACAGCAGGAACATCACCGAGTGCGCGATGTCCTCCGGGGTGGCGAGTTTGCGCAGTGGAATGCCGGCCTTGTAGGTCTCCAGGTTGCCGGCGATCACCCGCTCGGCACCGTGGTCGTCCTGCCACATGCCGGTCTGCATCGGGGTCAGCGTTGAGCCCGGCGCGACGATGTTGCAGCGGATGCCCAGCGGCGCCAGTTCCAACCCAAGGCAGCGGGTGAACATGGTGGCCGCGGCCTTGGACGCGGCGTAGGCGGCCATGCCGTGCCGCGGCACGCCGGCCGCATTCGAGCTGACGGTAACTATTGCGCCCAGCCGGCGCGGCGACATCACCCGCGCCAGTGCACGACCGACGTGGAACACGCCATCGGCATTGACCGCGAACACCCGGCGCCAGTCATCGTCGCCGGTTTCGGTAACACTGCCCACATGCAGTACGCCGGCCACGCTGGCGGCCAGCATGATCGGCCCGATGCTGGACTCGACCTGGTCCACCAGGGCGTCGACGGCGGCGCTGTCGGTCACATCGAGTGCGAACGACCTGACCCGCGTATCGGCCACGTGTGGCGCCTCACGATCGGTCGCTACCACTGTGCAGCCGGCCTCGGCCAACAGCCGTACCAGTGCCTCTCCGATGCCACCGGATGCACCGGTCACCAAGGCTACACGGCCTTCAAAACCGGTCAACTGCATGTTGCGATCTCCTGTTGCTCGTCCCATTGGCGCAGGCGCGCCGACAACCACGGTGCCAGCTGCGCCACCGCATCGCGGCCGGTCAGTTCGGCGTGCAGGAACGGCAGCTCCAGCGCCTGCACCTTGCGCGCGTGGGTCCGCCACAACGCCGACTGCAGCTGTGGCCGCGCCTGGTGATCACGACCCGCACGGACGTGCACCAGCGTGCCGTCGAACGGTTGGTGGATGTGTTCGCGGATCAGTCGATTGGTGCCGGTCACCGCGCGCACCACGCCATCGAGCACCACCTCCGGCAGGCTGCCGAGTGCACTGCCGCCACGTCGCAGGAACGCCAGAATGCGTTCACGGCTGTCCAGTTCTGGATGCGCATCCGGATCGTGGCCGGCAATCGCCAGCAGTGCCCGCAATGCAGCGATGGCGTCGGGTTCCGGCTCGGCCCGCCAGCACTCGCTGGGATAGGCGTCCAGCAGTACCAGCTCGCCGACGTCGCGGCCGATCTCATGCAGGCGCACCGCCATCGCCTGGGCGAGGATGCCCCCCACCGACCAGCCCAGCAGGTGCACCGGCCCCTTCGGCTGCAATGCGGCCACGCGCTGTACGTAGTCGTTGGCCATCGCATCGATGCTGCTCGGCAGTGGCTGCCGCGCATCCAGTGCCGGCGACTGCAGGCCATACACCGGGCGTGCCGGCTGCAGTGCCCGGGCCAGGCTGCGGTAGTTCCAGGCGATGCCACCGGCCGGGTGCAGCACGAACAGCGGCGTGGCCCCGGCAGCTTCGGTCGCGGCCAGCGCGATCACCGGCCCCAGTGCGTGATCGGCCAGCGCGGGCGGCTCGGCAATGCGAACCGCCAGCGCGGCCACGGTGGGCTGCGCGAACAAGGCACCCAGACCCAGGTCGCAGCGCCAGCGCTGCTCGATGGCCAGCAGCAGGTGCACCGCCGACAGTGAGTCACCGCCGAGACTGAAGAAGTCCGCATCCACCGCCACCGGCGCCTCACGCCCGAGTGCCTGGGCAAACAGCAACGCCAGTTCCTGTTCCAACGGCGTGCGCGGCGCCAAGCCGGCAACTTCATGTTGCGGTGGCTTCGGCAACGCGTTGCGGTCGA
Source organism: Stenotrophomonas sp. YJH_SMC_79 (assembly GCF_059367995.1). Lineage (NCBI taxonomy): Bacteria > Pseudomonadati > Pseudomonadota > Gammaproteobacteria > Lysobacterales > Lysobacteraceae > Stenotrophomonas > Stenotrophomonas sp. YJH_SMC_79. The sequence goes on from NZ_JCAFRK010000004.1 coordinate 378,555, forward strand.
GCTTGCCGTTGGCGGTCACCGGCCAGTGGTCCACACCGACAAACGCCGAGGGCACCATGTAGTCCGGTACGCGCGTGGCCAAGTGGCTGCGCAGCATCACGGCATCGGCAAGCGCGGTCGGCACATACGCCACCAGACGCGCTTCGCCGGGAGCATCCCGGCGCAGCAGCACTTCCACCCGCTCCATGCCGGGCAGTTCGCGCAGTGCCGCCTCGATCTCGCCCAGCTCGATTCGCAGGCCGCGCAGTTTCACCTGGTGGTCGCTGCGGCCCAGGTACTCCACCGCACCATCGTGGCGCCAACGGGCTACGTCGCCGGTACGGTAGATACGCTCGCCCGCCAGGAACGGATCCGCAAGGAAGCGCCCGGCAGTGAGATCATCGCGACCGAGATAGCCACGTGCCAGCTGCACGCCACCCAGGTACAGGTCACCGGCCACGCCCACCGGCACCGGCTGCATCCGGGCATCCAGCACGTACAGGCGGGTATTCCAGACCGGGAACCCGATCGGCACCGGCCGCGAGCGGTCCTGCGCCGACGCCGGCCAGTAGCTGACATCCACCGCAGCTTCGGTCGGGCCGTACAGGTTGTGCAGCTCTGCGTGCACGCGCGTGTGGAAACGGTCGCGCAATGAAGCGTCCAGCGCCTCACCGCTGGTGAACACCCGGCGCAGCTGCAGCCCTGCCGAGGCCGGCACGGCGAGGAAGGCATCGAGCATCGACGGCACGAAATGCGCCGTGGTGATGCCATGCCCACGGATCAAGCGCGCCAGTTCGGTGGGATCACGATGCGCGTCCGGCCCGGCGACCACCAGGGTGGCTCCACACAGCAGCGGCAGGAAGAACTCCCAGACCGAGACATCGAAGGTCGCCGGGGTCTTCTGCAGCACGCGGTCATCGGCCCGGATGCCGTAGTGCTCGCGCATCCACAGCAGGCGGTTGACGATGGCACGGTGTTCGACGACCACGCCCTTGGGTTCGCCGGTCGAACCGGAGGTATAGATCACATAGGCCGCATCGCTGGGCGCTGGATCGGCCCATGGCGCGGCGAAACTCAGCGCGGTCCATTGCTCCGGCGCGAGCACCGGTACGCCAGCCATGCGCGCCGAAACCTCCGCGGCGGCCAGTACGCACACCGGCTGCGCCGAGGCGAGAACACGCGCCAGGCGCTCATCGGGATGGGCAAGGTCCAGCGGCAGGTAGGCGGCTCCGGCACGCAGCACCGCCAGCAGCCCGATCACCAGCTCCAGCGAGCGCGGCAATGCCACCGCCACCACGCTGCCCGGGCCGACATCCATCGCCCGCAGCTGTGCCGCCAGCGCGAAACTGCGCGCTTCCAGCGTTGCGTAATCCAACGCAGTGTCGCCGAACACCAGCGCCGGTGCGTGCGGGTCCCGATCCATGCCCTGTTGCAGCAGCTCGACCAGGGTCGTCTCCGGCAATGCGTGCGCGGTGGCATTGAAACCGTGCAGCACCTGCTGCGCCTCCGCGGGCGTCGCCAGAGGCACGGCTGCGATATCGTCAGCCTGCAGTGCCGCCGACACGAAGTGCAGCAGCCGCGCCGCGTGCGCCTCGACATCGTCGCGACTGTACAGCGCGGGATTGGCCTCGATCTCCAGATCCAGAAGGTGCTGGCCATCGCCACGGAAGCCCAGTGTCAGATCATCCACCGGCCCGGTGCACAGCACCTCCAGCGTCGCCTGCACGCCGGTCAGCGCCAGCGGCTTGTAGAACGGCTGCACATTCACCAGCGGGCCGTGCAGACGCTGCTGCGCGCCGACCAGGCCCAGGTCCCGGCGTAGTTGCTCACCGCGGTAGCGGCCGTGCTTGCGGCCCTGGCTGAGCTGGCGACCCAGGCCGCGGGTAAAGGCCTCGACGCTGCCCTCGCCGGCCGCCACGCGCAGCGGCAACACGTTCATCACCATCGCCGGCACCCGCGCCGACGCGTTGCCGAGCCGCCCCATGTAGGGCACGCCCAGCACCACTTCATCGGCGGCGCTCATCCGCCGCAGGTACTCGGCCGACAACGCCGCCAGCACATCCGGCCAGGGCTGCAACCAGCGTACCGATGCCTGCAGCAACTGCTCACGGAATGCCGCATCGAGCGGCTGCACCCAACGCAGCGCGTCGTCACTGGCAGCGAGCGTACCCGCCAGTCCTACGCCCGCCGGTGCACCTTGCATATGCTCACGCCACCACTGCCCGGCCTGCGCGCGGTGCGGGTCGGCACGATAGGCTGCATCATCGGCCAGCACGCCCGCCAGCCCCGGCAGTGACTCACCCATGCGGCCGGCATACAACGCGCACACGCGATCAGTGAACAGCGCCATGCCGTAGCCATCGGCGGCCAGATGATGCACCCGCAGGTACCAGACCCAGCGCTGCCCGCCCAGTTCAAGCAGCACCTGCTGGCTGATCCGGTCGCGGGTGGGGTCGACCGGGCTCAGCCGGTCAGCCTGCATCAGGCTGCGTGCCGCAGCGGCGGCATCCGCCTCGGCGGAAACATCACGCACCGAAAGCAGCGGCACGTGTGCCGGGTCATGCCACTGCTGCGGCTGGCCATCGGCTCCTTCGGCAAACCGCAGCGCGAAGGCCTGGGCTTCGAGCGCAGCCTGGTCTGCCGCTGCGACGAACGCGGCCACGTCCAGCGGGCCGTCGATCCACACCGCATGCGCGGTATTGAATGACGGGTTGTCCGGTGCCAACCGCTGTGCGAACCACAGTCCGGCCTGGGCCTCGGTCAATGCCACCGGCGTGGCCAGCGCGACGGCGTTCATGCGTTCTGCGCGGCCTGCAGCGTCTGCACCACGTTCCACCACTGGCGCAACGTGGTGTGCTCGGCCAGCTGCGAGAACTCCAGCGGCAGGCCGGTGTTGCCCCAGGCCAGCACCAGGCCGAGCATGCGCATCGAGTCCAGGTCCAGGTCGATCAGGTTGTCGTCGTCACCGATCTCTGCTGGCTCGCACTCCAGAACGCGCGCCACGTCAGCACGCATCCGCTCCAGATCCAGCACCTCACCCGTGGCAGCCATCACAGCACCTCCAGCAGCTGGTCGGTGGTCATCGGCACCCCGCTGGTGCGCGCGATCCAGTGCAGCGCCTGATCGTGATCGGCACGCGAGAAGTCCGCCACCGCATCGGCGGCGATGAAGGCCTCGATATCGCGCTGGAAGGCTTCCACCACGGTCGCGGTGCAGCCGATATGCGCGTACACGCCGGTGACCAGCAGCTGGTCGCGGCCACGTACCCGCATCAGTGTTTCAAGGTTGCTGCGCTGGAAGGCGCTGTAGCGGTGCTTCACCAGCACGTGCTCGCCCGGCTGCGGTGCCAGCGCCTCGATGATCGGTTCATGGTCGGCGCTGCGACGCATGCCCGGTCCCCACAGGTCGGCCTGCAGGCCACGGTCACGGCGGTCCTGGTCGCCATGCTGGGCCGTGTAGAACACCGGAATGCCGTGCGCGCGGCAATGCGCCAGCAGGCGTGCGATGTTGTCCACGGCCGGCCGCAGCGGTGCGTTGCCGGCGTCGAACGCAGCCAGGAAGTAGCGCTGCATGTCGTGTACCAGCAGCGCGACGCGATCGCGCTGCGGGCGCCACGGGCCGCGTGCCTGTGGCAGCTCGGCGGCAGTCGGCAAGGGGTAATCGGTGATACGGGGCAGCGCCATCAGCGCGTTCCTCCTGTCTGTTGCAGATGACGCGCGCGCAGTTGCGCGCGCAGTTCGCGGCGGCTGATCTTGCCGACCGCGGTGGTATCGAAACTGTCGACGAACACGACCTGGTCGGGCACCTTGAACGCCGCCAGGCCACGACCGCGCATCCAGGACTTCAGCGCCGGCGCCTTGAACGGCTCGCCCTGCGGAATCACGAAGGCGCAGCTGCGCTCGCCCAGATACTCATCGGGAATGGAGACCACGGCGGCATCGAACACGCCCGGATGTGCCAGCAAGTGGTCTTCGATCTCCTCGGCGGAGATCTTCTCGCCGGCACGGTTGATGTGGTCACCGGCGCGGCCCTGCACCACCAGGTAGCCTCCGGGCAGCTGCTGCACGCGGTCGCCGGTGCGATAGAAGCCATCGTCGGTGAACGAGCGCGCATTGGCCACCGCATCGTTGTGGTAGCCGCGGATGGTGTACGGGCCACGGGTGAGCAGATGCCCCACCTCGCCTTCGGCTACCGGCTGGTCATGGTCATCGACCACGCGCACTTCGTCATCCGGGCTGATCGGCCGGCCCTGGCAGGCCACGATCAGTTCCTCCGGGTCATCCAGCCGTGTGTAGTTGACCAGGCCTTCGGCCATGCCGAACACCTGCTGCAGCGTGCAGCCAAGGCCGTCGATCACCCGCCGTGCGGCTTCCGGCACCAGCTTGGCGCCGCCTACCTGCAGTACCTGCAGGCTGGACAGGTCATGCTTGCTCGTAGCCGCGGCCTGCGCCCACAGCAGCGCCAGCGGCGGCACCAGGCCGCAGCAGGTTGCCTGCTCGCGGGCGATCAGCGGGAAGGCCGCATCCGGCCCGGGGCCGGGACTGAGCACCACGCGGGCACCGGCATACAGCGCGCCGAAGAAGCCGGGCGAGCTCATCGGGAAATTGTGCGCGGCCGGCAGCGCGACCAGATAGACGCTGTCGCGGTCGATGCCGCAGAGGTCATTGCTGGCGCGGAACGAGTAGATGTAGTCGTCGTGGGTACGCGGAATCAGCTTGGACAGCCCGGTGCTGCCTCCGGAAATCTGCAGGAACGCCACCGACTGCGGGTCCGGATCGGCCGGCAGCTGGCTGCGATCGCCCTGCAGTGCCTCCAGCGCGACGAACTCCGCCGCATCGCCGTCGATCACCACATGGCGAACGGCCGGCACTTCGGCCTGCAGCGCCCGCGCCAACCCGCGATGATCGAAGCCATCGTGCAGCTCGGTGGTGATGTAGGCACTGGCTTCGGCCTTGCTGGCAAAGTGGACCAGCTCGGTGATGCGGTGCGCCGGCAACGCGTACACCGGCACCAGGCCGGCGCGGAACAGGCCACAGACCGTGGTGATGAAGCCTGCCGTGTTGCCCAGCTGCACCAGCACCCGCTCGCCCGGCTGCAGGCCGAGTGCCAGCAGGCCGGCACCGATGCGTCCGGCCTCATGCCACAGCTGCGCGTAGCTCAGGCGGACATCACCGGCGACCACCGCGATGTCGTCGGCATAGCGTTCTGCACGTTCGCGCAGGAACGCCGGGAAGGTCTCGCCACGCCAATAGCCGGCCTCGCGATAGCGCGCCACCAGCGCGTCGGGCCACACCTGCTGCAATGGCAGGCGGGAGGAATCAGCGGAGGTGTTCATGCTGCGGGCTCGACGGCAGGCGCGGATTCATGGACACCCAGCGCGTTCAACAGGGCAGCGAACTTCGCTGCGGTTTCGGCCACCTCGGCCTCGGGGTGCGAATCGGCGACGATGCCGGCACCGGCATACAGGCGCAGCTGCCTGCCCTGCAGGCGCGCGCAGCGGATCGCCACGTACCAGTCGCCGTCACCCTGCGCGTCCAACCAGCCCACGGCGCCCGCGTAAAAGCCGCGCGGCACCGGTTCCAGCTCGCGGATGCGCTGCAGCGCCGTCAACCGCGGCGTACCGCAGACCGCCGGCGTGGGGTGCAGCTGCGCCAGCAGTTCGGCGGCCGGCGTCTGCGGATCCTTCAGGGTGGCGTGGATGCGGGTGCCCAGGTGCCACATGCTGGCGGTGGCATGCAGCACCGGGCGCGGCTGCGCATCGATGTGGCTGCAGTACGGTGCCAGGCCCTCGACGATGGCTTCGACCACGTGGCGGTGCTCGTCGTGGTCCTTGGTCGAGGCCAGCAGCGCCTGCGCCGCACGCTCGTCCTCGGCGGCATCGGCACTGCGCCGCGCGGAGCCCGCCAGCGGATGTGACAACAGTTCGGCGCCGCGCTTGCGCAGCAGCAGTTCCGGAGTCGCCCCCACCAGCCACGCCGGGGCCTGGCCCAGCTCCACCGGCAACGGCACCGCGTAGGTCGCCACCGACGGATCCGCGCCCAGGCGTGCCAGCAGCACATCCGGAGACAGCGCCTGGCGGGTATGTGCCAGCAGGCTGCGCGCCAGCACCACCTTCTGCAGGCTCAGTTCGGGCGCACGCAGTACCTGCACCGCAGCAGCCACCGACGCCGCGTACGCATCCGGCGCGGGCTCGGCGCGCAGGGCGCCGTCCAGCGGCGGTGCGGCCTGCGGCTGCAGTGCCAGCGCCGGCAGCAGGCGCTCGGGCTGGAACAGCGCATCGTCGGCACGCGGCTCGAACGGCACCGCGCCAACCAGCAGGCCCGGGCCGCCACGCTGCTGGGCAAAGAACTCCGAGACGCGCTCTGCCAATGTCGCCAGTGCACCGGCCGGCAGCGTGGCGCGGCAGCCGCGTGCGTGCACGTGCTGGCCCGCATGCTGCAGCAGGAACAGCGACGCGTCGTCGGTGCTCTCCTGCGGCGCTGGCGCGGCCTCCGGCCACGCGCCCTGCATCAGGGAATCGTTCATGGGGTCTCCTTCATCCGATGCGCTGCAGCCAGCGCGCACAGCAACAGCAGCAGCGCACCGACCAGCAGGTAAGGCAGGCTTGGCCCGCCGCGATACAACAGCGTGCCGAGCATCGGCCCGGCCACCATGCCCAGCCCCTGCGCGGCAGCGACGGTGCCCGCGGCGGCGCCCTGTTCGTGCGCTTCCACCGCATCGGCGGCCAGCGCCTGGAACGAGGGGAATACGAAGCCCATGCCGAACGCTGCCAGCGCATAGGCTGCCGGCAACTGCCAGGCCTGCTGCACGCCTGCCACCGAAGCGAAGCCGATGCCGGAAATCAGGGCACCCAGGACGATCCAGCGGCGTGGATGTACCTCCAGCTTCATCACCAGCGCCTGCGCCAGGATCAGGCCGACGCCAACGGCGGTGAGTGCAATGCCAGCCATGCGTGCACCGGCCGCGGCATCCAGGCCCAGGCGATCAATCGCGAAGAAGCCGACCGTGACCTGCGCGATGGTCACCGAGACCATGGCGATGAACGCTGCCAGCTGCGGCAGGCGCAGCCGCGTGTCGAGGCGGTTCATCGGCGTGCGGCGCTGTGAGGACGCGCCCACCACGGGCGGCGTGGCCGGCAGCCGCCAGGCCAGCAACGCCAGTGCCAGCAACGGCAGCAGCGCGGCCACGTACAGCGCCAACGACAGGTTCGTATAGGCCAGCCAGCCCGCGGCGGCCGGGCCGAGCACCATGCCCAGCGCGTTGGCGCTGCCCAGGCGGGCGAGGAATTTCGCACGTTGGCCGGTCGGTGCCTTGTCGGCGATCAGCGCGGCTGCGGTAGGAGGCACCGCCGCGTAGAACAGGCCGATCAGGCCACGCGCGCCGACCAGCACCAGCACTGACACCAGTACCGGCGGCACCGCCTGCAGGGCGACGTCGATGAACACCGCCAGCGCGATGTAGACCACGGTGTAGGCACTCATCGCCAGCATCAGCACGCGCTTGCGGCCGATGCGGTCGCTGAGTTGGCCCCAGGGGCGCGCGGCCAGCATCCACAACACGCCTGCGGCGGTGACCGACAGGCCGGCATGCCACTCGGACAAGCCGAGCATGCGGACCACCGGGCCGATCACGGCGACGAAGGACATCATCGCCATGGTGCCGATCAGGGCAGCCAACACCAGCGCCGGCAAGCCGGGAACGACGGGACGTGCGTGCATGGAACACCAGCCGTAACAGGAAAGGATGGGCGGGCGCACCTGCGCGCCCTACCCGGCACCGGCCCTGCTCAGGACCAGACACCATCCTTAAATGATAACGGCTCGTATTTGCATTTGATACCCATTCTCTTGAATGGGCATGCAACAGTGGGTTCAGCGCATTGCACGCAGACCCAGCAGGCCACGGCGCTTGAACCACCATTCCAGCGGCAGCGTCACCAGCGGCGGGATGGCTGCCAGCAGCGCCAGCGCACTGGCCCACCACGGCCAGCGCAGGCGCACCGCCGCGAACAGGGTGACTGCCACGTAGACCAGGAAGGCCGCGCCGTGCAGCGGCCCGAACAGCTTCACCAGCGCCGCGTTGGCCATCGGACCGTACTTCATCCACATGCCGATGAGCAGGCCGGCCCAGGTCACGGCCTCGATGAAAGCGACAGCCGCGAACAGGCGTCCGGTCGGGTGCATGGGGGAACGTTGGGTCACGCGAAGCTCCGGCATCGGGATATCAAATGCGAATGATACGCAGATGCGAACCCCATGTAGAGTCGAGCCGTGCTCGACTGCTGGAGCGTGTCCACCAAGGAGGACACCTACCGGAGCACATGCGGCAGAACCTGCTCCCCGATCTCACGCAGCACCGCGTCCATCGGCCGCCCGTTGTCGACCAGGTTGAACATCACGTGCGCCACGCCCTGCGCATGCACGCGCAGCAGGTAGTCACGCAGGCCATCGCGGCCGACCTTCAGGCCCAGCGGCAGCGGCTCGGCGGGCGCCTGCGGATCGGCCTGCAGATCCAGCAGCATCGACTGCACGAACGGCTTGCCTGGGCCGCCGCGTTGCGCCAGCGCCTGCTGCCACAGGCCGATGCGCCCCTCCTGCGCGGCCTCCTCGCGATGATAGGTGGCCCAGCCTTCGGCCTCGCGCGCGATCCACTGCAAGCTCTGCCGTGCAGTGCCCACCACCAGCATCGGAATGCGGGCTGCCGGCGCCGGCAGCACGTCGAAGCCACCGGTCGCCCGCACTACGGCGGTCCGCTCATCGGCCTCCGGTGACAGCGCCGCGCGCAACAAGGTCCAGCGCTCACGGAAGGTCGCCGCCCTGCCCTCCAGATCCTCGCCGAATGCGGCGAATTCTTCCGGGCGGTCACCCGAACCCAGGCCCAGCACGAAGCGTCCGCCGCTGATCCGGTCCAGGCTCAAGGCCGATTTCGCCACCTGCAGCGGCTGCCGCAATGGCAGCACGATGGCCGCGCTGCCGACCACGATGCGCTCGGTCGCGGCGGCCAGCATGCCCAGCCACAGGAACGGATCGTCCAGCGCGCTCGCTGTCGCGTCCGGACCCTGCGGCACCATCAGCGGGACATCACGCGTCCACAACGCGGCAAAGCCCAGGTCATCGGCCAGTCGTGCGATGCGTCGGGCTTCATGCGGATCGGCCAGCCCATGTGACGCCACCGGCGTCATCAGGCCCAGGCTCAGGCCCTGCTGCGGAAACAAGGCAGCGTAAGCAGGATTGAAATCACTCATGCCGCCAGCTTAGCGTGCAGGCCTGCGGCAACGATGACGCGCCCCCCACCACCGGAAGAACACTGCATGCCGAGGATCCGCCCTGCCCACGTCGATGACCTGCCCGCGATCAGCGCGGTGTGCCTGGCTGCGTTCACTGCGGCGGTGGCGCCTTCGCTCAGTGCGGCCGGCATCGCCACCTTCGGCAGTGTTGCCGCCGCCGAAGCGTTCGGCGCGCGCCTGCAGGGTGACAACCACATCCTGGTGGCCGAGCAGGACGGTCGCGTCGTCGGCGTGATCGAACTGAAGGAAGGCCGGCACCTGGCGATGCTGTTCGTCGATCCCGCCTGCCAAGGCCAAGGCATCGGCCATGCTTTGTTCGAGGCGGTGCTTCCGCAGGTGCGCGAGCCGGTCGTGACCGTGCGCGCCTCGCTCAATGCAGTGCCAACCTACCTGCGCTACGGCTTCGCGCTGGACGGCGAGGTCGGCGAGTTCAATGGGTTGGTGTATCAGCAGATGGTGCGGGCAGCGACCTGAAGGCATCCGCCCGGCGTTGCCCGGCGATGCCCGGTGGGCGTCATGCCCTGCAGCACGCCCGTCATAAGCAAACTGAATCAGCAGGCCCCCCGGCGGTTCCTACAATGGCCTGTCACCCTGCCCTTCGAGATGCTGCCGATGCGCGTCGCGCTTTCCGTGTTGCTGCTGGCTTCGGCGCTGAGCGCCTGCACCCCGGCCCCGGTTTCCACCGCCAACTCCGCCGAGGCGCCCGCGTTGGCCAAGGAAATCTCCTGGCGCCAGGGCGATGTGGACGATGCCTTCGCCGAAGCCGCCGACAGCGGCAAGCCGGTGCTGCTGTACTGGGGCGCGGTCTGGTGCCCGCCGTGCAACCAGCTCAAGGCGGGCCTGTTCAAGGACCCGGCCTTCATCGCGCTGACCAGCAAATTCGTTCCCGTCTACCTGGACGGCGACGAGGAAGGTGCGCAGGCCTGGGGCGAGCGCTTCGGCGTACGCGGCTATCCGACCCTGATCGTGCTGGACCCACAGCGCAACGAAATCACCCGTGTAGCCGGTGGAAACGATGCGGCCGAACTGACCCGCGCATTGACCGTGGCCGCCGGCCGTCGCAGCGCGGTCGCCGCTACGCTGGCCACCGCGCTCGCCACGCCGGACAGGCTGGCCGCCGAGGATTGGCAGGTGCTGGGCGACTACGGCTGGGAAGTGGACGCCAATCGCCTGGCCGGTGAGCGCAAGAGTGCCGACGTGCTGCGCCAGCTTGCCAGAACCGCACCGGATGCCGCCCTGCAGCGCCGCTTCGCGCTGCTTGCCTTGGCAACGGCCGAAAAGCCCGATGCCTCGCCCACCGAAGTACGCGAGCTGCTGCAGGCGGTGCTGGCGCAACCGGCGGAAGTGCGCCGCAACCGTGAGTTGCTGGGCTATGCAGGCGTGCAGCTGGTCAAGCAGGCCAGTGCCGGGCCGGCCACCAGCAATACGCTGGGACAGCAGCTGCTGGTCGCGCTGGAGCGCGCAGATGCCGAGCGCGGCGACCGCGCCGACGACGCGTTGTCGCGTGCGCTGACCGAAGTATCCCTTGCCCGCCAGCAGCAGCCGAAGGGTGGATTGCCCGCCGCGCTGGTTGATCGGGTCAAGCAGCGCGTGGCTGCTGCCGATGCCGCCGCCACCGATGCGCATGCACGCCAGGCCACGATCAGCAGCGCGGTCTATGCCCTGCGCCAGGTCGGTGACGACGCAGGTGCCGAGGCGCTGTTGCTGGCCGAGCTGAGGCGCAGCGAGCAGCCGTACTACTACATGCCCGAGCTGGCCGAACTGGCCGAGCAGCGCGGCGACACCGCCGGTGCGCTGGAGTGGTTGAAGCGTGCCTACGACGGTGCCCAGGGCCCGGCCACCCGCGTGCAATGGGGCGTGCTGTACGTGGAGGGCCTGCTGAAGCTGGCGCCGGACGACGCACCACGCATCGAGCAGGCCACCGCATCGCTGATCGCCGAACTGGAAGCGCAGCCGTCGGGTTACCACCAGCGTACCCGCCAGCGCTTCGAGCGCCTGGCCGGGCAGTTGAAGACGTGGAGCGGCAAGCACCAGGGTGCGGAGACGCTGGCGCGGCTGCAGCAGCGGATGCAGCAGGCATGCGGTGACCCGGTGGATGGTGCGTGCAAGGACTGGTTGAGCTGAGTTGATGAAAACGCTGGCGGCGGGCACATCAGCGCGCCGGTGAGGTTCGAAAAGCGGGTTCTGGTAGTGCCGGCCGCTGGCCGGCAACCCGACCTTCGCTGATTGCCGGCCAGCGGCCGGCACTACCATGCCGCTCTTGCTCCCTTTCACGCATTTCAATCCTTCCCCTTGACCTCAACCAATGTTGAGGTGCGATAACGATCTCCCCACGGCCAGCCCCTCTGGCCTTCCCCACGGAGATTGCTTCGATGTCGTACTCGCTTCCCCCGCTCCCCTACGCCTACGACGCCCTCGAGCCGCACTTCGATGCGCGGACGATGGAGATCCACCACAGCAAGCACCACCAGACCTACGTCAACAACCTCAACGCCGCCATCGAGCAGGCCGGCATCGCCGAGCAGCCGGTCGAGGCACTGATCGCCCGGCTCGATACCGTGCCCGAGGCCCAGCGCGGCGCCATCCGCAACAACGGCGGTGGCCACGCCAACCACAGCCTGTTCTGGACCGTACTCAGCACCAACGGTGGTGCACCCGATGATGAGCTGGCCGCCGCCATCGACCGCGATCTTGGCGGCTTCGATGCCTTCAAGGATGCCTTCACCAAGGCGGCGCAGACCCGCTTCGGCAGCGGCTGGGCCTGGCTGACCAGCGATCGCGATGGCCGCCTGCAGGTGGAAAGCAGCGCCAACCAGGACAGCCCGCTGATGGGTGCAGCCGTTGGCCTGTCCGGCAACACCCCGATCCTCGCACTGGATGTCTGGGAACACGCCTACTACCTGCACTACCAGAACCGTCGCCCGGACTACATCGGTGCGTTCTTCAACATCATCAACTGGGCCGAGGTCGGCCGGCGCTACCGCCAGGCCAGGGCCTCATGAGCGCCGAGACACTGCCGTACGCCGGGCCGTGGGCGGGGGTCTTCCCCGCCCCGGCGCCGGTGCCGTCGGTCGAGATGCCGCCGCGTGCCCTGCGGCGGCTGCTCGGCCACTTTCCTACCGGCGTGGCCATCGTCTGCACGCGCGACGCGCAGGGCAAGCCCATCGGCCTGACCATCAATTCGTTCGTGCCGGTGTCATTGCAGCCGCCCCTGGTGCTATGGAACCTGGCGTTGCACGCGCAGAGTCTGTCCACCTTCCAGCGCGCCACCCGCTTTGCGATCAGCGTGCTGGCGGCCGACCAGGAAACGCTGGCCCGGCGCTTCGCCGATCCGCAGGTACGCAACCGCTTCGACGGCCTGGCATTGCTGGATGACGGCGAGGACGCCCCACCGCGCATCGCCGGTGCGGTCGCCCATCTCACCTGTACCCGCCACGCGATGTGGCCGGTGGGCGATCACCTGCTGCTGGCCGGACGCATCATCGAGGTTCACGAGAACGGCGGCGCCCCGCTGCTGTTCCATCGTGGCCGCTTCCAGCCCGGTCCCACCGAACTGCTGGTGGAGGTGCGTTGATGAACATCGAAGCCCTGGAATGCATGCTTGCCAACGGCAAGGACGGCGCACTGCTGCGCTTCGGCCTGGGCAAGGGCTGGCTGGATGCCGGCAACCCGGTACGCGCGGCGACCCATCTGGGCCGTTGCGTGGTTCTTGATCCGCAGTACTCGGCGGCCTGGAAGCTGCTGGGCAAAGCCTGGCTGGCCAGTGGCCAGCCGCAGGCGGCGCGCGAAGCATGGCAACGCGGCCTGAGCGTGGCCGGCAGCAAGGGCGACCAGCAGGCACGCAAGGAAATGCAGGTGTTCCTGCGACGCCTGGACCGCGAGCAGGCGGACCTGGCGAAAGCGGGCTGAGTCGATCAGCCCGCGTTGGCCGATGCCGGTGCGGACATGATGTCCGACATCGGCAGGCGGCGCGGCTTGCTCGGGAACGCGTGGCGCAGGATGCGCCAGACCACCTGGCCGAACTGGCGCGGCAGCGAGCCGTTGTTGTAGTGCTGGCCGTAGCGGCGGCAGATGTCCTTCACTTCCTTGGCAATGGCCGCATAGCGGTTGGCCGGCAGGTCCGGGTAGAAGTGGTGCTCGATCTGGTGGCTGAGGTTGCCCGACAGCACGTTGATCAGGAAGCCGCCGCTGATGTTGGACGAACCGCGCAGCTGGCGCAGGTACCAGTGGCCACGCGATTCATTGCGCAGGCACTCCTTCGGGAAGGTTTCCGATTCGGCGGTGAAGTGCCCGCAGAAGATGATCACGTAGGTCCAGATGTTGCGCAGGCCGTTGGCCACCATGTTGCCCAGCATCACGGTGAGGAAGAACGGGCCGGCCAACAGCGGGAAGAACACGTAGTCCTTCAGCACCTGGCGGGCCATTTTCCGCGCCACCGGGCGGGTCTGCAGCCACATCGCACGGCCACTGATACGCCCCTTCAGCCAACGGCCCAGGCGCAGGTCCTGCGCGGCCACGCCCCACTGGAACAGCAGCGCGAAGATCGGCGCGATGATCGGCTGCAGCAGGTAGAACGGCTTCCAGCGCTGTTCCGGGAAGATGCGCAGCAGGCCGTAGCCGATGTCATCGTCCATGCCGCGCACATTGGTGTAGGTGTGGTGGCGGAAATTGTGGGTCTTGCGCCAGTTGTCGGCGGTGGCAACGATGTCCCACTCGTAGGTATTGCCGTTGAGCTTGGGGTCGCCGGTCCAGTCGAACTGGCCGTGCATCACGTTGTGGCCCAGTTCCATGTTCTCCAGGATCTTGGACAGCGCCAGCAGCAGCGTGCCGGTGATCGCGGCCGGCCACAGCAGCGGCATCCAGAACAGCGGCGAGAACGCCGCCAGGAACAGCAGGCCACGGCCGCCCACGCCGAACCAGCGCACGGCGGCGGCCACGCGGCGGATATAGCGGGTATCGGAGGCACCGAGGCTGTCGATCACACGGTCGCGGATCGCGTCGAGTTCCTCGCCGAAGGCATGCATCTCGGCAGTACTCAAGGCACGGTCGGTAGCGCGGGTCATGGCAGGCGTCCTCAGAGATCCAGGGTCAGGTCGGTGGTCGGTGCGCTCACGCAGATCCGCACCGGCTGTGCCGATTCGGACTGCAGGTCGCCGGTGCGCAGGTGGCGGGTGGCGCCACTGACGCGATCACAGGTGCAGGTGTTGCAGATGCCCATGCGGCAACCGTGCTTGGGCTTGATGCCATGCGCTTCCAGGCTTTCCAGCAGCGAGCGGCCACGTGGCACGCTCAGCTGGCGGCCACTGCGGGCCAGGGTCAGCGACACTTCACCCTCACTGCTGGCATCGCGCAGCGGCGCCGGCGGGGTGAAGGCTTCGGCGTGGAAGCCGGCCACCTGGTGCGCCAGGCGTTCGCGCGCGGCGGCAACGAACCCATCCGGGCCGCAGGCCAGCACATGGCGCTGCGCCAGCGGCGTGTCATCGCCCGCCACCTGCAGATCGTGGGTATCGATGCGCGCGGCCGGCGCCTCACCTTCGCGGGTGGTCAGCAGGTGCACGCGCAGGTTCGGATGCGCTGCGGCCAGCGCCTGCAGTTCATCACGGAACTGCAGATGGGCGGCGGTGCGCTCCCAGTAGAACAGGTCCACCGGCGCCGCCAGCGGGCGCTGGCAGGCCTCGCGCAACAGGCTGCGCATCGGCGTGATGCCGCTGCCGGCCGCCAGCAGCAGCACCGGCGCCGCGGCCGGCATATGGAACTCGCCGAAGGCGGCATCGAGGCGGAACAGTTCGCCCGGCTGCGCGTGGTTGACCAGATGCTGGCTGACCCGGCCGCCGTCGATCGCCTTGACGGTGATCGCCAGCTCGCGCCGACCCAGTGCGGTAGGACTGTAGCTGCGCTGCCACAGGCGTCCTTCAATCTCGACGCCGAGGGTGACGTGCTGGCCAGCGCGCATGCCGGCCCAGTGCCGGTTGGTGCGCAGGACCAGGGTCGCCGCGCCCTCGCCGGCCGGCTCACGCCGGACCAGGCGGGCCACCGGCTCGCGCAGGGTCCACAGGGGATTGAGCTGGCCCGCCCAGAAATCGAACAGCGACGGCGAGACCCAGCGGTACGGAGAGAACAGGGACGGACGGACGACAGCGCTCATGAGCGAACTATACGGGCGCACATACACCTGTGTATACATGTGTATATTGAACCGGATTGGGTATGATTCAGCCTCGCCCCACCGGAACCCCCATGGCCGCCGCCACCGCCTTGTCGACGCCCGAAGATGCCAACAGCCCGGCCCGCCGTACGGTGAGCCGCGAAGACCTGTTGGCCGCCGCCCTGAAACTGATCGGCCCGCACCGCAGCCTGTCCACGCTGAGCCTGCGCGAAGTCGCGCGCGAAGCGGGCATTGCCCCGAACAGCTTCTACCGGCAGTTCCGCGACATGGACGAACTGGCCGTGGCCCTGATCGACGTCGCCGGCCGCTCGCTGCGCACGATCATCGGCGAAGCCCGCCAGCGCGCCACCTCCACCGCCACCAGCGTGGTGCGCGTATCGGTGGAAACGTTCATGGAACAGCTGCGCGCCGACGACAAGCTGCTGCACGTACTGCTCCGCGAGGGTGCAGTCGGCTCGGACGACTTCAAGCACGCGGTCGAACGCGAGCTGCACTACTTCGAGGAAGAGCTGCAGCACGACCTGGTGCGCCTGGCCGCACTGGATGGCGCCGTGCTGCATGCCCCGGAACTGGTGGCCAAGGCCATCACCCGGCTGGTGTTCGCGATGGGCGCTACCGCCATGGACCTGCCGCCGGAAAAGGATCCGGAACTGGTTGAACAGATCTCCACGATGATCCGCATGATCATCGTCGGCGCCCGTACCCCCGCCGCGTTCCGCCGCGGCTGACGATCGCCCCCTGGGGTCGGATCCCTTTCCAAAGGAAGGGGCTCTGACTCCAGCCTCTCTGCCCGCACGGCAACTCCATCCTCCGGACATGACCACCGGCAGGGTTAGGCCCCTGCGTGTAATGTTATAACACAACCATGATGTGACTCGGCCGGCGCTCCACTCGGAATTGCTTCGGCTTCGTTATATAGCACTTGCTATATTCATAAGCCACTGCTTTTATATGCGTCAGCCAGGTCGCCCTCGCCGCCTTTCTTCCCCCAAGGACGACGCCCTCATGCCCGTTGCCACACCCCTCTTCCATCGGCTGCCCCTGGCCGCCGCCATTGCCCTGACCCTGCCGCTGCCCGCGCTCGCCGCCACCCCGCGACCGACCGAACTGGACCGCGTGCAGGTGAAGGTCAGCACTGCCACCCGCAGCGAACGCCTGCTATCCGATGTCCCGATCCGCACCGAAGTGCTGCGCAAGGAAGACATCGCGCTGCGCGCGGCCACCGACTTCTCGCGCGCCGCCGAGCTGATCAACGGCCTGCGCGTGGAAAGCAACTGCCAGAACTGCAATACCAGCGAAGTGCAGCTGCTGGGCCTGCCGGGAGCGTACAACCAGCTGTTGTTCGATGGCATTCCGCTGCTGTCCACGCTTGGCAGCGTCTATGGCCTGGAGCAGATTCCGGCCGGGTTCGTCGATCGCATCGAAGTGGTCAAGGGCGGTGGCTCGGCGCTGTACGGCCCGGGCGCGGTGGCCGGTGTGATCAACCTGATTCCGCCGCTGCCGGCACGTAGCGGCGGACATGCGCAGGCCGGCGTGGACGCACTGAAGGGCACGCCGCAGAAGAATGCCGACGTGCGCCTGGACCTGGTGGCGAAAGACGCCGACGCCGGGCTTTCAGTGATTGCCCAGCGCAACTGGAACAGCGGCATCGACTACAACGGTGACGGCTACACCGAAATCACCCGCAAGAACCTCAAGGTCGGCGGACTGCAGGCCTGGTACGCGCCCACGCCGGGCACGCGGCTGCGCCTGGACCTGCAGGTGACCGATGAAACCCGCCGCGGAGGCAACCGCCTGGACCAGCCCGAGTACCTGGCCAACATCGCCGAATCGCTGGATACGAAGTACCGGCGAGGTAGTGTGTCGTGGGACCAGGAGATCAATGCCGACGTCGATTTCCGCCTGGCCTACGCCTTCGCCGACATCGACCGCGACAGCTTCTATGGCGGTCTGGGCGACGTTGTCACCGATCCGTCCGCACCCGGCTATGACCCCTCGCAGCTGGACCCGAACGTAGCCGGCAGCGCGGCCTCGCGTTCGTGGCGCCAGTACGGCCGCACCCACAATCCGCTGCACTACATCGACAGCCAGTTGAACTGGCGGTTGGGCGCGCACGCGCTGGCCTTCGGCGTGCAGTACAAGCACGAGGCACTGCGCGACGACAACCGCACCGGTGACGGGCAGCGCCTTGCGGTGCTGGAGGACGCCACCTTCCACAACCTGGGCGCCTTCATCCAGGACGAGTGGAGCCTGCGCGACAACGTCGATCTGGTGCTGGGTGCACGCGTGGACAAGAGCTCGGAGCTGGACAACGCGGTGTTCTCGCCGCGCATCGCGCTGGCCTGGCAGGCCACGCCGAACCTGAAATGGCGCGCTGGCGTCGCCACCGGCTTCCGTGCACCGGAGATATTCGTCGAGGACGTGCATGTCGATACGCTGGGTGGCGAGCAGGTGCGCGTGCGCAACACCGATGGCCTGAAGGAGGAGCGCGCGCTGACCACCCTGTTCGGCTTCGACTGGCGTTCGGACCCGGCCAATCCGGTGTGGAGCTGGGATGCTACCGCCTCCTATGCGCGCATCCGCGACACCTTCGCACTGGGTGAGATCCAGCGCGGCGATGACGGACAGCTGAGCCAGCTGCGCTACAACGCTTCCGGCTCCAACGTGCTGGGCGCGGAAACCAACCTGGGTTGGCAGCCGTCGCCGCAATGGCGCCTGACCGCCGGGGCTTCGTGGTACCGCTCGCGCTTCCGCGAACCGCAGCGCATCTTTGACGACACCGGCGACGGTGGCGACACCGTCATCGAAAGCCGCGACTACCTGAAGACCCCGCGCTGGACCGGTCTGGCCCAGCTCAGCTGGATGCCCGCCGAGCCGTGGGAGACCTTCGTCGCGCTGCGCCATACCGGCCCGATGTCGGTACTGAACAACCGGTTGGGCGAGCTGCACCGCACGCGTTCGTTCCTGGTCACCGACCTTGGTGCGCGCTGGCACCGGCATCTGGGCGCGCAGGCGCAGCAGGAAGTGTCGGTGGCTGCAGGCGTCAAGAACGTCTTCGATCAGCGCCAGAAGGATCTGGAGGTGGGCGCGCTGCGTGACAGCGACTACGTCTACGGACCGCGTTTCGCGCGCTCCTGGTACGTCAACCTTCGCTATGCGTTCTGATCCACTACGAGCGCTGTTGCTGGCCTGTGCCGTGCTGCTGGCCGCACCGGCGATGGCTGCGGACCTGCACGCGCAGGTCTCGGCCTCGCTGATGCGGCCGGAACAGCGTTCGCTGCGGCCGATGCAGTGGACGCCGCCGCCGAAACTGGTGGCACTGTACTTCGGTGCCGACTGGTGTGCACCGTGCCATGCCTTCGTACCCAGGCTGCGCAGCGTGCGCGATGCGCTGCGCGAGGCTGGCGCCGATACCGAAGTGGTGTACGTCAGTCTGGATGAGAGCGAGAGCGCGCTGCGCCGCTACATGCACGCGCAGGAGATGCCGTGGCCGGTACTGGACCCGCGCCGCGCCGCACGAATGCCGGCGCTGCAGGCATTGGCCGGGCTGGCACCGCCGAATCTGGTGCTGATCGATGCCGACGGCAAGGTGTTGGCCAATGGCTGGCAAGGCCGGCGCTATGAAGGCCTGCAGCCGGTATTGAAGGAATGGACGAAACAGGCGTGTGCGCAGGAACAGGCACGCTGCCCGCCTGGATTGTAGGGTCGCGCGAAATGCCGCCGGGCATGGCCCGGCGCTACCGTTACGGCGCCCCGCCCTCGGCCTTGCGCACGAAGGCTTCAAACAACGCCAGCGTCTGCTCGCTCACATGGTGCTCGATGCCCTCGGCATCGCGCCGCGCGGTATCGGCGTCCACGCCCAGCGCCAGCAGGAAACGCTCCACGGTCTGGTGACGCTGGCGACTGGCATGTGCCAGCGCCTCGCCTTCCGGGGTCAGGAACACGCCGCGGTACGGCCGCTGCACCACCCAGCCATCGCGGGCCAGGCGCCGCAGCATCTTCGCCACCGTGGGCTGGGCCACGCCCAGGCGGGTGGCGATGTCGACCTGGCGAGCCTCGCCGCCGTCGGCCAGCAGGTCCGAGATCAGCTCGACATAGTCCTCCACCAGCTCCATCCGGTGCGCCTCGCGCACTTGGCGAAAGCTCTCGACCTGGCGCTCGGCCTCGATCAAGGGGGTGCTTTTCAGCGATGTCGAATCGTCGGTCTTGCCCACGCCTGCGCCTGTCCTTCCGGGGTGATCCGGTGTTGAACCTGAATTCTGGACCAGTAACGCGATAAAGACGATTGTTTCACATTGCTAATGACTATAGCAGGAGCTATATTCGAGCCCATGAACACCCTGGCACCCCGCGACCCTTCGGCCTCCACTGCGGCCAGCCTGGGCGCGCTCAACGCCTCGGTGGCGGTGCCCGACAAGGGGCACTGGTGGTTCCGCCTGCTGGCCTTCCTCGGCCCGGGCTACATGATCTCGGTCGGCTACATGGACCCGGGCAACTGGGCCACCGACCTCGCCGGCGGGTCGCGCTTCGGCTACCTGCTGCTGTCGGTCATCCTGATTTCCAACCTGATGGCGGTGATCCTGCAGGCACTCTCGGCGCGGCTTGGCATCGCCACCGGCATGGACCTGGCGCAGGCCTGCCGCGCGCGTTACCCGAAGCCGGTGAACCTGGCGCTGTGGGCGCTGTGCGAGGCGGCGATCATCGCCTGCGACCTGGCCGAAGTGATCGGCACCGCGATCGCATTGAAGCTGCTGTTCGACCTGCCGCTGCTGTGGGGCGCGGTGATCACCGCACTGGACACGCTGCTGGTACTGCTGCTGATGAACCGCGGCTTCCGGGCACTGGAAGCCTTCGTGATCGCGCTGCTGATGGTGATCTTCGGCTGCTTCATGGTGCAGATCGCCCTGGCCGCACCGCCGGTGATGGACGTGCTGGGCGGATTCATTCCGCGCGCGCAGGTAGTGACTGATCCGCACGCGCTGTACATCGCGATCGGCATCATTGGTGCCACGGTGATGCCACACAACCTGTACCTGCATTCGTCCATCGTGCAGACCCGCGCCTATCGGCGCACCGACGAGGGCCGTCGCAGTGCCCTGCGCTGGGCGGTGACCGACAGCACCCTTGCGCTGACCCTTGCACTGTTCATCAACGCCAGCATCCTGATCCTGGCGGCAGCGGTGTTCCATGCCAACGGCCGATTTGATGTGGAAGACATCGAGCAGGCCCACCAGCTGCTGGCGCCGATGCTGGGCGTGGGCGCAGCGGCGACGTTGTTCGCGGTCGCCCTGCTGGCCTCCGGTCTGAATTCGACAGTGACCGCCACGCTGGCGGGCCAGATCGTGATGGAAGGCTTCCTGCACCTGCGCCTGCCGCCGTGGCTGCGGCGGCTGATCACGCGGGCGCTGGCCATCATTCCGGTGGTGGTGGTGATCATGCTGTTCGGCGACCAGGGCGCGGTAAAGCTGCTGGTACTGAGCCAGGTGGTGCTGTCGATGCAGCTGCCGTTCGCGATCATCCCGTTGGTGCGGATCGTGACCGACAAGGTGACGATGGGCGCGCTGGTGGCCCCGCGCTGGCTGGGCGCGATGGCCTGGGTGATCGCGCTGGTGATCGTGGTGTTGAACGTGAAGCTGCTGGTGGATACCTTCAGCGGCGGGTGATGCCAAACGCCGGGCTCGGTCCTGCCCCAAGTAGATCCACGCCATGCGTGGATGCTCCTGTAGAGTCGAGCCATGCTCGACTCATCGCTCACCGCGCGAACAGCAGCCGAGCATGGCTCGGCTCTACAAATGCAACGCGATCGCGGCCTCGATCTGCTGCGGCGACTGGAACCCGGCCAGGCGCGTGCGTTCGTCACCGTCACGGAACAGGGACAGCGTCGGCGTCTGCCGCAGCCCCAGCTCCCTGAAGAACGCCTCACCCAGCACTTCCAGCTGCACGCGCAGCAGGGTCGTGCCCTGCCCCGCCACGCTGTTGGCCACCCGGTGCAACGACATCTCCAGCATCCGGCACCCCGGGCACTGGTCCTTGTGAAAATCCACCAGCACCCGCGGGTGTTCGGCCAACAGCTGCTGGAACTGCTCAGGCGTGGTGGCGTCGATGATCTGCATCGGTGTTGCTCCAATAGTGGGCCAGGACCGCGTCGGTCCAGGCCTCGATGGCGCCGGCATGGCGTTGGCCATGCGGCATCTGTTCGATCTGCAGCGGCGGGTAGTCGCTGCGGAAATAGCGGATCAGCCGGTGCACGGCGCCGCAGTAGTACTCCTGCCCCCACTGCGTTTCACCGGTGCCGAACACCGCCAGCTGCCGTGGCCGCTCGCCGCGCTCGGCGATGCCTGCCACCCATGCCTTCATCTCCGACGGCGTGCGGCCGGCGTTGTCAGTCCAGCAGCCCAGCAGCACCAGGTCGGCCTCGTCGGCCGCCAGTGGCGGCGCCTGGCGCAGGTCGTCCGCCTCCTGCCAATGCACCGCATGGCCGGCAGCGCGGCAGCGCTCGGCGATCTGCCGGCCGAGTTCGCGGGTGTTGCCGCTCAACGAGGCGACCACCACCAGGATGCTCAGCGCGGCGCTGGGCTCAGAGGTCGTCGAAGCCGTTGTCGACGTTGGTCTTCTTGTAACTTGCATTGCGCATCTCGAAGAAGTCGGTCTTGGTTTCGGTAAAGTTATCGGCGTAGGCCTTGATCCACGGCATCACGTTGTCGGTGGTGTCGCTGTACAGGCGCTCGATGCCGAGCATGCCGGCCATCTTGTTGGCGCGGTACTTCACGTAGCGCACCATCTCGTCCACGTCGATGCCGTCGATGCCATCCAGCACCTCCGACGACCACTGCGTCTCCAGCTCGATGGCGTGCTCGAACGATTGGTGCACGTAGGCGGTCAGCTCGTTGGTCTGCAGCTCGGGGTTCTCGCCGATGATGGCGCGGATCAGCTCGCTGATGAACTTGGTATGCGCCAGCTCATCGCGGTTGATGAAGCTGATGATCTTGCCGGTGCCGTTCATGCGGTTCTGCCGCACCATGTTGTAGAAGTACGCGAACCCGGAATAGAAATTGATGCCCTCCAGGATCGAGGACTGGATCAACGACCTGAGCAGGGTCTCGGCGGTCTTCTCGCGCATGAAATCGTCATACGCCCCCATGATCGGCGCATTGCGCTTGATGATGGTCGGGTGGGTGCGGGCGATCTCGAAGATGCGGTTCTGGTTCGGCAGGTCGGTGATCGAGGCCAGCACGTAGCTGTAGCTCTCGTTGTGGATCACTTCCTGCTGCCCGATGATCGCCGCGTTGGCGTGCGCGGCCGGGTCGGTGATGTACTCGGCCACGTTGTAGATGAAGCGCGTCTGCGGTGAATCGAGCGTGGCGAGCAGGCCGATGATGGAGTCGTAGGCGTTCTTTTCGCGTGCGTTGAGCTCGCCGTACTGGCGGGCATCGAGCTTCATGTCGACCTCGTCGGGAATCCAGAAGTTGGTCGACAGCTCCTTGTAGGCCCGATAGAACGACGGGTATGGGATGTCGTTCCAGTTGAGGATGCCACTGGTGCGCCCGTTGATGATGCCGGTGCTGCGGTTGGGATGGCGTGGTTCGAGGATCTTGATGCGGTCGAGAGGGGTTGCCATGGTTTTCTGCCTTCGTTCTCTTTCCATCGTGTTGCCGGCCAGCGGCCGGCACTACCGTGGATCGCGGGGTTGCCGGCCAGCGGCCGGCACTACCCTGGACGCGGTGCTGCTGGCCAACGGCCGGCGCTACCGTGGGTCGTCGGTGATCAGCTGGAGCACCATTCGCATTCGCTGATGTCGATGTCGTTGGAGCGCACGTAGTAGGTGGTCTTCAGGCCTTCGCGCCAGGCGCTCAGGTGCAGCTCCAG
The DNA here is from genome assembly GCF_059367995.1 of Stenotrophomonas sp. YJH_SMC_79. Lineage (NCBI taxonomy): Bacteria > Pseudomonadati > Pseudomonadota > Gammaproteobacteria > Lysobacterales > Lysobacteraceae > Stenotrophomonas > Stenotrophomonas sp. YJH_SMC_79. The sequence continues at coordinate 401,852 of NZ_JCAFRK010000004.1, forward strand.
CAGGGTGCTGGCGCGGATCGTGCTGGGCACGTACAGGTTGAAGCTGATCGACTGGTCGACATGGCGCTGGCGGCGCGCGTTCTGGCGCACGCTGGCGAACTGGTCGACCTTGTAGGCACCCTTCTCGTAGTACGGCCAGGTCTCCAGCGACAGGCCCGGCGCCGCCACCGGCCGCCGGAAGTCCTTCTTTTCCTCGTAGTAGAACGCGCTGTAGATCGGGTCGATGGAGGCGGTGGAACCGGCAATCTGCGCAGTGCTCATGTTCGGCGCGACGGCCAGCAGCCAGCCGTTGCGCAGGCCATGCGTGGCCACTTCGCGAGCCAGGCTGTTCCACGCAGCGCCGCTGTAGTCGCGGTCACGGAAGTAGCGGCCGTTGTGCCAGTCGCTGCCCGCGAACATCGGGTAGCTGCCCTTCTCCTTCGCCAGCTGCGCGCTGGCCTGGATGGTCAGGAAGTTGATGCGCTCATACAGGCGGTCGGCCAATTCTTCGGCATCCGGTGATTCCCACTGGATTGCCTGCTGCGCCAGCAGGTGATGCCAACCGAACGTGCCCAGGCCGATGGCGCGGTACTTGCGGTTGGTGATCGTGGCCTGCGGCACCGGCAGCGCATTGAGATCGATCACGTTGTCGAGCATGCGCACCTGGATCGGGATCAGGCGCTCCAGCACGTCGGTGGCCAGCAGGTCATCCGGCGCACTGATCGCTCGACCGAGGTTGATCGAGGACAGGTTGCAGACCACGAAGTCACCGGCCCGCCGTGTGGTGACGATCTGGTCGCCGCTGACGATCTCCTGGATCATCCGCGTCGGGCTCATGTTCTGCAGGATCTCGGTGCACAGGTTGCTGGAATAGATCATGCCCGCGTGCTTGTTCGGGTTCCGGCGATTGACCTCGTCGCGGTAGAACAGGAACGGGTTGCCGGTCTCCAGCTGGCTGAGCATGATCCGCTTGAACAGATCGATGGCCTTCACCGTTCGGCGGCTGATGCGCTCATCCGCCACCAGTTCGGCGTAGCGGTCGCGGAAGCTGCCTGAGCCGCGCTTCTCGTCGTAGAAATCCTGCAGGTACCAGCCCTTGGCCTGCTTCACCTCGTGCGGGTCGAACAGGTACCAGTCGGCGCGGCGCTCGACCGCTTCCATGAACAGGTCGGGCACGCACACCGAGGTGAACACATCGTGCGCGCGCAGGCGCTGGTCGCCGTTGTTGAGGCGCAGGTCCATGAACGCTTCGATGTCGCGGTGCCAGATGTCCAGGTACACCGCCACCGCGCCCTTGCGCTGGCCAAGCTGGTCGACCGACACCGCGGTGTTGTTGAGCTGCTTGATCCAAGGCACGACGCCGCCGGAGGAATTGGCCACGCCGCGGATCGGTGCGCCACTGCTGCGCACATAGCCCAGGTAGGCACCGACGCCGCCGCCATGCTTGGACACGCGGGCGATATCGGTGTTGGAGTCATAGATGCCCTGCAGGCTGTCGTCCACCGTGTCGATGAAGCAGCTGGACAGTTGCCCCCCCACCTTGCCGGCGTTGGCCAACGTAGGTGTGGCTACCGTCATGTACAGGTTGGACAGCGCCCAGTACGCCTCGCCGACCAGCTGCATGCGCCGCTCACGCGGTTTTTCTTCCTGCATGAGGTACAGCGCGATGGTCAGCCAACGCTCCTGCGGCAGCTCGTAGACCTCGCGGCTGCGATCGCTCGCCAGATAGCGCGTGGCCAGCAGGTACAGGCCGTTGTAGGCGAACAGTCGGTCGCGCTCCGGATCGATCATCTCGCCGGCCTGCTGCAGCTCTTCCTTGGAATAGCAGCGCAGGATGTCGTTGCTGTAGATGCCGCGGTCGGCCAGGCTTTCCTGCAGGCCCACATACGAGCCGTACTTCAGGCCGACGTCGTAGAAGCGGTTGCGGCTGGCACGCTTGTACAGGCGGCGCAGGTAGATGCGTGCGGCAAACTGTTCCCACTCGGGTGCGACCAGGTCCACCCGCGACTCGGCCTCGCGGATCAGCAGATCGACCAGGTCATCGGCGCTGATGCTCGGTTTGCGTTCGACCATCGACTGCACTACGCGGCGGTAGTCGCTCACGTCCAGCTGCGGGAACTCGGCATGCACCGCATCGATGCTGCGCTGCAGGCGTTCGGCCTCGAACGGCAGGCGGCGGTTGCCGGCCTCCTTGGTGATCCAGGTCGGCACGCGCTCGCCACCGGCGCGCAAGGCGTCGCCAGCGCCGGCCAGATCGGCCACGCGGAAGGTACTGTCGGTCATGATGGTGAAACTCCAGGCTCGCACGCGCTTTGGCGGTCGATGCCATGGCGGCCCTGAACGCGATACCGGCGCACGGGGCGAACGGGTGGATTGCCAGGGCACGGGAACGTAGGTCGTCGGCATCTGCCTGCGCCTGCGGCCGGTATCCGGGCCGTGGGGGCGACCTGCGTCCGCACGATGGCGGCCGCGTCGACACGGCAAGCCTCAGGGGCGGGCCGCGGGACGTTTGCTGCATGTCCGGCGGCGGCGGCTGACCGGGAGTGACGGCCACAACATAGTGGGGATATCCGAACTCGTCAACACAAGATGCGGTAATCAGCACATGTCGCGACGATCAGTCGCAGGATGCCGTGTTGCACCTGCGGCGCCTTGTCGACAGCGCCTGCGTCCCCAGTTCGGTACAACATCAACTTTCCCCGGAACACCGCCCATGCGCGCTGCCCAGTACCCCTCCTTCGGCGACCCAACCGACGTCCTTGCCATTGCCGATGCGCCGCTGCCTGAGCCCGGCCCCGGCGAGGTGCGCCTCCGCACCGTGCTGGCCTCGATCCATAACCACGACCTGCTGACCGTGCGTGGCCTCTACGGCTACAAGCCGACGCTGCCGGCGATCGGTGGCAGTGAAGCACTGGGCGTGGTCGATGCACTTGGCGACGGCGTCGACGGCCTGCAGATCGGCCAGCGGGTGGCCGCCGCCTCGGTACACGGCACCTGGGCCGAAGCGTTCATCGCGCCGGCACGCATGGTGATTCCGATGCCGGAGACGATCCCGGACGAGATGGCCGCGCAGCTGATTGCCATGCCGCTGAGCGCGCTGATGCTGCTGGAGTTCCTGCACGCCGAGCCGGGCCAATGGATCGTGCAGAACACCGCCAACGGCGCGGTGGGCAAGTCGCTGGCGATGCTGGCGCGGGCACGTGGCGTGCATGTGGCCAACCTGGTGCGCAATGCCGATGCAGTCGCGCAGTTGCAGGCGCTGGGCATCGATCATGTATTCGACACCTCGGTGGATGGCTGGAAGGATCACGTGCGTGAGGCGACCGGCGAAGCACAGGCCGCGGCCGCGGTGGATTCCATCGGCGGCGACGCCAGCGGTGACCTGGTCGACCTGCTCGGCCACCACGGCACCCTGGTGTCGTTCGGTGTGATGAGCGGCGAACCCATGCGCATTCCCGCCGGCGGCCTGATCTACAAGGAAGCCACCGTGAAGGGTTTCTGGGGCAGCAAGGTCAGCCAGGCGATGGCGGTGGACGACAAGCGCCGGCTGGTTGGCGAACTGCTGAAGCGTGCGGCGAGCGGCGAACTGACCCTGCCGGTGGAGCAGATCTTCGCACTGGACGACATCGCCCAGGCCGCGAAGGCCGGTGCGGGTTCGGGCCGCAATGGCAAGGTGCTGCTGCGGCCCTGAGGGTCTCCGGATCGGAGCCCTTTCCACAAGGAAAGGGCTCTGACCCTGCAGGGGTGTGCGGACCAACGGTCCGCACCCACCACAGATCGGTCCGCCCCCACCGAGTGGGTCTGCTCCACCGGGCGCACCGACTCTCGTTAAGAACCTGTGATGTATAACTGAATGCGCTTTCGTCATTGGAAGGCGCATGCGCCTGCATGCGGTACTGACGGCTCCTCCCCCGTTCGGCGTTGTCGCTTCCATGTACCGCACCACCCTGAACCTGCTTGCCGGCGCGATCGCGCTGGGCCTCACCGCCGGCGCTGCCGGCGCCGCTGAATCCGCCGATGCCGGCAAGGACAGCACCACCCTCGGCGCCGTGCTGGTGACCGGCTCCAACATCAAGCGCAGCGATACCGCCGGGCCGAACCCGGTGCAGATCGTCAGCCGCGAACAGATCGAGCAGACCGGCCGCTCCACCCTTACCGACGTGCTGCGCAACCTGTCGGCCAATGCCGGCAACAGTTTCGACGAGCAGTACACCGGCAGCTTCGCCGCTGGCTCTGCCTCGATCGGCCTGCGTGGCCTGTCGCCGTAGAACACGCTGGTGCTGGTCAACGGCTACCGCGTGTCCAACTTCGGCTTCGCACTCAATACCCAGGACACCTTCGTCGACCTCAACGCGTTGCCGATCAGCGCGGTGGAACGCATCGAGGTGCTGAAGGACGGTGCTTCGGCGGTGTATGGTTCCGATGCCATCGCAGGCGTCATCAACATCATCCTGCGCAGGAACTTCCAGGGCGTGGAAGTCGGTGGCGGCTTCGGCACCGCCACCCAGGGCGGCTTGAACGAACGCAAGGCCAACCTGCTGGCCGGCTTCGGCGACCTGGAACAGCAGGGCTGGAACGTGCTGTTCGGGTTGGACCTGCTCAAGCGCGACCGCCTGGATGCCGACCAGCGCGCCTACACCCGCAGCGGCGATTTCCGCGACAAGCCCGGTGGCCGCCTGGCCGGCTGGTCCACCGCCGGTGGCAACTGGCTGTCCAACCCACGCGCGCCGCAGCCGTTCGCCAACTGCCCCGACGGCAGCCAGCTGCGCCCATACAGCGACTTCGGCAGCACCCTGCCTGGCCAGGCCTGCGCCTTCAACGCGCAGCCGTTCAAGACCCTGCAGCCCGGCGCCGAGCGCCTGCAGGCGTCGTTGAGCGCGACCTACCGCTTCAATGACAGCGTCGAGGCATTCGCCGACGTGCTGTACAGCCACAACAAGGCCGACCAGATCTTCAGCGCGCCGCTGACCGTTGGCCCCGGCCTGCGTGCCTATAACCCTGCGACCGGCACGCTGATCGACGTGCCGGCGGTGCTGCCGGTCGGCCACCCGAACAACCCGGGCAGCACGCCGCTGCCATTCGAGTACACCTTCTTCGATATCGGCCCGCGCCTGAAGGACAACACCCAGGTGTTCTACCGTGCCCTGGCCGGCGTGCGTGGCAGTGGCGAGCGCTGGGACTGGGAAGTGGCGGCGCTGACTTCGCAGAGCGCGCAGCGCGAATACGTCGACAACTTCGTCAACCGCTACGCGTTCGAACAGATCCTGCGCGATGGCAGCTACAACTTCCTCAACCCGTCCGCCACGCCGGGCGCGCTGGATGCACTGCGCCTGCAGACCAAGCGCCCGGGCTGGTACAAGCTGCACGCGTTGAACATGAAGGCCTCGACCTCGCTGTGGGAGATGCCGGCCGGTGCGGTCGGCTTCGCCTGGGGTGCCGAGTTCCGCAAGGAATCACTGGACGCGCGCACCAGTGCGCAGGTGCTGTCGGGCACCGAGCTGCGCCCGGCCATCAATGTGGTCAACGGCGAGCGCCAGGTCAGCGCCGCCTATGCCGAACTGAGCGTGCCGCTGCACCGCACCCTGGAGCTGCAGGTGGCCGGACGTGGCGATCACTATGACGACTTCGGCAACGCGTTCTCGCCGAAGGTAGCGCTGCGCTGGCAGCCGCTGGACAGCCTGCTGCTGCGCGGCTCGTTCTCGCGTGGCTTCCGTGCACCGTCGCTGCCGGAGATCGCGCCGGGCCAGACCGTCAGCTATGGCTCGGTGATCGATCCACTGGATCCGCTGCAGCCCGGTGGCAGCCGTGGCGTGACCAACATCCGCACCGGTAACCCGGACCTGAAGGCCGAGCGCTCGCGCAACTTCAACGTGGGCGCGGTGTGGTCGCCCGATGGCGATACCAGCATCGGCCTGGACTGGTACCGCATCGAGCAGGACAACCTGGTCAAGCCGGACAGCGCGCAGTTCATCGTCGACAACCCGACGCTGTTCCCCGGCCGCGTGCAGCGTGATGCACAGGGGCGCATCCAGTTCATCACCAACCAGTACGCCAACCAGGGGGAGCTGACCACCTCGGGCCTGGACCTGGACGCCAACCACACCTTCCGCACCGAGGGCTGGGGCAACTTCACGGTGGCCGGCAGCTGGACCCACCTGCTCAGCTTCAAGCAGCCGCTGGTGGCCGGCCAGGCACCGTACGAGGGAGCCGGCAACAACCGCCACGGCGCACTGCCGCGCACCCGCGGCACCACTTCGTTGAACTGGGCGGTGGGCGACTGGAGCAGCACGCTGAGCCTGCAGTACGTGAGCGGCTATGACCAGCGCGTGGCGACGACGACCAGCAACCCGGGCCTGCGCGACCGCATCAAGCCGTATCACCAGCTGGACCTGTACGTGGCCTACGAAGGCATTCCCAACACCACGCTGTCGCTGTCAGTGCTGAATCTGACCGACAAGGACCCGCCGTTCGATCCGGCAGGTGGCTCCAATGGCTTCGACATCAGCCAGTACAACCTGCGCGGGCAGTTCGTCTCGCTGGGGGCGCGCTACCGGTTCTGATGGGCCACCTGTAGAGCCGAGCATGGGCTCGGCTCTGCGGTGGGTGCGGACCAACGGTCCGCACCCACCGCATCACCGGCTCAGGTGCAGGAACTGCAGGTGCCGTTCGTACTGGCTGATGATGTCGTTGATGATCTGCTTGCGGCTGTACCCTACCAGGTCGTAATCCTGGCTGCCTTCGAACAGGTGCACCTCGGCGCGGTAGTAACGCTGGTTGCGCAGCTGCTGCGCGGCGAACGAAGGGGTCAGGTAGCCGCTGAGGATCACCCGGTACAGGAAGTCCTGCTGTTCGCCGTGGTTGACCGTCAGCTCCATGTCGCCGGCCTCGAAGCGGGTGGATACATCCCAGCCCTGCCCGCGCAGCTGCTCGGCCACCGCCTCCATCGCCGGCTTCACCGTGTCATCCATGAAGCGGTAGACCTGGTCGCGCACCGGGAAGTGCATGGCCTGGCTCAGGCGCTGGCGCCAGCCCTGATGGTGGCGATCGTCGCCGATCAGCGGCGATGGCCGATACTGCAGCGCACGCTTGCGGTGCGACTCGTCACTGAAGGCGCGGGTCAGCCCCCACATCATCAACAACAGGATCGCCGAGAACGGCAGCGATGCCAGCACCACCGCAGATTTCAATGCGTCGATGCTGCCGGCCAGCAACAGGCCCGCGGTCAGCACGGCAATCACGGTGCCCCAGAACACGCGCAACCAGCGCGGGCCGTCGTCCTCGGGTGCGCCGCCATGCGACGACAACGTGGACAACACCACCGCGCCCGAGTCGGCCGAGGTCACGAAGAAGATGAAGCTGACCAGCACTGTCACTGTAATCACCGCGCGGCTCCACGGGTAGCCGTCCAGCAGCGCATACAGCACGGTCGGTGGATCATCCACCGCCAGCTGCGCCAACTGTTGCTGGCCGTGGTGCAGCACCTGGTCCAGCGCGCTGTTGCCGAAGATCGACAGCCAGGCCAGGGTGAAGCCGAGCGGGATCAGCAGCACGCCGAACACGAATTCGCGGATGGTGCGGCCTCGAGAGATGCGCGCGATGAACAGCCCGACAAAGGGCGCCCAGCCGATCCACCAGGCCCAGTAGAACACCGTCCAGCCACCCAGCCATTCGGGGCGGCCGCCGTAGGCATACACATCGAAACTCTTGCCGACCACGCTGCCCAGGTAGTCGCCCAGGTTCTGCATCAGCGTGCTGAACAGGTACTGCGTCGGCCCGGCAAACAGCATGAACAGCACCAGCGTGATCGCCAGCAGCATGTTGATGTTGGCCATCCAGCGTACGCCCTTCTCCACGCCGGAGACGGCCACGGCCACCGCCGCGCCCATCATGCTGACCACCAGGATGATCTGCACCAGGTTGGAGTGCGGGATGTTGAACAGGTGCGCCAGCCCGGCGTTGAGGTGCAGCACGCCGAAACCCATGTCGGCGCCGATGCCGAACACGGTGGCGACGATGCCCAGCGCGTCCACGGTGTAGCCGATCGGGCCGTTGATGCGCTTGCCGATCAGCGGGTACAGCGCCGAGCGCAGCGCCAGCGGCAGGTTGTGGCGGTAGGCGAAGTAGGCCATCGCCATCGCCGCCAGCGCGAACACGCCCCAGCCATGCAGGCCCCAATGCAGGAACAGCAGCTGCATGGCCTGGCGCGCGCCGGCCTCGCCCGCGGCCGGATCGCCCTGCGGCGGCTGCAGGTAGTGGGTCAGCGGTTCGGAAACACAGAAGAAGAACAGGGTGATGCTGATGCCGGCGGCGAACAGCATGCCTGCCCAGGAGAGGTAGCTGAACTCCGGTTCGTCATGGTCGGCGCCGAGCTTGATGCCACCGTATTTGGACAGCGCCACGCCGACCACGAACACCAGGTACAGGGTCATCGCCAGCAGGTAGTACCAGCCGACATTCAGTGCAGCCCAGTCCTGTGCCTTCAGCAGAAGGCGGCCCGCACCGAGCGGGAACAGGCTGACGAACAGCGCGAACGCCACGACAACGATCGCCGCGAAAGCGAACACAGGCCGAAGGGTGCGCACCGGGGATTGTTGCGGCTCCAGTACATCCATGGGGCGGCGTTCTCCGGTAGATCAAGGAATTAGCCGACCGAGTCTGGCTGAACCGCAGTGGACAGAGCATGAAGTTGTGGCCTGCGGTCACAGGTCCGCTCCACCATTCCGTGTTATCACGCGCGCGGGCCGGGGCCAGAACACATCCGGCGCCCCCGCTCCACGCGTAGGACGGATGTGACGTGATCCGTTGCAGAGAAGCCGGCAGTTTCGGCCCGACCGGCACAACCGGCTCAGGCCAGAGCGCGGCGCAGGATGAGCACGCTGTCGCCCAGACCCCTTGCGCGGCGGCCAGCGAAGCGGCACAGCGCCGGCAGGAACCACAGGCGGCGCACCGCACCACGTAACAGCTGCTGGACGTCAGGCCCGGTCTGCCGCAGGCACTGGCCGATCACGGCGACCAGTGCGCCGGCGGGCAGCCCCGCATGGCGGACACTCCCACTGACGAACAGCAGCCAGTCGCGCGCCTGCGCTTCGGCCAGCACCATCACCTGCAGGGGATCTTCTTCCAGGTCGAGGAAGCGTACGCAGCCCGCCACATCCACCGTGATGTTGCGCGCCACAGGCTGGCCGACACAGCAGCCAGCCCAGTGCACGCGCAGCAGTTCGTTGGCAGCAATCCGCATCAGGTGCTCGGCTTCGGCGGGCCCGCAACGGCGCAGGCGCTGCGCCAGACTCGGACCACCATCCTCCAGCAGCAGGGCGGTTTCACCATGGCCCAGCACGCGGGGCACCGGCACCCCATGTGCAGCCAGCTCGCGCAGCCGCCGGCGCTCCAGCTGGCAGGCCTGTTCGGCCTTCAATCGTGGTGGGGGCCGCAGGCAGCGCAGGCCGAGCAGGCGCACGCCCAGGTCCAGCGCGGCCAACGCCAACCAGCGCCGCTCGCCATCATGCTGCTTCAGCCAAGTCCGTCGACCTGCGATCTGCAAGGGTTCGACCATCTTCAGTCTCCCTGCCCTGCACGGGCCAGTCCTGCACCAGCGGCCATCGTGCTCACGTACTGCCTGCATCGCATGCAGGGCCTGTGCTGCTTGTGTAGCCACCGGTAAAGCCTGTGCACGCTTCAGTACTCCACGCGCCAGCTGAGCTGCAGCAGGTCCAGCCCCGGGTTGGGCTTCTTGATGCTTGCATTGGAGTAATGCGAGTAGCGCAGCGATACGCTGTGGCGTTCGGCTACCTGCAGCCCGATCCCCAGGTGATCACCGAACTGGAAGGCGGTACTGATGCGACGACCGCCAACACGGGTGGTATCGAACACGGTCGGGCCGACCCCAGCTTCGATGAACAGATGTGCGTTCGGCCACCAGCGCAGCATCGGGATGGCACTGGCCTGCCAGGCGTGCTGACGCTGCGGATCGCTGGCCTGCCACCGCGCAAAGCCCAGCTCCATCGCCAGCTGCAGTTGCCGCCCCGACGCCAGCTCGCGTTGCCAAAGCGGGCCACTGTCCCAGATCACGCCTGCCCGCTGGTAGTCGCCACGGCCATGGCCCAGCTGCAGGCCTATCGAAGGGCTGGTTTCTGCCGCCGCCGACAGGACCGGCAACAGGGCCAGCGTAGCAATCCAGGACAGGCCGCACCGCTGCAGCAGGACGGCTCGGGGAACAGGGAAGACAGACAGAATCACGCGACAACTCCAGGCGGGAGCCGCACGCCACCCTCACGCCGGCAGGAACCGGCGCGTCACAGGACGTGGGCTGGGGATGACGTGAAGGCAGGCGCGTCCACGAAAGCGTCCGTCACCCGCAAACGCACAGATGACCGCTTCGACATACAGCCTGGGTCACGCCCCCGCCTCGATCCTCGTTACGCGGTATCCGCTATGTAACGGATTGTCAGCGCAGCGCCGGGATCGGCCAGCGAACCACGAACGACGCACCGCCCAAGGCGCTGTCCTCCACCCGCACACTGCCGCGATGGCAGGCCACGATGCGGGCGACCATCGCAAGCCCAAGGCCCACACCACCGGTAGTGCGCTGGCGGCTGAGATCAAGCCGGGTAAAGGGCTGGAACACCCGCTCGCGATCGGCCGCGGCAATGCCGGGACCGTCGTCGCAGACACGTAGCTGCCAGTGATCGTCCTGCTGCTGCAGCTGCAGGACGATCCGCGAATGCGCATGGCCCAGTGCGTTGCGCAGCAGGTTGAGCGTGGCCCGCCCCATGTAGTGCGGGTGCAGCTGCACCTGTGCCGGCGCGCCATCTGCTACTTCGCACTGGATGCCGCTGCCTTGCGCATCGCGACTGATCGTACGCAATTGTTCATGCAGCCAGTCGCGGGCATCGACCGGCTCCTGCTGCAGCCGGCTGCCTACGTGCTCCAGCCGCGCCTCGAACAGCAGCTCGCCGACCAGCTCATCGAGCCCTTGCAGGTCCTCGCGCATCTCCTGCTGCAGTTGCCTGCGCGCCTCCGCATCTTCCTCAACAGCCAGCAGACCCAGCTCGAACTGCAGGCGCGCGATCGGTGTCCGCAGTTCATGCGAGACATCGTTGGTCAACTCGCGCTGACGTGCGACCAGACCGGCGATGCGTTCGCCCATCTGGTTGAACTGACGGGCCAGCGGCGCCACGCTGGAGCGAGGTGAGATCGGCGCACGGGCATCGAGGTCGCCCTCGCCCATACGCTTGCTGGCCGCTGCCAGCCGCTGCAGGTCGCGCCAGGTTGGCCATGCCCACGCCATCAGGAACGCAGCCGACACCGAGACCATGAGCAACACCGCCAGCGCGATGGTGGTCGGGTCCAGCGGCGGTGAACTCGGCAGCCTCAGATGCAGCCACTGTGCTGGCGCAGCGGCGTGCCCGGGCAGCAGCCGATAGAAATCCTGCTGGTCGTTGCGGGCGAGGATGCCGTACTCAAGCAGCACCTGCTGCTCCTCCGCGCGCGGCTGCACCGCATCGGACGCCAGCAGCTCCAGCGCCGGCCCATAGTGCGGTGCCAGACGTTGCAGTTCGGCCGAGCGATCGGCAGCGCTGCGATCCTGCAGCAGTTCGCCCAGGGTAAACAGGGGGCCGCGCACCGCATCGCGGTAGTAGACGTCAGCATCGTCGCTGAATCGCTCCTGCAGCAGCAGCGGCACTGTCCAAAGCGCCACGCCGAAACCAATGCTGGCGAGCAGCAGCAGCCGCAGGAAGAAGCGCAGCACGTCAGGCCCCAGCCGGCAGGAACAGATAGCCCTGACCGCGCACGGTCTTGATCCTGGCCGGATCGCGTGGATCGTCCTGCAGCTTGCGCCGCAGCTTGCTTACGCACATGTCGACGCTTCGATCCAGCCCGTTGAAGTCGATGCCGCGCACGCTGTTGAGGAGATCGTCACGGCTGAGGACTTCGCCACTGCGGCTGGCCAGCGTCCACAGCATCTCGAACTCGCCTGTGGTCAGCTCCAGGCGACGGTCGCCCAGCTGCACCCTGCGGCTACGACGGTCGATGTCCAGCGTATCGAAGCGCAACCGCTGCTCGTTGGGCTGGCGCTGCGCCGGGCGGCGCAGCAGCGCGCGCAGGCGTGCCAGCAGCACCGGTGGCTCCACCGGTTTGATCACATAATCATCGGCGCCGGACTCCAGGCCCAGCACATGGTCCAGCGCGTTGTCGCGCGCGGTCAGCATCAGCACCGGTACATTGCAGAAGTCGCGGAGATCGCGGCAGACCTGCAGGCCATCCCGGCCCGGCAGCATCAGGTCCAGCACCACCACCTCCGGTTGAATCGCCTGCACGGCCGCGCAGGCCTGGCTGCCGTCGTGCACGCAGTGCACGTGATAGCCGTGGGGTTGCAGGTAACGGCCGATCAGTCCGGCCAGCTTCAGATCGTCTTCCACAAGCAGCAATCGGGTCATCGAGTTCCGTCTCATCCGGCGCACGCCTTTCGTTGGCGGGCGCGGCCGATTGTACCCACCGGCGGAAAGGCCGCATCGGTCGGAAGTCCCGGGTCGTAGCCTGCGTTGTGTTCAGGTCATCACATGCACCGCGCACAGCTTGTTGCCATCCGGGTCGCGCAGGTACGCCAGGAACAGCTGGCGCCCGGCCATGCTGCGGATGCCAGCCGGGTCTTCGATGGCCGTGCCGCCATGGGCCACGCCCGCGTCCTGCCAGCCACGCACGGCCTCGGCACTGTCGAGGGTGAAACCAATGGTGCCGCCGTTGGCATGGCATGCCGGCTGCCCATCGATGGGCGCAGTGACGATGAACATGCGGCCATCCTTGAAGTACACCAGCCTGCCCTTGTCATCGAAGACGCCGGGACGTGCGCCCAACGCGGTGAACAGGGCATCGTAGAAGCGATGCGCGACGTCCATGTCGTTCGTTCCAACGGTGATGTGGCTGAACATGCGGGCACTCCCTGTGGAAAACCGCAGTGTCGGCGAGCACGCCGGGCATCGCAAATCCGGCGACCTCCGCCGCTGCGGCATGCGCAGGATTTGTCGTGCACCGCCCGATCATTCTATAATGGGAATCATTCTCATTCATGACCCATGCCGATGGCCGTGCCCGCCGCCTCCAGCACCGCGCTGGCGGGGTTCTACCGCGAACACCATGGCTGGCTGCTGGGCTGGCTGCGCCGCCGCACCCACAACGCCGACTGCGCCGCCGACCTGACCCAGGACACCTTCCTGCGCCTGCTCAGCCGGCGCGTCGATCCGTCCGAACTGCGCCTGCCGCGCGCCTATCTCAGCACCATCGCGCACGCCCTGCTGGTCAACCACTGGCAGCGCGCGGACCTGGAGCGCGCCTATCTGACCGCGCTGGCCGCACAACCGGAGCCGGTGCATCCCTCTGCGGAGGAGCGCACGCAGGCGCTGCAGCTCCTGCATGCCATCGCTGACATGCTGTCCGGCCTGGCCGAGCGGCCACGGCGTGCCTTCCTGCTGGCCCGGCTGTCCGGACTGGGCTATGCGGAGATCGGCCAACAGCTGGGCGTGTCCGAGCGCATGGTCAAGAAGTACATGGCGCAGGCGATGCTGCATTGCCTGCGCCTGTCCGGCGACGCCCCCGAATGAGCACGGCATTGGCCAACCCGGCGCTGGAGCAGGCGGCAGAGTGGTTCGCGCTGCGCCAACAGGGCTGGAGCGACGACGACCAGCAACACTGGCGTGCGTGGCTGCAGGCCGATGCTGGTAACGTCGATGCCTGGCGCCGGGTCGAGGCTGTCTGGCAATCGTTCGCTCCCCTGTCGGCACCGGCGGCCGCAACCGCATTTGATGCTGCGCGCCTTCGCCGGCGGCGGGCGCTGCGCAGCATCGGTGGCGCGCTCGGCATCGGTGCGGTCTCGCTTCTCGGCCTGCACGGGCTGCAGGCGCAGCGCCACCTGCAGACGCAACGCACCGCTGGCGGGCGCACCGGTCATTGGACGCTGGCCGATGGCAGCCAGTTGTGGCTCAACGCCGGCAGCGAAGTGACCGTCGACATCGGCAACGGCAACCGCGCCCTGCATCTGCTGCGCGGCGAACTGCTGCTGCAGACCGGCCACCACCCAGCATTCACCGGGTTGCCCCTGAGCGTGCATGTACCCGGCGCGCGCCTGCAGCCGATCGGCACCCGCTTCGCGGTCGGCCGCGAAGCCCAGGACAGCCGGTTGGACGTGTTCGAGGGCGTGGTGCGGTGCCTGCCGATGTTCGGCGCGGCGCTGGATGTGCCTGCGGGAAGTGCGCTGCAGATCGGACCGATGGGGGGACTCACAACGGTCGCTGCCGATCCCCTGCGCGGCGACTGGCAGGACGGACGCCTGCAGGTGCAGGACACGCAGCTGATCCGGGTGATCGACGAACTGGCCCGTCACCATCGGGGCTATCTGGGCTGTGATCCGGCACTGTCCGCATTGAATGTCACCGCGGTATTGCCGCGCCTGGACAGCCTGCAGGCCCTGAAACTGCTGGCGCGCGCCCTGCCGATCCGCATCGAGCAGCGCTGGCCATGGTGGACCGTTGTGCGTCCGATCTGAAATGGCGGTTCCCTTTCTGCGCGCTCGGCGGGCCCTACAAGGGAACCCATTGCGGATGTCGCCGCCCCCATGAAACTACCCTGCCCCTCCCCTCGCCCGCTTGCCATCGCACTGTGCCTGGCCCTGGCGACGCCGTGCCTGTTGCCGGCCGCCGCCCACGCACAGGATGCTGCCGCTGCCGTTCGCTGGCAGATCCCGGCCGGTCCGCTCGACCAGGCCTTGACCGCGTTCGGCCAGCAGTCCGGCCTGTCCATCGCTGCCGATGCGCGCCTGACCCGCGGCCGGCACAGCGGTGGCGTGCAGGCCTCGCTCAACACCGAGGCCGCGCTTGCACAGCTCCTCGCCGGCACCGGCCTTTCGTTCCAGCGTGATGCCAGCGGCGTGGTGCTGCAGGCCGCCCCCGCCACCGACGCTGGCGTGCGCCAGATCGGCACCCTGCGTGTGGCCGGCCAGGCCAGCGAAGGTGCTTCGCCGTGGGGGCTGGCCGATGCCGACGCCGTCTACCGCGACAGCGGCTCGCGCGTGCACCTGGACCACCAGCAGCTGGAGCGGTTCCGCGGCCAGTCGATCGGTGATGTGCTGGCCGGTGCGGTCGGCGTGCACACCGCTGACGTGCGCAACGGCGGTGCCCTGGACGTCAACATCCGTGGCCTGCAGGGCCAGAACCGGGTGCCGGTGATCATCGACGGCGGCCAACAGGCCATCGATGTCTATCGCGGCTATGCCGGCGTGCAGCAGCGCAGCTACCTGGACCCGGACCTGATCAGTGCGATCAGCATCGAGAAGGGGCCGAGCCTTGCCGCCAATGCCGCCAGCGCGATCGGTGGCGTGGTCTACATGGAAACGCTGAAGGCCGAGGACATCCTCGACGACGACCAGGACTGGGGGCTGCGCGTGCGTGGCGGCGTGGCCGACAACAGCATCGACCGCACCCGTACCTTCAAGCAGATCGCGCGTGGCAGCGACAACCGCAACAGCCTGCGCGACCCGCGCGATTGGAACGGCAGCGTGGCCTTCGCCCAGCGCAGCGAGGACTGGCAGCTGGTCGCGGCCTACGCACGGCGCCGCCAGGGCAACTACTTCGCCGGCAGCAATGGCGCCCACCGCTACGACGACCAGCATCTGTCCAGCGGCGGTACCGGCATGTCCAGCCAGGCCGTTTCCAAGCTGTACCACCCGGGCGATGAAGTCCTGAACACCCACACCGACAACGAATCGGCGCTGCTGAAATTCACCTGGACGCCCAACCCCGACCAGCGGCTTGAGCTGAGCCACCGCTACTTCAACTCCAGCTTCGGCGAGATCATGCCATCGGCGATCGGCCGCGTGGGCGAGTCCAACGAATGGGTGACCTACGTGGACAAGGCCAACACCATGTTCCAGTTCGAGCCCGGGAAAATGCGGCTCAACGCCACCTCGCTGCGCCATCGTTACCGCCCCGAGGCGCACCCGTGGCTGGACCTGAGCAGCACGCTGTGGTTCACCACCGCCACCAGCCGCATGTTCAACAGCAACATCGCCAACACGCCGCTGTTCAAGGACGTGCCCAACGATCAGATGCCCGACACGCTGGGCGAGACCTACGGCCCGGGCCTGCAGTCGGACGTGAAGACCCGGCGTTGGGGCCTGGACAGCAGCAACACGACCCGCTTCAGCAGCGATCTCGGCGACTGGACGCTGCGCTATGGCGCGTCCTTCCAGCACGAAGACACCGCACCCAACTCGCCGGTGCTGCCGGTGGACTACAACAACAACCGCTACCTGCGCTCGGGCACGCGCCGCGAAGCCAGCGTGGTGGCGTCGCTGCAATGGCAGCCGTGGGACTGGCTGTCGCTGACCGCTGGCGGCCGCTTCATCGACTACCGCACCCGCGACCGCAACCGCGTCGCCTTCGTCAGTGAATCGCGCGACCTGCGCTACACCTTCGCGCGCCTGAGCAAGGGCGGCCAGCTGCTGCCGGGCTGGTACAAGGAGTGGTACCCGGATGCACAGGGCAACTACACCTACGACTCGCTGCGGGCCACGCCCTACGGCGACCGCACGCTGGGCCAGAGCTACGACTTCGATGGCTTCATTCCCGACCCGCGCGGCGCGAACGGTTTCTACACCAAGCAGATTCCTACCGCGTGGGGCTACAAGCCGGCGATCCGGCGTTCCGGCCACGGCTTCGCACCCTATGCCGAGGCCCGCTTCAACCTCGACGAGGACATGTTCTTCTACGTGAAGTACGCACAGGGCTGGAAGATGCCCAGCCTGTTCGAATCGACGCTGGGCAACAGCACCTCGGCGCCGGTGGCCGACCTGAAGCCGGAAAAGAACCGCTCCTGGGACATCGGCTTCAGCCTGCTGAAGCAGGACCTGTGGCGCGACGGCGACCGCCTCGCGTTCAAGGTGGCCTGGTTCAAGAACGATATCGACAACGCGATCACCCGCCGCTTCGACTCCAGCAACTGGGCGTTCTACGTCGACAATGTCGACAACTACACGGTGTCCGGCTACGAGCTGCAGTCCGGCTATGACGCCGGCATCGCCTACCTGGACCTGTCGGCCAGCTACTACCAGCGCGCGCGCACCTGCGATGCGGCCACCGCCAAGCGCCTGCGCGAAGACCCGTATGCGAAGTGGAGCAAGCTGGACACCACGCCGGACTGCGTGGACGGCGGCTTCGGCACCTCGTTCGTCAACGCGCAGAACCCGCCCAAGTACTCGATCCACAGCACGCTGGGCTTCCGCCTGTTCGACAAGCGGCTGGATACCGGCATCCGCCGCACCTACAACAGCGGCCCCACCCATGAACTGGACAAGCCCTGGAACACCACCGGCTCGACCGGCCTGCAGAACATCTACCTGCCCACCGCGATCTATGACTTCTATGCGCGCTGGCAGTTCACCCCGAAGGCCGAAGTGGAACTGGTAGTCAGCAACCTGCGCAACACCTACTACATGGACACGCTGGCGATGAGCCTGATGCCGGGCCCGGGCCGCACCACGCGACTGAACTTCACCGCACGTTTCTAACTGCGGCAGAAACAGCAAGGCCCCGGGGAAATCATCCCCGGGGCGCTTGCCTGCGGCGACTCAGCACTGGCAGATGCCAACCTTGGTTGGCACGGCGACGCGTTACTTCGCGGTACTCAGCAGCAGTACCGCGACGGTCACCAATGCGATGCCGACCCAGCCGATCGGGCGCAGTCGGTTACCGAACAGCAGGCGGCCGCAGGTGGCGGTACCGATCACGCCGATCGCACCCCACATCGCATACGCGGTGGCCAGGTCCATGTAGCGCACGGCCTGGCCCAGCAGGGCGAAGGCGATCCAGACCATGACGATCGCACCAACGCCCCAGCGCCAGCGGCGGAAGCCCTCCGACTTTGCCACCATCATGTTGGCGGCAACGTCGATCAGCGCCGAACAGATCACGAAAAACAATGCCAGGGTGTTCATCAGTGCGCCTCCCCGAGGGTGACGCAGACGATGCCGACAACCGCCAGCACCAGGCCGGCCAGCTGCTGCAGCGACAGGCTCTCGCCGAACACGGTGAGGCCGACCACGGTCAGCAGGGTCAGGCCCAGTCCTTCCCACACCGCGTAGGCCACGCCCACGGCGATGCGGCGCACCGACTGCGCCAGGAAGAAGTAGGACAGCGCCAGCGCGCCGGCCATGATCAGATAACCGGTCCAGCCGCCATCGCGGGCGGCATGGGCCATGAACGAGGTGCCGACCACTTCGGCGACGATCGCCACGGCCAGATAGGCCCAGGCGACCAGCGCGCCACGGGCGGGAACAGTATGGGACATGTGAAACTCCTTGCAGGACGGGGACCACGCCGCCTCATCAATAGATCCACGGCATGCGTGGAGGGCCCGGAACGCCCCGCAGACAGGGGCGACGGCGACCAGTATCATCGGCTTTTACGGTGGGATCAAAATGGATTCCATCGATAGTAGCGATGGATCAATGCCCTACTCCCCTGAATCCCTGCAGGCCTTCGTGGAAGCCGCGGCGCTGGGCTCGTTCTCGGCCGCCGCGCGACGGCTGCGCAAGACCCAGTCGACGGTCAGCACCGCCATTGCCCACCTGGAGGCCGACCTGGGCGTGCGCCTGTTCAATCGCAGCGGGCGCTATCCGCAGCTGACCGAGGCCGGGCGCCAGGTGCTGGGCCACGCGCAGGAGATCCTGGCCGCCGATGCCCGCCTGCAGCAGTTGAGCGTGCGCCTGGCGGCGCCGGTCGAGCCGCGCCTGACCGTGGTGTTCTCCGACGTCTACCAGCTCGATCCAGCGCAGCGGATCCTGCAGCGCTTCGCCGAGGCGTTCCCGGAGATCGAACTGGAGTGGCTGGATGCCGAGGGCGAGGACGTGCTGGAGCTGGTCGGCAGTGGTCGTGCCGGGCTGGGCCTGCTGCCCAGGCAGGAGCGCTATCCCGATGGACTGGTGGCGCGGCCGCTGGCGCACCACAGCGAACTGTCGGTGTACGTGGCGCGCGAACACCCGCTGGCCAGCGCCGGCCGTCGCGCCGCCGCACAACTGGCGCGGCATCGGCAGGTGCGCCTGAGCGCGGAGGTCGATCAATCCCGCGTGGTCACCGGCCTGGCCTGGACCGCCACCGACTACCTGATGGTGATGGAGATGGCCGAGGACGGCATCGGCTGGGCCGAGCTGCCGCGGGCGCTGGTGCAGCGCTATGACCGTGGGCGACTGGTGGAACTGGTGCTGCCCGGCTGGCCGAGGCGCATCCACAGCGACCTGCTGTGGCGCCGCGACACCCCGCCCGGACCGGCCGCCCTGTGGTGGGCCGACGCATTGGGATGAACCGAAAAAGGGGACGGAGGGGATTAAGTCGTTTGTGGCACAAACGACTTAATCCCCTCCGTCCCCTTTTACGTGTCAGCGGTGGGCGAGCGCGTATTCCAGCGCCGAGCACACCGCAGCCACCTGCGCGTCGTTGCACTGCTGCGGGGTCGCCCGCGGGCTGTCCGGGTAGACCTCGGTGGTGGTGGTGTACTTCGCGCCGGTGATGCCGGCGCACAGGCCCAGCTTCACCAGCGGGTACTCGATCACGCCATGGGCCACCACCGGCGAACCGATGATCTCGCCCTTGTCGTCGGCGGGGGCGATGTGGGTGACCTTCTCCACCGCAGCGATCACCGCCTGCTGGAAGGCCGCCTGCGGGGCCTCGCTGTCATCCACCAGATAGAAGCCATCGGGAATCAGGCCCGGCTCGAACGGCTTGCCGTCGCGCGCCGCCAGCGCCGGGCGGAACTCGCTCTCGTCGCTGTCGGTGGTTTCGTGCAGATCGATGTGCAGCACGAACTGGCCCTTGTACGGCGCGATCAGTTCGATGACGGCGGTCGATTCACGCGCCGGGCCATCGCTGCGGAAATTGCGGTTCGGATCGATCGCATCGAAGTTCCAGCGGTTGATGCGCTCGAATCCCCACGGGTTCACGCACGGCGCCACCAGCAGGTTGGCCTTGCCGGCATAGTCGGCGGCGTGCTTCTCGAGGAACTCCAGCGCGCCCATCACGCCGCTGGTTTCGTAGCCGTGCACACCGCCGGTGACCAGCGCGGCCGGCAGTGCCGGGTTCCAGTCGCGGCTGCGCAGGGCGAACAGGGTGTAGGTCTCGCCAGCGTAGTCGAGCTGGCCATAAGCCACCTTGTCGAAGCGCGAGGCCAGCACCTCGATGCGGGGCAGCACCTCCTCGTCGTAGCGACGCAGGCGCTGCTGGCGGCCACGCCACGCCTCCCGTTCCGCCGCTCCCCACGGCTGGCCAGGGGTTCCGACGGGGTAGAAAGCGGCTTGGGACATGGCGGATCTCAGCGAGTCAGGAAGCAATCGCCCACTCTACCACCGGGGGAACAGCGTGAACTGGCGACGCATTCCATTGGCGAATGGAATCAGCAATAATTCTCATTTACCACCTTCCACAGCCCGCACCGATGCCCATCCCTGCCCTGCAACCGGCCCGCCTGCCGCTGGCCGCCGCCCTTGCCCTGTGCCTGCTCCCGACCGCCGCCGCCTTCGCCCAGGACGGCGCCACCACGCTGGACAGCATCCAGGTCTCCGGCAGCTGGCTGGGCACCGGCCTGCATGACAGCGTCAAGAGCTTCGCCGGCGCACGCACCGTGGTCGACCGCCAGCGCATCGAGGCCAGCGGCGCGGCCAGCATCGGTGATGCCATGCGCCGCATCCCCGGCGTGCAGGTCACCGACAACTCCGGCACCGCCGGCAGCTCGGTGTCACTGAACATCGGCGTGCGCGGCCTGACCGGGCGCTACTCGCCGCGCTCGACGGTACTGCTGGACGGCGTGCCGCTGGCGGTCGCGCCGTATGGCCAGCCGCAGCTGTCGTTCGCGCCGACCAGCCTGTCCAACATCGAATCGATCGACGTGGTGCGCGGCGGCGGCGCGGTGCGCTACGGGCCGCAGAACGTCGGTGGCATCATCAACTTCAGCACCCGCGCCATCCCGACCGGCGCGGGCCTGCACGGCGAAGCGGGCGTGCGCTACACCGCCTACGACCATGGCGGCGGTGACAGCACCCAGTACAACGCCTTCCTTGGCGGCACCGGCGACAATGGGCTGGGTGTCGCCCTGCTGTACTCCGGCCAGGACGGGCGTGGCTGGCGCCAGGGCAGCGATGACCGCTTCAACGATCTCGCGCTGAAGTTCGCCTACGCCATCGACGAACAGCAGGAGCTGCGTGCCAAGCTGTCATACTACGACGTGCGCTCGCTGACCCCGGGCGGCCTGACCCGTGCGCAGTACGAGGCCGATCCGTTCCAGAACACCCGCCCCACCGATTTCTGGAAGGGCCACCGCACCGGCATCGACCTGGGCTACACCAACACGCTGTCGGCCAACAGCGAGTTCGAGGTGCTGGCCTATTACAACGAAAGCAGCCGTGCCAGCTCGCTGATCAATGCCGCCAATACCCAGCTGACCGTACAGCCGCGTGACTACCGCGTGCTCGGCATCGAGCCGCGCTACACCCAGCGCCTGCACTGGGGCGCCAGCGTGCACGACATCACCGCCGGCTATCGTTTCCTGCGCGAGCGCGGCAACGACCGCAGCTACACCGTCACCCGTCGTACCGGCGTGGCCAGTGCCACCAACCGCTTCGACAACGCCACCGACGCCCACGCGTTCTACATCGACGACCGCATTGCGATCGGCCAGTGGCGGATCACCCCGGGCGCGCGCATGGAATGGATCGACATGGACCGCCGCCAGGCCGGTGGCACGGCGACCTTCAGCAGCCGCAACGACAAGGCCCTGCCCTCGCTCAACATCGCCTACCTGCTGACCCCGCAGCTGACCGTGTTCGGCAACTACACCACCTCGTTCGGGCCGGTGCAGAACATCCAGCTGAACTCGCAGACCGCCAGCAATCCGCTGAACCCGGAAATCGCCAAGACCACCGAACTCGGTGCGCGCTGGCAGGACGGTGCACTGCGCGCGGAAGTGACCGTGTTCAAGATGCGCTTCGACAACCAGATCCTGCAGGTGCCGGGCATCACCCCGCCGACCTTCCAGAACATCGGCGCCACCGACCACAAGGGCGTGGAGAGCGCGCTGGAGTACCACTTTTCCGAGGACGGTGCGCTGGCCGGGTTGGAGCTGTACGCCAACTACACCTGGACCAAGGCGATCCAGCAGTCGGGCGACAACCGTGGCCTGGACGTGCCCTTCTACTCGCGCGACACCGACAGCGTCGGCGCCCGCTACGCGCTGGCCGGCTGGACCTTCAATGTCTCCAGCACCCACCAGAGCGGCCAGTACTCCGATGCCGCCAACACCTGGGCCGAGAGCGCCGATGCGCGCGTAGGCCGCGTGCCGGGCGTGCGCCTGTGGAATGCACAGGTGGCCTGGCAGGTGCCGGGACTGGGCGACAGCGAGATCGCACTGGGCGTGAACAACCTGGCCGACAAGCGCTGGTACACCCGCAACGTCGATGGCAACGCCGGCCGCATGGTGGCCGCGCCGCGCACCTTCTACGTGCAGGGCCGCTACCGCTTCTGACGCCGTAACCGCCCGATGCAGTGACGGTGGCGATCACGGTGGCGGCGTATCATGCCGCCACCATGTCACTGCCTGTTTCGCCATCGCGCCTGCATTCGGCCTTCCAGGGCCTGCGCCTGCGGCTGCGCGGCAGTGATCTGTGGTTCATCGCGCTTGCCCTGCTGGTCGGCCTGATCGCCGGCTACCTGACCCTGCTGCAGTCCGGCATCGCACGCTGGCTGCAGGGCACCCTGTACGGGCTGGATGAAGGCATGCGCCTCAGCTCCCTGCCCTCCCTGACCTGGACCGCGCTGCTGGTGCTGCCACTGGGCGGCCTGCTGGTCGGGCTGGTCAGCCTGGCCGCGACCCGGCGCAAACGCCCCCTGCTCGATGCGGTGGAAGCCAATGCCCTGCATGGCGGCCGCATGTCGATGCGCGACAACCTGATCGTGCTGACCCAGACCCTGCTGTCCAATGGCTGCGGCGCCTCGGTCGGGCTGGAGGCTTCGTATACGCAGATGGGCGCCGGCAGCGGTTCCCAGCTGGGCCGGGTGATGCGCCTGCGCCGCAACGATGTGCGTATCCTGGTCGGCGCCGGTGCCGCCGGCGCCATCGCCGCCGCCTTCGGTGCGCCCCTGGCCGGTGCGTTCTACGCCTTCGAGATCGTCATCGGCGCCTACACCCCGGCCGCACTGGCGCCGGTGGCGGTGGCTGCACTGGCCGGCGCGTTCGTGGCCGACCAGGCCGGCATCGAGGCCTACCTGCTGCCGGCCGCCTCGACGATTGATGTCCGCGCCGCCGACTACGCCATCTACGGCCTGCTCGGCTGCTGCTGCGCGATGGTCGGCATCGCGGTGATGCGGCTGATCGCCTCGATCGAGGGCACGGTCAAGCGCAGCCGGTTGCCGCTGTGGGGCCGCCCGGTGGTCGGCGGCCTGCTGCTGATTCCACTGGCCCTGGCCAGCCCGCAGGTGCTGTCGTCCGGCCATGGCGCGCTGCACCTGGACCTCACTACGCACCTGCCGCTGATCTGGATCGGCGGCCTGTTGACTCTCAAGTGCCTGGCCTCGGGCATCTCGCTGGGCTTCGGCTTCCGTGGCGGCCTGTTCTTCGCCTCGCTGTTCATGGGCACCCTGGTCGGCGCGTTGTTCGCCGGGCTGCTGGCGATGGCCACCGGCGTGCCGGTGATCGACGCCACCTCGGCCGCACTGGCCGGCATGGCAGCGCTGGCCGCGGCGGTGGTCGGCGCGCCGATGACCATGGCCATGCTGGTGCTGGAAGGCACCCACGACTTCCTGCTGACCAGCGTAGTGATGAGCGCGGTGCTGGTGTCCAGCACGCTGGTGCGGCAGTGGTTCGGCTATTCGTTCTCGACCTGGCGCATGCACCTGCGTGGCGAGACCATCAAGAGCGCACGCGACGTGGGCTGGGTGCAGAACCTCAATGCCGGGCGGATGATGCGCAAGGGCGTGGCCACCGCACCGGCCGATCTCGATGCCGCCGCGTTCCGCCAACGCTTTCCGCTGGGCTCGGGCAGCCGGGTGATCCTGATCGACAGCGAAGGCCATTACGCTGGCATCGTGCAGATTCCACGGGTCTACGGCGATGGCGTGAAGCCGGAAACCCTGATCGGCGAACTGGCAGAGAACCGTGACGTCTCGCTGGCACCGTCCTCCGACGTGGTCAGCGTGATGCAGCGCTTCGACCAGACCCAGGCCGACGAACTGGCGGTGGTGGCTGCCGACGGCCAGGTAATGGGCGTGGTCTCCGAGGCCTTCGTCCGCAAGCGCTACGCCGAAGAACTGGACAAGCGCCAGCGCGAACTGATGGGCGAGCGCGTCGAGGACACCGACTGATCCCGAAAAAGGGGACGGAGGGGATTAAGTCGTTTGTGGCCCATCCGGGTATCCACGCATGGCATGGATCCACCGTCACATGACCGGGGTAGACTCCGGCCATGCGCTTCATTGAAACCTTCCAGGCCGGCCCCTTCGCCGACACCGTGGTGAGCCTGCTGGCCGCCTTCGTGCTGGGCACGCTGATCGGCGCCGAGCGTCAGTACCGGCAGCGCACCGCCGGCCTGCGCACCAACGTGCTGGTGGCCGTGGGCGCGGCTGCCTTCGTCGACCTGGGCATGCGCATCGCCGGCAGCGCCGAAGCCGTGCGGGTGATCTCCTACGTGGTCTCCGGCGTCGGCTTCCTCGGCGCCGGCGTGATCATGAAGGAAGGCATGAACGTGCGCGGCCTGAACACCGCCGCCACCCTGTGGTGCTCGGCGGCGGTCGGCAGCTGCACCGGCGCGGACATGCTGGCCGAGGGCGTGCTGCTGACGGTCTTGATCATCGCCGGCAATACCCTGCTGCGCCCCCTGGTGAATGCGATCAACCGCATTCCGATCAATGAGGCCGCCACCGAGGCCACCTACGAGGTGCGCCTGAGCGTGGATGCCGACGCCGTGCCGCGGGTGCGCGAGCGCCTGGTCGATGCGCTGGAAGCCGCGCAGTACCCGGTCGGTGATGTGCAGCTGGTCGAGCATGCCGACGCACCCACCGATGTGATCGCGGTGCTGGTCAGTACCGCCGTGAGTGCTGATGAGCTGGACGTGGTGCTGGCGCGGATGGAGCACGTGCCGGGCGTGCTGCACGCCACCTGGGAAGTCAGTACCCGCGATTGATTCCTCCACGCAGGGCGTGGATCTACCGAGGTCGTGGTGCAGTAGATCCATGCCATGCGTGGATGCCCGTCTCTCACCCACCCGCCATGCGCTGCTGTGCCCGCAACAGTTTTCGGAACGAGCCGCACTTCCGGGCATCCTCTGCCTGCGGGCAGGCCGCCGCACGTTGCAGGTGCCGGCGTACACGTTGCAGATGGGTGATCTGCCGCCGCAGCACATCGGCCTGCGCCAGCAAGGCCTCGCGGTCCAGCGGGATGCACCCACGCTGCGGCGGCAGCGACGCCCCGATCTGCTGCAGCGACAGCCCGGCTGCCTGGCCGAGACCGATCAGTGCCAGCCGTTCCAGCACCTGCTCGTCGTACTGCCGGCGCAGGCCACGACGGCCCAGTGCCTGCAACAGCCCCAGCTGTTCGTAGTAACGCAGGGTCGAGGCCGGCACGCCGCTGCGCCGCACCACCTCGCCGATATCCAGTTCATGCACGGGCTTGACCTCAAGTGACCTTCAAGCGCCAACCTATGGGCAACTACCCACTGAGGCAAGGCCATGGCCAGCACATCCCCCGTTGATCAGAACGCCCTGTGGAACGGCCCTGGTGGCCAGGTCTGGGTTGCGCAGCAAGCCATTCTCGACGGCCTGTTCCAGCCGATGGCCGACCTGCTGGTGGCCGAACTTCCAGATACCGTCACGCAACTGCTCGACATCGGCTGCGGTACCGGCGCCAGCCTGCTGGCCGCCGCCGCAGCGCGCCCAGCGGCACATTGCACCGGCCTGGACATCTCCGCGCCGATGCTGGCGCTGGCCCGCCAGCGCGGCGAGGCGGCAGGACTGGACGCAGACTTCATCGTCGCCGATGCGCAACGGCATCCGCTGCCA
Source organism: Stenotrophomonas sp. YJH_SMC_79 (assembly GCF_059367995.1). NCBI lineage: Bacteria > Pseudomonadati > Pseudomonadota > Gammaproteobacteria > Lysobacterales > Lysobacteraceae > Stenotrophomonas > Stenotrophomonas sp. YJH_SMC_79. The sequence goes on from NZ_JCAFRK010000004.1 coordinate 427,915, forward strand.
ACCGCACACTTCGACTGGGTCCAATCTCGTTTGGGCGTGATGTTCTTCGAGGATACCGAGACCGCCTTCGCCAACCTGCACCGCGCCGCGCGGCCGGGTGCCGGCCTGCGTTTGATCGCCTGGCGCAGCGCAGCGGAGAACCGGTTCATGACGACGGCCGAGCGCGCCATTGGCGATGAACTCGATCTACCCCCACGCGCGCCAGGAGCACCCGGCCAGTTTGCCTTTGCCGATGGCCAGCGCGTGCAGCGCCTGCTGCAGGCCGCCGGTTGGACGGATGTGGAGATGGTTGCGGTGAACCTGCCGTGCTCGATCGCCCGCGATGAGCTGCCAACCTACGTTGGCCAGCTGGGCCCTTTGGGCCTGGCGCTGCGCAACCTGCCCGAAGACCGGGCCACCTCGCTCCGGAACAAGGCAGTCGCGGCATTCACCCCGTTCATCGAGGGCGACCGTGTGCGCGTGGACGCAGCCTGCTGGCTGGTACGCGCCCTCGCCTGATGCAAAAAGGGGACGGAGGGGATTAAGTCGTTCTTGCCCCGGCTGTGCCGGAAACGACTTAATCCCCTCCGTCCCCTTTTTTCTTCTACAGCGCCTCGCCGGCGTCGGCCAGGCGCGATTCGATCAGGGCATACCACTGCTGCAACACGTCGATGAGCATGTCCAGCTCGGCGTCGGTGCGCTGTGCGCGGCCGCTGCGCAGGCAGGCCTGGGCTTCCTGCAGCTGGGCCAGGAACCCGGCCACGGTATCGGCCTGCAGGATCAACCCTGGCAGGCGCCGCCCGGGAATGCGCACCACGGCATGGTTGCCGAGCTGGCCATACACACTCAGTGTGGCTTCCGTCTTCATGGAAAGAGGCAGGAATTGGGCATTCATCGCGTGCACCATGGAGAAAACCTGAGCCGCCGGCAGGCGTGGTCGACGGGGGAGACGTAACCACGTCCTGCCGGCGGTCAGGGGGGACTCGGAATACCGGGACACTTCCCCGGCGTGGAACTGTCAGCGCGGCTGGGCCATCCCGGCGATCTGCACGCGCCGGTTCGGTGCCAGGCACGCGATCAGCTCGCGACGGTTGCGCTGCTCGCACTGCACGATCGGCTCGGCTGCGCCCCGCCCTTCGGCGCTGATGCTGGCCGCAGGCACCCCACCCTGCACCAGCGCGCTGCGCACGGCCTCGGCACGTCGCTGCGACAGGGTCTGGTTGTAGCTGGCACTGCCGATACGGTCGGTGTACCCGGTCACCCGGATCGACTGCACCTGACTGGCCTCGCGCACCTGCGCCAGCACGCCCTGCACCGCCTGCTGGCCTTCGGCGCTGAGCACCGCGCTGTCGAAGCCGAACAGCGCGTCGGCCGACAGGCGCAGCGGCTGCTCCGGCAACGGTGCCGGTGCCGGCGGCGCCGGTGGCCGTGGCGGTTCGATCACCGCCGCGCACGATTCCGGCTTCCAGTAGCCCCCCTGGGCGATGCCCTTGCTGTCGAAGCGCACCTGGAACTGGCAGGTGAAGTACTCCGCGCCCTGCGCGGTGCGGAAGTTGAACAGGTAGTTCCACTCCCGCACGCCCCACATGCCTTCGTTGAAGTGCGGCGTTCCCAGCAAGGTATACAGCTGCCGCTTGCTCATGCCCGGCGCGAAGCGGCGCAGGTCGGCGACGTCGGGATAGATGCCTTCCTTCAACGAGGCCTTCGAGGCCTCCGGGAACTGCACGGCGGTGGTTTCGGCAGGGCCGTCGGCGGCCGGCGCATGGCTGCGGCAGGCGGCCAACAGGCCCATTCCCAGGATCAGGCCCAGCACTGCGACCATCTGGCCGGTGCGGGCGATGCGATGCTGTTTCATGTCATTCCCCCTTTGGACGTTTCCGCGATGCCGGGCCGCGCCTGCGGCCCGGCGGCGGCGATCACCACTGGATGCCGGCACCGACGGCCACACCGGCCTCGCCACGGCTGTTGGTCGAGCCGCTGAACTTGTAGATCCAGCGCCCTCCCTCGGAGACACCGGAGATGCCGACCGCCACGCCCGACTCGCCGTTGTAGCTGCCGGCGGCAACCGAGGCCATGCTGCGGCCCGCTTCGCTGGGCTGCGGCAGGGCTGCGGTGGCCATCGCCGACGCGATACCCGCCGAGGCGCGGTTGTCGGTCTTGCGCAGGTCGCGCTCGAAGCCACCCATGCGCTCGTCGGTGTACGCCTTCGACCAATCCAGGGTCTGGGCCATGCCCGACTTCAGCTGGTCCACGTTGACCGCGTCGGTACCGGCGGTGCCGGCGGCGACGTTGCGCACCGTGGTCGGGCCGCTGTTGGTACTGCCCAGCGTGACACTGTTGAAGTTGGTCGCGCCGTTCGCCGTGGTGTCGTAACGGATCGTGCCCTGCTGCGAGGCCTGCAGCTGGCGCACGTTGACCGCATCGGTGGCCTGCGAACCGTCGGCCACGTTGACGACCTGGCGTTCGGCACCGGCGGCACCGACCGAGACCGTGTTGGCCCGGTTCGCCACCGAACCCGCACCCAGCGCCACCGAGTTGTCGGCCTGCGCCTGCGAACCATTGCCCAGCGCGGTCGAGTTGGCACCCGCGGCGGCGGAGCCTGCGCCACCTGCGGCCGAATTGGCCCCGCTGGCGGACGGATCGGCCAGGTTGTTGGTGTTGTTGGCGCGGAAGCTGCCGGCCACGTTGGTGATGTTCTGGATCTTCTGGTCGGTGTACTTCTTCGATTCATCGATGGCGTAGTTCACGCCGTTCTTCAGCTGGCCCACATTGGTTGCGTCGTACGTATCGGAGCCGTCGGCGACATGGGTGATCTTGCGCTCGCTGCCGGTGCTGCCGACCGAGACCTCACCGGCCGAGTTGCTGGCGCCGGTCTGCCCGTAGGCACCGGTGTAGCCACTCTGGGCACCGACGCTGGCCACCGAACCGGCACCCAGCGCCACGCTGTTGCCGGCACTGGCGCTGGCACCGTTGCCGACCGCGACGCTGTTGGCACCGGCCGCACTTGCCTGCGGGCCGACCGCCACCGCTTCCGCGCCGGCCGCCGTTGCAGCCGCTGCCGTCGAGTTCACCGCCAGGTAGGCACTGCCACCGCCACCATTGGTGATGCGCTGGTTGAGAACCTTCAGCGAGCCGTCCACCGCGGTGAATGCGGCGGTGACGTTGTTGTAGTCACCGCTGGTGAAGGTGCCATCGGTAGCGATGCTGGAGATGCTGAACTTTGGTGCGGTCCACACGTTGGTGGTGCCGTTGTAGGCGGTGGTGCCACCGAAGTAGTTGGCGATGGTGCTGTTCGTGCTGAACAGCTGGTCGCCGGTGATGGCATCACTGCTGCCAGCCAGGATGCTGCCGGCGGCGACGTTGGTCACCTTCACAGCACCGGTGCCGGTGCCCTTCAGCGAGACACTGTTGATCACGTTGCCGCCGCCGTCGACGTCGTACTTCACGGCCAGCTTGTCGATCTCGCCGGTCTGGTCGGCCACATTGGCCAGCGAGTTGCTGACCGCGTCGAAGGCCGTACCGACGTCGTTGTAGTTGCCCTTGGTGATCGTGCCGTTGGCGGCCACGTTGTTGATCGAGTAGGTCGGGGCGGTCAGCACACCGCTGGCGTTGACCGCTGCACCACCACCGAGGTGGGTGGCCACGGCCTGGTTGGCGGCGAACAGCTGGGCACCGTTGATGGCTTCACTGCTGGTGGCACTGACCTGGCCCGGGCCCAGGTTGCGCAGCGTGGTGGCGGTGCCGGTCTGGCCAAGCGTGGCGCTGGCGTAGTTGACGCTGCCATCGCCGTTGAGGTCGTAGCGCAGGGCGCCCTGCTCGGACGCCTGCAGCTGGCCCACGTTCACCGCATCGGTCGCCGCCGTACCGGCGGCCAGGTTGGTGACCTGGCGCTCGGCACCGGCCGCGCCGATGGACACACTGTTGGCACGGTCGGCCAGGCTGCCAGCGCCCACCGCGATGCTGTTGGCGGCGGTGGCGCGGGCGTTGGTACCGACTGCGATTGAATCGGTGCCGCTGGCCACGGCCTCGGTGCCGGTGGAGTTCACCCGCAGGTACTTGGTTCCGCCATTGCGGATATCGGTGATCTGCGTGTTGAGGTTGACCAGCGAGCCATCGACGGCCGCGAACGCGTCGGTGGCGTTTTCGTACAGGCCCTTGGCGATGGCACCACCGGTGGAGATGCTGCTGATCTCGAACAGCGGTGCGGTGAAGACACCACTGGCCGGATCGAACGCCGCGCGACCACCGAAGAAGCTGGCGATGGCTGCATTGGTACCAGCCAGCTGGCCACCGTTGACCGCCTCCAGGCTGCCTGCGGTGATCGCGCCGCCGGCCAGGTTGCCGATGGTCGTGGTGCCGGTACCCGCACCGAGGGTGACGCGGCGATAGTTCGGGTTGCCGGCACCGTCCAGGTCGTAGGTCACAGCGGCATCGGCCACGCCGTTGATCAGGCTGATCGCGCCCTTCAACTGGGCCACGTTGACCGCGTCGGTGTTGACGCTGCCGGCCGCGACGTTGGTGATCTGGCGCTCGCCGCCACCGGCGGTACCCACCGACACTTCACCGGCCGAGACCTGCGGCGCAGTGAGGCCGTAAGCGCTGTAGCTGGCCTGCGCACCGCGCAGTGCGGCCGAACGGTAACCCAGTGCCACCGAGTTGGCCTGGTTGGAGGTGGCTTCAGCACCCAGCAGGGTCTGGCCGTTGGCGGTACCCACGGCACTGTCACCGACGATCACCGAATGGCCCATGCGTGCAGCGTAGTCTGCGGTCGGCACACCGGTCGGGTTGCTCGGGTCGTTGACCCCATCACCCGGGAAGGCGACGTTCGCATCAACCTTCGGCAACTCATGACGTGCGTTGGCACCGATCACCACTTCCTTCGAACCGTTGGCGAACGCACCGTCGCCCATCAGCACCTGGTAGTCCTGCGCGGCGTTGACCGCCCAGCACGAGATGTCAGCCAGGGCGATGTCCAGGCACTTGGCTGCCCATGCAGGTGAATCCTTCGGCAACAGCAGGCCCAGCAGGCCGCCCGGATTGCCGTTGTTGATGTTGTAGATGTAGCTGTCGGAGGTGACACCACCGATCAGGGTCAGGTGCGAGCTGCCACCCGTGGCCGCGCCGCCCAGACCGTTGAGCGTGCTGCCCACTGGCGACAGGTTGACCACCGGCAGGCCCAGCACATTGACCGTCGAATAGGTCTGCATCACGTTGGCGTTGCTGAGCTTGAGATTTCCGTTGCTCAGGTAGCCGTTGCCGCCGAACAGGCTGGTGGTGGTCGGCCCGATCAGCTGGCCGACATTGCCGACCAGGCCACCGGTACCGATGATCAGCCCCGCATTCGGGTCGGCCGCCGCCGGCGCCTTCGGGCTGGTCGGCGGGATCGCCGAGGGTTTGGTCAGGCCGAGACCGCCCAGCGTGCCCCCCACCAGGCCACCCACCGCGCTGCCCAGGTTGCCGACCGTGCCGTTGAGATTGCCGTTGAGCAGGTTGCCTACGGCGCTGCCGACGTTGCCAAGCGTGTTGCCCAGCAGGCCACCCAGGCCAGTGCCGGAGCCGGTGGCGCCATTGAGCAGGCCGCCGACGGAACCGACCGTGTTGTTGAGCGTGCCGCCTACCGCAGTGCCGACGCTGCCAACCGTGCCGCCAACGGCGCCTACGGTGTTGTTGAGCGTGCCGCCTACCGCGCCGCCCACACTACCGACGGTGCCATTGAGAGCTCCGCCAACAGCGCCTCCAACCGCGCCGACAGTGCCTGCTGCACCATTCAATGCGCCGCCTACAGCGCCTACGGTGTTGTTGAGCGTGCCACCCACGGCGCCGCCCACGCTGCCGACGGTGCCGTTGAGCGCACCACCGACCGCGCCGCCGACCGTGCCCACGGCGCCATTCAGTGCACCGCCCACGGCGCCCACCGTGTTGTTGAGCGTGCCACCCACGGCGCCGCCCACGCTGCCGACGGTGCCGTTGAGCGCACCACCGACCACGCCGCCGACCGTGCCCACGGCGCCATTCAGTGCATCGCCAACGGCGCCCACCGTGTTGTTGAGCGTGCCGCCAACGGCGCCTACGGTGTTGTTGAGCGTGCCGCCTACCGCGCCGCCCACACTACCGACGGTGCCATTGAGAGCTCCGCCAACAGCGCCTCCAACCGCGCCGACAGTGCCTGCTGCACCATTCAATGCACCGCCAACGGCGCCTACAGTGTTATTAAGCGAGCCACCCACGGCGCCGCCCACGCTGCCGACGGTGCCGTTGAGCGCACCACCGACGGCGTTGCCCGCGGCGCCGACCACGCCACCCACCAGCCCCCCGACACCCAGTGCGCTGTTCTGCGCCGCAACCGTTGCCTGGCCCGCCAGTTTCAGGTTGCGATCAGCAACCACTTCCTGGCCATCCGGCGCCTGCACGCGCACCTTGCCAGCTGCACCTGCATCGAATGCTGCGGTGATCGCCCGATCGTGGGTTTCTCCCGGCAGTTCCTCCCTGGCAGGCAGCGTGATCGCCGCCATCGCCTTTGCCTGGCCCTGGGCGTCGATCTGATGGCCTGCCACCGTCACCTTCGAATCGAGCGCCCCATCAACAGAAGCCTTCAGGCCCCGCAGCGCACCTGTCGGCGCGCCGCTGATGCCGGCGGCCGCCTGTGCACCGGTATCGATTGATGCCACCTGCGCACCGCCGAGGCCGATGTTGGCTTTCGCACGGACATCAGCAGCAAGCCCAGGGACGGCGACCTGCTTCGGCGCCGTGTTCGCGGCCAGCTTCACCTGCACGGTGGCCGGCAGCACGTCACGCACCACCGGCAGCGACGCGGTGCTCAACTGCAGGCCGACCCGCGCATCCGCGCTGATTGCCGGGCTACTCTGGGCCTGGCTTGCGGCAGCCGCGAGGGCTACCTCGGCATCGACCTTGACCGGCATGGGCTGCGTGTACTTGGCTGCAAGTGCCTGCAGATCACGCAGCGATTGATTGGATTCGGATGCCCCTGCGTGGCCACTGGCCAGCGCACACAGCAGGGCCAGGGCGAGCGTGGTGGGCATCAGCAGGAAGGCGCGCGGATCCCGCGCGGCACTGCCACCGCTGTCGCCGGTGGCCAGTTCGGAGGCCACGACCAGAGCATTGAGCTGGCGGTTCCATATACGCCGGTAGATGCGATTCATGAGCACTTCCCCCGTAGGCGAACAACTGGAATGTCAGTGGACTTGCCGTTTGGCAGGTGATTGACATTTCAGCGCTCGCCGCGGCGGCTGCGCACTTCATTCCGGCACGGCAATCGCGCATTCCGGCAAATCCACGGCCGGAATCGGCAGCCGGTTATGCAGAAGCGGCAACGATATCGGCAAGCGCATGCGCAATTCCGGCAGAAACCACCCCGAAACCCTTGCGGCGCTTGATTCAGGCCGGCTGGCCGATCTGCGCGGGAGCGCGCATCAGCGTATCGCGCGGCAGTTCGCCGAAGACCTTGCGGTAATTGTCGGCAAAACGAGAGAGGTCCCAGAGGCCGCAGCTGAGGGCGATCGCCTTCACCGAACGGCGGCTGGAATCGGCCATCGACAGGCTGCGGCAGGCAGCGCACAGCCGCAGCATGGACAGATAGCGGTTGGGCGAGGTTCCGAACAGATCCTCGAAGGCATAGCGCAGGCCGCGTTCGCTGACACCCGCCGCGTCGCAAATCTCGTTCATGTAGATGTTGCGGCGCAGGTTGAGCCGCATGAAGTTCTCCGCCCGCTGCGCGATCAGATAATGCGTGCGCCGCGCGCGGCTGCAACCAGGGCGATCGGCGGCGCCTGCACCGAGCAGGGCCTGCACGTGCTCGTGCAGCAATCGTTCGGTTTCCTCCGGCTGCAGGCCAGCACCCTGGCCGAGCTGAAGATGCAGTTGCTGATAATGATGGACGAGTGGTGCCGAATCGTTCGCCAGATTGAACAGTGAAAGTGCCTGGCCTGCGGGTGGCGTGCTGCGCAGGCTCAGTTCGGTCAGCTTGCGTTGCACCCGTGCGACCGGCACCAGCATCAAGGTCATGTGCGTACCGGGGCTCAGCGTGAACTCGCTGATGCCTTCGGGCATCACCGTCAGCGCCATCCCAGGAGTAAGCGGCACCCCGTGGCACCAGCTCAGTGTTTCATCGGTCGCGTGCAGATACCCCAGCATCGCCCAGTCGGGTGGCAGCATGAAGCGGCCACGGCAATGGAAGCCGCAGCTGATGCTGCAGAACAGGGCTTCCTCATGCACGCGCGAAGCGAAGGCCGCCCGCGGCCCGTTGCCATCGAGCAGCAGCAGTTCGACATCGCACACACGAAGTACGCCGCTCAGCGTCGCCAGATCGATCGATCGCAGGCCGCTGTCGTCGCTGTCTTCTACCCCACCATCGACCATGACAGTGTCGTCCCCCCGTTGATCCGCAACACGCTGCAGCCCCCACTGCCTGACAGGGCCACACCATTCCTCCAGGAACCTTCGCTATTTCCGGGAGGGCTGCGACCGGTGCCGCGCGACCCACCCTGTTGAAAGCAGCAACTTGAAACCGAGTATGCCCGATAATCATCGAAGGTAAACCCGAACCCTGCATTGAAGAAAATAGATACACAGATGAAGAAAATGTGGTCGCCAGTGGCACGATTTTCGCATGCGCCATTTGCGACATCACATTATCTGCACGTCGATGAATCGTTTTGCCAGCGAACGGATATACGTCACAGAAACAGCCTGAAAGTTTAAGGATCGACGCGTTTCTGCCGAATTTGCATATAGGTTCCAGTTGCAGCCAACCGCCATTCAGGCAAAGTCGATAACACGGTGATCCGGTCGCTTCAGAACGGCCACACCTGGGGGAGCGCATGACCACGACCGTATCGCAGAACAGTTCGGCCACCGGCGCAGCGCCGCGTGGTTGCAACGTTGCGGCCGGTATTTCTCCCGGGGCCGATTACCCAGAATGAGCACGGCGGGTCATTCCCGTCATGCCACCCCGCCAGGACGTGCGGGGCCCACGGACGATCCCGGCGGAGCCGGGCCACCGCCCAACAGGTGTCCTGCATCTGCAGACAACAAGTAGAGGGAGACAAGGCCATGAACGCATCCATCCGCAAGTTCCTGAAGGAAGAAGATGGTGTCACCGCGCTCGAGTACGGGCTGCTGGCCGCCGTCATCGCCGGCATCCTGATTGCGGTCGGCAACAAGGAGATCAAGGGGTTCTTCGAGACGCTGTTCAAGAACCTCTCCGACCTCGCCACCAAGGCCTCCGGGTCGACACCTGCGACCGGCGGCGGCTGAGCCTGCGTGCATCGCACATCCCTGCAGCGGTGCTGGGATGTGCCCGGTGGCAACTGCAGACTGTCCAATGACGGACGACGGAGCGTGCGATGACGTTGCTGGGACTATTGGCCATCGGCGTGTGCCTGCGGATCGCGATCAGCGATCTGTATGCCCGCCGGGTGCCCAATGCCTGGCTGCTGTCTGCATCCGTCATTGCCATCGCATTGATCATCGCGGGGCAGTTCAGCGCGCCGCGCCAGCCGTGGCTTGCCCACGCAGCGGGCGCGGCGCTCGGCCTGGTGGCCCTGCTGCCGTTCTATGCCATCCGCTGGATGGGCGCCGGTGACGTCAAGTTCTTCGCGGTACTGGGCCTGATGCTGGGCTGGAAAGCCCTGCTGCCGATCTGGGTGGTGGCCAGTCTCGCGGCCGGCCTGCACGCGGCAGTGATCATTGTTGGCCGCCGTTTGGGCGTGATGCTGCCTACGGGCCTTCAGATGCAGGTCAACCGCGCCAGCAGCCAATGGCAATCACACCCTGCCCTGCGCGACATGCAGGCCGCCCGCCAGGGACGTCACGGCATTCCCTATGCAGCCTACCTGGCTATCGCCGGCATCGGCTGGGTTCTGGCAAGCGTCTATGGAGGTGTGGCATGAACATCCGCAATCCACGGCGTCAGCGCGGCGTGGCCAGCATCGAATTCGCCCTGATGCTGATGCTGGGCCTGCTGCCACTGCTGCTGTTCACGTTCTCCGGCGTGATGATCATGGCCGCGCAACAGACATTGGCGACGGCCTCGGCCGAGGGCGCTCGCGCTTCATTGCGCTATGGCAGTGCCAATGAACGGCGTACTGCCGCCTGCGTTGCAGCCCGCAGTTCGATGCAGTGGCTGTTGAAGTTCTCTGGACAGGGTGTCGACTGCAGCAATGGCGGTAGCAACGCCATCCTGGTCTCCGCACAGGCGCCCTGCGCCGGCCTGGCCACTGCCCAATGCATGACGGTTACGGTCAGCTATGACTACGCCAGCCATCCCTTCCTGCCGGGCACCGCCACGCTTTACAAGTGGGTGATGCAGGCTCCCATCCGTAGTGTCGCGGTCGCCCAGCTCGACCTCGGCAGCGGCAACTGACGATCGGTACAGGAGACGGTTCCATGCTCAAGTTGACCCGCATCGCTGCCGTCGCCCTGATCGGGCTGGCCGTGCTGCTGGCAGTGATCGCCCTGATGATCGGGCGCAAACCGGCCGCGCCGGCGGCGGCTGCCCCCGTCGCGCACAGCGAAGCCCAGGCGATCACCGTGGTCGAAGCCGTGGCCCGGCTGCCTGCCGGTGAACCGATCACCGCCAACGGCCTGCGCCTGGCGCAGCGGACCAACGCGGTAGCCGGTGCTGCCACCACCCTCTCTGCCGTGGTCGGCAAGGTACCGGTGCAGGACATCGCCGAGGGAACCGCCATCAGCAGCAGCGCCCTGGCACAGGGATTCTCCCTGCAGCTGCGCCCGGGCGAACGCGCACTGGCCGTTCCGGTGGATGAACTTGTCGGTGCTGGAAACCGCATCCTGCCGGGTGATTTCGTCGATGTCTTCCTCAACCTGCGCAATGCCCAGCCCAACGCCAGCGGCCCGGCGGAGGCCGCGCAGACCCGCCTGCTGCTGTCACGGCTGCGCGTGCTCAGCTACGGTCAACAGGACATCGCTCCGGTCACCAGCGATGCCGTCGCCGGCAACGAGGGCGATACCCGCAACGACCCCCGCGCCGCCGACATCACCGGTAATGGCAACAGCCATGGCGCTGGCAACGAGGCCACCCAGCCGGCACGCAGCGCGGTGCTGGCAGTGCCGGTGGCCGATGCCAACCGGCTGCTGCTGGGGGCGCAACAGGGAAAGCTGTTCCTGGCCCTGCGCAACCCGGCTGATACGGGGCAACCTGACCTTGCATTGTTTCCACAGGCGCGTGGCGTGATCGATCCTGTGCGTGGCCTCGATGCCGAACAGCAGCTCGCACTGCAGCGGCCGGAGAACCACGCCTTCGCCGGCATCGATGGTGATGCCCTCGCCGGCCGCGGCAACACCGCGGCCCGCAGCAACCCGGAGGCCCCGGCGCGTGCGCCGGCGGCTCGGCGCAGTGCACCGCGTGCGTCGGGCATCGAGATCATCCGTGGCGACAGCTCCGCCCCCCGTGGCTCCCTTTGACCTGCATCGAGCGCATCCATGACCGAACGCCGCCGCCCACGCCCTTCTCCCCGCCAGCGCTGGCTGGCCCTGCTGCTGGTGCTGCTGGCTCCGGCGACAAGCGTGGCCGCCGACGATCTCGTGCTGCAGGCGCGTGAGCAACGCCCATGGACCCTCCCGGCCGATCTGGAACGGGTCGCCATCGCCGACCCGGGCGTCGCCGACATCGTGATGCTGCGTGGGCAGCGCCAGGCACTGCTGGTCGGAAAGGCGCCGGGTACGACGACGCTCCTGCTGTGGCACCGCAAGCAGGCCGAGCCGCAACGCCTGCAGGTGCGCGTACAGAGTGCCGTGCAGGGCGCGGCAGACGCAGGCTCGAAGGGGCTGGTGTTTACCCAGCAGGACAACCAGGGCCTGCTGCAGGGAAGCACCGACAGCGTGCTCTCGCACATGCAGGAGCAGAAGACCGCCGCCATGGCGCTGGGCAAGGACGGGCTGCTTGCCGATGCGTCGACGGTCAGCAGCGGCGGCGTGGTCCAGGTCGAGGTCAAGGTGGTCGAATTCAACAAGACCGCGTTGAAGCAGATCGGCATCAGCTTCCAGAACCGCAATGGCAACTTCGCCTACGGCTTCGCCCGCCCGGGCGGACAGCTGCCGGGCAATACCGGCATCCTGCCGGGCATGAAGGAAGGCAACTCCGGCAATGAGGCCGAGTCGCCCATCTCTTCGGCGTTCCGGCTGGTGTTCGGCTCGACCAAGGGCCTGTGGAACGCCGATGTCGACCTGCTGCAGAGCAACGGCATGGCGCGCGTGCTGGCCGAACCTACCCTCGTCGCATTGTCCGGCCAGAGCGCCAGCTTCCTGGCTGGCGGCGAGCTGCCTATCCTGGAACCGCAGGGACTGGGCACCACCACCATCACCTACAAGCCGTTCGGCATCGGCCTGACCGTGACCCCGACGGTGCTGGCCCCCAACCGCATCGCCCTGAAGGTCGCCCCCGAAGCCAGTGATCTGGACTACAGCAACGCCATTGCCCTCAATGGCGTGCAGATTCCGTCGATCACCACGCGCCGTGCCGACACCACGGTCGAACTTGGCGACGGCGAGAGCTTCGTGATCGGTGGCCTGGTCAGCTCCAATGTCGTCTCCAACGTCGGCAAGATTCCCCTGCTGGGCGACCTGCCGATCATCGGTTCGTTCTTCCGCAACTTCGACTACAAGCGACAGGACAAGGAGCTGGTGATCATCGTCACGCCGCGGCTGGTGCAGCCGCTGGCGCGCAATACCGAGCTGCCGTTGCCTGGCGAACGCGAAGCCAAGCCGAACCTTCCCGAGTGGGGGGCCTGGCTGCTTGGCCCGATCAGCCAGGATCCGGTACCTGGCTTCTCACGCTGATTCTCATGATGCCTGCGATACCACGCCCATGCCCTACGCCACCGCCCAGCCGCTGCATCCGCAAGGACCGCCGATGAATCTGGTCCTGTACGGGATGGATCGCGAACTGCTGCCCCGGCTGGCGGCGAAACTGCCGCCGACCACCACCCTGCACTGGCAGGACAGCAGCATGCCGACCTCCGCACAGGATCTGCAGCGTGGGCCACAGAGCCTGGTGCTGCTCGACTTCCGCCCGGAACACGCCGCGGCCTCCAGCCTGCTGGCGCAACAACTGCAGCAGACCCAGCCCGACCTGCCTCTGGTCGCGGTCGGCGCCACCAGCGCTGCCCAGGTCGAAGGCGTGGTGATCGCGCTGCGCGCCGGCCTGCGCGATGTGCTGGACCTGGACAGCGACAACATCGGCATCGAGGCTGCATTGCGCCGTGCCCTTTCGCCGCGTCCAGCCGCCACCGCCCAGCATGCGCACAAGGCGCGCCTGATCGTCCTGCTGGGCGTGCGTGCCGGGGTCGGCACCAGCACCCTTGCCGCGCATCTTTCGGTACTGGCCCAGCAGACCCGCGCACTGGCGCAGGGCGAGGCCCTGCAGCAGGACGGCCTGTTGATGGAACTGGCGCAGCCGTCCGGCGACCTGGCGCTGTACCTCAACCTGGACAGCCGCTTCCACTACGAAGATGCACTGCGCAACGCCAGCCGCATCGATGCCACCCTCGCACGCACCGCGATGGCTCGGCATGACACCGGCCTGGTGCTGCTCGACCGCGCCAGCGGCAGTGATGCCGTGCCGCCGTCGGACCCGGGCGCACTGCTGCAGCGCCTGCGCAGCGTGTTCGCCAGCGTACTGTGCGATGCCGGTGGCTGCCCGCTGCGGCAGCTGCCGCCCCTGCTGCTGGACCAGGCCGACGAGATCTGGCTGGTCACGGACGCGTCGATCGCCACGCTGGTATCGCTCGACCAGGCCTTGAAACACCTGGCCGGCCAGCGCGAACGCGAGAAGCGCCTGCAGCTGGTGATCAACCGCCACGACGACAGCAGCGGCATGAGCCCCGACCAGATCGCACGCCGATTCGAAGTGCCACTGCTGGCCACGCTACCCGAGCGCCCGCGCGTGCGCCTGGCGGCCAGCCAGGGGCACCTGCTGCTGCAGGACGCACCGCGCGACCCCTACCTGCGTGCCCTCGCCCCGCTCGTGTCGCGCCTGGATCCGGCTGCCTGCCCGGTCCAGGCACACGGCCTGCGGGAAAGACTCTCCCTTGCCCTGGGTGGATCGCAATGGAAGACAAGGTAACCCCGTTCCCGCATGCCGCCACCCGCCCGGTGCTGCCCGACAGCACCCCGGGACACCTGCCGTTCGCGCAGACCGAGCAGTACCAGAAGGTGCTGTCGGCCGCGCATGAGCACCTGCTCAACAGCATCGAGGACGAGCGCATCGACATCGATTCCTGGGCGCCTGACACCATCGCCCGCTGGGTGCAGGTGCAGACGGTCGGCTTCATCCAGGAATGGCGCATCCCGATCAACGAGGAGGAGATGCAGGTGGTCGCCGAAGGCCTGGTCAAGGAGCTGACCGGCTTCGGCCCGCTCGACGACCTGCTGCACGACCCGACGATCGAAGACATCCTGATCAACGGATTCAAGGATGTGCACGTCTCGCAGGGAGGGCAGCTCAAGCGCGCCACCCAGCGATTCACCGACGACACCCACCTTCTGCGCATCCTGCGCCGCATCCTCGCACCGCTGGGTCGCCGCCTGGACGACTCCAACCCGATGGTCGACGCGCGCCTGCCCAACGGCGGCCGACTCAACGCGATCATCTCGCCGCTGGCGGTGGATGGGCCGATGGTCTCCATCCGCAAGTTCCGCAAGGACCCGTTCACCCCCGACGAGCTGCTGGCCAAGGGCACCTTCGATGCGCCGATGCAGGCGCTGCTGAAGGCGATGGTGCTGGGCCGCTGCAACATCCTGGTGTCCGGCGGCACCAGCTCGGGCAAGACCTCGCTGCTGAACGCCCTGGCCAGCTACGTGCCGCCGAACGAACGCGTGATCACCGTCGAGGACACCGCCGAGCTGTCACTCAACCATCCACACGTGGTCCGCCTGGAAAGCCGCATCGGCGGCGCTGAAGGCCATGGTGCGGTGAGCATACGCGACCTGGTCCGCAACAGCCTGCGCATGCGCCCCGACCGTATCGTGGTCGGCGAGGTGCGTGGTGCCGAAGTCCTGGAGATGCTGCAGGCCATGAACACCGGCCATGACGGATCGATGGCGACCATCCACGCCAACTCGCCCCGTGACTGCCTGTACCGCATCGAGATGCTGGCCGGTTTCGCCGGGTTCCAGGGCAGCGAGGACAGCCTGCGCCGGCAGATCGCCAGCGCCATCGACTTCATCGTGCAGATCTCGCGGCTGGGCAGTGGCCGGCGCGTACTGGTCTCGATCACGGAAATCACCGGTGTCAGCGACAACCTGATCACGACCCAGGAAATGTTCCGTCACGAACTGCAGATCGACGGCAACGGCAAGGAAACCGATCGCTGGATCGGCCTGGGCTTCCATCCGCATTCGCACAAGCTGGAACCGTTCCGCCAGCAGTTGCGCGAATCGTTGTACGGAGACTTCTGAGCATGGGCACGGGCCTGCTGCTGGGTGTACTGAGCATCATCTCGGTGCTGCTGGCGCTTGCGGTGTGGCTGTGGGGCACCGCCAGCAACCGCGAACAGCGCCAGGCCTCGCTGCAGCACGCCGAGCAGCAGCTGGCGCGCGGGGGTGCCAGTGGCGGCGCCCCGGCCGGGGCATCCGTGGCCGCCGCCAACGACCCGGCGCGGCCGGCAAGTGCCGGGCGCCGGGTGTTGCCACTGGACGGCCTGCTGCAACGTGCCGGCCTGCAGACGGGCTGGAAGCTGCCCATCATGATGCTGGTGCCGGGCCTGGTGCTTTCGGTCGTGGCCATGCTCAGGCTCGGCACGGCGTGGATGTTCCCCCTGACCCTGCTGCTGTACCTGCTGGCCTGCTGGCTGTGGGTCATGCGCCGCACCACGAAACTGCGTGCACAGCTGCTGCATCAGCTGCCGGACTTCCTCGACAACCTGGTGCGGCTGACCGCGCTGGGCAACAGCCTGCAGGCGGCCTTCCAGGTGGCGTCGATGCAGACCAGCGCGCCGCTGCGCGGACTGCTGGACACCACCGTGCGCTACGCACGCAGCGGCATGGACCTGGACCGTGCCCTGAGCCTGGCAGCACAGCCCTACCGGATGGATGTGCTCAAGGTGCTGTCCGTGGTGATCGGGGTCAGCGTGCGCATCGGCGGACGTTCCGATCAGATCCTGCAGCGCATGGGCGATTTCATGCGCGACCTGGAGCAGGCCCAGCAGGAGCTGGCCGCGACCACGTCGGAAACGCGCATGTCGGCCTGGGTGCTCGGCCTGCTGCCACCGGCCAGCGCGGTGCTGATGGCGATTTCCAGCCCTGAGTTCTTCCAGCCGGTGCTGCACGATCCACTGGGTCACAAGATCCTGCTGATCGCGCTCGGGTTGGAACTGCTTGGCGCGTTCCTGCTCTATCGCCTGGCCAAGTCGCTATGACCACCCGGATCCGCCACGGAGGTGCCCGATGAGTGCCAGCACCTGGTTTGCCCTGTCGCTGCTGGTGCTTGCTGCTGGCGTTGCCCTGCTGGGTATTGCCGGGTGGGTCCGCAGCCACCGCGAACAGCGCACCTCGGCCACCTTGAAGACCGCACTGCAACCCCGGGATGAGGCACGCGACACGGAGGCAGCGCGCCGTGATTCGCTCGGTTGGCTGGAACGCTTCGGGCGCGCACTCAGTGGCGGCCGTCTGGAATCTGCATTGCTGGCCAATGAAGACCGGCTGCTGCTGGACCTGGCGGGCTGGAACACACGCCGTGGCACCGCCATCTATCTTGGCCTGCGCCTGCTGCTGGGCGTGCTGGTGCTGGTGCTGGCCCTGGCATTCAGCAGCGCCCAGGGGCTGGCCAAGATGATGGTCGTGATCGGTGCGCTCGCAGCTGGCCTGCTGCTGCCGAAGTTCATCCTCTCTTCGTGGGTGAAGCGGCGCCGACGCGCCGTCGACAACGAGCTGCCCCTGCTGATCGACCTGCTGCGCCTGCTGCAGGGCGTGGGGTTCAGCATGGACCAGAGCCTGCAGACGCTGGGCGACAAGCTGCGCGATGCGTTGCCGGTGCTCGGCGGCGAACTGCAGGAGGCCAACGTCGCGTACACCCATGGTCGCACGCGGGCGCAGTCCCTGCGCCGCCTGAGCGAGGTCTACGCCGATGATGACCTCACCAGCCTGATGCAGTTGATCCTGCAGGTGCACGCACATGGCGGCGCGGTGCAGGAGCCGCTGCGGCAGTTCAGCATCCGGCTGCGGGAACAGCGCCGCAACACCCTGAAGGAAAAAGTCGGCAAGCTCTCGGTGAAGATGACCGTGGTGATGATGCTGACCCTGCTGCCAGCGCTGATGCTGGTTCTTGCCGGACCGGCGCTGGTCGCGCTGGCCACCACCATGTCCAAGATGGGATCGCCCTGATGCCTGCCCTGCGCACCTCCTGCCTGCTTCTTGCCCTCGCCGCCGTTGCCAGCGGCTGCGCGTCGACGACGCCGAAGTACCTGCGCGCCCCCAGCCTGGCTGCACCCGAACCGGCACCGCAGGACAGCCGCAATGCCTACCTGGAACTGATCGGGCGCATGCAGCAGCAGGGTGCCTGGTATGCATCGCTGGCCCACGTCGATGCCTTCCGCCAGCGCTACGGCGATCCGCCGGCGCTGCGCCTGCTGCAGGCCGATGCCCTGCGCGAGACCGGGCAGGCCGACGCTGCCATCACCCTGTACCGCGAGCTCTCCACTGGCCCGCAGGCCGCTGCAGCCGCCCACGGCCTGGGCCTGATCGCGGCGCGCCGTGACGACGATGGCGGCAGCGAGGAGGCACTGGCCCGGGCCACGCAGCTGCAGCCCTTGAACACCGACTACCTGGGCGATCTCGGCTATGCACGCCTGCGCGCAGGCCAGTTCGAACAGGCCCGTGAACCGTTGGCCAAGGCACTGGAGCTGTCTCCAGGCAACCCCAAGGCCACGGCCAACCTTGCCCTGTGGGCCGTGCTGCGCGGCGACGCCGCCACCGCAGAGCGCCTCGCCGAGCAGGCCAACCTCAACGAGGACACCCGCCGCAGCATCCAGCAGCAGGCCGCGCAGATCCGTGCTCGCCTGCAGCAGCGCCAGGCCGCCGCGGCACAGGTTGCCCCTGCGTCCCCGTCCACCCGCGCAAGCGCCGATGCCACCTCCCGCGCGCCGCAAGGCGCCACGCGCCTGGCCGCCGAACCACGTCGCGACATCCGTGATGCGCGCGATCCACAGCGCCTGCCGCCCTCGATGCTGGAACGCTTCAGCACCTCCGATCAGCCGAACGGGAACACTCCATGAGCGCGATGCCCCTGACCCGACGCCTGTTGCCTGCACTTGTCTGCCTGCTGATGGCCAGCGGCGCGCGGGCGCAGCAGCAACCCCTGACCGGGCAGATGCTCGGCGGCAGCGCACCGGTCGCAGCGGCCACGCAGCCACTGCAGTCCGAGGCATTGGCCACGGTGGACCTTGCAGCCCCTGCTCCATCGGGATCACCGGCCACCGCCCCGCCGATCATTGCCACCGACCACCTCGCACCAGCGCCCCGCCCTGCACGCACGCAGATCGGCGATACCGCGCGCGGCCTGTTCCGCCTGCAGGCATCGGGGCAGCAGGCCGGGCAACGCCTGCCGATCCTCGGCGACCAGGCCACGTTGAGCTACGCCCGCTACTTGAAGAGCTTCGAACACGAGATCCCGGACTTTTTCGAAACCGATGTCGCCAAGTCCAAGGGAACATCCTCATCCGGACGCTGAGGTAGGCCATGAAACGCCCACGCCAGTTCAGTTTCAGCCGCCCACGCGGCGGCATGTCGGTCACCATGATGCTGGTCATGCTGGCGCTGCTCGCCATGCTGGGCCTGATCGAGATCGGCTACCTGTTCTGGGCCAAGCGTGACGCACAGAAGGTCGCAGACCTTGCTGCACTGGCCGGTGCACAACGGCTGGAACTGTGCACGTCTGACAACAGCGACAACAGCGCGGCGCGGCAGAGCGCGGTCACCCAGAACAGGTTTGCAGGCTCCCTGCAGATCCGCTGCGGCAACTGGAGCGCCGCACGCAGCACGTCGAACCGCTTCGTCACCACCGTCGATGCCAGCAACCCACGCAATGCCGTGCAGGTGGTCGCACAGCGCAGCGTGCTGCCGTTCTTTGGCCAGAACACCAGCCTGCCCACCGTCAGCGTGGAGGCGGTGGCCCGACGCTCCGAACCGACTGCGGTGTTCGCGGTCGGTTCGCAGCTGCTGCGCACCAATGGCGACTCGGTACTGCTGTCGACCCTGCGCCTGGTCGGCCTGGATGTCACCAATGCCACCGTGCTTTCCTATGACGGCCTCGCCCAGGCCAACGTCACGCCGTCGGGCCTGCTCAAGGCGTTGAACATCCCGGTCAGCGCCAACCTCAGCGTGGCCGACTTCAACCGGTTGCTGTCGGTCAACAAGATCTCGCTGGCGCAGCTGGTCGATGCCACCGCCACCGTGGTCGGCCGCGATACCACCGTTGGCGTACAGCTGCGCGCGCTGTCCGACCTGGTCGCCACCCAGCTGGACATCAACAAGCTCAATATCGTGCTGGGCAGCCAGTCCGGCGGCGGTGGCCTGTTCGCCGAAGTCGTATCGCCGGATGGCACCGTCGGCAGCGCGCTGGAAACGAAGGTCAACGTCCTCAACCTGATCAGCACCGCCATCTCCATCGCCAACGACGGCAACGGCGTGGCGGTCAAGGGATTGGACCTGCTGGGCATCAACATCCAGGCCGGCGTGGTCGAGCCGCCCTCGATCGCCATCGGTGGTGTCGGTACCCGCGCGTACAACGCGCAGGTGCGGCTGATGGTGGACGTGGACAGCAACAACCTGTTCGCGGTGGGCCCGCTGCTGAACCTGCTCGGCACGCGACTGCACCTGCCACTGCATGTCGATGTCGCCAATGCGATGGGCACGCTGACCGGCATCCAATGCGGCGCCAGCCCACAGAAGGCCACCATTCGGGTCGACTCGTCGGTGCTACGCGCCTGTGTCGGCAATGTCGACCCGGCGCAACGCTTTTCCAGGAGCAATGTCTGCGACGACTCCCTGAAGAACGAGCAGCTGCTGAAACTGCTCGGGCAACCCTTGATCAATGACAGGATCACCCTGCCTGCCCTGACCAGCTCGCAGAACCTGACCCTTGCCGCCGGCGAGACCGCTTCGACCCGGATCAATCCACTTGCAGTGGGCAACGCGGTGTCGGACCTGGTCAATGAACTGCTGCGCGTGTTGTCGGGCATGCTCAGCTCACCCAAGCAGGGCATGAGCGCCAACGACACCGCCAAGGCACTGGCCGACCGCTACCTGCAGGCCACCTTCCCGCCGAACACCCGCTATGAGGTGGACAAGTTGATTCCACTGCTGCGCGATGGCGACGCAAGCCGGCAACTGGCCCCGCTCAACAGCTGGACCGTGCCCGGAGGCCTGCCCTACGCCTGCGGCCTGCTGAACCTGGCCACCTGCCACAAGGACGGTCCGGTCTGGGATGCGTTCAAGGTGACCGTCACCGGCCAGGGACTGGGCGTGCTCGATGGGCTGCTGGGATCGCTGGTGGGTGGCCTGCTGATCAACCGCTGCGACAGCCTGCTGGGCAACCTGATCGACTACAACGGGTGTGTACGCAACAACCTGGCCTCGTACATCCAGACCGCACCGGCCGGCTTCCTCGATGGTACCGGTGGAACCGGCGTCACCAATCCGGATGGCAGCGTGAGCTGCAGCGGCCTGCTGTGCACGCTGCTCAAGCCGATCCTGGCCGCCCTGCGGCCGGTGCTCAACAGCGTCGGCACCCTGCTGACCAACCTGCTGGCGAGCGTGCTGGGCCTGGAACTCGGCCGCACCGACGTCAACGTGCAGTCGATCCAGTGCAGCGCGGCGCAGCTGGTCTACTGACCCGTGACGGGCGCCCTTGGCGGCGCCCGCGCCCATGCTAGACTCCCGGCGGGGAACCACCTTCATCTCAACCCACACTCATCCGTGGATGGTCTAGACATGCGAGAAACTTCAGGGGGCGCGGTCTTCGCCCGGCACGCGCGCGGCGCGGCACTGCTGGCCGTGGCCATGATGCTGGTGGCACCGGCGGCGATGGCTGCCCGTGGCGACCGTGAGGCAGCCGCAGAGCCGGCCGCACGCAGCGCGCCGGTGGTGCGCAACACCGTTGACGAACTCAAGCAGCTGATGGATTCGCGCCAGCTGACCGAGCTGCGCACGACCTACAACGGCAACTACGGCGCCAGCCTGCTGTTCAACGCCAACACCCTGACCTACTACGTCGCCCTGTTCCAGGAGAAGAACTTCTGGCGGGTGATCAAGACCGATGCCGTCGACAACGCCGAGCGGGTCTACCGTACCTTTGCCCAGCAGTCCGAGCAGCTGGCCCAGGTGTACATCGATACCACCCGCCTGGAAGCCGGCAAGCGCTACACCGAGCGCCTGGTGGCCTACAACGAGGAACGCCTGCGCACCCTGCAGCAGGAAATGGAACAGCAGCAGGCGCAGTCGGCCCAGGTCAGCGCGGCCCTGCAGCAGGCGCAGCAGCAGGCGGTCAGCCTCAGCACCGACGTGCAGAGCACCAACAGCCAGCTGGACGCCCTGCAGCGCCGCATCCAGATCCTGCAGGCCGAACAGGGCAACCCGGAACTGAGCCTGCCCAAGCCGGAAAGCGTGCCTTCGCCGGCACCGGCTGCCGCCAGCGACGGTCGCTGAGGCCCGGCCATCCGCATCCACGCACAACGGCGCCAAAGGGCGCCGTTGTCGTTTTCGGCCTTTCGTGAGCCACCACGCTCAGCGGCAGGCGTCGTACACCGCGTCGTCCAGCTGACGGCGTTGCACGAAGTCCAGGCGCTTGCTCCTGGCCAGCACCTCCCCGCGTTGCTGTCGTGCGCGCTCACAGGCCCCGGGGTCCGTATTGATCGGTATCAGCGCGGCCTGCGCCCGCCCCGAGCGCACGATGCGTGGTGGCGCCAGCACCGCGCCACCCGCCCTGGCCGGCTTTGGCACTGCTCCGCGCGACAGCGACTGCTCCTCCGGCACCTCCCAGCGCCATTCCGCGCGCCCCTGGCAGGGTGTCTGCTGATAGACCGGATGCGGACCGTCCACGCATTTGTAGAC
Organism: Stenotrophomonas sp. YJH_SMC_79; assembly: GCF_059367995.1. Lineage (NCBI taxonomy): Bacteria > Pseudomonadati > Pseudomonadota > Gammaproteobacteria > Lysobacterales > Lysobacteraceae > Stenotrophomonas > Stenotrophomonas sp. YJH_SMC_79. Next base: position 449,977 of record NZ_JCAFRK010000004.1, read on the forward strand.
GTTGGTCTGCGCGTGAACCGCTGTGGCCAGCAGCAGGCACAGCAATGGGCTGCATCGCACTCTCGACATCGCACGCTCCTGGACAGGCCGGCCATCATCGTCAGCGCGGACGCCGCCGGGTTCCAGAGCGATACACGTCACACCCCGGTCAATCCAGCACAGCCGTGCAAGCCACCCACCGGGCCGTGCGCTGTACTGCCGGCGGTACCGGCATGTCCGCCGGCGCCGCCCCTCCCTTCCGCCAAGGAAACCGCAATGAGCAACTTCGTCACCGTCGCCGACGGCGCCCGCATCTTCTACAAGGATTGGGGTACCGGCCAGCCGATCGTGTTCGCCCACGGCTGGCCGCTGTCGTCCGATGCCTGGGACCCGCAGATGCTGTTCATGGGCCAGAACGGCTTCCGCGTGATCGCTCACGACCGTCGCAGCCACGGCCGTTCGAGCCAGACCTGGGATGGCAACAACATGGACACCTACGCCGATGACCTGGCCGCGGTGATCGAGGCGCTGGACCTGAAGGACGCGATCCTCGTCGGCCATTCCACCGGTGGTGGCGAAGTGGCGCACTACATCGGCCGCCATGGCAGCCAGCGCGTGGCCAAGGTGGTACTGGTCGGTGCCGTGCCGCCGTTGATGCTGAAGACCGCCAGCAACCCGGCCGGCACCCCGATGGAGGTGTTCGACGGCATCCGCAAGGGTACCGGTGGCGACCGCTCCCAGTTCTTCAAGGATCTGGCCACGCCGTTCTTCGGCGCCAACCGCGATGGCAACAGCGTCACCCAGGGCATGCGTGATGCGTTCTGGCTGCAGGGCATGCTCGGCGGCGTCAAGGGCCAGTACGACTGCATCCATGAGTTCTCGGAAGTCGACTACACCGAAGACCTCAGGAAGATCGACGTGCCAGCACTGGTGGTGCATGGCGATGACGACCAGATCGTGCCGTTCGATGCTTCGGCCAGGCTGTCCTCGCAGATCATCAGGGACGCCGAGCTGAAGGTGTACGCCGGTGCCCCGCACGGCCTGACCGTCACCCACGCCGACCAGTTCAACGCCGACCTGCTGGCCTTTGCACGCAATTGATGTCCCGCGGCGGCGCCCCACAGCGCCGCCGCTCCCCCGGTAGTGCCGGCCGCTGGCCGGCAACCCGATGAATCCATCGCGATCTGCGCAGACGGCCAGCGGCCGGCTTTACCAGGTGCCGCTCAGATATCGCTGTGGTGGTGTGGGACCCCAGTCCTGGGTAACGGATCGTGGCCGCCCACGAAGTGACGCACCACCGGCGCACGCTCGCCGCGATGCAGCCCACGCAGCACTTCCTGGATGGCCTTGTCGTCGGCGGTGATGCGTTCGTGCTGGCGCAGGTGCTCCAGCCACGAGGGGGTCACGAAATACTCCAGGTGGATGCCCGGGGTGGCCACGTCCTCGACCACGCCCCAGACCACGGCACCATCGCGCCGGCGGATCGTTCCCAACGCGCGCATCTGTGCCTGGAACGCAGCACGATCAGCATCGTCGATGCGATACTCGAGAGTGACCAGCACCGGACCTCGATCGTTTGACACCGGCACCGACAGCTCCGGCGCCGGCCAGTGCCCGGCCGGTTGCAGGTTCAGATCCTCGGTACCAGCAATGCGAACGCGCCACACCAGCAGCCCCCCGATCACCGCGCCTGCGGCAGCCACCAGCAACGCCAGCTCCGGCGAGGTGCGCTGTGCCAGCGCGCCCCAGCTCAGGCCACCGGCCGCCATGCCGGCCGAGAACACCATGATGTACAGCGCCAGCGCACGCGCACGCACCCATGCGGGAACTGCCGTCTGCGCGGCAATCTGCAGCGACGACAGCACGGTGATCCAGGCAAAACCGTTGATCAGCATCACCAATGGCAGCACGTACCAGCTGCGGGTCAGCGCCAGCCCGACCAGGCTGAGCGCCAGCGACAGCGTGGCCAGCAGCACCAGCAGGTCGCGATCCAACTGCGCGCGCAGCTTCGGCAGCAGCAAGGCCCCGCCCACTGCACCGATACCGATGCAGCCCAGCAGCATGCCGTACTGCCCCGCCCCACCCTGCATCTGGCCGCGTACCACCACCGGCAGCAGTGCGTTCATCGCCGCAGCAAAGAAGAAGAAACCCACCGACTTGATCAGTACCGCCTGCAGCCGCCCAGCGCGGCTGGCGTAGCGCAGGCCCGCCTTCAAGCCTGCACCGAAACCTTCCGGTGGCAGGCTGGACTGCTTCGGATCACGCTTCCAGCCCCACACCACGAACAGCATCGCGGCAAAGGTGATGGCATTGAAGCCGAATGCCCACATCGCGCCCAGCTGCGCCACGATCACGCCACCAATGGCCGGGCCGATCGAACGCGCGATATTGATACCGATCGAGTTCAGGGCTACCGCCGAGGCCAGCATCGGCTGCGGCACCAGCTCGGACACGATCGCCGCCTGCGCTGGCATCGCCATTGCCGCACCGCAGCCCATGCAGAAGGTCAACAGCACCAGCAACTGCGGGGTCAGCATGTCCATCGCCGTCAGCGCGGCCATCACTGCGGCCACCAGCAGCATCCACCCCTGGGTCGCCAACAGGTACTTCCGGCGATCGACAATGTCGGCCAGCGTTCCGGCCGCCAGTGCCAACAGCACGATCGGTACCGTTGTGGCCGACTGCACCAGCGCCACCATCAGCGGCGAACCGGTGCGTTCGGCCATCACCCAGGCGGCGGCCACGTCGTTGACCCAGGTGCCGATGTTGCTGGCCAGGATTGCCAGCCAGATCGAACGGAACATCTGGATCTTCAGCGGGGACCAGGCACCTGCGGCCTGTGCGGAGGGTTGCGACGCGTTTGCGTTCACCATTGCCATGCTCCAACGATCGAGGCGAACAGCGTGTCCTGGCCGCCGGCCTGCTTCAGTGCAGGACCGGCATCGACCCAGGCCAGCTGCAGCTGCCATTGCCAGTGTTCGCTGGCCTGCCAGCGGGTTTCGGATTTGTATTGATTACCGATGCGGCGCGCGCCACCGGCACTGCCTGGCAACGCCACCAGCGGCGCCGGCGTGGTGTAGACCGCATCGGCGCGACGATGCTTCCAGGCCATCTGTACGCCCAGCTCCGTCGTCACCGCGTCGTGCAGGCGCAGGGTCAGGGTCGGCTGGACGTCCATCAGATTGGCCGGGGCCAGCAGGCTGGCCTCGCTGAAGTAGGCCGATTTCGGGAACAGTGCATTGAAGGTTCCCAGGCGGCTGTCCCGCGGATTGCCATCGCCGCTGGCGACATCGGCCTTCAGCCCCAGACGCGGTTGCAGCGGCACATCGTTCCAGCGCCAACCGGTATCGGTAGCCAGCGTCCAGGCGCGAATGTCGAGGTTGCCGGTCGCGGTGCGCAGTTCACCGCCCTGCGCCACCAGCTCGCTGTTCCAGTCCAGTGCACCGGCCTGGCCGAACCAGCGCGCACCCAAGGTCTGCCGCCGCTCGATGCCGGAACCCGCCGCGAAGCGTGCGCCTTCACGGCGGTAGTCCAGCAGATACAGGTCCCACTGTCCCGTGCTCTGCCCGCGTGCCGTGGTGGCATAGGTACCCCACAGGTGGGCACCGTGTTCCCCGCGATCATCAAAGGCACCCGGTCGGTTCTCCACCGGTCGCAGTGCCAGCAGATCAAGCGTGCCGAGGCGGCCCTTCCAGCCCAGGCGCGCACCATCGAAGGCCAGGCGGATGTTCGGCCCATCGCGCACCGACAACAGTCGTGAACTTCCGTAGCCGGCTTCCTGCCGACCGAGTTGCAGGTGGAAGCCGCCGCGCTGCCAGCGCCAATACGCCTGCTGCACGTCCAACGCGCTGCGGTCGGTGCGGCCGGGTCCGCCGGCCTTGCCATTCTCGGCATGCACGCCCAGCTGCAGCTTTGCCTGCCAGCTGTCCTCCACATAGGTGGCCGAGGCCAGCGCACGCAGCAGGCCATAGCCATCTTCGCTGCCACCAATACCGAACCGGGTCGGGTCGTAGTACAGGCCACGCACGCGCAGTGAGGCATCCCACTGCAATTGGCCGTCACCGGCGTCAGTGCAGTGGCCACCCTCGCAGGCCAGCGCCAGCGAGGGCACGGCCAGCAGCGCCAGGCTCAGAACGCGAAGCACGAGCATCCCATCGCGCCCCAGAACGCGGTCAGGTCATCGGTGGGCACCGCGTGCTGCGCGGCATGCCCGTGCGCGCCGTGGGTGCTGCAGGCCACGCCGTGATGGTGGCGATGGGTGGCGGCCAACCCGGTGGCGGCACCGCCGACGTGGTAGCCACCGAACCGGTTGACCGGCGACCAGTCCGGCATCGCTGGCGGCAGCTGCGGCGCCAGCCCTGCATAGTCGGCATCTGCATGCACGATGCGTCCGCCGACCACGGTCAGCACGCTGGTGATGTCGGCGATCTGCGCGTCATCCACGCGGAAGAAGTCGGCCGAGAGCAGGATGAAGTCGGCCAGCTGACCGGCTTTCAGCGTGCCCTTCACCGCTTCGTCGCCGGAGAACCAGGCGCTGCCCTGGGTCCACAGGCGCAGGGCCTGCTCGCGTTCAAGCAGGTTTTCCTCGCCATACAGGGCTAGCCCACCCACGGTGCGCCCGGTCACGAGCCAGGACAACGCCACCCACGGGTTGTAGCTGGCCACGCGGGTGGCGTCGGTACCGGCACCGACCGGCACGCCTTCGGCCAGCATGCGCTTGACTGGCGGCGTGTGCCGCGCGGCCTGCACGCCATAGCGCTCGACGAAGGCTTCGCCCTGGTAGGCCATGCGGTGCTGCACGGCAATGCCGCCACCCAGCGCACGGATGCGTTCGATGTTGCGCGGGGTGATGGTCTCGGCGTGGTCGATGAACCAGTGCAGGCCATCGAACGGCACCTCGCGGTTGACCTGTTCGTAGACATCGAGGATGCGGGTGATGCTCTCGTCGTAGGTGGCGTGGATGCGGAACGGCCAGCGCTTCTCGACCAGCAGCTTCACCACGTCATGCAGTTCGGGCTCCAGCTCCGGCGGCAGTTCCGGGCGAGGCTCGTTGAACAGTTCGAAGTCGGCCGCCGAGAACACCAGCATCTCGCCGGCACCGTTGTGGCGCAGCAGATCGTCGCCCTGGCGCGGCTGCAGGATCTCGCTCCAGCCACGGAAGTCATCGACCTCCTTGCCCTTGTTCTGGGTAAACAGGTTGTAGGCGATGCGCACCGTCAGCTGGTCATCGCGATGCAACTGCTCGATGATCTGGTAGTCCTCGGGATAGTTCTGGAAGCCACCGCCGGCGTCGATCACCGAAGTGATGCCCAGCCGGTTCAGTTCGCGCATGAAGTGGCGCGTCGAGTTCGCCTGGTACTCGATCGGCAGGCGCGGGCCCTTGGCCAGCGTCGCGTAGAGGATCAGCGCGTTCGGCTTGGCCAGCAGCAGACCGGTCGGATTGCCCAGCGAATCACGCACGATCTGGCCACCCGGCGGATCCGGCGTGTCCTTGGTGTAGCCGCAGGCGCGCAGCGCGGCACGGTTGAGCAGCGCGCGGTCGTACAGGTGCAGCAGGAACACCGGCGTTTCCGGCGCGATGTCGTTGAGCTCCTGCAGCGTCGGCAGTCGCTTCTCATTGAACTGTGCGGCGGTGAAACCACCGACCACGCGTACCCACTGCGGTGCGGGCGTGCGGTCGACCTGGGCCTTCAGCATGTCCAGCGCGTCACCCAGCGAACGCAGGCCGTCCCAGCGCAGCTCCAGGTTGTAGTTCAGGCCACCACGGATCAGATGGGTATGGCTGTCGTTGAGGCCGGGCAGCAGGCGCCGGCCCTGGGCGTCGATCAAGGTCGCTTCATTGCCCCAGCCACGCATGATCTCCTCGTCGCTGCCGACGGCAACGATGCGTCCTTCCTGCACGGCCAACGCCTGCGCATGCGGCTGCTGCGGGTCGAGGGTGGTGATGCGGGCATTGCGGATGACCAGCGTGCTCATGCGACGCTCCTTGGAAGTGGAATCGAGTGCGCCAGCGGCGCGACCGGCCAGGCCGAGCGCAACAGCGGCGCCGCTGGCCAGCACGATGTTGCGGCGGCCGTGATCGAGTGGATCGTGACTCATGCGAGGTCTCCCGGAAGACGGTGGACGTCCAGTGCCCAGGTGCCGGGCCCGGCCAGCGCGATGGCCAGCAGTACCGTGGTCCACATCAAGGGGTACTCACTGCCGCCGCGCATCCAGAACCAGCCCTTGGGCAGGGCCAACAGGACGGTGAAGCCGATGAAAGCGGCCGCTGCAAGCGCGGCGATGCGGGTCTGCCATCCCAGCAGCACGGCCAGCCCGGACAGCACCTGCAGCAGGGCCAGCAGCAGCGGCAACGGTGCCACCGCTGGCAGCCCGAAGCCGCGCAGCTCGGTAGCGAAGCCGGACAGTCCCGGTCCACCGAACCAGCGGAACAGCTTGCCCAGCGCGTGTGGCAGCAGGAAGCCTCCTGCGGCCACACGCAGCATCAGCAGGGCCAGGTCGAGGCCATGGCCGGCCAGCATGCTCAGTGCCCGCCTTCCTGCGCGCCGAACATGCTCTTGGCGTACTGGATGCCGATGCCGTAGCCGCCAGCATGGTCGCGGGCAATGCCGGTGGTCAGATCGTAGGTTTCACCGCGTGCCCAGTCGCGCTGCAGCTCAAGCAGGTACTGCACGCTGGTCATCGGCACCGCGCCGGCCTGCACCATGCGGGTGATCGCACGCTCGTGCGCCTCTTCGCTGACATCGCCACAGGCATCGGTGATCACGTAGACCTCGAAACCCTGCGCCAGCGCCGACAGCGCCGGCCCGACGATGCAGACGCTGGTCCACAGGCCAGCAACAACCAGACGGCGCTTGCCGATGCGGTTGATCTCATCGATCACCGGCTGGTCTTCCCAGGTGTTCATCGAGGTGCGGTCGAACACCGTCTGGCCCGGAAAGATCTGCGGCAGTTCGGGGAACATCGGGCCGGAGAACGACGTTTCGGCGACGGTGGTCAGCACCACCGGCACGTTGAAGCCCTTGGCGCCCTTGCTGATCAGCGACACGTTGTTGCGCAGCGCGGAGATGTCGATGGTGTTGGTGGCAAACGCCATCTGCGACTGGAAGTCGATCAGCACCAGGGCATGGTCGGTCGGCGACAGCAGCGCCGGGGCGGGAGTAGCGGTGGCAAGGCTCATGGGTGGACTCCGTTGGAAACACGATCAAGGGGAAGCAACAGGGCGGCATCGCCGGCGACGTACTGGCCGGGGCTGCAGCCGGTCTCCGCGCGGAAGCTGCGGACGAAATGGCTCTGGTCAAAGAAGCCGAGCTGCTGCGCCAGGCAGGACATCGGCAGATGCTGGGCCGACAACAGCTGGCGCGCACGTTCGATACGGCGGCGGCGTACATAACGCAGCGGGCTGGCGCCGGTACCGCTGCGGAACAGGCGCACAAGATGGAAGCGACTGACGCAGGCGGCGGCCGCCAGTTCGGTGACCCGCAGCGGCTGTGACAGGTGTTCATCGACATAGCGCAATGCACGCTGCAATGCTGCGACCTGCTGCGGTGCCAGCGACGCAGCAGGGAATTCCTGTGGAGTAACGGTGGCCATCGAGGACGCCGCGAGGGGGTGGCCCATGGTGCGGCCCCCCTGCGCGACGCCCTACCCCCGTCGGTCGAGGCCCACGCCTACCCGAATGGGGGAGGCCGGCGGCCGATCACGCGGCGACCGAACAGCCGTGCGTCCAGCGAATAGGCGCCCGGCCCCAGCACCAGCAGTGCCAGAGGCAGCAGCGCCAGTGGCCAAGGCCCGGGCAGCGTGGACAGAAACGCGGTCGCCATCACCGCCGCCAGTGGTGTCAGCGCACCAAGTGCGAGCATCGCCACGGCCAGCAGGCACAAGGTCGACAACCAGCCCCCTGGCATATCGGGCGCGCAAAGTGCGGCCGCAACGCACAGCCGCAACCACAGCAGGCCGACGCCCGGGCCACGGTCGGGAAACATCACGAACAGGCGCTGCATGGCCGGGCTCCACGGGGTATGCCGGCGTGATACCGGATGGGGCCGCGTGCCGCCTACCCCGTTCGGGTCACCCTGGCCTGCCCCGCACCTGCCAGAATGCGCACCATGCGTGGCCGCCCCTTCCCATTCCTGCGTCGCCTGCCGGCGCTGCTGACGTGCCTGCTGTTGATGACCGCCCTGCCCGCGCTCGCCGTGCAGCGTCCCGCGCTGAGCAGCGGACTGCCCGGCTACGAGCACACCGCATGGCGGGTCGGCCAAGGGGCGCCTGGCGATATCTGGGACATCGCGCAGGACCGTGATGGACTGCTGTGGCTGGCGACCGGTTCTGGCCTGTACCGCTTCGACGGCCGCCGTTTTGAACGCCAGGCGCCGCCACCGGGCAGCAGCTTCCCGTCCACCAACATGGTCACCCTGGCAGTCGGGCGCGATGACGCAATGTGGATCGGCTACTTTCAGGCCGGCATCAGCCAACTCGCACGCGGCCAACTGCACAACTACGGCCGGCAACAGGGCGTACCGGTCGGCGTGGTGCCGCACTTCAGCCAGGACCGCGAGGGCCGCCTCTGGGCAGCGATCAACGGCGGACTGCGCTGGTTCGATGGCCGGCGCTGGCAAGCCCCGCCCGGCTCCGCCGGGCTACCGGAACGCCGCGTGCAATGGGTGTTGCATGACAGCCGTGGCACGTTCTGGGTACTGGCCGATCTGAAGATCTGGATGCGCGGGCCGCGCCAGGCGGCCTTCGTCGATACCGGCATCGCCGTCTCGCAGATGGCAACACTGGTGGAGAACCCGCAGGGTGAGGTGTGGCTGGCCGACCGCCTCCGTGGTGCCTCGCCACTGGCAAACGCACACGGGCTGCTGGCCGAGCCCGAACGTGAGGCACGGCGCCTGCCCGACCTGGTCGCTGCCCGCATGCAGTTCACCACCGACGGCGCGCTGTGGGCGACGATGAGCCCGCATGGAGGCGTCGCCCGGGTCACATTCGAGGGCACCCGTGCCGTGCGCATGGAGCGCTTCGACTCACCGCATGGCCTGACTGCCACCTCGGCGGTGCCGATCATCGCCGACCGCGAAGGCAACCTCTGGGTAGGTACCAATCTTGGCCTCAACCGCTTCCGCGCGCGCAGCGTGCACACCCTTGCGGTCGGCCCCAGTGATCCGTACCGCTCGCTGGTGCGCACCACTGACGGACGGGTGTACGGCTACGGTGAAGACCTCAAGCCTTACGACCTGCGGCGCTCCCTGCTGGAAGGCAGCGCCGCACAGCTGCAGGCCGCGGCGCGGCAGGCTCCTGCACCGATCTGGCAGTTCGATTGGGTCAATCTTGCGCGCACGGTCGCCGGCCACACCTCGTTGATCCCGCTGCCGGCCCCGTTCACCGGGCAACCATTGCATGCGCTGCTGTTCCCTGACGACGCGCAGGCCTGGGTGTGCGCCGGCGAACGCGGGGTGCTGCACTACCAGGACGGCCAGTGGCAGCGCGAGGTCCGCCTGCCCGAACAGGCCTGCTCGTCGCTGGCGCTGGATGCCCAAGGCCAGCTGCTGCTTGGCTATGCCGACGGCCGCCTGCGCCGGATGAGTACGAACCGCATCGAGAGCTTCGATGCCAGCCAGGGCCTGTCGGCGGGGCCGATCACCGCAATGCTGCATCACCAGGACCTGCTGCTGGTCGCCGGCGAAGCCGGCCTGGCTGCGCGGCTGGGCAATGGACGCTTCGTTCCGGTGCGCACCGACATGGCCGGCGTCCTGGAAGGCATCACCGGCATGGTCGCCGATCCGAACGGACACCTCTGGTTCAATGGCAGCCGTGGCCTGGTGCGGATGGAAAGCGGGCAGCTGCGCCGCGCCTTGCGCAGCGGACTACCGGTCACGCCACGCCTGTTCGACGCGATCGACGGCATGCCTGGCATTGCCCTGCAGAGTGGACCAATCGCAACCGCGACGCTGGCCGACGACGGCCTGCTATGGCTGGCCACCAACCAGGGCCTGGCCTGGCTGGACACCACGCGTTCGCACGTCAACACGCTGGCACCCAGCGTTCGCATCGGCGACGTGCTTTATGGCAGCGAACAGCAACCACTGCAGGACGGCCTGCGCCTGCCGGCCGGCACCAGCCAGCTGCAGATCGACTACGTGGCCCTTTCACTGGCCCGACCGGAGCGCAACCGCTATCGCTATCGCTTGTCCGGCGTCGATGTCGGCTGGCAGGACGCAGGCAGCAGCACCCGCGCCTATTACACCAATCTGGCGCCGGGTAGCTATCGCTTCGACGTGGAAGCCGCCAATGAGGACGGCATCTGGAGCACGGTCCCGGCCAGCCGCAGCTTCCGCATCGCACCCACCTTCACCCAGACCGTGTGGTTCAAGCTGCTGTGCGTGGCCGCCGTGCTGGCGCTGCTCGTGCTGGCCGTGCGCATCCGCAGTGGCCAGCTCGCTGCGCTGTTCCGTGCTCGTCTGCAGGAGCGCAATGGCGAACGTGAACGCATTGCGCGCGACCTGCACGACACCCTGCTGCAGGGCAGCCAGGGCCTGATCCTGCGCCTGCATGCAATCAGCCAGTCCGCGCAGACGCCAGAAGCAGTACGCGGCCAGCTGGAGTCGGCGATGCAGCTGGCCGAGCGAAATCTGGCCGAGGGGCGCGAGCGCGTCAACGCATTGCGCGACGGCCCATTCTCCGGTCGCGACCTGGCTTCGGCATTGGCCGATGTGCATGCCGAGTACGCCGGGCATGGCACCAATCCCCTGCGCCTTACCGTTGAAGGCGCGACGCCGCCACTGCAGGCTGATGCCGCGGAGGAAGTATTCCTGATTGGTCGCGAGGCCATCCGCAACGCATTGCGCCACGCCGATGCCAGTGCCATTGAAGTGGAACTGTCCTACGGCACGCGCTGCTTCCTGCTGCACGTACGGGATGACGGTGTCGGCATCGCCGATGAAGACGCTGGACACGGCCATTGGGGTCTGCAGGGAATGCGTGAGCGTGCACAGCGGCTCGGGGCCGAGCTGCAGCTGTGGACCCGCCCCGGACTGGGTACCGAAGTAGCGCTGGCGGTCCCCGCCCGACGCCTGTATCACCGCCGCCCATCGCGTTGGCGCTGGCCCTGGAGTAGCGCAAACCATGACTGAGTCACCTGCCCCGATCGGCGTACTGGTGGTCGACGACCACCCGCTGCTGCGTGACGGCCTGGCGGCGCTGCTGGGCGCGCAACCCGATCTGCGCCTGCTCGGCGAAGCCGCCGATGGCGAGGAAGCCATCGCACGCTACCAGCAGCTGCAGCCAGACGTGGTGCTGATGGACCTGCAGATGCCACGCCTGGATGGTGTGGAAGCCATCGTGCGGATCCGCGCGATGGACCCGCGCGCACGCATCATCGTGCTGACCACCTACCGCGGTGACGTACGTGCAGTGCGGGCGCTGCAGGCCGGCGCCAGTGCCTACCTGCTGAAGGACATGCTGCGCCACGAGCTGGTCGATACGATCCGCATGGTCGCCGGCGGCCGCCGCGCACCGATTCCCCCAGCAGTGGCGGCGAGCATCGCCGCACATGTGGTGGAAGACCGGTTGTCGCCGCGCGAGACCGAAGTGCTGCGGCACGTAGCCGGAGGCCTGTCGAACAAGCGCATCGGCGAGCGCATGCAGATTTCCGAGCAGACGGTGAAGGCGCACATGAAGAGCCTGATGGACAAGCTGGGCGTGGGCGATCGCACGCATGCGGTGACCCAGGCGCTGCGGCGCGGCATCATCAGCCTGGACGACAGCGGTCACGATTAAGGGGTTGTTCGGCAGGGCCTGCGGCCCTGCACCCACGGTAGTGCCGGCCGCTGGCCGGCAACCTCAACAGCAAAATCAAAAGCGGGCTCTCCGTGGGATGGCGCGGCGGTGTCGGAGTGCGGGGACGCTGCAAGTACGTCCCTGTAAGCTTGGCAGCCGCATCCATGCGGCTGACACCCCGCACTCCGACACCGCCCCACCTCTGACAGATTCCGATGGCGGTTGGTAGGTGTCGACCTTGGTCGACACGGTAGATCCACGCCATGCGTGGATGCTTCTGGATTCCAATTCGAAATATTCGATTCCGATGGAGATTCATCCACGCATGGCGTGGATCTACTGCAGATCGCGGAGATCTGTCGAAGGCGGGGTGGGTCCGGTTGCGGGGGTGACGGCGTCCCCCGCAACCGGACCCACCCCGTCTGCCTACAGGAAACCCGCTGTTTGTGCTGTTGCCGGCCAGCGGCCGGCACTACCGCAGGTGCAGGGCTGCAAGCCCTGCCGAACACCATTCCTTACTTCAAACGCAGCAGCAGGCTGCCGCCCGCACACACCACCGCCAGCCAGGCCACGCCGTACCAGCCCCATTGCGCCAGCGCCAGGCTGCCCAGCGCACCGCCAGCGGCCATGCCGATGAACATGCCGGTGAACAGCAACGCGTTGAGCCGGCTGCGTGCCGGCGGCACCAGGCCGTAGACCAGGGTCTGGTGCGCCACCAGCGCCGACTGGAAACCGAAGTCGAACAGCAGCGCACTCACCGCCAGCAGCGGCAGCAGCGCGGCGGCCGGCAGCCAGGACTCGGCCAGCAGAAGGCCGAAGCCCAGCAGCGCCACTGCGATCGCCAGCCGCGCCACTGCATGGCAGCCCAAGCGATCGGCGAAACGACCGGCGAACGGCGCGGCCAAAGCACCGGCCGCACCCGCAATACCGAACGCACCCGCCGCCGCACTACCCAGGCCCAGGCGGGCATGCAGCATCAGCGCCAGCGTCGACCAGAACGCGCTGAAGCCCACTGCCAGCAACGACTGGCTGGCCACCGCACGGCGCAGCTGCGGCTGCTCGCGCCACAACGCCAGCAACGAACCCAACAATGCCGGATAACGCAGCGTGCTGGTCGGTGCGAAACGCGGCAGCGCACGCGCCATCACCGCGCCCATCGCCGCCACCGATACCGCGGCCAGCACGAACTGGGTGCGCCAGCCCCATGCCTCGGCCACTACGCCACTGACCACGCGCGACAGCAGGATGCCGAGCAGCAGGCCGGTCATTACCCGGCCGACGATCTGGCCGCGCTGAGCATCCGGCGCCAGCACCGCAGCGGCCGGCACGATGTCCTGTGCCAGCGTGGCCATCAACCCGACCAGCAGGCTGGCCATCAGCAGGCCCGGCAGGTGCCCGGCCATCGCTGCAGCGCCCAATGCCAGTGCCAGCAACGCGGACTTCAACAGGATCAGGTTGCGGCGGTCGAACCGGTCGCCCAACGGCGCCAGCAGCAGGATGCCCACCGCATAGCCGAGCTGGGTCAAGGTCGGTACCAGGCCGGCGGCGCGCTCACCGGCGCCGAGGTCCTGGGCGATCAGGCCCAGCATCGGCTGGCTGTAGTAGAGCGAGGCGACCGAGAAGCCGGCGCCGGCCGCCATTGCCAGCACCAGCGGGGTGGAGGGTGCGGTCGCGGGTGCGGCGGCGACGGACAGCGAAGGGGTAGACATGGGGAGTCCGGTGGAGGAAGTGGACGCATCGTGCCTGTATTCACCAAACGTCTGTAGTAGGCTTCATTACATATCTTTCATACGCATTACGCATGAATGACCTTGTTACCGGTGCCGATCGCCTGGATCTGCTGCGCACCTTCCTGCGCATCGTCGATGCCGGCAGCCTGTCTGCTGCTGCCGTGCAGCTGGGCACCACGCAGCCGACGGTCAGTCGCCGCCTGCAGGCACTGGAGCGACAGCTCGGCCTGCGCCTGCTGCAGCGCTCCACCCACGGCCTGCAGCTGACTGAAGATGGCCTGCGCTGCCAGCGCCATGCGCAACGCGTGGTCGACGAATGGGAGTCGCTGCAGGCCGAACTGCACGGCGAACCGGAAACGCTGCGCGGACGCCTGCGGGTGATGGTGCCGCACGCCTTCGGCCAGGCGCAGCTGCTGCCGACCATGCTCGCGTTCCTCGCCCAGCACCCACAGCTGAGCCTGGAGTGGATCCTTGAAGATCGTCGCCCGGATTTCATCGCCGAAGGCATCGACTGCGCGGTGCGGGTGGGTCTGGTCGACGAACCGCGCATGGTCGCACTGCCGCTCGCCGAAGTGCCGCGCATCGTCGTGGCAGCGCCGTCGCTGGTGCAGGCCACCGCGATCAGCACACCAGAACAAGCGCAGGCACTGCCGTGGATCTCACTGGTCACCTACTACCGCGAACGCCTGCTGCTGCATGACGCACAGGGCCGCGCGCATACGCTGTCGATCAGCCCACGCCTGCTCAGCGACAACCTGTTCGTGGTGCAGCAGGCCGCACGCGCTGGGCTGGGCGCAGCGGTGGTCTCGGCCTGGCTGGTAGCCGACGATCTCGCACAGGGGCGGCTGGTACAGCTGCTGCCGGACTGGCAGGCGCCGGCACTGCCGGTGCACGTGGTATTTCCCGCTGCGCGTCGGCAGCCGCCGCGGCTGCGCGCCTTCATCGATGCAATGAAGGCCGCACTGCCGCAGCTGCACGGAATGCGTCCGGCGCCGCGCTGACGTCGCTCACAACGCCTCGGCCAGGAACGCCAACACGGCGGGCCCAGCCTCACTGTCCGCGTGCGCGTGGCCTTCTGCGGTACCCCCCACTTCAATGAAGGGCCCCACGTCATGGCGATGGGTGGTCGGTTGCAGAACCGGTGTGATCAGGTGTCCCGCATCCGGGTAATAGAGGAAGCGATCGCGATCACCTCGTCCTGCTTCGGCCAGCCGCCGTTGCGCAACCGCCATCAACACGCCGGAGTCGCCGAGGCGGTCATCACCGCCGCCCACCCACAGCGTGCGTGCGACGATCTTCTCGATCGGCAACACCGCGGCCTGCAGCGCCGGCGCCCATTGCGGCCCTGGACGTCCCCAGTCGACATCGTCGCGGTACGGCAACCACGGCAGCGGTTTGCCCTGCCAGCTCAGCGGCGATCGATCCACGGCCCGGAAATCGGCAGGAGCCACATCCCGCGCAATGCCACGGAACGGCACCGGACTCCCTACCCAGGAGACCGCAACCCGCAGGGTCGGCAGGTGGATTGCCGTGGCCATGGCTGCAATGCCACCCCAGGAGCCCCCCAGCAACCCGACCCGCTGCGGTTCCACCCCAGGGTGCCGCTGAAGCCAATGCACCGCGTCACGTACGGTCTCCAACGGAACGTCAATCAGATCCTTGGGCACGCCTGGCCCGCGATACCACGCAATCGACAATGCGACGTAGCCGTTGCTGGCCAGCCAGGCGGCATACATGTCACCGCCCTCGAACCCGCCTTCTGCGCCGCCCAGCGTCACCATCGCCGCCACGCGGGCGCCGGGTCGCAGATCCGCTGGCAGATACAGATGCGCCTCACGCCCACCAATCTCGACCCGTTGCACCTGCACGCCTGGCAGCATCAGGTGGCGCTGCAATGTTCGCCGTGCAACGACCGAACCGGCCCGTTCCACTTCCAGTTCAAACGTCTGCGGCAGGAACCCCATGCCATCGGCGGCGCGGCGCCACGGCAGCGGTAGTGCACTGGCGCGTCCCTGCTGCGGCTGCATCGACCAGATCAGTCCGCTCGCATCGATCCCGCGGTAGCTACCCTGCTCCGATCCGCTGCGGGCAGTATCGACCTGGCCATCCAGGTCAGCACGCAACACTGCCTCCGACTGCCAGCGCTGGCCACGGCTGTCCTGCATCGACAGGCGCAGGCGCACCGCCTCGGCAACCGCAAGGCCTCCCACCGTGATCACCGGAACGCGATCAGCACGTCCCTGCTGGTCATCCACCTCAACGCGGACATCGGCCATCGCCGGGATCGCCAGCGCGCACAGCAACCATCCCCAACCTCGTCGCATCCGCATGTCTTGCCCTCACCTGCAAAGTGAGCAGGGTGCCCTGATGGCCATGCGTGTCCCGCAGAATCCAGCGTCGATGGCGCCAACCGTGCCGCCGCTGGCCTCAACCGTGTTTCAAGCGTGCTTCCAGAGCCGCGGCCAAGGCGGGGCGGTAACTTCGACTGACCGGCACCTGCACACCCCCGGCCAACTCAAGCAGCGCGTCACCGTTGTGACGTTCGACAAGGCCCTGCACGCGCAACGGGTTGACCAGCACCGAGCGATGCACGCGCAGCAGGCCGCTCGGCACCAGACGCTCGGCCAACCGGGCAATCGGCTCGCGCAGCAGATGCAGGCGAGGCCCGACATGGACGCAGGCGTAATGCCCGGCCATGTCGATGTAGTCGATCTGCGCCACGGGTACGTAGTGCGTTCCGCCTGCGGCGGGAACAGCCAGAGCCCGGGCATGGCACTCTCCTTCGTCGAGCAACCCGGCCAGGCGCCGTACGCGCGCGATCGCCTCCTGCAGTCGTGGCATCGCCACCGGCTTGAGCAGGTAGTCGGCCACGCCCAGTTCAAAAGCCTGTAGTGCATGCTGTGGCAGCGCGGTCACGAAGATGGTGTGCGCGGCCAGCGCTGGCTGCTGCGCCGGCAGCTCCCAGCCCCGGCCATCAGGCAGCACCAGATCCAGCAGCAACAGATCGAAGCGTCGCCCCAGCAGCAGGTGCCGCGCCTGTTCAAGGCTGGCAGCTTCGGCATCGACCCTGACCTGCGGGATACGCGCCAGCAGCCCACGCAGGCGGTGACGTGCCAACGCCACGTCATCCACCAGCAACACGCTCAACGGGCGCATCATGCCGCACGTTCCGGCAGGAGCAGGCAGACCCTGTAGCCGGTGTCCATGCGGCCAGCCTGCAGATGGCCGCCGACCATCGCCAAGCGGCGCTGCAGCGTGGCCAGGCCACTGCCGAGGCCGTCGCCACGCGCAGGACGCAGGCAGGGATTGAACACGGCCACCTGAAGCCCGTTGCGGTGTACCTCTGCTTTCAGCTCGATCTGCAGCGGCGGATCCCCCGCCTGCCAGCCGCTGTGCAGGACGGCGTTCTCGATCAGGGGCTGCAGCAACAACCCCGGCACCGGCCAGTCCAGGGCCTCGGCACTGGCCTGAAGATGTAGATGCAGCGCTTCGTCATGCAACAGCGACTGCAGGGCCACATAGTCCTGTGCCGCTCCCAGCTCATCCACCAACAAACGTTGCGCCGGGCATTGCAGGGTGTCGCGCAACAGCGAGGACAGCTGCACCAGGGCTGCGTCTGCCGCCAGCGGGCGCAGCAGCGCCAGGCCGCCGATGGCGTTGAGCGCGTTGAACAGGAAATGATGCTGGAGGTGTTGGCGCAGGGCCACTTCGCGGGCGAGCTGCAGGGCCTCCGATTGTGCTTTCAGTCGCTGCAGCCAGGCCAGGCCGTGGCCTGTACCGGCCACTGCGATGAATGTTGGCAAGGCGAACAGCGCGGTAATGCCGATCGCCCGAGCCACCTGCCCGGACGACGGCAGCGGCTGTTCCTGCCACAGCTGCAGCAGCAGGTGGCCCAACCCCCAGCCCAGAGCGGTCAATGCCGGAGTCAGCAGCAGGCCCAGCAGCATCCAGACGGCCAGGTGATGCCGTCCCGGCAATGGCCAGCGCCGACACGCCGCCCACAGCAACGGCGTCGCCAGCATCCAGGGCAACTCGGCGCCGAGGATGAACAACGCCGCTGGCACCAGGCCACCCGGTTGCTGGCTCAGGTGTACCGCTGGAATGGACGTGGCGATGAGCAGCCCCCACAACGCCAGCATCACCCCGAGCGGGCGAGGCAGCGACAGCGGCGCTTCATGGGCGGGCAACAGGGAAAGTGGCAAAGCAGGCATGCAGGGAATCGAACAGGAAACGGGCACCATGCTAGGTGCCCGCACCGGTTCGTTCCCGTGCCGGAAGCAAGGGGCTCATCCACGCATGGCGTGGATCTACTGCTGATCGCAGGTATGGATACCTTGACGGTCGCCGGTAGTTCCACGCCATGCGTGGATTCCGTCCAACCCCACAATCAGTCAGCTTTCGCCGCCCCTGCATTCCACGCCGCCACCTTGGCCTTGGTATCAGCCAACATCCTGTCCAGCGCGGCACGGTCATACACGTTGCCACGCAGGATCACGCTGTCGATCTTTTCGGTGGCAGCGATGTCCTGCAGCGGGTTGGCGGTCAGCAGCACGAGATCGGCAGCCTTGCCCTGCGTGACACCGCCGTAGCGGTCCATCTGGCCGAACCAGGCCGGGCCGGAACGGGTTGCGGCCGACAGCGCCTGCGGTGCGCTCAGGCCTTCCTTCACGAACAGCTGCAGTTCCTGGTGCAGGGCGATGCCCGGGAAGTTGAACGAGTTGAGGAAGCCCGCATCGGTACCGGCGATGATCGTCACGCCGGCCTCCTGCAGCATCGGCAGCACTGCAGCGACCTGGTGGTACTGCGCGTGGCGCGCCTCGATCTGCGCCGGCGTCGCCTTCGCCGCGCGGTCCACGCGCCACTGGTAGGTCGCGCGCAGGCCCGGGCCGATGTAGGCCAGGTACGGATCGTTGGCGTGGTCATCCTGGTCAAGGAAGTCGAGGATGCGGCCACCGTTGAGGGTCGGGGTCACGAATACGCCACGCTTGGCGAAATCACGGTAGGCGTGCATCGCCGTGTCACGGTCGAAGCTGGCGTCGAGGCGGCGGTTGGCTTCGGCGCGGTCGATGCGGCCGGCACCGAAGTCGGCGGCGATCTTCGCTTCGTCCTTGCTGCCGGCCTTGAATGCGTAGTCCAGGTGCTCGATCGAGGCCAGGCCGGCATCGACCGCCTGCTCCACGGTCAGCGCCATCGGGATGTGACCCGAGGCCTTGAAGCCGGCCTTGCGCGCGGCACTGGCCGAGTACAGGAACAGTTCCGGATTCAGCGTGCTGTCGGTGATCTTCACAAAATCAACCTTGTCGTGCTGCAGGCGGGCGATTGCCTTGTCGGCGTCGGCCTCGCTGCCCACTTCGATCGTGCCCTTCCAGACCGGCTTGATGCCCTCGATCTTCGCGCCCGAACTGAGCAAGCGTGGGCCGAACAAGGTGCCCTTGGCGATCTCGCCGCGCCACTGCAGCACCTGCCCGGGCAGATCACCGGAACAGTCGCGCACGGTGGTGATGCCGTGCGCGATGTACAGCGGCAGCAGTGCCTTGTTCTCTTCGATCAGCGCCGGGCCACCACCGAAGTGCACGTGCATGTCC
Organism: Stenotrophomonas sp. YJH_SMC_79; assembly: GCF_059367995.1. Taxonomy (NCBI): domain Bacteria; kingdom Pseudomonadati; phylum Pseudomonadota; class Gammaproteobacteria; order Lysobacterales; family Lysobacteraceae; genus Stenotrophomonas; species Stenotrophomonas sp. YJH_SMC_79. The sequence goes on from NZ_JCAFRK010000004.1 coordinate 469,046, forward strand.
CACAGGCCCGGGATCAGGTACTTGCCCTTGGCATCGATCTGGCGGGCCGCACTCCACTGGCTGCGCAGCTGCGCGTCCGGGCCAACGGCGACGATGTCCTCGCCACGGATCACCACACTCTGCCCGGCCAGGGTGCTGGCGTGCTCGACATCAACCACGGTGGCGTTGCGGATCAACAGGTCAGCACGCTCGGCGGCAGACGCCGACAACGGTGCAACCGCAAGAAGGATGGCGAGGGACAATGGACGGGAGCGGAACATGGACAGGATCCTGGTAGGCACGACCAGCGTGCGGGGTGGAAGGGGTTTGCATTCAGCGCACCGCGCCGTGCTGGCGCAGCAGGGTTTCAATTCCGGTATAGCCGCGCTGGCGCGCGTGCGCCAGCGGCGTCACGCCATCGCCGTCGGCCAGCTCCGGGTTGGCGCCGGCCTCCAGCAGCAGCTGCACGATCTGCACATGGCGCGCGCCGCCATCGCCAAGCAGGATCGCTTCCAGCAGCGCGGTCCAGTGCAGCCGGTTGACATGGTCCACCGCCACACCGGCGCGCAGCAGCGTGCGCACGGTGGCGACGTGCCCGCGCTCGGCGGCCGGAATCAGTGCGGTGCCACCGTAGCGGTTGGTGCTGCGCAGATCGGCGCCATGCGCCAGCGTCATCGCCAGGATCTCGTCCAGGCCGCGCGCACCGGCATACAGGTAGGCGCTGTCCTGCAACGCATCCTTGGCATTGACGTCGGCGCCGGCTTCGATCAGCTCACGCGCGGCATCCACGTTGTTGCCGTGCGTGGCCAGCAGCAGCGCGGTGCGGCCCTGGCCATCGCGCGCCTCCAGCGTGGCGCCATCCTCGATCGCCTGTCGCACCGCATCGGCGTCGCCGCGGCTGGCGGCATCACGCAGGCGGCCATCGATGTCGGCTTTGGACATGGCGGTGCAGGCGGGGGTGACCATGGCCAGCAGGCACAACAGCAGCACGCGCGTGAACGGCGCAGGCCAGCCAGGGGAACGATGGACGCGCATGACAGTGTCTCCTCATGTCCGTCGCCACGGAACGCCGTGCGACGGTAGCAACAGCCGGGCATTGCCGGCCCCTGCCCTGCATGGTAGAAGTCGGCCTGGGTATCCAGAAGTAAAATGTTCAAATGCAAGACAGTGCCAAATCGAATAGAACCCTGTTCGAACTGGACCTGCTGCGGGCGCTGGTGATGGTGGCCGACTGCGGCAGCTTCACTACGGCGGCCACGCGCCTGCATTCGACCCAGTCCACGGTCAGCCAGAAGGTACGCCGGCTGGAGGAACTGGCCGGGCATCGCCTGCTCGAACGCGGCCACCGCGACGTGCACCCCACCGACGCCGGCCATACCCTGCTCGGCTACGCGCGGCGGATGCTGGATCTGAACGACGAAATGGCCCAGGCCCTGGCCGGGGCTACGGTGGAAACCGCCGTGCGCATCGGCGTGCCGGAGGACTTCGTCAATGCACAGACCACACGCATGCTGGCCGCCTTCAGCCGCCGCCGCCCGCAGGTGAAGCTGGAGATCAGCAGTGGGCTGAGCCGTGACCTGGCGCACGGCTTCGATCACGGCGAGCTGGACCTGGTGCTGGTCAAGCAGCGGCGCAACAGCCGCCAGGCCGTACACTGCCGGCGCGAGCCGATGCACTGGATCGACAGCCTGCGCAGCAGCTGCCTGCTGCAGGACCCCCTGCCACTGGTCACGTTCCCGCCGCGTGGGCTGTACCGCGATGAGATGATCCACGCCGTGGAAGCGCTGGGCCTGCGCTGGCGCATCGCCTTCACCAGCTCGTCGCTGAGTGGCATCCAGGGCGCGGTGGCCGATGGCATCGGCATCAGTCTGCTGCCGCGTCGCGCGGTTACCCGCGAACACCGCATCATCGATGGCGAGCGTGAGCTGCCGGTGATCAACAACTACGAAATCGGCCTGCTGCATCGCGCGGACGCTGATGATGCCGTGCGCGCTCTGGCCAGCGAGCTGTGGCGGCAGGTGCAGCGCGAACCGGACTGACCACAGCAGATCCACGCCCTGCGTGGATGCCTTTCGCGCACCGCGCATCGAAACATGGCCACTCCGGCCGTACGGCGGGCACCATCGCCTCGTACAGTGCCTGTTGTTTCCGTGCTCCACGGCGCCTTGCGATGTCCGACGAAATCCCGACCCGCTTCGATCCCCTGCCCGCTGCCCTGCAGACGCATCTGCAGCACCAGCGTTCGCTGATCGCCGCGCGCGTGGCCGTCGGCTTCCCGACGTTGCCGGTGCAGTGGCCGCTGGCGGCCACCACCCTGCAGCGCGTGGTCGATGCCGAGCTGATCGATCGTGACGACTGCGATGGCTGGGAAGCGCTGGGCGTGGCGTTCGGTGACACCCTGGCCCAGCGCGTGCCGGGCCTTGCCTGGATGCAGGTCACCGATGCCTGGGGCATCGACGCGGTGCTGCGCTATGCCGACAGCAGCCTGCAGATCGGCGCCAGCACGCTGCTGCTCAAGCGCGTCGAGCAGGGCGAGATCATCGACATCGCCCACCTGCTTGCGTGGCTTGAGGAATTCGTCGCCACCCGCGCCGACGATTACGCCTGACGGCCCATCGGGGGAGATCCAGGCCATGCGTGGATGAATGAGACCACGCGATGGTGCCATCCACGCATGGCGTGGATCTAGAGCCAGCGACCATCAACCACCACCCGGCGCTCCACCGGCACCGCAGCCACTGCGACCGGGCCGTGGTCGGCGCGCACCGCCACGAAAGTGGCCGGCAGGTCTTCGGCAATACCGTAGCGCGGTAGACCGATCACCTGCGCGGCATGGGTGGTGACCATGTCCAACGCGAGCATCAGGTCGGCATCGGTGTAGAAGCCCGAGCGATAGCCGAGCAGCATCGCCCGCTGCAGCAGGTCGCCATTGCCATACGGCCACCAGCAGTCGCGGATGTTGTCGTTGCCTGCGAACACGCGCACGCCGGCATCATGCAGCGCGCGCAAAGGCGGGAACGGATGATCACCCGGCGCGTTGCTCATGATCGCTACGCCCGCCGTGGCCAGTGCCTCACCCACCTGCAGCGCGCGCGCCAACGGCACGTCGCCCAGCGAGTAGGCATGGCTGACGGCAACGCGCCCCTGCAGGCCCGCGGCACGGGTGCGTGCTGCGATGCGCAGCAGCTGGGCCAGCCCGGTTTCACCGGGCTCGTGCAGGTGGATGTCCAGCTGCACGCCATAACGCTCGGCCAGGCCGAACAGCAGCGCGAGCTGGCCTTCGGCATCGCCATCCAGCGTGGTCGGGTCGATGCCACCCAGTACCTCCACGCCCGCTGCGATGGCCTGCTCGAGCACGGCAGCGGTGCCCGGGCAGGACATCACCCCGGCCTGCGGAAACGCCACCAGCTGGATCCGCATGATGTCGGCGCAGCGCAGCGCCGCCTCGCGCACCGCTTCGAGATGGCCGAGACCTGTGCTGGCGTCGATATCGACATGGCAGCGCATCGCCACCGTACCGAACGCACTGCACTGGCGGATCAAGGCCTCGGCACGGTCCACCATCGGTGCCGCACCCGCCACCGCCGCCTTCTCCACCGCCAGCCGCTCACGCAGGCTGTTCACCGGCTGGTGCGGGTGCCAATGGTCGCCGACGAAGCTCTTGTCGAGGTGAATGTGGCCGTCGACCAGCCCGGGCAGCATCGTGAAGCCCTGCAGGTCGACGCATTCCGCCCCTTCGGCCGGCGCGGCCTCGCCGTTGAAACCACTGATGCGACCGTCGTGGATATGGAAATGCAGCGGCGCACCGTCGCGGTCAACCGCGCCATGGACGAACTGAAGCGTCATCGGAAACTCCCGGAAAGCCAAGTCATGGCGCCATCCTGCGCGCTGGCACTGCCATCGGCCAACGAAATATCTGGATGCCACACATTCACCAGAACGATGAACACCCCTGCGACAACCGGTCACAGCCACGCCGTGCACACGCCTGAACGGGTACCATAGGCACCTGTTTCCGTTGTGATGCCGCATGGGCCCGTCCGACCGCCACGATCGTCTCCGCCGCTGGCAGGCCGCGTCCCTGCTTGCTGCTGCCCCGATCGCCAGCCTGTCCGCCACTGATACGGCCGCCACCGCGCCGCTGCAGGCGCCACCGGGCCAGCAGCGCATCGCCCCGGCGGCGCTGGTCGAGCGCCTGCACCAGCGCGTGCTGTCCGGGCAGAGCGCCACCGCCACGCTGGAACACTGGTGCGCCGAGCACGGCCTGGCCGAACAGGCGCGGGTGCGTGCGGTGCGCGTACACGGCCAGGACAAGCCCGCGCCCACCGACGTGCTGCAGGCGCTGGGCGCGAAACCGGGCACCGAACTGCGCTATCGCCGCGTGCAGCTGGTCTGTGGCAGCCGCGTGCTGTCCGAGGCCGACAACTGGTACCTGCCCGGCCACCTCAGTCCGGCCATGAACCAGGTGCTCGATACCACCGATGAACCCTTCGGCCGGGTGGTCGGCCCGCTCGGCTTCAAGCGCCAGACGCTGGCCGATCAGACCTTCTGGCCGCCACGCGGTGAAGGCGACCAGGGCGTCATCCTGGAAGTTCGGGCCCTGCTCCGCGACCGCCAGCAGCAGCCTTTCAGCTACGTCATCGAGTCGTACCTGCAACAAGCGCTGCCCTAGCTGCATGTGTCACCGGTCAGGGCCCCACTGCGCGGTAATGCTGTTGGATGCCGGGTCCACCGAGAATACGAAGCGCCCACCATGCTGATCCCTGCCCCACGTCATCGGCGCAGTGGCCAGGCTGTAGACCGGGGCACCCTTGTCCATACCGATCGCCTCGGACCAGGCACTGAAATCCTTGTCGGTACGGCTTCGTATCTCGCCGACACACAGGCTGTAGCCACAGGCGAAAGACACCAGCGTGCCGCCGCTGCCGATGAGCCGGGTCGCGGCCGCCCTGTAGAGCCGGGTCAGGTCCTGCACTTCCGGGTGGCCCGCCGCGTCCCGCTCGAACTGGCTGATCGCCTGTGCAAAGGCATTGTCCGAGCCAAGGACCACGTCGCTCTTTTCCGTCGACAGTGCACCTTCGGTCAACAGCAAGCGCTCGCCCTCGAGGAAGTGACCCTCCGCATCCGCAGGCGCCTGCTTGGCCGTCACCCGCATCGATGCCGTTGGCACGCGCACTGATCCAGCATCGGTCGCTGGGTTGGAAAGGGACAGCACGGGCGCGGCACTGGTCGCGTCCGCAGCCTCGTCCACGCTGGCCGCCTGCTCGCTGCTGCAACCGGCAACGGCCAGTACGGCAATCACACTCCACATCCTGACATCCATGCGCATCCTCCTCCATGTATCGCCACAGCATGCCACGTGCGCGCCGGCAACACGGATGCGCCGCACAAAGAAAAGCCCGGCAATGCCGGGCCTTTCGTTCGCCTGCCGGATCAGCGGAACCGGTAGTCCAGCTGCACCCAGTACTGGCGGCCGTACGGGTCGTAGTTGCCGACCGGGTAGAACGGCCAGCCGCCACCGTTCCTGTCCGCTGGCGGGCGGCTGTCACGCAGGTTGTTGACGATCACGCCCACCGACAGGTTCTCGCCGAACTGGCGGAAGACGCTGGCGTTGTACGTCATGTACGGCGCGATGCGGCCACTGCCATCGGTCTTCGGCAGCGAGCCGAAGCGGTTGCCGTACAGCGTGGTGGTCCAGTCACCCTGGTTCCAGGTGATGCTGCCGTTGGCCTTGCTGCGCCACTGGTAGTCATCCAGCGAATTGCGGATGTCACGCTCCGGATCATCGGAGAACTGCCGGTACTTGTGCTCCAGCACCACGGTGTAGGCCAGGCGCGTGGTGAAGCGGCCATAGCGGCCGGCATCGAAACGCCAGTTGCCCTTCAGGTCCAGCCCGCGAACCGATTCAGAGGCGGCGTTGATCGGGTTGATCAGCACACGGGTCACCTGGTCCGGCTGCACCGTGGCATTGGACGGGTTGCGGATCACACGCGACAGCGCGTCCTGGCACAGCGGTGAACCGATATCACGCGCCTCGCCGCCCAGCGTCTTTCCCAGCCGGCAATCGGCCTCGTCACGCAGGATGCGGCTGGTATCGAGGCTGGTCACCTCGTTGTCGATGCGGATGTCGTAATAGTCGGCACTGAAGTCCAGGCCGGCCAGCGGCGACCAGACCACGCCGAAACCATAGGACTTGGCCGATTCCGGCTGCAGCTGCGCGTTGGCACGGTTGCTGTAGTCGATCGACAGGCCGTTGTAGTCACAGTTGTCGTACGACTGGCCCGCAGTCCGGCAACGCCAGTAGTCGGTCATGCCAGGGTTGTAGCCGCGGGTCTCGGTCGCGAACACGTAGTTCATGTCCGGCGCACGGAAGCTGGTGGCAGCCGTACCACGGATCAACAGGCTCTCGATCGGGCGGAACTCGACGCCGAAGCTCCAGGTTGCCTTGCCGATGTGCTCGCCACCGGCACGGTACTGGTCATAGCGACCGGCCAGGGTGGTGGTCAGCGACTGCAGCAACGGCAGCTGCAGCTCCACGCCGGCAGCATAGCGGTCGCGCTCGCCACCGGCACCGATACCGGCGCTGGTGTTCCAGAACTCGCCGGTGCCCAGGCGCGGGTCCGGGCGATTGCGGTAACCCTGGCTGCCGGCCTCGACCACGGCGGCCAGCGCGGCATCGCCACCTGGCAGTGCGAACAGCCGGCCGTTGACGCTGGCGCTGAAAGTCTGCAGCCACGCCGCGTTGCGGCTCTCCTGGTAGCCGGACAGGTCCTGGTACTCGTTCGGGCTCAGCGGCTGGAACAGGCGCGCCGGGTCCGGCGCATAGACCTCTACGCCATTGCGCACGCCCAGCTTCGGGCCAAGCAGGTATTCATTGATGCCGGCCAGCAGCACCGGGCGACGGGTGCGGTTCTCGTAGCGTGAGCGGCTGTAGACCGCTTCATAATCCCAGCCACTGTCACCGATCTGGCCGCGCGCGCCGACGTTGAACGACCAGGAGTTTTCCAGGAAACGGTTGGCATTGCGCGGCAGGCCACCGATTTCCTCGGGTGCAAAGCGGCGGTACCAGCTTTCCAGGTTGCCGGTGGTCTGGTTGTAGAAGTAATTGCGGGCCGAGGTCCAGGTGGGCGCACGGGTGTTGTTGGTGATGCGTGCGCTACCCACGGCCAGATCGGCGAACAGGTCGGTGGTCTCGTTGACGTGGAAGGTCAGCAGGCCGTAGCCGTTGAGATTGCGCTTCTCGGTCTGCACCGTCCAGTAGCTGGCGGCGGCCTCGTTGCTGCCGCAATACCAGCCCTGGCGCGGGTTGAAGGCGCGGAACACGCTGCCGCCATAAATGTCCGACGCCGCGTCGCAGCCATTGACGCCCGGATCGATGTTGCGACCGGTGGCAGCGTTGCGGCGATACGCGATCGCGGTCGCCTGCGGCGCCTTGCCAGTCGGATCGTCCTCCAGCGAATCCATGAAGTCGCGCTGGCGTGCATGGATCGCCTTGCGCACGTCGAACTCGAAGCCGAACAGGGCATCCCAGCGCTCGCCGGAACTGCCACCGACCACCTGCGCGCGCTGGTTGTCGCCACCGCCCTGCTGGGTGCCGCCGGCGCGCACGTTCACGTCCACACCTTCAAAGCGGTCCTTGAGGATGATGTTGACCACGCCGGCGATGGCATCCGAGCCGTACACCGCCGACGCACCGGCAGCCAGCACCTCGATGCGCTCGATCAGGGCGCTGGGAATGTTGGCCAGGTTGACCACGTTCACCGAGCCTTCGTAGGCCAGCGGGTAGTCAGCCTGGCGGCGTCCGTTGACCAGCACCAGCGTGCGGTTCGGGCCAAGGCCGCGCAGGTTGATGGTGTTGGCCGCCGGAGTGAAGGTGTTGCCGAAGTCCTCGCCCTGCACGTTGCCGGTGTTTTCGGTCAGGGCGCTCAGCGCGTCGAACGCATTGCGGTAGCCCTGCGCGTCGATCTGCTCGCGGCTGATCACGGTCACCGGGGACGGCCCTTCGACGCTGGCGCGCGGAATGCGCGAGCCGGTGACCTTCACTTCCTGCAGCGAGGTGGGTGCGCTTTCCTGCGCGAAGGCCGGCAACGAGACCAGCATCAGGGACGACAGCGCGAGCACCAGCGGACGCGGGCGCAGCGCCTTGTGAGAGGCGGACATGGGCTTCCTGGGGGAGTTGGGCGGGTGGTACGGGACCGGAGGCGTGCGCGGCACATAACGATCCCGTAACGAAAGTGTCCTGAATGGGTGGTTTCAACGGAAATGACCAGCCCTGATGGCCTTATGCCTGAACCGAATCAGGCCCCGCCCGGTGATCGTCGTGTTTTTGCAATCTTTTGAATGGTCTGGCGAACCGGGCGTTGCCATCGTTCCGGGGATGATGACCCCGTACCCCACATCCCTCCTCCCCCCTTTGCGCCCTGTGTCGCGCCGCCATCTGCTGCAGCTGCAGGTGGCGCCGGTCACCCTGCGCCCGTTCCAGCGGGCCGACCTGCCGGCCTGGCGCCTGTTCGACGACCGACGCCGGCGCGGTCGGCATCTTCACCCTGGCCTTGACGAAGAAGCACGTTTCCTCGCCCACATGCACCGCTCGCGCCTTGAGCAGGACAACGACCAGTTGATGCTGGGTGTTTTCGATGACCAGCACGGGACCGTGCTGGACCAGTTGCACGTCCGCCTGCATTCGCTGCACTCGCGCTGCGCCGAGCTGCTGTCACTGCAGCACTGGCACGCGCACACCGACGCGATGCTGCACGCACTGTGCCCGTTCCTGTTCGAGGATGTCGGCCTGCACCGCCTGTTCGTGATGCTGCCGCCGGACTGCAGTGACCCGTTCGCCACTGCGCTGCACGCCTTCGGCTTCGAGCAGGAAGGCCTGCTGCGCGACCATCATCTGGATCTGGATGGCTGGCAGGATCGCAAGCTGCTGGCGCTGACCGCACCGGTCTGGCGCAGCCGCCAGCAGCCCCAGGGTTAGCGGACCCGCTCCAAGGAGTCGCTTGCGCCGGTCAACACCGAGCAGGCGTGGTCCTGCAGCTCTTCGGCGCTGGCCTCATTGCCGGTGCCGGCGTCCACACGGGTCGCCAGCAGAATGAAGCCCGGGCCGCCCTGCACGGCGTCCCGGCCGGCCACGACCAGGCTCCACTGGCCCACGTCGTCCACGCCAGCGAGGTCATAGGCCAGCAGATTGAGCGGATTGGCGGTCAGCTCCGCGCCCGGCAGCAGCCGGGCCCGGTACTGATGGCCGCGCAGCAGTACCGGCAGTGGCGCCCACCGGGTGCCCAAGGCACCGGCATGTGCATCCAGGGCCTGCAGCACATCGGCGCGCAGGCAGTCAACATGGATATGCAGCTGGTGCTGCGAGCGGCCATGTGGTGAATTCAGCGCCAGGCTGGCGACGCTGCGCGGCAGCGGTTGGCCCAGGGCCCGTTCGGTGTGGCTGCGCGCCTGCCAGGCTGCGGCAAAGTAATTCGGCGCACCGCGCTGGTACAGGGCGAGGTTCTCGATCCCGCTGACCTTGTCCAGCGGCATCAGCAGGAACTGATAGTCGCCGTGCGCGTCCTTGACCAGCACATCGCGGCGGTCCGCAGCCGTCTCCACGCGCAGGCAGTCGCCGCGTGGACCTTCGGCGCCACGGCAGTCCCGTTCGATCAACCGCCACAGCGCATCGGAATGGGCCGGAGGCGGTGGGGGCGCACTGGCGCAGGCGGACAACAGCAGCAGGGATGGCAGCAGGAAGGGGCGCAGGGACACGGCAACGGCTCACGGAACAGGCACGGCAGACGGCGCCGCGCCGCATTCTAGCCAATGGAGCGCTGCAATCAGTAAGTGCCGAACGGCACTTCAACCACGATCGGGGCGGCGCCCTCGCCTGTCTGCAGGGTGTAGCGATCCAGCGCGCCATCGTCATCGGCATGCGGCTGGCGCTGGAAATGCAGCGGGTAGCGGGTGTCCCCCAGGCGCACGGCACTGCCGTCGGCCTCCAGCGCGGCACCTTCCGGAATCAACAGCCCGCCCAGGTCGCTGTAGGCGCCCGGCACATCGGCGAAGCTGTAGTCGGCCAGTTCGTCCACCCGCTGCATCGCGTAGACGTGCGGAACATAGGGGCGTGCCGGGCTGCGGCCATTGCTCAGGTCGGTCACCCAGGCCTGCGGCAGGTGGTACTGCTCGCGCAGCGCGGCCACGCCCAGCGACGGACTGGCCACCTGCAGGCAGCACACCGCGCGCTTGCCCTCACGGTCGACAATGGCGAATCGATCACCGCGGGTGGAGGCCTGCGGCAGCATGGCAAAGGCGAGGTCGCGCTGGGCCGGCGTGTAGCCGGCCTCGGTCTGCAGGTTGCGCCAGGCGCCGAACACCGGGGGGTCGACCGGCACAGGTTCCGGTGCGGCAGCGGAGGCGGCAAACGCCATGCCCAGCATGGACAGCGCCAGTGCCATCATCGTCCTGCCCTTGTCGCGGAAACTGCCTGCCGTCATACCGTGTCCAACGCCTGCGCCGGAAAGGCCCGGCCTGCCCGCTGGCGTACTGCCAGCCATTCCTCCCACTATGCAATGACCACGCTGTGCCGGCAATGACCGGGGCGCTGACGCCTTTCGCACGCTCGGTGCTATCGTTCCCGCCATCTTCCCCTGCGCAGGAGCGCTCGCATGTCTGCATTCCGTCTGTCCCTGTTGCTGCCGGCCTCTGCCCTGCTGCTGTCGGCCTGCGTCAGCACCCCTGGCCCGGAAGTCAAAGGGAGCGGCCGCTGCGACGCCAGCCAGCTGGGCTGGGCGATCGGCCAGCCGGCCAATGAGCCCAACATCCGCCGCCTGTCCCGCGAGAGTGGTGCCGGCCTGGTCAACCCGATCGGCCCCAGCACCATCACCACCAAGGACATCCGCCAGGACCGCCTGCGCGTGTTCGTGGACAAGGACAACATCATCACGTCCACGCGCTGCGAGTAAGCGCCGCCACGGGCTTCTGTAGAGCCGAGCCCACGCTCGGCTGCTCTCTGGTCGGGCCACGCGGGAACCCGAGTCGAGCATGGCTCGACGCTACATTTCAGGGTTCGGTATAGCCGGCGCAGTCCGGCAATTCCTGGTCCGGGTGGAACATGCCCTCGCGGAAGTGGAACAGCCGGGTATAGGTGCATGCCGGATCCTGCTCGCTGCGCAGGTCCTTCTTCTTCAGCGGCCCCTTGGCCAGCGAATCCTCGAAGCGCGAAACACCGGCCGGGAACCGGGTCGCCACGGTCTGGTAGCGCAGCACCGGCATGCCCCCGGCAACCGTATCCAGCGCAAGCTTTGCCGAGAACCCGTATTCGTCGTGGCAGGCACCTGCGCGCTGCTTGATGTCCTGCTCGCTGAAACAGGCGCGGATCATCGCACTGCCCAGCCATGGCACGGTCAGCACGTCGTCGTCCACCTGGATGTCGTCCTGCAGGTGGCGCACGCGTGCCAGCTGCAGCGTGGACGCGTCGGCACCTCCACCGGAGTACATGGCGCTGAACGTGACGATGCCACCCACCAGCACATTCTGGCGGGCGCGCTGCTGCGGATCGGTCACTGGTTCATCGCTGCCCACGCCTGGGGCAAGCCGCACGATCCATGGCCACAGCGACAGCTCGCTTTCCTGCGGCACGTCGATGCTGACGCGATAGCTGTGGGGCTTGCCTTGGCCCTGCACCTTTTCCAGCACCTCAAGCATGGTGGGCCGGTCACCCTCCTCGGAGACCGGCTGCACGCGCACGCACCAGTTGCCGTCCCGGGTGCAGTCATAAAGACCCGACGGTCCAGTCTCACTCGCGATCAGCACCTGCCCCAGCGGCTCCATCACATTGCCGGCGGCATCGCGCTGCTGCGGCAGGATCGAGCCTTGGGCCAGCACCAGCACCGGGGTGGCCAGCACTACAACGCACAGGATGGCACGGGCGGCAGCGGTGGGCATGGATGGCTCCTGCGGTTGGGCTTACGATGGTAACCGTTGCCCGGGCGGCAGCGAGCCTGCTCGACATTCGCCTTTGTAGCGTCGAGCCATGCTCGACTGCTTCTCACTACAAACACCAGCCAAGCGCTGGCTCGGCTCCACATCATCCGCAGTCGCAGCCACCCCACCCTTTGGCCTTCGACGTCTGGCCGATACCGGGATTGAACGTATTGCTCGGGTCCAGCTGCTTGTAGAACCCGGCCAGCGCCGGCTTGGCCGGGTACAGGTGGCCGACGTTGTGCTCGGCCGGATACTCGGCGCCGCGCTGGTCCAGCAGCGCCCACATCGCGTGCTCGATCGCCATCGGGTCTTCGCCCTTGCGCGCGATGTAGTCCTGGTGGAACACGTGGCACAGGAAGTGCCCGTAATACAGCTTGTGCAGCAGGCGGTCGTCGATATCGGCCGGCAACTGCTCGAACCAATCGGCATCATCTCGGCGCAGGGCAATGTCCAGCGCCACGATGTCCTGCACCTGCTCGCGATGCACTTCGCGGTAGCGCACCGCGGCACCGGCCACGGCGAAGCGATGCAGGAACGCCTTGCGCCCCTCCTCCGCCGTGCAGTGGAAAAAGCCGCCTTCGTGCCCGGCGAAGAAGCCGCGCAACCAGGCCTCGGTTGCCGCCGCGTCCTGCGCGGAGACCTTCAGCAACAGGTGATGCTCGTAGCGCTGGCGGAATTCACCCATGCGCTTGGGCAGGTGCGAGGGCAGCAGGCCGGTCAGCACCTGCATCACCCGATCAGTCACCCCGCGCAGACCCAGCCGCTCGAACCAGCCATCCACACGGTTCTTCAGCGCGAACGCGGCCGGCACGCGCGCGGTACCGAGGCGATCGATCAACAGGAAACTGTCCTTGCCGTAGCGCTCGCCGATGTCATAGGCATCGCGGTGGATGTACTCACCGGCAATCGGCAGGCGCTCGAAGCCGGTCAGCAGCTGGCGCCGGATCGCAGTGAGGCTGTCGGTGCGGTTGCTGCCGATGTAGAAGACCTCGGCGGCCTCCTTTTCAAAGGTGTCCAGGCGCACCGCGAACACCGCCAGCTTGCCGGCCGAACCGGCAGCTTCGAAGTGGCGGCTGGGGTCGGCGTTGAAACGCGCCGGCGTATCGGCATCGACCCTGCGCACTTCCTCGGCGTAGCGTGGATCGGAGGCGGCGCGGCCATCGCCGTCACCCACGTCGCCAGCAGCATAGTCGCCGGCCTGCAGGCGCTGCAGGATCTGCTCGGGCGTATCACCCAACGCAATGCCCAGATGGTTGACCAGCTGCAGCTGGCCCTGCGCATCGACCTGCGCATACAGCGCCAGCTCGGTGTAGGCCGGCCCACGGCGCACCAGCGCACCGCCGGAGTTGTTGCAGATGCCGCCCAGCACCGAGGCGCCGATGCAGGACGAGCCGATCACCGAATGCGGCTCACGGCCCAGCGGTGCCAGGGTCTGCTCCAGGCGGTCGAGCGTGGCGCCGGGCAGGCACAGCACCTGGCGGCCTTCGTTCAACAGCTGGATGCCGGTCAGGCGCAGCGTGCTGACCAGCACGATCGGCCGCCCATAGTCGTTGCCATCCGGGGTCGAGCCGCCGGTCAGGCCGGTATTGGCCGCCTGCAGGATGATCGCCGCCCCACCCTGCACCGCCGCCTGCAGCACGCGCCACAACTCCAGCAAGGTGCCCGGGCGCACCACCGCCAGCACCGGGCCGTCGCCGAAACGATAGCCACGGCGGAAGCGGCGCGTGGCCTTGTCGCCGGTCAGCACATGGCGGCTGCCGACGGCGTCGCGCAGCTGTGCCAGCACGGCATCGTGGCCACTCATGGCAGGCTGACCAGCGAATCGCGGCCGATGTCGGCGATGCGACGCGCACCGGTCAATGTCATCGCCACGCGCATTTCCTTGGCGATCAGGTCCAGCAGGTTGGCCACGCCGGCCTCGCCCTGCGCGGCCAGTGCATAGACGAAGGCACGGCCCAGCAGCACGGTGTCGGCACCCAGCGCCAGCATGCGCACCACGTCCAGGCCGGTACGGATGCCCGAATCGGCGAGAATCTTCAGGTCGCCCTGTACCGCATCGCCAATCGCCGGCAGTGCGCGCGCGGTGGACAGCACGCCGTCCAACTGGCGGCCACCGTGGTTGGAGACCACGATGCCATCGGCGCCGAACTTGACCGCATCACGCGCGTCATCCGGGTCGAGGATGCCCTTGATCACCATCGGGCCCTTCCAGAATTCGCGGATCCACTCCAGGTCCTTCCACGAAATGGAGGGATCGAAGTTGCTGCCCAGCCAGCCGATATAGTCCTCCAGCCCGGTCGGGTTGCCACGGTAGGTGGAGATGTTGCCCAGATCATGCGGGCGGCCGAACAGGCCCACGTCCCACGCCCAGTGCGGATGGGTGATGGCCTGGCCGATGCGGCGCAGCGAGGCATTCGGGCCGCTCATGCCGGAGTGTGCATCGCGGTAGCGCGCGCCCGGCACCGGCATGTCCACGGTGAACACCAGGGTGGTCACGCCCGCGGCCTGCGCCCGCTCCAGCGCGTTGCGCATGAAGCCACGGTCGCGCAGCACGTACAGCTGGAACCACATCGGCCGCTGGATGGCCGGTGCCACTTCCTCGATCGGGCACACCGATACGGTGGACAGAGTAAACGGGATGCCGCGGCTGTCGGCCGCGCGCGCCGCCTGTACTTCACCACGCCGGGCATACATGCCGGTCAGGCCGACCGGCGCCAGCGCCACCGGCATCGCCAGTTTTTCGCCGAACAGCTCGGTTTCCAGGCTCAGGTCGGACATGTTGCGCAGGATGCGCTGGCGCAGCGCGATGTCGGACAGGTCGGAAACGTTGCGCTTCAGCGTGTGCTCGGCATACGCGCCGCCATCGATGTAGTGGAACAGGAACGGCGGCAGCCGGCGTTGCGCTGCAGCACGGTAATCGGTGGAGGCGGAGATGATCATGGGGTCAACCGTGTGGGGAAGGTAGACGCGAGGCCCGCGCACGCCGGGCTTCGTTGTCATCGAGGGTGCGCAGCGTGGTGTGCACGAACTCGAGGTGGGCATGCGCGGCGGCGCGCGCGCGTTCGGGGTCGCCGGCCAGCACCGCATCCATCATCTCGCGGTGCTGGTCGGACAACGGCGAGAAGGTCCTCGCCGAGGTGTAGAGCTTTTCGCGGCTCTGCGAGATGTTGGTCTGCAGCAGTTCGAACAGGCCGCGCATCACCTGCAGCAGCACCAGGTTGTGCGAGGCCTCGGCGATGGACAGGTGGAAGGCCGCGTCAGCCTCCGCTTCACCGGTGGGGTCGTCCTTGCCGTGCGCGTCCATCATGGTCTGGAAGGCCTGCGCGATGCGCGTGCGGTCCTCGTCGGTGGCACGCAGCGCTGCATGCCAGGCAGTGGCACCTTCCAGCGCGTGGCGGATCTCCAGCACGTCGAAGCGGTATTCCGGGTCGCCCTGGAACAGCGGCAGGTACGGCGCCAGTGGTTCGTCCAGCGCCTGCCGCGCGCGCGCCGCAGGTTCGGCCACGTAGGTACCGCCACCGACGCGTGCGGTCAGCAGGCCCTGGCTGGCCAGCTGCGCGATGGCCTCGCGCAGCGCGGTGCGCGAGACCCCCAGCTGCACCGCCAGGGTGCGCTCGGCCGGCAGCCGGTCACCCGGCTGCAGCCGTTGTTCCTGCACCAGGCCGCGCAGCTGTGCGGCCACCTTGTCGGAAATACGTTGCGTGCTCATGGCGCCATTGTGGCCCGAAGCGCGCAGTGGGTGGTCTGCTGGCCGTGCATGGCTCAGGGAATCATCCAGGTCAGCCAGTAGGCCTGGGCCAGGGTGATCAGGCCGACCATGGTGGTGAAGATCAGGCTGTGCTTGACCGTGAAACGGAACAGGTCCGATTCCTTGCCGGCCAGGCCGACCGCCGCACAGGCAATGGCGATCGACTGCGGCGAGATCATCTTGCCGGTGACACCGCCGGTGGTGTTGGCCGCTACCAGGAGCACGTCGGACACGCCGATCTGCTGTGCGGTGGTGGCCTGCAGCGCCGAGAACAGCGCATTGGACGAGGTATCCGAACCCGTCAGGAACACGCCCAGCCAGCCCAGGAACGGCGAGAAGAACGGGAACGCGTCGCCGGTGTGCGCCAATGCCAGCGCCAGCGTTGCCGACAGACCCGAATAGTTGGCGATGAAGGCAAAGGCGAGCACCATGCCGATCGAGTAGATCGGCATGCGCAGCTCCCGCACGGTTTCGCCGAAGGTGTGCAGCGCCGAGCGGGCCGGCATGCGCAGTGCGATGATCGCGATCACCGCCGCGAGGATGATCGAGGTGCCGGTGGCCGAGAACCAGTCGAATTTGTAGACCGCCTCGTAGCTGAGCGGTGCGTCCACGATCGGCGGCATCTTCTGCACCATCTGGTCCAGGCCCGGCACCGGGATCTTCAGCACCCAGCCTTCCAGTGGGCCGCCGGCCGCGAACAGCGACTTGAACGGCTTGATGCTCCACAGCGTGACCATCGCGGTGAGGATCAGGAACGGCGACCACGCCTTGGCGATCTGGCCGACGCTGTAGCGCGGCGCCTCCAGTGCCTGTGCGGCCGCCTCGGCGCTGGTTTCGGTATCGAAGCGGAAGATCCGTACCGGCTTCCAGCGGCGCAGGAACAGGGTCAGGCAGACCAGCGACGCCAGCGACGCGGTGATGTCCGGCAGTTCCGGGCCGATGAAATTGGAGGTCAGGTACTGCGCGATGGCGAACGAGCCACCCGCAACCAGCACCGCCGGCCAGGTTTCCTTGATGCCGCGCCAGCCATCCATGATCGCCATGATCCAGAACAGCACGATGATGGTCAGGAACGGCAGCTGGCGACCGGCCATCTGGCCAATCTCGAATGCATCCAGGCCGGTGACCTGCCCGGCCACGATGATCGGAATGCCCATTGCGCCGAACGCCACCGGCGCGGTGTTGACGATCAGGCACAGGCCGGCGGCATACAGCGGCTTGAAACCCAGCCCGACCAGCAGTGCCGCAGTGATCGCCACCGGTGCACCGAACCCGGCCGCGCCCTCCAGGAAGGCACCGAAGGCGAAGCCGACCATCAGCATCTGCAGGCGCTGGTCTTCGGTCACCGACAGGATCGAAGCGCGGATGATGTCGAACTGGCCGGTCTTGACCGAGACCTTGTAGAGGAACACCGCGCCGATGATGATCCAGGCGATCGGCCACAGGCCGTAGACGAAGCCGAAACCGGCCGCGCCCAGCGCCTGGCTCAGCGGCATGCGGTAGAACAACAGGGCCACGCCAAGCGCGATGGCCACGGTGATGGTGCCGGCCAGCCAGCCCTTCATGCGCAGCACGGCCAGGGCAATGAAGAAGAACGCGATCGGCAGCAGCGCGATCAGGCTGGACAACCACAGGTTGCCGGCGGGGTCGTACAGGTGTTGCCAGGGCTGCATGAAGACTCTCGACTGGATGCGGAAGATGCCCCACCGCAGGCGGTGGATCGCCGTGGCCGTCGATTATTGGTCGTACCAATAATGAGTTCGATCAGACCACTTACAGCGGATTTAACCGCCACTCCGACGAAGAGCCTATTAGACCATAGGGCTAGACGACATATTGGTACGACCATTAGAGTCACCACGGTAGTGCCGGCCGCTGGCCGGCAACTCGGGATTCCCTACGAAATCCGCTTCTCCAACCGCCGCATCACCGCCAGCACCAGCACGCACAGCACGCTCACCCCGATGGCAATCACGTATTTGCCGATACCCACGGCGATCCCGATCGCTGCGGCCATGATCAGCGAGCTGGCCGTGGTCAGGCCGCTGACCTGATCCTCGCGTGACCCACGCAGGATGGTGCCGGCGGCAACGAAGCCGACACAGGCCACCACCGCTTCGATCAGGCGCACCGGATCGACCTGCAGCAGGTCGCGGTAGCGCTCCTGCTGGAAATGTTCGGCCACCGAATCGCCGAGGCCGACGATCAATGCGGCAGCCCCCGCGATCAGCATGTGCGTGCGCAGACCGGCAGCGTGCTTGCCCATCTCGCGCTCGACGCCGAGTACGCCGCCGAACAACATGGCTACGGCCACGCGCAGCAGGATCGAGACATCCTGGGTGAGTTCCATGGGCAAGGCTCCGGGATTTTCCCGGAGCGTCGCGCGGCGATCGTGGGACGGGGGTGAAGGCGATGGCACGCCTTCTTCACCGCGCGCTTTCATCCACGCATGGCGTGGATCTACCTCGCGCATTCGCTCACTGCGCGAGGTAGCCACCATCGATGGCGTAGTACGCGCCGGTCGCGAACGAAGCGTCGTCACTGGCCAACCAGGCCACCAGTGCTGCCACTTCTTCGGCCGTACCCAGCCGCTTCAGTGCATGCCGCCCTTCCAGCGTGGCGCGT
Organism: Stenotrophomonas sp. YJH_SMC_79; assembly: GCF_059367995.1. Classification (NCBI taxonomy): domain Bacteria; kingdom Pseudomonadati; phylum Pseudomonadota; class Gammaproteobacteria; order Lysobacterales; family Lysobacteraceae; genus Stenotrophomonas; species Stenotrophomonas sp. YJH_SMC_79. Next base: position 487,365 of record NZ_JCAFRK010000004.1, read on the forward strand.
ACCTTTGGATCCATTTTTTCCAGCAACGGTGTGCTGATGAAGCCCGGGCCGACCGCATTGACACGGATACCGTCGGCCGCGTATTCCCAAGCGGCGGTCTGGGTCAGCCCGACCACGCCGTGCTTGGCTGCAACATACGCGGTGGAGCCGGCATAGCCCACCTGGCCCAGGATCGAGGCCATGTTGATGATGCTGCCACCCGTGCCGGCCGCACGCATGGCCTGGATCTGCGCACGCTGGCACAGGAACACGCTGGTGAGGTTGACGTCGATGACCCGCTGCCAGCCATCGATCGGATAGTCACCGCTGCTGGCGGCCGGCCCACTGATGCCCGCGTTGTTGACCGCGACATGCACACCGCCCAGCTCCCTTACCGTGCGCTGCACCGCCGCCTCGACGGCGGCATCGTCAGTCACGTCCAGCGCGATGCCGATGGCCTGCGCACCGCTGCCCTGCAGCCGTGCCACCGTGGCATCCACTGCGTCCTGTTTCAGGTCCCATACCGAAACGCGCGCACCGGATGCGGCAAGGGTCTGCGCGGCCGCCAGGCCGATGCCGGATACACCGCCAGTCACGATCGCGGTCTTGCCGGTGAGCTGGTAATCGATCATCTGCATTCTCCTTCTGTGGGGGTATCGATGCGGCGTGTCGCCGCGAACCCCTCACGCTACGCCTTCATCCGTGATGACCCGGCAGACAGCGCGTCCACGGCTGATCGTTCCACGCGTAAAACCTCAACTCCAGTTGATGTATGGAATTACGTACGGATATGCATGCAAAACGCTGGCGTATGTTCAGCAGCATTTTCACTTTGGCCGTAATCGTCAATCGTTTTGACCATCTCGAAATCAAATGCAGATGAATCAAGGCGACAATGGGAAACGTTTCCAGTTTCTTCGACACACTCATTCCAATCTGGCGTTTCCCCAGCCATCCAGCGTGCCATCGCCACCGCATCGCAGCGGGTCCGCACAGGCCACGACCGGAACTGCATCTGCAATGCAGAGCGCATGGGCGAGGTACTGCCAGCGTCCACCTCCTGCGCACGTGCCGAGCAATGTCCCGATACTTCACTTTTGCCGATTACCGCCGCTTCGGCCACCGCCACGGCTTTGACTACCGCGCTGACCCCGAACACCTGCGCGACGACCAGTGGGCGGGCCATGGCGAAGTCAACGAGCAGTTCCTGCGCGGTGGCATGAGCCTGATCGCATCCGACGTCCACAATCGCTTTCCATACGTCGCCACTGCCCAGCAGAGTCCCGGGCTGGCCATCCGCGTGATGCTGCAGGGGCAGGTGGATGTACGCATTCCCCGGCGCAGTGGCTTCACCCTGCGCGCGGGCACTGCGATGACCGCGCACCACCGCGAACAGGTCGAAATGACCGGTGCACATCCCGGCGAAACGCGCATGCGCGGCGTCAGCGTGATGGTACCGGCGGAGATCGATCCGGATCTGTTCCAGCTGCCGCAGCTGCACACGGCGCTCAGCACTCACCTGGAGTGCCGCCACTGGGCGATTCCGCATACCCTGCTGCCGGTGCTGGGCCAGTTGTTCGACAGTCCCTGGCAGGACGGCATCGATGCGCTGTGGCGCGAGGGCGTAGCCCTGCAGCTGCTCGCCGTTGGCCTGCAGGCCGAGGATCTTCAGACCGAACAGGTGCGCACCCTGCGTGCCGGCCAGCGCGAACGGCTGGAGCGCGTGCGCGCCTACCTGCATGATGACCCAAGCCACGCCCACAGCCTGGTCGAACTGGCGCAGCTGGCGTGCATGAGCCCAAGTTCGCTGCGCCGTCATTTCGCCCAGCAGTATGGGAGTTCGGTATTCGATTATCTGCATGAGCAGCGCATGCGCCATGCCGAGCAGGGCCTGCGCGAAGACGGCTGGACGGTCGAGCAGGCCGCCGCCGCCAGTGGTTACCGCCACCCCAGCAACTTTGCCGCTGCATTCCGCAAGCGCTTCGGTCTGGTGCCCAGCCGCTGGCGCACGGGCCCCTCGAAGGTGGGCTGAAGGCCTGTGCCCTGGCAGGTGTCGATCTTGGTCGATCGGCATACCATGGCCCAGCCCTGGCAGGTGTCGATCTTGGTCGATCGGCATACCATGGCCCAGCCCTGGTAGGTGTCGACCTTGGTCGACACGCTCCTGCGTCATCGCGGATGCCGGCCAGCGGCCGGCACTACCGCAGCCACCTGAATCGACGTGCCATGGCCCAGCTCTGGTAGGTGTCGACCTTGGTCGACACGCTCCTGCGCCATCGCGGATGCCGGCCAGCGGCCGGCACTACCGCAGCCGCCTGAATCGACCTGCCATGGCCCAGC